>CBEULT010000013.1:0-99665 GCA_965544045.1 uncultured Thermoactinomyces sp.
ATTCGACAAAAAAGCTTGTCGACCTGTTAAGAAAACAGACTTTGTCGACAAGCTGCAATGGTCAAAAGATTGACCAATTTATTATCCTTTTCCACTGTATTTTTTATATCGTACAATGTTACGCTTTCTCCAAGAGAATGAACATCTTTGCCATAATAGCTTTCTGCCGTGCGTTGCACCTGTTCGATTAAACGAAACGCTTCTTCACCCTCGTTTCTGGTATCTGTTTGAAGTATGATTCGGCTGTAATTTTCGGAATAAAACTGATCTGTCACAGATGGCTCCAGATACTCTGGAGGAATCGCAGCACTGACAGTGTTGACATAAGCAAGCACACTTGACACATGCCTGATTTTCTCCAAATCCTGTACCAGTTTCTCTTCTTTGGCGATATCCCCTTTGGGAACAAGTAAAACAATCGGGGTGCTTTCCCCAAAATGTTCTTTGATTTTCTCCAGATCACTGCCAGCCCTCGTAGTCTCCGGCTGCTCTCCAATGCCATATGTGAAATTGGTATGACTCTGTGCCAGAAAGGCGGGTACAATCAGAATAAATACAAGCAACAAGCTTAGTACCCTGAATTTTACAACATGGCTTCCTGTATTCCCAAGATTTGGAAGTAATGGTTTATGCCGTGTTTTATCAATCCATTTATAAAACATAAGCGTTATTGCAGGCAAAAAGACCATTACACTGATAAAGCTTAATAAAATGCCTTTTACCAGGTTAATCCCCAAATCTGAACCAATTTCAAAATTCATAAATGATATTGCGATAAAACCAAAAAAGGTCGTTGACGCACTGGCCGCGATCGCCGAAAAGGATTTCTTCATGGCAAGCTCCATGGCTTGATGGGGATCTTCTGTTTTCTTTCTGTAATCGGAAAAACTGTGCAGGAGAAAAATAGCATAATCAAGTGATACAGCCAGTTGTAAAATTGGTGCGACCGATTGGGTAACAAAGGATATTTCCCCAAGAAAAATGTTCGTTCCCATGTTAATCAAAACCGAAACGCCAATAGCCGTCATAAAAAACAACGGTTCTACCCAAGAGTTGGTGGATAAAACTAAAATCAGTATGATAATCGGAACTAACAAGACAACCGCATACATCGATTCTGTTCCAGCCATCTTTTGCTGAGTGGCCGTATTAAGGGACTCACCTGCCATGGCATTTTCTTCACCAATGAGATCGTAGATGGTATCGGTTACGGCTACTTCATCTCCATCACGAATGCTGAATGAAAATAATGCTTTGCCATTCTTGTAATAGGATTCCACGATTTCTTCATCAGCCATTTCAAGTGGAGATTTTATATCGATGGCATCATCCAGCCATGTAACATCCGACACACCGTCAATCGAAGCCAGTTTCTCTTTAAAAGCAAGAGCTTGCTGTACGGTTACGTCATTAATCATGACTCTGTTTGTCGGAACATTTCCCGCAAATTCCTGTTCCATAATATGCATTGCTTTTGCAGATTGGGCATCATCCGGCAAATAATCTTTCATGTCGTAGTTTACCGATACAGCAAACAGCGCCAGAGTACAGATGACTGCAAGAATAATAAAAGTAATTGCAACTGCCTTTTTGTGTTTGATAATTCTTGCTGCAATATTTTTCATAATACACCCCCTCTTGCCATTTTTTAATGTTCACTTTATTATTTTATGTACACAGTGTTGTCTAATCAACAAACAGTTTAACAACTTCCGTGATTTCGGCAACAAAATCGCAAATTGTGTTGCCAAACGGTAAAAAAGGAGCTATTTATGACTACATCCAAACTGGACAGGCGTAAAAAATATACGCGGATGGTTTTGAAGAACAGTCTCATGAAGCTGCTAAAGGAAAAGCCGATGTCTTCCATTACTGTTAAAGAGATTTGTGAACTGGCCGATATCAACCGCTCCACATTTTATTCACATTACTCTGATCAATTTGACCTTCTTGACAAAATTGAAGAAGAAATTATTGACGACATGACTGGATATTTAAATCAGTACAATTACAAGAAAGAAGAAGACACCCTCCAGATGTTTGAAAAATTGCTGGAGTACCTGGCTTCAAAACAGGAAGTATGCAAGACACTGCTCCACGAAAAAGCGGACACCACATTCCAGAAGAAAGTGATCGTTTTCGCTCATCACTTTTTCATGGAAAGCTGGGCATCTGCCCGCATCGATGAGGATCTCTTCAGCTATATGAGTTCATTTATTATCAGCGGAAGCATCGACGTCATGAAAAACTGGCTAAACAATGGAATGGACAAATCGCCAAAAGAAATGGCCAAAATCATAAATAACCTTATCAACAAAGGCCTGCTGGGGGTGAAATGATCCTTTTTTTCATGAAAAAGGCAACAGGGAATTAAATACATGGATTTTAAGGTGAAGAATATTAGCTATATAACAACTCCAGGATTCTGTGTTTATAAGTATTAAAATCTTTTTCATCAAGAGATCTGAACTGTTTTTTAAACTCCAAACTCTAATCCAGGTCTTGATTTAAACATTCTCGCCATTATTGACTGAAGCGGTTATTAATCCACAAATAATTGGGACATACCATTATCCACATACAAAAAATGCTCGGGAGAATCTGAGCATTTTTTAAATAAACTTATTCAACTAAAGCTTGTGTATTCATTCGCGTTAAAAATAATCATATTATCAATCTTAACTTTGATAAACAGAGTATAAAAATAACCTGATAGCCAAATCATTATCCAATTAAGCATGAGCTGTCTCCTGAAAATTTTCAGGGTTACTACTTTTTTTGCCGCTCTTTTATCTGAATTTTGTGCAATATACAGCGGCCAGGAAGAAAATTATGACTAATGACCATGTTACTAAACCGGACCACTCAAATACAAATCCGCAGACAGCGACGGCTCCCATAAGAATAACATTGAGTTAATCACAGAGTATGAAGAGCAATCAAACCGAGAATCGGAATAAACCCTGAAGACATAAATTCGGACCATTTTTTCTATCTTTTGAATCTGTTCCCGGTATTCGCATATATCAGGGTGAAAATGACAATTCCAAAAAACAAAACAAGGCCGAAAGCGAACAACCTTTTACTTTCAAACACTTCACCAAGCACCCAGAATACCATACTGAATGACAAAGCGAACATCATTTTTCCCATAAACTTGCATAAAGCGACTTTATCATATTTTTCTTTTTCTTCCTTCGACATCATATTAAATCCGGCAATCAGAAAGGCCCCCTTGCCACCAGACAGAATTATTCCTAACACAAACAATACGATGGCACCCACAATTGCTCCAATAATCGCCAATCCCCCTTCCTGGACCAAATCCCTGATCATTACCCAACCAGGAATTTCCTTTTTATAATTCACTTTTGTTTTGACCTGTCCAAAAAATAACAACATTTTTAAATTTCCCCAAGAAACTCTTGCCTCTTTTCTTCAATTCCGGGAAATCCTGCCAAATCAACCCTTTTATTATTAAATATTTCCTTATGTTTCTGATTTTGTATACAATAACATAATAACAAAGGAGAATGACAATGGCATACGTTTTACAGATCGTTTTTAAATGCATTGGTCTTTTGGGGATGAAATGGCAGAAGCGTTTTTCCGATTTGGCAAAAAGTATTAATGAAGAAAAAGAATTCAAGTAGCAAATTTGGACTGAAAATCCGGTAACTGATGAAGTAGCATGAAGAAAGAGATCGTTTTTGCGCATTATTTTTTCATAAAAAACGGGACATATGTCAACGAAGATCTTTCCAAGTATTTGAGTCAACTTGTGTTCCAACAATGAATAAGACCTTATTCGATTGTCAAATGCCCAAAGATATCGATGGTGTCATTCAAAACAGTCAAGACCCCTGTCCGCAGGGGTCCGTTTTGTAAACAGTGGCTTTCCTTAATAGCGACCATTACTCATACACATTTTTATTTTTTCAATTGCCACTTGTTTCATGGCTTGCTTCGCCGGCTGCATATACTTTCGCGGATCGTTTGCTTCGGGATGCTTTCGGAAATACTGTTTCAACGCGTTGGCAAACGGTATTTTCAATTCCGTCGCTATGTTTACCTTGCAACATCCCAGCTCAATGCATTTCCGAACAGCGGACGACGGTATACCCGAAGCACCGTGCAAAACCAACGGGACGTCGAGCACTTTGCGAATCTCGGCCAAGCGATCGAAATCAAGTTTCGGTTCAGATTTGTACAACCCGTGAGCTGTTCCGATGGCCACAGCCAGCGAATCGATTCCTGTCCGCTCACAAAATTGTTTGGCTGCTGTCGGATCAGTGTAGTATGAATCCGCTTCGTCGACAACCATTTCGTCCTCCTGGCCTCCTAAACGCCCAAGTTCTGCCTCTACAGTCGCACCGTTGGCGTGAGCATAATCGACAACCCGTTTGACGATTTTAATATTTTCCTCAAATGGACGATGCGAGGCATCAATCATGACCGACTTCGTCCCCAATTCAACAGACTTCCGGATATCGTCGAGCGATTCGTGATGATCCAGGTGCAGTGCAATCGGAATAGAGTACTGCCTGGCCGCAGTATCAGCTATCGCTTGCATGTAGTCCCGCCCCGCGTACTTGAACGTTCCCGGAGTCGCCGCCAAAATAACCGGAGAGCGTAGCTCGTTCGCAGCTTCCACAATGACTTGAACAGTTTCCAGGTTGTGAATGTTGAACGCCGGAACGGCATAACCGTCTTTTTGTGCGTTCAACAGCATATCTTTAGTATTGACCAACATTGTACCGCCTCAATATTATTGGATTTGAACATATTTTAAATATACCCGGGGCGCGAATAGCTTGGCAAATGGGTACCGAAAGCGGGTTCCACTCAAAAAAGTCTTGCCTCGATCGCCCCGTTCCCTCCTACTCGAAGAAGATTCCCTCATATCCTGGTCCGGACCCTTTCCCCCATGTTGTCTGATATAAAAGAACTTGTTTCAATCCTGTTTCGTCAAGGCCAATCTGATCTGTTTCAACACATCTTCGGCGTTTGATGCGCTCAACAGTTCCCGACGAACCTTATCGTGCATTAGCATGCGCGACAACGAAGCCAGCACATTCAGATGAGTCGTGCCGGCTTCGTTGACCGGAATGAGCAGCGCAATCATGAAACGGGCCGGTTCTCCATCCATTGAGTTCCATTCAACCCCTTGTTTTGTGGACACAATGACGATACCCGGTTTTTGGATGGCGTTTACTTGTGTGTGCGGGATCGCAAATCCGTCCATAAACCCGGTTGTGCTTTCCTGCTCCCGCGCGACAAGTCCATCGACAATGCTTTCCTCGCAGGAGGCGATCCCGTTGGCGACCGCCAGTTCTGCAATTCGTTTAAAGACATCTTTCTGTTTTTGCAAATTGTCGTTAAGGCTGATATGGCTCACATTCAACATGTTGTCAATATCCAATTTCATCACTCCTGCCAAGCTTTAGCAAAACTTCTTTTTTTGTACATACCGTACAGCACTGCTCCGACTAAAGAGCCTGCCAAAATAGCGAGTACCCATTGAACAGCTCCCGTGACGACGGGTAGAACAAGAAATCCGCCATGAGGTGCGGGAACCTGTACTCCCAGCATGTAGGTCGCAATAGCTGATAAGGAGGAGGCGACCATTAAAATCGGAATTACCACCACCGGGTTTTTGGCTGCAAACGGAATTGCTCCTTCCGTAATATGAGTCGAACCTAAAATAAAGTTGACCAGACCGGCATTTCGTTCCGATTTATTGAAATACTTTCTGAAAAATACCGTTGCAAATGCAATAACGAGCGGAGGCGTAATGCATGCAGCCGAAACACCTGCCATAAAGTAAAGGTTGCCTTCGGCGAGCAGCGCCGTTCCCGTCACATAAGCCGCCTTGTTCACCGGGCCGCCCATATCAAACGCACTCATACAACCGACAATCAACCCGAGCAAAATTGGATTAGCTCCCTGGAAATCGGCAAGAAACGTTTTCATCGCTTCATTAATAGCTGTCATAGGCTCAACTACAACGGTCATAATTGCACCGATCAACAAAATACCGAAAACCGGGTATAAAAAGATTGCTTTAAGTCCATCCAGGAACGGCGGAAGTTTACTGAACAGTTTTGAGAGCAAGACTACAAGGTATCCCCCGATAAAGCCGGCCACGATACCACCAAGGAAGCCGGCACCGCCGACACTGGCAATCATACCACCAATAAAACCGACAACGAGACCAGGCCGTTTAGCAATCGATTCAGCGATAAATGCTGCCAGAATCGGAACCATCAGCTGGAAGGCAATCCCCCCTGTACTGTTCAAAAAGGCAGCAATCGGATTGTACGTTTCGTGTTCCGGATTGGCAGAATGAATACCGAACAGGAACGATACCGCAATTAAAACACCGCCGCCAACGACGAACGGCAGCATGTGAGAAACCCCGTTCATCAAGTATTTGTAAATGGCATGTCCGACCGAGTTGTCCTGTCCGTTTTCTTTTTCTCCCGTTGACTGAGCGCCTGTTTGCGGACGATATACTTTTGCTTTACCGTCAATAATCATCTGGATGAGTTGCTCCGCTTCTTTAATTCCTTTCCCGACTGAGACTTCAACAAGCGGCTTGCCTGCGAAACGCTCTGCCTGGACGTCTTTGTCCGCAGCAATGATAACACCATCCGCGGCTTGAATGTCCGCCTTTGTCAATTCGTTTTGTACGCCGACCTGTCCGTGTGTTTCCACTTTAATGTCTGCACCCAGTTTTTCTGCTGCTTTTTTCAACGACTCTTCGGCCATAAACGTGTGGGCAATGCCTGTAGGACAACCTGTAGCTGCAACAATTCTAACTTTCCCCATAATACAGATCCCACCTTTACAAAAAATTATAAATGAGAAACTTGAACGTGTTTGACTAACTCCTCCACATCTGTCAAATCACTGATCCCTTTGGAAAAGGCGGTAGAAGCTCCAGCAGCTGAAGCATAGGCGATTGCTTCTTCCACCGTTTGTCCAGCCAGCCGTTTCGCTGCAAATGTTGCGAGCATCGTATCTCCGGCACACGCCGTATTGACAACTTGGCCGCTAACTGAAGACACTTTTACCGTTTTCTCGGAAGAGAAATAAATGGCCCCTTTCTCGCCAAGTGATACAATTATTTGCCGGGCTCCTTTGTGCAACAATCTCTTTCCATACATTACGATTTTCTCATCACTTAAGTGGTCTTTTCCGAACAAGTGTGCCAGTTCATCTTCGTTCGGTTTAATGAGATATGGGGAATATGGCAAACAATCCAGCAGTTTTTTCGAACTGATGTCGAGAATGAGATTCACATCGTTTTGTTGTGCAATCTTCGCAATCTCAACATAAATGTCTTCGTCTACACCATTTGGAACACTTCCCGATACAAACAGCGTGCTGTTTCTTGGAATCGTTTTCAATTTTTGCAGCATTTTCTCAATACTATCAGACTCGATCTTCGGCCCCTTGTTTACAATTTTGAATTCGGTCTCGGCGTTGACAAAAATGTTAATACGAGTGATCCCGTTAATATCAACAAAGTCTGTTTGAATACCGATTCGCTTCAATTCACTCTTAATGTAATCACCTGTAAACCCGCCGACAAAACCCAGAGCGACACTGCTGACACCCCATTTATTGAGAACAATGGATACGCTGATCCCTTTTCCATTCGCTTGATAGTCTTCATCAAATGTCCGATTAACTGCGTGGGGTTTGAGGGAATCCATTGCGACAAATAAATCAATAGCCGGATTTAATGTACAAGTATAAATAATGTTGATCACCTCCCGTATATTATGACACACACTCCCATTCGACTGTTTACAACATGTGTAAAGTTTTTCATTAAGCTGTAGGAGGAAAGGGGTTCATGCTATTCATTTCGCTTAGGCATGCGGATGACGTAGGCATCGAGGAGAATTCTGGAGATGACATGAAGGGGCAGGCGTGAACGTACCTCGTAATCGGGGAAATACGAATGTTCACCCTTATACCCGAGAAAGGTAATTTCCGACAACTTCGCCAGACTGGACTCCATCCGGGTTGTCAACGTAATCGTGCCAATGTTTTTTATTTTACAGTTTTTGCATGCTTCGACAAGTTCAACCGTCTCGCCATTTAATGAGACGAAGATGACGAGATCTTTCGGTTTCAATTTACTTGACATCACTCTAATAATGTTCGGATCATTATGTATCTCGCAGTTTTTGCCCGACAACTGCAACTTGACCGTCATTTCGTTCCCGATCATTTCAGAAAACCCTCTGGCAAATATGTATATTTTTTCGGCATCATAAATTTTTTGGATTGCGTCTTCGATGACACCAATGTTTTGCATCTGTATCGTTTTCACTACTTCAATTTCGTTCTTACGTATCGCTTCTTTAATTTGTGTATCGATATTTTCTATGGCATCGTGATCACTCAATGTTTGAACTTTATCTCTGATACTGTATTTAAACGACGTGTAACCTTCGTAACCAAGTTTTTTCATCAGTCTTACGATTGTAGCGGTCGAAACGTTCGCTTCCTCGCTCAAAGTTACAATCGACATTGTCGAAATACTTTCAAGTTTGTTGTAGATGTACTGCAATAAGTGACGCTCGGAATCACTCAATTCGTTGTACAGTTTATACGGTATATCAAAGATCATCTCGTCCATGTCAAATCACCTTCTTATGAACCTGATAGTCAATCATGACATTACGGCATTACTGGGTTCACAAACAATAACTGCTCCTAGTTTAAATGAAAACAGAAAAACTTCCAAACACTGCCTCTGCCGGTCTGACTTTTACATCACAATTTTTTCTGCAATTGCTCATTAATCGCTCAACGACGTTTGCGTTAAATGGCATTCAGATGTCTCTTGTTAAAAAAGAACCGGTTGAAATCAATATTATTACAAATGTTTAAAAAGCCTTGCTGCAAATTGCTCAAATTTGCTTCAAGTTTGTATCGTCCCTTATTCTGCGAAAAACAGTTACATAAGATTCATCTGTCTTTTCAGTGGAGCATGAGGATGAAAGGACAACCACGCCCATGGGCTGTGGGAGCATCTTTCGTTTTTTCCCGGTTTATCGGCAACAACGGCCTCCGTGGGGAGGAACATGGCGGCAACAGATGTTATGTTTTGAAGTGTGGAACGAACTACTTTAGCTTTTCGTCGCCAACCGGCAAGGAAGCTTCCAGTTCAGTAGCAAAACCTTTGGATTCTTCTACGGTAACCATACCATCTTTGCAAACTTTCCCGATGGCTTCTGCCATTAATTGGCCAATGTCTTCACTATTTGCAGTAGCTATTGACGGAACGCAGAAGCAACTCGTTATTCTACGAATTCCTATAGCGTTTATACCATTCCACGACGGTTACGAGAATCAAATCCATCAGTTCAGGATCTGGGTCTGGCGTAATTTCCGTCTCAGGCGCATCTGGAGGTCAAGAAGGCTCCCGCTTGGCCAGAAGTATGGGACAAACTGTATCCTCACCTTCAAGACAAACTCGTCCTGATCTTTAACGAATCCTTTGGCACACGGGTAATGTATGAAAGTTTTTATCCATACCTTGAGCAACCGTTTGATGAGGAGTTTGAAAACAGCATGCGTCATGAAGATGTATACCGAGCTTTCCAATTGCAAATGGCCCAGGCTGAGGGACTTGTGAAAAAATATGCTGACCCTGTACCAATCAAGAGAAGCCAGGGCGATTATCCCTGGCTTTTTGCATGAAAAAAACAGGGGAAGTCTCTCCCCTGCTCTCTAATCTTGCGTTCCTGTCGCGACCCGGTCGAGGAACTCTTTCAAATCTTGCCTGATTTCTTCTTCATACATGCCGCCGACGATGACTTCGACTCCATGGTCTCTCAAATGCTGGATGCCTTTGCCGCCGACTTTTGTGGAAGGGTCCACGATGCCAACAAAGATTTTCGCGATTTTGGCATCCGTCAAGGCAACACAGCATGGACCCGTCCTTCCCCAGTGACTACATGGTTCCAAGGTGCAATAGACGGTGGAACCCTCTGCCTCGTCTCCGGCATCTCTTAAGGCGTTTACTTCGGCATGGGGGCCGCCCAATTCCGAAGTATGCCCCCTGCCGACAATCTTTCCATCCTTCACAATAATGGCGCCAACGGGTGGATTGGTTCCCGTTTTGCCTTGTGCTTTTCTTCCTTCCAGCACTGCTTCCCACATGTATTCCTGATTCGTCATAATCCTCTCTCCTTTAGAAATCAAATTTATAGTGGAATTGATAAACATCGGCACGGTACAGCAAATGGCAAATCTCTACCACGTTTCCCTCACTATCAAAGGTTTTTCTTACCATGCGAATGACCGGGATGTTGCTGTTTTTCGGCAGGAGTAAGTCTTCCCGGTCTTTCTCGGTGGGCAGATCGACGATAAAAGATTCTTCGCAGGATACCGGCTTGTACCCCAATTCTTCCAGGGAACGGTACAAGCTGGCGTTTTCCTTTCCAAGCTTCTTCTCCAATTCGTCCGTTGGTATGATATTTGGAATGACGGAGCAGGACACGCCAACCTGGATTCCATCAAGGAATTGCTCGTTAAGATAGTACAGTGCCGGCAAGTTCACATCTTCTTTGCAAAACTCCGGCATTTCGTTTTTGCTCAAGATCTTGCGGATATCCAGAACCTTCTTTTTCGCCTTTTTTCCATGTTCATCGGAGAATTCGCCTTTTCGATGCGAACGGGTAGGAACGACCCGGACTTTCCGTTTGGTCCGATTGCCTTCGGAGAGGATGAGTCCTTCTTCAATCAGGCGACGGATCGCACTTTGGATGGTCGAGGTATGGACATTGAACCGCTTCATGAGATCCAGGTTGGTGGGGAACTCGGAACCAGGCGGATAGACCTTATCTTCAATTTCCTTTTTCAGTTGTTGATAGATTTCTTCCCATTTACTCATAGACAAACTCCTTTACTGAGGGGGTGATGTGTTCGATTAACGCTTGGAGTAAGACTTTCCCCTTCTCTTCAGAAGCTCGAGTGGGAACCCCGATGTTTCCCGTCTCGGTATAAGCACCGATGCCCTTCACTTGAAGCAAAGGACGAGGAACGGACGGAATATCGACGGCTTCTTCCCTTCTCACGTTTTCCTTCAGATATAGCAAAATGGAGGTTTCCCCTTCTCCGGCGTGCATGTCATGGCTCAAGTTTACGCTCAAATTCGCCTTCTCATAGGCAAAATCCCAGTCTTTCCGAGATGGAGCAACAAAGACTTTGGGACGGTCAGCGTTTTGTTCCTGGGCAAAGTTCCAGAGGAAATGGTTTCCCCCATGCCCATTCACGATAATCAGTTTTTGAATGCCCGAATGGGTCAGTGAGTCCAGCACATCCTCCAGCACAGAAAGAAGCGTAGCCGTTCGCAGGGAAATGAAACCGGGGAACCTTGCATGTTCAAAAGACTGGGAAAACGGGAGCGCGGGCAGCAGATAAAAGGAGGGAAATTGTTGAGCGAGCCGTTCTGCAATCGCTTTGGCGATCATCGTATCGGTTCCAAGCGGCAGATGATGTCCGTGTTGCTCCAAGGCACCAATGGGCAAAATGGCCGCGGGACAGTCTTTAAGCTCCCTCCAGGTGGATCGGTCATCCATTCTCCCACCTCCTCTAGTCTAGATTTATGTTTCTGCATTATTGTACACCGAAATGAAAAAAAACAAAAGTTTCTCTTGTTTTTGTTTTGATCTAAATCTATACTAATAAGTGTAATAGTGATCTAAATTTAGATCAGAAAAAGGAGTAGGAAACATGGGTTCTGTCTTGCCAACGAAAAACTGCAAGATTATTCAACTTTGGACGAAAAAAGAAATGATTTCCTTTCCCCTGTCTCATCTCATCCATGTCGAAATCGAAAAGGGAAAAATTCTTCTTGCCGGATACTCCTACGATATTTTTGCACCTTCAGACAACGGCGAAAAATAAAAAGCCGGGATTCCCGGTTTTTCTTTTGGACATAGAAGAGGCGAAACGGGTCATATGTCCACATGGATGATTCCTCCTTCCTTCGCCCTAATTATAGACATTCCAAGCATCCAAATTAATAATTTGTATATTGTGGTTGACAAAAGTCCTGATTCGTTAGTCTCTGAATGTCTTAATGAAAAATAGCTGAAAAAAAGAAGGCCCTTGCTTTGTGTACCACAGGGTAAGAGCGAATTAATCAGGGGATGGTTTATCATCTTTTATATGATCTTCCCTATGATCCAGAGTAAATCGACGATTTCACTTCCTGCGTCCATTTATGGCTTCTTCTCTTCCAGCAGGACAATCGCTTTCCTGAGCGGTTCGGGAATCGGCAAATTGGCTCTCCCCAGGTTTTTCAAGATGCTTAAACTCTCATTCGCCAGACAGAAGAAGATATTTTAAGCATCTGAGGGCGTTTCCCAGCGACTGCCGCATTTGACAAGTTGAGATAAAATCGTTTTGAATCATTTAACGCCCAAAAGATTTACTCCCCGCTGTCGACACACAATGGACAAGCGATGCTAATGAACCAAAGCCCGAAGTTGAAACAGGAAATCGCAAAAAAAGGACTTATCTGGGATGATAAGTCACTTTAACCACTTCATAATAAATCTGGTACTGTCTCATTTTCTCTTAACAGTTCTAAAAATACACTTAACGCTTTAGTCTGGAATGGGGATCTCAAGACAACTGAAAATTTCCGTTTAACAGGAAGTTGTTTTACTTTTATAATATTTAATGAACCCATTGAACACTTCTTGCGAATTGCCCAGTAAGAAAGCAGACTTATACCAAGACCTGCTTCAACAGATTCCTTAATTAGTTGTGTGCTTCCAAATTCCAATGTTTTTTTCGGATTGATCTCACACAATCTGAACATTTTCTCGGTTACTTCTCTGGTTCCAGAACCATTTTCCCTCACAATCCACGTTTCTTTCTCTAATTCAGAAATGTTGATTTCACCATCTTTCTGAGCCAGTCTATGTTTTGGTGAAGCCACTACATACATAGAATCCTCTGCAAAAGGTTCAATTGCTAAATTTTTGTCTTTGAATTCTCCTTCTATAATTCCTACATCTAATTGGTGCCCCAAAACCAATTTTGCTATCTCTTCTGTGTTCCCGATCATAATGGTTGGAGTGATCAATGGATATTTCCCATTCATATTAGCAATAACACGCGGCAAAACATATTCTCCAAATGTATAACTGGCACCAATTGAAAGAGGTCCACTCGTCTTGTTGGTTAGATCATCTACCAAGTAATGCATTTTTGTATAAAGACCTAATATCTCCTTTGCATGATGGTAGACAATTTCCCCGGCTTTATTTAAGCGTACAAATTTATTACTGCGCTCCAACAACTTTATCCCCAGAGTGCGCTCAAAAGATTGAATGTATTGGCTTACTGCAGGTTGCGTCATATGTAACTTTTCTGCTGCACGTGAAAAGTTTTCCATCTCTGCAACCGTTACAAAGACTTGTAACTGTCGATCCATTTTTATCAACCCTTTTACAATTTATTTTTATTATATAGCTTTACTTATGATAAGTATCATAAATAATTATTTCTCTTATGGATAGGAAAAGGTTATTCTGAGATTTGTAATAAAATAAGGTGGTGTTGAGATGGAAGCGCGATATGTCAGAGTGGATAAAAAACCTGTCCAATCCCAAAAGAAATTCTCACCTTTTGAGCAATGGATTGGTGGAATTGGCTTTACCCTTATGATCGCCTTACTGGGCTACTTATTGGCAAAAGCACCTGGATTTGATCATGTTGGTCAATTGGCATCCGCGATTGTGATCGCCGTCTTGTATCGGCAATTTTTCGGTTATCCTGAACTTCTCCGTTCAGGCATAGGATTTTCTTCGAAAAGCTTATTACGATTTGCGATTATTTTGTATGGACTCAAGCTCAATATAGGTACAGTTTTACAGGATGGCCCGGGATTACTTGTTCGAGATACGGGGGTTATTATCTTTGCGATCCTGGTAACAGTTTGGCTGGCTCGAATGTTGAAAGCAGATAAAAATATATCGCTTCTCCTTGGGGTAGGTACAGGTGTGTGTGGTGCGGCAGCGATCGCTGCGATAGCGCCAATTATCAGATCAAAAGATGAAGATACCGCCATTAGTGTTGGTATTATTGCTCTGGTCGGGACGATTTTCGCAATATCTTATACGATATTGCGCCCCTTCTTACCATTATCAGACATAAACTATGGCATTTGGTCAGGAATCAGTTTACATGAAATTGCTCATGTAGCCCTGGCTGCAGCACCAGGGGGACAAGATGCACTAGCTATTGGTTTGCTTGCAAAATTGGGTCGAGTATTTTTACTGGTTCCACTGTGCTTTCTTTTGATGTATATCATGAAAAGGAAGGAATCCAGGGACCAATGTTCTGAAACAAAAGTAGAATTCCCATGGTTTTTAATAGGGTTCATTATCATGAGCATTATTGGAAGTTATGTCATTGGTGTAACTATTCCAGTATCAATCGAATTTATGAATGGTATTTCCGAGCTTACTACATGGTGTTTAACAGCTGCAATGGCCGGACTCGGATTAAATGCAAGCCTTCGGGATCTCCGTACGAAAGCGTTAAAGCCATTAATTGCGATGGGTACTACATCTGTCTGTCTTTCTATCCTGGCCTATTTTATTGTATAGAATTGATCATCTATAACTCTTTCTCTTGTTCAGAATCCGGCTCTTAAATCATGACCACCCGCCAAACGGGTGATTTGCCCAGTCACTTTGTATGAGACAGGCTTTCTCTTTAATTGCCAACCTTTTCCCTTCCCCTTCGCACAATATATCCTGATACTATATTCCAACGTGAGATAGGGATTTTTGGTATAATCAATTGGCCTTCCACCCGTATAGCGGGTGTTTTTTTGTTTCTCTCGCTATCGTAAACTCAACTGGCTAAATCCATAAATAATCTGAGCCCGGTACAATACCGGGCTCAGGTAACTTGAGTTACAGGACTTTTTTTAAAACTGTCTGCCTGACAGGAATAAGTCCAGGGATAATACCATTTATCGGGCATTTATATATGTTTGGTGGTCAGAATATGGTCAAAAACAACTGCCCTATATTCAACCAATGCACCCGCTTGTTTAAAAAGAAATTTTTACCAGATAAGCATATAAAGGCTTATCGTTTCTATACCAGTCCCTCGTAAGAAAAGTGAGGTTTACTCCACAATCGTGCCCAATTTCAATAGCAAGTTATTGTTTTTATCTTTGAGAACCGAAAATAGCCAAATCCTGATAGTCCAATATAAACATATAGCCATTCCATTTTAACCTGTTTTGAATAGTGCCTAAAGAATCTGCATGGTATGTTCCGGCAATCTGTTGATAAGCAATGAGGTCATATACATCATCAAACGCAAAATCAATTGGATATAAGCCGCTTATGGGGTCAACCCAGCCACTAACTGGCGTCTTCAATTTGCCATTTGCATCATATATTTCATTTAAATAATCAGGCTCTCTTAATGATAGATCAATCAGATATCTTGTATTATTTCTTTTGCTGAATACTTCAACCTTGTAATTATCTTTGTAAGTAACATCATATTGATACGCCTGGTTAAACACATCCGAATCGAACAACAAACGGGGTTCGTTATTAACAAAAGAATAAATATAGTTGTTTGTAATTCCACCACTACCACCTGTCGGGATGGTAATTAAAATATCATTGATCCCGTCTCCGGTAAAATCCCCCAAAAACAGAATGGGATCATATCCCGTATTGTTCTTCAGGGGAATACTAACAGAAATCCCTGTTGCTCCATCCCGGATTCCGAGTGCCATATTTTGTATAATAGAAACATTTGTTTCTCTGTAACCGGTCACGTAGACAATATCAGGGATCAAGTCACCATTAACATCACCAGTTGCTGAAGCAACCACACCGGAAATTCCCATGTCCGGATTGAAATAATATCTGTTCATACCGGGCTCCCTGCATAAATTTAATTGTTTACATAACCTATGCACTAAACGGCACACATGTTCACAACTGTTTGACCACTCCCCATGCCTGAAGGCAGGGAATTCTCGGGTAGTCTCCCGCGACCGGGAGAAATGGACCAAGCTCAGACCGTGAGCCCCACGGCGGTTAATTTCAATCCTTCTTGCAAAATATTTCCAGCCGCGTTGATGTCTCGACCATGATGAACACCATATTCCGGTCATGTCCACACTCTAAGGTTAAGATTTATCGCAGCTTTGTTTCTGTAGCCACAGCGAGAACAGAATTGGCTGGAAGGAAAATTTTTACCGACTTTAACCAGACTTCTTCCTAACCATACTGATAAATATATGGGGAATATGTTTAAATCAAGACAAAAGCAAGTCGTAATGACCAGCTTCCAAATTCTGTTTTAAATCATCATTTAAGAAGAAAAGACCTTTCACCAGTTTCAGTTAACCGATGAAAGGCCTCCTTCTTAAAGCAGGCTTATAAGCCCGCAGGC
Source organism: uncultured Thermoactinomyces sp. (assembly GCA_965544045.1). GTDB lineage: Bacteria > Bacillota > Bacilli > Thermoactinomycetales > Thermoactinomycetaceae > Thermoactinomyces. The sequence continues at coordinate 16,474 of CBEULT010000013.1, forward strand.
GCCAAAGGTGATGCTTTTATTACATCATGCCGCCCATTCCGCCCATTCCGCCCATGTCAGGGGCTGCGGGCGCATCTTTCGTTTCTTCCGGTTTATCGGCAACAACTGCTTCCGTGGTGAGGAACATACCTGCAACAGATGCAGCGTTTTGGAGTGCGGAACGAACTACTTTGGCCGGGTCTACAATACCGGCTTCGATCATGTTGACCCACTCGCCGTTTAAAGCGTTGAAACCAACGCCAAGTTGTTCTTTTTTCAGACGTTCGATAATGATGGAACCTTCAAAACCGGCATTAAAAGCGATCTGGCGTACCGGTTCTTCAAGTGCACGTTTAATAATCGCTACACCTGTTTTTTCGTCGCCAACCGGCAAGGAAGCTTCCAGGTCTTCAACCATTTTGATTACATTGGCCAGAGCAGTACCCCCGCCGGAGACAATTCCTTCTTCGACAGCTGCACGAGTTGAGTTCAGTGCGTCTTCAATGCGCAATTTTTTCTCTTTGAGTTCGGTTTCGGTTGCAGCACCTACTTTGATTACGGCAACGCCGCCAGCCAATTTGGCAAGACGTTCCTGCAGTTTTTCCTTATCGAACTCAGAAGTGGTTTCTTCAAGTTGTTGGCGAATTTGGTTTACACGAGCCTGAATGGCGCTTGGTTCACCAAAGCCATCAACAATGATGGTGTTTTCTTTTTCTACGCGAACTTGACGGGCACGTCCAAGTACTTCCAGACCCGCTGTTTTGAGGTCCAGACCCAGTTCTTCTGTAACGCGTTGTCCGCCTGTGAGAATGGCGATATCATCAAGCATGGCTTTGCGGCGGTCGCCAAAGCCTGGCGCTTTAACGGCAACAGCTGTAAAGGTACCGCGCAATTTGTTTACAACAAGGGTCGGAAGGGCTTCCCCATCTACGTCTTCAGCAATGATCAGGAGATTCTTGCCTTGTTGGACCACTTTTTCCAAAAGAGGCAGAATATCCTGGATGCTGCTGATTTTTTTGTCGGTGATCAGAATGTATGGCTCATCCAGAACAGCTTCCATTTTGTCGGTGTCCGTTACCATGTAAGGTGAAATATAGCCACGGTCGAACTGCATGCCTTCTACTACTTCAAGTTCGGTTGCAAAACCTTTGGATTCTTCAACGGTAATTACACCATCTTTACCGACTTTTTCCATAGCTTCCGCAATCAATTTGCCGATTTCATCATCATTTGCGGAAATTGCAGCGGCTTGGGCAATAGATTCTTTGCCTTCAATCGGTTTCGAAATTTCACGGATTTGTTCTACCGATTTGACAACCGCTTTTTCAATACCTTTGCGAAGTACCATCGGATTGGCGCCAGCTGCTACGTTTTTCAAGCCTTCACGAATGATGGCTTGCGCAAGTAAGGTGGCAGTGGTGGTACCGTCTCCGACTACGTCGTTGGTTTTGGTGGCAACTTCTTTGACCAGTTGTGCACCCATGTTTTCAAAAGCGTCTTCCAGTTCAATTTCTTTGGCAATGGTTACACCATCATTGGTAATGAGCGGAGAACCGAATTTTCTTTCCAGTACGACATTGCGGCCTTTTGGCCCGATTGTTACCTTAACTGCATTAGCCAGTGAATCAACGCCGCGAAGCATGGAGCGACGGGCTTCTTCACTGAATTTAATGTCTTTTGCCATAAGTCACCGTCCCCTTTCCGTATGTAGGGTAAAAATTTTATCGTTGCATCAATCGATTAGGTGGTTGGATCAGTCGACAATCGCAAGGATGTCACTTTCACGCAAAATAAGATATTCCTTATCTGCGTATTTCACTTCGGTACCGGCATACTTGGAGAAAATAACAAGATCTCCTTCTTTGACTTCCATGGCAACGCGATTGCCATTTTCATCCAGCCGGCCAGCACCAACTGCCACAATTCGTCCTTCTTGTGGTTTTTCTTTTGCTGATTCCGGCAAGACGATGCCGCTAGCTGTTTTTTCCTCTTTTTCAACAGCCTCCAAAACAACACGATCACCTAATGGTTTGATCATTTGCTAAACCCTCCTTCATGAGGTGGATAGTATTGTCTTGTTAGCACTCATCAATGTCGAGTGCTAACACCCAATAAATATAATATTCCTCTCTGTCTCATTTTTCAAGTGGAACAGAGAAAAAAAACAAAAACATAATAAAACAAAATGAGAGCAGTTTCTTCACTGAATTGCTCTCTCTATGCTTAATCTCCAGTCTATTCTGTTGTTCTCTCTGTTGACCTAATATTGATCTTGACTTTCGTTCCAATATGGCTGTTCACCCTGCATCGTATCATATTGTGCGTTTTGATCCAAGCGTATGGAAAAATCATCCTGGTTTGTATTGGAAGGTGCATTTTTATTAGTGCTTTGTATTAATTCGAACAAAGGGATTGATTTTTCCTGCAGGATTTTCTTCAAATAGCTCCGAACCTGCGGGAGCGACCCAAGAACCAACACGGCAGCAATCAGCAGGAAAAAAAACGACGATCTGTTATTTCTCCGTTTATTCCAATTCATAACCGTCCCTCCTTATATAAGGAATTGTGCCCCAAAGTCCTTAAACCTATGTAAGAAGGGAACAAAAAACCCGGCTATAGCCGGGGGAACCAATCTGTTAGACTTCATGCCCGTCTTCCTTGTCAGCCTTTGCTTCTTCAAGGGCTTCTTCACGTTCCATCCGGCGTGTTAACCAGCTGGAAACCATGATACTTGCCTCATATAACAGAATCAGCGGGATAGAAACCATAATATTGGCGATTGGTTCAGGCGGTGTGATCATGGCGGCAACAATCACTAAACCCAGATAGGCAAAACGTCGGATTTTGCGCAAAATAGCAGGTGTAATCAGACGGATTCTGGTCAAAAACAAGGTTATCACTGGCAGCTCAAAAAAGAGCGCCAGTGGCAGGATCACTCCAAACATGAAACTGAAAGCATACTGCACACTGAAATTCTCGTTTAATCCCATCTGATCCCCAAGCATCACCAGAAAGTCAAGAATGTATGGGAAGATAACAAAATATCCAAACGCAAGCCCCAGCAAAAACAGCCCCAGTGCTATTGGAATATAGATCAGAGCTGCCCGCTGCTCTGTTGGATGAAGTCCGGGACGAACGAATTTCCAAAGATGATACATGATTACAGGCAAACTCAAGACGAATGCCATAATCAAGGAGATCTGCATATAGATGCGTATCGGATCAGTGGGATTCAGGATCATCACGGAGTAATCTGAAAAAAGTTCATTCCGCACATGCCGAAAAACATCTTGAGAAAAAAAGAAACTCGCAATCAGCGCCACAGTAAAAAAGACAAAAATCAAAATAATTCGACGTCGCAGTTCCCGCAAATGCTCTGTTAATGGCTGTTCATCATTCATCGCTAGATACACCCCTTGCCAAAACTGGGTCTATGACTCTTCCTTGGCCAAAGTTTCTTCTACATTTCCTCCCAAGTCATCATCTGGAAAGTTTTTCAGGAAATAAATCAATGTCTGCAATTCAATGGTCAGGTCAATATTATGAATCCGTACATGTGGCGGTGCTGACAAGCGAGCAGGTGTGAAATTCAATATTCCCCGGATTCCCTCACTAACAAGAAACTCGGCGGTTGTCTGTGCCGCGTTGAGTGGTACTGTTAAAATGGCTACTTCAACATTGTGTAGTTTGATTACTTCTGCCAGACGATCCATGGAATAAACCGGTATATCGTCAACTTCTTTTCCCACTTTACCGGGATCCTTGTCAAAGCCGGCTACAATCTTCGTGTTATGGCTCCGGTAAAAATTATACTTCAATAATGCTGTTCCCAGATTTCCCACTCCAACCAATACCACATTTGAAACTTCATCCTGTTTCAGGAAATCCCTGAGAAATTGGAGCAGATAAGTAACATTATATCCGTAACCCTTTTTCCCCAGTTCGCCCAGATATGAAAAGTCGCGGCGAATCGTTGCGGGGTCTATATGCAATACATCACTCAAATCGGCAGAGGAAATCCGCTGCTTTCCAATCGCATGTAATTTCTCTAAATAACGGTAATACAATGGCAACCGCTTGGCGGTTACTTGCGGTATTTTATTTTCTGACATTTACCAGTTTACACCTCCATTAATGTGAATTCCTGCACAATGTTAGTATAAATAATAATACCACAAAATTCGTTAAATCGGAAAAACAACTCTGGCACCGCGAAAAAATTTTCCAGATTCTTTTTCATACAAAACTTTTCATAGAATGACAGGATCTGTGCATTTGAAACATTCCGCAGAGAAACCAATAGCCATTTGCGTATTGCGTCAGATTCAATTTGTTTGTCACAGACAGGAAATTACAGAGGCTCTGTCTGCTTTCATCATAAATCAGATACCTGGCGGACAGACCCGACTTGAAACAACCTTGGCCCAAAGCCCAATTTTGGAATTTGTGCAATTTTAAATAAGAATACAGCCAATGGCTATACAGGCTTTAAAGCGATAACTATTTACTTCCCTTAAACCAGCGTACAAAGACTGGAATCACCGTGGCCAGCTTGCTGAAACTGTGGCAGATTACACATTTGCTTGCGGATTCGAAATATTGGTTCTTATGCGAATGGGAAAATCTCTCCCGGATTTGCAACAGTTGTTGGATTCCCAATTCGTATTTGTATACCTTGGGTTCTTTCCTTTTGGTACACGATGATTTTATCATTATAACCTTTCTTTATTCTATATTCCAGAATTAATCAGATATTTATGCACATTTGCTCTTCCTGGACAACTCGATTAAACTGGACTTAGCCTGATCGCAAAAAATGAGGTGGAATGAATGCTGCTTTTACAGGCAAACAACATCGATAAAACATATGGAGGAACTGTAATTCTGGAACAGGTGAATCTGCATATAAATGAACAGGAACGTATTGGCTTGATCGGCCCTAACGGTGCTGGGAAAACAACTTTATTAAAGATTCTGACCGGACAGATTCACGCAGATAACGGAGAAATTCAGATCGCCAAAAAGGCAAGACTGGGCTATCTGGCCCAGGACAGTGGACTTCAATCCTCAAAAACCGTCTGGGACGAACTGTTGCTTCCATTTCAAAATCTCATTGCGATCGAAGAGGAACTGCGACAGTTGGAACAGGAAATGGGGAAGGAAGAGGTTTATTCTCACCCCGCCACTTACGAAAAAATATTGGAGAAATACGCCTCCAGACAAAATACATTTGAAGAACAAGGCGGATACGCCTACGAAGCCAGAATACGAGGGGCATTACACGGTTTGGGTTTAGGCGGAATCGCCTGGAAATCGACACCGGTTTCTTCCCTGAGCGGCGGACAAAAAACTCGTGTCGCTTTAGCCAAAATGCTGTTGGAAGTGCCCGATTTATTAATCCTGGATGAACCGACCAATTATCTCGACATGTATGCCGTCGCCTGGTTGGAGCAAACGCTCGCTTCCTACAAAGGTTCTTTGCTTCTTGTCTCCCACGATCGCTATTTCCTTGACCGGCTGGTTCAAGTTGTTTATGAACTGGAGAACCGGCAAATCACCCGGTATGCAGGTAATTATACTTCTTTTGTCAAACAAAAAGAAACGCGCCTGGAACAGGAAGAAAAAATCTATCAACGGCAACAAGCAGAAATAAAAAAGATGGAAGAATTTATTCAGCAAAATATCGCACGTGCTTCTACCACGAAACGGGCTCAAAGCCGCCGGAAAGCATTGGAAAAAATGGAACGGATCAAACGGCCTTCCACTTGCTCACGCAGGGCAGCCATTCGCTTTGAAACATCCAAAACCAGCGGAAGAGAGGTACTGGAAGTCAAAGATTTAGCCATAGGTTATGATAAACCGATTATTCAGGAAATCAGCTTTCAAATCGAACGCGGGGAACATGTTGCCATTCTCGGACCAAACGGTCTGGGCAAAACAACCTTGCTGAAAACAATTGCCGGGCTTCTCCCGCCGCTTTCCGGAACATGGAAATGGGGAACTCAGGTACAGGTTGATTATTATGATCAGGAACAAAAAAATCTGAATCCCGAACATCAAGTGATTGATGAACTTTGGGATGACCATCCCCGCCTCGAACAGACAACCATTCGCTCTTATCTTGGGCAGTTTCTGTTCAGCGGTGATGATGTATTCAAACAGGTGGGCGATCTGAGCGGCGGAGAAAAGGCCAGGCTTTCCCTGTGCAAACTTATGTTAAATCATGCCAATTTCCTTTTAATGGACGAACCGACAAACCACTTGGATATGGCCAGCAAAGAAATGCTGGAACAGGCTCTGGAAGATTTCCCCGGAACCCTTCTGTTTATCTCCCACGACCGCTATTTTATCAATCGGATTGCTACCCGGATCTGGGAGCTTACCCCTCACGGCATTATCGATTACCGTGGCAACTATGAGTGGTATTTGGAAAAAAAAGCTCTTGAGCGTGCCAAATCAGCGGATAAAAAAACTTCATCATCCAGTTCATCCATAACGAAAGCTGAAAAACACCGCCAACAGGAAAAAGAAGAGCAGAGGCGGCGCAAACAGAAACAACAAAAGCTGGATTTATTGGAACAGAATATTGCCAAATTGGAAGAAAAAATCGCCAATATTCATAAGCAGCTTTGCCAGCCGGATATTTACAATGATCCGCTAAAAAGCGCTTCCTGCCAAAAAGAACTGACACTGCTTGAAGCAGAGCTGGCGGAAAAAACCGATCAGTGGGCAGAGTTGGCCGATGAATGAAAAAACCGGTTGCCATCTGACAAAAAGATGAGCAGCCTTTTTTAAAATTTTTCCTCAGGCTGTTTCGGAAACGAACCCATAAAAACCAATGCTGTTTGGCATATATATTCAGGAGTCATTATTCCTTATTCAACAAGCAGAAAATTGGCTTCAGCATTTAACGATAAATTCGCTTTATTGCCGTCCAGAAACTGGTATGTACCTGCCGCTGCAATCATTGCCGCATTATCTGTACATAACTCCAGCGGCGGGATCACAAGGTCAATGCCTTCCTGTCCTGCCCTCTCCTTTAGTCGGACACGCAAACCGCTGTTTGCCGAAACGCCCCCCGCCAACAACAAATGTTTCACTCCCGTTTTTTTTACTGCCCGGATTGATTTTTCCACAAGAACATCCAAAACAGCCGTCTGGAAACTTGTCGCCAGATCCGTACAGTTTACTTCCTCTCCACGTTGTCTGGCATTATTGACCAGATTCATGACAGCCGACTTTAGACCGCTGAAACTGAAGTCAAGAGAGTCCGGCTCCAACCAGGCCCGGGGCAGCTCATACCGTGGTTCTCCCTGCATAGCCAAACGGTCAATTTGCGGGCCACCCGGATAGGGCAATTTCATCAGTCTTGCCACTTTGTCAAAGGCTTCGCCGGCAGCGTCATCCCTGGTTTTCCCCAACCGCTCAAAATGATTGTGCTGTTTCATGTAAATCAGTTCCGTATGGCCTCCGGAGACAACCAGAGAAACCAACGGAAAGGCAAGCGGCTTGACCAAATGATTGGCATATATGTGCCCGGCAATATGATGAACAGGAACAAGCGGTTTCCCCGTTGCAAAGGCCAATGCTTTTGCAGCTGCCACACCGATCAATAATGCGCCGACCAGTCCAGGACCCTTCGTGACGGCAATGGCATCCATTTCTTCCAGTTTCGTGCCCGCATCCTCCAACGCTTTTTGTATAATCAATGTGATTCGTTCTACATGGCGCCGTGAAGCAACTTCGGGAACCACTCCGCCAAATTTTCGGTGGATTTCGATCTGCGAGGAGATTACATTGGATAAAATTTCCGTTCCATTTTTCACTACAGCTGCCGACGTTTCATCACAACTGGTCTCTATTCCCAAAATCAGTGTTCTATTGCTGTTCTTTTTCATTTAATGTCACCCACATAATCAAGGCATCCTCTTTATTATCAGTATAATAACCCTTTCTTAATCCTGAACGGACAAAACCGAGTTTCTCATATAAAGTTTGGGCTACACGATTGGACACACGAACTTCCAGCGTCATTTTGTCAGCACCCATTTTTTTCGCAAAATGCATTACATAAACCAAGGTAGACTCTCCGATCCCAAGCCCCCGGTAATCCGGGTGAATCGCTATATTCGTGATATGAGCCTCATCCAAAATCAGCCAGAATCCGCAATAACCAATCACTTTTCCCTCATAAGTTACAACTGTATAATAGGCAAACTGATTAAACATCAATTCATCGTAAAAAGCTTTGCCTGGCCAGGGAGTGGAAAACGAACTTTTCTCCACCTTTTCAATCTGCGGCAAATCCATAATTTCCATAGGACGAAAAGCTACTTTACCCGACACACTTTTAGCCATTCATCCCTTCCTTTCGTTGTTTTTTCAGCCAATTGGCCTCCGCTTCCGTCAACTGCAAGTAGTTAGGAGCAAAATCCTGGTGTTCCGGGGGTTCATGCTGTCTCCATTTCTGATAGGCAAGCCAGGCCAATGAAGCAGGGTGCGGGATATTTTCCGCCGGTGTTCCAAAAAAGGCGTGTTCTCCTAAAGCAGCCAGCACTTCTTCCCGAAAACGGATCACATCGTCCCCCAAAAACAGCACCGGCTGATTTGCACTGGCCATTTGTTCAAGCCACCGATCAACAGCGATTACCTGTTGGGGAAAAGCCTCCTGAATTTTCCCCTGTTCAAACTGGAATGCTCCGGTATAAACCCGTCCGCGGCGGGCATCAAACATGGGAACAACCAACCCTTCAAACCGCAAACCGTTCATGGCCAGTACTGCGAGGCTGGACTCGCTGTACAAGGGAATTTGCTTTGCCCAGGCAATTGTTTTGGCTGTTGTCACCCCAATCCGAATCCCTGTATACGAACCAGGTCCTGAAGTAACTGCCAGATGCGTAATCTTGTCCACTGTCAGATCAAGATCCCGCAAGAGCCGGTCAATGGTTGGCATAAGGCGGACAGAGTGGTTTTTATGCAGATTGGTTGTAATCTCCCCCAACACCTTTTGGGTTTCCAGATCAAAAACAGCTGCTCCCATGACCAGGGTTGATGTATCCATGGAGAGTAACTTCATTCTGATGCCAACTCCTTACCTAATGAATTCCAGCGCGGATGGGTGTAACAAATCCTGATTTGCCTGCTTTGATCTGGCTGTACAGAGAAGACAAGCCACAAAGTTGTTTCCGGCAACCAGGGCTCCGCATGAGATGCCCATTCAACCAGACAAACCCCGTCCCCGTAAAAATATTCTTCCAAGCCAAGTTCTTCCTCCGGAGAGTCGATTCGATACATATCCATGTGAAAAAGTGGCAGATCCCCTTCGTATTCCTTGATAATGGTAAATGTCGGGCTGTCGATTGCATCGGAGATCCCGAGTCCTTCCGCTATTCCCTTGGTAAATGTTGTTTTTCCCGCTCCAAGATCACCTTCCAGGGCCAACACATCCCCAGGCTTTAAACATCCGGCAATCTTCCTCGCCAGGTCTTTGGTTTCTTCTTCATGATACGTGTTGACTGTGTGATTGGTTTTCACTGATATCACCTGTTTGCAAAATGATTGTAACCCGCCCTGCTTACTTTAATGCGCTGTTCATCAACTATTTTTTCAACACTCGGGCCTCCAGATTCCACTTTCCCTATACAAGCAATTCGCCAATTCCTTCTCTTCGCCTCCCACATAAAAGCTTCCCAACCGGCAGGAGGAATGGTGCCAAGCAATTGAAAATCTTCCCCTCCGGCCCAGGCCCATGCAAACGGATTTTGTCCGGTTTTTTCCGCATATTGAAGCAGGGCTGGAGACAGAGGAATTTTTTCTTCTTCAATCACAATCGACACACCACTTGCTTCAGCAATTTCCCAAGCTTCTTGCGCCAATCCGTCACTGATATCATCCAGGGATATTTGGGTGTAATAGGGAGAACCGGATAACCATGAGCCGATTTGAAGCGGCAAATCAGGATGCCGATGGGCTTGAACCAACATTTTTTCCCATTCGTTTGCTGGTTCCGTTTTCAATAAAATATCCAAACCGGCAGCCGAATCACCAAGTGTTCCGGTAACAAACAAAAGATCCCCCGGTTTCGCTGCTGAGCGCTGAAGCGCATGTCCCTTTTCCACTTCGCCCGCCAGGGTCAGGCTCAGGGTTAACGGCCCAGGCGTATAGGTCGTATCCCCGCCAATAAGGGTAACCTGTATTTCCTCAGCATACTGGTACAAGCCTTCATAAATATGCATGAGTTCGGATTCCCGCCAATCATCGGATACAGACACACTGATCAGGGCATAAACAGGAATCCCTCCCATTGCATTGATATCACTCGCATTTACCGCCAGAAGCTTGCGCCCAATTTCTTGTAAGGACAAGGTTTCCCTCTTAAAATGAACAGTCTCCACCATCGTATCACAGGTAAGAACCATAGAGTTTCCAGCAAGAGGCTGCACAACTGCTGCGTCATCACCGACATCTACTTCAATATGCCGATTGGGTGTGGGACGCTTGGACAACCATGAACGAATTGAAGAAAATTCATCCTGCAACCGTCATTTCCCCTTTCTGCGATAAAAAAACAGGACCGCAGCAGCAGCCGCGATCCGTTCTGTCTATTTTGGAGCGGGTGAAGGGAATCGAACCCTCGCATTCGGCTTGGAAGGCCGATGTTCTGCCACTGAACTACACCCGCAAAACATATTTCCATCAAATTATCCTGGTCGGGGTGACAGGATTTGAACCTGCGACCTCCTCGTCCCGAACGAGGCGCTCTGCCAAGCTGAGCCACACCCCGGGATTTTATTAAGATGGTGCGGTCGGCGAGACTCGAACTCGCACGGCCTAGGGCCACTACCCCCTCAAGATAGCGTGTCTGCCAATTCCACCACGACCGCTCACTTTTGGATTGGTGCGGGTGGAGGGACTTGAACCCCCACGCCAGAGGCGCTAGATCCTAAATCTAGTGCGTCTGCCAATTCCGCCACACCCGCAATAACTGCTTAATTATTAGCATAGTTTATATCGACAAGGATTAGACTAACATGGCTTAAAGATAAAGTCAACCAAAAAATAAGAACTACAGGTTATAAAAGCCCCCTCATCCTTTAACGAGGAGGCAACACTGTCTGGTGAGCCATGAAGGATTCGAACCTTCGACACCCTGATTAAAAGTCAGGTGCTCTACCAACTGAGCTAATGGCTCCTGTGCAGTATGGCTGGGGAAGCAGGATTCGAACCTGCGCATGACGGAGTCAAAGTCCGTTGCCTTACCGCTTGGCTATTCCCCAACATAATGGGGCGATCGGTGGGAATCGAACCCACGAATGCCGGAGCCACAATCCGGTGCGTTAACCACTTCGCCACGACCGCCACATACAAAAAATGGCGGAGCTGACGGGATTCGAACCCGCGATCTCCTGCGTGACAGGCAGGCATGTTAGGCCTCTACACCACAGCTCCGCATTTGAAAACTTACTGGTGGACGCTGACGGGCTCGAACCGCCGACCCTCTGCTTGTAAGGCAGATGCTCTCCCAGCTGAGCTAACCGTCCGTTTGTGGTGACCCGTAGGGGATTCGAACCCCTGCATGCCAGCGTGAAAGGCTGGTGTGTTGACCGCTTCACCAACGGGCCATGTTATGACTGGCGGAGAGAGAGGGATTCGAACCCTCGCGGGGCAATAATACCCCCTAACGGTTTAGCAAACCGTCCTCTTCGGCCTCTTGAGTATCTCTCCGCACTGGCTCCTCAGGCAGGACTCGAACCTGCAACCTACCGGTTAACAGCCGGGCGCTCTACCATTGAGCTACTGAGGAATGTATTCATTAAGCGATAAAATTCATTTTAACAGACTTCCAAGTTAATTACAAGAGTTAGTTACTGACTTTATGCTCTCGTCAGTGACAGTTAATAAAATAACACGCTTGACACTTTTCGTCAAGGCTTTTTTTAAAGAATAACTATTTTTTTATTAAAAAAATCCCTTCACATAAGTAAAGGGATCTCTAATTACCATTTAGTCATCACTGCTCAGGATAGCCAAAAGATTTTTAAAAATAATGATGAAGTCAAGATACAACATCAAAGCTCCAAAAATCGCCAGTTTTGAAGCAGTATTCTCATCATAGGCATTTTCGCCCATTCGCTTGATGCTTTGAATATCATAAGCGGTCACAATACAAAAAATTAATACCAATGCGTAGGAAATAATCAGATCCATCAAGGAACTGTGAATCAGGAAGATGTTTACCAAAGATGCCAAAATCAAACCAATGGCAAACATAATAGCGATGGAACCGATTTTGGTCAAATCAATTTTGGTTGTATAGCCAATCAAGGCAAACAACCCAAACATGCCTGCTGCGATCAGGAAAGCAGTTCCGATCAGATAGAGGTCAAACTGTGCCAGGATCAGGGTAAAGGTTACGCCATTTAAAGCCGCATACAGAAAAAAGGCGAATGTCGCCATAAAAGGAGACAAGCGGTTAATAAACGCCGACAAGCCAAACACCACAACCAGTTCGGCAATAACAATTCCCCAAAACACACCAGGACTGGACATCAAAAAAACAGGCACATCCGGGTTGCTGTACAGTACAATCGCAATAATCGCAGTCATTGAAAGCCCAGCAAACATCCAGGAAAAAACACGCTGCATCAACCGTTGATTTATTTTGGCCGAAGTTGAATCATAACCAGGATAATGAGTTTGCTCCACGAAATTTTCCCTCCAGAAATCTTCAATTATTTATTGAAAAAAACTAATGAGTGGAAATCCCGGTCCACTCTCCCAAGCTCAGTATATTCCCATCCCCTGGCAAAAATCAAGGAACAGACAGTTAACCTCTTTTAAAAATATTCACCTGTTGTCTGTTTATGTTTAAATACTAATGGACAATCCCGGCTTCCCTGAGCTTGTTTTTTGTATCTTCAGTTCCTAACTGGTAAAGCAACCGGTAAATCCTCCGAATCCCATCATCCTCTTGCAGGTTTTCCTTTGCTTCATTATCCAAAAAGGGGATATGTGCCTTGGCAAAAGTGGTAAAATCAGTTTCTCCAACCTTTGTAAACAATTTTTCCAACTGGTCCAGTTCTTCTGGTGTAGCCTCAATTTCATATTCAAAAAGAGCGCTGTTTTCGTCTTTACGCGTACGAATTTCCCCTGCCCGGGTTCCAAAGGCCATCGATATATAATAAGTTTTTTTCTCCATCAGAACCACCTCCTATTTTCACTTTTTCCTTTTCCCAAAAAATTGATACATACTGTTACAGATTCTCACTTTCATTCATCTGTGAGAAAATAGGAAAGAGGATTTACGTGTCGACAAAGTCCGAGGAAGCGATTTTTAAAGACGAAGTGACTTCGGAGCCTCTGCAAAGCAGAGCGGAACGAAGACCTGAAAATCGTCTTCATTATCGTTTTTCTACAGTCTGGAATATTTATTACTGAGTAGATCTTAAAGGAGGAAAACATGCCAGTGGATCAACTACGTTACTCAAGACAAATACTTTTCTCTCCAATTGGTGAAGAAGGGCAAAAAAAGCTGGCTTGTGCCCGTGTGGCTATTGTAGGAATGGGAGCCCTGGGAACGGCACTTGCCAACCATATGACACGGGCAGGAATCAAGTTTTTGCGCCTCATCGACAGGGATTTTGTCGAGCTGAGCAATTTGCAACGGCAAATGCTTTATGATGAAGCGGATGCGCACCAACATTTGCCAAAGGTTATTGCCGCCAAAAACAGGCTGCAATTGATCCGCTCCGATATAGAGCTGGATCCACACATTGCAGATCTCACCTGGCGAAATGCAGAGGAACTGTTGACAGATGTAGACCTGATTCTTGACGGTTCCGATAACTTTCAGGTCCGTTATCTGATCAACGATGTGAGTATCAAACACCACATCCCCTGGATTTATGGCGGAGCAGTGAGTTCACGGGGCATGTCTTTTACGGTTTTGCCAGGAGAAACCCCTTGTTTGCGCTGTATCTTTCCCAATGCTCCAGAACCGGGAACCGCAGAAACATGCGATACAGCTGGCGTAATTGGCCCTATCGTCCATGTAACTGCTGCTTTTCAAGCTACTGAAGCCATTAAATTGCTGATCAGTGCCAAAGATGCTTTGGAAACCAGGCTGCGTCATATCGATTTGTGGACAAACCATTATCAAGCTTTGGAAGTTTCAAATCAGAAAATAAAGGATTGTCCGGCTTGCGGCCTTCAGCAATGGGATTACCTGGATCCTGTGAACAAAGAACAGCAGGAGGTCTCCATGTGTGGACGCCAGACCGTGCAAATCACGCTCTCCCATCCCGTCAATCTCGATCAACTGGAGAGGCGACTGCAAAAGGCAAGTCAAGTCACCCGTAACCCTTTTATGCTAAAGGTTAATGTCGACGAAGAGCACCAATTGGCCATTTTTCCTGACGGACGCATTCTGGTTCAGGGAACAACAGATGTTCCATATGCAAAAGTCCTTGTTGCCCGTTATATCGGAGTATAAAAAGAGCGGGAAAAAACCCGCTCCTATTTTTTGGGGGCGATCTCCACATTCCCCAATCTTTCCATTACCCGGATTAATGACTGTGTACCATCCTCATTTCCTCCATAAGCCTGTACCGAGCGCAGCAACTGTTGAACGACAGCAGTCCCGGGAAGCGGCAACTCTATTTTTTCGGCTTCCTGCAAAACAATCCGCAAGTCTTTCTGCTGGAATTGCACCGTAAATCCCGGGGCCAGATCACCTTTAATGACACGGGGGCCATAATTGGACAAAGCCCATGAATCTGCCGCTCCTTTTGTGGTGACTTCCAGCATTTTCTCCAGATCCACTCCCGATTTTCGCGCAAAGGAAAAAGCTTCTGCCACACCCAACAGATTGAGTACACATAAAATCTGATTGCACGCTTTGACGGTCTGTCCGGCACCAACCGATCCACAATGGGTAATCGTTTTTCCCATCGCTTCCAATACTGGCATCACCTGTTCTATATCCTTGTCTTCCCCGCCTACCATAATGGATAAAGTCCCGTTTTTCGCCCCGATATCCCCGCCGCTTACTGGCGCATCAAGCATAATAATGCCCTGTTTTTTGAGTCGTTCCGCAAGAGAGCGGGTTGCGTCGGGCGAAATTGTACTCATATCAATCAAATATGTACCGGATCTGGCCCCACGGATCACTCCATTTTCTCCCTCGACCACTTCCAGCACATCGGGAGTATCTCCAACCATGGTAATGATCAGGTTACACTGTTGTGCCAGTTCTCTGGGTGAAGAAGCCGTTTTGGCTCCCCACTTTTTTGCTTCCTCCATTTTTGACGGTGTTCGGTTCCACACCATTACTTCATAACCGGCACGATAAAGATTAAACGACATGGATTTGCCCATGATTCCCAAACCAATAAAACCAATCTTCCACGATTTGTCCATTGAACTTCCTCCTTTTTTCTCTGTCATCCAGTTTTTCGGTTTTCGCTTCTTTCCACTTCACACTGACTGATTTTCTGCGATGTAACAACCAGGCCATTTATCACATAAAGTAAATAAACAGCGCTTTAGGGGGAAGAAAAAATGCCCAGGTGGCTGATCAAGCAGATGATGTGTGCCTTTCTTAAAAAAGACCGGCAGCAAATCATTTTTCTTAACCAATGTTGGTTTGCATACCAAAACAAGAGAAAAACCTTTTTTGATATTCCGCATGCCTGAATGGAAGCCGCAGTTTTTCCTGCTATTGCAAATCAGGCTTTGTCAGTGGATTTCTTCCGTCTCCGGCCAGTTTTTACGTGGTTACCGGAACCATGCTCAAGCCCACTCTTTCCCGTTCCGCATCAACGTTTAGCACCCATACATCCACAATATCCCCGACTGTGACAACGTCCATCGGATTACGCACAAATTTTTCGCTCATACGGGAAATATGAACCAGACCATCATTTTTCAAGCCAATATCGACAAAAGCCCCAAAATCGACCACATTTCTTACCGTTCCTTGCATATGCATGCCAGGATGCAGGTCTTCCAGCTTCAATACATCGGACCGAAGCAAGGGTTTTGGCAATTCATCGCGGGGATCTCTTCCGGGCCGCAAGAGTGCTTCAATAATGTCTCTTAATGTTGGAATACCGCAATCCAGTTCTTGTGCCAGTTTTTCTGCGTTGATGTGTTTCAGCGACTCTTTCAGCACATCACTTCCAATTTGATCAGGTTGAACATCCAGCAATTTTAGCAGCTTTTCCACAATACTGTAGGATTCAGGGTGAATCGGTGTTTGATCGAGGGGATTGTTTCCATCATGAATTCGCAAAAAGCCAATACATTGCTCATAGGTTTTTGCACCCAGGCGAGGTACCTCTTTCAACTGGTATCTATCCTTGAACCGTCCGATCTCATCGCGCCGCTTAACAATATTTTTAGCCACTGTCGTGCTGATTCCGGATACATATTGCAATAAAGACTGAGAAGCTGTGTTTACGTCTACCCCTACATAGTTGACAACCGATTCCACCACTTTGGCAAGACTGTCGCTTAGCTCTTTTTGCGAAACATCATGCTGGTATTGCCCGACTCCGACAGACTTCGGATCAATTTTTACCAGTTCAGCCAACGGATCCTGCAAGCGACGGGCAATGGAAATGGCGCTGCGTCGGGCGGCATCCAGATCGGGGAACTCCTCTTTGGCCAGTTTTGAAGCGGAATAAACACTCGCCCCGGCCTCATTCACGATAATGTAAAATACGGAATGCGGCGCTTCCTGAATCACTTCGGCAATAAAGTCTTCTGTCTCGCGGGAAGCCGTCCCGTTCCCAATCGTAATAATCTCAATAGGATATTTATCAAGCAGCCCCAATATTTCAGTTTTAGCCTCTTCAACTTTTTCCTGCGGCTTAGTCGGATAGATCACACCAACTTCCAACATTTTTCCGGTATCGTCAACTACTGCCCATTTGCAACCAGTACGGTAAGCCGGGTCAACGCCCAATACCATTTTGCCACGGACTGGCGGCTGCAATAATAAATGCCTCAGGTTTTCCGAGAAAATTCGAATCGCCTGTTTCTCAGCAGACTCGGTCATTTGCGAACGGATTTCTCTCTCAATCGAAGGAGCGATCAGTCGTTTGTAACTGTCCCGTACAACGGCTTCCAAAAAGGAGTGAAGCGGAAGAGAAAACCACTTCGCCAGTCGGCTGTAAATTTTTTCTTCATCGACAGATATCTTTATCTTTAATATTTCTTCCCGCTCTCCCCGATTAACAGCCAACACCCGGTGAGAGGGCATCTTATGTACAAGCTCTGTATAATCATAATACATTTCGTATACGGACCGAACTTGCTCATCTTTGGCCTTGGATACAAGCAACCCGGCATTCCAGGTAAATTCGCGTACCCATTTCCGAATATCGGCATCCTCAGCCAGTTCTTCAGCCAAGATATCCATAGCCCCCTGCAGGGCTTTTTCTTTTGATTCAACCCCTTGCTCGCCATTAACATATTGGCGGGCAGCCTCTTTGATAGCTGAGACATCCACCGTTTCTCTCATCAGCCAGGCAAGAGGTTCCAATCCTCTTTCACGGGCCTTCGACGCTCTTGTTTTTCGTTTGGGGCGATAGGGAAGGTATAAATCTTCCACTTCTTGCAATTTTGTCGACTGCTCAATTTTTTTCCGCAATTCCTCGGTTAATTTCCCCTGTTCATCAATGAGGCGGAGAACTTCCTCTTTTCTGGATGAAAGCTGGGTCAAATAATGATATCTCTCTTCGATTACCCGCAATTTTTCTTCATCCAATTCGCCTGTTTTCTCTTTACGGTATCGGGCAATAAAAGGAATCGTGTTCCCTTCTTCCATCAACTGAACACTGACCTTCACCTGTCTGCTTTTTATCTCCAATTCATTTGCAATTAACGCAAACATTCGCTGTTGATCCATAGATTCTTCCACCTGCTTTCCCTGCTTTCAACCATCGGCCTCTTTTCAGGACCGACTCTATCTATTGTAACGGATTTGCCCGCCATTCGTTAAATGGCTGCAAAAATAATTATTTAGTGTTGTCGGGAAAGGTTGAAGAAGTAATTTTATTAACGAAGTAACTTCGAAGCCGCTAAAAGTTAAAGCATTCATTTACAGAAAAACGAACGGAACTGTTTGATTGGAGAAAATGGAGACTAACATGAAAATTTATCCCCGAACGCCTCAACCGCTTTTTTGCATGGCGAAATCAGGACAAAATTTCAATAAACCTGTATGGCAAAATAATCAAACGATTTCTATAAATCTTTCAACCATACATCCCCCTTCATAAATAATTCCATTCTTTTTGATTTTGCTGAATATTTTTTCTGTTTTCCGATTTGTATAAAACCAGTATTTTTTTGCAACAAAAACAGCAACAATCCCTGTTATCTAGAAATGGACAGTCCCAACAGGGGCTTTTTGGAACAGGAAATGCTAGTGGATCGCATGTCCGGAAGGCTTTTCTTTTTCTGAAATAATTAGAATCCCTGTATGGAATAGCCAGTTTCAGCAAATCCTATCAAAATGATCCTCAACATCGAATTGCTACTAAACTCCTTTTGCGAACACAGTTTTTGTACCCATGCCTGTATCTTTGTCAAAAATTGAAAAAAGAAGCATTATCGTCCAATCGATTCCAGTATTTGATATTTTATGGTAAATTATTTGACAACTGCAGTAATTTATTTCATTAATAGATTGATTCGTTGGATCAAAAAACTTAAAATAAAAAAAGATATTCGAAAAATGTATATTTAAAAGAGAGGATGAATGGAAATTGTCAGTATCAACCATTATGCATGTTGAAACAGAGTCTTTAAATCCGTATGAAATCGTTCAGTCACAAATTGACCAAGCAGGGAAACGGCTTGGCATCAAAGAAGATGTTCTAAACATTCTTAAAAAACCAAAACGTGTTCTGTATGTTTCCTTTCCTGTAAAGATGGATGATGGCTCCACCCGTGTATTTGAAGGTTACCGGTCTCAGCACAACGATGCCGCGGGGCCAACCAAGGGCGGTATTCGTTTCCATCCGGATGTTAACCTTGATGAAGTAAAGGCTTTATCAATGTGGATGAGTTTTAAATGCGCTGTTGCCCATATTCCTTTCGGAGGCGGAAAAGGCGGTGTGATTTGTAATCCCCATGAACTGAGCGAAGGAGAAATTGAACGGATCAGTCGTGGTTTTATGGAGGCAATAGCCGATATTGTAGGTCCGGAAAAAGATATTCCTGCTCCCGATGTGTACACCAATGCACAAACAATGGGCTGGATGATGGATACTTTTAGCCGGTTGAGAGGACATTTCAGTCCTGGAGTTATTACAGGGAAACCCCTCTGTTTGGGCGGATCGAAAGGACGTAATGAAGCAACGGCCAGAGGCTGCGTCTATGTCATTGAACAGGCCATAAAAAACTTGAATAAACCCCTTAAAGGAGCCACTGTCGCGATCCAGGGATTTGGAAATGCAGGCCGAATCATGGCAGACTTATTGACGGAAAAAGAATGCAAAATCGTTGCTGTGAGCGACACCTCCGGCGCCATTTATCAAAAAGACGGGTTAAACCTGGAACAGGTAAAACAGCTAAAAGATGACAAAACAAGTTCAATCGTGAACGTTCCCAATGCGAAAACCCTGGATAATCCGGAAGAATTACTGGAGTTGGATGTAGACATACTGGTTCCAGCCGCACTGGAAAATGTGATCACCCACAAAAATGCAGACCGCATTAAGGCAAAAATTATCGCAGAAGCGGCCAATGGACCGACAACTCCTAAAGCAGACGAAATTCTGTTCAAAAATGGGGTTCTTTTACTTCCCGATATTTTGGCCAATGCCGGCGGTGTCACTGTCTCGTACTTCGAATGGGTACAAAACCTGATGAATTATTATTGGTCCGAAAAAGAAGTAAACAGCAAGCTGCAAGAGATTATGGTTCACTCCTTCAGCGAAGTATACTCCCTCGCAAAAGAACAACAGACAAACCTCCGAATTGCAGCTTATATGGTTGCACTCAAACGAATTACGGATGCTATGAAAGCCAGAGGCTGGATTTAATCCTCCTTGCCCTCATCATCCTCTCTGAGTCAAGTTCCTTACTGTTTGGTACCAATAGCATGGGTTGCAGCCGACAGTTACTGACAATGGAATTCTATGCGGCTTTTCAAATCATCGCAGATTTTTGGGCATACCGCGGCAACGGTCAAGGGAGATATCTTTTCCCTCACTCAATAATCTCACGATCTCAGGACGGGCATGAAGTTATGGCGGCAAACTTTATTACCCCGTCCAAAGCCGCATCAATACAAAACAGAGAACCATGCGTAACCAGCTCTCCCCAGTTAACTTCTGTGGGAGGGCAACCCTATTTACAGAACCGCGGAATAGCCACATCCACTTCAATGGAACAGATATTCACGTCCTGATATAATAAGGAATCAGGCAAATTTATTCACCCATTATTGAAGATCCCGATCTCCAGTAATTCTTCAGCCAAACGGATAGCCCCTTGCAACATTTTTTATGGAAACCATGAGGCAAGAGGCCTGATCTTTTTGCAGGCCATTTGACAATCTGTTTGATAGAACCTGCACAAAAGAGTTACATTGTTAACGCTAACAAATCACAATAGAAAAAAGAAATTCGAATTACGATAATACAATTTCTATAGAACTTTTAAAAATACCTTCTTGTAAGCGCATTCTTTTAAAATAAAAAAAGCATACCTCAATCAGGTACACCAAATGCTTCACATCACTTCTGACGGTTCCATCCGAATCGCTTGCCTCAATTTCTGCAAAGCGCGGCGCTGTAAACGGGATACATGCATTTGTGAAATTCCCAATTGATCGCCCGCTTGTTTTTGACTAAGGTTTTCAAAAAACGTTAATTTTAATACTTCCTGTTCCCTTTTGCTTAAAACAGAAAATACTTTATCCAACAACAGCTTACGATCAATTTGATCATATTCTTTATCTTCCGAACCCACTAAATCCAGTAAAGTTACTTGACTGCCATCACTGCTTGCCTCTATAGGATTATCGACTGAAACAGCATGATAACTCCGTCCCATTTCCATCGTTTCCAAGACTTCCTCTTGACTGACTCCCAAATATTCAGCAATCTCACTTACACAGGGGGATCGCTGGAATTTTGTCGTAAGTTCTTCAACAGCTTTTTTGATTCGTGGACCCAATTCCTTAATCCGTCTTGGAACATGCACACTCCAGGTTTTATCGCGCATATGCCGTTTGATTTCCCCTACAATCGTAGGAACGGCAAAACTCTCAAAACTTCGCCCCATGGATAAGTCAAATCGTTTTAATGAAGCAATTAATCCGATCATACCGACTTGTTCCAAATCTTCATACGGCTCACTGCCATATGCAAATTTATAAGCAATCATTTCGACAAGATTGCGATAATGATGGATCAGGATTTCCTGTGCTTCAGCATCCTCATTTTTTTGAAAACGTTCAATCAGTTCGTAGATTTGTTCATCCGTTAGTGGGGAAGGATGTGGATGTCTCGACATGGGTTTCCACCACGTCCTTTCGGATATACTTCGTCATTTTCACAATAACACCATTATCGCCTTTAATATCGACATGATCCATCAAAGACTTTATGAGATAAAGACCCAATCCGCGTTCCCGAATTGCATTCATTGATCTCCCCATTCTGATCGGACCTGTTCTTTTCTCTACTTCATCGATATTAAAACTGTTTCCGCGATCAATCACTTCAATTTGAATGCGGTTGTTAAAGATATTGCAATTCACTTCAATTTCACCTTCTCCACCGCAATAAGCATGATCGACGGCATTGGTACATGCCTCTGAAACAGCCAGTTTCAAATCTTCAATATCGTCATAGGAGAAACCCATTCGATTGGCAATACCTGACACGGCCAGTCTTGCTATACCAACATAATCCGGCTTGGCGGGAATCATCAAATTAACCAGATCCAAGGGTTTGTCTTTCATCAGCAGCCATCCTCCTGCACTCTGTCTTCAATTTCAATAATTTGATTTAATCCTGTTATCTTGAAAAGGCGGGACAAGCGAGCATTCATTCCGGAAATAACAAACTTGCCAGCTGTTGCTCTTTGGGCTTTATAAGCACCGATCAGTACACCCAATCCGGTGCTGTCAATATAATTAACTTGAGTCAAATCAATAATAATGTGATTTTTCCCGTCACAAAGGGGCAATAATTTCTCCCGAAGCTGAGGAGCAGTATATACATCCACTTCTCCCTCAACCGCAACAGTAATCTGATTTTCTTTTTCATTTATTACCTGAACAACGAGATTCATACATCCTTACCTCCCTCTAACCATCTGCCGTTCCGGTTAATCCTTCACTCGCTTTAAAACAACAATCGTTTGATCATCCCGTATTTTATAATCACACATGTCATAAAGCGTCTGATGAATCGCTTCTACCGCTTCCTGCGCGGGCAGATGAATATTGTTTCGAATTATTTCCTTTAAGGTATCTCGTCCAATAAATTGACCGTCAACCTTACATTCAGTTACCCCATCCGAGAATAAAACAATCGCATCTTGCAAAGACAATTGTATTTTATATTCAGGATACTTGACTTCTCTGGATACCCCTAGCACAAGTCCCTTTACTTCAAGATCGGAAAACTCGTCAGTCTCATTGCAATAAAAGAGTCCGGGCTCATGCCCAGCTGTAGCATATCGAAATTGGTGATTCATGGAATCATATACCCCGTAAACCATGGTAATAAACATACTGGGATCAACATTGCGCTCAACCACAGTATTCAGATCACGCAAAATTTCAGACGGAGATAAAGGAGTAAAAGGCGGTCCATCTAGGCGATCCATCGCATACTTGATCATAGACATGCAAAGAGCGGCGGGTATTCCTTTTCCAATAATATCGGCGATCGCTACACCCAGAGACCCGGAGCCATGATCAACAAAGTTATAATAATCACCGCTCATCTGCTTGGCCGCAACACTGATCACGCCAATATCAACACCCTTTAAAGCGGGAGGTGCCGCAGGCAAAAGGGTCTGCTGCATACCAACAGCCACTTCAATTTCATTTTCCAATTCTCGCTGCCGATTGATCAGTTTTTCCTTTTCGCGGTAAGAAATACCATATCCGATCATGATTTCGATTAATAAATCAAAAGAGGCTTTTACCTCTTCAGGCAAGTCAGGGAACAACTTTTTCATCGCCCCAACATGAATATTAAGTACTTCATCCGGTGGAATCCGCTTTTCCAAAAACCACTTGCTCAATTGTTGAACACTATACAAATGATCTTCTTTTTTCGAAGAAACATATGAAGCCAACAGCTTCTCATATAACTTTTTTAAATGAATGTCCATATATCGGTCTCCTTGATCCGCCTTATTGAACAAGAACAATCCATTTTGAATTAAAATAACACAATTATTGAATATATAACAACCAATAAACGGTTTAAACCCCCTGCATGTAAAACCTAACTTTTTTATTATAACACCAATTTGAAAGTGGCTAATAGCATCCAATATATAGACACAAAAAATAAAAAAGGATGGATTTCCATCCATCCTTTTTTAGAAGTCAATCATTCCCAAACTAATCATCAACGCTTCATTGACACGATTCATCATCTCGTCATCAAGATGTGTAATTTTATCCGTTAGCCTTTGTTTATCGATCGTTCGGACTTGTTCCAACAAAATCACAGAGTCACGATCAAACCCATAGGCTTTGGCATCGATTTCCACATGCGTAGGTAATTTCGCTTTTTGTATTTGTGCTGTAATCGCGGCGACGATCACGGTGGGGCTGAATCGATTGCCAATATCATTTTGGATAATTAAAACAGGCCGAACCCCACCTTGTTCGGATCCGACCACAGGGGATAGATCTGCAAAATAAACATCGCCACGTTTCACAATCAAATCGGTTACACCCCGCTAACCAATCGATCCAAAGTATCTTCAGCCTCTTCTTCCGCTACAAATGCTTCTGAAGCGATGTTGAGATTAATGCGGGCCATCTCCATGTAGCCTCTTTGCATCATTTCACGGATGAGGCGTTTTTTCCGCTCTTGGAGATACATTTTCATCGCCTGACGAATAAACTCACTGCGATTTGAGTTTTCCCTCGCCACCATTCCATCTACTTCCTGAAGCAAATTTGTTGGCAGGCTGATCATGATTCTTTTAGTACCGGACAAATGAAGCACCCCCAACCAATCATCACCGTTAGAATTCCCCTAATAATAGTACCATTATGTCGAAGATGTTGCAAAATTATACTTATATGAAAGTAAATAAAAAAGCCTAGTTAAATTTATTCGTTCAAATATATAAAATTCCTTCTACAACATTTTGATACACGAAAAATAATGGTTGTCCCATTCCCCAATCATATCTTTATAAAGCTTTTTTCTGCAGTCTGTTGACAACGTCCGCCACTTTCCCATGATGTATATAGATCCTGGGGATTCTGTGGCTTAACATGCAGGTAACCTCATAATTGATGGTACCCAAAAAGTCTGCTACCTCATCCACTGTAATTTCAGATTGCTCCTGTTTTCCGTAGATAACAACTTCTTGCCCAACCTCAACAGGCATTACTTCTGTCACATTGATCATAAGTTGATCCATACAGATCTTGCCGACAATCGGAACCTTCTTTCCGGAAATCAGGACATGGCCGCGATTTGAAAGGTGGCGATTGATCCCGTCAGCATAGCCGATGGGTAGGGCGGCAATCCACTCTTCCCCATTGACAATATATGTTTTGCCATAGCTGACCCCGGTTCCTGCAACAGGCTTTTTGAGAGATGCAACTTTTGTTTTCAAAGTTAAAATGGGCTTCAGCGAAACAGACTGTCTGTTTACTTCTGCAGAAGGGTAAAGCCCATACATACTGATGCCCAATCTTACCATATTATAGGTGCATTCATGAAGATCAATCGATCCTGCGCTATTGGCAATATGGGCAATTTTGGGTTTCAGGTTTTCGCTGGTGAGTGTATCCACCACTTGCCTGAATTTTTGTTCCTGCTTTAAAGCATATTCCTTATTCTCCTCATCAGCTGTTGCATAATGGGTAAAAACCCCTTCCCATTCAATATAAGGGGATTGAACCATCTCCCTTACAAAAGGCAGTACATCCTCCGGGAATAATCCCAATCTTCCCATCCCTGTATCGACTTTGACATGAACACGCAAAGTCTTACCGGCTTCTTTGGCCGTCTCAATCATTTGCTGCAAATTTTCCTGCGAATAGACCGTACAGGTCAGGTCGTACTTTACAGCAGCTGGAATAGCATGAGGTGGCGTATATCCGAGTATAAGTATGGGTGCTGAAATTCCCGCATTTCTAAGCTCAACCGCTTCATCAACGAATGCAACTGCCAGATAGGAGGCTCCAGCAAACAAGGCAGTTTTGGCAACTTGTACAGCTCCATGACCGTATGCATCCGCTTTCACAACTGCCATCATCCCTACATTTTCCGGCAAATGCAGGCGAAATTGTTCCATATTGTGTTCAAGTGCGTCCAAATCCACTTCAATTACCGTGTCCCTGCCAATTTGGTTCTCCCAATCAGTTTCAACCATGTTTAACCACTTCCAGTTGTTCATTTAGCTACTCTTCAAAAATGATTGCTCAATAATAAGCTTTACCTTTTATCCGGAAATACATAAATGTAAGACAAATAAAAGAGACTATGCGAAACTTAACCAACAAGGAAATCCAAAAAACGGCATAGGCAAGACCGATGACGGAAATAAAAAAAGGAGACTGCAAAAAGGAAGGCTCATGATAATAATGATAATTCCCAAAACAAACGCCATTGCTCTTGAAATGCATCCAACGCATATTTCGGTAAAGGAAAATTGCTGTAACAAGATGTTCTCCAGCAACCAGACGACTCATGTTGTATCGTCCTTTGCGCCAAATGCTATCAATAATTATATCAGTTTTTGGGTTTACATGAAATGCAAAAATGGATCGGGGCGGGTTTCTGATTGCATTTTGAGTGAAACCCGCTTTTTCAAAAAGGGCAAAAGGGCAACAGATATTTTTATTTGGATGGCTGATCAAAGGTCGAATTGGCGATTTCCACCAATTCCTCCTCTGTCAGCTTTCCAATAATTTCATAGTCTATGCCTTGATAGGTCCAACTCAAACGTTTTTGATCTTCTGTTTCCAGTAAAACGCCCACGGTTCTTTTCAGTTCAACGGGTTTACCCATTAACGGCAAACTGGCAGTGACCGATTGGGCAGCACGCTCTGTAAGGGTGAATGTCTTTTCTCCCTGGAAACGCATAATAGCTACCGGGCCATTTGGCGTTTGAATCGTTTGTTCGCTTGACAGACGGCTTTTCTTCGGTACATACTCCGGCAAAACTGTAGCCAGTTCCTTATTTTTCCGATCAGGGACAAGGGTCTGCTCAGAATCGGTTGACAAATCCTTCATATTTCTCTCCGTATCAAAAGCATCCTTGTCAAAGGAAGCCTTTAACTGAAATCGGTCAAAACGCACCTGGATCAAAGCTTTGTTTTGTTCACTCAGAACATCCAGTTTTGTTGGCAACAACTTGGAGTCAAGCCATATTTTCTGCTTGATTGCTTCCGAATTAAATGGATATTTAGCTGCCACTTCCAACTGGTAGCTTTTTTTGTCAGCCTGAAATTGCCGCTCTTCATCATCAATAATGCTTTGTATAATGGATTGATATAAATAGATTTGTCCGTTACTTTGCGGCCAGTCACTCTGAAAACGAAAGCTTTTTTTCAGATGCGGTGTCATCACATAGACACCATCTTCATTACGCAATAAAATCTGGGTAATATTTTTCTTTACATTTTTTATTGCAACCCGATAATAAAAAGGTTTCATGTACCAAACTTCTATATCGTATTCCTGCGGCTGGGAACTGGTTAAGATGGTCATTTTCCCATGGCTCAGATACGATTCCATTTTTTCCGATCTTTGTGCCAGTTCACTAACCACATCCTGTTCGTTTTTCATTCCGCAGCCGGTCAATGCCAAAGTCGCCATGACCAGCAAAAGGCTTAACAACAGTTGCTTCCGACACATATAACCATCCCTTTCGTCAATTTCCCGGGAAATGTGTCGGCTAGTAAGGGACATTACTCGACAAATTCCTGACTGATAGCGCGCTCAAGCCCTTGAAGGATATCTTTGTACATCACACTATTCACCTGGACTCCTGTCATCTCTCCAGCCTTTCCATGCAAATAGACAGCCATGCAAGCTGCCAGGAAAGGTGGTACTTTCTGAGCAAGCAAGGAACCGACCATCCCTGTCAACAAATCCCCGGATCCCGCTTTAGCGAGAGCTGGACTGCCGGAGTTATTCAAGTGCAAGGTACCATCAGGATGTGCGATCAGGGTATGACGTCCTTTTAAAATAACAATCATTCCTGTTTTCTCTGCAAAGAAACGAGCTGTTTCACGTCGGTTTGCTTCCACTTCCGCTGTAGATAATGAGGTTAAACGTGCCATTTCCCCCGGATGAGGCGTCAGAATGGCAGGGACTTCTCTTTTTTGGCACAGGTAAAGCAGGTCCGGATTGTCCGCCAGAATATTTAATGCATCGGCATCAAGCACCAACGGAACTTTTACTGTGGTCAACAGTTCTTTCAACCATTGCTCTTCGCCAGGAAATCTTCCCAGTCCAGGACCAATGGCAACCGAAGTAAAACGATCCGCCTTTTGCCGAAATTTCTCTGCACTTTGCGCAGAGAAAAACTCTTCCCCCGGCCAGGGCCAGATCAACGCCTGTGTTGCCTTGGCAGCAAGCGTATGCCGCTCTGACTCTGGAACTGTTAAAGTAACATAACCGGCTCCCATGCGATAGGCGGCTTCTTTCGCCATACAGATCGCCCCAAGCATTCCTTTTCCTCCGCCAATCAGCAGCAAGTGACCGTGACTTCCTTTGTGTGACCATTCATCGCGTACTGGCCAGGCATCTTTCCACCATGCCGGATCATTCATTTTTGCGGCAGGTTCCAGTTTCCTGTCGGGGAAAGGCGGCAACCCAATATCTACTACGATCAATTCTCCGCTCATTTCCTTGCCCTGCCGTGAAAAATGCCCCCACTTGGGAAACTGGAATGTGACGGTAACATCTGCTTTGACGCAATCATTCCCGTTGTCCATTCCATCCGTATCAGTTCCCGTGGGCAAGTCAACAGCTGCCACCCACTTTCCAGCCATATTGACTTGATCCACGACCTCCTGATACAACGGACGCAAAGGACCTTTCACCCCGGTTCCCAACAGCGCATCCACAATAACAGTTGCTTCATTTAAATCTTTCGCCAATTCCCCGATTCGGGTTGAATCGAACCTTTTTACCTGTTGATTCAAATGGATCAGCAATTTGTAAAAAACTTTGGCGTCCGGAGTGATCTGATCCGGATTTCCAACCAACCAGCAAGACACGTTCCAGTTTCGCTGCATGAGATAGCGGGCAACGACCCACCCGTCTCCTCCGTTATTGCCTTTTCCGGCAACGACAACGGCTTTGCCCGGCTTGGGAAAGCGTCCTGAAATTTCATCTGCCACCGATTTCCCCGCTGTTTCCATTAGCACGGTGCCAGGCAAACCTGCCTTGTAAATTGCCCATTCCTCCAAACGGCGCATTTCCTCTGCTGTGACGAGATACAACGATTGTCCCTCCTAACCGCGTTATATATGTATGTCCAGAACCAAAAAGTTATGATTTTTCCAGTGCCCGTTTCTCCTGTAGTCCATTCACCTTTTATCTTCTATAACGGCCATCGCCAACACATAATGTTCACTGTGGGAAATGGATAGATGGACATGGATTCGACCCTCGGGAAACAGCAAATGCCTCAGCCGTGAGGAAAGCACAACAGACGGTTTCCCCAGTTTATCATTTTGAATTTCTATATCCTGAAAAGAGCAGGACTTCCCAATTCCCGTTCCCAGTGCTTTGGATATGGCTTCTTTGGCAGCAAATCTCCCGGCGACAAATTCCAGGCGGCGCCTGGGGTGGTCGGGCAAACCGGAAAGCTCTTCTCCGGTCAGGATCCGTCTGGCCAAACGGAAGACAACTTTTTCAACCCTGGAAATTTCAATCAGGTCCGTACCGATTCCGGTTACCATTTATTTCACATCCCATCGAAAGTGTCGATGCTGCAATCACAAATGAAAAAACTGCCTACGCGATTAATAATTTGATCGCATCAATAACAGTCCAGGCATCAGTCTGCCGTCATTGCCCTCGCAACGCATCTTTCCTGAACAATTGGCGGGAATATAACCTGTATTCATCACTTCAACCCTTACTTTTTTTAGAGTATAACACGAACCCATCCACAATAGTAAAAGATGAAATAATGAGGTGGACGGGTCTTCTTTTTTCTCTGAAAATGATATAATATTAAACATTACATATATAAATATGGGAGGGTTTTTATGTATCTTGTAAACAACCGGATTGATATTGAATCTCCGGAACATTTTGCCAGATTAAAAAAACAGTTCTCACATGCCCCGGAATCCATGAAAGAGGTTCCCGGATTTTTGTCATTCCGCCTGCTTGAAGCGGAAGATTGCTCCCATGTAGTTGCCGAATCAGTATTTGCTTCCAAAGAAGACTTTCATAACTGGGTACAAAGTGAACATTTCCAAAGAGCCCACAGCGGTCGAAAAGGCGATCTCAACCGTCCCGAACTTTCAACTTACCGTATTGTCATAGGCTAGAAAGGAGTTATCAGCGTGACGGCGTTTGGCATCGTAAAATTTTTGCATGTTGTGTCTGTTGCCTTTTGGTTTGGTGGCATTGTATTAATGGTATTCCTATTGAAAGATGCCATTATGACAAAACTGACCGACCAGATGAACCATGCGTTAGACCGGGTACAACGTTGGAATTTGGTCATGTTTATTCCAGCTTCGGTTATTGCTTTGTTAACAGGAGTAGCCCTGATGATGATGCTTGACGGGTACAAGCCTTTCTGGCTGCTGGTAAAAGAACGTTTTGGCAGTCCGTTTATTGTGCTGTTTATCCTGTTTATCGTTTTCTATGGCCGATCCGCCCTGGCAAAGGTTAAAAGAAAAGGCGTTGGAAGCGAAGCGCATGTTGGAATTTTAGAAAAATATATCCTATTCTTAAATATATCTGTCATTTGCATGGTCATTCTTATCTTTTTTGTAACTATAAAATAAATGAGATTTATTTCCTTTTTAAAAAGACTGCTGACATAAATAAAGTCAGCAGTCTTTCCTGGTTCAATCTTCAACAGGATCCAATTTACAGTCATCAAGCGGAATAATTTTTGTTTTGTTTTTCCATTTGTAGCCCAGCCACAAAACAATGAATAAAGGCAAACCGATATAAGACACCAGCAATCCGTACCAGTCGATGGCATCACCCATAAATGCGTGATAATTCTGCCCCAGGATAACGATCGTACATAAGGCAAATGCAAACAGCGGACCGAAGGGAAACCATTTCGCCCGATAACTGAGTTGATCCAGCCTCTGGCCCTGGTGAACAAAAGCACGGCGAAAACGGTAATGGCTGATTGCGATCCCCAGCCAGGCCAAAAATCCTGACATGCCGGAAGCATTCAGAAGCCATACATAGATCGTGCCATCACCTACCAGGGAAGCCAGAAATGCAAACATGCCGACGATTGTTGTCAGCAGCAAGGCGTAAACCGGCACTCCGCCCTTGTTTACCTTGCTGAAGATTTTGGGTGCTTTTCCTTCCACTGCCAACTGCCATAGCATCCTTGTGGAGGCATACATTCCGGAATTTCCTGCCGACAATACCGCAGTAAGAATAACCGTATTCATTACCGAAGCTGCAAATGCCAAGCCAGCACGTTCAAAAACCATTGTAAACGGGCTTTTCGCAATCTGGTCAACATCCCCGCCCACCAGGTTGGGGTGGGTATAGGGCAAAATCAACCCTATCACCAGAATGGTCAAGGTGTAAAAAAGCAATATTCTCCAGAAAACCTGGCGAACTGCCCGCGGTATATTCTCTCGCGGATTCTCGCTTTCACCAGCCGCAACTCCGATCAATTCCGTCCCTTGAAACGAAAAACCCGCAATCATAAATACGCTGATGATCGCCATAAATCCACCGGGAAAAGGAGCTTTATCTACCGTAAAGTTTTTGAATCCAATCGGCTCCCCTCCCATGATTCCAACAATCATCATGAATCCAACAACAAGGAAAATAACAACTGTGGAAACTTTGACAAAAGAGAACCAATATTCTGACTCCCCGTATCCTCTAACAGACAGGATATTTAATCCGAACATCAATGCTAGAAAGCAGGCACTCCAAACAGTTCCCGGCACATCTGGAAACCAGTATTTCATAATCAATGCACCAGCTGACAACTCGACTGCAATTGTAATTGCCCAGTTATACCAATAGTTCCAGCCCAGAGCGAATCCCAGTGCCGGATCCACGAATCGGCTGGCATACGTACTAAATGAACCGGCCACCGGCATATGGGAAGCCAACTCTCCCAGACTGGTCATCAGGAAATAGACCATAACACCTATCGCAATATAAGCGACCAACGCTCCACCTGGTCCAGCTTGCTGGATGGCCGACCCGCTGGCCAGGAACACCCCTGTCCCTATCGATCCCCCAATTGCAATCATTGACAAATGCCTTGTTTTCAAGCCTCTTTTCAATTTTTGTCTTTCATTTACATCTGCCATACGAAGACACCTTTCCCTTCCTTACGCCGAGGTGTGCAGGGAAAATAAAAAAACCGCCACTGTTTTAAATGGGACGGTATGTTATCACCCACACCAAACCCCTGCAAGATAGCGCACCACGTCTGTATTGGGGAACAAACGTGACAGTGCTGGTCCTGTTCGGCCCCAGCCCCAGCCTGTCCGCCTGGAGTTATGCGAACAAACTTCGGCGACTTTTCCTTTCCTCCACAGTCATAAAAAACTCCCAATCTCGTGCAGAGTACTCTTAAAAGACGCAACCTCTACCTCACCGAGAGAAATCGATGAGGGTATTATGCACTTTTTATAGATGTTTTTATTATAAATAAAAAGATATATGCTTACAACGGAATTTTTTTCTTTTGTGTAGACTATTTATTTGTCTTATATAAAAACAATTCTTGAGGATCTGTTTTCAGGTCCCTCTCCGCCCCAATTTGCAAAGTGAACCTTACGGCAATTTTTACAGCATCTTCAAAGTTGCTTTGAAAATCGTATCCTCACACATTGCCGGTAAAACCCAAACAACTTTTTGGTTGTTTTTTGGCCAGACAAGCATAAGTTTAATAATGAATAAACGCAAAGGGGCAATATTAAATGGAGACATGGCTGAGCTATTTTGTATTGGGTTTTATATTGTCAACTCCCATTTGTCCCGTAAATATTGAAATGATTCGCCAGGGAACAGCAAATGGTTTTTTCTGTTCATGGCTGATCGGATTGGGTGACGTGATTTCCAATTTACTGATGATCGGAATCATTTTTTTTGGATTTTCCAATTTGTTCAGTGACGGGTATTTATCCGTTTTTGCTATTGTAAGCGGATGTTATCTGATTTATCTGGGAGCAACCAATTTGAAAAGCAAAATATCAATTTCCTTGTGGGAAAGCCCGATGATGCTTCTGGCCAAGGGGTTCATTCTTGGCCTGGTCAATCCAATTGACTTTTTATCCTGGCTGGGCGTATACAGTACCATTCAGCATCTGCCCATATCTTTCCTGGCAACGGCTGTCGTATATCTACTTCTCGGCTGCGGAACATGGAATTTGATCCTGTCGCTGTCCGTCAGCTGGTGCAGCTCATATCTCAGACCGGGTTTTATTCGAAAATTCCAGTTTTTTTCCGGACTGATCCTGTGTCTCTATGGACTTTTCTTTGCCTGGTATGGATGCAAATTGCTGATTGATTAAACCTCAAAATCAAAATTAACACCGGGCGGCTGACTAAAACAGCATCAATACCATCCAAATTCCCAACAAATGAAGGCAGTTTTATGGTCACCCCTATTCCTTGTTACGAACCACTAATACCCAGGCCCCTGGTATTTCTTGAAACTGCCTACCTCTTCTTTTCACTTTTTTGACGCAAGCGCCAACCTTGACAAGCAGAAATTTTAAGCATAAGTTAAAATGACAAAACATTTCCAGAAAAGGAATTGTTATGGAAACTCGAGCACTGATCTTACCCGGTCGGCTATCTGATCAAGAATTTATTGAGAAAAATTTAACATGATTGCAGACATGAAGAAACCAACTGCCTATGCCACATTGGATAAATTATACAAGCAAGGATTTATAAAGGTGACCGCAGAACAGGAAGGAAACCGCCCGCCGCGCAAAGTAACAAAAACACACGCCTGGAGTTATCCATCGTGTGTTTTTTATGCTGGTGAATAATATATTGGTTGAAAAATGGATAGACAAGTAGTAAAGAAAGCCGTCGGACAGGCTTCTTTTGCGAGTAATCAGCGAGGATGGGAATCAAGGAAATATTCGGTCTTGCTATTGACCGTCATTCTTCGGCTTTACCTCTTTCTGTCAGGAAATCGTTATATCAAGGCCTTTCTCCTCCAATTGCCGGACAAATTGACGATCTACACGGGCATCGGTAATAATCTTGTCAATCTGATCCAATCCGCCCATACGCGAAAATGACTGTACGCCAAATTTACTGTAGTCCATAAGCAGAAAAACAGTATCGGCGATTTTCATCATTTTCTGCTTTATGCGGGATTGTTGTTCATCCGATTCACTGATTCCCCGGTCAAGGTGCAATCCTTTACAGGAAATAAACGCTTTGTCCACATAATAGTCATCCAGCGAAGACTCTGCCAACGGTCCTGCATAGGACAAGGACTTGGAGAGAAGGATACCTCCAGTGGAAATAACCGTAATCTTGCTTTTTTGGCTCAACTCCATGGCTACTTTGATGGAGTTGGTCAAAACCGTTAGCGGTATATCCGGCAGGGTTTTGGCCATATACCAGGCTGTCGTGCTGGCATCCAGAATAATTTTATTGCCTGTTTTCACGTGTTTCACTGCTTCAAGCGCAATATGCCTTTTTTCCAGGACGTTGGTCGCTTCCCTCACAGTATAAGGGATCTCCACCGAATTTGGAGTTTGAATACTGATTGCCCCTCCATGACTCCTGGTCAATTTTTTTTCTTTTTCAAGCTTTTCCAAGTCTCTGCGAATGGTTTCCTCCGTCACTGAAAATATCTTGCTTAACTCGCTGACCCGGACGCTCTTTCTCTCATTGACCAAATCTACGATCATCCGTTGTCTTTCTCCAACCAGCATTTCCTTCCCTCTTTCTTTTCCACATTAATGATTGATTATTCTACTCTTCGGGCGGCTTGAACCATGCTGCCGGTTTAACTCCAAATGCAGCAGCCAGATCCAGTAGTTGCCGGTCTGTTATGATCTGTTTTACACCGCCTTGATGTGCAGAAACAAGCATATATATTTGCGCTGCCTTTTCAACTGTTTCAATCAACCCAAACACTTCATCCAAAGAATCCCCAGCACCAAAAATGCCATGGTGCGGCCAGATTACCAGCCGATAATCTCTCATTTTACGAGCTGTTTCCTTGCCGATTAAACCGGTTCCAGGAATCATCCACGGGAGAATTCCGATCCCTTCCGGAAATACAACAATACATTCCGTTGACATTTTCCAAAGAGTTTTTGTAAAACTGTGCTCATCCAGTTCATGATTAAATGTCATGGCCACCGTGTGGGTTGCATGGGAATGCATAATGATGCGATGGGACGGATTCTGTTCCAGGCGGGCAATATGCCCCATAAAGTGTGACGGCAGTTCGCTTGTTGGTTTGCCATTTCCGGATAAGCCCCACAACAGGTCAATGCTATTTCCATCTTCACTGACCCGTATCAACCCCAGGCACTCTTCCGGATTTGCCTTTACGTTTTTAAAATACTTTCCGGATCCTGTAACCAAAAAATATTTGTTGGCCAATTCCCTGACCGTATAATCAAGCGGCATATTGCGCATAACGTGATCCGTATTCAGATAAGGAGAAACTTCTTCCTCTGTCAAAAGACAGCTGATATTCCCCCCGTTTCTCTCATCCCAGCCTAATTGCCACATATCGTATGTGATCTGCATCATTTTAATGGTATATGGCGCCTCCAAAAAAGGATGGATCTCCTTCATGTTTTTTAAGCTGGTCATTATAATCCCTCGTTCCATATCAAATTAAAATGTTTATTACCAATACCATCATACCGCCATATCAAAAATAAAACAACATAAACAAATATTTTATTTGGTTTTTATTGTTTTATTAGTTTGCAAGACCGTAGAAAAAAGGAAGCAAGCAATTTCAAACTTGCTTCCTGAAAAATATGATTATCTTCTTCTGGACAATACCTTGGTTTCATAGGCTTTCACCTCATCAAGCCAGGATTCTCCTGTGGGGACATCATTTATTTTGCAGTAATAATCCCAAACCGCTCCAAACGGATACATTTTGAATTCCTCCAGCAACGCGAGCCTCTCCGTAAAATTGCCTTCATCCTGAAGCAATTTCAAATGTTCATTTGGCATGAGCAAAGCATACAAGAGTGCTTTCAACATGTTTCGCGTTCCAATAACCCAGGCTGCGATCCGGTTAATGCTGGCATCAAAGAAATCAAGCCCGATCCGCACTTTGGTGAGCGCATCATTGCGAACGAGCTCCAATGCAATTTCCCGCAATTCATCATCAAAAATGACAACATGATCACTGTCCCATCTGACAGGCCTGGAAACATGCAAAGCAAGTTTGTCGCTGAAAAGAAGGATGGACGAAATCTTGTTGGATACGACTTCTGTCGGATGAAAATGTCCGCTATCCAACAAGCATACCTTATTGTTTGCCAAGGCATAGGCAAGGTAAAATTCATGCGAACCGACCACGTAAGCTTCCGATCCGATGCCAAACAGTTTGCTTTCCACAGAATCAACATTATATTTTTCATCAATATCCACAGCAAAAATCTGGTCAAGTGATTCTTTCAATCTTTTTCGGGGGGTCAGCCGATCGCTTGGAATATCCTTGTATCCATCCGGAATCCAGATATTGGTCAATGCGGGAAATCCCAATTCCCTGCCAAAATACTCTCCGATCTTGCGGCTCTGGATACAATGCCTGATCCAAAAATCCCTGATCCCCTTGTCTGGATGAGCCAATGTCAGCCCATCATTGGCCATCTCATGGGCAAACAGGGTGGGATTAAAATCGAGACCTATTCCCAATCGTTTTGCCCAATCAACCCAGTTTTTAAAATGCCACGGTTCGATTTGGTCTCTTTCCACTACTTTTCCGTTTGTTTCGGCATAAATGGCATGCAAATTGACGCGGTGTTTGCCCGGGATCAGGGATAATGCCTTTTCCAGGTCAGCTCTCAATTCATCGGGTGTTCTCGCTTTGCCAGGATAGTCTCCGGTCACATCAATACCGCCTGACAACTCCCGCTTCAAAGCTTCAAATCCGCCAATGTCGTCCCCCTGCCAGCAATGAATGGAGATCGGAACCTTTTGCAGTTGTCCGATCGCCTTTTCCACATCAATACCCCATTTTTCATAAAATTTCCTGGCAACTTCATAATTTTCCCGTACGGTCATGATTGCTCCTCCTCACCCCGGTTTTTTGTATACAATTTCATTTCAAACGAGTTTCGGATCATTTTTCGCGCCTCGCCCAGGCTGTTTATTTCCCCCCGAGCGATCAGCTGTACGGCAATATTGCCAATAGCTGTTGCTTCGACCGGGCCGGCTGTAACCTCTTTCCTGGTCGTATCGGCAATCAGCCGGTTCAGCAGCTTGTTTTGGCAACCTCCGCCAATCACATTTATTTTGCGGAACTTTTTTCGGAAAATCTGTTCTATCTCTTCCGCCGCCTTCTGATAACTGAAAGCAAGACTTTCAAAAACGCATTTCGCCACCTGGCCGGGAGTTTCCGGAACGGGCTGGTTATGTTCCTTGCAGGCTTCCCGAATTTCCCTGACCATGTTTTCCGGATTTAAAAACCGGTCATCATTGACAGGAACAAGCGCGTGAAAATGTTTTTCCTGCCCTGCCATCTCGGTAAAATCAGCAAAAGAATAACGATGATTGAAGTTGCGTTTAACTTCCTGTATCATCCAGAGTCCCATGATATTTTTCAGGAAACGAAAGCGATAATCCAGCCCGCCTTCATTGGTAAAATTGCAGGCAAGTGCTTCACCCGTACAAACTGGAAAGCGGGTTTCAACACCTATTAAAGACCATGTTCCGGAACTGATATAAATCGTATCTTCCGCTTCAGGAACTGCAACAACAGCAGAACCGGTATCATGGGTTGCCGGCAGAATAACTTTCATGTCAAAACCGAATTCTTCCGCCAGTTCCGGTCTGAGATAGCCGAGACACGACCCTGGCATCCGGATTTCCTGAAACATTTCACCCGGCAGTTCCAGTTGATCCATAATTCTCTTGTCCCATTTTCCGGTGTAGGCATTAACCAGTTGTGTAGTGGTGGCATTTGTATATTCATTCACTTTTTCCCCAGTCAGCAAAAAGTGCAGATAATCAGGAATCATCAAAAAGGTTTTAGCCTTTTTCAGAAGTTCTGGATGGTGCCTTTCAAGATAAAACAATTGATAGATTGTATTAAACTTCTGGAACTGGATGCCTGTTTCAAAGTATAGGTTCTCTTTGGAAATTACATTGAACACTTCTTCCATCATGCCATCTGTCCGCGAATCACGATAGGCAACCGGATCGGTTAACAGATTGTCATTCCCGTTTAGCAACACAAAATCAACTGCCCATGTATCAACACCAATAGTTTCCGGTTGAAATCCACGTTTTCGCGACTGGTGAATCCCTTTTTTTATCTCCGCAAACAGCTTGTCAATATCCCAGCAAAAATGATTGTTCTTTTGTACCATCCTGTTTTCAAAGCGATAAACTTCTTCAAGATGCAATGTCCCGTTGACAACATACCCGGCAATTACCCTGCCGCCTGATGCCCCAATATCAACAGCCAAGCTGCATGTTTTCATTGCATTTTCCCCCAATATTGCTTAATCACAGTTGCCGCTTGATACCACTTCACTCCTGATGGAAGGAATATGTTTCCCCGTCTTGTTCGACAGCAGGCAAATCCGTATTCCCGTATCGTTCTTTTTCAATTTGTTCCAATGTTTTTCCGCTGGTATCAGGAGCATAAGCAATACCTATGACCATATGGATAGCAAGAAAGGTGATCATGACAATTCCTGCCACTTTAAACCCAAGCGTCGCCATCAGTGTTGGCAGGACAAATGACCATACCGCAATCCCGCTGCGCACGATAAAATACATCATCCCCTGGGCGCTGGCCCGATATTTGGTAAGAAACAGTTCACTGGTCCACAATGCATAAAAGGCCTGGGCTCCAATCCCTGCTGCGGATCCCCAGAGGATTACAAATATAATCAATGTTGGCCATGTCATCGGCATAAATGTCAGGATGACCCAGGCAACAACCCCCATCAAAGCACCAATACCGAATAAAAATCTTCGGCTGATTCTGTCGCCTAATTTCATAAATCCGAAATAGGTCGTCAAAACAGTAAGCGTCCAAAGAAATGCCTGCAGCAGGTTGGCCTGGGCCTGGCTTAATCCACCCACATTTTCATAGATATACGGCATAAAGTAACCCATCGCTCCTGCCGTCAAATTCCAGAACAGATAAATACCTATCAACAGAAACAGGGCTTGCCGATTCACTTTAAGAGAGAACAACTCTTTTAACGAACTCATTTTCACTTTGCCGGCTGTACTGTTCTTCTGTGCTTCTTTTTGCTTTTGCCAGATTTCCGATTCCGGAAGTCCGCGTCTCAAGTACCAGGTAAAAAAGGCCACAACAAACAGATGAAAAAAGATTATTCGCGAACCAAGAAGACCAAGCGGTGCCAAAATTACGGCAAGAACAAAAGTAATGGCCGGACCGATAGACCAGGCCAATTGAGTGGCGCCCACCCGAAATGCGCGCTTATTGCCAGGTGCTTCTTCAGCAATATAGGTCCAGGAAACCGGAACTCCTGCGCCTACGGCCATACCTGTGATAACCGTACCGATTAACAGCATGGGGAAATTAACCGAAAAAGTAATAAACAAAACACCGATCATATAAAACAGCAAATCAAAATTAAAAATTATTTTCCGACCGAATTTGTCTGTTAACGGACCGCCAATGGAAGCTCCAAGCGCGGCCCCAAAAGCATTGGCGCTTAAAGCACTTAAGAGACCAATGCCAATATTGCTGATAGCAAGGTATTCCTGCCACAAGGTCAAACTGCTGGCGGCGGCGATTATGGAACCGGCTTCAATATAGTTAGCCATCGATACAGCAATCGTTGCTTTCTTGCCGGAAACATTTTTGGCAGCAAAATGTTTCTTTTTGTTTTCCATAACATTTGCTCTCCTTTTGGTTATAATGTGCCTAATCCATATGAAATACTAACTTCAGGTCTTTTGTGACAGGGCTATTATCCGGGTTGGTCTCCATAACAGGCGCCATATAAGCCCACCACTTCCGGTTGATTTCAGCGCAAGACAATTTTTTCCATTTTTCTTCATTTTCCAATTCCAGACAGGCAAACAGCTTGCTTGTTTCTCTGTCAAGGAAAATTGAATAATTCCTTACCCCATGATCGCGCAACGCCTGAACCAGTTCGGGCCAGATTTCCTTGTGCCGCCTTTCATATTCCTCATGCATGTCAGGATAAATGGTCATGACAAAAGCCTTTCTAATCATCCTCATCCTACCTTTCTATCAGTTGTTAGCCAAAAAATGTTAGCGGTTTCACGATTTCATATGAACATATTTCATTTCCACTCTTATATATAAGTATAAATTTATTTATGTTTTATTTCAATAAAAAACGGAAACAATCAAAAGTAAAATCCTTTGTTAATTTCTGTTTTGTTTTATTTTTAAATAATCTTGTGTGTATTGAATAGAGCCATTATTATTGCGAATATCTATTTTCGCAGAAACTATTTCTATTATTAATACAGTCGCTGGAGTACTAGCTATAATTTCATATAATTATCTACTGAGAAAACATGTCTTTCTCCATAAAATCTTCTTATTCTTCACATCTCTGTCAACGCTTTATATACCCGTATGGGTATAATGAAAATGCAAGGGGATTTATCCTGTTTTTCCTCAAAGGAGGCCTATAATATGGAACAAAACCAAAATACATCTTTTGCCATTATTGTCATGTCAGAAGAACTGGAAAAAATCCACGCCGCCGCGTTGGTTGGTTCGATGGCTGCAATGACGGGGACGACAGTAAACTATTTTCTTACCATGAATGCATTGAAAGCTTTTCTTAAAGAAAATGTTTCAGACAAAAACTTCAAAACGGGCGATGTTGGAAAAGCCATGATTGAAAAAGACGTGACCTTATTTCCAAAGCTGCTTGAAAATGGAAAAGAAATGGGAGAACTCAATATTTATTGCTGCGCCCTGGCCATGGATGTAATGGGTTGGAAGAAAGAAGACCTGATCGATGTTGTTGACGATGTAATTGGAGTCACAACATTTTTAGGCATGGCCCAAGATGCCAAAGTTATAACCGTTTGATGATGAATAGCGAATCACTTTAGTATTTAATTCCATAAGGAGGAAAAAATCATGAGCGAAATGGCAGTAACAAAAACAGTTGATGCACGCGGTTCTTATTGCCCGGGCCCGTTGATGGAACTTGTCAAAACCGTTAAATCCGCTCAAGTCGGAGATATTATCGAAGTTCTTTCCAGTGACGAGGGTTCCGCCAATGATATCCCCGTATGGGTAAAGAAAATGAAACACGAACTTGTATACAGCAAAAAACTTGATGATTATTGGAAAATTGCTATCCGCAAGATGCATTAGACTTGGCATGGCCGAATCAAACAAAATGTCCGACCAAAGGGGGTTACCAATGTCTAAACGAATTGTTGTACTTGGTGGAGGTACTGCAGGCACAATGGTTGCCAACAAGCTTGCCCGTCAATTAAGCACCCCTATCAGGAAACAGGAAGTCGAAGTTACATTGATTACCAATACAGAAAAACATATCTATCAGCCTGGCTACTTATTCATTGCATTTAACGAAAAAATGCCGGAGCATTTTGTTCGAAAAGAAAAGGAATTGGTGCATCGCAATGTAAATCTTGTTTTTGACGATATAGTTCGGATTGATCCTGAAGCCAACAGACTGGTATCTGACCAGGTTTCGTATCCATATGATTATCTGGTAATTGCAACCGGTTCCTATCCCGATTTTGATTCGATCTCTGGCTTGAAAGAGATTGCATACGATTTCTATACACTGGAAGGAGCAATTAAATTACGGGATGCTTTGGCATCGTTTGCAGGAGGCACTATACTCCTTACCGTGGACGTACCTCACAAGTGCCCGGCTGCTCCGCTTGAAATTACTCTGATGATGGAAGACTATTTCACCAGGCGCGGCAACCGGAATCAAGTGAATATCGTCTACACATATCCCGTTAACCGCATCCATTCATTGGAGCCAGTTGCGAAGTGGGCACAGCCTGCGTTTGAAAAGCGAAACATTATTGCTGAAACATTTTTCAATCTTGAAGAAGTTGACCCCGAACGCAATATCGCTATAACCATGGATGGAGAAGAACATTATTTTGATCTTTTGATCTCTGTGCCGGCCCATAAGGGAGCTTCCGTTATCCGGAATTCCGGGATTGGTGATGAAGATGGCTTTGTCCCGACAGACCGTTACACTTTGAAAATGGAGGGTTCCAATAATATTTACGTAATCGGTGATGCAACCAATCTTCCCATCAGTAAAGCGGGTTCCACGGCTCATTATCAAAGTGAGGTACTCATTCCAAACCTGATCAGCAGAATTAACGGCATTCCTGAGACATCCCGCTATAACGGCAAAGTAGCTTGCTTCCTGGAAAACAGTCTTCGCGATGCCAGCATGATTACTTTTGACTACACACATCCACCGCAACCAGTGGCAACTTCCGAAACACTCCACTGGTTTAAAGGGATTTACAATGAAATTTACTGGCTCAATGTGCGCGGTATTATGTGAGGGAGGTGAACCTTTATGGGATCTTTTGCCACAGCGACACAGGACATGCAATCCGAAGAAAGCAAAGAACTGCTTTCAGCGGCAATGGACTCCATGACGAATGAGATGGTTGTGGAATTGGCCCAAAAAGCTGTTTCCGCGATTGAACTGCTGGATGACATCTTGCAGCCAGAAACAATATCTTTGCTCCGGAAACTTCCTGAAACAAGCAGAAGCCTTGAAAATACAATCGACATGGTACAAAAGCTGGAACAGACGGGCTCCCTGAAAACTTTAAGCGAACTGGGTGAAATGGCAGCCAGCATGAAAGCCTCCATGACCAACGCAATGGTTACGGATCTGGCTGAAAAAGCAATTGCCGGGGTGGAATTGGCTGATGATCTCCTTCAACAGGGTAGTCTGGAAATGGTGGAAGGGATGAGTCATGCCTTTGCAAAAGCCAAACAGGACATGGATTCAATGGATAAAGCGCCATCGCTGAAACAAATTGTTCTCAGTCTTAAAGACCCGGAAGTCCGCCAAGGACTTGGCTTAATGATTACTTTTCTTAAACTTCTGCCCTCGGAACTGGATAAAAACAAATCACAGGGCAGTTGAACCATTTATAATCAGTCTTTTAAATCAAAAATTGACAACCAAACGGCTGTTGGTAACAAAGATAATACCATTAAAAAACTGTTGTTTGTAACAAAGAATCCATGCAATGTCAGCATGGATTCTTTTTGATTATATCCTGGTTTACATACGCCCCGGTTTCTCTTTTTTGGCTTTTGGCCAGCGAAAGCCAGGAACATACCGAACCATGGTTTCAAATATAACCTTCCACTGTTCTTCACGGATTGCTCCGATCGGGATCTCGCTGCAAATTCTCGAATTTTTTTTCAGATGTTTGATCTGAGGTGGAGTAAATAATCTCCCCATCGCATAATCAATCGGGGCTTGCGGATTTTTGAGAGCATATTCTGCCAACCCCAGAAAAAGGCAATAATCTTTGTATGGTATGAGGGATTCTTTTTTTCTTGTGATACTTACCATGGCTGAATCTACTTTTGGTCGAGGAGAAAAAAAGTTTCGCGAAATATCTTTGACATATTCTATATCAAACCACATCCGCCAGGCCAAAACATAAGCATCCTTTATTGTCCTTGAAGTAAAGCGTTTGGCCGCTCCCTTTTCCATGACGATGATACCTCTTTGCAATCCGCTTGACGGATTGGTTAAAAGTTTTTTCAAGATCGGTGTGGTTATGGCATACGGAATATTGGAGACGATAACGAATTTTTCTTTTGGCAGACGGAATTGCATAATATCACGATGAATTACTTTTGTATTTAAATATCCGGCTGTTTTTTGCCTAAGAATCTCAACCATTTCACTGTCATATTCCACTGCCAGCACTTTGCCAGCCTTTTGCATCAGGATCGTTGTCAAGGCACCTTTCCCCGCTCCCAGATCCAATACGGTATCACTGGTTCCGACTTGGGCTCTCTTCACCAGTTCATGTAACAGCTTTTTGTTTTTCAGAAAATGCTGTCCGGGAAAATTGGGAGGTTGCCCGCGGCTTGTCTTTTTCCCATTCTTATAAAGCTTCTTCACTGGTCTCTTCCTTTCCTGATAAAAAATCACAGGCACCTGCCTGTGATTCAGAGTAAAGGGAAGAAGACCCACACCTTATGCAATTGACTGGAAGGTAAAAGCCTTTATTGTCCATCACCAGACAACCCTTCCTTACAAAAAAGAAGGGTTTTTTCTGCATATAAAAAGAGGCGGCACCCCGCCTCATACAGGAAAACGTATATTGGAGGTGAATCAGAACCGAGATAATCCCGTTTTGTCGCCAATTGCAAGGTTTCCCGTTTCTAAAAACGGATTCCTCAGCTTTTCCTGCATTTTTTATGGAGATGGAGATTATT
Source organism: uncultured Thermoactinomyces sp. (assembly GCA_965544045.1). GTDB lineage: Bacteria > Bacillota > Bacilli > Thermoactinomycetales > Thermoactinomycetaceae > Thermoactinomyces. The sequence continues at coordinate 60,499 of CBEULT010000013.1, forward strand.
AAAAATGGGCAGACTTGTCCCGTTTACTCTGCATTCACAAACAGAGCCTTTGAACATATTCAGTTACCTGTCCAAAGTTGGGAAACGAAGTCTGACAGATTGCATTTTTAATAATCCTCCTTTTGATCAATAAATACAGTAACGATTATAAAGATTCGTTGACAATATGTCAAAAATTATCGCTTTCAGATCCATTGCATTTACTCCAAAACCTGGACCGGTTCTTCTATTGCCGGGCCTCCTGCTTTCAGCAACACTTTGCTCCGCCCCAGGGAAATTCCCAGCACAAATATGAGAAGACCTGTTCCGACCAGAAGCCATTCGATTTTAATCACATCTGCGATCGGACCAAATACAAGCATCCCCATCGGCATCATTGAAGTCGAAATCATGCCAAATACGCCAAATATTCTTCCTAAATAATTTTCTTCCACCTTCTCCTGCAATAACACCGTTGCCGGTGTATTGAAAATGGGCATCACCACCCCGAATACAGCCATAAATAACAGATAAATCCAAAAGACCGGAACCATACCAAGCGCAACTGTACAAGCCCCCATAACCAGACTTGAAAACACCATCGTATGAACTTTGTTTGAAAACCCTTTCCAGGAGGCGATAATACCTCCACCAAGTATCATTCCGACGGAAAAAGCAACTTCGATCGCAGTCAAACGCCAGATCTCACTGCCGAAACTTCTTGTAACCTGCAATGGTGTCAGAAAAGCAGCAGGTGCGATCAACACAAAGAAGAGAGCAAAAAACAGAAAAAATTTTCTCAGGAAGCCGTGGGCTCTGATATATGACAATCCTTGCTTCAAATCATTAAAATAGCTTGTTATCTGTTTTTTGGATGCCTTCTCATGCACTTGAACATGGAAAAAAACAAGCATGATCAATATGGCAACGGTTGCAGTAATCACATCAACAAAGAAAATCATCTCGATGGAAGCAGTCGTCAGCAGTGCCGCACTAACCATGGGAGAAAGCAACGTAGTCAACGATATAAGACTCCCGTTGATCCCATTCACTTTCATAAGCATCTCTTTGGGTACAATTTGTGGCAAAACAGCCCCGACTGCCGGAGTTTGTATTCCTGTTCCAACCGCACGAACAGTAGCAACTACAAAGAGCAGCCAAATGGCATCATAACCCGTCAGAAACACAATGGCGAGCGCGAAAGTTGCAATCGCAATCATTGCATCAGACAAGATGATCAGCATCTTGCGATTGTAGCGATCTGCCCATACCCCGGAGAGCGGCGACAGGATAAAGGTTGGGATAAAACCACAGATAATATAGATTGTCATCATTCCGCCGGACTGCGTAACAATCGTAATGTACCACAATATGGCATACTGCACGACTGACGAACCAAACAGGGAGATCGTCTGACTGCTCAGGAAAAAAATAATGTTCTTTTTCCAATTTCCCATCAAATGGTTTGCTGGATACATCTGTTTTTCACAACCTTTTCTGTTACCAATCCCATGAAAAGACCCATATATTTCAATTTTGATACTTCACATGAGGAAAATTTTTATTCACTGTCCATTTCCAATTTCTTTTTTTCCGCCAAGAGTTGCTGAAATTCCTGTTCCAGTTCTACAGATGGTTCCATACTTAACCGGCCAAGCACTTCCGATATTCTGGTTTCCAGGAGGAGCAACCTGTCTTTCGTGTTATTCCTCTTTTTCCGTGGTTTGTATTGCTTATACTGATCATAGGTTCCGTCAAAAAGCCGAATTTGTTTATGGTCAAAAGCCAGAACACGGGTGGCTGTATTCTGGACAAAACGTCGGTCATGGGTGACAAAGATGACTGTTCCTTCATACTGTTGCAAAAGCGATTCCAACGCTTCCACGGATTCAATATCAAGAAAATTGGTTGGTTCATCCAATATCAATGTGTTAATGTCGCTGACAAACAATTTGGCCAAAGCCACTTTTACCCGCTCACCACCACTTAAGACTCCCACGCATTTATAGACGTCTTCTTTGAAAAAATGCAGCCTTGCCAGTACTGTGCGAATCAGTGTTTCCTCCTGGCTTGAGGAGGAACGGACATTTTCCAGAATGGATTTTTCCTCGTCCAATATATTCAGGTTCTGGCTGAAATAGCCGATTTTCATCGACGGGGACATAGTAATCCCATCAACCTGATGAACCATTTTTTTCACCAATGTCGTTTTGCCGCAGCCATTTGGCCCGATAATGGCCAGCTTGTCTCCACCACGAACAAAAAAAGTGGCTTTTTTCCACAGAATCCGGCCATTCACCGCACCTGAAACATCTTCTGCCCTTATTACAATCCGCCCTTTTAATGTCTCCCCATGGATCAGATTCATCCGGATTGGCGGAGTCTCTTTGATCTTCTCAACCTTTTCCAGTTTTTCCAGTCTCGTTTCAATCGCTTTAGCTGCTTTTTGCAATTTCTTTTGCTTCTTGGCGAAATAAGGTTTGGCCCCTGTGATTTTGGCTTCAGACTTACTCGCTTTTTTCGGAACTTTGGTGGCTCTGTTTGCTTTTTTCTCTTTCAGCTTCAATGCATCTTCAAGCTGTTTCTTCTTTTGCTCGTATTTTTCATAAGCAAGCTTCTGCTGCTCCAGTTCCAGCTCCTTTTGCCTGGCATAATCAGAATAGTTTCCCTTAAACGTTTTTACCCGTCCTTCATCAATTTCCCAGATCGTTGTACAAAGAGCATCTAAAAAGGCCCGGTCATGGGAGACAATCACAAACGCTCCTTTCCAATTGGAAAACAGCTTTTCCAGCCATTCAATATGATCTGTATCCAGATTGGTTGTGGGCTCATCCAAAAACAGCAACTCCGGTTCTTTGGAAATGGCAGCAACGATATATTCCTGTGTCAGTTCTCCCCCGCTTTTTTCAGTTTCTGTCTGTTTCAGCTGCGGCAAAAGCTCAAGGGTGGCACGGGAAATCACCGTTCCTTCATCAGAGCTCCTTTTCCCGGACAAAACCATCAGCAAAGTCGTTTTCCCGCTACCATTCCTGCCAACCAGACCGATTCTGTCGTTTTTATCAATGTGCAAATGCTCGGCGTCAATTAACAAACGGTCTTTTATATACAACTTTAAATCATGTGCTTCCAGTAACATGTCAATCATCTCCGTTTTTTATCATGTTTTGGAGACAATACAAGCCTCCTGTCAGCATTCAGAACAGGAGGCTCAGGTACAGGTTGCACACCAAAAGAGACGGCGCCAATATGCATCCAGCCATGAAGACCAATCCTATTCTGAAAAGCTCTGATTGAAGGCAAGCAACACAAAACAAGCAGAGCAAGTCTGCCATAAAAAATACCTTCAATAAATTGGCTTTCGTCACAGGATTAGTACTTCATGTAATTGGTTCACCCTTCCGCTCTATTTATTTACCAGAATCTTAAACGGAAATAAATGTTTTGTCAAATATTAAAAAATGTTTCTCAATATACTGTAAAAGACGGCTCATCCTTCCTGACACACCGATAACTCCTCGCCAAACTTTTTCAGAAATTGCTCCACCATTTCTCTCGATGTCCCCGGCATATGATAACCAATTGAAAAAGAGAGCCTGTTCAAGTAAATGCTGGCTCCCATGGCAAAAAGAGGGGCATACATAATCGGGGAAGTCATATATCCATCTTCTGCCTGCAGATTGCCGAACCTGACAGGCTCCTCCGCAATCACTCCAAAATTGGTAAGCAAATGCAATGCCATCCTCATTTTCATCGTTGTTCATGTTGCTTTTTATACATATCCCGAAGTTCAGACAGGTTATTCCTGATATAAGTTCCATTCCTCCCGCAGAAGATATGCCAGGGCTTTGAGATTTTATTTCGCCCATGGTTTGTTTGACTTGTTGCAAGGTTTCTGCAAAGGTTTCATCCTCGTTCATTTTAATAACCGGTATTTCCATGCCGGACAGGTTACAGATCGCTCCGGAAGTGTGATATGGAAGATACCTCCGCAAATCAACAGGCAAACCGATCATTTTTTCAGGATGCCCCGGCTCGGCACATACGGCAAAATGTGCCATTGACCGGAAACAAGCTGTCATAATAATATCGTTTACTGTGACGGACTTTTGCCCATTGTACAAGACGCCTGGTTTCGTTGCGACTCAACCGGCGGAGGGATATTTGCGGATCGCGATTGGCACCGGGTTGAGCCGGGAATGGCCATAAGGAAGCTTGCCCTCCCTGATTAGGCCGACAGGGTTCCTCAATATCTTTGATACCTGTGTGTTGGAATACGGGAGACTGGTCACGGAAGCTTCCATTGTTTCCACTTTAATAACCCAGGATCTGACTGGCCGGTCTGCCAGATGAAAGCCGGGTATAAACGGAAGCCAGCAATTGAATATATTTCTTGACTCCTGCCCCATCCGAACACAGATTAGTCAGTTTGACAACTATAATTTCTTTCATTGGCGACCGAAACAATTTTCCCTGAACCATCAGTCCCTTGACACGGTCACAGGGTTCCTTGATAAAATTCAGCACCATTTCTTCCATTATCAGTACGATATTCACAAGAGAAAACAGGCAAATGATTATTGGATGGCCGTTCTTTCCAATAAGGAGTTTCTCCTTCGACAAACCGGCAATTTGAGATTGGCTGAAGCTTCATCGTTATGCAGACCGATTGTTCCAGCAAATGTTTGGAGAGTCCGACCGGAAAATAAAGAACAGCCATGATTTGTTGATCGGCGGAATAAAGGCCCAACAGATAATTCATACTGTCTTGAGACGTCGCAGGAAACCTTCGTTTTTCATCCAAATTTCTTTTAACCCCATTCTTTTTGTGAAGCTATTTTTTTCTTCGGTTATATCCCCGTTCTCCAAATGGCTGCAGCTTTTCCAGCCACTTTTCTTCCAGCTCCATTAAAGCTTCTTTCTCAATAAAAAAAGGATCATCTTTCTTTTTCAATTTTTCCAGTACGCTAAACGTAAACGCCTCTTTCCCAAATCGGTTCCACTCTTCCTGAAGTTCTTTATTGGTGGTATATCCGTTTGTCTCAAGCATAAACCTGAGTCCGTTCAAGGTTTTCAGGTTTCGTGTGCTCCCGACCAATATTTTTTGGTTCATCCTGTTCTTTATTTGATAAACACCCGCTTCAACCTTAGTCTCTTTAAAACGCTGTTTCAGTTCTTTTTTACGATCCATCAATTTTCATCCGCCTCACCTATATCCGGTTTCAATCAAACATATAATATACATGTTTGTTATTACAATAAACATTTTACCGTAACGTTTGGATAACGTCAATTTATCCCTGTTTTTTCCCGTTCAGGTTATCTGTCTTCGTTTTATCCAATCAGCGTTTGCCCTGGAAATCTTCTGAACCTCTCTGTTGTTTCAATAATAAAAAATCACTCATTCCAGGCGAAGGATGAGTGATTCACAGCTTTTTTATTCATTTGTCAAAGCTGTATCCAGCATTTTTTAGTAATTTGAAAAAATAAGCCGGGGGGCAATATCACTTTAGATAATAACTGTTTCTCCATGTTTATTTAAAAATTTTTCCATAGAATCCATAAAAGAGTGGAATTCATTTATATTCATTTGCTGTTTTGCATCTGATAATGCTGCTTGGGGATTTGGATGCACCTCTGCCATGATTCCATCAGCGCCAATAGCCAGGGCTGCTTTGGCGGCAGGAATTAACAAGTCTTTTCTGCCAGTCGAATGAGTGATATCTACCAACACAGGTAAATGGGTCTCCTGTTTTAATATGGGAACTGCCGAAATATCCAAAGTATTTCTTGTTGCAGTTTCATAAGTTCGAATACCTCTCTCACACAGAATTACATTTTTGTTTCCTTCTAAAAGAATATATTCAGCCGCCAATTCAAATTCTTTAACAGTTGCTGATAGTCCCCTTTTAAGCAATACAGGTTTGCCTGTTTTGCCCGCAGCTTTTAAAAGAGCAAAATTGTGCATATTTCTTGCTCCGATCTGGATCACATCTATATATTCCAAAGTTTCCTCAATTTGGTCAGTGCTCATAATCTCGGTAACCACTGACATCCCCTTTTCTCTGGCGACTTTTTTCAAAATTTTTAATCCTTCCAATCCCAATCCCTGAAAATCATAGGGAGATGTTCGTGGCTTAAATGCTCCGCCTCTTAATAAATTTAACCCTCTTTCGGCCATTTCCCCGGCTACTTTACTTAATTGTTCAAGGCTTTCAACTGCACATGGTCCCATGATAAAGTACGGTTCACCATTGCCTATTTTTTGCCCGTTAATATTTATAATCGTATTTTTATCCTGTTGTTCTCTGGAATATAAAAAGGCTCTATTTTTTTGGGCATCCCGGCAAATTTGTAAATCCTTTCCATCTTTAAATATTTCCCGGATCCTGTTTTGGATGGGCTCATTCTTGTATAATCCTTTATATTTACGCAATACACCCTGTATTTTCGGGGAAATGTAACTGTTTGACTCCAGTTTATGTTTTGCTTTTTCAATCTGCGCAACAAGTTTTTCTCTCTTACCCAAAAGATCTAATATTTCCTTATCTATCTTTTCGATCTTTTCTATTAAACTATCTATATTCAACATAAAAAATCATCTCCTATAAAATAACAGGAATCAGCCATCTAATTCATAATTATTCTCAATAAACGTTCTGTTTGATACTTGATTATTTATGTCAATATAGTTGGCTTCCTACTTCTTTTCCTGATTAACATCTTCCCTTGAAAAATCAATCCTCAATAGATGGAAATACAAAAAGACAAGGCTTTCCTGAAAATCTTGGCTTTTTATTTGCTCATACCGTGTTTCCTTTGGAACAAAATAACAGACAATCATCAGTTCCAGGTTAAACAGAATTGGCTTTTTTCCCATTAACGATTAAAAACAAACCGCAAGGCACAGCTTAAAGTCGCAGGTACAACAGAAAGATGGTTTTCTCCATCTGCTTCAATAAACTCCACTTGTAATCCAGTACGGTTAAAATTTGACAATCGTTTTGACAGTTCTTTTACATCCTCGATCATGTGGTCTTTTTCCAATGAGCCCACTGCAAAGAAAATCCCGACATCTGCTTTATTTTTATTTAATCGCGATACAAATTGTTGCTCCTTTTTGAGAATGCATTGATTATTCCACCAAATAGATGGGCTACTTACAATATAGGTTTGAAATGCATCGGTTTTTGTAAACAAGACATCCAACGCAAACATGCCGCCTAACGAATGCCCGAAAATGGTTTGGCGCTTTAAATCCAAATGAAACTGGCTATCCAGTTGCGGCTTGAGTTGTTCCTCGATAAAATTCAAAAAAAATTCTGCTCCTCCGGTTTTGGGCCAAGGCTCTCCATTGGGCCTTAATGGCAAATTAACTGAAAAAGATGGTGGTGTAAAATCATAAATTCGATATTTAGAAGGGAAATCTTCTTCTACCGGATAACCGATCCCAACAATTATTGCTGGTGTAATTCCAGTTTTGTCAGGTCTTCCGGATTGTACTCTGATCACTTCTTGGAACATATGAAAAAAAGCATTTCCATCCAATACATAAATAATTGGATACCCTGAAGGTGGCGCAGGTTCTTTGGGCCTGGCCACACAAATCTTATAAGGAGAATGACCGGTTTTGGAATGCATTATCCATTGTTCCGACAAGGGTAAGGAAACCTTTGTTCTTGTTATACTATCTTCCATAAACTGCTGCTCCTCTGTTAACGATATTACTTTTAATTTGCCGCGCGAATCCCTGTCACCTCTTCCTGTAATGCGCTGTCATATCCGAAACAAACAGGGGTTCCGCAATATGGATCTATCATGACTCTCGCATCAATATGGAAGACTTTTTTCAAAACTTCCTTTGTCATGATTTCTGCAGGAGTACCGGTCTCTATAATCTCCCCTTTTCTCATCGCTACAATTTCATGTGAAAATCGCGCCGCATGATTGATATCATGCAATACCATCAAAACCGTACAGTTTTTTTCTTTATTTAATCTCTCTACGATTTGCAATACTTCCAGCTGGTGGACCATGTCGAGATAGGTGGTCGGCTCATCCAATAATAAAACTTCTGTTTCTTGTGCCAAAACCATCGCCAACCACACTTTTTGCCTTTGCCCTCCGGACAGGTTCCCGATCTCACGCTTTCTGAAAGAAGTTGTTTTTGTAATGTCCATCGCCCATTCAATGATTTCTTTATCTCTTTTGGTTAATTTGTACACATTATTTCTGTGCGGATATCTTCCGTATGAAATAAGCTCTTCAACCTTTAACTCTGCGGGTGCAACAGGACTTTGCGCCAATAAAGCCAGATGCTTTGCAATATCCTTTGTAGGAATGCTTTGCAAATCTTGTCCCTGAAAATACACTTTTCCCTTCTTTTGTTTCAGGATACGTCCCATTGTTTTTAACAAAGTAGACTTGCCGCATCCATTCGGACCGATAATAGTCGTAATTTTCCCTGTTTGCACTTTCAGATTCAAACCTTGGAATACAAGAAATTTATCGTACCTTGTTTCCAGGTTTTCTATACTCAGGATACTCATTACCCTTCCTCCCTCAAGCTTTTGTTTTCATTAACAGGTACAGAAAATACGGCACGCCAATAATCGAAATGACAATTCCAACCGGCAATTCCGCCGGTGCAAAAACCGTCTTCGCAATAAAATCTGAAATGATGACCAGCAACATACCGACTGCTCCACATACAGGAATTACATGATTATGATGTATCCCGACAAGACGTTTGGCGATATGAGGGGCCATCAGGCCGACAAATCCGATACTGCCTGAAACAGAAACACAGGCACTGACTAACCCGATACTGCTTAGCAAAAGGATAGATTTCTCTTTTTCTACTGAAACCCCCAAGCTTTTTATATTCGTTTCCTCCAGTTGAAACAAATCCAGTAAATAAGCTTTTTTATAAATTACAGGAATCAGAACAACAAGCCATGGAAGCATAGAAATGATATAGGTCCAATTGGCATTATATATGCTTCCTGAAATCCAGACCGTCGCCATCTCAAAATCGGATGCATTCATTTTCAATGACAGATATAGGGAAAGAGCTCCAAAACCTGAACCAATTGCAATTCCACTCAATAAAAGACGTTGGGGATCCAATCTTCCAGCTTTCCAGGAGAAAAAATAAATTAAAATTGCGACCCCCAATCCTCCAACCAGTCCAAATAAAGGAACAATCAAAATAAAAAACCATTCTGTCCCCGTAACTTGTCCTTGGAAAAAATACATAAAGATTACAATGGCCGTTCCTGCTCCCGCATTAATTCCCAAAATCCCAGGATCAGCCAGTCCATTCCGTGCGAGTCCCTGTATAACAGCTCCGGCAATTCCAAGTCCTGATCCCACCAGGCCCGCAATCAAAATTCTGGGGAGCCTGAAGTCAAATATAACCAAATCATGCTCAGACACCGGATCGATCCGGAAAATTGTCCGGAATATATCCGCAATGGTCAGATCAAATGTACCGCTTGTCAAACTGATATAGATTGCGGCCAAAACAAGGCACACGTTCGTCACAAGGATTAATCTGTAACGCAGCCATAATTCCTTATACACGGTTCTCTCCTCCCTTTCTTCTTATCAGATACAGAAAAAAAGGAATTCCAAGCAAGGAGGTAACAACTCCGATGGGTGTTTCAAAGGGATAATTTACAAATCTGCCCAATACATCACATAATGCCAGAAACACCCCGCCAATGACTCCGGCGCACGGAATAATCCATCTATAATCTGCGCCTGTTAAAAACCGCGTAACATGAGGAATAATAAGACCGACAAAACCAATTTTTCCTACCAGAGCAACTGCGGTACCAGTCAAACATACAACAGCTGTTATGGCAGCCCCCTTCACAAATTTCGTACGTTGGCCCAAATTGACGGAAACTTCTTCTCCCAAAGAAAGGATGGTGATGGAGTTTGCGATAAAAAGTGCCAAAATAATGCCTATTGCTCCGAACGGGATTGTCAGTCTCAGTATTTCAGGATCAATCTCGTGCAATCTCGCATTGTACCAAAAGCTGATATTTTGAGAAACCTGAAAGTACGAAGCCATCGCTGCAGAAACGCTACTTAAAAAAGTCCCGATCACTGTTCCGATTATCGCCAGACGAACCGGCGATAATCCATTGGGAAGCAATGACCCGAAACCGAAAACGATTCCCGCCCCCAACAGGGAACCAACTATGGAAAACAGAATCATTTGCACTGAAGACAAATCCGGAGCAAAAATCATACAGATTGTAATGATAAAAGCAGAGCCATCTGTCACTCCCATAATCGAGGGGGACGCAAGATAGTTTCTTGTCACCCCTTGCATAAGTGCTCCTGATATGGCCAGAAATGCACCGACAAGAAGGGCGCTTAAGACTCTTGGAAAACGGGAAGTGATAATAATGTTATGATCCACATTTTCTGAATTATAATAAAACAGTGCATTCCATACTGTTTCAAAGCTGATATCTTTTGCACCATACATAACAGAAAGTATAATCGTCAATAAAATGAAAACTGGTGCCAAACCTAAAATGAATGTTGATAATGAATTGGCTTTTCCCATATCATTCGCACCTTACTCATTTAATTGGTTAAATGTTTCTCTGCTGCTTTTAAGAAAGCCACCTTGCTCCAAGCGGTACCTCCTTGAGCAAGAGGATCAACAACATTTACAAATACCTTTTTATCTTTTGCAGCCCGAATGCTTTGCCAAATCGGATTCCTTTGTAAATTTTCCAGTGATTTGGGGTTCTGTGCATTTTCTCTTTCCGTGAATTGCAAAAAGATATAGTCCGGATTCATTTCTGCAAATTTTTCCAGAGAAATCATTTCTTGCGTTTTTACTGCCTCGATTTCTTCAGGAACAGTCAAACCCAAATCTGTATAAAGAGTATGGTTAAAGTAAACATCTTGCGGATAGAGATAAATGCTTCCGCCTCTGATTCTGGCTACAACCACTTTTTTGTCTTTCAATTCTCCCTGGACGATCCCTTTCAATTTTGCCGCATCTTCCTTATACTCCCCAATTATTTCGTCCGCTTTATCTTCTTTGCCGGTAAGCACTGCCAACAATCTTAAATTTTCTTCCCAGTTTGCTGATACATGAGAAACCGGAACCATCGGTGCTACTTTATTCAACTGTTTTGCTACATCCGGTGGATATTTGGTACTTCCCAAAATCACATCCGGTTTCAAGCGAAGAAGCGTTTCATAGTTTGGTTGCATTTTCTCACCAATTGACTCGGCACCTTGCAGGTCCTTTGCCAAATACTGTGGCAGTTCTCCTGCATATGTAACAGCGCCTGCCGGTTTCACCCCCAAAATCGCCGCATCTTCCATCGATTCCAAACTGGCTGTTACAAATTTGGTGACTTTTTCAGGCACTGTGTATTCCTTGCTTAAATAAATAATCGCCTTTTCCTTTTGACCGGATGTTGAATGAACATTCTCCGCATTGCCACATGCAACAAGACCAATAAAACACGCAATCGCTATTCCAGCAAAAAACAATCTTTTTTTCATTTTCAACTTAACTTCCTTTCGCAAAATTGCATAATCTTAATGATGCATTACCCTTTTTTGATAATGATTATTATTATCAATTATAACTTACTTTGTTTTAGTTTCACAATACAAAAACCTGATGATATAAATTTGCCCGGTAAAACATATGGCTGGCAAATCACTCGCCTGCCTTTGCCATTGTTTTAATTTCAGTCGGTTTGGCAGAAGACGCAGATTGCTTGCGCATTGTAGATACATCAGCGGTCTTTCGAATACGTGTTGCAAAAAACAATGCCGTCAGCAAGGATACAACAGCACCAAACAACGCCGCCTGGTAAGCTGTCAGATTTGGCTGACCGTTTCCGGTTCCCGTAAGAGTTCCAAACACACTCAGTAGCCCCGCCAGAATTGCCACTCCCACTGCGGAAGCAAACCGGTTCTGAACATTAAACAAAGTCGTTGCTCGCCCCATTGATTGAGGAGAGATGTTGGCAAAAGATGTGAACTGCACAGCTCCAACCGATTGCCCCAGGAAAAAACCCACACCAAAAAACAGCACTCTCAGCATCCAGGGGTTCGCCTTGTGGATAATCAAAGTCAGCACTACAAATATGGCAATGGTAAAGAGCAATGCAACGACAATTAACCGGCGCACACCAACCTTCCTATATGACCAGGGCATAACCTGTGAGGCAAGCATCAGTCCAAGTGCTTCCGGGAAAATAGTAAGACCGGTATCCAATGCGCTCTCATTTAGCGCATTTTGATACATCAGCGGGAATACAAAGAGCATGCCAAGTAAACCGACAGTTGAAAAAAAGGATATGAGATTCATAGTCCGAAACAATGGATCCGATAATAAATGCAAGTCAAGCATGGGTTTTTCTGCGCGCAGTTCAGTAAAGACCAGTAACGCAATAAGCATGAGCCCGACAATTCCCGTTACAAGGACTTCCGTCGAATTCCAGCCTGTCAGAGAGCCTTGGGTCAGCGAATAGATGAATATGGAAAAACCTGAAGCTGACAGCAGGAAACCGGACAAATCAAATCGGCCGGCAGCAGGCTCTTTATGTTCGACAAGAAATATAAAGCCAAACAATATTGCCAGAATTCCAATTGGAAGGTTAATGTAAAATACCCAACGCCAAGATAACTGTTCAACTAATAATCCACCGATTATGGGGCCGAGAGCTGGTGCAACCGCAACAGGAGCCACGAGGGAGCGGGACAGTTTTGGCCTTTCTTCCGGAGAAAAGGTTCTAAACAGTATGGCCATCCCTACAGGGGCGATCATTCCTCCCCCGGCTCCCTGTATAACCCGAAACACATTCAAAGTTAAAAGGCTGTCGGCAAATCCGCATAGTGCGGACGCTCCTGTAAATACACCAAGTGCAATCAACATAATCCTCCTGGTTCCCCATCGGTCACCAAGCCAGCCCGCAACTGGAAGAAACATGGCCAGACTGATTAAATATCCAATATTAACAGTCCCCGTAGCGGAAGGCGGAACCCCGAATTCATAGCCAATAGCCGGTAATGCAACATTTATGATAGTGCCGTCCAACGCTACCATAAACATCGCTGTCACATAGACAACACGAACAACTATCTTTTGATCAAGTTGCATACCTGTTTTCACTTCCCTTTGCCATTACCTGAATTCCAGTCTGTTGGCTTCATATCGTTCCAGTTCGAGCTGATATAATCCAGACACATCTGACGACTCTCTTGCCCATAGATAACCGTCCATCCGGATGGTACGTCAAGAAAGGCAGGCCAGAGGGAATACTGGCCTTTATCATTAATCAGTACAAAGTAGGTACCGGCTTCATTTTCAAAAGGATTAACCATAAGTTATTTTCTCCCTTCATTAATTAATACGAAGTGCTTCATTTCATCCAGTTTATTAGCAATTACTCGTCCAATCTCGGCAAGTGGCTTCGGCTGGCACATATCCTTATGCCGGCAATGAATGTCAACCTGTTCAATTTGCCCATCAATATACGGTTCCCACGATTCCGGAGAGATTGGGTCAAACCATTCAGGTATGATGGTTGATCTGAAAAACAGGAGGTCTCCTTTAAACCTTTCCGGCTTATATTCACTTAAAATGCGGACAGAGTTCACATATGTCTCTTTAAGGTTAAAAATGGCAGATTTATCGAGACTGGCCAATGCGCTTCCGTCCTGGCGAAGAATTTCAATAGCGCCGGCAATATCCATCGGTTTTTCTCCCAGAGTATCGGGATCATATCCTCCCAATGCGAGCAGGGCAATCAGCGCTTCTTCTTCATCAGGAGCCTGTTTGATCGGCAGAAAGTGACTTGGATAGGCATCAAGCATGGCAACGAGGGCAACTTCCTCGCTTTGCTTTTGCAACAAGGTCGCCATGGCATGGATGATATTTCCGCCAAGAGACCAGCCAAGCAAATAATAAGGACCCTTGGGTTGAATCCTGCGAATATGCTCAATGTAATCCGCAGCCATCTCATTCATTGTCTCCGGCAATTTCTCACGCTCCAAAATTCCGCGTGCCTGCAAACCATAAATTGGATACTCCTTGCCAAGAGTATTCATCAACCCGGCATAACACCAACCAAGTCCTCCTGCCGGATGTACACAGAACAGCGGCGGTTGTTCTCCACTCGTTCTGAGTGGCAGCAAAACGTCCAACGCGCTTTTGCTGGTGCCCATTTCCAGTCGTTCCACAAGGCCGGCGACGGTAGGAGTCTCAAACAAATTTCCAATGCTCAGCTCAACCCCAAGGGCATCGCGAATTCGACTCATCAGTGTAACAGCAAGCAGAGAATGGCCTCCCAGGTCAAAGAACCCATCATCAATCCCCACTTGCGACAAATCAAGAACTTCCGCAAACAAATTACATAAAATTTCTTCTTGTGGCGTTCTGGGGCCACGACCTGCAACATCTGCAGAAATTTCAGGTTCCGGCAAGGATTTGCGGTCAAGCTTGCCATTTTGTGTCAGTGGCAAATCTGAAATAGTCACAAACGCTGACGGCACCATATAATCAGGCAAATATTTGGCGACATATCTGCGCAGTTCGGCCGAATCAAGGCGATCTTCCTCATCCGAAACGATATAGGCAACCAGTCTTTTGTCTCCAGACCGGTTTTCCCGAACCACCACTGCTACCTGATGAATATCAGGATGTCCGGCAATCACCGCTTCAATTTCACCCGGTTCGATCCGGAAACCGCGAATCTTGATCTGATGATCAGCACGCCCCATATAATCCAGCAAGCCATCTTCACGCCAACGGGCAAGATCTCCCGTACGATACATTCGTGTGCCTGCCGGACCAAACGGATTCGCAACAAAACGTTCCGCTGTCAAACCAGGTTGGTTTAGATAACCACGTGCCAACCCGGCCCCGGACACATACAACTCGCCTGTTACCCCCGGTGGAACCGGCCGCAGGGCATTATCCAATACATAAACACCAAGGTCCGGAATGGAACAGCCAACAAGGCTGTTAGCTCTCATGGCGGCAATGTTCCTGTCAAGTTCAATATAACTGACATGCACAGTTGTCTCCGTAATCCCGTACATATTGACAAGCTTGGGAGCATTATCAGGATGGCGGTCATACCAATCCCCCAGGCGGCCAAGTTCCAGAGCTTCTCCTCCAAAAATCACAAATCGCAAAGAAAGCTTCTGGCCGAGATCGGGATTTTCCCGGTCTGCCTGCATTAATTGATAAAATGCCGATGGAGTCTGGTTAAGAACCGTCACACCTTCGTTTACGAGCAGCTGTAAAAATTCTGCAGGAGACCGGCTGATTGCATGAGATACAACAACAAGACGTCCTCCATACAGCAATGCTCCCCAAATTTCCCAGACAGAAAAATCAAAGGCATATGAATGGAACAATGTCCAGACATCGCTTGAATTGAACCCGAACCAGAGATCGGTAGCTCCGAACAACCGGACAACATTTTGATGTGGTACAATTACGCCTTTTGGTTTGCCTGTCGATCCGGAGGTGTAAATAACATAAGCCGGATTTGAAGGTGACAAAGGTTTGATGCGGTCTGCATCTGTCGGATTTGAGCAGGGACAGTTATTCAAATCTTCTACGGTATCAGAATCATCAATGACGATGCGCGGCAAGGCATCGGCATCAGGGAGCCTGGCCAAGTTTTCCGTACTGGTGAGCAGGTAAGCCGGATTGGCATCATCAAGCATAAAAGCAAGGCGGTCTTCCGGATAGTCAGGATCCAGGGGGAGATATGCCGCTCCCGTTTTGAGTACAGCAATCAGGCCGACAACCATATCCAATGACCTTGGTAACGCCAAAGCAACAAATTGTTCCGGTCCCACACCTTTGGAAATCAACAAATGCGCAAGCTGATTGGCTTGCTTATTCAAGTCTTCATAACTTAACGAATTGCCTTCAAACACTACAGCTGCAGCCTCAGGGCTTCTGAAAACCTGTTCCTCAAACAGGGCGGGCAAACAATTTTGTGGTATTTCTTCAGAAGACTGGCCCCATTCCAACAATATTTTCTGACGTTCTTCAGGTGATAGAATGTCAAGACTTTCTATATTCTGGTCAGGATTTACGACTGCGTTCTCCAGCAACCTCAGCAGGCGCTGGATAAAAGTCTTGATCGTGTCACGTTCAAACAGATCTGTGCTGTATTCAAGCAAGCCTTCCAGTCCTCCCGGGCTGCCATCTTTCTCATAAACTTCACGCAACTCTATCGTAAGGTCAAACTTGGCTGAACCTGTGCTATGAATTCGAAGACTGGATTCAAGTCCCGGGAATTGCAGTTCAGGATCAGGTGTGTTATGCAAAGCCAGCATAATTTGAAATAATGGATGTCTGGATCGGGACCGAACCGGGTTAAGAATCTCAACAAGACGTTCAAAAGGAGGATCCTGGTTTTCATAAGCATTAAGATCCACTTTTCTGACTCGGTTAAGAAGTTCACGGAAACTGGGATCACCTGATGTATCCGTACGCAGAACCAATGTATTGATGAACAGGCCGACAAGATTTCCCAGTGCATCATCATTGCGTCCGGCAATCGGACTGCCAACAGGAATATCAGTACCCGCACCAAGCCTGGTAAGCAATGCCGCAAGACCGGATTGCAGGACCATAAAAAGGCTGGCTCCATTTTCACGTGCAAAATCGAGTAAACGGCGGTGAAGCTCCGGCTTGATGTAAAAGTTGGCCGTTTCGCCACGGTAACTTGCTTCAGCCGGCCGTGGATAATCTGTAGGCAGCTCCAGTTGATCAGGCAAATCCTCCAATGTTTCCTTCCAAAAATCCAGTTGTTGGGCAACAAGGCTGTTTTCATCATTCTCACTGCCTAAAAGATCTCTCTGCCAAATTGTGTAATCCGCATACTGTACAGGCAAAGGCGCCCACTCAGGAGCCTGTCCCCGGCAACGTGCCGTATAAGCTGCAGAAAGATCACGGGTAAGCGGGGTCAGAGACCATCCATCCGCAGCAATATGGTGCAGCAACAACAACAGTACATATTTGTCCGGGCCCAGTACGAAAAGTTGTACACGAATTGCTGTTTCCTGGGCTAGATTAAAACTGTAACGCACTGATTCGGCAAGTTTTTCCGAAAGTTCATTCTCGCTGATATTGGTAACAATAAGCTCCGGCGCTGCTTCATCTGCCTTCAGGACAAGTTGACGCGAAATTCCCCCTGTCTCAGGGAAGATAGTACGCAGGGATTCATGGTGTTCAACAACATCACAAAGTGCTTCCTGCAAAGCCTTTTGATTCAACTCTCCCTGCAAATGCACAACAACGGGAATATTATAGGCTGGGCCATGCCCTTCCAGGCGGTGAAGAAACCATAATCGCTGCTGTGCAAATGAAAGCGGAATCTCCTCGTGTTTTTCAACTTTCTTCACAGGTGGCCGGCCATTTTTTCCATGGGCAAGTTGTTTGGCAAGACTTGCAACAGTTGGCGATTCAAAAAGTTTGCCGATGCCCAGTTCAACTCCAAGTACGTCACGAATCCGGACCATCAGATTGGCAGCAAGCAGGGAATGTCCACCGAGCTCAAAAAAGCTGTCATCAATGCCAATACGGGGAAGTCCAAGAACCTCGGCAAACAGATCACCCAAGATTTCTTCCTGTGGGGTTCTGGGGGCCCGGTTTGTAACCGTTGCAGAAAAATCAGGTGCCGGTAACGCCTTACGATCAAGTTTGCCATTTGGAGTCAACGGCAAATCATTCATTTTGACAAACGCTGATGGAATCATATAATCCGGAAGACTGTCTCCAACATATTGACGAAGTTCAGAAAAATCCGGATTCTCCTTTGAACCGGGCACAATATAAGCTACTATACGTTTGTCACCGGGTTCATCTTCCCGGGCAACAACAGCAACCTGCCTGACATCAGGATGTTTGGCAAGCATTGCTTCAATTTCGCCCAACTCAATCCGGAAACCGCGAATTTTGATTTGGTGATCGACCCGACTGATATATTCCAGAGAACCATCTGAAGTCCAACGGGCTAAATCGCCTGTACGATACATTCTGCTTCCTTTTGGACCATACGGATTGGCAACAAAGCGTTCTGCTGTCAAACCCGGACGGTCCAAATAGCCCCGCGCCAATCCGGTGCCGGCTATATATAAATCTCCAACAACCCCTGGCGGAACAGGCTGTAGACTTGCATCCAGCACATACACTTGTGTATTTCCGATTGGGCGACCAATAGGAGGCATTCCGGTTTTTTCGGAATCAAGGGTAACAGAGGTTGACCAGATTGTTGTTTCAGTGGGTCCATAAAGATTCGTAACTTCACAACCCATTTCATGTAAAGCAGTTGCAAGACTGCTTTGGAGTGCTTCTCCTCCAACAAGCACTCGAAGCCCTTTCAATTTATCGGGAAAACCTGTTACAAGCGCATGCCAAAGTGTCGGTGTAGCTTGCATGACAGTAATGCCAAATTGAGTCATCATTTTTGTCAAAGCATGAAGATCCTGAACCGTTTCCTTTTGGGCAATTACACAACTGGCTCCACTGATAAGCGGAAGAAATATTTCCAGGGCTGAAATATCAAAAGCAATAGTGGTCACAGCAAGCAGCCTGTCCTGCCCGGTCAGCAAAAATTGCTCCTGCATGGATAAGAGAAAATTGTTCAGACTTTCCATCGATACTACAACGCCTTTTGGCTTGCCAGTAGATCCTGAAGTATAGATCATATAAGCTGGAGCAAGAGGTGAGAATTCATTCCGTTCGATTTGATCCACATTGGTATTCGGATAATTGACCAGCTTCCCGACAAATTCTGACTCATCCAGTACAATTTTTGGCAGAATACTGTCAGGTAATTTCGATACAACTGCCGAATTTGTAATGATACAAACAGGCTGCGCATCATCAAACATAAACTTGATCCGTTCAGCCGGATAATCCGGATCAATCGGCAGGTAGGCTGCTCCGGTTTTAAGGACTGCCAGCATGGAAATAACCATATCCATTGAACGTGGCAGTGCCAGGGCAACAAATTTTTCGGGCCCCAGCCCCTGATCAATAAGCAGATGCGCAAGGCGGTTTGCCCGCTCATTCAGCTCCGTGTAACTGAGGGCCATGTTTTCACAGACCAGGGCTGTTGACTCAGGACTTTTGGCAACCCGGCTTTCAAACATTTCCGGCAAACTGGTCTTTGGTAATATTTGGGCAGTATTATTCCATTGAACAAGCACCTGATGGCGTTC
This sequence comes from uncultured Thermoactinomyces sp., assembly GCA_965544045.1. GTDB lineage: Bacteria > Bacillota > Bacilli > Thermoactinomycetales > Thermoactinomycetaceae > Thermoactinomyces. Next base: position 79,720 of record CBEULT010000013.1, read on the forward strand.
TTCAGGCAAAAGAATCTCCATTTCCCCGACAGTCTCGTCACCTTCCGCAGTTGCAATTTTTCCAAGGAAAGCCAGGAAACGTTTGCGGTGAATCCTGAGATCCTCTTCATTGTAAAGTGCCGGATTTGCCTCCAGATCCATTCTTAAACCATTTCCATCATTCTTGTCATAAATGTTAATTGACAGGTCATCAACAGGGCCATTCGCCAGTTTGTGTACAGTTCCTTCATATCCCGAAAAGTTAACACTGTAGTTAAAAGGCAAAATATTGATCTGTGGACCAAACAATCTCTGATTCTCTCCAAGCAGCTTAAGGTCACGGCGCAGTTCTTCATGCCGATATTTCTGATGGCGGCTTGCTTCCCGAACTTCCTTTGAAACCTGTCTAACCAGTTCTGAAAAGTTCAGATCCGGATGTACTGATAAACGTAACGGCAGCAAATTCATCGCCATGCAAGGTATATTTATTGAAGCGGAGCCTATACGTCCCATCATTGGCAAACCAAGGATTACATCCTGTGCCCCTGTCAGCCGATGCACATAAACAGCTGTTGCTGCAATGACAACTTCATGCCAATTACCTTTTAAATTGCGGGCCATCACCTTCAGGCATTCAAGAATCGATGGCGACAAATACCCTGTTTGGCGAAGAACGCTTCTGGATATCCCTGGAGCACGATTGGCCAAACTGACTACTTCTGGTTTATCCGAGAAGCGATCCAACCAGAATTGACGATCCTGCACAAATTTCTCTGATGACCGATAGGCTATATCTTCTTCAATAACAAGGCGCAATGAATTGAAGCTGCCTTTATCATACGCAAGATCATTTGCCAGTGCTGAATAGATCTCAGCTACTCGCCTGGTAATAAGCGAAAAACCGAATCCATCCATTACAACGTGATGAATACGCTGATACCAGAAGAAACAATCAGGAGCGACCCTGAACAAGGCTTGACAGAAGAGAGGGCCTTTCTTGAGATCAACAGGTTGCAACAAGTCATTGTTCATCCATCTTTCAGCCGCTTCACGTGGTTTTTTTACATGACTGACATCGATAAAATGCAGATGAAAGTCAGAAGGCGGACAAATGACCTGCCAAGGTCCATCCTGATCTTCACCAAAGCGGACATGTAAAGATTCAGCCTCCTTGACAGCCTGTCGCAAAGCAGCCTCAAATCGAGCCGGATCAATTGGCCCGTTTATTTCCACATATTCACCGGCATTATAGACTGGATTTTCCAGGTCAAGCTGTTGAGCATACCAAATGCCGGATTGTGCACCTGATAACGGCCAATGGGTTTGAGAATTAGACATTGATACGGCCTCCTTTACGTTTGGTCTGAATTGGATGATATCTTTTGCAATGAAGATGACAACAACTTCCACCAGCAGGACAGTGTTGGCTGCTCAGCAAGCATCATAAAATTGACTTCAGCTCCGGCATGATGCCATTTTTCAACCAGGCTCATAATTCTGATTGAATCAAGCCCTCTGTTAATCAAGTCTTCGTGGTCAGAGATATCTGATGGCGATTCGTCAAGAAGATCAGCAACTTGTTTTCGCACAAGCTGTAGCGTTAACGTTTGGAAATCAGCATCGTGGACTGCCTTTTCCAGAGAATCCTGCGCGCTTTTCAATTCATCAAGCAACATCATGGCAGATGCAGTTTTGGCACAACGCTCAGCCGCATAAGTGACAGCCATCTTGTGATGTTCCAATGAAAAATCTGCTATCGCATCTGTAACAAGGAATGGCTGAACATCCAGCATAAAAGCGTCGCACGCCGTCAACAGGCACCCGATATGAGCGTAAACTCCGCTGATGATAAGCTGGTCGCGGCCTTGCTCATGTAGAATATTTAAAAGATTTGTCTTTTTGAAAGCGCTATATCGCCATTTCGTGAGAACAATATCATTTTCAACCGGTTTGAGTTCATCGATGATTCCTGTTTCAGAAGGCTCATTGGAAAGTCCCGGTCCCCAAAAATCTTGCAGCAAGGCCCTGTCCTCGGGTTTCTGATCACCAGGCTGTGCCGTATAAATGACAGGTATACCAAGTTCAACACATTGTTTTTTTAGCCGCTGAATGTTCTCAAGAAGTTCCACCATCGGTGATTGTCCTCGGGAATATGCTTTAAGGAAATACTTCTGCATATCATGAATTAGAAGAACCGAGCGTTTGGGGTCTGCCTTCCACTGTACTTTGTTCTTCGGTAACTCTGATGCCACAGGCATTGAATATATTGAAACAGCTGGAATAGCCATCAAATCACCTCTTTTTTCAGTTAAAGTTGACAAAATCCCATTTAATTACTGCAAAAGGCTTGTGCTTTCAGCTTGTCCGCGATTATCTGACGCAATGTTTTTTTACTGATTTTACCTAATGCAGTTTTCGGAAATGAGTCGACAAATTCTATCCGATCAGGAATTTTGAAATCAGCCAGTCCACGTTCCCTCAAAAATTTTTTAAGTTCGGTAACAGCCGGAGTGTGATTGCGTGGAACTACAAAGGCACAGGAACGCTCTCCAAGAAACCTGTCCGGCATCGAAACAATTGCCGCATCATGCACATCCGGATGAGCAAGCAAGTGATTTTCAACTTCCTCAGCCGCGATTTTTTCACCACCACGGTTTATTTGATCTTTGTCACGTCCTTCTACAATCAAATAACCCGATGATGTCATCCTGACAAGGTCGCCGGTACGATAAAAACCATCTGAAGTAAAAGCCTTCGCATTATGTTCTTCTGCCCTGTAGTATCCGCGAATCGTATACGGGCCACGTGTCAACAACTGTCCAACCTGCCCCGGCTCTACCTCAAGGTCATCCTCATCCACTATGCGAATTTCATCATACTGTGACATTGGTCTTCCCTGCGTATTTATAACAACTTCTTCAGGGTCATCCAGTCTTGTGTAGTTGACCAACCCCTCAGCCATTCCGAAAACTTGCTGCAAGGTACAGTTAAAAGCAGGGCGTACCCTGCGGGCGGCTTCAGAGCTGAACTTGGCCCCGCCAACCTGGAGTACCTGGAGACTTGATAAATCATAATGACGCGATGATACTGCCTCAAGCCATATCAGAGCAAGCGGCGGTACAAGCGCCGTTATTGTAACCCGTTCCTTCTCGATAAGAGGAAATGCTTCATCCGGACTGGATCCAGTTGCAAGAACAACTCTTCCGCCAGCATATAACGTACCCAGCACACCGGGAGAACTGAGCGGAAAGTTATGGGCAACGGGAAGAGCAGCGAGATAAACGCTGTGGCGATCCATTCTGCAAATTTCATCACTTGCTCTTAAACTGTATATATAGTCATCATGTGTTCTGGGAATCAGCTTGGGCAATCCCGTGCTTCCGCCGGATAATTGCAGAAAAGCAACATTATCGGCATTTACTTCCGGCAGACTGACAGGGTCTGAATACAGATCACCCAATGCTGTAAACTCTTCCGCATTACCGACAACAATCACATGCTGCAATGCCGGAACCTTGTTCCGCACCTGCCTGGCAAGCTTGCGGTAATCAAATCTGGAGTAAATGTCCGGTATGATGTAGGCAACTGCATCAGTAAACTTACAAAAATAATTGATCTCGCTGCTTCGGTGCTTTGGAAGAGCAAAGACAGGCAATGCCCCTATTCGGAACAGTGCAAAACAAACTTCGAAAAACTCCGCTATATTAGGCAGTTGAACAACTACCCGGTCCATTTTTCTTATTCCCATTTGCAGGAAACCTGCCGCCAGACAGTCAGCCTTTTTATCCAGCTCCCGGTAACTGAGGTGGTATTCGCCACTGGTGATAGCAATATGATCTCCATATCGGGCAGCCCTCTCCCGTAACATTTCTCCAAATGTCTCACCTGTCCAGCAACCTTCCTTACGATAATAATCTGCAAACTCATTTGGCCACGAGGGGCATCCTTCCAGCATCATTTATCCCTCCAAATTTTACTTCATTCATTGTCCAATCCCATAGCCAAAAGCATTGTCCGTAACTTGTCCGATGTTTCCGCCAACTCTTCCTCCGCTTTCGAACCTGTGACAATTCCAGCCCCTGCAAACAGACGAAGAGAATATTCATCCACCTCTGCGCAACGGATTGTAACTACCCATTCGCCATCACCATCAGCATCGCACCATCCTGCCATTCCAGTAAAAAAGCCGCGTTCGAACGGTTCGATTTCCTTGATAACCTCCCGCGCTATCGCAGTTGGGTACCCACAAACAGCAGGAGTTGGATGAAGTGCGATTGCCAGTTCAAGTGAAGTGAATGCAGGATCTGAAAGCTCCCCTTTAATCTCGGTCGAAAGATGCCACATGGTCTCGGTATGTACTAGTGAAGGTTCCGCTGGAACGTCCAGTATCCTGCAATATGGTTTAAGTGAGGCGACAACCTCATCGACGACAACAGCATGTTCGTGCCGATCCTTGGCGGAAGCCAGCAATGCGGCTGCCTGTTTCCGATCTTCATCAGGATCTTCTCTGCGGGGTCTTGATCCCGCCAGGGGATTTGCTCTGATCTGCAATCCTGTTCTCGAAACAAGCAACTCGGGGCTTGCTCCAATTAACGTCCGTTTTCCCGCTTCTGGTGAAGAGGTATCCCTTGTCTTAGGTTCAGGTAAGTCAACAGCAAAAGTATAGCCTTGGACATTATGCTGAGCCAGATTTTGTAGCAGTTGATGTAAATCTACCTTTTCTGGCGAGGTAAGGCTCAACGATCTCGATAACACAATCTTGCTGATTCGGCCAGACTCTATATTAGCCAACCCCTCTTCTACGCCACGTAAATACTTCGCTGGTTCAGGAACCGGTTGAATCTCACATCCGGATGTTAATGCCGGTTGAACCGGATCGACAGAATCAAAACAGAGCGGACCAGACCATCTGACCTTTCTGGGAACCGCAAGCTGTACAGGCTCCGTGGGATCGAAGGGCACTGCACCTACGATGATCGGTTTGCTATGGCCAACCTGTCTGGCTTTATTCAGCACAGTTGCTGCACGTTCAGGCAAACTTGCCAACTGGTCATTCCCTTTCTCCTGAACCGGTACTTTGGCAAGCACCCCCTCCGCCAGTAAAGTTCCATGCGGTGAAGATAAAAAGAAATCACCGGTTTTATATTCATCGAGGAGATGTTTGACCAGCACTTTGCTTTCATGCTTCATAATTTTCATAACCCCTTTTGCCAATATGATTTGGGATTGATCAAACCCCCAAGGTGGCCCCGCCATCAACGCACAAATCATGCAATGTAATATGCCGAGCCTGGTCTGAGACCAAAAAAAGAACCGCGGCAGCAATATCAGAAGGCTTGGCCAGTTTTTTCAATGGAATTCCCATCCGAAACGTCTCAGTCGATCCTGCGATAATCTCTTGTGCCCCGTTCTTGTCTTTCCACATGGACCTCTGCATTTCTGTCTCAGTTGAACCGGGAGATACCAAATTGCAACGAATATTATACTGAGCGAGTTCCAGTCCAAGACACTTGGTAAACATTGTTGCGGCCGCTTTTGAGGCCGCGTAAGCTGACATATACATACGCGGTACACTCGCAGCATTCGAACCTACTGTTACAATTGAACCCGACTTGCGGGGGATCATACGCCTGCTGACCGAACGGGATACGTTGAAAACGCCTGTCGAGTTGACTGCGAAAGTCGTCGCCCAATCTTCATCTCCAAGAGACTCGATCAACCCCACCCTCAACACACCTGCAACATTTACCAGAATTTCAATTGGCCCCATATCACATTCGATCTGGTCCACTATATCCTCTACTGCTATGCTGTCACTTACATCCGCCGGGAACGCTGTCACATGGTACCCATTCGACCCTAGACCAGTTACAAGCCTGGTCAGTTGATCTGCATTGTTGTCCACAGCCGCAACAAGCACTCCCCTTTCAGCGAACATCCGCACCACCGTTTCTCCAATACCCTGGGCAGCCCCTGTTACCAGGGCAACCTTGCCCTTTAATTCGATAAAATTCATTTCATCATTTCCTTTCCTGAAACTGGTGCCCCAACCTGTACACCAAAACCCCAAATGAAAATCTTCTCGATGATAATGATAACCATTCTCAATTAATCAGTCAACTTTTTTCATTGTCACTACTTACAACTTGAGATATAAATTAATACATTCTTTAATTAAAATATATTTTCAGCGTTATTCGGATTACTAATTAATTACGGTACTTAACAAAATATATTTATTACGAAAAATACATTTACCCGATTCAAGGAAAAAGTTAATACTTTCAACTATATTCAGATTTTTTCAAACTTTAAAATAAATTTTTGTTTTTATTGAACTAGCAATTATATAATTTTATTTTTTTACCAAACCTTGCCACTGAAAAACAGCTCTTCCAGACATTTTCCTTCAGTCCTGATTTATGTTATGACAACAAAAAAACCCTGTCTCTCACAGGATTTTCTATCGAACAAATTTTCACATGTACAGATTATTAAGAAGTACCCCATTGCTTATCAGCAAATTCAGGAACGATTTAACAGGTCACATCCAATTGCTGGAATCCTTTTCAGCAAACATATGTCGTACAGTTCCAGTGCCTGAAGCTGGTGATTTTTTTACCTTTCCAACCCGTTTTTTGTAATTCTACGGCAATCAGCAAATTAAAAAATCCATGTCCGAACAATATGACGCGATCATATTTTTTGGCATATTCAACAAGCAACCTTGCTGCTCTTTTCGCTCTTTCCCTGGCATCACGAAATGACTCGCAGCCGTTTGAATAGCCACCAAGCCATAATAAACTTAATATTCCGATCCAGATATACGGTTTCAATTTTAATCCCCTAAACGGCCTGGATGGAGAGGGAAACTCTATTTCCCGAAACAAAGGGTTCATGATAGTGTTCAAGCCGGGCCCCAACAACTTTGCTGATTCAATGGATCTTTTCAAATTGCTTGTGACCACGATATTGGCTGTTTGTATTTTCTCCAGGGTTCCGGTTGGATAAACGGATGCCTCAACGACTCCGGCATCATCAACTTTTTCAACCCATTTTCCAAAATCCCTGCATGTTACCGGACTATTTTCAGTAACCTGTGTTATTCCATGTCTGACCAAAGATATCTCCATAGGGCAATACTCCCGTTATGATGGGATAAATTAAGTTGTCAAAAACCGGACCTGCCATCATAATTTGTTTTATCCTTAAATGTATCATTTCAAACTAACAATTGTGGAAAATCCGGATGGTGATTAAAAAAAATAAATCAGCCAAAATTTTGTCTCTTTTGCGACTGCTGTTAATACTCATTCACTCGACAAGCTTTCTCTATTATTTGTTCTATTGTTTCGAAAAAACAGTTCCCGATCGCAAATCGCAGGATGAAATCACAATGGCAATTCCCAAGTCTCACCAACCAGATCATGGCCAAAACTGTGATGTTCCTCTTGATCCGCAAGTTCAAATCCCAGCTTCTTGTAGGTGTGTCGAGCTGCGACAAGCACATTGTTTGTCCAAAGAACAAGTTTCTCATAACCTCTTCTTCTGGAAAAACGAATACATTCTTCTACAAGACGTGTTCCAATACCTAACCCCCGTGCTTTCGGTTCGACGAGAAGAAGACGGAGCCTGGCAATCTTTTCACTCTCCTGTACAACGAAAACTGATCCGACAATCTCACTATCCATTTCAGCAATCCAACATCGTTCTTTTTCGGGATTATAGTTGTTAACAAAATCAGCAACGATTTGTGCTACCAACGCCTCAAAGTGCTCATCCCAACCATATTCCTCCAAGTAGAGGACACCATGGCGGTGTGTAATCCATCCCATGTCACCCGGTTCATGCGGACGCAGGATATATGGCTGCGAATATTTAAGCTCTTTACTGAAGACATCTTCAATTGTTTGCATAGCATTTAAAAGACGTTGTTGATCCCTTTCTGAAATACCATTAAGCATCTCAGCGATCTCATCCCGTGAACGCTGATCCAGCAATTCGAAAACATCTCGTCCTTTGGAGGTTAGTTGAAGAAGACGCTGTCGACCGTCAGTCTCAGAACGAGTCTTTTCGACAAGACCTTTACCTTCAAGCCCCTTTATAATCCGGCTCAGGTATCCTGCGTCAAGCCCCAACTCATGGATCAGGTCTGAAGCAGTCAAGCTTTCCCGGTTGGCAACTTCAAAAATGATCCGTGATTCGGCAAGTGAATACGGACTGTGAAGCAAACCTTCACGCAAAACCCCGATTTGCCTTGTAATAAAACGATTAAAGTGACGGATTACTCTAACGCGTTCTTCAAGATTGGTTACGCACATTAAAACACCCCATTTTATTTGCTATTATCCAATAATTATTTGCTTTTGTCAAATATATACTAAAACAAATAATTTTTACTTAAAATCATGACACAGATGAGTTGCTGTCAAAAGAAAAAAACCGTCTCTCCTTGTAGCAGGAAAGACGGTGAAAAATTTTATTTCACTCAAATTATAACTTTGTTGCCTTGATCAATTGCCTTCCGCCTTTTTCAGTCCAGGAAGCGGCGGATAAACCGGCATCAGCCAGCCAGGTTTTGTATTGCTCGTAAGTCCATGTTCCTCCAGTTTCTGTATTAATGAGCATATTTACTCCAAATATCGCAGCCCAGGCTCCGGTACCCCGGATCATATCATTGATGACCAATTGCCCTTTTGGCACCAGTTTTTCTGCTGCTTCAAGAAACAGTTTCCGGTTCTCCTTTTCCCCATAAATGTGACAAATATTGCCCAGATAGATGAGGTCGTATGAACCGGGCGGCAATCCCCTGGTAAAATCGCCTCCAACCATTTGAACAGGCAAAGACGGTTCCAGCTCAGGCTGCATCATATCAACAACTTCAGGCAGGTCCAGCACCGTTACCTTGGCTCCCTTGCGGGCAAAGGCTCTCGCATAGGTTAACGGGCCACCTCCAATATCAAGTACTGTGGGATTTGCGGGCAAGTCTGCCAAACAATAATCAGCAATCTGTTCAGCAGACTTTTGGGCATTGTGGCTCATTGCCCGGATAAAGTGCCTGGTGTGATCCGGGACATCCTTTTTCGAAACCGGCTTCCCGCTTTTCATCACTTGCGGAAGTTCTGTCCACGCCTTGATCAGATGATAGGTATGCATAAATGAAAAACCGATATATTGATCGTAATCAGGGTTAAAAAACAGATTATCTGCCTCTTCCGTAAGCTTGATTTTATCTCCATCGTAAGCAACATAATCCAATGCTTCCAAAGCTTCTACAACCATCCACAAAGCCCTTTGATCCAGGTTCAGTCTGGCTGTCAATTCTTCCAAAGTACAAGAAGAATTTTTTATTTCGTCAAACAGACCCGTTTGCACAGCAGCACCTGCAATCAGAAATTCCCGTGGCAGTTGAAAGGAGCTTGGATCAGGCATACAGATTCCCCCTATTTTGAATTTACATATTAATTCACCAACTGGTATCCTGCATCAACAAACAGCTATGGAAAATCGAGCAATTTCAGATTCCCGATCCTCTTATGCCGTCCAGGAAACCAGGAAGACAGGAAGGAACCTGGCAAGAAACCCGCCCTTGTCCTTCCTGACATTCATCTGTAACTTTCACTGTAGTATACCATACTGGGCGGGGTTGATCATTTTTGTTAATTCTGATAAAGTGCTCGATTTATTGTATTTTCTCATGATCCATACCATATAATCATATGTAGCTATTTTACATGCCATTTTGACAACGATTTTAATTTAAACACCACTGCAAAGCGAAAGCAAACACTTTCAGAAAAGGGTGAAACTGTTTTATCACAAGGAAATGGATATTCAACCCTCTACAAAAATAATTAATATATGTAAATATAAACCTATTGACTTTTAATATATAAAGCAATTAATATGTCAGCATCCTAACAAAATATCCGGGAGTTGATTGGATGCATCCAGCAAAGAAAATCGGATTTGAAATCAAAATCCTCTCCAATTTAATCAAGCGTAGCATCAATGACCATATGATCAAAACCGGGGTAGAAGGATTGACCGGACTGCAGGCGATGATTATCAGGTATATCTTCAAACATTCCCAAACAGGAAATGTATACCAGCGGGATCTGGAAAATGAGTTTAATATCCGCCGTTCATCGGTAACCGGCGTTCTGCAACTGATGGAACGCAACGGTCTCATTACAAGGGAACATGTAGAACATGATGCAAGACTGAAAAAACTGGTATTAACTCCTAAAGCAATAAAAATTCATAACACCATTAAACAGGCAATTATTGAAGTTGAAAAGAAATTGCGCAAAGGCTTAAGTGATGAAGAGCTCAACTCTTTTTTGGCAACCCTGGATAAAATAAAGAAAAACGTTGTATGAACTTGAATTTTCAGGCTGTCTGGTTAATAGATAGATGTTAAAATCACCAAGTTGTTAGGATTCTTACAATAAGGAAGCTAACAATAATGTTTTCCGATGGAGGATAAATATGATCAGGAAGCTGGCGATGTATGTAAGACAGTACAAAAAATACTCTATTCTTGCTCCGGTCTTTGTCATTCTGGAGGCGATCATGGAGGTTATCATCCCTTTTTTAATGGCTTTTATGATCGACTATGGCATACAACCGGGAGATATGAGAGTCATAACAAAACTGGGCATAGCCTTGTTTATCTGTGCCATCTTGTCATTGGTTTTCGGCATAGTAGCCGGGAATTTTGCCGCAAAAGCATCAAGCGGATTTGCAAAAAATCTCCGACAAAAGCTGTTTTATACCATTCAGGAGTTCTCTTTTTACAATATTGACCGTTTTTCAACAGCCAGTCTTGTCACTCGCATGACAACAGATATAACCAATATACAGAACGCTTATCAAATGATTATTCGAATTGCCATACGGGCACCAATCATGCTGGCCTTTTCCCTTTTCATGGCATTTGCGGTCAATGCGAGGCTTTCTCTTATTTTCCTGGGGATTATTCCATTTCTAGGGTTTGGACTTTATCTGATTATCAGCAATGCCCACCCGATATTCAAACGTGTATTCAAAACCTATGACAAGTTAAACAAAGTCGTACAGGAAAATCTGAGGGGAATCCGGGTTGTCAAATCGTTTGTCCGGGAAAACTTTGAAAAAAACAAATTTCATTCCGTTTCCCGGACCATTTTCAAGGATTTTTCCAAGGCAGAACGGATTCTGGCTTTTAACGGTCCGTTGATGCAGTTTTCTATTTATCTCTGTATTATTCTCATTTCCTGGTTTGGAGCAAAACTGATTGTTTCAGACAACATGACAACCGGGCAGCTTGTCAGTCTCATTTCCTATGCCAGTCAGATACTGATCAGCCTGATTCTGGTATCTATGGTGTTTGTAATGATTACAATTTCACGGGCTTCTGCCGAACGTATTGTTGAAGTTCTTGATGAGGAAATTGATCTCGGTAATGGGGAAAATTCCGTTCATGAAGTAAAAAGCGGGGATATCCAATTCAAAAACGTCAGTTTCAGCTATACAAAAGATCCTGGAAACCTTTGTCTACAGGATATAAACCTTGATATTCAATCAGGGGAAACGATCGGAATCATTGGCGGCACAGGCAGCGCCAAAACAACCCTGGTTCAATTGATCCCGCGCCTTTACGACGTAACAGAAGGAGCTGTCCTGGTTGGCGGCATAGACGTCCGGAAATATGATCTGCAAACCCTTCGGAATGAAGTGGCCATGGTCTTGCAAAAAAACCTGTTATTCTCAGGAACCATTAAAGAAAACTTGCTTTGGGGAAACAAAAACGCTACTGACCAGGAACTGATTCGCGTTTGTAAAATGGCCCGGGCCCATGACTTTATTACTACATTTCCTGATGGGTACGATACTTATATAGAACAGGGCGGCTCCAATGTATCTGGCGGGCAAAAACAGCGGTTGACGATCGCCCGGGCATTGTTAAAGAAACCCAAAATCATTATTTTTGATGATTCTACCAGTGCGGTTGATACAAAAACAGAAGCATTGATACGCAAAGCGATTACTGAAGAAATCCCCGATACGACAAAGATTATTATCGCCCAACGCGTCTCTTCCGTAATGGATGCCGACAAGATTATCGTTATGGAAAACGGGAAAATCGATGCGATTGGCAACCATACGCAGCTGCTTGAATCCAATATGGTTTATCAGGAAGTGTATTATTCTCAACAAAAAGGGGAAAACAGCTATGCCACCAATTAAAAAAGGAATGCCTCCCAGACCGAAAGCGGATGCCAAAACAATCAAGCGGCTTTTTTCCTATATCACAAAAGATTACAAACTTCCGTTTGCGATTGTCCTGTTTGGCATTTTACTGAGTTCAGCAGCCAATGTAGCGGGATCGCTGTTCCTGGAAATCCTGATTGATGACTACATTATTCCGCTTGTTGCCATGGATAACCCTGTCTTCAGCGGCCTGTTGAAAGCAGTTCTGATTATGGCTGGTATCTATCTCCTTGGTGTAATTTTCACATTGGTCTATAGCCAGTTGATGGTTATTATTGCCCAGGGCGTATTAAAAAAAATTCGTGATGAGATGTTTGACCACATGCAGGAACTTTCAATCAAATATTTTGACACCCATTCCCACGGCGATCTCATGAGTCATTATACCAACGATACTGATACGCTCAGGCAAATGCTGGCCCAAAGCATACCGCAGCTGTTTTCTTCGGTAACTACCATTACAGCCGTTTTCTGCGCCATGATCGCAACCAGTTACCATTTGACGATAGTTGTTATAGTCACATTGGCGTTCATGTACTTTATTACAAGAAAAATTGCCGGAAAAAGCAAATCCTATTTCATAAGACAGCAAAAATCTCTTGGCAAGACAAATGGTTTCATAGAAGAAATGATCACTGGGCAAAAAGTAGTCAAGGTTTTTAACTATGAAGAAGAAGCAAAAAAACAATTCGACTCGCTGAATAATGAATTGTGCCGCAATTCAACAGAAGCAAACCGATTCGCCAACATCCTTATGCCGGTAATGGCCAACATTGGAAATATCCAGTATGTATTAATCGCCATTGTCGGAGGAGCCCTTGCCATTGGTGGAATTGGCAGTATAACGCTTGGGGCTATTGCCAGCTTTATGCAATTAAGCAGAACGCTAAGCATGCCAGTGAGTCATTTATCCCATCAGCTAAATTCAATTGTCATGGCTCTTGCCGGTGCAAAGCGAATTTTCAGCCTGATGGATGAAAAAGCGGAAACAGATCATGGATATGTTTCACTCGTAAATGCAAGGTTTGAAGATAACCATTTGGTTGAAACCTCTGAACAGACGGGAATCTGGGCGTGGAAAGTTCCCAATGAAGATGGAACTGTAACATATACCCGATTAAAAGGCGATGTACGTTTTTACAATGTAGACTTCAGCTATGACAAGGAAAAAAACGTTCTGCATGACATCACCCTTTATGCAGAACCAGGCCAGAAAGTGGCTTTTGTAGGCGAAACAGGCGCCGGGAAAACAACGATTACCAATCTGATCAACCGTTTCTATGAAATTGACAGTGGAAAGATCCTTTATGACGGGATTGATATTCAAAAGATCAGAAAAAGTGATCTGCGCCGCTCTCTTGGCATTGTCCTGCAAGATACCAGCCTGTTTACAGGAACAGTAATGGAAAATATCCGCTATGGAAAGCTGGATGCAACTGACGAAGAAGTTTACGCGGCTGCAAAACTGGCCAAAGCAGATGAATTTATCTCCATGCTGCCGCAAGGATACGATACTATTATATCCGGCGATGGTTCCGGTTTATCACAAGGGCAAAGGCAACTCCTGAATATAGCAAGGGCCGCCGTTGCAAATCCTCCGGTCATGATTCTTGATGAAGCCACTTCCAGCATTGACACCCGTACCGAGTCCAAAGTGCAAAAGGGCATGGATGCATTAATGCGTGGACGAACCGTTTTTGTGATTGCACACAGACTCTCCACCATACAAAATTCCGAAGCCATCATGGTACTCGACCATGGCAGAATCATTGAACGCGGAAACCATGACCAGTTAATCTCGCAAAAAGGAAAATATTATCAATTTTATACAGGTGCATTTGAATAACAATAAAGGAAATAAATATCCCCACTGTTTCCATTTACGATATGGAAAACGGTGGGGATATTCATCCTTTGGGATAGAGCATGGCAACCAGAATTAATTATATTGGAACGGTTAGAAAATGTAACATAAAAATGATCTGCATTAGGCTGTTGAAATTGGCTTTTGACACTCACTATACCTATGACGTTGCTTTAGTTAATTATTGCTGTTTTCAGGATCCTGCCTGGTTTCCCGGAATATATATTGTTGTTATAACGGGATACCGATACGCCGTATAGCCAAAACAAATCCGCCTATGATCATCCCCCAAAGGGCATTTGTAATAATAACACTTGCCATAGCCAGTGGATTCATTAATGGCCCCTGTATTTGGCCAAGGAGTATTAATGACATGATGCCACTGAGGATAATGGCAAATATGGCATAGCTGATTCCGCCATAAACCAGAATACGAACCGGATATTTGCACTTTTTCTTGACAACAATGAATAGCCATACCAACGAAATTGCAACTGTCATCAGGATACTTCCAAACTGTTGCCCGATCAGATCCATGAGACCTGTCATTTTCATTACAGGTCTGATAAGAGCTATTGCACCCAGACCAAGTATTAACAGTATGTTTTGTTTTATTATTTCCATATTCGTCATTGAAATCTTCCCTCCTGTCCTTCAATTTTCAAGCTATGGAGTACCCTGCCCTTCGATAGCACAAACCAACAAATTCTGTCTATACAGTTTCCTGGGAACCTTCCACATTTTGCTCATTTGGACAGAGAGATCATTTTACTGATTTCCAGTTTCAAAACAACTAATATTTCTTTTTTATATTACATAATATAATTATTTTTGTCAATTTTTTGAAAATCGTATTAAAAAATGAAACCTCTGTTTATTGGCAGAGGTTTCATTTTTTTTAGCATATTGATCAAAACGCCAGCTGCCCAAACAAATGGTGCTCATGTAAATAACCAGAATGAATTGGGTGTTAGCTTCCATTATGCAGTCTCCGTCACACTATTTCAGTACATCGTGATCCACATAACGCTTGCCATCCAGCTCGCTGATCAGGTTAATAGCTACTTTGGCGCCGTCACCGGCAGTAATAATCGTATGCATGCTTACACCGGCACAAACACCAGCTGCCCATAACCCTTCAACATTTGTTTTTCCGTCAGCATTGACTTCAAAAATCGTCTTGACTCTCGGTTCTGTACCGGGTTTTGTGGTCAAACCGGCACTTTCCCCCAAAGAAGTCTGCAATCCTGTAGCAATAATAACGTTTTTGGCTTCAACAGAACCATTACCTGTTTCAATTTTAAAACCATGATCCGTTTTGGTCAGTTCGGTAACATCTGTTTCAACAAACTCTGCACCAAAGCTTTTCGCCTGGGCAATGCCTGTGTCCAGCATATCCGGTCCGGAAATTTCTTTAACCCCATAATGGTTTAGCATTAATGCCTTTTTCATTATATTTTTGCCGTTATCCAAAAGCACAGTTTTCTTCCCTGCTTTTGCTGTAAAAAGGGCTGCACTGGCACCGGCAGGGCCTGCACCAATAACCGCTACCTCATACATATTCAATCTCCTCCTTCATCTACATTTTTATTTTATCAAAAATAAATACTTTTTAACACTAATTTTAAACACCATTACAGCCGAGTCATTTTCATCCGGCAAAAGACTTTTCCCCTCAGGCGACAGATATGCAATCAGATATATTCCTTTACCATCAGGCCGGATCAGCCTTGGGAAGCAGATCATATCAGAAACCATTCCCAAAACCATAGTTATTCCACTTTTTTCTCACTTCCCGTATGCTCTTTTTTTTGGCCATAAAAATCACCCCTTAACATAGCTCGGCAACCACAGTGGTTTATCCGTGTCTATTTTAAGGGATGCACATCACTTGACTAAAGGGGGTAAGCATCACATCTTTTTATTTTAAATCCGAAATAGCATGCCTCTTCTATCCTTTTTTATTTAACGTTAATCGATAACAGATTCTCATAACAGTTAGAAGCGACCCGACAATGAAAATGATTGCCAGTAAGATCATCGCAGCCGGGAAAATACCAAATGCGTCTTTTATTGTAGAACTATTATCCTGTAGTGTCGGAACAACAAAGAATAACCATCCAATTCCCAAGGCTGGCGCCAATTGCGGGAGTAACCGCAGATAGAACCTCCAGGCAGGATGTTGTCTGCGTTTGTTCGACCATTTTTCACTCCGTTTAATTCCTCTTGCTCCCAAAACCAGGTAGATCAATGTCATAACACCTAACAATAGATCAATTATTTTTGGAACCGGAGCTTTCACTTCGGGCTTTTGCCCTTCCGTCAATTGGATAATTCCTGAACTGATCTCATAAGCATGTTCCAAAGTAGGAGTAAAGCTGTTGAGTAAAACAGCTACTGCGTATCCACTACTTGGGATGATATCTTGTTGGGCTTGATATGTTGATACCGAACCACTATGTGAAATGCGTGCCGGTTTAACGCCTGGAGAGCTTAAAGACCATCCAAGTCCGTATTTTGCACTTCCAGGTTGTGGAGAATAGGAATTCTCCAGTAATTCTTTGGATAACAACTGTTCCCCTGGTTCATTTTTTCCATCCTTCGTGTGCATAGCAAGCCATTTGCCCATATCTGAGGCTGTTGTGACAACTCCTCCTGCTCCCATATTCATCTCTTCCAGCTCTGTCCAGGGGATTGCCGTCCCATATACGGTTACATAACCTTTAGGCAACCCTTGTACAGGATCTCCAGAGTTTACCGTTGTAAGTGAGTCATTCATCCCCAGTGGAGAGAATACCTTTTGTTCAAGATACTGAGAAAATTCCATTTCACTTGTTTCCTCCACCAATCGGGCCAAAATCCAATAATTCGCATTGCTGTAAGCATATTTCTCTCCAGGATTTGATTGCAGTTTCCAATCATGCAAACGGTCGACACCTGCTTTCAAGTTATTCGCCGGAGGCACAATCGTTGGATTCGGAATTCCTGATGTATGGCTTAATAATTGGCGTATTGTAACCTGGCTCCACCTGGAATCATCAAGTTTAACTTCTGGCAAATGTTTCACTACCGGATCATCCAGTTGGATTTCCCCAGCATCAACCAGTTGTAATACGGCAAATGCCGTAAATGATTTGGAAACGGAAGCAAGTCTCATTAATGACTTTTCTGTCAACGGTTTTCCATCAGAATCATGTCCATATCCTTTTTGATATACTGCCTTTCCATTCCTTACGATCACGATCGAAGCACCTGGCAGTCCATTCCGTTCGATATAATTTTCAACAAATTTGTCAATATCTTTTGTATCAAGTGATTCGGCAGCCTGAACGGATAAAGATGGATTCCACAAGCACAATAGAATAATTGACATTAGTAAAACAATACCTGCTATTTTACGCATAGAAATATACTCCACTCTAATGCTATGATCATCTGCACTCGTTTACCCAACTACAGTAAAACTCGTGTTAGCGCATCAAACTATTCCTCACAAGAAAGCGGCCATGAAAAGTAACGGGCACGCCTTTGCCATCTTTTTCAGCATGGATATGCAAATGGGGCTCACTCGTATTTCCGGAATTGCCCACTTTCCCGAGCACTTTACCTGTAGTCACTTTCTCTCCTTTAGCGACTGTTACGCTCCCTTTCTTCATATGGGCCAAATACAAAACAGCATCTGTGTTTTCGCACACCAAGGCAACATGATTGCCCGAAGGCTGTTTCGGATTGGCTTCAGGGGGAGTCAGATCAGGTGATGAATTATCCACTTCGACGACTGTCCCATTACAAGGACTATGCACTTCATCCCCAAAAATCTCATATCGTTCCAGCTCTTTTGGATAAAACCCACTTGCCCGTATGCCAAAACGATTAAGCTTAACAATGTCCAAAGCGTATGCCTGTGCAGGATGAGCCTGATGGTAATTCATTTGCTCGTGATTTCCGCCATGTACAACATAGTAGGTACCATTATCCAGTGGAGGTTCAAGGTCAATGGCAGCTTCGTCTGCCGTATAACTCGAAAGAACAAATCCGTTATAAATGCCGAATAACAGTAACAATACAGCATATACACCAATGGAAATATATTGGTTCAGCTTATACTTTGTGAGAAACGGCAATGCCCGAGACTTTCTCCATGAAACAATCAAGGCCACAATTAATAAAACAAGCCAGATATAACGAAAATAATAACCGATCGGACTCCAGTTTCCCGCCAGAAACATCCATAAAATGATAGCCGCTGATGTCAGAGCATCCAAAAACCATTCCAGTTTGCTCTTAAACGAAGTCCTCCATAAATGGACAAGGAAAAATGCCGGTAATGCAATAAGTAAAACAAGAGCATAAAACATAACAAAAATCTCCTTCAACTTTTCAATTCCACTACCATTAAAAATCATTTGTTTTGTCAAAAGCAAGCGGGAAAACTCCCCATTTTAATGGCACTGCCGCTCGCAAAAGGCTGGAAGCAAACTTAATTTCGCTACAACCCTTATCTTGCTGAGGAGCTCTAATTTTCAAAAGCGAAGGTGTTTCAAGATAAAATGCTTTCAATGTATTCTTTTTCAAACCGTAAAAATAGTTTCGTATTCACTCCTGATTGCTCCAAAATTTGAGAGACAGGCAAATCTTCTTCATCCTGTAAATATTTGATTTAGTGTTGTTGAACCATTGCCAGCATTCCTTTCATTCCTCTCCTGTTCGCTTTTATTCCACCAAATACAAAATTGTTATATTTCGCTACATTCCGGCAAGTATTTTTTATATCTTTTCTGGCAACAAGGTCTGTATTTTCGGTTGCCAAATTCTGCATTTTTTTTGCCTTATACAATCAGTCAGTTATTCCTGATTCGCGCCCAATTGTGGAAGAAACATGTTTGATATCTTGCGGGGGCGATGTCCCAGATAAAATTAAATGGGATTAAGACGAATCAAAAAAACTGTGATTAGTGCCGCATAATTTCCGGGAAGAGAATTGAAAGCACAATAAATACAATCTCTCCCACTATGAATGCGATAGCCCAGATTATTGCCTTCTGTGAAGGCGGCGGGCCGTCGCGCAACACTTTGATACCTAGTGGGACTAACGCAATGCAGAGTCCAAGTATCAGGAACGCAGACTCGAATCTTGTACCTTTGAGGGTGCCCAAGGGCAGGAAGAACATGGAGCCTAATGCTACCGAGCGAATGAACCCCAATGTGCCTGAACGGCAGGCACCGATTGCCAACAGGACCCAACCGGCCATCATCCAGCCATTTAAATAACGAACGATGTGGAACGCTTGATACGAGTCGCTTACTGCCTTTGTTGCAAGTTCCAGGTTTTGTACATTTACAAGTTGGAAGGCCATATGATCAATTCCGCCATGAAAAACACGGCCTATTAACCCCAGGATTGTAAACATGCCACCCCAAATTGCTAAAGCGGGATGTTTCACGCCAATGAATCTCACTAAGGTTATAATCCCAGGCCAAAGGAAAAGACAACCTAGGACAAAGCAACTGTAGGCAGCAGTGATGAGTACAGGATGATCAGCGTAGGCAGTGAGCTGCGCGTCATAAAAAAAATGAAATTGTATCCTTAGGAGAGCTGCCGCCAGAAATAAGAGGTTCAATGATTAAGGAAAAACCTCCGATCCAGCGCCCGGGGAACCAAAAAGTAGTTGAGTTTTCCTGTGTCTTATGATTCATAAACACTTCCACCACCAGAACTTCGTTTTAATTGTTTCACTCCTTCTTTTATATTCCAAATAGCAACACCTATTGTGATCAGATCGAGTAAGATCATGTATACTGAACCCCTGAGCCCCCAGACAAAAGCTAAGTTATAATTAGGAGGACG
>CBEULT010000014.1:0-87322 GCA_965544045.1 uncultured Thermoactinomyces sp.
CCAGCGCCGATGGTACTTGGGTTTATCCCTGGGAGAGTAGGTCGTTGCCAGGCAAGATGAAACCACCTTAAGCATAAGCTTAAGGTGGTTTTTTATATGGGATTTCATGCAGGAAACGAGAACAAGCAAGAAAACAGATGATTCAGTTCTTGTGCTGTAATGTTAATGTCATTGAATTCAAATAATACTTCTTTTTACGGGTTTTGTAGCAACAGAGCTTTGATTTTTTACTGCTATGAAGGTATTCATCGAAAAAATACGAACAACAAAAAAATATATATAATAAACGTTCGTTTATTCTGTTGACGGCCTCCTCGGTTTCTTGGTACACTGAAAGTGAAGTGAATAGAACCTTTTCTCATATATACTCAGGAATATGGCTTGAGAGTCTCTACCAGGAAACCGTAAATTTCCCGGCTATGAGAAAGAAACTTTGTTTGGGATATCATTGGTGATGAGCCTAAACAGTAGTTTTTCTCATTCTCATATTTGGGAAACCTACTGTTTAGGCTTATCTATTGAAAGGAGAGAAATCATGGATCAAGTAAAAGTGGGAGTTATTATGGGGAGCACTTCGGACTGGCCGACAATGCAAAAAGCATGTGAAGTTCTTGATGAGCTCGGGATTGGTTATGAGAGTAAAGTAGTGTCAGCACATCGAACCCCGGATGAGATGTTTCAATATGCCATTGAAGCTGAGAAACGCGGGCTTAAGATCATTATTGCCGGAGCAGGAGGAGCAGCCCATTTGCCCGGCATGGTGGCAAGCAAAACTGTTTTGCCTGTAATTGGAGTTCCCATAAAAACATCTGCGCTAAATGGACTTGATTCATTGCTGTCAATTGTTCAGATGCCTGGTGGTGTACCTGTAGCAACGGTGGCGATTGGAAACGCAGGTGCGGTAAATGCCGGACTGCTTGCTGCTGAAATTCTTGGCGTGCATAATCCCGGGATTCGTGCTTCTATTCAGGAAAGGCGGGAAAAGATTCGGGAAAAAGTACTAAAGGAGAGTGATCTTGCTTGATCCCGGAGAAAGACAGGAAACAGCAAGCATTAATTATTCCAGGGCAAACAATTGGTATTCTTGGTGGCGGGCAGCTGGGAAGGATGATGATTATTGAAGGGCGCAAAATGGGATATCATTTTGGCACACTTGATCCCGGTGAGGATTGCCCGGCTGCACAAGTAGCAGATCGGCACATTGTGGCCAATTATGATGATATAAGCGCTGCCAGACAACTTGCAGATCAGAGTGATCTCATTGTTTACGAGTTTGAAAACATTACACCGGAAGTGGTTGAAGTTTTGGAAAAAATAAAACCGTTGCCCCAGGGAAGTTATATGTTAAAAATAACGCAGCATCGGTTGAAAGAAAAAGAAGCCCTCCAGAATGCTGAAGTTCCGGTCGCTCCGTTTCGGGAGGTAAACACTTTTGCCGAATTGGAAGAAGCCATAGACCAACTTGGGTATCCGGCTGTTTTAAAGACAATGACTGGCGGATATGATGGAAAAGGGCAATGGATTTTGCAGTCAAAAGAGGATATGGGACAGTTGCCATCTGAATTGTTTAAGACCGGCAGGCAGTTTATTCTGGAAAAATTTATCCCATTTGAAAAAGAAATTTCAGTTGTAGTAGCAAGGAGTGTTAATGGGGAGATAGCTGTATTTCCTCCAGCCTTAAATCTGCATCGCAATCATGTTTTGCATATGTCCATTTCACCCGCTCCCATATCTGAGCAAGTGATGGAACAGGCTGAATATTGGGCAAAACAGATTGCAGAGTCATTACAAATAGTGGGATTGCTTGCCGTAGAAATGTTCCTGATGCCTGATGGGAGGCTGTTGATCAACGAATTGGCGCCTCGACCACACAACTCCGGGCATTATACGTTTGACGCATGCCTGACGTCCCAATTTGAGCAATTTATTCGCGCTGTGACCGGACTGCCGCTAGGCCCGACCACACAAGTAAAACCAGCGGTAATGGTTAATATACTGGGTAAACATGTACCTGCATTTTATAAAAAATTTTCGAAACTCCCGGGATTTGTAAAAGTTCATTGGTATGGAAAAAAAGAAGCCAAGCCGGAACGAAAAATGGGCCATTTAACAGTTCTGGCTGATTCGACCACACAAGCTGTTGCATGGATAGAAGACATTGGGATTTGGACTTCTTTAACAAAGCAAGAAAAAGAGCTTATTTATAATAGAGATTATTTTAAATGGGAAAAGGTGGAAATATCATGATTGAACGTTATACAAGACCCGAAATGGGAGCAATCTGGACCGAGGAAAATAAATTCAAGGCATGGCTGGAAGTTGAAATTCTGGCATGCGAAGCCTGGTCGAAGCTGGGTGTGATACCCGGGCAGGATGTGGAACTGATTCGTAAGAATGCCAGGATTCATGTTGATCGCATCTATGAAATTGAACAGGATACGCGCCATGACGTGGTGGCATTTACCCGTGCTGTTTCAGAAACGTTAGGCCCAGAGTCGAAGTGGGTTCATTATGGTTTAACATCAACTGATGTAGTAGATACGGCGCTTTCTTATCTTCTTAAACAAGCCAATGAAATTCTGTTGAACGATCTGGAACGGTTTATCCGTATTTTGCAGGAAAAAGCCAAAGAACATAAATATACCGTTATGATGGGCCGAACGCACGGAGTCCATGCCGAACCGACAACGTTTGGTCTGAAGGTGGCACTGTGGCTGGAAGAAATGAAGCGAAATAAAGAGCGCTTTCTGCAGGCCATGGAAACGGTTCGTGTCGGGAAAATTTCGGGTGCCGTTGGCACTTATGCCAATATTGATCCGTTTGTTGAGAAGTATGTTTGTGAAAAATTAGGGTTAACCGCTTCGCCCATTTCCACCCAAGTATTGCAACGTGACCGCCATGCCCAATATATGTCTGCTCTGGCTTTGATCGCGACATCTCTTGAGAAATTCGCTACAGAGATTCGCGGATTGCAAAAAAGTGAAACACGGGAAGTAGAGGAACCCTTCCGCAAGGGGCAGAAAGGTTCCTCGGCCATGCCTCATAAACGGAACCCGATCGGTTGTGAAAATATCAGCGGATTGGCCCGTGTGGTTCGCGGCCATATGGTTTCGGCTTATGAAAATGTCTCTTTGTGGCATGAACGGGATATTTCCCATTCTTCGGTAGAAAGGGTCATTTTGCCTGATAGCACTATTCTGCTCAATTATATGCTGAATCGCTTCGGCAATATTATCCGTGACCTGACTGTGTTTCCTGAAAACATGAGACGAAATATGGAACGGACCTTTGGGCTCATCTATTCGCAAAGAGTCTTGCTTGCCTTGGTTAACAAAGGATTGAAGCGGGAGGAAGCTTATGACCGCGTTCAGCGGCTGGCGATGCAGGCATGGGAAGAACAGTCTTCTTTCAAATCGCTGGCAGAGAATGATGATATGATTTCTGAAACATTATCACCAAAAGAGATAGAGGATTGCTTCGATTATCACTATCATCTGAAACATGTTGATACAATTTTTCACCGGTTGGGTTTGGAATAAAAAAGGGAAGCCGAATTTATCGGCTTCACCTTCACTTCTTTGAAAGGAGCACGTAAAGATGAATTCCTCAACCATGCTCTATGAAGGAAAGGCCAAACAAATTTATGCTACGGACGATCTCTCAGTGGTGCTTGTGCGCTACAAAGATTCAGCTACTGCTTTCAACGGGGAGAAAAAAGCTGAAATTGCGGGAAAAGGGGAACTCAATAACCGCATTAGCTCGTTTTTCTTCCGGTTATTGACCGAACAGGGTATCCCAAATCATTTTGTTAAAGAAGTCTCCGCTTTTGAACAATTGGTCAGGAAAGTAAGCATTATTCCGCTCGAAGTGATTGTGCGCAATCGTACAGCAGGGTCATTGGCAAAGCGGCTGGGGCTTGAAGAAGGAATCATTCTGAAAGAGCCTGTTGTAGAGTTTTGCTATAAAAATGATGAACTGGGCGACCCGCTGGTTACGGAGGATCACGTTTTTGTATTGGAAGTGGCAACACCCGAGCAGTTAAAAATAATGAAGGAGACCGCACTGAAAATAAACGAAATTTTATCGCAGTGGCTGGAAGATAGAAAAATTATTCTGGTTGATTTCAAGTTGGAATTCGGGATTGATGATAAAGGAGAAATTCTGCTGGCTGATGAAATTTCGCCAGATACCTGCCGTTTTTGGGACAAAGATACCAAAGAGCGATTGGATAAAGATCGTTTCCGCCGTGATCTTGGCCAGGTAATTGAATCTTATCAGGAAATTTGGAACCGTTTGGAGGGAGAGAAGAATGTTTAAAGCCTTAATATTCGTAACCCTGAGAGAAAGTGTGCTTGATCCGCAAGGAGTGGCCGTAAAAAATTCACTTCACTCCCTTGGTTATAGGGAAGTGGAAGAAGTACGCATTGGCAAACAGATGGAAGTTTTGATTTCGTGTAAAAACCGGAACGAAGCAGAACAGCGGGTACGGGAAATCTGCGAAAAAATTCTGGCCAATCCAGTGATGGAAAACTACACCTTTAAATTGGAAGAGGTGGCCTAAGTGAAATTTGCAGTGCCGGTATTCCCGGGATCAAACTGTGATATGGACTGTGTCCATGCGGTTGAAGACGTATTGAGTGAATCCGTAACTCCTGTCTGGCATCAGGAATCCGATTTATCCAGCTATGATGCAGTGATTTTGCCAGGTGGCTTTTCTTATGGCGATTATTTACGTTCAGGCTCTCTCGCCCGGTTTTCCCCGGTGATGCAAGGAGTAAAGGCAGCTGCAGCCAGCGGGAAATTGGTGATCGGGATTTGCAACGGGTTCCAGATTTTGCTGGAATGCGGTTTGTTGCCAGGTGCTATGTTAAAAAACCGGAATCTGAAATTCCGTTGTGAAATTCAGACTTTGCGTGTGGAAAATACGAATACTCCTTTTACCCGAACTTATGAGTCTGGTGAAAGAATCAAAATTCCAATTGCCCATCAGGATGGCAACTATTATTGTGACCAAAAGACACTTGGCGATTTGAAAGAAAATGGGCAAATTGTATTTCGTTATGCGGATGAAAATCCCAACGGTTCTGTTGACCGAATTGCCGGCATTTGCAACAGGGAGGGAAATGTGCTGGGGATGATGCCCCATCCGGAACGGGCAGTCCATGAATGGATGGGAACAGAAGATGGCAGACGCCTGTTTGAATCCATGCTTGAATACGGAAGGAGGAATGGCGGTGCGGCTTGAGGGAAAAGTGGCGAAAAAGGTGGGAAATGAACCGTCACCGGAAGAGATTCAGGAACAGAAATTATACAGGGACATGGGACTTTCCGATGAAGAGTTTGAACAAGTAACAGGACATTTGGGCCGTTTGCCAAACTGGACGGAAATCGGCATATACAGCGTTATGTGGTCGGAGCATTGCAGTTATAAAAACTCCAAACCTTTGCTGAAAAAATTCCCGACTGATGGCCCCCGCGTTCTTCAGGGACCTGGAGAAGGTGCCGGTGTAATCGATATTGATGATGGACAGGCTGTTGTATTTAAAATTGAAAGTCATAACCATCCATCCGCGATAGAACCATTTCAGGGAGCGGCTACCGGTGTTGGAGGAATTATCCGTGATGTATTCTCGATGGGAGCCAGACCTGTTGCTCTTTTGAACTCTCTAAGGTTTGGCAATATACGTACACCAAGAGTGCAGTATCTGTTTGAACAGGTTGTTGCCGGCATTGCCCACTACGGAAACTGCATTGGCATTCCGACGGTAGGAGGGGAAGTTGTCTTTGATGAACAATATGACGGCAATCCCCTGGTCAACGCCATGTGTGTCGGTGTATTAAAACATGAGGATTTACAAAAAGGGGTGGCTGCTGGAGCGGGCAACCCGGTTATTTATGTAGGGGCAAGTACTGGTCGTGACGGGATTCATGGTGCCACTTTTGCCAGTGAAGAACTGAATGAATCTTCGGAAGAAAAAAGGCCTGCTGTCCAAGTGGGTGATCCATTTATGGAAAAACTGCTTTTGGAAGCTTGCCTGGAGATGGTTGAGAAAAAGATGCTGATCGGAATCCAGGATATGGGAGCAGCCGGACTTACCAGTTCAAGCACGGAAATGGCGGCCAAAGGTAAACATGGCCTGGAACTCAATCTCGACCTTGTCCCACAGCGTGAAAATGGTATGAGTCCCTATGAGATTATGTTGTCTGAATCGCAGGAACGTATGTTGTTAGTGGTAGAAAAAGGACGGGAGAGGGAGATAAAATCTATATGCGACAAGTGGGGACTGCAATCCGCGGTTATTGGCCAGGTAACCGAAGGTGACCACTACCGGCTTTACCATAAGGGCCGACTGGTGGCAGATATTCCTGTTCAGACATTGGTCGATGACGCTCCTGTATATACACGGGAAGAAAAAGTGCCTGCTTATTATGAGCGGAATCAGGAAACAAATGTGGAAGAAGCGTTAAAAGATATCGATCCGAACCAGGTAATTGTCGAACTGGTATCTTCTGTCAACATGGGTAGCAAAGAGTGGGTTTATCGCCAGTATGATCACATGGTACGAGCCAGTACAGCTGTTTGTCCAGGATCGGATGCCGCAGTTATTGTTCTTCGGGAAACGGATAAAGCATTGGCAATGTCTACAGATGGAAACGGTCGCTATGTCTACCTTGATCCTCAACAGGGAGGAAAAATTGCTGTTGCTGAATCGGCTCGAAATATCGTGTGCTCCGGGGCTAAACCTTTGGGAATTACAGATTGCCTGAACTTTGGAAGTCCTGAAAAACCGGAAGTATATTGGCAACTGTCAAAAGCGATAGATGGAATGGCAGAAGCCTGCCAGGTTTTGCATACACCGGTTGTCGGTGGGAACGTCAGCTTGTATAACGAAACAAAAGGAAATCCGATTTACCCGACACCTGTGGTAGGAATGGTGGGACTGGTTGAAAAACGGGAGCATATTACCACACAGGCGTTTAAAAAAGCTGGGGATGTCGTAGTGCTGCTAGGGGAAACTTATGCCGAACTGGGAGGAAGTGAATTACAGTATCTGGTTACCGGTTCTGTCAGCGGCCGTCCGCCCGTGTGCGATCTGGAGAAAGAGCAAAGAGTCCAAAAGACGGTACTTGAAGCCATTCGTTCAGGCTGGCTGACTTCAGCGCATGATGTGTCTGAAGGTGGCTTGGCGTTGGCACTTGCAGAAGCGTGTATCTCTGGAGACAAAGGGGCTGAAATTTCCTTCGAAACGGAATTGGCACCTGCCGTTCATTTATTTAGTGAAAGTCAATCCCGGATTCTGTTGACCACACCAGCAGAAAACGTGGCCAAAGTGGCAGAACTTGCTGAAAAACATGGTGTGTCTTGCAACCGGATTGGGGAAGTGACGGAAGAGAAGCAGTTAATCGTAAAAGTGAATCGTCAATGCGTAGTTGAGCAGGAAATTGCCTTACTTGGCAAACGATGGGAGGATGCCATTCCATGCGCGATGAGTCCATCTTCGACTTCGACGAGTTAAATGAAGAATGCGGTGTTTTTGCCATTATCGGACATCCTGAGGCGTCTACCTACTGCTATTACGGGCTTCATGCACTTCAGCACCGTGGGCAGGAAAGCGCCGGTATTGTTGCCACCAATGGACAGCATTTTTTTGTCGAACGGGGAACAGGGTTGGTAACAGAGGTGTTCCAATCTCAAAACCTGAAAAGTCTTGAGGGGAATACGGCGATTGGTCATGTCCGTTATTCCACATCGGGTGAAACCGGATTAATCAATACACAACCGCTCGTTTTCAACTTTGCCAAAGGAGAACTTGCCATTGCTACCAACGGGAATCTGGTAAATGCAAAACGGCTGCGTGCTGAGTTGGAACGGGAAGGTTCTATTTTTCAGACAACAACGGACACGGAAGTGATTGCACATTTGATTGCTCGCTCCAAAACTCCATCACTGGAAGAGGCGGTCAAGGAAGCATTGCAACAAGTTGTGGGGGCTTATGCACTAATTATCATGACCAATAACAATCTGATTATTGCACAAGACCCTCACGGACTTCGACCTTTTTCCATGGGGAAAATAGGTAATGCTTATGTATTTTCCTCGGAAACGTGTGCCTTTGATGTAATCAGAGCTCAATTTGTCAGAGAGGTAAACCCGGGGGAAATGATTATATTTGATCGAGACGGGATGAGATCGACCCGTTTTTCAGAACCAAAAGAGCGTAAGACTTGTGCTTTTGAATATGTATATTTCGCTCGTCCGGACAGTACGGTTGGAGGAATCAACATTCATGCGGCCAGAAAGCGGATGGGCAGAATCCTGGCCAGGGAAGCGCCTGTAGATGCGGATGTTGTGACAGGGGTTCCCGATTCCAGCATATCGGCAGCTATTGGATTTGCGGAAGCGACAGGCATTCCGTATGAATTGGGATTAATTAAAAACCGTTATGTCGGAAGGACTTTTATCCAGCCAAGCCAGGCGTTAAGGGAGCAGGGAGTCAGGATGAAATTAAGCGCGGTACAGGGTGTGGTCGCCGGAAAAAGAGTGGTAATGGTTGATGATTCTATTGTTCGGGGAACTACCAGTCGACGCATTGTAAGTATGTTGCGTGAGGCAGGCGCCACAGAAGTGCATGTCCGGATCAGTTCCCCTCCGGTAAAATATCCTTGTTTTTACGGAATTGATACTCCTGATCGCCGGCAATTGATTGCGGCCAATAAAAGCATTGCTGAAATTTGCAAGGAGATTGGTGCCGATTCCCTGGCATTTATCAGTGAAAAAGGGATGTTGAACGCGATTGGCCGGTCACCAGACAAAAACGGCGGTTATTGCCTGGCTTGCTTTAACGAGGAATATCCAACATCGGTTGAAGAGGAAATGGCATTGGAGGGTAGCCCATGAGTCAGGCTTATAAAGCGGCAGGAGTTGATATTGACGCGGGCAATAAAATGGTCGAACGAATCAAAAAGCATGTAAAACGGACGGCGCGCCCGGAAGTTTTGGGAGATCTCGGCGGCTTTGGAGGATTATTTGCCCTTAAACCTTATGAGGAGCCTGTGCTGGTATCGGCGACAGATGGGGTTGGCACCAAACTGAAGATTGCCTTTATGATGGATCGGCACGATTCGATTGGGATTGACTGTGTGGCTATGTGTGTCAACGATATTGTCGTACAGGGAGCAGAACCTTTGTTTTTTCTCGACTATCTGGCAACAGGGCGGCTTGCTCCCGAACAGGCAGAACAGGTGGTTAAAGGAATAGCCGATGGATGTCTGCAAGCCGGTTGTGCCTTGATTGGCGGGGAGACCGCGGAAATGCCCGGCATGTATCCGGCTGGGGAATATGATATTGCCGGGTTTTCTGTAGGAGTGGCGGAAAAGAAAAGTTTATTGCCGCGAACAGATATGGTCTCCGGAGATGTCCTGGTCGGACTGGCATCCAGTGGATTGCACAGCAATGGATTCAGCCTGGTGCGCAAAGTCCTGCTTCATGACCGGAAGCATTCCCTTGATGAGGAAATTCCGGAATTAAAACAACCGTTAGGTGATTTATTGCTCACTCCCACCCGTATTTATGTGAAAACAGTATTATCTTTGCTTCGCAAATTTACGGTAAAAGGGGTGGCTCATATTACCGGGGGCGGATTGGTTGAAAATGTTCCCCGCATTCTGCCGGAAGGGCTAGGTGCTGTAATTGACCGCTCAAGTTGGGAGATTCCCCCTATTTTTTCAATTATCCAAAAAGAGGGATCTATCAATTTGGAAGATATGTTTCAGACATTTAACATGGGGATCGGAATGGTGCTTATCGTACCAAAAGATGAGGCAGAGGCTGTTATTCAGGCTTCCCGGGAATTGGGAGAAACAGCTTATATTATCGGGCATCTGGCAAGTGTAACCCGGAAAGTGGCATGGGCAGGAGGGAAACGGTAATGGGAATTGCGGTTTTTGCCTCCGGCAATGGCAGTAATTTTGAAGCTTTGGTCAACCACTCCCGTCAAAACCGGTGGGTTGAGCCGATCAGCCTGCTGGTGTGTGACCAACCGAAGGCAGGGGTATTAAAAAGGGCAGAACGACTCAATGTTCCCTTTCTCTGTCAGAGTCCAAAACAATTTCCCGATAAAAAAGCTTATGAAATGTGGATTTTGGAACATTTAAAAGCTTATCGGATAAAAAAGATTGTTTTGGCAGGATATATGCGTCTGATTGGCACTACATTACTTGAAGCTTATTCTGATCAGATTATTAATATCCACCCTTCCTTATTGCCGGCTTTCCCCGGAAAAAACGCCATTGAAAAAGCTTTTATGCATCCGGTATGTGTATCGGGAGTAACGGTGCATCTGGTGGATGAAGGGATGGATACGGGTCCCATCCTGGCACAGGTACCCGTAGAGATTCATCAGGATGATACATTGGAATCGGTGGAACAAAAGATTCATCAGGTTGAGCATTGTCTATATCCGAAAACTGTACAGAAATGGGTCTCAGGAGAAATTGCTTCATGTCGGGTAAAAAGCAAGCGTGATGAGGAGGATGAAAATTGACTTTGAAAAGACGTGCATTAATCAGTGTTTCGGACAAAACAGGAATTGTGGATTTAGCGCGCAAGTTTGTAACACTGGGAATTGAAATTATTTCAACCGGTGGAACCTCCCGGGCTTTGAAAGACGCAAATTTGCCAGTCACCAATATTAGTGAGGTAACCGGATTTCCGGAGATTCTGGATGGCCGCGTCAAAACATTGCACCCCAAAATACATGGAGGTCTTCTGGCAATTCGTGATCAGTTTTCTCATCAGCAACAGCTGGAAGAAAACGGGATCAACCCGATTGATTTTGTTGTGGTCAACCTTTATCCGTTTCATCAAACAATTAATAAGCCAGACGTCACGATTGAGGAAGCAATTGAAAATATCGATATTGGCGGCCCTTCCATGCTTCGTTCAGCGGCCAAGAATTATCGCGATGTAACGGTACTGGTGGATCCGAATGATTATAACCTCGTCATTGAAGAACTGGAAAATCATGGGGATACAAGCATGGAGACACGACAATCGCTTGCGGCGAAAGTGTTTAACCATACAGCACATTATGATTCGCTGATTGCGAGCTACTTTAACCATCTGCTGGAAAACAGATTTCCTGATCAGCTCACGATTCCATATACGAAGGAAAAATCTCTTCGCTATGGGGAAAATCCCCATCAGCAAGCAGCCTTTTACAAAAAAGCCATAGGCGCAGAAGGTACTTTGGCGACAGCTGAACAAAAGAACGGGAAAGAATTATCCTACAATAATATTAATGATGCCAATGCAGCGTTAGAACTTGTCCGGGAGTTTGAAGAGCCGACAGTGGTAGCTATGAAGCATATGAACCCGTGCGGAGTCGGAACCGGCTCGAACCTGTTTGAAGCCTATCAAAAAGCGTATGAAGCAGATCCCATATCCATTTTCGGAGGAGTTATTGCCGTCAATCGGCCGGTTGACGCAAAAACAGCTGCAGAAATGAAGAAAATTTTCCTGGAAATTATTATTGCGCCTTCTTTTACAGATGAGGCACTGGATATTTTAAGAAGCAAAAAGAATTTGCGTCTGTTAAAGCTGGATGGTGCAACAACAGAACAGAATACGCTGAAATTTCAATCTGTAGGAGGAGGAATGCTTGTACAGGAAGAAGACAAAGGATTTGTTAATAAAAAAGAGTGTCAGGTGGTTACCGATCGGGCACCAACAGAGGAAGAATGGGAACAATTGCTGTTTGCATGGAAAGTAGTAAAACACGTCAAATCGAACGCTATTGTACTCGCCAAAGATTTTCGTACCACAGGCGTGGGTGCAGGGCAAATGAACCGTGTTGGATCAGCCAGAATTGCTATTAAACAGGCTGGTCAAGGGGCAAAGGGTTCCGTGCTGGCGTCAGACGCATTCTTTCCCATGAAAGATACAGTAGAAACCGCCGCCGCCGCCGGGATTACCGCGATCATTCAACCTGGCGGATCAATTCGGGATAAGGAATCGATTGAGGAAGCGAACAAGCATGGAATTGCCATGATCTTTACTGGAGTTCGCCATTTTAAACATTAAATAGTAAATGAGGCCGGCCCGTAATCACCCATGTATCAGCAAACCTTCTTCATGCGTATACTAAGAATAATTCTATGTAGATGAATGATATATGTATGAAGGAGGAGGATAGCGGATGCGCCTCTTGTTATGGTCCGTTATGTGGATTGGTATTGCCTTTGCCCTGTCTGCACTTGTTTCATATATAACCTATGATATGGATTTGGCTGTTTTGCAGAAGCAGTTACAGATGGCAAGTGCAGTCTTTTTTATGGCTGCATTGATCATCGGCGGGGTATTTACCACAAACAGGGCTTTCCGCAATAAGAAACGCTTTTTTTATCATGAAGAATGGTCATTCATTTGTATTATCGTAACGATTGGCTTGTTTACATTAAGCCTTATATTTTCATAAATGCATAACATGGGCTTGGTGAAGGCGGAAAAACCTGTCAGTAAAGTAGCAGGAAGCGATTTTGGGACGAAGGCGCCTCATCGCTTCCTGGTTCTGTTTTTCCGCAGGCTGCTTTGCTCGAAAAGCCAGTGATATTCAAGATTGCATAGAGGGAGAGGACAAGCTATGAAAGTACTGGTAGTTGGAAGTGGCGGTCGGGAACACGCAATTGTCTGGAAGCTATCGCAAAGCCCTAAAGTGAAAAAAATCTATTCTGCGCCCGGAAATGGAGGAATTCAGGAGTTAGCTGAATGCGTGGAAATTACGGAAACCGATTTGGATGGATTGTTGCATTTTGCTCGGGAAAATCAGATTGATCTGACGGTTGTTGGACCGGAGGCTCCTTTGCTGCTCGGGATTGTTGACCGTTTTACCGAAGCTGGACTTCCCGTATTCGGTCCAAACAAGGCAGCAGCCAAAATTGAGGGGAGCAAGCGGTTTGCCAAGGAATTGATGAAAAAGCACCAAATCCCGACGGCTGATTTTTGTGCATTTACAGATTCGAAGGCTGCCAAAGAATATATTCAACAGCAAGGTGCTCCCATTGTGGTCAAGGCGGATGGACTGGCGGCCGGGAAAGGTGTCGTCGTTGCCCATACGGTTGCCGAAGCAGAAAAAGCGGTTGTCGAAGCAATGGAAAACAAGGTGTTTGGAGAAGCGGGGAACGAAGTTGTTATTGAAGAATTTTTATCCGGGCAAGAAGTTACCCTGATGGCATTTATGGATGGAAAAACGGTTAAGCCCATGGTTGTTTCCCAGGATCATAAACCTGTTTTTGACAGAGATCAGGGACCCAATACGGGAGGGATGGGGGCCTGTTCGCCTGTTCCCCAGATTCCGGAGAAAGTAATCGATGAAGCGATCCGAAAGATCCTGTTCCCGGTTATGGAAGGATTCAGGAAGGAAGGGATTGAGTATACAGGTGTGCTATATGCAGGGTTAATGATTACTGAATCCGGACCGAAAGTGATTGAGTTTAACGCCCGATTCGGAGATCCGGAAGCACAGGTTGTTATTCCCCGGCTGAAAACTGATCTGGTCGAAATCATGGAAGCTGTTATTCACGGAGAACTTTCAGAACAGGAGATTCTATGGAGTGATCAGGCAACTGTATGTGTTATATTGGCATCCGGCGGGTATCCCGGATCTTATGATAAAGG
The DNA here is from genome assembly GCA_965544045.1 of uncultured Thermoactinomyces sp. GTDB lineage: Bacteria > Bacillota > Bacilli > Thermoactinomycetales > Thermoactinomycetaceae > Thermoactinomyces. The sequence goes on from CBEULT010000014.1 coordinate 13,676, forward strand.
ATTTCCCATTCAGGGATTAACCGTTCAGGAATCTGACTCGGTGGTGTTTCATGCAGGAACAGTTCAAAAACAAGGAAAATGGATGACAGCGGGGGGACGTGTTTTAGGGGTAACCGCATGGGGAGAAGATATTGCGGAAGCCCAGAAGAGGGCTTATCAACGGATAAAAACCATTACTTTTGAAAAGGTTCATTACCGAAAGGATATTGCAGACAAGGCAATGAAATAGCTGGGAAAACTGCTGGTAAAATACCGGCAGTTTTTTCTTCATGAATCAATAAAAAACGAGCCATGTTTTTAAGGCTCGTTACATTTAACAACCATTTACTGGATCAGTTGTTGTTTATAAGCCGAATTATTATCCAATTTGGGTTGTTTCTTTCTCCCCTTGAATACTGATACCGTTAACGGGGATTTTGAACCACCAACCGCCCTGGCTCTTTTTGACGGGTTGATAACCAGCTTTTTTCAATGAGCGGGCAACCGTCCAACTGGCGGTATATACGGTGGCTAAATTGGTCGATTCATCAAATTGGATCACAGTTTCTTTTTCCATTTCGCTAAGAGACATATAGCTCACTCTCCTAAACGGTTTTAATTTTCTAAAAACCGATCATTTGTTCGCATTATTATAACCTTATTGTACCACTTTTTTCTAGTAATGCCACCACTAATCGAAAAATGAGCTTTATCCTTTTTTTCGACATCAGGTTACAAAGAATCCTTCTTTTTTCGATAAAAATGACGAAATTTGCGTTTTTGTTCAATGAATTATTAAGAAATACGCAATTTATGTCGAATAGTGCTGTTATGTGTAGAGAGGTTTGTAAAAAAATGGTGAATAATAAACGAGCATTCTTAGCATGATTCTACGTCATTCGTGAAATTTAATCAAGCCGTTATTTAACTGAATTCATAGGATCGCGATAAAAAAAGCGTTGGAAATGCTAATCGATTACATTTTATAAACTGTTTTGCGATGAATGTAACGAAAGGCCAAAGTCAATTGGAAAGCGCTTTCTTTAATATGGTTGCATTATTTTTTTTCTACCACATTTGAAGCTCAACAAAACTTCAAAACGGCATTTCAATCATATTTTCTTGAAAACTATTATACAAAACAGTCAGAATTTATTCAAGGAATTTGTCTTTTGTGTTTTTATAAATTTATGTTACATGTCAGTCTGCCGGAAGAAAACATAATTTTTAAAGACGATTTTCAAGTGTTTTATACCTTTTCTTACCTTGCAAGCAATCAAAAGACAATTGTTTCATTTGTTTTCTTTCAGGTTCTATTTGCTTATGCAAACTGTTTGCCCGTTTTACTTTTTTTCAGTGGTGTTTGTTGTAAAGATATTACCATCACTTTGGTTCTAAAAATCGCCCCCATATATTTTACTCCCCTTTATTCTTTTATGAGAAAAAGGGGAGTCTTGATTAAATTTTAAGGAGTATACTGCAAAACAATAAATACTCCATTTAATAATTTATTTCAATAATGTATAGTTTTAATTAAGTGCAATTTTTATTTATTTAAATGTGCACTTGATTTATTTCCGAAAATGGCAAGCATCGGACAAAACCGGGTAATTCCTTCAGCTACTTTCATCGCGGAAATAATAGCCATACACAAGGGAAAACGATTACGGGATCTTGCAGCACAATATGCCAAGCCCGTCAGCCCGAAAGTAATTCTTAACAAAGCATCAACCGTGCCAACATTTTTTTGCAAATGAACCCCCTCCTTTCAGTGCGTTAACATTATTTTTGCAGCTTGAGCCTTGAACTATGCAATCAACCAATAGGTAAAATGTTGTTCAATTGGAAAGCAGATAAAATTGAAGGAGAGAGAGCAATTGTATATCAAAACTTCTAAAGAGGAACAAAATTTACTTATTGAGGTAGCGATGGGAAGAAAAGCACCCGGCATGTTGATATTGGGCGGAACCGTATTAAATATATATACGGGTGAATTGGAGAAAGCTGACATTGCCCTGGCTGGAAAGAGAGTGGTTTATGTTGGTCCCATCGAGAAAAGCGGACTGAAGCTGGATGAAGAAATAAATACTTTGAATGCCACCGGACAAATCCTGGTACCTGGATATATTGAGCCCCATGCACATCCGTCGCAAGTTTACCATCCATTAACACTGGCTGAAAAGGCAGGCGCGCTAGGAACGACATCTTTGATGTGTGATAATGTTGCTTTTTTTGCACAAAAAGAATTGTCAGAGGTAATACATATGATGGAGCAATTGCGGGAATCTCCGGTTAAAATTTTTTGGTGGGCCCGACTGGATGCTCAGGCTACTTTGCCAGGGGAGAGAGAACGGCTTTTTGATCTTGAGCGGGTTAAGGAAATGATTCATTATGATCAGGTGATACAGATGGGGGAATTGACAGACTGGCTTTCCTTGCTTGACGGAGACGATAAGATGACTGCCTGGATTACCGCGGCCCGCAATGATGGGAAGAGAGTGGAAGGGCATGTTCCGGGAGGAACTTACCGAACCTTGTCCAGACTGGCTGCCGCGGGATTGACCGGGGATCATGAGAGTATTTCTTTTTCTGATGTCTGGGAAAGGTTAAAACTTGGATATATGGTTACCCTAAGGCATAGTTCAATACGTCCCGATCTGCCCGGGTTAATAGAAGAGCTGGTTCAGAAAAAAAATGTACCCTGGCATCGATTAATGATGACCGCTGATGGGGCTACTCCGCTCTATTTTAAAAACGGGTTTACTGATTATTTAATCCGATTGGCGATTCAGCATGGATGCCCCCCTGTATATGCATATCAAATGGTAACTATTAATCCGGCTGTATATTATCGAATTGATGAACATCTGGGGGCAATCGCACCGGGAAGAGTAGCCGATATCAATTTTCTGCCGTCATTGGAAGAACCGTCACCAACAAGAGTAATTGCAAACGGAGAAGTGATTGCTGAAAACGGGAACTATTTTCCGGAGAAAAAACTGTCTCGTGAACGTGTATATGTCCATATGGATTGGGATATTTCTTCATTTGAGGTAAAACCGGAGGATCTGGTTATTCACGATCAGGGAGAGCGGCGATTTCCTGTAATCCATATGGTTGATTCTGTTATTACCAAAAGGTCAAAAGAAAAAGTCGAATTCAGGGATGGGAAAATTTACTTATCCGATGATGATGAACGGTTGTTTGTCTTTCTAATTGATCGATACGGCAAATGGATCACTCCCGGACTGGTACGGGGATTGGCCAGGGGGATTGACGGTTTTGCGACAACATTTACGGGTTCGCGGGATATATTGATTTTCGGATGGGACCCGCAGTCAATGGCAAAAGCGGCGAATCGGGTAATACAGGATCAAGGCGGAATTGTTTGGATTCAGGAAGACAAAGAGAAATATCATCTGGACTTGCCCATATTAGGTCTTATGACAGATGAATCGATTGATAATTTGATCCCCCAATTGGACCCATTGGTACAGGAATTGAAAAAATTTGGTTTTTCCTTTTTGGATCCGCTTTTTACATTTTGTTTTTTGTCATCTACCCATCTGCCTCATATTCGTTTAACAAGTGATGGAGTTACTCTGGTAAAGAAGAAAAAAGTGGAGTTCCCATCCCGAAAGGCTGCTTATATAAAATAATTTTAAAGAAAGCGGGTTTTCTTTTAGGAAAACCCGCTGTATCAAAAAAATAAAAACGTCTAGTAATAAATAAATATAAAATTTCCTTTTCAGTTATAACCAGCCTTCCTGCCAAAAAAATCCAAGCGTGATGACCTTGTACAGACGGGATGTCTTTTTATTACAGCAATCACAGCAACAACAATCTACTCAGTAAGCTTTGACACGTCAAATAACGGGTCAGATTTTTAAACATTGGATAAACTTGAATTGACAGGTGGGACGGTTTTGCCTGGCCAATTGCATTACTGTAAAACTTTTAGTAGTTTCAGGACGACCTTGTGAAAAGATAGCCAATTGTATGGCACTTTGCGGGATGGGCGTTTATGAATCTTTTTTCCGTTCAAGATAATTTGCCCGCTATCATGCTTTAATGAATGTACCAGAGATCTTAAAAGAAGAGACTTTCTGCATCCGTTTCCTCCAGCAAAAACAGTATTTCTTCCGGGGAATTTCCAGTAATTTTTCAATAATGGTTGCTGCTCCATAAGTCAGTGTCAACTGGCGTGTGAAGATGCTGTTCCGCAAAAGATCACCTCCTGATCCATCGCATTTAACCCGAATCAATAAAGACATCCTCCTTGAATAGTTACCAATCTTAAATGGAAATAAATTTGACTAATAATGCACGCTTAATATTTTTATCGATTTTTTTGCCATTTGACCCGGCAATAGGGTTTGGTTATATTAGTCATTATGGCAGGCAGTACTAAATTTAACAGTTTGCAATGAACATGATTTCATCTTGCAAAAATAAAGAGGAATAATAAGATAGATAGATCGAAATAAATAGCACGGTGGATATATCCAACAGGAAAGGGAATAAAGCAGGTTTTTTTGTTTACAATAAAGAAAGTTTTCAACGATTTGAAATGATTAATTAGGGGAAAGGGGGCAAAGAGGAAACTGTTATTTTCAATTTGATTCATGTCGGAAATTTACGGAAACTTGATCAAAAGGAGTTTATACTCTTGAAGGTGATAAATGTAAATAAACGGTTGACACAGTTCTTGTTTTTGTCGATCATTTTGACGCCGTTTTTGCCGCCTGCTGCTCTTTTATGTGTGGCGTTTGCTGTTTTAAGGCATTGGAAAAAGCAACCGAATAAAGTCATCGATTGGCCTGAAAAGGCATTCATTGGTTTTATCATTGTGTCTGCCATCAGTTGGCTTTTTAATCCTTCATGGTTTTACGGAATGCCTGTTGCCTTCATTACGATTGGCATGTTTGGGCTTTATTTCATGCTGTCTGTTTGGATTCGCCATTTTGTAAAATGGACATGGCAAGACGTCCAGCAGATTTATCTGGCCTTTTGGCTGGGTGGATTGTATATTGCGGTGATTGTTTTTATCCAGCAGATGGACTGGGATGTCATTAATGAATCATTTGTCGGTTACATCTTACAATTTTACAATGAATTCCGATTTCAATCAGAATGGTCTGTTCGCAGTATCGGTACTTCAGGAAATTCCAATTTAACGGCTGCTTTATTAATCTGTTTTGCTTTGATGAGCATTTACGCAGCATCTGTTTTAAGAAAGAAATGGCAAAAAGGACTGGCTTTTGTAGTGTTTGGGGTTTATGTAACAGCAATCTGGTGTACAGGTTCACGGGGAGCGTGGGCAGGGTTATTGATTGGATTGATTGTCCAGTTATGGATGACAGGCCATCGAAAACGCACTGTTACCATCACGTTGGCGATTTTCCTGCTTATTTACTGCTTTCCGGAAATCATTCCTCGAAAAGAAACGTTGCAAGCTACAATTGATGTGCGGTTGGAAGTGTGGACAACTGCTTTTGACATTTTCAGGGAACATTGGCTGCTGGGGGTACAGCCCTTGCATTTTGGCCAGCTTTTTGTCAAGAAAGCCGGTTTTGCCGTCTTTCACGCTCATAATATTCTGTTGGGGATTGCCAGTGAATATGGAACGATTGGATTAATCCTATTTCTTTCTCTTTTGATTATAACCATACAGCGGGCAAGACGCTGGCGAAAAGTAGCAAATCGCAAGGAAGAAAAACGGCTGGCCGGTATGCTCTTGTCCCAGACCATGGCCTTGATGGGACACGGAATGTATGATTATCCGATTACTGCCCCGCAAATTGGCTTGTTGTTCATGCTTAGCATTGTCATAATTCATACCCAGTACTATCGTCGCTGTATTAACAAGCCGGACTGGAGTGAACCACCTGATGACGGGAAATTTCGGGATTTCGCCAATCACAGGTTGATTTCAGCTATTTCTTTCTTTGTCCCTTACCAAATGCTTTACTGGATTTTTCGTTTTTTCGCCTTTCGCAAGATGGAGTGAGCCGCGGCAGATGCCCGGCTTTTTTTATTTTTCATTTATTTAATAAAAGGAACTGTGTATAAAATCAGAAAAATAAGACCAGGCTGGTAACATCAAAACCTTTATTGTTTGGGGTGGGAAGAAGTGAAATGGAAAAAACTTTGCCAGCTTCTGGTCTTGGCATGTTGTTGCAGTCTGTTTGCAATTTCGCATGCAGCAGCTGAAAATGAAAAAAAAGAAGAGAATGATATAGTCATTGTAAAAGCCGGCGATACAGTTTCTCAATTGGCCGAAAAATACGGGATTTCCATCAGAGAGATTGTCCGGTTAAATGACCTGAAAGATCCGGATATCATCTATACTGGACAAAAACTTATTGTAAAAAGAAATCCCGTTCAATTATCTTCGATAATGCCAGCCATGCAAAGAGGGCGAGCATTGGGGAAATTTACGCTGACGGCATATACGGCAGGGCCCGAGTCAACAGGAAAACAGCCGGGCGATACCGGATATGGTATTACAGCCAGCGGAAATCCCGTTGTGGAAGGAATAACCATTGCGGTAGATCCTGAAGTGATTCCGATCGGTTCCCGCGTATTTATTGAAGGGATCGGCTACCGGGTTGCACAGGATACGGGCAGCGCTATCAAAGGCAACCGTATTGATGTTTATTTGGAAGATCTTGCTGAAGCCAGGCAGTTTGGCGTAAAAAGAAATGTAAGGGTAGAAATGGTGGAATAGAACAGACGGTTTAAAATAATTTTTTTCAGTCACTCAGCAAGTAAAGATCCCTTGTTTCCTGTCCTGGCGATAGTGAGATGAATTTGTCCGGATCTGGCCAATCAGCCTTTAAGGTCGTGCTTACAGACCTGGAATAAAGAAAGTTAGCCAAAACCCCATTCCACGTGGAATGGGGGATTCTGTTTTTTTAGACAATGATATCGAGTATGGATAAAGTGATAAACATGGAAATTATGCAATATTTTATTATCTAACGCTTCTTTTTGTTCTGATGACAGCAAATGCCGGTGGGGAACGAGGAGTGGCTCCTGCAGATGTTTATCTTTTTTGGTTTAACATTTATAAAGGAAAAATTGATGTTTTGTAATATTTGGGTTTAGATTCAGACGATTGAAAAATGAAATATAATCGTATATAATAATGTACAAAATATAGTATATTGTTTATGAGGTTGATGCATTAATGATGTGGGAAAAATTATATTCCAAGAATGGACTGGTCGCAAAGATTATTGCAAAAGAGATGACCGAACTGGAAATTGGGGACAGGATACCGCGCGTTGCAGACTATAGTAAAAACTTGAATTTTGGCAGGGGCACCGTTCAAAGTGCACTAAGTCTACTTGAAGAAATGAAGGCGGTAAAGCTTGAACCAAGAGGTCATTTGGGAACCTATCTGATTAGTAAAGATAATGACCTTCTTCGTGAGATTGCGGGTATTTCTCCTTTGATCGGTTCTATGCCTTTACCTTATTCAAGAAAATATGAAGGATTGGCGACTGGTATTATCGAGGCTTTTGAATCTGCAGGAAAAAAACTTTATTTAACCTTTATGCGTGGAGGATTAAATCGAATTGAGACTGTGAGGACAAAGCACAGTGACTTTGCCATTGTTTCCAAAATGACAGCTGAAAAAATACTGGCGGATTTCCCTGATCTGAAAATAATGGGAAAACTGGGGATGAACAGTTATGTATCCGCTCATAAAATTTTCCTGGCGGATTCGACAAAGGAAAAAGTACGGGATGGAATGAAAGTCGGTGTGGATATGGATTCGCTCGACCAAATGGATTTAACATCTGCTGAATTTGAAGGGCGGAATGTAGAATTTGTAAATATCAATTATATGCAAGTCTTTGACATGCTCTTTTTAAAGCAAATTGATGCTGCTGTGTGGAATACAGATGACAGAAGAATGAGTCGATTATTTAAAGCAATTGATTTTCAGTCTCCTGTAGCAAAAAAACTTTCTGAAGGAACTTCAGAGGCTGTCATTGTTATAGACAGGGATCAGGAAAAACAGTTGCTAGATAAATGGAGCTCAGTTGAAATTGAAAAGGTTTTGGAGGTTCAAAAATGTGTTGAATCAGGAAAAAGATTGCCAAGATATTAATTGCCATTTATTGAGAGTCAAATAAAGGTTACTTGCAAATGGTAACAAAAATTGATTGCAAGTGCAGCTTGGTATTATATCTTTTTCCAACAAAAACAGGACAAAGGTATGTGATCTCAATGTTGGAAAACGGCATTACTTATATGCACGAGCACACAACGATTGATCTGTCTGAAATAAAGTGCAATGCGGATTGCCAGCTGGATGCTTTTTCGGAAACCGTGAAAGAATACAAAAAATTATATAAAAAAGGAGTTCGAAATATCGTTGATGTAACGAACATCGGAATGGGGAGAAATATTCCTTTTGTCCAGAAGGTATCCGAAAAATCAGGAATAAATATTATTTATGCTACCGGCTTTTACCAGGAGAAATTTTATCCGGCTCAAGTATTCCGCGAAACGAAAGAACAGCTTGCAGAAAAAATGTTTAAAGAGATCAGTGAAGGGATTAAAGGAACGGATATTAGAGCAGGAATTATTGGAGAAATCGGTACAAGCCATAATAAATGGACAGAAACGGAGAAGAAGGTTTTTGAAGCGGTTGTAATGGTTCATAAGGAAACAGACAAGCCGATTACAACACACACAACATTAGGAACTTTGGGGTATGAACAAGTAGCTTTTTTTAAGAAAAATGGTGTGGATTTGAATCGGGTTACTATCGGTCATGCAGATTTAACAGGGGATTTTGATTATATTCTGAAAATGATCAAAGAAGGTGCCTATATTGGGTTTGACACCATTGGAAAAGAAAATTATATGTCCGACCAAGTTCGTGCAGATATTCTCAAAAAGCTTCAAGATCTGGGATATATCGACAGAGTGCTGTTATCCATGGATATTACACGAAAATCACATCTGGAATATCGGGGTGGATTAGGGTATTCATTTTTGCTGGATAATTTTATCCCACGTCTGCAAAAAAACGGGATAACAGATAAATCTATCGAAAAAATGCTGGTTAACAATCCAATCGCATTTATGAAAGGATAAGATAAGTTTATGGAAACATATCCTTTAAGCAGTATTTCTTTGGAAGAAGCTCAACAAAGACAGTTTAAACTTGTTGATATTATTACCATGCATTTTCGTGGGGAAGAATTGCTTGCATTAGGTGATTTAGGGGTAGTGAAAGGAATTAATAAACCTTATTACACGAAAAAAGTGGAAGAAACCCTGGCGGATTTCTTCGGTGCGGAAAAGGCGATGCTGGTGCGCGGGGCAGGAACCGGGGCACTACGCTTCAGTTTTATGAGCATTTTAAAACCTGGTGACAAAATTTTAGTACATGATGCTCCAATTTATCCAACAAGCAAGGCGACCTTGGAATCTATGGGAATTATACAAGTATATGCTGATTATCATAATCATGAACAAATCAAAGAAGTTGTCCGGCAAAACCAGGATTTGAAAGGGGCACTTATCCAGCATACCCGTCAAAAAATTGATGATCATTATGATTTATCCAGGACCATTGCAATTATGCGTTCTGTTTGCCCCAACCTGACAATCATTACAGATGACAATTACGCAGCCATGAAAGTAGAGAAGATTGGTATTCAGGCAGGAGCTGATTTGTCAACCTTCTCCTTGTTCAAATTGTTAGGTCCTGAAGGTGTTGGAGTAATTTTGGGGAAAGCGGGTTTAATCAGTAAAATCGGGAAATTGAATTATTCAGGGGGAAGCCAGGTACAGGGACATGAAGCATTGGAAGCATTACGAGGACTAATTTATGCACCGGTTATGCTTGCTATTCAGGCAAATGTTAATGACCAACTCGTGAGCATTCTGAATAAAGGCGAAATTAAAGGAGTTAAAAAAGCCTATCTTGCCAATGCACAATCAAAAGTGTTGTTGGTTGAGCTTTCTGAACCGATTGCCGAGGAAGTGCTGGACCACGCAAATGCTTTGGGAGCAGTCCCTAACCCGGTGGGTGCTGAATCCAAATATGAATTCGCTCCAATGTTTTATCGAGTCTCGGGTACATTCCTGGCAGCAGATTCTACACTTGCCAAAAGGATGATTCGTATTAATCCGTTAAGAAGTGGTGCCGATACAGTTATCAGAATACTGGAATCGTCTATTCAACGAGCAACAGAAATTCGTTAGTATTCGCTTTGGAGGCTGTTATAATGGATCGAAGAGTAATTATTCTAATAATAGACAGTTTGGGTGTTGGATATATGGAGGATGCCAGGGACTATCATCCACAAGATGTGGGAGCCAATACCTTTTCTCATGTATTGGATGAGGTTCCCTCACTGGAAATTCCAACCTTTGAAAAACTCGGGATCAATAAAATTCTGCATCATCCGAATTTGAAAGACATGGATAATCTGGCGAGCTACGGTGTTTGCAACTTAATGCATCAAGGCGCAGACAGTTTTGAAGGTCATAATGAAATCATGGGTACCAGGCCCAAAAAAGCTTATTTGGCCCCGTTTATCGATAATATTGATGAAGTAAAAGAAGCTTTGGAAAATAAGGGTTACAAGGTTGATATACCAAGCCGGGATATGCCATATTTATTGGTTAATGATTTGGTAATTGTAGCAGATAATATTGAGACTGATTTTGGACAAATTTATAATGTTAGTGCCCCGCTGGATCATATTTCGTTTGATGAAGTGTTAAAAATAGGTCAATACGTCAGAAAATGTGTTAAGGTAAACAGAGTCATTGCATTGGGAGGGGAAAATGTAACTCCTTGGCACTTGCACAATTCAATAGAAAAAAGAGAAGATGGCCTGGTTGGAGTAAATTCTCCCAAATCGAATGTTTATAAACAAGGCTATAAAGTGCGGCATTTAGGATATGGTATTTCTCCTGAGCATCAATTACCTGCATTCGCTGTAAAAGCAGGGCTGAACGTTTCCCTGATAGGCAAAATGCAGGACGTAATTTGTTGCGAAGAAGCAAAAAAGTTTCCAGGTGTTGATACGGATCAGGTTATGCGCCATATTTTAAATGAAATGGATCAGGTGCAAAATGGTGTGATTGCAGCAACAGTACAAGAAACAGACCTGGCAGGACATGCGCAAGACCCGGAACGATATGCCGATCGTATTCATGTTGTGGAAAGCTTTTTGCCGAAGTTGTTGGAAAAAATGAAAGAAGAAGATCTTCTCATTATGAGTGCTGATCACGGAAATGATCCAACCATTGGGCATAATCGGCATACAAGAGAAAAAACGTTTTTACTGGCTTATCATAAACAGTTTAAACCAGTTAATCTCGGAAACAGAACGACGCTATCAGATATTGCGGCAACAGCAGCTGATTATCTTGATTTGGGGAATGTTGAAAATGGTACTTCTTTTCTTTCATTAATGCAACCCCGAGGAAAGGAATGAGCGGGATGTTTTTGGAAATAACTCAAAAGTACAACCCGAATTTAATACGGTATGCCATAGAACTTCATCAAAATGGTTCAATTTCACCAAACACATATGTAATAGACCTGGATATGATAAGAAAAAATTGTAAAGCTTTGTCTGCAGAAGCCAGAAAACAGGATATTGAACTGTTTTTTATGACAAAACAATTTGGGCGAAATCCTATAGTATCAAAAGCGATTGTTCAGTCAGGAATTGAAAAGGCAGTTACAGTTGATCCGTGGGAGGCTATAGCACTTGGTAAAAACGGGATTAAAATCGGCCATGTGGGACATCTTGTCCAAATACCAAAAAACATGATAGCACAAATATTAAAACTCAACCCGGAATACGTGAGCGTTTTTAGTTATGAAAGTGCTAAAAATATTAGTAGCGTTGCATCCAAAATGGGTAAAAAACAAAAGATATTTTTACGTATAGCAAATAAAGATGATTATATTTATAACGGTCAAGAAGGAGGCTTTACATTAGAACAATTAAAACAACAAATAGAAGAGTTGGAGGAATTATCCGGAGTTGAAATAGCAGGATTGACAAGTTTTCCTTGTATATTAATCCAGAAAAATATTCCTCAAACGACACCGAATGTTGAATCCATGCACAGAGCGAAATTATTTTTGGAAGAAAGAGGGTTTAAAAAACTTGAAATAAATATGCCGAGCGCAACCTCAACCGGAACTCTTCACTTATTGAAAAAAGAAGGAGCAACACAAGGAGAACCAGGTCATGCATTAACCGGTACAACTCCATTACACGCTGTTGAGGATTTGGCTGAGAAACCTGGAATGATCTATGTTTCAGAAGTGTCACATTTTTATAATGATAAAGCGTATGTGTTTGGTGGAGGCTTTTATCCACGGTCTCAAATGAAAGGTGCACTGGTTGGTACAGGGGATAACATTAAACAGGTTCCTGTCATCGAAAATGTACCCACAAATATTGATTACTATGGAACCTTGGATACAAAAGAAGTGAATGTTGGAGATACTGTTATTTATGCTTTTCGGACACAAATTTTTGTAACGAATGCACAAGTTGCAGTGGTACAGAATTTATCTTCCAGTCCTGAACTTTTGGGAATTTATAATTCTACAGGAAATTTGACAGGCTAGATTAATTGCAGGCGTTTTTTCTATGGGATAATTTGTTGGAAAAGATTTGCAAAACTCTATTTCGTAATAAACAGTTGAAATAACAGAATGAAAACGCTATAATTACAATATACAATATATTGTACAATATATAATTTGATTGCGAGTGTAGTCTGATGTCTGATGTGGAGAACAAAATGAGTCTTGCTGAACGTGAATTGGGAAGATCAGTTGTCTATATTAATCCCAATATAAGTGAAGAGGCCCGGAACAAGAATAAAAATCCATTGTATTTTGGAATCAAGGATACGAATCAGATTTCTGAAAGTCTTATTGAAAAGTTGCGATCCAATAAAAACTTTGTTTGGCTTACAGTTGACAAGGCCTCTAACAGAGGGCGTGCTATTGATACCGATTTAATCAATCCTGTAACCTACCGAGTGATGACAGGATCTACAAGTGGGGGACCTGTCAATATATTAAAAGGAATCATTGATTTTGCCATTGGAACAGATGGCGGTGGTTCCATATTGGGACCGGCATTAAGCTGTCAATTACCTTCAATGATCGGCGCAGGATTAGGTGTATTTGTTAGACATAAAAAAAAATCCACGGATAATATGGAATATACCGGAAGCATCGGGGTTGTCGGAAAAAATATTCAAATCTTGAAAACCGTAATGGAATGTTTAACTGAAGAAAATCTTACAAGAACAACAACAGGTAAGAGGCTGAAAGTTGTTGTTCCTAAAAAGGGTACAATTTTTTGTCCCAATGGTGAGGATATGCATGAAAAGGTTATGTTTTATCTGTCTAAAATTGATAGTGGTGGATACATGATTAAAAATGTTGATATGACAGGAATTGAAGACCGGAAAACGGCGATGAAGGTTATCAAAGAGTCTTTTGAAACTCACGGTGCTGATATAATTGTCACTTGTGAAGGACCGGCTGATGTTTATGGCTATGGAGAAACAATACCACAATTCTTTGGAAAGCAGGGGATGGACCTTACCAGAAACCATGGGAAATACCTGGTAAGAGCTGCTAACATGTGCCGGGCTACTGCGATAACCGTTCCGATTGAAATACTTGCCAGTGGTTTGGTCATCATTGCAGGAAAAGGGATAATACCTTCAACATATGCGATCGAGATGGCAGGAAAACTGGAAAAGGTAATTTCTATGCCAGAAGTTTGGAAGCGTTATTTTATTCAGGAATCCCACTTTTCGGGTTTAAGGTTAAAATAAAATATTTGGCAGTCTTTATAAAAGGGAGAGAAGTTGAATGGATCTGCAGGAATACAACAAAAGGTTAAAGATTCTTTTGGATCAGGAAGTGATAACTCCCAAATCAAATGAAATTGCAATTTTTGCTTTTAAAGAGCTGCTTAAAGTTTTAAATAAAGCAGAAATTGATCAGGCGACTATGTTGTTTACTCATCTGCCAATGGCTTTAACTAGGATAAGTAAAGGGGAAAATGTGGAAAGCCCTGCTGCAGATATTATTAATGAGATTGTTACTTCGCAGTATTTTCCAATTGCAAAGGCTCAGGTTGATTTGATTGAAATGCATTGGGGAAACCCTTTGCCTCAGAGTGAAAAGAATTATCTGTATATGCATTATTCAAACGTTATAAATATGAATTTGCAGGGAGGAGAGTAAATGAAGATTGTTATTGGGGGACAAGTAGAAAAAAAGCAAATTGAAAATTTGATCAGGGAAATTGATCCTTCCATTGAAACAGTAGTGAAATCTGATCTGGAGGCGGCTATGGCAATGAAAACCGGTCAAGCCGATTACTATTTTGGAGCATGCCATACTGGGGGAGGTGGTGCTTTGGCAATGGCGATCGCGCTAATTGGTAAAGGCAAGTGTGAAACAGTTTCAATGCCAGGCAAAAAACCGAATGAAGACAAGGTTACAGAAGCAGTAAAAAGCGGAAAAAAGGCATTCGGTTTTACCGGGGACCATATTGAATCAGCAGTACCAATGATTATTAAAGCAATAAAATCTAACTCCTGATAGCGGGGGAAACAATCTATGGAAACAATATTTGTTATTTTGACTGGTGCAGTGGCCGCTGTTTTATCAAATAGGAATATTGCTGTATTTAACGATGGATTGCGACCAATTGTGTCAGAACATATTGAAGGCAGATTAAAACGCCGAGAACTGGGGTTAACCGCATTTGCCATGAGTTTCGGACTTGTCATCGGCTTTGGGATTCCTTTTACATTATCAGCCAGTATTATTTTAATTCACAGTATTTTATTGGGAACTGATATTATCGGATTAGTTACACCCAAAAATAACTGGGGTACACCTGTTGCTGCAGCAATTGGAGGTTTGTATGGTTGGGGACTTATTGCAGGTTTGGAAGGTTTTGTAAAATTATTTGATTATTTGCCAGTTAATTTCCTGACACCGCTTGGCGAAGTGGGTACTCCTGTAGTTGTTACATTTATGGCTTTTCCGGCTTTGGCCGTTGCAATGCAATTCGGAATCAGGAAAGGTATTTTGACTTTTGCTGTTTCTGCTTTAGCTCGACAGTTGGTAGTATGGGTTAATACAAACGCATTTTTTAAAATTAGTGAGAATGTAGTAACTTTGAATCAGGAAGGTATGGCTTTAATTGTTGGTATGATTTTCTTGTTCGCATATGCCATGAAAGAAAAAGCTGAGGAAGGGTCTTCGATTGACCTGGCGTCTGTCTTCAGTGACAAGGTTAAATTAATTAAAAAAAATGTAGTATTTTTCATGATTATTGGCGGTCTGATTGCTGGGGCAACAAACCTGTTATTAATGGCGGGAGACCCCATTTCATTAAATCTTCTTGCAGATGGCAAACCAACCGATGCAGGGATAGCTGCTGCAGCCAGAGCAGTCGGCTTTATTCCGCTGGTTGCAAGTACCGCTATTGCAACAGGTGTTTATAGCCCGGTTGGTTTTACTCTCATATTTGTTGTGGGTTTATTCTCACCAAATATATGGCTGGCAGTAATCGTTGGAGCTGTTGTTATTTTTGGAGAAATAATGTTACTAAGCTTTATTGCGAGGTTCCTGGATAAATATCCCGGGGTCAGAAATTCCGGAGAAAATATTCGTAATGCCATGACGAAACTTCTTGAAGTTGCTTTACTAATTGGCGGAGCAAATGCTTCAAATATGATCGCTCCCGGATTTGGTTTCTTCTTCATTGCCGGTTTCTACTTGTTAAATGAGGTGGCCGGACGCCCGATTGTTCGTATGGCTATAGGTCCATTGGGAGCTATTGCGGTTGGTATTATTGCAAATATTTTAGTTGCATCGGGGATTATGGCTATACCACAATAACAAAAATAATCAATTTGATAATAATACAAATTGGCTTTTTCATTCGTTGATGAGACGATTGGAAAGCTTTTTTTATTAAATTTTTTTGTTTTACGGGAATTTATTTTGTAAAACTGGTATAAATTTTATTTATGTAGATACAATGGATATACAAGACATTGCAGAGGTGATATAATGGAATCAAAGAAGACGGAGAGAGTGAGGGGGGCACATATGACTGCGCAGGTTCGCAAATGGGGAAACAGCCTTGCCATTCGGATTCCCAGTCATATTGCAGAGCAGCTTTCCATTAAACAAGGCTCTGAGATTGAAATGCGAATTGAGGAACAGGAAATCAGGCTGGTTCCGATGAAAAAGAAACCAACACTTGAGGAGCTCCTGGCCAAAGTCACGCCAGAAAATCGCCATGAAGAAATTGATTTTGGAGTGGAAGGGAATGAACGAATTTAATGCAAGTACCGGATCGCGGCGATCTTGTTTATGTCAGCTTTGATCCACAAGCGGGGCATGAGCAGGCAGGAAGACGGCCTGCCATTGTTCTATCGCCAAAATCGTTTAACCAGGTTACAAAATTTTCAGTTGTATGTCCTGTTACAAGTAAAGAAAAAGGGTATCCTTTTGAAGTGAAATTGCCTGATGGCTTGCCGATCAAGGGGGTTATTTTAACAGATCAGGTTAAAAGTCTGGATTGGCAGGCTCGCCAATTTGACATCAAGGGTCAGGCTCCTGATGAAATCGTTGCGGACTGTTTGGATCTGATTCATACCTTTTTGACTTGACTGTTCCCCTGCCAAAAGGCAGGGGTTTTCCTGCAATAGACTGCCTTTATGCCTGGATAGTCTCTTGCAATTAAAAATATTCCCGGTTGCGTTGATATTCTGATCATGATGTTCGTTACACTCCTCTTTGGAACTCCACACTTTTCCACGTTTTTCATCCTTCGTCACCATCATTTGCCAAAAAATGATGATAATTAACGGGACCATTCCTGTTTCAAAATACTCATCTGATAAAGAGACCAATATCCGTCGCCTGATTTCCGTGCGTCTCTCAGCAATCCTTCCTTTTTAAATCCACATTTTTCGTAGCATTTGATCGCGTGTTTGTTAAAATCAAATACACGAAGATCGATTCGATGTAACCGAAGCTTGTCAAATCCTATTTCCAAAGCTCTTTTTACAATTTCCTGCCCGTATCCATTTGCGCGGCATACAGGAGAAACAAATACACGTGCCAGTGAGGCACTTTGGTTAGTATAGTCAATGCGGACCAGTTCAATATGGCCAACAATATTTTTGTTTTTGTCTGCTGCTTTAAAAATGAGCATTTCGGGAAAGTTGCCATTTGCCGATTGCAAATGTTTCAGTATTTGTTTCCTCTCCAAAGGATAAGTAAAGGTGTGCCCCGCCCATTGCAACAGCAATTCAGGAGAATCAATCCAGTTGATTAACCTTTCGATATCCTGTTCAGTAAATGGCAAAAGTTGAACCAATTCAACAACCTTCTTTCGTGTGATTTTAATTTGATACTTGTATAAAAACAATTATAGTATACTGACTCTCTGAAAAAGGAAGTACTTGATAAATTGCCTTCAGTTTTTTCTGCCGTATAAGGAATAGGATTTTTTCGGTATTTGACGGGGCTTTTATTCATAAACAGATCGGGTAAAATGGAAGGGAAAGGAGAAAAACAGATGCAGTTTTCACTTCCGCTATGCTATCCGTATTCGTTTTTTCATACAACCAAACGTCTCCGCACTTTTGAAAAAAGCTGTTATCGTTATGAAAATGGAATTTTCCGGCGCACTGTTCGTGGGCAAAACGGGCCATTACTGTTAGAGATCAGCAATAATGAAAAAGATACTGCGTTGCAGGTGAAAATAAAAGGGGCCGGCGGTGATGAGAAAAAGGAAGAATTTTATCAGCAAGTTGCCCGCATGTTCTCCACAGAAGTGGATTTGCGTCCTTTTTATCAGCAGATGGAACAAGATCCGGTGTTATTTCCGATTATTGAAGAACGAAAAGGGATGCATTTTGTTTTGGATGCCGATTTGCATGAATGTTTGCTGAAGACGATTATCGGACAGCAACTCAATGTTTCCTTTGCGGCGACTTTGACAGATCGATTAATTGAACTTGCCGGAGACGTGGTGGAGTTTGACGGAGAACAATGGACTGTTTTTCCGGAACCGGAGCAGATTGCCCGGCTCAAATATGAACAGTTGCAAGCTCTGCAGTTTAACAGGCGCAAGGCGGAATATATCATTGATATTGCCCGGATGATCGTAAGTGGAGAATTGGTTCTGGAGGAACTTTACCATTGCACGGATGAGGAAGTGATGGAACTTCTGTTGCCGATTCGGGGAATTGGCCGTTGGACGGTAGAATGTGTCATGTTATTCGGATTGGGGCGTCCGAATTTGCTTCCGGCTCAGGATATCGGATTGCGAAATGCGGTAAAACAGGTTTATTCCCTTGAAGTACGGCCCGACGAAAAAACTGTGCGAAAGCTTGGACGGGATTGGTCACCCTATGCCAGTTATGTTACTTTTTATTTATGGGATATTCTTGGCAATAAGAATAAAAACGAATAGTTTTTTTAAGAAAGGGAGAAGGTACCATTGGCGAAAAAAGCGAAAAAAAGGGCTCGTCAGAAACAGAAGCGTGTGGCCGAAGTGGGGCCACATGGAGTTTTGGTTCGGGATCTTAAAGCAACAGCGTTGTGGATAGGAGTAGGATTGTTTGCTATTATCCTGCTTGTAATTATTGAACGCATGCTTATATAAAAAGAAGCCGGGAGATTTGCTATTCCCGGCTTTGTATTTCTGTTGCCTCTTTTTCAGATCTGGTTTCCTGGCCTTCTTCAGCTCGATAAACGATACTGCGTGGATAAGCAATGTCAATATCGTATTTGTGAAGGGCCAATACAGCTTCTTTCCGCATTGCTCTTTCCACGGCCCAAAATTGTTCGGGTACACTCAGTGCTGTAAGTGTAAATTTGACTCCGTTGTTGTCAATCATGGTGATTCCCATAACCTCTGGCTGTTGAATCAGATAGGGTGCATATTTTTTGCCAACTTCAGAACACACATCTTCCAATGCCGAATTCACAATGGATAAGTCCGATTCATAGGGGACAGTAACATCAATAATTGCACGCATTTGATCCCGGTTGTAGTTTGTAACCTGAGAGATATTCCCATTTGCAATATAATGCAGACGCTGGTTAAATTCCCGAATCTTCGTGATACGCAAGCCGACTTCTTCAACCGTACCCTGGATCTGGTTGTTGATTTGCACATAGTCGCCAACTTCAAGCTGTCCTTCAAATATGATAAAAAAGCCACTGATAATGTCACGTACCAGGTTTTGGGCACCAAACCCGATTGCCAGTCCCAAAATCCCTGCTCCTGCTAAAACCGGAAGAGGATCAAAACCGAGATTGATCAAAATTGTAAGAATGGAAATGAAATAGATTGTGTAACGGGAAATGGATTTGATCAGTTTGCGAAGGGTTTGGGCTTTTTTGGAATCGATCCGGCTGATATCGAAAATTTTATCTACAATGCGATCTATAAATCTTAAAACGATAATGGTCAGTGCCACAATCAGTGCAATTTGGGCAACTGGCAAAACGATATAGTTGATGGGGTCATCAATAAACCTGGCCAGTAATGATTTCATCTCGACGGCAGCTACTCCTGCTTCTGCAACTTTTGTGTCAAATAATTGTGCAGTTTCATTCATCCGAAAAATCTCTCCTTATAGCCAGCAAAATCATGAAAGTAATTGCTCCACTTTTTTCTCCAATTGTTCCCTGCTTATCCATCCTACATAAGAGTAAAAGATGTTATATTCATGGTCAAGTAACACGATCGCTACAAATGGAAAATGTTTTTTATAATGATAACGTACGTCTAACCACCGTACTTCATAGCCATAAGGACGATAATGTACTTTGGGGTAGCCATATGAGGTAAGTGCCAGGAATGAACGGATAGCGTCTGCCTTTTTTGATTGTTTTACAGCTGGATGGAGCCAATCCCTGGTTGAGATGCTCCCTGTCCAATAAATCTGTTGCTGACGAAATTCACCAATTTTTACCTTTTCCGGAGTTTCAATAATCAAGTTCCACACATTCCAATGAACCGTCGGTGTCACAGTATACCTGCCAGTAAGGCCAAAATTTTCCTTCGCTATTTTCAGTAATCTGTTTCTCTGCCAAGTGCGAAGTACGATATAGGCCACAATCATAATATAGATAATGAGGAAAATTCTTCCTGCATGATCCGACCAAATCCACCAGTAAAAAAAACCGACGAGGTGAATCAGGAATATAAATGGATCAAATATACTGAGGATATTAAATGCAATCCAGCGTCTGGAAAACGGACGCAGGGCTTGAGTGCCATAGACGTTAAACAGATCGATAAAAATATGGGTACAGACGGCCAAAAGGGTCCATAGCCATGTATGACTCAAATCGGCCCGCGGTAAAACAAGGGAAAGCAGCAAGGTGATTAGAGTGGGCCAGATTAATAGCATGGGCAATGAGTGACTGAATCCACGGTGATGCCGAATATACTTGGAATTTCCTTTTAAACGGAAAAGTGTATCGGTATCAGGAATTTGCGAACCAATCACGGTAGCCAGCAATACTGCTTGCATTGTTTCAGGATGGGCTGTAACTACCGGGTCTAATTGTGACAAGCCAAAAAGACCAATGCCCATCACAAAATGGGTTCCTGAATCCATAGATAGGCTCCCTCCCAGGAGATGTTTCAGATATATTTTAACAAATTTGTATGGAATTAATATTAACATGAATTAGATGCATTCTTTTTTTATATATTAATGTATTTGAGATATACATTCCTATAACTCAAAGGCTTTGTCAATAATTAATTTAAGGTAATGTTAAAAAAATATTACACCATTTATGGCAGGCTCGTGTATGATGATAATAGTAGGCTTTCTTTATTGAAATAATTTCATTTTAAATAATGGATTAATGGATTGATTTTATTTATAAAGGAGGACGCTGGTTGTCAAAAAGCCATACAAATGAATTGCTAACGCTTGTGGATCAAAATAAAAAACAAACAATTCAAAGCGAACTGTTGGCATGGTACTGGAAAAATAAAAGAGATTTACCATGGCGCCAAAATAAGGATCCTTATAGAATCTGGGTTTCTGAAATCATGTTGCAACAAACTCGTGTAGATTCAGTTATTCCCTATTTTCAGCGCTTTATTGGCCTGTTTCCAAACATTGAGGCATTGGCGAACGCTTCTGAAGAACAGGTCATAAAAGCTTGGGAAGGATTAGGATATTATTCAAGGGTTAAAAATTTGTATGCTGCAGCAAAAGAGATAGTTTTTTATGGTGATGGAAAAATCCCTTCTGACCGGAATGCGATTTTAAAGTTGAAAGGGATCGGATCATATACTGCTGGAGCAATTTTAAGCATTGCTTATGACAAAAAAGTACCCGCCGTTGATGGTAACGTCATGCGTGTTTTTTCGCGTCTGTTCGCTCTGTCGGACGATATTCAGGCAAGTTCAACGCGTAAAAAAATAGAATCGCTGGCTGAACAACTGATCCCGGATGAGAATCCTGGTGATTTTAACCAGGCAATAATGGAATTGGGTGCACTTGTTTGTTTTCCTTCTTCACCAACATGCTTATTTTGTCCAGTTCGTTTGGTGTGTAATGCATACGAACAAGGAATTGAGGAGCAGTTGCCTCGGAAAAAAAAGGCAAAGCCACCGATTCACCAGGATGTGGTAATGGGCATTTTTCGTGCCGGAAAGCGGTTTATTGGTGAGAAAAGGCCTGACCATGGTCTTTTGGCAGGGTTATGGGGATTTCCCACTTTTGAATTATCTCCGGAAGATGATGTATTACAAACGATAAAAAATTTATGTAATCAAAAACAAATACCTGGTTCGAACTATATAATAAAAGGAAGGTTTAAACATGTATTCAGCCATCGTCACTGGAAGGTGACTGTGGTACAGGTAGATATAAAACATTCATTTCCACTGCCACCATCTTGGGAATGGTTGGACATTGGTCAAAAAGAAGAAAAAACGTGGGCCAATGTTTATCAAAAAGTATTTAAATTGGAATGATTTGGGAGATTTGTTGACTGCTATGCAAGGGGGGAGAGTTTGCCAGTGGAGGAAAACAAAAAAAAACAGGAACGGTTAACGCCGGAAACATCCAAAGCAGATTCTGAACCGGAAAAAGAAGAAGTTCAGGATGAGCAAGATAAAGATACAGAATCAAAGGATCAGATAGATCCAGAAAAGGAAACAGAACCGGAAGTACATGACGATCAGGAAAGAGAAACAACCTGCGAAGAGGAAACCGCACAAAAGGAATCTCAAGCGGAAAAAATCGCAGAAAAGCAGGAACCGGGTCAGGAAGCCAAGCTTTCTATAGAAACAGAAGAAGCCCAACAATCGAAAAAAGTGCAGGATTCAAAAAAGGATAAGTTGGCTGAATCTGAAGGACGGGATCATAAAAAGGAAACAGGAATTCTGGATTCGATTAGAAATGAAATAAAAAATACACCCCGCCCAAAAAAGATTTTGGTTAGCATCATCATGGTAACCATGGCTATTGTGAGTGTCTTGGGATTTACCGTTTATGGAACCGACGGGAATGGTAAAGAAGTTTCGGCAATTCCGATCAAAGAGAAAGCGGAGGTGAAGCCAGCCAAGCTGATACTTGTCCTGGAAGAAAAGAAGTATGAACTTGACTTGTTGAAACTGGGGTACGATGGTAAAGACCCTGATAGCACGGATGTGAAGCAGTTAACCGCCTGGTTGGACAAAGTGCGGGATGAAGTAAGGGTAAAACCCAAAAATGCCCATTTTAAAAATGATTATTGGAGAAACACGATTATCCGGGGCGAGTATGGACAGGACATGAATGTCGAAGAGATGAAAAAATGGTTAAAAAACTGGCATGCATACATTAATAAGCCGTATAACATTCCCATGGTATCGGTTGAGCCGGAAGTAACAAGCGATGATTTGCGAAATGTGCATCTGAAATTAATCGGCAGTTATACTACGTTGTTTAATCCCGGAAATGTAAACCGGACAACCAATATCCGCCTGGCTGCTGATGAAATCCACAATCTTGTCATGCTGCCGGGTGATAAATTTTCTTTTAACAAAGTGGTTGGAGAGCGGACAGCACAGAGGGGTTACAAAGCTGCGCACGTGATTGTCAAAGGGGAGTATACAGAGGGAATTGGCGGCGGAATTTGCCAATTATCTTCTACTTTGTATAACAGTACAGACCGTGCCGGCCTGAAAATGTTGCGTGTCGTTCACCACAGTGCCAATGTTGATTATGTTCCAAAAGGAAGAGACGCTACTGTATCATGGGGTGGACCCGATTTTCGTTTCCAGAACAATTTGGATGCACCGATTCTGCTGCGGGTGTTTATCAATAATGGAAAGCTTACGGTAAATGTTTATACAGTACCTGGTGCCAAGGTGAAAAACCGGGATGTGGCACCGGCTCCTGAATCATTCACAGAAATACCTGTTGATGAGGAAGGAAAAAGCGAATTGTCTTCAGAACAGCCACAACCGTAGAAAATGAAAAAATAACCTTAGATTAAACAAAATCCGGTCTAAGGTTATTTTTATGAAAGAATGAGTCCATTTAATAATTAACCATTTTAAAAAAACAAATTAAACGAATCCTGTGCAAGTGTTAAATAATGAAACTTTCCACATGTTCAACCTTTAATTCTTGCGGATAAATTACTATATAATACCAAATATACAAAATTCACCAATGAATATACATATAAATCACATTTGAAAAAGAAATGATTGATTGCAAAGGAATTGGGATAGAATAAAAATAAAGGGAAAATTCGGTTGATGGCCAATGGGGGATGAGTGCATGGAAAATTTGTCTGCGGGAATCCGTAAACAATGGTTTTTATGGGTGTTTCGTGGATCTGCCTGTCTTTATTTTACGACCGTGATTTTCCTGTTGTTTGTTCTTTTTCAATTGGCTAATGGTTCATGGCTGGTGCGATTTGAATTCTTGCAGGCAAATGAATTATTGGTCATGATTTCGTGGCTGTTTATTTTATTTGCCATTCTGTCTGTTGCAGCTGTTTTTACGATTTTGCTGTTCGCTCTTGACAGCCATTTCCGGGTAATTTTGCAATGGGCCTGGTTTATCCAGCTGATCGGCAGTGTTGCCCTCCTGATCCAGGTATTGATTCAAATGCTTGTTTATCCGCCGTTGTTGGAAGTTGCATGGGAGACAACCAATCCTTCCGTTTTTCTCTATCTGGACAATTGGGAAAAGCTTCTCATCCCGATTGCAAGCGTGTTTGTTCCTTCTTGCTGGGCTATCAGCGGATTGATTTATACAGCTGTTATGTTTCGTACCCGCAATTTTTCTCACCACTTCAATTGGTGGTCACTGGCGGTTTGGGGGATGGTGTTGACGGGGGCAATTATTTTCCGATGGATAGGGGCAGTTGCCACATTTTGGCAAGGAGCTGCCATTTTGCTTTTTATTCCCTGGGTTTGGTTTGTAGCTGAGGATCTGAAACCTCATTTCAAAAATGGCAATAGCATAAAAGAACATTGAAAAGAAATTAGTTCTTGATGTAAAATAAATAAGCCGAGATTTAGGGATCCAAAGCGGAGGAGAAAATATAATGCGCCTACGTTCTTTTCGATTATCAGATGTGCATGAGGTATCGATGATTTGGCAGATGACTGCTTCACATGAGTCGGAAAAAGAAACGTTGCAAGTTCTCTCGGAACAATTGGGTTATGATCGTGATTTGGTAATTGTAGCTGAGTATAATGACCGGGTAATCGGTGCAATTGTCGGGACAATTGACCGGCAGACAGGTTTTTTCTATTGCTTGGCTGTCCATCCAGATTACCAACAAAAGAAAGTGGGTACCATGTTGGTTAATGAACTGGAACATCGTTTCTGGAAAAAAGGAGTAAAGAGGATTTGGATCACAGTGGATGAGGGAACAGTTAAACTGCTCCCCTTTTACCAACATCTCGGTTATAGCAATTGTTGCTCCACTCGTCTGGAAAAAGATTTGTTGTCTGCTTCACAGTATCAAATTGGTTGTTAAGTTATTGGTTTTTATCAACTTTCTCTTTAATATCTTTCTGCCGCAAGGCAGATATTTTTTTGTGTCCAAATCCCGTGATGTTCGGATGATCCCGAAATATTTAATGAGGTATCTGTTTAAAATAAGATTACTACATTTTGTATGCGCTTTCAAATAAAAAATATCTTGACACTATATTTTTTCGACCGTTTATATTTGAAAATTCAGCAAAGCGTTGTTTTAATATTTTGCTGTACACTTTTTAAAAGATAAATTAATTCTATAAAATGCCCTTTAAAATTAAATCCTCTAATAATTTTAAATATCTGTTGACAATATTTTGGTTTTTATTCATAATATATAAAAAGAATTTTGGGATAAACGAAAGGCCCCCAATTTCTGCAATGGCATTAATTTGCTGTATTGAGCTCTTATATATCTGAAAACGCAATGACAAGGGAGCAGTAAAACATTGCAGGCTGTACAGAGAGTAAAACCCAATGGTTGAGAGGTTTTGCCAGTTCGAATGTTTGAACCCGCCCTTATGAGCGGCTGATGATGAATCACGCCGGGATATTCCCGTTATTAATAACAAGTTGGGCGCAATGATTGTGCCAACAAAGGTGGTACCGCGGAAGTAACCTCTTTCGTCCTTTACGGCGAAAGGGGTTTTATATTTTTAAAAACAAGGAGGATCATCATTGCTGAAAAACAAATCAATTGGTTTTATTGGTGCGGGCTCGATGGCAGAAGCGATTTTAAAAGGGCTTTTGTCAGAGGAAATGGTAAACCGGGAAAAGGTATTTCTGGTTAATCGAAAAGATCAAATCCGTTTGAACGAAATCAGCCAAAGATATGGATTGAACCTGGACAAGCAGAAAGATAAAAATGTTGCGCAGGCAGATATTATAATCCTGGCAGTGAAACCAAAAGACGTAACTGAAGTACTTCAAGACTGGAGAGAACGTTTGCAAAATGGACAAATATTAATATCTGTTGTGGCGGGAATATCGACTGAATTAATCGAAAATTATATACAAACCGAGGTGTCCGTTGTGCGGGTAATGCCAAATACATCGTGTGCTGTTGGTCTGTCAGCCACAGCAATCAGTGCTGGCAAACGCGCAACAGACAAAGCAATAGAAGTGGCGCGTACAATTTTTTCCAGTATTGGTTCCGTTGTTCTGGTGAGTGAATCAATGATGGATACTGTCACAGGTCTTTCCGGAAGTGGACCGGCATACATTTATTACCTGGTTGAAGCTTTGGAATCAGCTGGCGTTTCTGCCGGTTTGCATCCGCAAACAGCAAAGATGCTAACCGTACAGACTCTGTTGGGAGCAGCGCAAATGTTATTAAAATCAGGAAAAGATGCAAGTGAGTTGCGGAAGGAAGTTACCTCTCCGGGAGGAACAACGATGGCCGGATTAAAGGCGCTGAAAGAATATCAAGTAGATGAGGCGATGAAAGTGGCTGTATTTAAAGCCAGGGAACGCGCCGGCCAATTGGGCAAACAACTGGCATCCCTTTAACAAGTGTCAGATACAGATCTGAAAATCCGTGGTATATGGCTTTGTATTGTTGAAGCATGGATAAAAAATTTCTCCATGCTTTTGTTACGTTTTGGGGAAAAAAATAAATTCTGAGTTTTAGATGTTTTATTTTATGTTATTTTTGGAAATAAAGAAATTAGGATCTTCTAATTTGTTAAAAAACAAATAAATATTCAAGTTGGTGATACCATGAAGAAGCGAGCTTAAGTCGGCGTGCATTACAATATCTGGTAAAAATCCGTCATTTTGTTAACAGTTGGGTATTTTACACTTGCAAACATTAGGGGAAAAGTGGTAGAAAAAGATGATGGCAAATGACAATTCTCTGATTTGTCTATTTATCTTTTTTCTAAAAAAGCTTAATTCTATGTCTTTGTGTATTTTTGCACATTCTTGCGCTCTTCACAAAAAGTACAATATTGTTTGAAGATCCATTTGCTCCAAAGTTCGCTACCTGTTGGTATCATCCATTCCTTACATGAAGACGAGGGTAGATGATGGAGTGAATGAGCATGTTTCAGGTAAAACGATTGTATAAATGGGTTTTTTTGCTCATATATGCAATCCTATTTTCCTGGGCAGTCAATCAGTACGGGATTGCATTATCTGTAGTAAATGGTACCTCGATGCAACCAACACTCAGAGACGGAGATTATCTCCTTGTAAACAAATTTGTATTTTTGTGGGATCAGCCTGAAAGGGGAGATGTTATTACATTCCGGGACCCGTCGGATACAAACCGTTATCTTGTAAAGCGGGTCATGGGTGTTACAGGCGACACAATACAAATAAAAAATGGGTGGTTGTATCGAAATGGTGAGAAAGTAAATGAAGATTATACCGACAGCAAAATCGAAGACGGGAATTATGGACCTGTCCATGTGAAGCCTGGTACTCTATTTGTTATGGGGGATAACCGACATCGATTTGCCAGCAGAGACAGCCGTTACGAAAATGTGGGGCTCGTTCCCTTTACGTTGGTAGACGGCAAAGTGGAATGGATCTTGTGGTCCTCTTCACAAAAATCTGATCTCTTGTCAGCAAAAGAAAACAATTTTAAATAGGTATAAAAGTCAAAAATTGTTCACAGAAGCAAATTGGTGTAATCGCTTAAATGATGCATAATAGGTAAGTGTTTATCTGCTTTCCCCAAAATTCAATCCCGTAAAAAATACCGTCCTTTTGGACAATCTATAGACGCCCATAAACATAAAAGTCAAAAGGAAAAAATTTAGGAGGTAATGTAAAAATGGATCTATTAACAAAAACACGACGCATTTCAAAAATTCTACAGAGAAATGTAGGTCATCACTTGGTAGACTTTGACGAAGTGTCAGAAGCGCTTTGTGACATCATCAGTGCTAACATCTATGTTGTCGGGCCGGAAGGAAAGCTGTTGGGGATGGCGATCAATCATGATGTAGAAAGTGAACGGATGCAACAATACATGAAAAACCGTGAATTTCCAACAGATTATGCCAAATTGCTGATGGAAGTTGACAAACCGATGCAAAATTTGGATATCGATAGCCCTTATACGGCATATCCGACCGAAATGAAGGAGATCTTCAGAGAAGGGTATACAACAGTGATTCCAATCATTGGTGGCGGGGATCACTTGGGAACACTGGTGCTGTCACGTTTGAACAACCGGTTTGGAGAAGAAGACCTGATTTTGGCAGAATATGGCGCAACTGTCGTCGGGATGGAAATTTTGCGCGAACGGGCTGGACAAGTTGAAGAAGAAGCACGGAGCCGTGCAGTTGTTCAATTGGCGATCAATTCCCTGTCTTTCAGTGAATTGGAAGCAGCAGAGCATATTTTTAATGAACTTGATGGCTTGGAAGGATTGCTGGTTGCTAGCAAAATCGCAGACCGTGTTGGTATTACCCGCTCCGTCATTGTTAACGCACTTAGAAAACTGGAAAGTGCCGGAGTTGTTGAATCCCGTTCCCTGGGAATGAAAGGAACCTATATCAAAATTTTGAATCCAAAACTGCTGCCGGCTTTAGAAAAAGCACGTCATTGAGTTTGGCAAAAGAATTATTTCTCTTTGCACCGATTCCCTGTCCGGGTGATTGGTGCTTTTTTATGCGAACTTTTAAAATGCTATGGTATAATGTGAATACTTCATAAAACTTATAGATCACGTTTCTGCCGGGGTCATACAGGGTGATTCAAAAAAACTTGTTTTACGAACAACATTTTCATATGCAATTGTTAAAATAAAGAGGGCCTGGAAGCGAACGGAAAAATTGATTGATAGCTTATTTTTCCGTATATGGTCAATATTGGAAATCAAATCACCCAAAGTGGCTGCGACAGGTCTTTTTGCAGAATGGCAAGCCTTGGTATGCAGGGCAGTATTATGTTCCTGCCTGAATCTTTTTGCTTCGGTTTTTCGTTATTGTGAGTAGGAGGTTTTTACATTAAAGGGCACGTTGTTCAATATCCTTGATATAATAAGTATCAGTTCTTTAAATCAGGGGTTGAATAACATGGAGAGCATGAGGCGTTACCTCCAGTTTGTAAAGCCATACTGGAAACAGATCACGATCACAATGGTGGTAGGAATAATAAAGTTTGGAATCCCGTTGCTTCTCCCTTTGCTCCTGAAATATGTGGTTGATGATTTGCTGTTGTCTTCCATGTCTTCTCAGGAAAAAGTGGAGAAATTAATATGGATATTACTGGGGACCCTTTTCCTGTTTACGGTAGTAAGGATTCCAGTTGAATATTTCCGGCAATATTTTGCCCAGTGGACAGCAAGCAAAGTACTTTTTGATATTCGCAACCAGTTGTTTGATCACATTAAAAAATTATCTCTGCGATTCTATCAAAATCAAAAAGTTGGACAAATCATTTCTCGTGTAATTCATGACGTGGAACAGACCAAAGAATTTGTCATTACCGGGATGATGAATATCTGGCTGGATTTAATCACATTGATTATTGCAGTAGGGTTTATGTTTTGGCTGGATCCTTGGATGACATTGATTTCCCTTTCCATATTTCCGTTATATGCCGTCTCCGTAAAATATTTTTTTCAAAATATGCGCCGAACGACTAAAGAACGATCCCAGGCCTTGGCGGAATTACAGGGTCATTTGCATGAACGGGTTCAGGGGATTTCCGTGATTCGCGCTTTTCAGCTGGAAAAGTATGAACAGGATCAATTTGAGAAGCGCAATGGCCATTTTTTGGACAAAGCTTTAACTCACACCCGTTGGGTAGCCAAAACTTTTTCTGCGATAAATACGATTACTGATTTGGCTCCGATTATTGTTATCGGCGTTTCAGCATTTCTGGTGATTAAGGGACAGCTTACCATTGGTGAAATGACCGCTTTTTACGGATACATGGGGTTGATTTACAGTCCGATTCGGAGGCTGGTAAATTCTTCTACCACTCTGACCCAGGCTTTTGCATCAATGGATCGCGTCTTTGAATTAGTGGATGAACCATATGATATTGAAAATCGGCCGACTGCGAAAGATATCAATTATGTCAACGGCCAGATCCAATTTGATCAAGTGTTTTTTCGTTATCATGAACAACAGCCCTATATCCTGGATGGGATCAGTTTGGAAATCGCCCCGGGACAAACTGTTGCGTTTGTTGGTTCCAGCGGCGGGGGGAAATCTTCTCTAATTTCACTTATCCCCCGGTTTTATGATATCAATGAAGGTGAGATTCGAATCGATGGGGTGGATATTCGGGATTTTACGTTGGAAAGCTTGAGAAAACACATTGGCATGGTTTTGCAAGAGGATATTTTATTTAGTGGGAATGTGAAAGATAATATTCGTATGGGGAAAATAGATGCCACATTTGAAGAAATTCAGGAAGCTGCTAAAGCAGCCAACGCACATGATTTTATACAGGAACTACCTAAAGGATATGATACAGAAATCGGAGAACGGGGCATTAAACTGTCAGGAGGTCAAAAGCAGCGTCTTGCGCTGGCCCGTGTCTTCTTGAAAGATCCGGAGATTTTGATCCTTGACGAGGCAACTTCGGCGCTTGATCTGCAAACAGAATATTTGGTACAGGAATCTTTGGAGCGTTTGGCAAAAAGCCGGACCACGCTGATTGTGGCTCATCGGTTATCAACGATTACCCATGCAGATCAGATTTTTGTAATTGATCACGGGCGTTTGGAGGAACATGGAACGCACGATGAGTTGATGCGATTAAATGGTCTGTATGCAGAACTGTTTCGTGTGCAAAATCTTGATAAAGATAAAGCAGCTCTTTAGATGCCTACCAGACAAGCGGAGGGGAAAAATGCATAAAACATTTCCGATAAATTATGAATGGGATATTGTTAATATCCGCAGTGAAGTCAGAGAAATTGCAAAAGAACTGGGTTTTGATGAGCTGGATCAATCACGCATTGTCCAATCCATATCTGAATTGGCACGAAATGTTGTGCAGCATGCGGAAAAAGGGGTAATCACCATCACTTCTGTTGATGAACATGGCCGCAAGGGATTAAAAATTCTGGTTCGGGATAATGGGCCTGGCCTGATTAATCTGGAGGAAGTAGCCAGGGGAAAAACCGGGCAGGTTGGGGAAACATCAGGATTGCAGCATGTATATATGCTTATGGACGAATTTAAACAGATTCCGGTTGAATCGGGAACTTGTATTGAAGCGATTAAGTGGTTGAAAAACAAACCTATAATTTCATAATTTTACCATAAAAAGGTGATATTTGTCATTATGATATCACCTTTTTATGGTAGTGGAGGGAAAAATCGTTTTAAAGTTCAAAAATATTTCACACAGGAGTGTCATTTTTCTGTTCACAAGATTGAATAGGTTAGTAAAAGAAAGTTATCTTGCAAAAAAATATCGAAAAAAGTAATAATAACAGCTGTTATTTCGTTTATACATACAATGATCCTTTCCTGTCACCCTTGCATGAAGTCTCTTGATCATCTAAAATGATGATGGAATAGAGTATAAGTTTTGATATTTCCCAATTTTAAAAACGGGAATTTGGAAAGGGGAATTAAAGGCTATTCTTCATTTTTCGTAAAATCTATATTTTTCTTTGTTAAAGAAAGAAATTTTCAAATATTAAATCATCATCTTTGGCTGGAAAGGAGGCTTGTGGTGAATCGATCGCTGTCGGAGCAAGCGGCTGCTGCAGAACAGATGATTGGCACAGAACCTTTCGGATTAACGTCCAGAGCAGGCTGGCGCGATTATATAGAAATTACGAAGCCAGGAATCAATAAAAGCAATCTGATTGCCACTTTTGCCGGTTATTTTGTGGCAGCAGAAATGATGGAACTGGATTTTCTGAAACTGTTTTTAACTTTACTGGGAACGGCACTGACGATTGCAGGCAGTTGTACGTTAAACAATTTTGTTGATCGTGATATTGATCCGCTGATGGAGCGTACAAAAAGCCGTCCGGTGGCAGAGGGGAGAATTAAGCCGACTGTTGCACTTTGGTATGGCGTGGCATTGGCCTTTTCAGGGCTGGTGGTGCTGGTAGCAGGTGTTAATTACCTGTCTGCTGTCATTGCTTTTGCCGGTTTGTTTGTCTATGTAGTGGTTTACAGCATGTGGCTAAAAAGGAGCAGTACCCTGAATACTGTTGTGGGAGCATTTTCTGGAGCTGTCCCACCGATGATAGGGTGGGTCGCTGTTACATCCTCAATCGATTTAAATGCCTGGGCACTTTTTCTGGTTTTGTTTATGTGGCAACCTCCCCATTTTTTTGCGTTGGCGATGCGCCGCTTCGATGATTACCGGACAGCCGGGATTCCAATGTTGCCAGTTGTCAAAGGTTTTCGTGAAACCAAGAAGCAAACGCTATTGTTCGCCATTCTTTTATTGCCGTCGTCTCTGATCCTGTTTTATACCAGTGCTTTGGGTCTTTTTTACCTGGCAATCGCACTGGTCTTGGGCGGGATTTATATCACATTGTCAATTAAAGGCTTTTTTGCCAAAGATGACAGACAGTGGGCTAACCAGATGTTTTTTTATTCCCTGATCTATTTGACCGCAATTTTGTTGGCGATGGTTGCCGATGTTTTAATTCGGGGTATAATCACCATCATATAAAAATTGTAGCAGGACTTTCCGGGTTTAATGCAGATCATGCAATGTAAAAAAAAAGTCTGTCGTTTATTTTCAGGGTCTAATCCACCTGCAGAAAGTGAGGTTTGAAATTGTGGTGAATCAAAAAGGGTTACGTCATTTTATGGTCTTATTCGTGCTGACTGTTCTTGCCCTCAGCGGATGTTCGGCACATGAGAGTTTGAATATTCTCGATCCATCGGGATCCTCGGCACATAAATCACTTGATTTGATAAAGTGGAGCATATTTGTAATGATGGGGGTATTTTCTGTCGTCATTTCCATCTATATTTATGTTCTGATTCGCTACAGGAAACGAAAAGGCAAAGATGTAATGCCAAAGCAGGTTCACGGAAACACCATCATGGAAATTATCTGGACTGCCATCCCGATTATTTTGCTCATCATTTTGGCAATCCCGACTGTAAAATATACATTTGATTTAGCAGATACAAAGGCATCAGAAGAATCAATGACGATTAAGGTAACCGGTCATCAATACTGGTGGGAGTTTGAATATCCCGACCTGGGAATTATAACTTCGCAGGAGTTACATATCCCTGTTGGGAAACAGGTGAACTTTGTTCTTGAAGGAGAAGACGTAATTCATTCTTTCTGGATTCCTGCTCTTGGAGGGAAAATGGATATCATTCCAGGGCGTACCAATGTACTGCCTTTGGATGCGGAAAAACCGGGTGTATATCAGGGGAAATGCGCAGAATTGTGTGGCGCCGGTCATGCCCTGATGGATTTTAAAGTATTTGCGGAGGAAGAGGAAGATTTCAATAAATGGGTTGAAAAGATGCAACAACCGTCCCCTGTAGAGACTGCCAGCCAGAAACAGGGAGAAGAATTGTACAAACAAAACTGTCTGGGTTGCCATGCCGGTACAAATCAAAATGTTCAGGGACCGGACCTGACGAAGTTTGGAACACGTACAACTATTGCCGGGATTTTGGATCATAACGAAAAGAATCTTAAAATGTGGCTGATGAATGCGACAGACGTGAAACCGGGTTCATTAATGCCCAAAATCGATTATTTGCAGCCGCAGGAAATGGAAGCACTTGTTGACTACCTGATGAGCCGGAAATAAATCAAAGGGAAATTTTCATGAAAAAGGTTATTTGGGTATGATGAAGTTTACAAAGGAGGGGAAACCATGGGGACACTGCTAGTGCTGATCGTCTTTGCTCTTTTCCTGGTAGCTATCTTTACCGGAGGCTATAATAAAAATCTGAACAGTTTGCTGGAGAAGAGCACAGTGTGGGATTGGATGACCACAGTGGACCATAAGAAGATCGGTATAATGTATTTCTTTTCCGGGATTTTCTATTTCATCGTAGGCGGAATCGAAGCTCTGTTGATTCGCATGCAATTAGTTGTACCCCAAAATGATTTTATTGT
This sequence comes from uncultured Thermoactinomyces sp., assembly GCA_965544045.1. Classification (GTDB taxonomy): domain Bacteria; phylum Bacillota; class Bacilli; order Thermoactinomycetales; family Thermoactinomycetaceae; genus Thermoactinomyces. The sequence continues at coordinate 47,780 of CBEULT010000014.1, forward strand.
GGGGGATGCTTATAATGAATTGTTGACCATGCACGGCACCACGATGATCTTCCTGGCCGCGATGCCGCTTATTTTTGGTTTGATGAATGCGATTGTGCCTCTGCAGATCGGAGCGCGTGATGTTGCTTTTCCATTTTTGAACGCATTGGGTTTTTGGCTGTTCACATTTGGTGCGATTCTGGTAAACCTCGGGTGGTTTTTTGGAAATGCTCCCGATGCAGGATGGACTTCCTATGTTTCGCTTGCGCTTAACGAATACAGTCCGGGACCAGGGATAGATTATTACGTTCTTGGATTGCAGATCACCGGGATCGGGACGATGATCAGTGCGATCAACTTTCTGGTAACAATAATCAATATGAGAGCGCCTGGAATGAGTTTTTTAAGAATGCCGCTCTTTACATGGACTACTTTTACAACATCGGCATTGCTCCTCTTTGCTATGCCGCCATTGGCTGTCGGTTTGCTGCTTCTGATGTTTGATCGCTTGTTTGGTGCAAACTTTTTCGATTTTACAATGGGCGGCAGTTCAATTATCTGGCAGCACTTGTTCTGGATATTTGGCCATCCGGAAGTATATATTGTCATTCTGCCAGCATTTGGGATCATGTCAGAAGTAATCAGTACCTTCTCCAAAAAGCGTTTGTTTGGATATACATCAATGGTGTTTGCCTCAGTGCTGATTTCTTTCCTCGGCTTTATGGTCTGGGTTCACCATATGTTTACTGTAGGTCTGGGGCCTGTGGCCAACTCCATTTTTGCGATCGCTACGATAACGATTGCCGTTCCGACAGGAATCAAGGTATTTAACTGGCTGTTTACCATGTGGGGCGGAGAAATTCGTTTTACAACAGCCATGTTGTTTGCAGTCGGTTTTATTCCCACTTTTGTCATGGGGGGAATGACCGGGGTGATGGTAGCGTTGCCTCCGGCTGACTTCCAGTATCAAGACAGTTATTTTCTCGTTGCCCACTTCCACTACACGCTTGTTGGCGGTGTTGTCATGGGCTTGTTTGCCGGAACGTACTACTGGTGGCCAAAGATGTTTGGCAAAATATTAAACGAAACCTTGGGGAAAATACATTTTTGGTCGTTTTTGATCGGGTTCCATCTGACTTTCTTCCCGCAGCATTTCCTGGGGCTGTATGGCATGCCTCGCCGGGTGTTTACATATCAGTCGGGTGTCGGATTGGAAAGTTTTAATATGATCAGTACAATTGGCGTAATCGGAATGGTGATCGGGGTGCTGGCGTTTGCCGCAAATATCGTCCTGTCTTTTGTAGGGAAAGAGAAGGCACCAAACGATCCATGGAATGGCCGCTCTCTGGAGTGGACAATTGCATCGCCACCGCCAGCATATAATTTTGTTCAAACTCCTTTGATACGTGGTTATGATGCCTGGTGGATTGAAAAACAAGCGGGAAATAAAGGCATGCAACCGGCAGAACCGCTTGGCCCGATTCACATGCCGGCTTCCACCTTTGTTCCATTCTTGATGTCGCTCGGACTCTTTATTGCCGGTCTCGGGTTTGTTGCACGGGGGAATTTTGCAGCGGCAATTCTCGGACTGATCATGTTCTTTATTGCCATGTTCATGCGTTCATTTGACCGGAACCACGGTTACCATATTGAACCTGAAGATTTTGACCAAGCGAATAAGGGGGCTAAGGCATAATGGCAGTACACACAGAAGTCAAGCCAACACCAGATATGCCTGACTATCTGGAAACGGCTACTTTGGAGGGGAAAAATAAAGTACTTGGTTTCTGGCTATTCCTGGCCGCAGAAACCGTCCTGTTTGCCTGCCTGTTTGGTACCTATCTGGCACTTCGCCATCAGTCCATGGGCGGTCCGGAAAGCAGCGAACTGTATGATCTTACTCTCGTTGGTGTTTCAACAGCAGTCCTATTGTCAAGCAGTTTGACCAGCGTACTCGCCATGGCCAAAATGAACCAGAATAAGTTGAAAGCTACGCTGACATGGCTTGGGATTACTGTTTTACTGGGGCTGTCTTTCCTGATCCTGGAAATTTATGAGTTTTTCCATTATGTGCATCTTGGGCATACTTTTATGAGTAGTGCGTTTGGGTCGTCGTTTTATGCTCTGGTTGGTACCCACGGTGCTCACGTTACTTTTGGGATTGTGTGGATCACAACACTGATATTTCAAACAGCAAAGCTGGGCATTACGGAAGAAACTGCCCCCAAGCTGTTTGTTTCCAGTTTGTACTGGCACTTTATTGATGTTGTCTGGATCTTTATCTTTACCCTGGTCTATCTTTTGGGAAAGGTGGGATAAGCGGTGGTGCAACAACAAAACCAACCTTCAAGAGGGCAAGCGGTGTCTGACAAATCAAGCAGGGAAACGAAGTATATTGTTTCATTCATTTTCATGATTTTGTTAACGGCTGCTGCTTTTTACCTGGTAATAACCGGTGCTGTACCAGAAAATCTAATCCTGCCACTGATTCTTGTATTGGCAACCATTCAAGTGTTTCTCCAATTGTTTACGTTTATGCACTTGGATCAAAAGGGAACAGCTTTTTATACTATTTTTATCGTAGCGGGAATTTTCTTCGCTGCTGTCTGTACGGTGGGAATTGTCCTGATGTAATAAATCGATAAGAACATGTTGAAAATAAAAACCTCTTGCTTAAAGCAAGAGGTTTTTATTTTTATAGAATTGTTAAAGTATAAGTCTGCAAAAAGTCTTATAATGAATTATTGAATGATTTTAATATAATTTAAATTCCGTTTGTATAAGATTTGGCGGAGAAAGGAGGAATTATGCACAAGTTGGACGATTTAGTGACTCTTGATAAAAAAGAATTTTTTAAGCCTGTTCGGTCAATTAAATTATCAGATGGATTGGCAATAGGAGCGGTAACCGGGCTGGGATATTTTGCCGCTTATTTATCGGATATCAGTTATAAATCTTATTTTGGCTTGCCTGCTCTTTACGCGAGCGTAGGATTAAATGCCATTATCCTGTCCATTTTTTCATTTGTTGTCGTGATGTTGGTGCTTTTTGCCTATACACAGTATCCGCTTGTTGCCCAATATGGAAAATGGATTTTACCTGTTTTTTTACCAGGTTCTGTGGCGTTTATGTTGGGGATTCGTCTTGATTTTGAGTTTCGGCAATCCTGGGAAATCATGCTGTTTTTCTTTCTGCTGTATGTGGTGTTTACATATTCTTTAATATGGTTTGTTTCCCGTAAACAGTGGTTTATTGCTGGCTTGATCTTTATGATTGTTGTCATCTCTATCTCACGAGCCTGCGGTTATTTAATCGCATTGAACCAGCAAGAATATCTCGTAGCACTGGAATCAAAGCCAAAGCCTTATGCAGTAGTTGATGTGTATGGAGACGCTATGATAATGATGCCAGTAGATTTGAAGAAAAAAACCCTGATTCCCGAATATCGATTTGTTGACCAGAAATCAGAAATGGAAAACACCCTTTCCCTGAAAAAAATGAGTATCGGCCCCCTTCATGTTCAAGGAACAAAATAGATAAAGAACATAAAAAACACCGATAGCTTGGGACTATACGGTGTTTTCATGATTTCCGCTGTTTGGGTTTCCTCATAAATAATCACTGAATGTCTTGTATTTCCTGGACACCTGGGTGTCAACATACTCTTTCCACATTTGTTTGGCACATTCCTTGGAACAAATCGGTGATTCGAAACTGATTTCTACATAATGTGCTTCTTTCCCACAGATTGAACAAGGAGCAGTTTTGGAAGCAGGAACCAGAATATCTTCCCCTTGCAAATCATGTTTATGATTCATAGGATCATCCTCTCCTTATTCGGTTTTGTGGTTTGCTCCACTTCCGTTAAGGAGAAATTGATTGAAACAGAAAACAATCAATTACTCTTAACCATATTTTCTCATATCTTTAGCAAGATCAAAAGCCCTTTTTCAGAAGGTAAATGGATGTTTATGGTTATTATCAAAAAATAGTAGAAAATTGTGCAGGAGATCGCAAAAATTTAGCCAGATAATAAAAAATAGGTCAAGAATAAAAAGACGCCTCCTTTAAAGCAAAAAGGAGACAATGATTTGTGCCTCCCTCAAAAATAATCATGAAGGCGATTTCAATTTTTTCACTTTGTGGACAGAAGAATGACGAAAGCCTGTTCAGGATCTTTCTCAAGTAACGGATGAACCTGTTAACTGCTGCTGAATCTGTAAGGGCTTTTGTTGATAAAGCAGGCTTTCTTCCTTGATCCGCAACAAGGCAACCAGAAAAGATGAGGTTTCTTCCAGATAGGGATAGTGAGCTGAATTTTCAAACCAGATGATATCCTTTACGGGTGCTTTAATATGCTGCAAAAGTCTTTCTTGCAATTCAAATGGTGACATGAAATCATATCTGCCTGTACAGAAGTAAACAGGAACTTTCAGTTCGTTTATTTCTTGAAACAGATTTACTTTCATCAATTGCGGCATCAGGCAAGAAAAAGAAAATCGATAGCCCCGGAACCACTTGAACCAGTCAGTAAGTGTATATTCTGAAGAAGTAAAACCTTTAATCACATAATACCAAAGGTTCCGATTGCGAATGTCTCCGCCGAATCGGGAAAGCCACCGGCGCTGGACAAGCATATTGCAAACACGTTGGTATGGTGGATATCCAATTCGGTTCAAAGATCTGACAGCCCAAAATTTGCGATTGTTTCGGGCATGGATTAATAAAAACTGGTAAGAAAGCAATTCACTTTTTTCTGTGGCAGTCATTTGACCGATACCAATATATGCATGAAGCAAAGAAGGATATTTCTTTGCAAAAAGAGCCCCAATGATACTTCCCCAAGAGTGGGCTGCCAGATATATTTTTTTCTGTTTATAGCGTTTCAACAAAAACTGAATTAAGTCATGGGTATCGGAAACAAGTTGCTCAAGATTCATGGTATCCGGGTCAATCTTTGAAGAGAATGATTTTCCAGCTCCCCGTTGATCCCAATGGACAACAATAAAATGTTTTTCCAGTTCAGCCTGATAATGTCTCATAAATCCTATTTGGGCAATTCCTGGACCCCCGTGCAGAAACAAGAGAATGGGATGGTGGTTGTTCCTGCTTCGAATCATGATTGTCTGTCTGACACCGCCAAGTTCTAACGTTTCAATCGTTGCCGTCCCTTTCTCCGATTGTTTAGTGGGGGTTTGACTCTTAAACATTCGTTTCCCTACCTTCGTTTTTTATTCCATCATTCAATCATATCGGGATAAAAAATATTCTGCATTCTTTTGAAGTTTCCTTCACCAAAATACGATATTTCATTTGTATTACAGAAAAAAAGAGGTAACGGGCGTTGGCAAAGCCCCGAAACCCAATAATGGCAAAGAGTTTGAATTATGGCAAGGAAGGGGAACAGATGAGTAAATACAATATTACAATTATATTACAGTTGCGGTATTTGAATATAACTGTAACAAATTTCAGGAAAACAAGGCATCTTAACGTCGGGCAAGCTAATGGTGCAGCAGTTACTCTGTAGTAATTAGGGGATCAGCCTGCTGTTTAGCAGGGATTATTGATATGAATTGCCGATCGGGATTTTCAAGAAGGATTTCAATTTTTTCCGCTTCTGCAAACTGTCGGGATTGCAATAATTCATCCTGATACAAACCAAGCAATTCGTTGAGGTCCGCAATTCCCTTTTCATTTAATGGCTCGAGATTTACTTTTGCTCCTTTGGCAATTCGGCGCATGATTGCTCCTTCATCCAAGCCTGACTCAGGTTGGAGACGTAGGTAAACAACTCCTCCTGTCATCCCGGAACAGATCCACGGTCCGGGATCTCCCAATACCACGGCGCGGCCATCTGTCATGTATTCAAAGGCAAACCCTTTAATATTAGCCCGGTTGGCAATAAAACCAACTTCATCTTGCAAGGGTTCTTTTATTTCGCCTCCGATGATCAGATCAGCTCCGGAAAGACGAATTCCAGCACGTGAATCGGCATCGCCCTGAACAATAAACAATCCTGCCTGTGCACCGTAACAAAAGCCTTTTCCAACTGAACCGTTGATCCGGACTCCAAATCGGTTGCCTGCTTTCAGAATGGATACTTTTCCTCCAAATGCCGTTTTGCCAACACCATCCTGAGCGCCGCCAATGACTCTTGCCTGGATACCGTCTGCATGGAACGCTGCAAACCCGTTGCCCGGTATAGAACCGTCAGAAAAACTGAAAGATACAGGTGGCAATTTTCGGTAACTGCCATCAAGTCTCTGCCTGACGCGGGCACCAGAGCAATCACTGAGCAATACCCGGTTGGAACTGTCAACGCCTGTAAATGAATAGGAACCCCCTTGCTCCAGGGAAAAGGTGATTGCTTTCTTTCCTGTAACAGCCAAGGTAGAAGCAGGCATTTTGGTAATCATATCCTGATTGGCGACCCAGTCGTGTGTCACTTGCAATAAATCACACAAATCCAGCTTATCCAGTTCACGTGTTTGCATAAGGAGGTCAGATCTTCCAACCAAATCTTGTGTGCGTTTAAACCCCAATTGTGCTGTCAGCTGCTTGATTTCATTGCCGAAATTTGTAAAAAGATTGATCAAGCTGGCTACAGCCGTATCAAATTGGCGGGGAACAAAGCGGCGCAATCCATGTTCGTTTGCTTCTTCTACTGATTCAATCTGGGTAGCAATTCCTACATGGCAAGTGTCCAGATGGCATCCCCGGCAAGTGGTACAACCAATTGCCAACATGGCCAGCGTTCCGAATCCAACACGATTTGCACCAAGCAGCATCACTTTGATAACGTCTGCTGCACTTTTAAGTCCACCATCAGCCCAAATTTCCACCTGATTGCGAATACCGGCTTCAACAAGTGCATTGTGGGCAGTTTTTACCCCGATTTCAGCAGGCAGTCCGACATGTTGCAAAGCGTGAACTCTTGCTGCTCCGGTTCCACCGTCAAATCCGCTTAATGTAATGACATCTGCTCCTGCTTTGGCAATTCCTACAGCAATCGTGCCGATGTTGGGAACAATAGGAACTTTGACGATTACTTTCGCTCTTTTGTTTGCTGTTTTCAATTCTGAAATGGTCTGAGCCAGATCTTCGATTGAATAAATATCGTGGTTGTTAGATGGTGAAATCAAGTCGCTGCCTGGCGATGCATTTCGTGCAGCGGCAACTTTTGCCGTAACCTTTTTGCCGGGGAGATGTCCGCCTTCTCCCGGCTTTGCGCCTTGGCCAATCTTGATTTCAAGAATATTTGCTGAGTTGGCCAGTTCTACACTAACTCCAAACCGTCCGGAAGCGATTTGGTGGCCCCGTGTTTTGGGGTATTTCCCAAGCATATCCTTGATTTCTCCACCTTCTCCGTTCAGGCTGACAATATTTAATCGATCTGCCGCTTCAGCATATGCGCGAAATGCAACCTCATTTTGTGAACCAAAGGACATGGAACTGATCACGATCGGTAAATCGTGGGTACCCACACTTGAATCAACATCCTCCGGCAAAATATCTGTCTGTTTATTCAGTAACAGATCGGTGACATGGCGAAGGGATACAGGATTCTCCTGTTCCAGTTTCTCGATTTTTTCCGCAAACTCCTCATATTTAATCGAACCGGCGGCCAGTTGACCGAGAGATTTCCAGATCCTTGGCCAGATATGGTAAAGGCGGGACGCTTTGGCTTTTTCATTGGAATAATCAGCGTAGCGCGCTTCCGCGTCTTCTTCCAGATGGCGCAAGCTATATCCTGCGTTGTCTGATCCGCAGTAATTGGTAATTTGCAAAATGTCGGCAATTTCCGGGTGAAGTCCAATCGCTGAGAAAAGACGGGCATATCCGCGTAATTCATGAATGCCAATCGTTGACAAGATCTTTTCAAGCCCTTTGTTGAGCACCTGATAAAGTTTATATGCTGATTTATTTTCCAACTCACTGATTGTGGCAAACATCAAATAAGGAGACAACAGGTCAGCGCCCAAACCTGCCGCAACAGCCAAATCATGCAAGTTTCTCAAGGCGGCGGATCGTATTAAAATATTGCATCGGCGACGCAAGTTCTGTGTTCCGTCAGCAATTTCTTTCTTTTTCAGTGCCTGGTCCACCTTGGAGACGGCTAAATGAGGATCAAGAAAAAGCCGGCCGTTTTGATGACATCCCGAATCATCCAGCAAGATCAAGACAGCACCGTTTTCCACGGCTTTAACAACCTGTCCGGCTAATAGTTCCAATGTTTTTGAAATGCCATTCTCTTTTGCATACGTTAAAGAGAATCTGGCCAATTTGCCAGTGTTCTCAAACATTTGCAGCACAGATTCATAAGAAAGAGTCGGGAATTCATTGCAAATTTCCCGGGCCATAACGCCTTCAGCCAGAATGGGAGATGGCAATTCAATTCTGGGCGATTTACTTGTTTCAGGTGTTTTTAGATTTGGGCGGCTTCCAATGATAACCCTGGTTGAGAAATGTTCTGTTTCCCGTTCGCGGTCAATTGCCGGATTGGTAACAACAGCTACACTTTCTTTGATAAAGTCGGAAATATTTTGCCGTACCTTTGACAAAACAGCCAGTGGTGCATCATGTCCGAGTGAACGGATTGGATCCGCGCCGGTATCCGCCATTTGTTCCACCATTTGGATTTGTTCCCGATCCCATCCAAAAGCTGAATACATTTTATCGCTGGTTGAATCTTTTTCTGGATTGACTCCTGCTTTGTTATAAAGTTGCGGAGGAATGGACAAATATTTGTGATATCCTGAGAGACTTCCCCGTTTTTGAACCCGTTTCAATACCGTTTGTTGCAGTTCATGGTGGGGAACAATTTTCACATTTGGATGCAAACATACTCCCACCGTTTCACCGGGAGCGAGCGGTTTGGGGTCACGAACCATGTCAGATGCCGAAATAATCCCTTGTTCAGAACTAAAATAGTAAGCACGTTCATTCTCTATCATCCATAAAGGCCTCAAACCAAGCGCATCGACGCTAAATGCACATTCATTGCCAAATCGGGAAACAATCCCGGCAGGGCCTTGTGCAAAGGGGCCCCATACCTGGCGAAAATAGGTGTATAAATTTTGCAATTCGACAGGCAGATGTTTCATTTCGTTCAAAATGGGAGGAAAGACAAGCTCAATGGCTTCAAACAAAGTGAAGCTGTAACGGTGTATCAGTGTTTCCAACAGCCTGTTAAGATCTTGGGAATCGCTGCCATTCTCTGCGAGGGGAACACCAATCATTCCTGCTTCATCCTGCAGTTTTCGCACGGTATTGATTTCTCCGTTATGGCCCAAGATGGAAAATGGCTGAACGCGGAAAAAGTTTGACAAGGTGTTGGTGGAGTAGCGGTTATGTCCGATTGTGGCAAACGTTTTAAAATCCGGATGGGTCAAATCATAGAAGTACTTTGGCAACAGGCTGGCTGTTCCCATCAGCTTGTAAACAGCTGTTTGACTGGAAAAAGAAGCCACCTGAACAGACTCCCTCTGTTCAATTTCATTGCTCAATTCAAACAATTTGCCTGGTTGCCCGGCCGTATTTTCAGAAGCAACGGCTATTTGCCAAAAATGAGGCTCATCTGCACGTCCGTTTGGCCCCAATATCAAATTATTTACCTGGTCAAGTTTTTCGGCTAAAATGGCAAGCCCGTACTGTTTTAATAAAGATCGAATATTTCTCTGGATTTCTTTTAAAGACAATTTATCCTGTTTTGTAATGAACAGGTGGGCAACTGAAAAATGAGGCTCATGAGCCAACGAGGAAGAAATGCCCAGACGAGACAATTCCTGGCCCCAGAGGGCACGGGGAATATCCGTCAAGATGCCGCAACCGTCCCCTTCTCCATTGATGAAACCTGAACGGTGTTCCATTTTGACGAGCGCACTGATCGTGTCCAGCATATTCTTCTGCTTGGGTTTTCCATCCTTTTCAATTGCAGCGATAATTCCACAGCTATCGTATTCTTGAGCAGTCAGGTTTTGAAAGCGCCCCAAATCAGAATCGGCTTTCTTTTTCATAGGAACGGTCATCGTTGACCTTTCACCTCCAGAATAATATTTTCCCAAAATACATAAAAAGGTTTAATGCGTTAAGTTTTTTACAAAAAAGTTTAAGTGTTAAAAGAAAATAGTTATTAATAAAAGAATATCACGAAATTAAATGGTTAAGCAAGAAATAAATGTTATTTTTATTCATTTTATACCTTTCGTTATTAAAAGTATTTAGTTTGGTTTGTTTTAATTTAATCAGATGAATCAAGGGTTCTAATAAAAACAAGGTTTGTAAGCGGTTGCAAAATGTTGTGCATATTTATTAATATTTAAGAGTTAATATACAAAGATCTGGTTATCACTTTCTGATCAAAACGGAAATTTGTTTAACGCCTTGAATCGATGGGGAATATCCATAATATATGTTTTTTATGGAATTTAAGGGCTGTTTTGGCATTGGGTAAAATTGACAACAAGAAATTTATCAGTATAAATAAAAAGACGAAAAACGGCAAAGTATTTCTGGGCATAACTGTATTTACAAAAAAGGGGGTTTAAACACATATGCGTCGATGGATAATGTCGGGTTTTATCTTGATTACCGCAATTTTGTTGCTGCATGCAGATGCCTGGGCAGAGGAAATAGGATGTTATTCTTTTGATTCCTGGGATGAGTCCCAGAAATATTTTGAGGCAAAGGGCGGATCAAAATTTCAAAATGTTGACTTGCTGGACAGTGATCAGGATGGTTTGGCATGTGAAGAATTAATCGGTTTTAAAGCGGGTCATATTAACCCTAATAATGCAAAAAAACAAACTCCCTCCAAGGAAGTGTCACAGGAAAAAAATTGGCCGGCACAAATTGCCTTTTTTTTGAAAGAGTTGTGGCTTCGGCTGATCAATTAGATAAAACTCCAGGAGATTTCTCCTGGAGTTTTTTACTCTTATTCTTCCTGAGATTGAGACTTGTTGACCATATGGTGGGCAGCAATAACCAAACGGCCCCAGATGGCATCTCTTTCTTCCCCGGAAATTCCCGTTTCATCCAATGCCTGTTCCATACACGAAAGCCAGGCCTGGGCTCTGTCAGGAGTGATCGGGAAAGGCATATGCCGTGCGCGAAGCATTGGAAGTCCATACTTGTCGTTATAAAGGGAAGGGCCACCAAATAATTGTGTCAGGAACATATACTGTTTTTCCATGACAGGCCCAATATCTTCTGGAAAGATCGTTTTTAAAAGCGGATGAGCCACTACTCGTGAATAAAAGGCTTCAACCAACTGCCTGACTTTTTCTTCACCGCCGATTTTTTCGTAGATGGATTTTTGCTGTTGCATCTGATCACCACTTTACTCAAGATTTAGGATGCATTTTCTTGAACGCCCCTTCAACGGCACGCAAAGTGAACTGGATGTCTTCTTCCTTATGTGCTGTTGTCAGAAACCAGGCTTCGTATTTGGAAGGGGCCAAATATACGCCTTCTTCCAACATTAAACGGAAAAACTGTCCAAATAGTTCGCCGTTTGTTGCTTGAGCACCCTCATAATCCTCAACAGGCTGGTCAGTAAAATATACTGTCAGGGCGCCACCAACCTGGTTAATCGAGAGTGTTATCCCATATTTGTCAGCCAGCCGCGAGATTTCCCTGGTTAAAGTTGTTCCCATATTTTCTAGCCATTGATAGGTATTGGGTTGTTTTAACGTTTCCACACATGCCATTCCAGCGGAAATAGACAATGGATTGCCAGCCATTGTTCCAGCCTGGTACATTGGGCCTGTTGGAGAGACTTTTTCCATGATCTTCCTGCTGCCGCCATAAGCTCCGATTGGCAGGCCACCACCGATGATTTTTCCCAATGCCGTCAGATCAGGTTCGATATTGTATAAATTCTGGACGCCGCCATATCGGAAGCGAAAACCGGTAATAACCTCGTCATAGATGACCAGCGCGCCGGCGTCATGAGCCGCTTTGTTGATGGTTTGCAGAAAACCCGGCTTGGGCGGGACGATGCCAAAATTGCCAACAAGTGGCTCAACCAGTACTGCCGCAATTTGTTCTCCCCATTTTTCCATCGTTTCTTGAAAAATTTCCATGTTGTTGTATGGAATTGTGATCACTTCGTTGGCAATGGTTTCGGGAACACCGGCACTGTCTGGAGTGCCCAGAGTCGAAGGACCGGAGCCAGCCGCAACCAGAACCAGATCTGAATGGCCGTGGTAACATCCGGCAAACTTTAAAATTTTGGTGCGTTCTGTATAAGCACGTGCCAGGCGAATAGTTGTCATGACTGCTTCTGTCCCGCTGTTGACAAAGCGAATTTGTTCCATGGAGGGGATTGCCTCACGCAGCATCTGTGCAAAACGGACTTCTTTTTCAGTCGGTGTCCCGTATAATACTCCGTGAGTGGCTGTTTCGATAATTGCGGCTGTTACGACAGGATGGGCATGCCCCAGGATTATAGGACCAAAAGCAGCAAGATAATCGATGTAACGGTTGTTGTCTTCATCCCAGAAATAAGCTCCTTGTGCTTTTTTCATAAAAATGGGTGTGCCATTCCCGACGGCGCGAAATGAACGCGATGGGCTGTTAACACCACCTACAATAACATTAAGTGCTTCCTGGTATAGTTGTTTTGAACGCTGTATATTCAAGAAAATCCTCCTTTTGCAGTTAATTTGTGATGTTTTTTTTAAAGGTTTATGTAATTCTTTGAACCTGTAAAATGACAAAAAACATTTCCACGATAACAGGTGGCTTTATCAATTGTAACGCGATTTACAGGAAATGCCCAGGGATTGTCTCTGCGTTTCATTCTGTGATATGCTGAAATCGGGAATATATGTGGATTTTCCGGGGTTTATATACATTATTGGAATGTAACAGATGGAGGCGAAGTATGTTGTCTTTATTCCACGTGGGTGAACATTATAGAGATTTATATCAAGTTGAATATGTGGTGCGTTTTTTTGATGGAGAATTGGCAGTCGCCCGCAAAGACTCCATCCGGTATTATCTTCAGTCGGCTCATCTGCAAAGACAGGCACCGTCCCGGGCGATTACGCAATATCGGTCATTAAAACACCCTTTGATAATTCCTTTTGAGGAAGTTTATACTGAAGAGCGCTCCATTGTTTTTATTCGCCCCTATGTTCCCGTTCAGCCTTTGCGAGAGGTTGTTTCGATGCACGAGGTGAATGAGGATCAGGTTATCCAATGGGTGAAACAGCTTTTGGTATTAGAAAAAGAACTGAAATCAAAACCGATGAAAATGTATTTGTTATTAGATTCAAGAAACATCGGTTTGACCGAAGACGGCGAATTAAAAGTATTTTTTTGCGGAATTGAGAACATTACAGCACAACCGAAAACACTGGATTGGGGGACATTTATCTATATTCTGCTGGCCGGGGAATATTTGGAGGAGCCGATTGATAAGGTGCCAGCTGACTTTGGCAGTTCCAAATGGTTGAATCGGTTGATACAGCGTAGTTTGGGAAATGATTCTCCGGAATCTGTTTTGTCTCACATTGAGCATTATGAAAAGAAAAAGGAAGGAAAAGGATTATTCGGGATTCTTTTTAAAGGTGAGAGAAAGGTACGGCATAAAATCGGGCAAAATCTTCGCCAAACCAGGAAAGAATCTCCCGCCCCGCTTGAAGAAAACCTCCCTGGCGTCCCCTTAGCTGCAAGTGAAGCGGAAAATTCGGATCCGCCAAAGGATCTGAATGACCGTCCAACTTCAGCAGAAAATCAGATACATAAGCAAGATGAAGAACGCCTTGAACAGTTGCGACAAGAATTTGAGCAAAGGCAAAAAGAGTTGCTGGATAAACAGCGTTTGGAATTGGAAAGGCGCCAGCAGGAACTTCTGGAGCAGCAGCGGAATGAATTTGCCCGGCGGGAAAAAGCTCTTTTAAATCAACAAAAAGAAGAATTCAAGCAACAGATCGAAGAACCCGAACAACAAAAGAACTGGGAGCGTGAACAACGGGAACGGGAGCAACAGCTCGAAGAACAAAAGCAAAAAGAAAAAGCAAGTTTGGAAAGAGAGCAATTGGAGAAGGAACTGCGTAAAGAACAAGAAAAAATTGCCAAAGAACATGAAGAGCGTTTAAAAGCGGAACTGGAAAAAGTGGAGCAAGAACGGCTGAAATGGGAACAAAAACAGAAAGACCTGGAGAAGAAAGAAGAAGAGATGAGAGAAAAGCTGCAACGGGAGTTTGATCAGATGGCGCAGTCATTGTTGGAAAAACAGGAACAAGAGTTTGAGCGCCGGCAAAACGAATTATTGGAAAAACAGCGTGAACTTCTGGAAAACAAGACCAGGCAACGGTTGGAAAAACAGCGTGAAGAACTGGAGCAAACATCAAAGCATTATTTGATTACTAACCGCAAAAAACCCCAGGCCAGTCTGATTGATTTTGGAAAAGAAGAAAAAGAAGAAATAGCAAAACAGGAGCGGTTGGAGGAGCGTGAGCGCTTTCGGAAGGAGAAACTTGCCCGGGAAAAAGAAGAACACGATCAGTTGGTAAAGCAGTTTGAAGAGTATATGAATCAGATGTATCACACCGATTAGTGTAAGGATCTGTTTTGTTATAGAGAGAGAGGGGCAGTTGCCCTTTTCTCCTTCTCAACCGGAGATTATTTTTTGTATTTAAGAGAAGGAGTGCTAGTAAGAATGATATTATATAAACCGTTAGCAAGTCTGGGGATTGGCGGGGCTACTGTGGATACCCGCATAGAAGGAGAACAATTTCATCCCGGAGGAATCGTGAAGGGTGAGGTTTACATACAGGGAGGGCAGAGTGAACAGCAGATAGATGATATTTATCTGTACCTGATAGTCGATCTGTCTAAAAACGGAAAAAAGACCCCTCACACGATGAAACAATATCTTTTGTCCCAATCATTTATGATAAAAAAAGAAGAAACAATGAAGCTTCCGTTTCAAATCAAACTTCCGATGGAAACGCCGATGTCGACAGGCAGTTTTCCCATCTATCTGAAGACAGGTTTGGATATTAAAATGGCTTTGGATCCTACTGACAAGGATCATATCGAAGTGTTTCCGACTCCTTTGGTGCAAAAAATATTAAAGCGAATAGAGGATGCGGAATTTATTCTTTATAGGATTCACAATGAATATGATCCTGAGCAAAAACCATATCCCTTTTTTCAAATGTTCCAGTTTCGCCCCACAGGACGATATCATGGGTATGTAGATGAATTGAATGTTATTTTTCAGGCATCGGACTTGTCGATCAGGATGGATATTGAACTGATCCGGTCGGATCGTGTTTTAAACAGCAGTTTTTCCTGGGATTATCACGATCCAAATGGAACTTTGATGATCAATAATCAAAAAGTAATGGAGGATCCACTGGTAAAAATTCATGAAATGTTAAATCGCAAAACTTTATATTAGCAAAATGATTTGAATGCTTTATAGTACGCTGTCAGTATGGGGGAATTTAAATGTTTGGCAAAGTATTGTCAAGTTTAGGTGTTGGAGCTGCAAAAGTAGATACCCGTCTTGAAAAATCGACCTATCGCCAAGGAGAACTGGTAAGGGGAGAAGTGTTTATTCAAGGCGGACAATTTCCGCAACAGATTGATGAAATATATTTGTATATGGTGGTTCACTATCATTTTGAAGGACAAGAAAATGAACATGTAATCAGTGAGTTTCGCTTGACTGATTCTTTTCAGATCGGGGAACGTGAGACCCGGGTGATCCCCTTTGAGATTGAGATGCCATTTGATGCTCCAATCTCTACTGGTGGTTCCCCTATTTATTTGAAAACAGGCCTGGATATCAAAATGGCTCTGGATCCCAAAGATAAGGACGGGATCGAGGTGCTTCCCCATCCGCTCGTTGACTATATTTTACATACCATTGAAGAGGTCGGGTTCCGGCTTGTCAGTGTGGAATATGCATTTGACAAGTTTTTTTCCCGGCATCCGTTTGTACAGGAATACCATTTGACGCCAGTCGGTCAATACAAGGATTATTATGATAAAATCAGTGTTGTCTTCTATCCTGATGACGAATTTGTTGATACTATCTTTATTTTGGACCGGAAGGCCGTCGATTTGATGAGTTCGATGGAAGAAGCGCTAAATCTGGATGAACGTCTGTTCCGGTTCGCTGTGGAGAGAAAAGAAGTGATGCCAAGCAATAAAGCATTGAAGAAAAAGGTTGTTGATCTACTTGAGCAACATATCTAGAAGATTGGCCATGCAGGATGCTTTTTAAAACTGTGGGTTGGGCTTTCAAAGAGGTATTTCACCAAAGAGTGGAATGCCTTTTTTTTGGATCTGTACCAGCGGATTGCTTGTCTGTTATCATCTTTATATGAAATTGCAAACGTTTCTGTGCTTTCTTAAAAGAATGGTTCTATTTTGCAAGTTGAAAAGCGGGTAAAGTTGATGGTTTCTTTTTATAAATGCGAGTGTGGTAAAATGGGAGCATTCAAGGGTATAGATAACGGGTTTGCCGTAACTGCCAGAAAACAGGACTCTTGCGTATTATTACTGGTAGAAGTCAGCCTGGTTAGGGAGGACAATATGATTTATTGGATAATTGGTATGGCCGGTATGATTGGAGCACTGCTTCGATATGTTGCCGAGTGGCTGTTTCCTGCCGGTTTGTATTGGGGATTTCCTTTCGGTACATTATTGGTAAATTTTTTGGGCTGTTTTTTACTAAGTTGGTTTACAGTCTGGTCTGTGCAGGTATTCCCGTTGCCATCCTGGTTTCGTACAGGCTTTGGAACAGGCCTGATAGGTTCGTTTACCACTTTCTCCGCTTTTAGTGCAGAAGTAGTAAATATGATTCACATCGGTTTGTGGCAGATGGCGCTAGTCTATATTTTCCTCAGTTTGTGGGGAGGATTGTTTTTGGCCTGGTACGGATCTTTATTGGCTGTTAAGCAAAAGAAAGAACCGGAAGGAGTGAATCGGATATGATCTTTCAATTGGTACTGGTTGGAGCAGGAGGATTTTTTGGTGCAATTTGCCGTTTTATAATCAGTCAAAAATTGAATCGGTCTATTCCCCATTTCCCGCTGGGGACCCTGACAGTAAATCTTGCTGGCGCGTTTTTCCTGGGCTTCATTGCAGGAGGGCATTTTCCTGAGTCATGGGCTTTGTTTTTAGGCACCGGATTTATGGGGGCTTTTACGACATTTTCTACATTTAAGCAGGAAAGTGTACGATTGGCACAACATAAAAAATGGGAAGGGGTTTTTCTTTATTTGGGAGTTAGTTATACAGCAGGAATTTTGCTGGCATTTACAGGATATTTTCTAGGTCTAAAGTAGAATACATCGGAAATTAATTTGTGATTTTTTTATATAATTATCAATATTTTGTTTATTAAAAAAATACTAACCGGTTTTCATTTAACGACCATTTGAGGAGTTTAAAACTTTTGTTAAAGAAATTGGTTGTTTCTTTCGGTATATTGGTCGATGGTGTTTAGGCTCTTCTGTGTTGCAGAAGTGTTTGCCGCAAATGCCCGGCTTCCTGATAAACAGAGAATGGAAAAGTTCAACTGACCGTAATTGCTACCAGTACTGTAAATGATTTGGAAAATTCATTTTTATGATGTCCGTCATGTCCATTACAGTGTTCCGGTGGTTTGAATTCCAATGACGCCTTTTCTTTTTATTGTTCCTGTTGTGCTGCTATTGGCAATTGCATTCAATATGAAAGTTTTATATTTGATTATGAATGAGACTCATATATCATGGGTTTTACGAATATGAAACCGGGAACGTATTATGTGGAAATCAGGGGTAATTGAAGAAGTTATTACTTAAGGAGACAAACGATCCAATGTACGGTTGGGAAGACTTTTCACCGTTTTAAAGATAGCGTTTTGTAATGGGAGAATAAACTGCTTCTGGGAGCATTGGAAGGTGAACATAACGTGTTAACAATGGAAGATTGGAAAGAAGTAGCCAAAGAAGTAGCGAAGTGTGCAAGCAATCAGGGAGAAACAATTATTTTTATGGACGGAACTTTCTCTTCGGTTACCGGATCAAGCCGCCCGAACAAGCCTGTCTTGCTGGTGTTGGGTCCTGGCCAATACACTGTGGAAGATGTCTGGACACAGATGGAAAAAAGAATCAAGCATATGCAGGAAATGGAAAAAATCAAAAAGAAATTTTGGAACCAGTTTAAATAAAAGTACAGTCCGAATATGGACAACCCAACTTCGACTGGTATCAGGATGTGATATGGCTCTGTCCCGTCTGTTGGCCAGATTGTCTCTCCGCCTTTGGTATAACATTTTTTTATATTTGCAACAATATACAGTAAAACAATCCAAGGAGGGATAAATTTGAGCAATATGGAACGTTACCGGGACAGTTCTTATAATCCCGTTGCTCGTTCACTGGCAAAGATTCATTCAGAGATTAATCGTGCATTTGAACGTTTTTTTGACAATCCAATTTTGGAAAAACCAATGTCGATGATGCCGGCGATCAATATGAAAGATGACGGGAATCAATATACTATTGAAGCTGAAATGCCCGGACTGGAAGAACAGAACATCGATATTGAAATACATGGGAATCAACTGGTTATTAAAGGGAGTCATATGCAGCAAGAGGAAAAACAGGGTGAAAAAATGGTTATTTCAGAACGGAAATATGGTTCGTTTCATCGTATGGTAACCATTCCGGAAGATGCCGGTCTTGATAATATCCAAGCTAATTATGAAAATGGTCTGTTGTTGATAACTGTACCAAAAGACCCTGGCAAAAAGCCAAGGAAAATTACAATTAACAAAAACCGTTCCTGAATAAAAAAGTATTTTTGCCAAAATTGAAGCCGTCTGTGTCAGCAGGCGGCTTATTGGGATAACGAGTTATTTGTTTCGCATTTACCGCACATAACATTTTAAGACATATTCACCTCTATGTATTTCACCTTTTTTCCGTAACTCTATTTGGTCAACTTTTTCTTCACTGTTTGTAATTGTCATTGGAGTGACAATTTCCTTGTTATATTTTTCCAGCAATTCCAGGTCTACATTCATCAGTGGATCTCCGACTTTTATTTGTTGTCCTTCATTTACAAATACTTCATACCCTTTGCCATTCAGTTCTACGGTATCCAATCCAAGGTGAATTAATATTTCCAATTCATTTTCAGTCAGAATAACTATCGCGTGTTTAGTTGGGAAAATCCGGACAATTTTTCCACTTACCGGAGAAACAACTTTGCCGTCTTTTGGAATGAATGCCAGGCCATCCCCCATCATTTTTTGTGCGAAGACAGGGTCTGGTACTTCTGATAATGAAATAACTTCCCCATATATGGGTGAAAACAAGTCTACCATAATCATTTTTGTTTTTCTTTTGAAAATATTTTTGAACATGCTGAACGCTTCTTTCTATCTGGTATTGAACAAGAGGAACACAGATATTTAGCTTTCCTTGTTATTTTTATTGGCTTTTTTCAATATTTCTCTCTTCTCCGTTAAAAAATCAACATAATAACTGAAAATAGCTTCTCCAATCATGAAAAAAGAGGCACATGTTTTTAAATCTGTTCCATTGTAGTTTGCAATAATTGAACTTCTGGCATACAGGTTATACGGAGTCATTCGTGCTAAACGGTTATTTACCAAATTGGTTATGGATATAAAACAGATGCCTTTGGCAACCAGATTCTGTACTGCGGGGAAAATAGCTGTTGTATCTCCGGATAAGGAAATAATAATTACAAGATCATCTTTTTTCAAATTATTTACAAGGGTTTCAAATTCCGATCGAGAGTAGATTACATTCATGTACTTTTGCACAGGCAAGAACATTCTTTGCAATTCCAGGGCACAATTTAGCTGGACAGTGCCGGTTCCAAAAACAAATAGTTGATTTGCATGATATATCAGTTTGCAAATATCCGTAAAATCCTTGGATTGAATATACTTGATCGTTTCGTGAAAGTCCTCGGACAATATTTTCCTGCTATTTTTTTCCTCCACAGGATCTTCTTTATCCTGCCATTTTAAAAAGACGCGAAACTCACTATATCCGCTAAACTCCAGTTTTTGTGCCAATCGTAAAATGGAAGAACGGGAAACATTACATTGATCAGCCAGATCATTAATTCCCAAATGGTAACAAGTGCTTTTATTATTCATAATGTATTTTAAAATGTGTATATCCGTTTCGTTTAATTTTTTATAATACTTATTAATCAACTCTTCTAATTTCAAGCGATATCACCACCTGGTAAATCAGTTGTTTTAAAAATAGAAGGCCCTTTTCACTAAATATTATAAAACAAAACCGCGGAACACTCCTTTGCCTTGTCAACAAAAAATGGGGAAGCGATTTATAAGAGCAACGAAATACCAAAAGACTCTTATGCCTTTTTGTAAGGCAAAGACACGAAAAGGGTTCTGAAAACCGCCTCCCCGAGACAAGTTTTTATGTAAAGACTGTTACAGATTAGAAGTTTTTACGTACAACGACATTTTCTTTATGAAGTTCAGGCCAAAATTCTTTGTTTGCTTCAATCAGGTCATCCAGGATATTTTTGGCTACTTTTGCACTTGGAACGGTCCTTGATAAAGTAATTGCTTGCCACAATTTTAGGTAGGAACGGTCAATCCATGCATCCACGACCAATTTTTCGACTGCGACTTGCTGTTCCATCAATCCTTTTTGAAATTGAGGAATTTCTCCGATTGATATTCGCTCTGGACCGTTGCTGCCAACAATACAAGGAATTTCCACCATCGCACTTGGATCGAAGTTTAAAATTGCTCCTTTATTTTCAACAATCAACAGCATTCGTTCATGTGTGTTGTATGCGATAGCACGTGCCAAATCCACAATATAAGAAGCATGTTCGTCCAAATGCAGTTTGCAATCTTTGGTGGACTGGTTTTTGATTACTTTTCTGCATTCACCAAAAACAAATTTTTCTCGACCATCCATAACCTCATTGGCTCTTGTATAATCAGCATTGGAATGTTTGACTACTTCATCCGGGTATAAGTAGTATTTTAAATAGGTGTTTGGCAAAGTATCAGGATCCATGGCAAAAACGTCGCGTGCCTTCAGGAATGTGTCATTCCAGCTTTTTTCCACTTGCTGGTCTTCATGGGGGATCGTATATCCATAATTTTTAACATGTTCTTTCAGTTTTGGCATTAAATCATTTCCATTTTTATCAAGAATTTCAGTCCACCATCCAAAGTGGTTTAATCCAAAATAGCGAACGTTCATTTCTTTGCGGTCTTTTAACTGCAAGATTTGAGCCATACGATTTTCAATGCCGATAGGCATATCACAAATATTTAATACTTTGGAGTCCGGTTTCAGGCGACGGGTGGCCTCTGCTACAATTGCGGCAGGATTGGAGTAATTTAACATCCAAGCATTGGGTGAGTATTTCTCCATATAGTTGATTAATTCCAATACGCCGCCAATTGAGCGCATTCCGTAAGCAATCCCTCCTGGCCCACATGTTTCCTGGCCAAGTACACCGTGATTTAAAGGTATTTTTTCGTCTAATACGCGCATCGCATATTTTCCAACACGGATATGCGCCATTACAAAATCTGCATCTGTAAAGGCTTTTTCGGGATCAGTCGTTGCCAAAAATTCAATTTCAGGAGCCTTCTCTTTGAGAAGAATTTCACAAGCACTGGCGATTGTTGCTTGACGGTCACCATCATTATCATACAGTTTTATTTTACGAATCGGAAACTTATTTTGATTTTCTATCAGCATCAATATAATTCCGGGTGTAAATGTACTTCCCCCGCCAGCAATTACAATGGAGAATTTTTTCATTTTCCAATTCCTCCTGTATAATACTTCAGTACAATCTAGTTATAACAACACATTTATTTAAGAACAATACTGTTTGAAATATATTGGTTATTATCACAGATTAAGTTATTTTTCCCACGGAGCAGGAATTTTCCCGAGAGTAAGATAAAGGTTTACTTGATGATTATTCATTTTTTTTATTTGAGTCATTCAGCAATTTTTCAAACTGTTCCCTGACCTGGGGGACAGACAAACCCACAATCACCTGGATCGCTTTCCCGTTTTTAGCAATGCCGTGAGCTCCTGCTGATCGAAAGTGACTGTCAGGAGCGATTTTTGATTCATCTGAAACAGTTACCCGTAGTCTTGTAGCACAGTTTGTAACTTCGATAATATTGGAAGATCCACCCAATGCAATTAAAAATTGGCTGGCTTTTTCAGAATAGCTGCTGTCTTTGCCTTTGGCCTGTTTTTTTGCTTTATAGTCTGCTTTGGTATATAGCCTGGTTTCGTTATCATCATTATCTTCGCGACCGGGTGTGGGAATATTAAATTTTAGAATCAAGAAACGGAAAATAAAGAAGTATATTGCAGTAAATACAAGACCTATGATCCATTG
Source organism: uncultured Thermoactinomyces sp. (assembly GCA_965544045.1). GTDB lineage: Bacteria > Bacillota > Bacilli > Thermoactinomycetales > Thermoactinomycetaceae > Thermoactinomyces. Next base: position 70,172 of record CBEULT010000014.1, read on the forward strand.
TGTTATATAAGTGGAGCTGTGGTATTTAAACAGAGGGATCCAGTTCTGGCTTAACATTTCCAGCAATCCACCGCCCATATTTCCAACGGCACCAAACATGTACATGATTGTAGACATGGTAGCTGCCAAAAGAGCATGTACAAAAAAGAGAAGAGGTGCAATAAATAAAAAGGTAAATTCAATGGGTTCTGTAATACCCGCAACAATAGAGGTTAATGTTGCTGCGACCAGCATACCTGAGATGATTTTCTTTTTCCGGGAATTTGCGGTTACATACATAGCCAATGCAATGCCGGGAATTCCGAAAACTTTGGATAATCCATGCAAAGCAAATCCGCCTTCCGGAAACATTTCTTTCAGTGAATGGGCGGAAGTTGCATATTCAGGAAGATGTTCCACCCAATACTTTACAATTCCTTCGTCTACAACGGCTGGTCCAAATACAAACGGGCCATATATAAAGTGATGTAAACCTGTTGGGATTAAAATTCTTTCAAGAAATGTATATAACCAGACTCCCAATGCACCGGATGAAGCCATAAAACCTTGCAGGGAAGCAATTCCGTTTTGAACAATAGGCCAACCCCATGCGGTAAGCAAGGCCACCGGCAACATTATGAAAAAGTTAATAATTACAACAAAGGATGTTCCCTGGAAAATCCCTAAAAAGTCCGGTAACTTTTTGTCAAAATAACGATTATGAATAAATACAGCGATGGAAGAAACAATGATTGCACCGATAATATTTGTATCCAGTGTTTTAATACCGGCAATGTCTGTTAAACCACTTACTCCTCCAATTTCCTGGCTAAAGTCAACACCAAAATGTCCACCCCAGACTTGTAAAATAGCGCTTACAAAATAGTTAAAAGTCAAATAAGTTACAAGTGATGCCAAAACCGCTCGTGCCTGTGCTTTTTTTGCCAAACCAATGGGAAGACCAATCACAAAAAGTAATGGCATCTGCCTGAATATAGTCCAGCCGCCTTCTTCAATTACTGTCCAGACTTTGTACCATAGTCCATCCGGGCTCACCATAAAAGGCATAATATCCGGATTTTTAAACATTACAGTAAGGCCAATAATTATACCTGCAAATGGAAACAGAAGCACCGGCACGAACATGGCCGCACCAAAACGTTGAAACTTTTGCATCATTTTCCATTCACTCCTTTGAGTAATGAAATCAACCAAATAAACACTTGTTGCAATTGCGATAATGAGAACGTTTGCATAAAGTAATATAACAAAATTTGAATTTTTAACAATAACTTTTAAAGATTTTGAAACATAATCACGCCTTTTGTACATTTTCCCAGAGTCCGAAAACTTTCTCGAGAACCGGCTTTCTTTATGCCAAAAAACAATTTTCCCAGCTATAGTACAAGGTCGAGTGATAAAGAGCTTGTCCAAACAAGGAACTCATTGGATGATGCTGCTAAAAATATGTACTTATGAAGATGAAGACTCCTCTCCTTGCTCATCCAATACAATCCGGGACTGATTATTGCCTGCCATTTTTTCAATAACTTCGCCAATCCCTGTTTCCTCGCCATTTGCGGTAAGCCCGATGTTTAATGTTCCGCTTAACGTATCCACATGCAGTTCATGGACTTTATATTCAATTTTTTCCACCTGAACCGGCTTAAGCTGTTCAATTTTTTTCTTTAAAGACGCATTTTCTTGTATGAGACGGGTCAATTCATGCTCCAAATATTGCAAACGCTGTTCAATGTGATAAAAAGGGTTGGGTCTGAGCATCGGCATCCCTCCATGATCGAATCTTTCAATATTAATCTATTATATGGCAGGAACTGTTCCAATAATGCCATTCATTGTGACAGGACAAGCTTCAGGGGAATAAAATATGGGCATACACATAGGTGTTTCGGCAAAGGAGGAGTTATGATGAGAAAGCCTCCGAGAAATTTTAACTGGCATGAGTTGGCACGACAGTTTTTGGGGGATGATTTTTTCGAAGAGATCCAAACGTCGGTGAATAAAGAAGAACCGGCGGCTGACGTATATCATGGGCAAAATGAAGTAATTGTGGTGATCAATTTGCCCGGAATTGAAAATGTCCATTCTCTGGATTTGAGAATTGAAGGAGAGAACTTGTGGCTTCGGGGGGATTTTCCGACACCTTATCAAGGGTACCGTGCCGCTTTGTCAGAAAGGAAAAAAGGAAGATTTCAAAAAGTAATCCCCCTGGGAACGTTAGTATCCAAAAAATATACTCATGCACGCTACCGGAGAGGAGTCCTGGAAATCCGTTTTCCAATAATCGGCACCCGTAGCCAATCTGTGAAAGTCAGGACATGAGAGGATGACAGTGATGAGGAGGGGAAAGCGTGGGCACTGTTAACAATATTTTTATTGTTAAGGTAAATAACGTGAGCAACACCGCTTCAATCAATTTTGGGAATACCATCAATGTTGGTAATGACAGTTTGACCAAAAGCCTGGGCGGATCTTCCCCAATTGGCGATTTTCCCCGAAATCTTGATTTTGAACGAAATGTTTATATCGATCCGGATTTGCTGGATCAAAATGATTGAGGTGGTCTCTTTGTTAAAAGTATGTATTCGTTCCATTCGAATTGTGACTGTGGGTGATGTAGGTTCAGTCAATATAGGTACCACTCTGAATATAGTTCAGAAAACAGGAAAAGGGGAAGAACCTGCGGATCAAGTTACTCCTTCGCCAGAGCCGGGAATGCCAGCTCCGACTCCCGCGCCAACTCCGACTCCCACGCCAACTCCGACTCCCACGTCTTAATAGTAACTTGTATTAGACAGGAATCTGAATCTCCCGCAAAGACAATGAGCGGATGTAACCGTTTTTTCTTAAAGAGCTTGAATTTGTCTATCTGTTAGATTCCGGCAGTTCAATTGCCGGCTGAAAGTACAAAGTTCAATTTCCAGCCAAATTGGGATTGGTGGATCCCGCAACGCAGAAGCCTTGTAAGTAATCAAAAAATGAATCATCATAGTAAACAGGGGGCTTCTTATCCCGACTTCAGTCTACATAACTGATATCCAATAAATATGCTGTCATGCTCTGGAAAGACTGATAAAATCATTAAGGATGGCCATTTTTGATATCATCTGCCAATACTATTCAGGATGTTGTCTTTTTTGTGCAACTTTTTTTATGACCATTCGTCGGTAAAAAAAGGAGTAGAAGGAGGAGGTTTCCGATTAACCAAAAAATATGGAAAGTTTGCCTGCCGTTTATTATTTTTGCTGCTATATTTGCCGGTTGCAATTCCGGGAAGGGAATATCCCCGTCAGAGATCGGCCAGAATAAAATGATGGCCGATTCCAGTTCCCATCAGGTCAAGGCACGAGATGAAACTTCTGATCATCAGGCAATCCGAATGAATGACGGTTCTCACGGGGATGCCCAGGCGATGCAAGAACGGAAAGTGATGTATCGGGCAAATGTGGACATGAAAGTGCAAAATCTGGAAAAAGCCAAAGAGCAGATAGATACTTATGTTCGGAATAACAAAGGCTATCTTGTGGATTCTTCCCGCTCCCGAGTAGGAAAAGAGGTGACCAACCGGATCACCTACCGTATTCCCCGCGACTCATTTGACGGGTTCCTGGATTACCTGAAGAAAGTAGCCAAGGAAATTCCGTCCCAGAATATTTCCGGTCAGGATGTGACCGAGGAATATGTGGATCTGGAATCCAGGCTGAAGGCGAAAAAAGCTGTGGAGACAAGGCTGCTTGCTCTCATGAAAGAAGCCAAATCAACAAATGACCTACTTCAGGTATCAAAGCAGCTTGCCCAGGTCCAGGAACAGATTGAACAGCTGCAAGGAAGAAAAAACTATCTGGATCACCGAACCCTCTATTCGACTGTAACTATTCAGGCGACCCAGGAATCTCCCCTGAATTCGCATGAAGGAGAGTCTGGAACAGTTGAACGGATGAAATCATCATTTGTCCAATCCATTGGTTGGTTGCTGGATGGTTTACAGGGCATGCTGGTAGTTGGTGCCGCTCTCATCCCCCCGATATTTGCTCTGGGATTGGTGGCTCTATTGACCTATTATGGTTTCAGGCTGTACCGCCGCTACAAAAAATGAATTTTGAACTGTTTTTCAGAAATGGATATCAGCGTTTAGTGGAGCAATTAATACAATGATAAATCTTCAGCGGCATAAACAGACTTACCCTTCAAGCAGAGTACTTGAAGGGTATTTTCATCAGGAAAAGTAAATGGCTTTTATGTTTATAACATTGTTTGGTTGAACGTTATCTGTTTTTATGAACCAGCCGGCGCTGATAGTAAAGAAAGACCGGTAATGGAATGACAATCCAGCCAAGGCTTTTGATCAGGCTGTTTTTCGCCCTGGACACCTGTCTTTCTCTTTCTGAAGCAATTATTGCATCATATTGCTCTTTCAACTCTTCTTCTGACAAGGATATTTTTTGATCATTCCCCCTTATGTTCTGTTTTTCCTGCCGGATCTGCCTGAACTGCTCAAAGGTCTGGTAATGCGAAACAGGACTGATCAAATCTGCAACTGCCATAAAAGCACCTACACTTCCTCCAATAGCCATCATTAAAGTAGCAAATAAAACCAAATAAATATAAATATTTTTAATCACATCTTTCTCCTCCCTGTTAACCTGTTTAATTTGTAAATTCCTGATATGTTCACATTATTCTATTCCTTGCGCGGAGTATTTCCAAATTTTTGCAAAAAAGGAAAATTAATGGTCTATTGCTCTTTCTACACTTTAATCTTACATAAGATATTTATGCTAAGAAACAAAAAAACCTGGTTTTATACAGGTTTTTTTGTTTCTCTATTTTGGCTGTGTCAGTATGACCAGGAACTGATGGATTAATCTTCACTGTGCTTTACCTTATATGGCCATTCCTGTTTATGCTATCTTCATTAGCTTATGTAGCAGGGATCGGTAACACACCCTTATTCTGATGCCATTCCAAGCTGTTTTGGGCATTGCCGAATGATTGCCAAGATAAGTCATGTTTCGTTTTCTCTACAGCAAAAAAGACTTATGGACGGGACAGGATCAAAGTCAAATTTCCGTTTAATTCAAATTCTCCCATTTGACAGGGCAAAATAAAATGTTCTCCTTTAGAGAGAGGATAAGTTTGTAAAGAGGTTTTTAGTTGTCCTTCCCCGCCAATTACACTTGCCAGTTGGAAGTTTTCCAGTTGGGGTGTGCGGAGTGTCCCGTTTATTTCCCATTTTTCTACTGTAAACCACTCACTTTCAACAAATGTTGTGAATTTGGCTCCCTTTTGTTCAAATGTTCGTGGCTGGAAGGGGTTCACCTTATGGGGAACAGTAATTACATCAAGCGCCTGGTCAATATGTAATTCACGTTTTTTTCCATCTTGTCCAATGCGGTCATAGTCATAAAGCCGATAGGTTACGTCAGAGCTTTGTTGGGTTTCCAGAACCAGTGTTCCTGCTCCTAAAGCGTGGACTGTTCCACTCGGAACATAAAAAAAATCTCCCGGTTTTACCGGTACTCGCTGCAGAAGATTTTCCCAACGGTTTTGTTCAATCAACTGTTTCAGGTCGTCTCTGCTTTTTGCATGATGACCATAAACAATTTCCGCGCCTTTCTGGCAATCAAGAATATACCAGCATTCTGTTTTCCCGTGTTCTCCGTGCTCATGCCTGTTTGCATACTCTTCGTCTGGATGAACCTGAACGGAAAGATCAGTAGATGCATCCAGGATTTTCGTTAGTAATGGAAAAGTTTCACTGGCATGGTTTCCAAAAAGCTCCTGATGATTCTCCCACAGATCAGAAAGTGTTTTCCCACAGTAATGTCCGTTTTTTATGGTGCTTTGTCCATTGGGATGGGCAGAGATTGCCCAGCATTCGCCGGTCTGTTCAGTCGGGATTTCATATCCGAACTTTTCCCGCAAGGCGGTTCCACCCCAGATTCGTTCCTTGAAAACTGGTTGCAAAAACAATGGTTCCAGGACCATTATCAAACACTCACCTTTCCAACAGAAAATAGGTGCTTCAGGGAATTACTATTCCCTGAAGCCAGAACATGGTTTATTTCGTAAGCAGATGGTAAACTTCTTCCCTGGTTTTGGCTTGTGACAACTGCTGGCGGAATGAGTCGTCAATAAGCCGGGAGGCCAGCAATTGTAATATTTTCAAATGTTCTTTGCCGGCTTGGTTTTCCGGTACGGCAATCATAAAAATCCATTGTGCTTTTTCCCCGCTTTGTTCATCCCAAACAATTTCCGGGTCTTTTTTTCCGCAGGCTATGCGGGGGATGTTGACTGCATCCGATTTTCCATGTGGAATGGCGATTCCAAATCCGATTCCAGTGTGTCCTTTGTTTTCCCTGGCTATAATTTCTTTGTTGAATTTTTCTTTGTCTGATAGAGTTCCGGCCTCATCCAGCAGGGCAACCAATTCTTGGAGTACCGCTTCTTTTGTTGTTCCATTTAGTGTGAGATTGATAAGATCTGGTTGGAGCAAATCAGCCATGTTCATAGGAAAATCCTCCCTTAATATCATAAAAGTTGTAACTTGGTATTTCAAATTGCTGATCTTTAAACAGGCCTTTTAAGGAAATTGACCAAAAAGGCGGTAACCAGAGTTCCGCAGGCAATTGCCACCAGGAATACCGGTACGTTCCCAATCGCGTTAAATGCCATAACAATTGGTCCGCCATGCGGTACGTTGTCACTTACCTGACCTACCATAGCTATGGCGGAAGCAGCCATTGATCCGATCATAATGCTTGGAATCACACGCAATGGATCACGCGATGCAAAAGGAATCGCTCCTTCGGTAATGCCGACCAGTCCCATTGCTAAAGCAGCTTTTCCCGCTTCCTGTTCTTCCGGAAAATATTTTTTTTTGCTAAGCAGGGTGGCCAGGCCCATACCCAGCGGGGGTGTACAAATTCCTGCCGCAAGTGATCCCATAATATACGGGTTTCCTTCACCAATCATTGCCGCACCAAACAAAAAGGCTACTTTATTGACTGCTCCTCCCATATCAAAGGCAACCATTCCTCCTAAAATCATGCCCAGAACAATTTTGCTGGAACCTTGCATGCTATTCAGGAAAACAGTCAAACTTTCCATCAATGCCGATATGGGAGCACCAATAATATAGATAAAGATCAGGGCAACCAGTAGCGTTGTGAATAGAGGAATGACAAGAATCGGCATAATTGGCTGGATGATTTTGGGAACAGGCAAATTTTTAATGGCTTTTGCGATATAACCAGCGATGAAACCGGCAATAATTCCCCCGATAAATCCGGCTCCGGCTTCACTGTTGTAAAAGGATCCGTTGGCAGCGATAAAGCCTCCAATCATTCCGGGAGCAAGCCCAGGGCGGTCAGCGATACTCATGGAAATAAATCCGGCTAAAATCGGAACCATCAGCATGAAGCCAGTGCTTCCTACATCATTTATTGTTTTCCAGATCGAATCATCAGGAATGACAAAACCTTTTGAGGTTGGCGCTCCACCCAGACCGATGGATAATGCAATCAGCAAACCGCCAATAACCACAAACGGAATCATATACGAAACGCCGTTCATCAGGTCGCGGTAAATGTACTTTTTAACTTTTGAATTTTTCTCTTTTGAATCATTTTTCGGCTCAGTGGTTTTTGTTTTTTCCTCTTTGGTTGCTGTATCTTTATTTTTATAAATGGGGACGGTTCCATCGATAAAACGCTGCAAGATATGATCCGTCTTATGAATGGCATCCTGGACGGAACCGATAAAAACCCGTTTTCCCTTGAACCGTTCAAGTTCTACATCTTTATCTGCTGCTACAATGATACCGTCTGCTGTTTCAATTTCCTCGGCAGTCAGTTTGTTTTCAATGCCGATGGATCCTCTTGTTTCAATCTTGATTTCAATATTTTTATCCGCTGCCGATTTTATTAATTTTTCTGCCGCAATATAGGTATGGGCAATTCCGGTAGGGCACGCGGTTACAGCAAGCAATTTCATAAGGCAGATTCCCTCCTAACCTTTTATTTAACGTTTTGATGGAAATTATCAAAAATGAGCTGTGTTAACAGTTTAGGGTGATCCACGATCTCTACCAGTTCCTTGTACAACAGTTCAGCCTGTTCCTTATCAGACCATTTGATGGCCGGTATGATGACGAAAGAAACATGATACCCGTCCCATGGAATGGGAGATTTTAAGTGGGCGATGGCAACTGCCGATCGGCAAATTTCATCCATCAGTCCATGTGGGGTTGCAATGCCTCCTCCAATATAGGTGCTGGACAGTTTTTCCCGCCTGATGGTGCTATCCAAATAACCTGGAAGTACATAGCCATGATGAATCAGCTTTTGAACCAGCCATTGGATGATCTCCTTTTTACTGGTCATCTCAACATTTAAAAACAAAAGATTGGAACGAAGCAAAGATTGAAAAGCCGGAAAAGGACCTTCTACCATAAAGGGTTTTCTCTTTTTTTGGATAAAAGATGACAGTTTTTCCTGATCCAGTTCGTTAAATAACGGGGTAACACAAATTGCAGGAATGGATTTGTCTTCTAACGGAATCGTACTGATCAGCACGTCTGGGCGATAGATATCGATTCCCTGACTCAACTTGGAAACCGGATAAGTGGCAGCCAAATCCAGATCCTGAAAACTGCGTTTTATTTTTGCCTCGAGAAGTTGGGAGGTACCCATGCCTGTCGTGCAAACAAGAAGTGCCTTGATCGGTTGTTTTTGTTTGCTCTTCTGCCGCTCAAGAGCTGCCTGAAAATGTAATGTAAGATAACCGATTTCCTCCTCGGGAATGGGAAAACTGATTTTTTGTCCCAGTTCATTACTGGCAAATACCAATGCTTCAAAAGTGAATCGGTACATTCGTTTGATTTCTGGCAGGATCGGGTTATACAAGCGTAATCCATGTTTTATCCGGTGCACCGCGGCATGCAAATGAATGGCGAGCCCGGTCAAAAGCTCCTGATCGGAGGTTAAGGGCAGATGGATTAGCGTTTGCACTTTTGTTATCAGATCTTTCGCCAGTTGAAGAGAATTGGAATCCAGCTTGGATGACGGTTCTGACAAGTCACCTGCTATTGAATCATATTGCATTTTTGCTCCCAACAAATGCAGGGTAATGTAAGCGATTTCTGTTTCCGGAAGGGAACAGGCCATTTTTTTTTCGATTTCCACTGCCAGTTGTTTAGCAACATTGTAGTCCCCGCTTTTTTTTAAAGACTGCAGTTCCTCATCCGGAAGGCTGATGACATGTCCCAATTTGCACCGTTTGATAGCAATTACCACGTGATTGGTCAGGCGGGATAATGAATCATCCGTGAATTGCAGGCCGATCTTTTCCTCAAGTGAGCGCAGCAAATGAGAAATAATCAGACAATCGTAAGCGAAACGGTCATCATCAGACAGATTTATTTGTTCATAAATTTTTGCCATAACGATTCGGTGGTTTTTTTCCGTACCTTCTATGGCAAAGCAGGAGACAGGTTTTTTTACAAGCTGCAAATCGTAATTGTTGAGCCATTCTTCGATTGCGTTCAGATCATGGTGGATAGTCGCCTTACTGACATAAAATTGGGTTGCCCATTCCTGAATACTTGGTGACCTTTGTTTTAACAGCAGATCTAAAATGATGAACATTCTCCGTACAGATGGTTCATTGATAAAAGTTGGCAGCCTATCTGAAGTGTACTCAAGAACAGCGCCCAGGAGCTGTTCCTTTTCCCCGACGCTTATATCCAGGATGACGCCAATTCCGGGACGCCGCAAAATCCGGGAGTTTGATCGGGTTGACAGCCAATTATCGAGCCACTTCAAATCGTTGCGAATTGTTTTTTCCGAGACATGAAATCTATTTGCCAAGTAGTCAATAGTGACCGGTTTGGTTAATTCAATCAAGTGAATGAAAAGTTTTTTTCTTCGTTCCTTCATGATGTTCACCACCGGAAGATATCAAGGCATCAAGCATTCTACTGTTGATTATAAAGATATTATAGGAGATATTATATAAAATTATTTCCGTAACCTTGTGGTAACGTTTAAACGTTGGTTTTTCTTCACTAACTTTTAATCTGTGTTCAATAAGTGTTAGAATATGGTTATCTGTTACGGTAAAGTTTGGGAGGTGGAACCACTTGCTGAAAGAAGGAGAACAGGTGATTGATTTCACTTTGGAAGCATCAAATGGCGAAAAAGTAACCTTGTCCGAGTTAAAAGGCAAAAACGTTGTATTGTTTTTTTATCCCAAAGACCAAACGCCTGGCTGTATCAAAGAAGCTTGCGGGTTTCGGGATGCCTTTCAGGCATTTGGAGATTTGAATACAGTTGTTTTGGGGATCAACAAGGATTCCGTTGCTTCCCATCAAAGATTTGTATCAAAGCAGGAACTTCCTTTTCTTCTGTTAAGTGACCCGGGTGGTGAGGTTTGCGAAAAGTATGGGGTTATTAAAGAAAAAAACATGTTTGGCAAGAAGCGAATGGGAATTGAACGTTCCACTTTTGTTATTGATAAAGATGGAAATTTGGCAAAGCTTTACCGTAAGGTAAAAGTAACGGGACATGTGGAAGAAGTATTGCAGTTTATCAAAGATCATTTACAATAAATTATATTAAGAAGAAAGGGTTTCATTGGTGAAACCCTTTTTATCCATTTAAAAAGGAGGGGAGTCTCATTTGGATCATTTGACTTATGATTGGCCTGAGTATTATGACTGGACTTCACCGGGGCTTGATCATGATATTGTCTACTATACAGAACTGGCGAAACAGTCCGGAGGACCTGTGCTGGAATTGGGATGTGGAACTGGTCGCTGTACCTTGCCGATCGCACTGGCAGGAATTCCGGTAACCGGTTTGGATGTAAATGAGTCGATGCTAACTCGGGCAAGGCAAAAAGCACAAAAAATTCATTTGCAGGAAAAAGTTAAGTGGATCTGTGGCGATATGACAAACTTTGGTCTGAAGCAAAAATTTTCTTTAATTATTATCCCTTATCGGTCTTTCTTGCATTTATTGACGATTCGTGACCAAGTCCATGCATTGGATTGTATTCGCCAACATCTTACGGATGATGGTATTTTGGCTTTTAATATTTTTGTCCCCTCTGTTAAACATTTTTATGAAATGGATAACCGTTATGCTTATCGTGGCTCTTATCCCGTCCCGGGGAAGAAAGAAACAGTTGAACTGAGTGATTTTACAGAATACGACCATTTTTCCCAACAGGCCAATGTCATACGGTATTACGAGCATTACAGCCAGTCAGGCCAACTGATCGAACGAATTCGCACAACATTTCGTTTAAGATATATATATCCACCTGAATTAAATCACTTGCTGACATTATGCGGTTTTAAAATTATCAGAAGGTATGGGGATTTTCACCGTACACCTTTTGACAGGTACAGTCAGGAATTAATTATTGAAGCAGTAAAACGGAAAGTAAAATGACCAGGAAGAGGGATATTGTGAAACCGAAACCAAAGAGAGTACCTATACGCAAGATTCTGGAACATTTAGAAAAAATGTATCCGGATGCATTTTGTGAACTTCATTTTAAAAATCCTTTTGAATTATTGATTGCCACTATTTTGTCAGCACAGTCGACCGATAGGCAAGTTAATAAAGTAACACAAAATTTATTTAAAAAATTCCCCTCTCCCCATGATTTTATTCAACTGACTGAAGAAGAGCTGGCAGAATATATTCGCGGTCTCGGATTGTTCCGTAATAAAAGCAGAAACATCTTGCAAACTTGCCGGATTCTCGTCAGCGAGTATCATGGAGAGGTGCCAAAAGAGCGGGAGCAACTGGAGTCTCTGCCAGGGGTTGGGCGCAAGACAGCCAATGTTGTTCTTTCAAATGCTTTTGGTGTACCAGCCCTGGCTGTTGACACACATGTTCATCGGGTTGCCAATAGACTGGTCCTTGCGGACAGCAAGACACCGCTGGAAACAGAACGGCAGTTGATGAAAAAAATTCCCCGCGCAAAGTGGAGCGACACCCACCATCAGTTGATCTGGCATGGACGACGCTGTTGTACTGCCAGAAATCCCGCATGTGAAATATGCAGTTTGCTGCCGTATTGCTGGTATGGGAGAAATGAAGGGGGGAAAAATAAAAAATAAGGAGATTGTGAGGAAAAATCAAGCAGAACCACTAATATGGTTATTTTTAATTATTTTTATGTTAAAATGAAAGAAAAAAGGCACGATTCGCCAAAAGATGGCGATCATGCTCAAATTTGAACACTTAGACACTGGATTGTTCTGTTTTTTCTTTGCTTTTAGAGAGTTGCCCACAGGCAAAGCCGAAATATAGAGCACCTATAGCAATAAGGAAGTAAATAATTTCTGTGATGAGGGTGATTTCCAGAATACTGAATAATTGACTGCTGAACAATCCCATTATCGCAAGCAAACCGTAAAAAACGCCAAAAACTTTCATTGCCAGTTGATTCCAGCTTTCTTTTCTGCCCGCTCCCAAAAAGAGAAGGCCGCTTGCCAAATGCACGATATTATGGGTTGGATTCAGCTGAAACAACTCGGAGGAAGATAGGAAGAAACCTGCTATGCCATAAAGAGTAAGAACTCCTCCGAAAATTTGGGACCATAATTTTAGCACAGGGACTCACTCACTTTCCTTTTTTGATTGATATATATGAATACATCTTTGCTGACATGCCATTTGCGGCAAAAGAATCACATATATATTTTATTGATAAAAAGAGAGTAAAGAGATAAGTTATCCGTAAAAAAGGAGGACAGATAATTTTTATCGAGGGTTAGTTCTTAATTTTAGTCATTGGATTGACAAGAAGACTGGATTGCGAGTAGACTATTTATATAGATTATTAAATTAGAATGGTTTTTAAAGCGGAAATCTGTGAGGTGGAAACCGATGAGTAATAAACTTCTTGCAAGAGCTGTTGATACCCTGAAGGAGAATGGTGTACGCATGACACCGCAACGCCATGCGATTCTTGGGTATCTTTATACAGTAATGGGACATCCCACGGCGGATGAAATTTATAAGGCGTTGGAAGGAACTTTTCCCAATATGAGCGTTGCGACTGTTTATAATAACTTGCGTGTTTTCAAGGATGTTGGATTGGTTCGTGAACTGACATACGGAGATGCTTCCAGCCGCTTTGACGCGAATATGATTGAGCATTATCATATTATTTGCGATACTTGTGGAAAAATTATGGACTTTGATTATCGGCCCCTTATTGAAATTGAAGAAAAGGCAGAAGAAATAACCGGATTTAAAGTAAATTCACATCGTTTGGAATTATATGGAACCTGTCCGGAGTGTCAGGTTAGATCCCAACAGTAAAAGCCCTGCCCCATTGGTAGCAGGGTTTTTATGCTTCCGATACTGTTACACATTCTTTTTTGACAGCTGTGGGCAGTACTGCTTTCTTGGCATCTAATTTTACATTGCGATGAATGGCATGCAAAGAGCCTTCGGCATCCATTTCGGCATAGTTGCCTGTGCTGATCCAGCCGTTGCTGTAACCCTCCACTTCTGATAGCGGCACCTTGTAGTAACCAAGAATTACATGGGGACATTTAATCAACAGTTCCCCGTCGGTTTGGATGCGTACATCTATGCCAGGCAGAGGCTTGCCCACCGTTGCCGGTTGGGGATGGCTCAAACTGGTTGCTGATATTACGGAGGCGCATTCCGGCAAGTAAAATGCTTCAATGACCGGGAGGCCAATGCACCAGAAAAAGCGGTGCAGTTGGGCAGGAATTGGCGCTCCGCCAGACAGCACAAAGCGGACCTGCCCTCCTAACTGCTGTTGAATCGGTGCAAACAGAAAAGTTTGAAAGAGAGAATGTTTTAGTTGTAAAGACTTGGGCAATGGCCAGTTATACCCTTTACTTTTGAATTTGTATATTTTTTCCGTCCCGCGAAGCGCCTTTTGAAATAAATAATGTTTAATGGATGAAGAACGGATTTGTTTTATCAAATTCCCATAAATGGTTTGCATAAGCACAGGCGTTAAAATCAGCACGGTTGGCTTTATGTACTGACTTGCAGTTAACCAGTTTGCTTTTTTCGAAATATAGGATATCTCTGCTCCTGATGCGAGTGGGGCCAGATACCCGGCGATTCTTTCAAAAGGATGCGAGATGGATAGAATGGATAAAAAATGATCATGTTTTGTATATGGAATTGCATATAAGAAGCTTTCCAGATTGTTGATTAGATTGCTATGAGACAACATAACTCCTTTGTTTGTTTGTGCACACTCATTAGAATAATGCAGAATAGCTACTTCTGATGGTTGAATAGAAGGGTATGCCCAATCCATTTCTTCTGTAGCCACTGCTTGTCCAAGATGAATGATTGTTTCAAATTGCAAAGCCCCTTGAGTCCCTTTTGCTTTGCCGTTTAACAGGATGTAATGTTTCAATTGGACAGAGTGATCGTTGAGTTTTTCCAGCAGTGGATATTGATCAGTAATCACTCCTTCTGCATCTGAATGGTTGATAATTTCCCGGATCTGTTTTGGATGACGGTCAGGTGCGATTGGAACAATAATGGCTCCCAAGCTTAACGCAGCAAATTCACTGATTACCCAACGGGGATGATTTTCTGCTATCAAAGCAATTTTGGTTCCGGGTCGGATTCCGATCTTTTCCAGGCCAAACGCAAAATCACGGATTATATTCCATAAACGCTGGTAGGTCAGTTTATTTATTTTCCCGTCTTCTTCCCATGACAGGGCGGTTTTATCCGGAAACCGCCTGACAGTGTGTGATAACATTTCCAGAAGATTATGTGATTTCATTTTTCAGCCTCCCTTGTGCGGGCTTGTTTAGGGCTAATGTTCGAGAGGGATGTGAATAATTCCTTTTTTTGAGAAAAAATCCATCAATTATCCTGAATTGAAGATGAAAAACAAAGAAAAAGACAGAAAAACACTGGTGAATTAATCTGTCATGCTCTGAAAAACAGCTGATAAAAAATACCCATCTTGTTTAATCAATATGAAGAGAGCAAACTTGTAAAAGACATCTGACAGAAGCATGTGATTTTCAACTGGATTTGATTCAAATCTCAGTTGGAGTGTCCTTTGGATCCAGGGACAGGATAGCTTTGCAATGCATACATTCATCTTTCATTCCTAATATTTTTGTTTGTTTTTTGCATGAAGGGCATTGGATTGTGGCAGAGTGTGCAGATGCAATCCCAACCCGGAAATAGATTCCCACACTTGCCAGAATCAGAATCAGCCCGATTATAAAGAAAAGGGCAATGAGTTTTTCGATTAATAAGCCGATATACATAACACCAATACCAATAAAAATTAAAATCATGGCAAAGGCCCGTATTTTGTTAAGCTTTCCGGAAAACAGCATGATTTTCTCCCTTTCAAATGTTGTTGTTTTTGTCTGGATTAGCTTGATTTTATCATGAGGCATTTTTTTTATGCAATGAATTTGCGAGCCAATACCCAATTTTCCGACAAATAGACAATGCAGGGGGCCTTTATATGTCTAATAGAAAAAGAATAACATTGGCCATGTTAATTGCCACTTTTTTGGCTGCTATTGAAGTGACTGTTGTCAGCACTGCGATTCCGCGCATCGCTAGTGAACTGGGCGGAATTCAACAGATTAGCTGGATATTTTCATCGTATTTGCTTACATCAACTGTCACAACCCCTATATTTGGCAAATTAGCAGATCTGTATGGACGCAGGCGTATTTTTGTGTGGGGAGCAGTTATTTTCCTGTCGGGTTCCATGTTATCTGGAATTGCCCAATCTATGCAGCAATTGATATGGTTTCGGGCATTGCAGGGAATCGGGGCGGGTTCAATTATGCCGACAACGTTTACAATAATTGGAGATATTTATCCTTATGAAGAACGGGCTAAAGTGCAGGGGTGGTTTAGTTCTGTGTGGGGATTGTCCGGATTGATCGGGCCTCTGGTGGGCGGTTTTCTGGTTGACTATGTTTCCTGGCGCTGGATATTTTACTTGAATCTGCCATTTGGGCTTGTCTCAATCGTCATGGTTCTCCTGTTTTTAAAAGAAGAAGGGAAATTGAAGAAAACCAAAATTGATATCTGGGGATTTCTTACATTTTCAGTCGCAGTCACCTCAATATTATTGATTTTGTCGACAGGAGGAGTGATTGTTCCCTGGACCACACCCTATCTCATCGGTTTAATGGTGCTTGGAGCAGTTGGATTGACAATATTTTTCTGGATTGAAACAAGGGTAAGCGAACCTATGCTTCCGCTCTGGTTATTTAAAATACCAGCGATTCTTGTAGCAAATCTTGTTGGTTTTTTGGCCAGTTCAATTTTAATCGCCTTAAACGTCTATTTGCCTTTATGGGTACAGGGAGTTATCGGAATCGGTGCGACGGGATCGGGGCTTGTTTTATTACCTATGTCGTTGGGATGGCTGTTTGGGGCGATTATTGGAGGACGCCGGATGCTTAAAACAGGGCCGCGCCAAACCGCGTTCTTTGGGATGGTCTTTATATTGGCCGGCTGTATGGTATTGGGGGGGATGGATGCAGATACACCAGCCTGGATTTTACCAGTGGTTATGTCAGTTAGTGGTTTTGGCTTTGGGTTTGTGATGACTGTGTGTACAGTGGTTGTGCAATCAACGGTGGGATGGAATTTGCGAGGAGTGGCGACTGCTTCCAATACATTTTTGCGTTCTCTGGGGCAAACAGTAGGGATTGCCATTTTTGGAACCCTGTTTAATCATTCGATGATAAAGTATGTATCAAAGCATCCTGAGGATGGGAAATCCTTTTCTGTTGCCGATGTAAGTCGTCTTCTTAATCCACACCATTTGTCGGAAGTACCGCAAACATTGTTAAGCTACATGCGTGAGGCATTGACCCTTAGCATGCATCATATTTTCATTATTTTGATCGGAATTGCCGTTTCAGCTGTTTGCCTGGTTTTGGGTTTGCCCCGAAGCAGACCTGAACCGAAAGGAACATCACAAGAATTTAAAAAGCATGAAGTGCGCAAATAATTTTTTTTAAAAAAGTGTTGACTATCTTTTATAAGCGTGGTAATATCTTATTTGTCGCCGCAAGAAAGCGGCAAACAAAGTGTTCCTTGAAAACTGAAGAGTGAAGACGTGACTCGTTAATTCTTG
>CBEULT010000015.1:0-79459 GCA_965544045.1 uncultured Thermoactinomyces sp.
ATTCGACAAAAAAGCTTGTCGACCTGTTAAGAAAACAGACTTTGTCGACAAGCTGGCAGATGTTAAACATAACATCTGTTTCTTTTTCAGAGATAATAAGTCAATTTTTTGTCATTTTGATGAAATATGATTGTTATTTAAACGCTTATTATTTAGAACTGAGGGGAAATATGGAGAGGCTGGAATACCATTTAATTGAGAATGAAGAGGAAATTTCTGTTTTATTCACCTATCCGTCTATTTCCAAGGCGGAAATCCTGATGCGATTTGCCTGTGACTATTTTGTAAAGGGAAAGGATGTGTTTGAACGGATCTATATGCAGTCCGATTCGCCCGTACATAAAATATTTGTTGAGCGAAGTGCAGAAGAAAAAGTACTGGATGACCGATTGCGGTTTGCTCCTTCATGGGAAGGAATCCGCATTGAATTGCGCCATTTTCATGACGAGTGGTCTCATTATCCGATTGTTCACCGATATCATTTTCACGAACCACAGGATGCTTTGCTTCATTTATTGGGCAGTTTATATCAGGTGGATGGCCGGGTGTGGGAAAAAACTTCAACGGAAATAGATGAAAACCGGTTTGTGTATGTGGTATATGCTGTACCGATTTTATGGGGAGGAGAAAATGATGAAAAGGAAAAGCCATAAGTTGGTGGGACTGTTTACTTTGGCCATGCTGACAGTCCCGCTTGCCGGCTGTGATGACGACCTGGAACTTTGCGTTGACCAGAACCGGGACAGATTGTGTGATGATGATCAAAGCGAATACGATTCTGACAGCTATCTGGTGATTGACGGAAAGAAAAAGTATTACATCAAGGAAGAGTCACTTGTCACAGCAGGTTATAAAAAATCAGGATCATATAAATCAGGAATTGGCAAAAGCAGCCGTTCAGGAGGATAAAGTTTGATGTTATCAAGCTATGCAAAAAGAAGAAAAGAAATTTATTCCCAACTGAGAGAAGAGAATATTTTTACATGGGACACCATGTATGGCCAGGAATACGCGTTAGCTACCGTTTATCCTATGGATCCATCACTTTATAAAGAGTTGCAATTTGCCTCCTGTCAGTTGGGGAAAATTTTTGCCCGCACCGTTTCTGTGGTACAACGTGCTGATAACCAGTTGTTGAAGGAACTTGGAATTCCCGAACCAGCCTTTGATGCTGTGCGAAAGCCTCTGATTATGGATTGGCCTACCGCTATCGGCCGGTTTGATTTTGCCAATACGCCCCAGGGACCAAAAATGCTGGAATTTAACAGCGATACACCAACGGGTGTTGTGGAATCTTTTTATGTAAACGGCCGCGTTTGCAAAGCCCTGGGTTATGTGGATCCCAATGAGGGAATGGATAGTCATTTGACGAACACTTTTTCCGGCATGGTCTCCAGATACGGGGAAGAAGGATGGAGTACAGAAAATATTGTATTCAGCGCTTTGGATACCTGTGAGGAAGATGCGGGAACAACCCGTTATTTAATGGAAAAGTCCGGACTTTCCTCCCGGTTTGTTCCCTTGTCGTCGTTGGCGGTGCAAGGGGACAGGTTATATGCATGCATACCTGGTCACGGATATATGCATGTGGATGTATTATACCGATTGCATGCAATTGAGATATTGGCTGGGGAGAAGGATGACGACGGATATCCGACGGGAGCTCATCTCCTTTCATTGATGGCAAAGCCGGGACTGGTTACGATAAACCCTCCGGCAGCACTCCTTTCACAGACAAAAGCTTTACAGGCACTCATCTGGAATTTATATGAAGCGAATACTTTTTTTCATTCGGACGAACGTAAAATAATCAAAAAGTATATGTTGCCGACATATTTGGAAAATCGTTTTCAAGGTAAAAGTCCCTATGTCAGGAAACCTTTTTTTGGCCGCGAAGGAGGGGCGGTTTCCCTGTTTGATGAAAATGGTGAACTGATTGCCCGGGACCAGGAAAAAGAATACTGGAACCAGCCCATGATTTACCAGCAGATGGCTCAGATGGAAAAAGTAGAAGTGGAAACCTTGCAGGGGCCATATCAGGGGGAACTGCTTTGGGGAACCTTTTTGATCGGTGGAAAGGCATCAGCCGTCATAGCTCGGGTAGACCAGAAAATTACCGGCAATCTTTCCTTTTTTCTACCAATTGGATGGAAGTGAGAAGACAAAAATGACCACATATTTTGTCTTCTTTTTCTTTCTCGGAAAATGACAAGTGTGGATTTTAAAAAAGGGGTAGATTTTTTATAAATAATATGTATAATCATTCATATACATGAATTTTTATTAAAGCGAGGGGTACTGATGAGTAAAGGAAAAATTATTTTAGCTTATTCGGGCGGTTTAGATACATCGGTTGCTATTCCATGGTTGAAAGAACAGTATGGATATGACGTAGTGGCGGTGGCTCTGGATGTAGGTGAAGGAAAAGATCTGGATTTTGTAAAAGAAAAAGCATTGAAAGTTGGAGCAGTCAAATCGGTTGTGATTGATGCCAAAGAACTTTTTGCTGATAATTACTTGTTGCCGGCATTAAAGGCCAATGCATTGTATGAAGGAAAATATCCAATGAATTCGGCATTGTCCCGTCCGCTTATTTCAGAAGTGCTTGTCAAGATTGCCAAAGAGGAAGGTGCTGTGGCCGTTGCACACGGATGTACGGGTAAAGGAAATGATCAGGTAAGATTTGATGTTTCGGTGGCCGCACTAAATCCCGACCTTGAAGTAGTTGCCCCGGTACGGGAGTGGGGGATGTCCAGGGATGAAGAGATTGATTATGCTGAAAAACACGGAATTCCGATTCCGGTCAATTTGGAAAAACCGTTCAGCATTGACCAGAACCTGTGGGGAAGAAGCTGTGAATCGGGTGAATTGGAGGATCCGTGGTTAGCTCCTCCAGAAGCAGCTTATGAATGGACTCTCCCGTTGATGGATACACCTGACCAGCCGGAAGAAATAGAAATTGAATTTGAACAGGGAGTTCCAACCAGTTTAAATGGTGTTCCCCTTTCGTTTGCAAAGATCATTGAAGAATTGAACCAGATTGCCGGAAAACATGGTATCGGCCGGATTGATCATGTGGAAAACAGGTTGGTGGGCATTAAATCACGCGAAGTTTATGAAAGTCCGGGTGCGTATACCCTGATTCTGGCGCACAAGGAATTGGAATTCTTAACCCAGACCCGGGATGTTAGCCGATTCAAACCTGAAATTGAGCAAAAATGGGCAGAACTGGTATATGACGGACTCTGGTTTTCACCGTTAAAAAACGCATTGGATGCATTTATTGAAGAGACACAAAAAAATGTAACGGGAAAAATACGTATGACTTTGTTTAAAGGGCATGCCACGGTAACCGGAAGAACTTCTCCTTGTTCTTTATATAATAAAGAATTGGCCACTTATTCCAAGGAAGACAGCTTTGATCATCAGGCCGCAGTCGGTTTTATCAAGTTGTGGGGACTGCCGACGCATATTTATGCAAGTGTGAATAAGAAGGAGGAAAAACATGAAACTGTGGGGCGGACGCTTTACGAAAAAAACCAACCAGTGGGTGGAAGAGTTTAACGCATCTATTTCTTTTGATAAAGAGCTGGTTGAGGAAGATATCCAGGGGAGTATGGCTCATGTGAGGATGCTTGGTGCGTGCGGAATCCTTACTGCTGAAGAAGCACAGCAGATAGAGCAGGGATTGCTGTCCATTCAGCAAAAAGTTCGCGAGGGAAAAGTGGATTATTCCATCGAACATGAAGATATTCATATGAATATTGAAAAGATGTTGATTGATGAAATCGGCCCTGTCGGAGGAAAGCTTCATACCGGGCGGAGCCGTAATGATCAAGTTGCATTGGATATGCACATGTATGTCCGGAAAGAAACGATTGAACTGGTCACGCAAATCCTTACGCTGCAAGAGGCTCTGCTCAAGCAGGCGGAAAAACATATCGATACCATTTTGCCAGGATATACCCATTTGCAGCGGGCGCAGCCTGTTCGTCTTGCCCATCACCTGCTTGCTTATGTTTCCATGTTTGAACGGGATATAGACCGTCTGCTGGACAGCTATAAACGGGTAAATCACTGTCCGCTTGGCGCCGGAGCGATTGCCGGGACGACATTTCCCGTCAACCGGCAGATGGTGGCAGAGGAATTGGGCTTTTCCGCACTCTATGACAACAGCATGGATGCGGTGAGCGATCGTGACTATCTGGTTGAATTGCTTTCCATCTGCTCACTGGTAATGGTCCATCTGTCCCGTATTTCCGAAGAATTGATTTTATGGTCCAGCGAAGAATTTCAGTATGTCGTCCTTGATGATGCTTTTTGTACGGGAAGCAGTATGATGCCGCAAAAGAAAAATCCCGATATTCCTGAACTGATTCGTGGCAAAACAGGAAGAGTTTTCGGGCATTTGATGGCCATGCTGACAACACTGAAAGCATTGCCGCTGACATATAACAAGGACTTGCAAGAAGATAAGGAAGGAATTTTTGATACCGTAACAACATTGAAAGGATCACTTGGTTTGATGGCTGCCATGATTAATACTATGGAAGTAAATGTACAGCAGATGAACCGGAATGCCAGTCAGGGCTTTGCCAATGCAACGGATCTCGCCGATTATCTGGTCAACAAAGGAATCCCGTTCCGAAAAGCGCATGAAATCGTGGGCAGAATGGTTCTTTATTCCCTTGAGAACAAAAAAACACTGACCGATTGTTCCCTGAAAGAATTTCAGCACTTTTCGCCGGTAATCGGTGAAGACGTTTATCAGGCTCTGGACTTGAACCAGGTGGTAGAAGCACGCAAAAGTTTTGGTGGAACCGCCAAAAGGCAAGTGTTGGAAACACTGTCCAAAAAGAAAGAAACCATGGATGAAAACTGGAAAAAGTTAACCAATATTTACTAGTCAAATAAATTATGATAATATGATACCCCAAATCAACTGGTTGGGGTTTTTTATATTTTTGAATAAAAAGTGATATTGCAAATGTTAATCTAGGATTAGTTGAAATGATGTTATAATATTGAAGTAGTTTTTATCGTTAGAGCGAGATATGTATCGGATTGATACATTTATTTAATTATAAGATGATTACAGGGTGAAGAAGCTGATTTTTTTTGGTAGTATTAATTATTGCAGGAGAAAATCGGATAAAGGGTTAACTATATTGAAAATTATGTTTCCTGGGGTGAGTTTTCGTGATTGAGATGCATGATGTGTGGAAGGTCTATCCAAATGGTGTCGAAGCTCTTCGCGGTGTGGATATCCGTATAGACCAGGGAGAATTTGTCTATGTTGTCGGGCCGAGTGGGGCGGGAAAAAGTTCATTTATCAAGTTAATGTACAGAGAAGAGAAGCCAACACATGGGGTTGTGCTAATCAACGGTGTGAATGTAAAACGGGTACGGGATTGGAAAATTCCTCATGTCCGCCGTAAAATCGGTGTTGTGTTCCAGGACTTCAAACTGCTGCCGCACATGACCGCTTTTGAAAATGTGGCTTTTGCCATGGAGGCCATTGAGGCACCGAGGCGGAAAATTAAACCGCGGGTACAGGAAGTATTGGAACTGGTAGGTCTGGTTGACCGGATGCATGCACTCCCTTCGCAGTTATCAGGCGGGGAACAGCAGCGCGTAGCAATTGCTCGAGCAATTGTCAATAATCCGAGTTTTGTGATTGCGGACGAGCCTACAGGAAACCTGGATCCGGAGAATTCCTGGGATATAATGTACCTGCTTGAGGAAATCAACCGCCGGGGCACAACCATTGTAATGGCTACACATAACAAGGAAATAGTAAATACACTCAGACAACGGGTCATTGCTATTGAACAAGGGGTTATTGTAAGGGATGAAATCGGGGGTGAGTACGGTTATGAAGATTGAGACACTGTCCCGCCATTTTCGGGAAGCCTATCGCGGTGTGCGTCGCAACGCATGGATGAGCTTTGCGGCCATCAGTGCAGTTGCCGTTACTCTGTTCATTTTCGGCATTTTCCTCATTTTTGCTTTTAACGTTCGCTATATGGCATCAGAACTGGACAAACAAGTAGCCGTTCGTGCATCACTTTCTGAACAGTTGACTGATGATCAGCAACTCCAGGTATTGAAACAGATCCAATCCATGCCGGAAGTTAAGGAAGCAGAATTGGTGCCGAAGGAAGAAGGGTTGCGCCAGTTAAAGGCCCAATGGGGAGAGGATGGTACTGAAATCTTCCGCGGTTACGAAGGTGAAGGGAAAAACCCGCTGCCTGACATCATTACCGTGATTCCAAACGATCCTCAAAACATTGATGCGTTAGACAAGAAAGTTGAAGCTGTATCAGGAGTCAAGGTTGCCGACCACGGTGAGGGAGTGACTGACCGGCTTCTGAACATGTCTGGCTGGGTACGTAATATTGTTTTGGTCTTCGGCTTGGGGCTGGCCATATTAGCTGCCTTCCTGATTTCCAATACCATTAAATTGACGATTATTGCCCGCAGAAGGGAAATTGAGATTCAGCGTCTGGTAGGAGCGAGCAACTGGTTTATCCGTTGGCCGTTCTTTATCGAGGGAGCATTTATCGGTTTGGTTGGGGCAATTTTCCCGACGGTAATCGTCTTGTCACTCTATCATGTGGGTTATACCATCCTGGGAGCTGGAGAAGCCGCCTCCATTTTAAAACTGATGCCGATGCTGTCGTTGAGCATCTACGTTACCCTCAGTATTTTTACATTGGGGATTGTGATTGGAACATTGGGAAGTATTATCTCTGTACGCCGCTTCCTGAAGGTGTAAGGAGGAAATTTTCGGAGGAGGAGCAAAGTGAAAAAGAAATGTTTCGTTTGGGTGTTTTCTTTTTTGCTGTTTTTTTCTTTGTTGCCATATAACAGCTTTGCGATGACCAACTCCGCTGCAATTGACGAGAAGAAAGAGGATATTCGGGAACGTGATCAGGAAATATTGCAACTGGAAAAAAAGAAAGAACTGGCCCAGCAAGACTTGCAGGATGTTTTGGCCCGAATTGAAGCTGCAGAAAAGAAGTTGAACCAACTGGATTCACGTGTTTATGAACTTGAAAATCTTGTGCAAGCAAAAAAAGAGGAACAGAAAAAGATTGAAAAAGAATTGCAGTTCTTGCGTCAAACCTGCAAACATCGCCTGGAGTCCATTTACCTTAAAGGAAACATGTTTTACCTGGAGTTGCTGCTAAAATCTGATTCCATCGGTGACTTCCTGAAACGCTATGATTATATCAACATTTTGACACAGGCAGACCAGCGTTTGATCAATCGATATACGGAAAAACAAAAAGAATTGTCCAACCTGGAACAGGAACTGGAAAAGAATTTGGCCAGTTTGCAAAAAGAGCAGAAGAAAGCGCAGGAAGTTTTTGTCACACTCCGTGACAATTATGAGACCCATGAAAAAGAAATTGCCTCCCTCGATTCCAATCTGGCCGAACTGGAAGACGAAAATATCAGGGCGCGAAAATTATTGCGCAATCTGGTTGCCAGGAGTGAATCAGCTGCCCGCGGACAGGAGCAGAAAAGCGGAGCAAGTATTGGTGTGGATGCCCATACAGGAGGAAGTTTCAAGAAGCCGGTTAATGGACCTGTTACCTCTCCGTTTGGTATGCGTTATCATCCTATACACCGGGAATACCGCATGCATGAGGGAATAGATATTGCAGCCAGAATGGGAACGCCGATTGCTGCTGCGGCATCCGGAAAAGTGATTGTGTCCAGGCCGTCAATTGGGTATGGTTATATTGTAGTAATCTATCATGGAAAGGGTATTTCCACCCTTTATGCCCATATGTATGCACAAACGGTAAAAGTAAATGTTGGACAGCATGTGTCTGCTGGCGAAGTGATTGCTGCTGTGGGAAGTAACGGATTTTCGACAGGCCCCCATTTACATTTTGAAGTGCATGAGAATAGCAAGCCTGTCAACCCCATGTCTTTTTTGCCTTAGTACTGTTTGTTCTTAAAGGGGCGATTGGGCCCAGTTAAAATGGGAGGAGCGTCAAAAAGTGGTTGGCAAAAGGATTATCAGAATCATGATGGCTTTTATGGTCATTATCCTTTGCCTGTCGAATCAACTAGTAGTATATGCTGAGAATGAACCCAAAACAAATTCGGATAAGAACCAGCTGGATCGCTCCAAAGCATCAGGAAATCCGCAGGAAGTCCTGGCTGAATTGCAAAAGACACAAGCACGTTTGATGAAATGGGAGCGACAGATCGCTGCATTGAATGAAGAAATTTCTCTTGGACAAAAAAATCTAACCGAGAAGAGGAAAAATCTTAGCAGGCAGGAAGCGCAGTTTAAGGTTGTTTTGGTACATTTGTATCAGCAGAGTGGGAAGAATCAATATCTCTACTATTTGCTGAGTGCTGATTCAGTGTCTGAGTTTTTGTTGCGTCTGGATACCTTGTACCTGTTCTTGAAACATGAACAAATGACAATCCGGAAGTATATGGATGCCAAGGATAAATTGGAAAAAGAGCTTGCATCCATTCAACAGAAGAAAGAAGAAAAGGATGTTTTGCTAAAAGAAGCAAAACGTGATTTATCCCAATATGTTGCTTTATATCAGCAAAACAAAACTGAATTTGCCAATATGGGTCTGAAAGAACAAACACTACAGTTGAACAAAAATAAACAGGTAAACTCGGCTAATGCTTCTGATGTAACTGATTCCAAACCTCACCAGGAGGATCTGAAGCTGGCTTGGCCGCAACCTGGAGGCAAGGTTACTGCAAATTTTGGAAACGGACATCAGGGTATTGACATTACCAATTCCATGGGATCGCCTATTGTGGCCGCAGCCTCAGGAGTTGTAGTGTTGACAAAGTCGGATTTTGGAGGACATGGCTATTACATTGTGATCGATCATGGTGACGATTTTAAGACGCTGTATGCCAATATGTATTCAAGCACTGTACAGGTTGAAGTAGGAGATCATGTACAAAAAGGGCAGAGAATCGCTTCGGTTGGAAACTATGCCCTGTTTTCAAAACCACATTTGTACTTTGAAACACACAAAAATGGGAAAGCCGTAGATCCCATGCAATATTATTAGCCTGATCCGGTGGGAAGTCGATCTGATTGCTTGGGGAAACCAAGAGAAATTGGGTCGACTTGCCATTTTCATTCGCAGTATGAAACAATCCACCTGACAGGCAGAGATTGTCATATTTTATTGCTTGGCTTCCTTTTCAAATAATATTAAATTTGTATATTAGAAAAGAATATATCATTTACAGGAAAGCGATGGGGATCAGGAGAAAAACTGGGGAGGCGTTTGAATCAAAATGAACAGAAAATGGTTAGCGGCTGTTCTGGCAATTTCACTTTTTTCAGTGTTGATTCCTCCACATACTGTTTCTGCGGAAGATGTTCGGGAGAAGGTTGAAAATGTCCGCAAGGATAAAAAAGATATTATGGGAAAGCAACAGAGCCTGAAAGAAAAAATGGACAATTTTAAAAAAATGATGGACGAAGCAGACAAGAAAATTGCCGCCATCCAGAAAGAAATCGAACCTCTGGAAAAGAAGCGTTTGGAAGCGGAAAAAGAATTGGAAGTGATCAGGAAAGAATTCGATTCACGCCTTAGTCGTCTGTATCAAAAAGGTGAAAACAACTATTTGGCCCAGTTGTTAGCTGCCGATGATTTTAATGAATTTTTAACCCGTTTTGAAGTTGTCCGTCTGCTGGTCAAAGGCGATTATGCGCTGGTGGAGAATTACCAAAGGACATTGGACGAGCGGCAAAAAGCCGTTGAGGCCAAGCAGGTGAAAATTAAAGAACAGCAAAAAGCCATTGATAAAGTTAACAAGGAGTATCAAAAACTGGCTAATGAACTGAAGCAGTCGGATGCCGATTTGCAGAAGTTAAATGGCATACTTGAAGAACATAAGGAGGAAGTGATTGCCATTAATCTGGCTGAATGGCAATCGGGAGAACTTCGTTTTCCATATACCGGGCCATTGATCAGGCCAACAACTGCCAGAAAAACATCCGGTTATGGCTACAGGGTACATCCCATCTACGGTTCATCGAAGTTGCATGCGGGAGTTGATTATGGCGGGCCGGTCGGCACTCCATACATGGCTGCGGCTGATGGTGTCGTCGTATCAAGTCATGCTTCCTCAGGATATGGATGGTTAATCACTATTTATCATGGACAATATAAGGGAGAACCTTTCTTTACCCGTTATGCCCACAGTTATCCGGGGCAGGTAAAAGTACAAGCTGGAGAAGAAGTAGAAGCGGGTCAGGTTATTTCGGGAATTGGAAATAACGGGAACTCGACAGGCCCACATCTGCATTTTGAAGTACGGATCGGACATGGCTCAATCCCGCCATCTTATAATCCTGAACGGTACATGAAATAATTATGATATATTAGAAACAGTGTTATCAAAACGGTGCCGTAAACGACTATTTTGTCCAGGGGTGTCATACAATGGGAATGTGAAGGGCTGATTCGGATCGTTTACCGGGTGCGATCCAAAGGTGGTGTTTACGATAAGCTTCAAGGGTAAAACGGTTGTATTCATAGCAATTGCTGCAATGATCTTCAGCAGTTTGGCAACTGTATTGGTTATAGGCGACGGCGGCCTGATTGATCAACTGGAAACGGGGACACTGTTTTCTCCGGAAAGCGCCAACCAGGCCGCAGAATTCAAAGCACATGAAGAAAAGTTGAAGCAAGCGTATCAAACTATCAAATCTTCCTATTTACATAAAGTGAACGATGATCGATTAATTGACGGTGCAATCAAAGGGATGATTGAGTCACTGGGGGATCCTTACTCAGCTTATATGAGTCCAAAGCAGGCGCTTCAGTTTCAACAGGGCCTGGAGTCATCCTTTACGGGAATTGGAGCAGAAGTTACCTTGAAAAACGGACGGGTTACCATTATCTCGCCGATTAAAGATTCTCCTGCCGAAAAAGCCGGTTTGCGTTCGGGCGACCAGGTGTTAAAAGTAAATAATATCAGTTTGGAAGGAATGGATATTCACGAAGCAGTCAGCAAAATTCGCGGTCCCAAAGGAACAAAAGCCCAATTGCAGATTGCCCGGCCTGGTGTTCAGGATATATTGAATATTACGGTTGTCCGTGATGAAATTTCACTTCAGACTGTTGAAGCAACGATGATGTCTCATCATATTGGCCGAATCACGTTAACCCAGTTTTCGGAGAATACTGCGGAAGACTTTGCCAAGGAACTGAAAAAGCTTGAAGATCAAGAGCTGAAAGGACTGATTATTGACGTTCGCGGAAATCCTGGCGGGTTGCTGCCAGCTGTACTGGATATTTGTGATCAACTGGTTCCAAACAGACAAAAAGTTTTGATGACCGAAGACAAATCAGGAAGCCGATCCATATTCAACTCCAAACTGGAAGGAAAAAAACCGTACCCGATTGCTGTTCTGGTTGACAAAGGAAGTGCCAGTGCCTCGGAAATTCTTGCAGCGGCATTGCAGGAGTCGGGAAATTACGCCCTGATTGGGGAGAAGACATTTGGGAAAGGAACAGTACAGACGACCAAAGACTTCAAAGATGGCAGTAATGTAAAAATCACTATTGCCAAATGGCTCACTCCCAAAGGGAACTGGATTGACCAACATGGGGGGACAAAAGGGATCAATCCGGATATTCCCGTAGACAGTCCGGCTTATATGAGTGCTGTTCCTCCTCAAGCCAAAACACCACTAAAACGGGATGATAATCTTACCGAAGTGAAAAACATGCAATTGATTCTGGATGCACTTGGTTACCATCCGGGTCGGACAGACGGTTACTTTGATGTGCAGACAGAAAAGGCTTTGAAGGCATTCCAGGAGAAAGAAAACATTGCGGCCACAGGAAAGCTTGACGCGAAATCGGCAGAGGCATTGCAGCAAGCATTTATCGGCTTTTTGCGTGAACCTCGTAATGATATTGCATTGCAGGTAGCCATCCAGTATCTCAAGAAAAAATAAAGGATTTGCCATAAAGATGTAGAAATTACCCCAATGGAAATCATTGGGGTAATTTTACAGGTTGGGGGGAGGAAGTTTTGGAATCTGTTTGGGAAAATTTGCTCTTTTTTTGGAAAGAGTGGTTTTCAGTGCTTCTTCATCCTGCTTTTTTTATCGGATTGATGATATTGCTTATTTATTTTCGATCACTCAGACGTTATGAGATAAAACGGTTTTCCAGCGTATTGGAACCGAAAATACCGTTAATGATACAGACAGTCAGCTTTTCCATTATCACTGGTTTTGTCTGTTCTTTAGGCTTGTCGGGGATAGTATGGGAAATAAAACCAGACGAGCTTATTCTTGTCTGGATGCTGACTCTGCTTTTTGCTATGTTTGGTTTGCGTTTTGCTTGTATATCCTATTCCGTCGGAATTTTGACGCTGATTCATTTAAGCATCCAACGGGTTCCGTTACCCGACTTTGCCCCGCTTTTGGAAACCGTACAAACCTTTGCTGCAGCCGATTGGCTGTTGCTGGTCGGGATCGGTCATCTGTTTGAATGGGCATTGATTCGGTTGGATGGCGAAGATGGGGCTTATCCTGTCAAAGTAAAGCAAGTTAATGGATTTATGCTGAAAAAAGGCTGGTCGATTCCTCTTTTGCTCATGAATCAAGGGGGATGGCTTCCGCTCCCGGTTTTTTTGAGCTTTGCGAGGGTCAATCTTTCAAAACCGATGAAACAACAGAAAAGACAGACATCTACTTTTATTTTGCTGTATGGAATTATTTTGTGTTTGGGGCTGTATTTTTCCAAAGACTGGGAGCCTGGGCTTTGGGGACTGGCCATTTTTGCAGTAACAGGTCACGAAGGTATTTATCTGGGAACTAAAAGGATGGAGAAACGGGCAAAACCGGTATTTATATCAAATCGGAGCGGACTTAAGGTACTGGCAGTTATTCCAAATTCCCCCGCTGAAGCCATGGGGCTGAAAACGGGAGATGTGATTCAGCGCTTTAATGGCCGGCGCATTTGGGATCTGGGTGAGTTGATGGAAATGGCAGACAAGGCAACATATTGCAAATTGGATGTATTGGATGAATATCAAGATCATCATATTACGCAAAAGGCTTTATACGAGGATGACCCTGCTCATCTGGGAGTGATTCCTGCTACTCGTGAGCGGAAACAGGAAAAAGAGGAAATGCCTGTTAAGTCAACTTCCTGATCCTGATATGCGATGCTTTGGGAATCATATTGGTTCGCAACAGGAGATAACACTGTTGATAAAGTATAGGGGTAACGATTTTCAGTTTCAGGAAGCGGCAACAAAACGAATTCTGAAAGTCGTTTTTCTGTAAATGATTTCTATAATCAGAGGTCTTCCAAAGAAGGAAGACCTCTCTTGTATGGATGTCTGGAACAAACGTTCTGAACCGTTTATCTGTATGTTATAATACTTTCATGTGGAAATGAGGTGAATCGGATGGAAAATCAGTTTCAGCTGGTATCTGAATTTCAACCGCACGGGGATCAGCCGCAAGCCATCGAAAAGCTGGTAAAGGGAATTAAGAGTGGCAAACGGTATCAAACACTCCTTGGTGCAACTGGGACGGGCAAAACGTTTACCATGGCCCAAATGATTTCCCGTGTAAATAAACCAACGTTAGTGATAGCGCACAACAAGACTTTGGCTGCCCAATTATATGGGGAACTGAAAGGTTTTTTTCCGCATAATGCAGTTGAATACTTTGTCAGTTATTATGATTATTATCAACCTGAAGCCTACATTCCGGCAACGGATACTTATATAGAAAAAGATGCTTCAATCAATGATGAAATTGATAAACTTCGCCATTCGGCAACCAGTGCGTTGTTTGAACGGCGCGATGTGATTATTGTTTCCAGTGTTTCCTGTATCTATGGACTTGGTTCACCAGCAGAATACCGGGATCTGGTTCTTTCCTTGCGTGTTGGAATGGAAAGGGAGCGGAACCAGGTTCTTCGCAAACTTGTAGATATCCAATATGAACGAAATGATATCAATTTTGTCCGTGGTACATTTCGGGTTCGGGGCGATGTTGTGGAAATATTCCCGGTAACACGGAGTGAACAAGCGGTTCGGGTTGAGTTTTTTGGTGACGAAATTGAAAGGATTCGTGAAATTGATGTGGTTACCGGGGAAATAATTGGAGAAAGGGAACATGTGGCAATTTTCCCGGCTTCTCATTATATTACCCGTTCAGAAGTTATGGAAAAAGCGATTAAGGGAATTGAACAGGAATTGGAAGAACGGCTCTCGGAGCTGAAGAGCCAGGGGAAATTGCTGGAAGCCCAGCGGCTTGAACAGCGAACGAGATATGATTTGGAAATGATGATGGAAGTTGGATTCTGTTCGGGGATTGAAAACTATTCCCGCCATCTTGTTGGCAAAAAACCGGGAGAACCGCCCTACACCCTGCTGGACTTTTTCCCGGACGATTATATGATCATTGTTGATGAATCGCATGTGACGATTCCGCAAATTCACGGGATGTATAATGGAGACCAGGCGCGTAAGAACATGCTGGTTGATCACGGGTTTCGGTTGCCGTCAGCCAAGGATAACAGGCCGCTGCAGTTTAGTGAATTTGAAGAAAGAATTCACCAGATTTTGTTCGTTTCAGCAACGCCGGGTCCATATGAACAGGAAAAATCCCCGGAAGTGGTCGAACAGATTATTCGTCCGACCGGACTGTTGGACCCCAAAATCCATATTCATCCGATTAAAGGGCAAATTGATCATTTAATCGGAGAAATTCACAAGCGAATTGAACGGGATGAACGTGTGCTTGTGACGACGCTTACCAAAAAAATGGCTGAGGATTTGACTGATTATCTCAAAGAAATGGGGATCAAGGTTCGCTATTTGCATTCTGACATAAAAACGATTGAGCGAATGGAAATCTTGCGTGCTCTACGGTTAGGCGAATTTGATGTATTGATTGGAATTAACCTGTTACGGGAAGGACTTGATTTACCAGAGGTTTCCCTGGTGGCCATTTTGGATGCCGATAAAGAAGGCTTTTTGCGCTCTGACCGTTCATTGATCCAGACCATTGGCCGAGCGGCACGCAACGCACAGGGTGAAGTGATCATGTATGCCGATACCATTACAAAATCGATGAAAAAAGCGATCGATGAGACAGAGCGCCGACGTCAGATTCAAATTGACTATAATGAGAAACATGGCATTATCCCCCGGACGATTCAGAAAAAAGTGCACGACGTGATCGAAGCCACCAAAGTGGCTGAGCAGACAGCCGAATATGTCACTGATCAAAAAGCGAGGAAAATGAGCAGGCAAGAACGGAAGAAGCTGATCAACAGACTGGAAAAAGAAATGAAACAGGCGGCCAAAGAACTCAACTTCGAACGTGCAGCAGAGTTACGGGATCTGATCATAGAATTGAAAGCGGAGGGTTAAATAGAAATGGCGCAAGAGAATATTGTGGTTCGTGGCGCGCGAGTGAATAACTTGAAAGACATTCATGTGACGATTCCGCGCGACAAGTTTGTAGTTGTTACAGGAATAAGCGGTTCCGGGAAGTCTTCTTTGGCCTTTGATACCATTTATGCGGAGGGGCAGCGGCGTTATGTGGAGTCCCTGTCCGCTTATGCAAGGCAGTTCCTGGGTCAGATGGACAAACCGGACGTTGACGGGATTGATGGATTGTCCCCGGCAATCTCCATTGATCAAAAGACAACCAGCCGCAATCCCCGCTCAACGGTTGGGACGGTTACGGAAATTTATGATTACCTGAGGTTGCTGTTTGCCCGGGTGGGACATGCCTACTGTCCTGAACACGAGGTCGAAATCACTTCGCAAACGGTTCAGCAAATGGTGGACCGAATCATGGAATTGCCGGAACGTTCCCGAATCCAGATATTGGCTCCGCTCGTGAAAGGGCGAAAAGGAGAACATGTCAAACTCCTCAAGGATATTGGCCGGCAGGGATATGTCCGTGTCCGGGTGGATGGAGAACTTCGGGATCTGTCTGAAGAGATTCGGCTGGAAAAGAACAAAAAGCATACCATTGAAATTGTTGTTGACCGCATTATTGTTAAACCAGGCATTGAAACCCGGCTGACTGACTCGGTAGAAACAGCCCTCGAAATAAGTGGCGGAGAAGTTTTGTGCGACCTGATCGGTGGAGATGAACTGCTGTTCAGTTCCAACCTGGCTTGTCCGAAGTGCGGATTCAGCATTGATGAACTTTCTCCCCGGATGTTTTCTTTTAACGCTCCTTATGGCGCCTGTCCCACTTGTGACGGTTTGGGGAGCCACATGGAAATAGATCCGCAACTGGTAATTCCGGACTCATCCCTTTCTCTTGCTGAAGGCGCAATTGAACCATGGTCATCTTCTGGCAGCAATGGTTACTACCGGCAACTGCTTGCGGCCTTGTGTGAATACTACGGGATTGATATGGACAAACCATTCGGGGAACTCGAGAAAAAAGAAAGGGAGATTATCCTGTACGGTTCCAAAGAACCAATTCCTTTCACATACAAAAACGACGCCGGGTTTGTCCGGGAAACGACAACCCGTTTCGAAGGAGTGATCAACAATCTGACCCGGCGCTTCAAAGAAACCGGTTCGGATGCTACCCGCGAGTATCTGGAAACCTATATGACTACCCGGATCTGCCCTGCCTGCAAAGGTGCCAGGCTGAAGAAGGAAATACTGAACGTATTTGTAGGCGGCAAAAATATTGATTACATTACTCGCCTGTCAATCAGGGAAGCACTCAAGTTTTTCGAGTCACTCACCCTGTCAGACAAAGAAATGCAAATTGCCCGTCAAGTGTTGAAGGAAATCCGGGAGCGTCTGGGGTTCCTGGTAAATGTTGGGCTGGACTATCTCAATATGGCCCGTTCAGCGGGTACCTTATCCGGTGGAGAAGCTCAGCGAATTCGGCTGGCCACACAGATCGGCTCCAGTTTGATGGGCGTTCTGTACATTTTGGATGAACCCAGTATTGGCCTGCACCAGAGGGACAATAACCGCTTGATCGCCACCCTGGAAAAGATGAGGGACCTGGGAAATACCCTGATTGTCGTTGAACACGATGAGGATACCATGCTCGCAAGCGATTATATCATTGACATTGGCCCCGGCGCCGGTGCCCATGGCGGACAGGTTATCGCAGCCGGCACGCCTCAGGAAATCATGCAGAATAAAGACTCACTTACCGGCGATTACCTAAGTGGCCGACACTTTATCCCTCTACCTCCGGAGCGGAGAAAACCAAACGGCAAATGGGTAACTGTAAAAGGGGCACAGGAAAATAACCTCAAGAAAATAGATGTTTCTTTCCCGCTCGGTGTATTTACCTGTGTCACAGGAGTATCCGGTTCCGGGAAAAGTACGCTGGTCAATGAGATTCTGTTAAAAGCGCTTGCCCGGAAATTGGGCAGAGCCAAAGCCTTGCCAGGCAAGCATACAAAAATCGAAGGTGTCGAACATCTCGACAAAATTATCAATATTGACCAGTCGCCGATCGGGCGAACTCCCCGCTCCAATCCGGCAACTTACTCTGGGGTATTTGATGATATTCGTGAAGTCTTTGCCTCAACCCAGGAATCCAAGGTAAGAGGTTACAAGAAAGGGCGTTTCAGTTTTAATGTCAAAGGCGGACGTTGTGAGGCATGCCGTGGGGATGGAATTATCAAGATCGAAATGCACTTCTTGCCGGATGTTTATGTGCCATGTGAACAATGCAAAGGCAAACGTTATAATCGGGAAACACTGGAAGTCAAATACAAAGGGAAGAATGTATCTGATGTGCTGGAAATGACAGTTGAGGAAGCATTGCAGTTTTTCGCCAATATTCCCCGGATCAAACGAAAATTGCAAACCATGTATGATGTCGGATTGGGGTATATGAAACTGGGACAGTCAGCAACAACCCTGTCTGGTGGAGAAGCACAACGTGTCAAATTGGCTTCCGAATTGTACAAGCGCAGCAGGGGGCGCACTTTGTACCTGCTTGACGAACCCACAACCGGTCTTCATATTGACGATATCGCACGGTTATTGAAAGTGTTGGAGCGCCTTGTTGAAAATGGCGATTCTGTGGTTGTGATTGAGCATAATCTGGATGTAATTAAAATGGCGGACTATCTGATTGATTTGGGTCCTGAAGGTGGAATTGGCGGCGGAACGATTGTTGCCAAAGGCACACCTGAAGAAGTCTCTAATGTAAAAGGTTCGTATACGGGACAGTATTTGGCTCCAATTCTGAAAAGAGACCGAAAACGAATGGAAAAATTGCTTGCCGAACGAGAAAAAATGGCTGAGCCCATGTAGAATCAATAATTATGAAGCAGGCCGGATAAACTAATTACGCAAGACGGCATCACCAACCTGCGACAAAGGAGTGATATGAATGGCAAGAAGAAACAGGCTTGTCGTTCCGGGTGCCAAAGATTCGCTGGATCAGATGAAGCAGGAAATCGCACAAGAATTTGGTGTAGAGTTGGGAGCTGATTCAACGGCACGCGCCAATGGTTCAGTAGGTGGAGAGATGACTAAACGTCTTGTAGAGCTGGGTTCCCAAATGATGGAACAGTCAGCGAAATAGAAAAGCAGGGGAGATTTCTCCTCTGCTTTTTTATATTAACACCATCCCAGATCACAATCGCTGACATAAGAAGCAGGATGTGATTGGACTGGTGGGGTTTCTGAAAAATGGATATCTCCATCTTCAATCCAGTACCCCTGATTTAATTGTGTATACTTGCTTTTTAAAGGAAAAGAACCGATTGCTTGCCCGCCATGATATAGCACCATTTTTCCATTTTCGATTCTTCCTGAGACATCGCTTGTGATTTTCCGTTTCAAGTTTACCATGAGAGAACGACCTCCTGTTAGACAATTCCAGATGACCTGTGCTCTCATTAGGGTTAACCAGTTTTATTTATTTTATGCTATCTGGATAACAATTGTCTGTATATTTAAAATAACACAATACTACATTGTAGTCAATATCAATTTATATTAATTATAATATTAGATCAAATATTTTCCTTTATCTCTGGAAGTCATTTTCCGGCTTCATGATGTTTCTTTCGGATGAATACAGTATATTAGCAGGCAAAAGGGAGAAATCATGATAAAATAAATAAGAGAAGAAACATATCAAAAAGGGGGAGTATGATGTTCTCATATGTAGTGGATGTAAAAGGATCCATGGAGCAAGTACTCAATCGTCTCGAAGAAAAAATTAAAGAGCATAAATTGCGATTATTGTGGAAATATGATATTGCCACAAAATTATTTGAGCAAGGGATCCGGTTTTCACGCCCTTATTATATTTTGGAACTGTCCCATGAGGACTTGACAAAACGCTTGTTGACCGAACATCCGGATAGTGGTTTTTTGCTTCCCGGCAAATGTATGGTTTATCAGGATGAAGAAAAAGGTCTGGTACGGATAGGAGTTCTTCGTCCAACTGCGCTGGCTGATGAAATGGACAATGAACAGATAAAGGTTCTGGCACAACAGTTGGAAGAAAAATTGATTGAAATGGTTAACCAATGTGCAGAAGAAGAAAAAGTATCTCTGGATTGATGTGAGTAAAAGCTTGTGTGATTCCGGATATACCGGCGCAGCACAAGCTTTTTTATTGAATAAATTGTTACAGTGACAAAGCTGCGGCAGCTTTGTCCTGGAAGACACAGGTTATCAGGCGGTTATATAAGAAGATGAAGGGAAATCAAAATTTTTTCAGTCCCCGGTTTTTATTTTTTTTGAGTAAAATAGGGTATTAGATAAAAAGAAGGGGGAGACAACAATGAAAATCCTGCTAAAAATTGTGGTCGGTGCTGTCGCTGTAGTCCTTGCATCTAAAATGATTACAGGGATCGAAATTGAAAGCTGGACAACTGCTTTTATTGCGGCAATAGTACTTGCTGTTATCAATCTGATCATCAGGCCTTTACTTATCTTTTTAACGCTACCGATCAACATCCTTACACTCGGTTTATTTTCATTGGTAATCAATGCCTTGCTGTTCTGGTTTACCGGTACATTGGTGGACGGGTTTTTCGTAGACGGGTTTGTGCCTGCATTTTTGGGAGCACTGGTTGTGACGGTATCCAACTGGATTGTCAATCGGTTTGTGGACTAGTAAAATGGGATTCCATATATTTGTGTAGCAAAAAGGCTTGTGGAAATCACAAGCCTTCATACTTTGGAAAAACATAGACAGGAAAACGATCTTCAGGGCTACGTTTCGTCTTCTATTTGCAAAGAAGCATCTATGACACTTCAGCATTCACCTTCAGACAGGTTTCACTTGCTTATATTCAAACAGTCTCGCCCGTCTTCTTTCAGCCGGTGCAGTCGCTTCAGGCCGGCTTCGAAGTGATTTCCTCCCTTCTTCAACCTTTGTCTCAAGGCTAGTCAATACCTCGATTATTTTTCAATTTCTGAAATTGGTACTGCCCGAGAAGTATTTTGCATAGGTGGACAAGCATTTCTTTTCGCTTGACCAGGCCATTGGTAAATACACCAATCGCCCCCAGATGGTGGCGGATTCCTGTCTGTTTGGTATATTCATCCATGATCGGCCCCAATTCCTGTCCTTCATAAAGCGGAGCCCGGAATTGATCGGGAAGCGGAATCCGTGCACCGCCAGCAACCAAACATTGGTCATGCTCATCAGCCATAGCACTCCAGTTACATAAAAACAGGCCATAGGGCGTTTCTGTAACCCCGCCTTCCAGGCCGATTCCCACATCTGCGTTTAAGGCTTTTTTTGCATGGCGGGCACGGTGAATTGCTCCCTGAATGGTTTCTTCATCCGAAAAAGGCTGATTTCGGACTCCCGAAGGAACGGAAACCGATAAAACAGAAATATTAGAGTCCAGTTCCTGCCAGGTTTTTCTAACCGCATTTACTTTGGCGGGATTTGTTGATCCGACTGCGATAATCATGATTTCACCTGCTTCATGAAGATTTGGTTTCAGCGGAGGATGCGTTTTTGATCTGGATCAATTCGGCACGAATAATATATCGGTCTGGAGCATTTCCTACAAAATCAAACGGGTGGCATGTGGACACTGTCAGAACCGGGTCGGAATCGGGTACAATAACGGTTCGGTCCTCTGCATCTGTAATCCAGTGTTTGCGAATTTGATAGGTGAAAATTTTGTCGCCATATTTTACGTACAGACGATCGCCATTTTGCAATTTGCCAAGATCCTTGAATACAGTATCCCGATGCCCTGATAATACAACATGTCCCGTTTCTCCGGGATTGACAGTGCCATGTCCCTGATACAGGCCAACCCCTTTTTTCAGGGATTCCTGGTCAGTTCCCTTGACAATGGGAATAATAAGCCCCAATTTTGGAATAATCAGTTTTCCTATATTTTCCCCTTGCCCGGCGGCAGGCAATTCAAGCTTGATTCCTTGGTCCACCTTTGGTTTTGCGGTTTGGTCATTCCAGTCGGGGTCGACAGACTTGGCCAATCGGGGGTTATGTTCGGCAATGCTTGATTCTCCCCACCAATGGTAGATGTTGTAACCAAGGAAAATGGTTCCTGCCAAAATAAACAGCCAGGCTATTTTCTGCATAAAGCGTCCACTCCTCTGCGGCGAATTTTCTATGCCAATATCCCGTTTTAAGTACCCTGCGCATCTCGGGAAGGCAACTTAAAATGAATGCTAATCAGGTTTGAATATTCAAGGGTTCCCTTGAATATTGTTAAAAGCAAACTTTGTCCAAATTATTAAATTTTCCATTGGTTGTTCCCGGGTTGGTGCCAAAATACACCTGATTTAATTATAACCATCAGAGTTATGGTATCAAATGAAGGGGATAAAAGTAACACCTTTATTTTTCCCGATTTCGGTGCGCACCTTTTGACAAGGAAATGCAAAAAGCGTATTTTAGGATATGTAATAATCATTGTGAAAGAGATAGAGAAAAAGAGTTTCATGATTTTCTGGATTGGGACTGAAAATAACCGGGGGAAGTGAATGTGACCTGGAAAGGTAAAAAGCAGGGCCGTTTACACTTTGTTGTTAGGAGAGCAAGGAAATGAGCAAAAAAGTGACATTAAAGAATTTGATAGAAGAATTTCAGCTGGAAGTGATCTATGGCTGGGATCAATTTGACCGTGCCGTGACGGTTGCTGAATTATACCGTCCTGGCCTGGAATTGGCCGGCTTTTTTACCTACCATCCGGTAGAGCGGCTGCAGCTGTTGGGAAAGACGGAGTTGTCATTCATTGCAGGTTTATCTGGGCAAAAGAGAATGGAACGTTTGGAACGGCTGTGCCACCCTGAAATTCCCTGTTTCATTGTTACACGCAATATTGAGGTTCCTCATGAACTGATTAACGCTTCCCAAAAAAAGAAAGTCCCGATTCTGCGCACATCATTGGCGACAACAAAGTTTGCAAGCAAGTTGACCAACTACCTGGAAAAGTATTTGGCTCCTTCAACGACCATCCACGGAGTACTGGTAGACGTGTATGGAATAGGAGTATTGATTACTGGTTCCAGCGGAATTGGCAAAAGCGAAACAGCTTTGGAACTGGTGAAGCGGGGCCATCGTCTGGTGGCTGATGATGCGGTTGAGATTACGCAATCAGAAGAAGGAACACTGATAGGACATGCCCCGGATCTGATCCGTTATTTGCTTGAGATTCGGGGGTTGGGGATTATCAATGTCATGACCCTGTTTGGTGCTGGGGCAGTGCGTGACAAAAAAAAGATCTCCATCACCATGCATTTGGAAGCATGGAAAGAACAGCAGCAATATGACCGTCTGGGTCTGGATGAGGAAAAGGTACGCATTATTGATACCGAAATTCCAAAGTTGATTGTTCCAGTTCGTCCCGGACGAAATCTGGCTGTGATTATTGAAGTGGCGGCAATGAATTTTCGGTTAAAAAGAATGGGGTATCATGCGGCACAACAGTTTGTCCAGCAGTTGGGAACAGTGATTGATGAAGGTGACGATTTTGATTAATCCAGGGCTGACCATGACGTCCTGCAAGATTGATAACACAGCCAATCACGCATAAGGGCTGCTTCCGGAAGTAAAGAGGCAGCCATATTGTATTTTATTTTAATTTTATTTTAGCGTGATCTCACGGTCTGCGTGACAAGCTTTTGGCTTTGACCAATGAGGAAGATACACAAATTGGACGGGATCATTGGACAAGCACCCAGGGGTTGAACAAAAGCCCCGGTCTTCTATAATATGAACACTTTGTCGGTTTCCACATTCCATACAGTCATAACGGTCAGCCTCATCTTGATGATAATCAATTGCCAACAAAATAAATCCCTCCAATAATTTGTGTATATTATTTTAATGAATCAGACTTTTCGTGTCTATATTTAAGAACTTAATATTTATTTAATAATTCACGGGAATGTTCAAAGACCTGAATGAAAGATAGAAATGAAGCAAAAATATCACTTGACTGTTTGTAAATTTTCAAGCTTGCTTTTGTTTGTTTTAACATCGGTAGTGTTTGTCATCATTCCCACAGGCAAATTCTTCAGCAACCGCTTTCATGGAAATGGATAAAAACTGACCATGAAAACTTTATTGGATGTTGGAAATTGACCACGCAAAAAATATAGCATTTATAATTCGAACTACTATTCTACCATAATTGTATAATAGTACATAAAACCAGAGTAGATCCAGGAACAGATATCCATTATTTGAATATAGAAGGATGAAATTGGTTGCAATTTCCTTTAAAATAACCTAAAGTGTCAAATCAGTTGACAAAGAGGGAGATGACATTCATGATTCCAGCTTCTATCGATATCGTTGCATTTTCGCTGGGACCGGTACAGATACATTGGTACGGAATTATTATGGGAACCGCGGCCCTTCTGGGATTGTATCTGGCGACAAGAGAGGCAAAACGCCAGGAAATTGATCCGGACCTTTTACTGGATATGATGATCTGGGTATTGCCTTCCGCCATTGTTGGTGCCCGTTTGTATTATGTAATGTTTGAATGGGAGTACTACATGATCCATCCGGAAGATATCATAGCCGTCTGGAAAGGCGGGCTTGCAATTCATGGAGGGCTGATTGGAGCTTTTATCGCCGGTTACCTGTTTGTTCTCAAACATAATCTTTCCTTTCTGAAAATGGCCGATATTGTAGCCCCAAGCATTATCCTTGGCCAAGCTATCGGGCGTTGGGGGAATTTTATTAATCAGGAAGCGCATGGAGGAGAAGTATCCCGCGTATTTCTGGAAAATCTCCATTTGCCGAACTGGCTTATCGAACAGATGAATATCCATGGGGCTTATTATCATCCAACCTTTTTATATGAGTCGATTTGGAATCTGGCTGGTTTTCTGTTGTTGATCGGTTTGCGGAAAGTAAATGTGAAACGTGGAGATATCTTCTTTACTTATCTGATTTGGTATTCACTGGGTCGATTTTTCATTGAAGGTCTCAGAACAGACAGCCTTGCTTTTGAAGGGGCAGAGTGGTTGCGGCAAATTCTCCAGGCATTGTGGCTGCCAATGGATGTCCTGTTTGAACCGGGGTTACTCACCGGAGGCAACATTCGCATTGCCCAGTTGATCAGTCTGGTTGGGGTTATATTGGGGCTGGTATTAATTATTTGGAGCCGGCTTGACAAGTCTGCCAAAGAAAAAGCGGGTGAATCCCAGGAAACGCAAAATGCCTAAGGAGTGGATTGTGTGAAGTATTCTGTTATCTTATTTGATCTGGATGGTACACTGATCAATACAAACTCATTAATTCTCGCCTCTTTTATGCATACACTTAAGACTCACTGCCCGGGCAAGTATACCGTAAATGATGTCATTCCCATTATGGGGGAACCCCTGCTTGATCAAATGAAGCATTTTGACCCTTTGCAGGCTGAAGAGATGGTAAAGACATACCAGTCTTACAATGTCAAGCATCATGATGAATATGTTGAGGAATTTCCCAATGTCCGGCAAGTTCTTCAGCAGTTGCACCAGGCGGGGATTGCTTTGGGGGTTGTTACGA
The DNA here is from genome assembly GCA_965544045.1 of uncultured Thermoactinomyces sp. Taxonomy (GTDB): domain Bacteria; phylum Bacillota; class Bacilli; order Thermoactinomycetales; family Thermoactinomycetaceae; genus Thermoactinomyces. Next base: position 25,013 of record CBEULT010000015.1, read on the forward strand.
ACAAGCGCCGGCTGGTTGTTGAAAAGGGACTCGATCTGTTTGGTCTGAAATCTTTTATACAAACCATTGTCTGTATTGGCGATACGGAAAAAGCGAAACCGGAACCGGATATGATCCGACTGGCACTGGAACATTTGGGTGCAGCGCCGGAGCAGGCCCTGATGGTGGGTGACAGCCGTTATGACCTGATAGCTGCAAACAGGGCATTTGTCGATACGGCAGCTGTAACATGGAGCTTGCATCTGGAAGATTTGTATCGGTATAACCCGGATTATATTCTTCACGACATGCGCGATTTGCTCCATATTTTACAATTAAAGGGGGAGCCTTGCTACCAGGATGCGTAAAACGGAGAGATTTAAGATATCAGGGGCAAACCCGTTATGGCAGGTTTACCGGACGGTTCCATTTTGGAAGGTATTCAAAAACACACTGGTTCTTGTCGCAGGCCGTTATTTGCCTTTTATGGGTTTGAAAAAGTGGGTGTACCATAAACTGTTACATATGGAAATTGGCGAAAATACGGCAATTGCTTTTATGGCAATGATGGATATCCTCTATCCGGAAAAGATTCATATTGGAGAAAACACGGTGATTGGCTACAATACGACTATTTTAACGCACGAGTACCTGGTGGAAGAGTACCGTCTTGGAGAAGTGTATATCGGCAATCATGTGATGATTGGTGCCAATACAACTATCCTTCCCGGTATAACCATTGGCGATCATGCGGTGGTTGGAGCCGGTTCGGTTGTGACCAAAGATGTTCCTCCTTGCGCATTTGTTGCCGGAAACCCGATCCGGTTGATAAAAATGAGGGGTAAGGTATAGAGCTTATACCAGATAAAACAGATGGAAACTTTGTTGGTAAGCCTACAGGGAGAGCATTCCCTGGTTTTTTTTGGTTTTATCTATTTAAAAAAATGGAAGTTATATGAATAACAGCGGTAAATACTATTTAAATAAACAAGATAACGTTATTATTTAATGGGTTTAATTATTTGTTGGGTTAAATAAGAGGAGGATGAAAGTGAACTGGTTGACCCGTTTTTCCCTGCGAAACGTCGCAGCGGTGTTAATCTTGGTAATTCTGGTAACAGGGAGTGGTATTTATACTGCCACGCAATTAAAAATGGAAGCGATGCCAGATATCAATTTTCCTGTCATTGTAGCAGTTACTCCGTATCCGGGGGCATCATCTGAGGATATTGCCAAAAAGGTGACCGAACCGGTTGAAAAAGAGATAATGGGAATCGAAGGTGTCGACAAAGTTACTTCTGTCTCGGCGGACAGTACCTCCGTTGTTGTTGCGCAACTGGGCTTTGATGCTGATCTGGATAAAGCGCAGCAGCAGATGCGTGATGGACTGGATCGGCTGTCCCTGCCCGATGAGGTTATGGATACCACGTTTAACCGTTTTGGTTTTAACACATTTCCCATAATTAATTTTACCGTCACCAGTGACAAGAAGAAAACAGCCGAACTGGAAAGTTGGATAAATGACACTGTCAAGCCGGAACTGGAATCGGTGGACGGTGTGGGAGAAGTAAAAGTTAAGGGAGAAGGACCCAAAGCGGTCTATATTCGCTTGAAGCCACAAGCCTTGAAGGAACACAATTTATCATTGCAGCAAGTCCGGCAAATGCTGGCCAGTGCGCAAATGTCTCTGCCAGTAGGAGATTTGAATGCCGACACAATGAATATGCCCGTCCGTGTCAATCAGGAAATTACCTCGATTGAAGAATTGGAGAACTACGAACTGACCGTTCAGCCCAATATCACAGCAGGAATTCATGATGCCTTTAATCAGCTTGGTCAGTCCATGCAATCCCTGGGACAGACAGTTGGTGGTTTGGGACAGGCTGTAGGCGGATTGAGCCAGGGATTGGGCCAGGTGAGCCAGGGCCTCGGGCAGGTAAGCGAAGGAACCAGGCAACTGGCGAAACTGCAGGCACATACACATAAGGTTCAGGCAGAGATTATAGGAATCCAGATTGAACTGAATAAGACAATGGAAGGGTTGCAAAAGAATCCTGACAACGGCGAGCTCCAACAAAAGGCGGCAGTGCTCAGGGGACAACTGCAAGGGAAGCAGGGCGAACTGGCCTATCTTGGCCAGCAACTGCAAACCATGCTCGCCAAAACGCCCCAGTCAGGTGGAAAAGGATTGGATAAAAAGGCAGGTTCAGCCAGCATGCCATCGTTACAAGGGAAGAAATCTGCAACTTCGGCAGGCAATCCTCAAATGAAAGAGGAGGGGATTCAGACTGTCAAGTTGAAAGAGATTGCAACTATTACGGAATCGGCTGAGGATAATACGTTAATTACCCGGACTAATGGGAAGCCATCAGTAAATATAGAGGTAATCAAAAACCCGGATGACAACGTGGTTGAGGTTGCTGATCAGATCAATGAGAAACTGGACCAACTGTCCAAAACAAACAGGGATATTCATTTTACCATGCTGTTTGATCAGTCCAAAGGCGTAAAAGAATCAATTCATTCCATGGTTCGGGAAGGATTGCTGGGAGCACTGTTTGCCTCCCTGATTATATTGATGTTTTTGCGTAATATACGAATGACCCTGATTTCGATTGTTTCTATTCCTGTTTCTGTATTGGCGGCGTTGATTTTGTTAAAACAGGCAGATATTACACTTAATATCATGACACTTGGCGGATTGACCGTTGCCATTGGCCGGGTTGTCGATGACAGTATTGTTGTCATAGAAAATATTTACCGCCATTTAATGAAAGGGATAGAGCGAACCTCGGAAGTGATTCGGATGGCAACCAGGGAAGTGGCTTCCGCGATTACATCTTCCACCATGACAACGGTAGCGGTTTTTATACCACTCAGCTTTATTGAAGGAATTATTGGCGAAGTTTTTTATCCATTCGCGCTTACGGTTGCTTTTGCTCTGATCTGTTCGCTAGTCGTGGCTGTTACAATTGTTCCGGTTTTGGCCAAATTGCTGGTTTTGCGTGGAGCGCCCATCAAAAAAAGGAAGAAGTACAACCGTTTGGCCAAGCAATACAAACAGGCGCTTGCCTGGTCCTTGAACCACAAAAAAATTGTTCTTGTCGGATCGACCTTATTGTTACTGGTCAGTTTTGCGCTCGTCCCGCTGATTGGAACGAGCTTCTTGCCATCTGATAAAGAAAAGGCGATGAATATCGAGCTGGAGATGCCACCCGGAACTGATCTCAAAAAAACAAACCAGATTACGGAGCGAATTGAACAAAAGCTGAGGCGGCATCAGGAGGTAGATTTGATCACCAGTTCTGTTGGCAACCTTCAAGGTGAACTGATGACTAACGGAGGTATTGGCAGCACCAATCGCGCAACGATGTTTGTTACTTTGGCCGACAATACGGAGATTGATTCATTTCTGGATCAAATGCGCAAGGAATTGCAGGCTGTTGCTCCAGACGCGGTGATCAATATCAGTGAAGTAAACAGCATTTCTCCGGCAACCAACTCGATTGAAGTCAGTGTCACTGGTGCTTCCAGGGAGGTCATCAAAAAAGTTTCTGATGAATTGGCTGCGAAAATGGAGAAGGTATATGGATTAGCCAATGTGGAAAATAATTTGAGTGAACAAAAAGAACTTGTCACGATTGAAGTGGATCAGGCGAAGGCGGCCAAAAAAGGATTGGTGGCGCAACAGGTTGCCTTGAGTGTACGGGGATTATTGCATGCCGATACCATATTTGAGATAGAAAACGGAAAACAAACCCAGGAAGTAAAATTGGGCCTGCGGGAAGAGCAACTCAACTCTGTGAAGAAAGTGGAAGAGATTGAAATCTTGTCTCCTGCCGGTGAGTTGGTGCAATTAAAAGAGATTGCCACCGTTAAAAAGGAAAAAGGTCCAGTCAATATCCAGAAAGAGAATGGACATTTGGTAGCCACTATCTCGGGAGATGTTACCATAAAGGATACCGGAGCGGTTTCCAGAGACATTGAAGAGCAAATCGAAACTACGAAATTGCCAAAAGGAGTTTCTGTAAAACTGGGTGGAGATACCGAGATGATGAATGAAAGTTTTGCTGACCTGGGCAAAGCGATGATCATTGCTGTATTTGCGGTTTATATAGTCATGCTGATTGCGTTTGGTGAAGCAACAGCACCTTTTACGATCTTATTTTCACTTCCGTATGCAATTATCGGCGGATTGTTCGGTCTTTGGGTTTCCGGCCATCCGATCAGTGCGACTGCCCTGATCGGCGCGCTGATGCTGATTGGAATTGTCGTGACCAATGCCATTGTCTTTGTGGATCGGGTTCAGCAAATGAGGAAACGCGGGCTGGACACTGTAAGTGCTTTGATTGAAGCGGGAGAAACCCGTCTGCGTCCCATCCTGATGACTGCTTTTGCCACTATTTTCGCCCTGTTGCCGCTTGCACTTGGATACGGCGAAGGCACCATGATGTCCCAGGGGTTGGCGGTCGCAGTTATTGGCGGACTCACCTCTTCCACTCTGCTGACGTTGTTTATTGTCCCGATCGTTTACCTGTTTTTCTCAGGCTTGCAAGAGAAATTGAAGAAAAAATGGTATGGAAGGAAAAATGCCGAAGCATAAAAGGAAAACCCCTGGAACAAACAACCAGGGGTTTTCCTTTTATCTCTGTATTGTAAGGCGGAATGAAATCAAACCAAATATCAGATCATTGTAACAAAAAGGGATGGACTCTGCCAGAGAGTTCCATCTCTTCATATTAGGGAGCCCAATAGAGACGGTATTCCCTGTTCAGTGACGAGATGTTGCCTGACATGTTGATTGGTGGCATCGCGGAAGGCATTGCTCCCTCATTTGGCCGGGCTGCCTAAGTCGGTGCTGTCGGCAGAGTACGGCAAGCTGGCACGGAACCAGAATCCCCTTATTGCCGGCGGTTTGGGGTTTGTTATTCTCTTGGGCGGGGAAAATGTTGGCGTCAAGAATTGTGTCACCTGCCACAGCCAACAAACAGTTGCCTGGTGGTAATGATTACCCAAACCGGATTATTTCTACTCACCGGATCGGGGTGGGGGAAATAGTTTTGAAAGTAATAAACAATAATCAATTAAACAGGATCAAAATCAAGTTGTTGGTCAATTAATAAATAAAGCTATTCCGGGAAGAGAAACAAAGAGCAGGTCAATTCAATATGAATTATCCGGAGGGTTTGAACAGGCATTAAAAGACTTTGAAGAGTTGCAACCTGACATTATCAAAAATATGGAAATTTAAAAACAATGATAGGAAGGACTTAATGGACTCCATATATCCAGACAATTATGTACTTGAAGTTGCGGATTGACGAAACTGGTAAATAATTATATTTTATTATAACCTAATAAAAAGGGAGCCTAGTCTGTCATAAGGCTCCCCTCCCCGAGCAGATTTGGTTGTTCATAGAATACAATCACTGTCATGTTGCGCAGTGAACTCCATAACAGCTTTTAGACCTCTTTGACCCGCGCCGCTTTCTAGAACGAGGCGACCGCGATGCGCCTTCATAATTCTGGCCACCATCGGAATCCCAAGACCGTGACCTTCCCGATCCCGAACAACAGCTCTGTTTCTTGTTGATGAATAAGGCAACTCAGTTATGTCCTTCAACTGTTCCTCCGAGATTCCCCGTCCACTATCTTTTATAATCAATCGATATATGGAACCATCTTCGGATAAAGAAGTTTCCAAGATCATTTTGCAGCCCTGCGGGTTATGGCGAATGCTGTTTTGAACCAGATTGTTGATCGCCCGAAGCAGTAATTTCTCATCTCCATAAATTTTTATTTCTTCGTTCGACAGTTTCCATTCCATATCATACCGGTCATCTAATCCGTTATTTAAAAAATCTGCGACAACCTGTCTCACCAAAACTGATAACCGAATCGGTTTCAATTGCAAAGGTTGCATTTCATACTCAAGCATAGAGACCAGATTCAAATCGCTTACGAGTGAGCCCAGCTTCTCGCCTTGGCGCCGTAACCAGTAGCAAACACCTCTATTACTAAAAGACCATGCCAGAGAATCATTTTTTCTTCATTATAGGGATCTCCATTTTTAATGGGTGTATACTGAACCCCTGAGCCCCCGGACAATTGACTAACCGGCGTTATGTAAAAGACTGAAAAATACTGAATTAAACAAGAAAGAACGGGTTACAACAACCCTGACGCCGATGCTTGCAATCTTCCAGACAAAGTTCAGGTTATACTAATTATGAGTAGTATACTGAACCCCTGAGCCCCCAGACAAAAGCTAAGTTATAATTAGGAGGACGAAAGGGGCGTTTTTTATGGGGAGAAGAAAATGGACGGCTGAACAGAAAATGGAGATTATATTGGCTGTTATTTATCTTAAAATCAAGAAGAAATTATGAAAAATAAAAAGTTATATTGGATAGTTAATAGTGGTTGTTATATTTTTGTAAGCACTAGTTATAATTCCTTCACCTTACTACGAATATATATTAAACGAAAAATAACATACGGGGAACTTAAAGAAAAAGTACTCAAAAAATGCAAACAAATATATTCAAGAATCGGAGGAAATTAATCCCAAGTTGATTGTTGATTCTGGCAAGCCGAATTCAAAGGCTGGTTGCCAAAATGAATCCGTAAAGCAACCAGTTTTGAAATTCAAAAGGTGTTATTTACTTTATTTAAAAGGGATAAGATCATCATTATTTAGACAGGAAGGTGAAAGACATGCCCGTCTTTTTTAGAAGGGTGAATCAAATCAAGGCGATTATCCTTGGATGCAGACTGTGCTGTGGAATTACAGATCATTATATCAACACTGGAGAGTTATGTGGTTAATTCTGCCAGGGATAACTTACGAATGATTTCATAGCCCTTTCCCTTCCCCAGTGGCTTAACAACGACTGTTCCCATGTCTGCGATTTGCCCCAAACCAATTCCAGCCGGAAAGCTGTGTGCGATAATAACTCTGTTTTCTCCCGGAGGAGGGGGATTTTCCAATGCGGATGCGAGATTGTCCAGTATCTGCCTCTGCCTGGAAGCGGGCAAATTATCGCTTAACCGATAAATATCAATCCAAAACGGGTCAATCTGCATATTTCCTCTGCCAAAAGCCCATTGGGCTGTCTCAACAGTTCTGCAAAAAGGGCTGGCAAGTATGGGATAACTTACAGGAATCCGTAAGAAGCGAAGAATTTCTCCATAGTAAATGGCCTGTCTTCGTCCATAATCGGAAAGATTTCTTTGCGTATAGCAGGCCTGAAAATTTAAATCAGGCTGGTCCTCTCCAATGGTTGCTTCCCCGTGCCTGGCATATAATATATACCCTCCACCCCTCAATAAAGCAAGCAAGTCTCTGTCCAATTGGCTGAACCACCCTTTTTTCCAGTTTGGAATGATATATCCTATTCCCTGATAACCGGGCTGTGAATATGAATTGAGATGAAACAACCGGCTACAAAATGAAATACGGTATGGGAAAATCCGAATTTTCCATCGTTTTTTTGATTTTGAGGCAAATAGGGCATCTTCAAGGGCACCAGCAAAGGTAGTTGCCTAACGTTTTCTGAAGGGAGGGATCTTCAATCAGAAAGTGGTGTTTCTGTTATGGGCGTTTTCCTAATGGCAGTCAAAGTATGCCCAATTGTAAAGTGATTACAATAGCCGCCAAGACTTGTTTTTGAAGCAGTTTCCAGACACAAGATGGTTTTATTCTACGAATATATAAATAAATTAATATGAGTAGAACAGGGGTGAGGGGATTGACAGGGATAAAACAGTTTGCCCAATTCACTTACCAACAAGCGATGTCGTGTCTCTTTCCGGCGGTGATTTTCCTGACTTTGGCGTTGTCAAAGCAAATCTCGTGGACCTTTTTTCACCGATATGATTTTATCTTGCTGGTATGTCTCACGATGCAGGTGATTATGCTCATAACCGGACTGGAAAGCAGGGACGAGCTGAAGGTGATTATGCTCTTCCATTTGCTTGGCCTGCTGCTGGAGTTGTTCAAAGTCCGGTCAGGATCATGGTCGTATCCCGAACCGGCCTGGTTCAAGGTAGCAGGCGTACCACTGTACAGCGGATTCATGTATGCCAGCGTTGCCAGTTATTTATGCCAGGCGTGGCGGCGGTTGCGGGTGCAACTGATCCATTGGCCCGGGCCGGGACGGACGATTCCACTGGCGACATTTATTTATCTCAACTTTTTCACACATCACTATATTGCCGATTTGCGTTGGTGCTTAATGGGGACGCTCGTTTTGGTGTTCTTCCGCTCCCATATCCGTTTTATGGTTACTGGTACGACTTATCGTATACCGCAAGTGCTATCTTATTTTCTGATCGGTTTTTTCATCTGGGTGGCCGAAAATATCGCCACCTATTTTGGGGCATGGCAATACCCCTATCAACGGGGAGCTTGGCAAATCGTCGACTTGGGAAAGTTGAGTTCATGGTTTTTGCTGGTTATCGTCAGCTTTATTATTGTGGCGCAATTGAAACGATCCTCCACCAGAGTAAAATCAGTGGATCCTCCCTCTTCCCTCGCTTCGTAAAAAACAGCGGATTACTGGAGCATTACCCTGTAATCCGCTGTTTTACCCATTTATACGGAATCCGCAACAATTCATCAATAAACCTGCCACAAGCAGCGCTTTGACTCTCGTATCCCGCGGTTCGCCCGTATTATGCTCCAAAAAAGATGCTGTCCTGATGCCCAGTTGGTTTTGACTGTTTACAGATATTAACGGTCATATCACTTTTTCCAATCAAGCTGTCAATAATCCGCTGGACGATCCTAAACCCCATTTGCTCAAGGCTTTAATCTTGCTTTTAAGGGGACCGCGGCAAGAACATATCTTTCTGGTCAAGTTTGTTATTTTGCTTTATATCCAGTCAACATCGATCAGCTGTCGAAAGATGATTCGTTTTTTCCAATCGCCATTGGCCACGAGGAACCATCCGTCATACGGATAAACCTTGTTGATGTGTCCATAAAATTGCAAAGGTGAATATTTCCCGGCATAAGTAACGATGACCCGTTTTTGCAATTCACAGGCTTCTTCAAGCAGGAAAATCATATATTCCAGTTGATCATCATCAATGACCGGGGGTTGGTACCTGGAAAATGAAGTTTCCGTAGTCATTTCACGCTGTTGCTGGCTATACCATTTCTGGAATGAAGCTGCAAACATAATCTTCACCCTCCTTAAATAGAATCATAACCGAATATATGTTCGTATTCAAGAAGGAAAATTTATTGTAAAGATTAAAGAAGAATGATCAGTTTTCATATTGAAAGTTCTCAGCAATCGCTGAGTCTGAAATCCGCCAGGCAAGGACTTCCCTGCAAAATAACCAGATACAGACTGGAATTGATGACTTTTGAAAGGGTTTGTATCATTAAAGGCAGGAAATGGATAAGCGAAAAAGAAACAATGATAGAGAAAGGGGCGATTAGATGAATAAAATGCAGAATCAGATATTAGGTACATTAAAGAAAAATGGGACAGGGATTACAATATTTTTGGTAAATGGTTTTCAATATAGAGGGAAAATAGTTGATTTTGACAAATTTACTCTGTCTCTGGCAGCAGATGGAGAAGAGTTTGTGGTTTCCAAAAAGATGGTCAGTACGATTCAAACGACGGAGAAACTGTTCTAGAAAAGGAAGGAGACGGGTTCCAGCTTGATGAAATCCCGTCTTCAACCGACAAGGTTTTGGATTAGCAGTTTTTAGGGGCGAAGTGACTTTAAGACTGCTACAAAGCAAGTGCCGGAGTCTGCCGCTTTCTTTTAAGGTGGAAACAGAACGAAGACCTGAAATCGTCTTCAATTGTTTTATTGTCTGAGGTGAAGTTGTTCCCTCTTGATCGTTCAGCTCAAGTCTTGCCCGATCCATTCCTGAAAGTGGCTGATTTTTTCTTTCTCCATCCATTCCAGTAATTCCTGATTCATTTTCTTGACAATGGCCGGACCGCGGTAGATCATGCCGGTATAGACCTGAACCAGATTGGCGCCTGCCTTGAACTTGTCCATTGCGTCTTTGCCGGTAAAAACGCCTCCGACTCCAATCAGGGGAATTTTCCCTTTGGTTATGGAATAAATGTGCCGGATGATTTGGGTTGAAAGTTGATGGATTGGCTTTCCACTCAAGCCTCCCGTTTCGTGGCGATGTTCTGACGCAATCCCTTCGCGGGACAATGTGGTGTTGGTAGCAATAATTCCATCAATTCCCGCCTCCATAGAGGTAGAGATGATTTCCCCTATTGCTTCAAGTTCCAGATCCGGAGCAATTTTCAACAACATCGGTTTTCTTTTCTGATGAATTTGTGCAGACTGATCCCGCTGTTGCAAGATCCGGGTCAGCAGTGACTCTAGCGCTTCAACATGCTGCAGGTCGCGCAACCCCTTGGTGTTTGGGGAACTTACATTGATGACAAAGTAATCCCCGTATGGATAAAGTTCTGCCAGACCAAGGATATAATCTTCGGCCGCTTTTTCATTGGGGGTATCCTTGTTTTTCCCCAAATTGATGCCGATAGGGACCGGTGACTGGCCCAGCTTTTCAAAATTTTGCTTTGCAGAAGCGATTCCATGGTTATTAAAGCCCATCCGGTTGATGACTGCTTCATCGCCAGGCAGGCGAAAAAGCCGTGGCAGAGGGTTTCCGCTTTGCGGGCGGGGAGTTAATGTTCCGACTTCAACACAACCGAAACCCAAGGCGGCAAGTCCCGGATATACATCGGCGTCTTTATCAAATCCGGCCGCCAATCCAATTGGGTTGGGAAAGGCAAGTCCCCACAGTTCGGAAGTAAGTCGCGAATCTTCTACAATCATTTGTTTTTCAATGGCATTTTTTAGCCAGGAGATGGATTGCATGAGTTTCAATGCCTGAACGGTCCGGTTATGTGCGGTTTCAGGATCCATTTGAAACAATGCTTTGCGCAATATTTTATAAACCATGGTATTTGTACTCCTTTCCCTGTCAAGTCTGAATGTAGCATACCATAATCGTTTTAGAAAAAAAAAGCCGACTGGCTTAACGAATTTGGCCAGTCAGCAAAATTTTTTGTTCCGGGTCTGTTGTCAATCAGAGGGGAACAAGGCAGTTTATGAATCAATACCTCAAGTTCGTAAAAAGATTGGCGTTATAGACCTCTTCCTTGCCTACATAAGCAACCATGTAATTGGCGGCCTGAGTAACCCAAACCTCAGTTATTATCTTGCCCTGCTCACTCTCCAGCGCAATTTGCAAAGCCTCCGGGCTGGCAAAGTAGATCTCGCACATAAATGCAAAATCATTATCTTTTGTGACCGGTGTTGGACTGCTATTGGACACAACAAGATCGGTATACTCCACTTTAATAACTCCTGGAACCTTTAATACGCGAGGTATTAAAACACGCTTCAGATAATCGACAAAATCCTCGAATCCCTCATCTCTTTTATAGAAACCAATCACTTTAAACATTCAAATACCCCTCTTTCTTGTATCTTTCTGGCAATATGGTTAATTGACAGGAGTAAATGATGATAAATAAATAAGTTCATTTCTCAAGCTCAATAATTTAATTTTAATACCTTTAATAAACATTGTGTAGAATTAGGTGAATCTTTTCAAGATCATTTCATTGTTTTTACAGCAATATTTTAGAAAAAAATAGAACTAACCTTAAAACAGTTATATGTAAGCGCTTACAAAAAACAGAAAAAGTTTTTCTTTTCCTTGCTGCACCAGTGCTCAGCGTCTATCTTGCAACAATTCCTATCAGTAAACAAACCAGACCCGCAATAATAGGTTCAAGAGAGTTGCTTTTTCCGCGATATACCAAAAAGAATCCCAGCAATTCGAGGATAAGTCCCGCTGTTAAGAAAAATATTCCGACATTGACCACTCTTTGTCCTCTCCTTCCTTAAAAAGAGGCTTACTTATGTTTATTCGTAAAAACAAAGGATTTTATGTCCTTCTTTTAAGAAATTCTATGCATTGTAATTTGCTTTAAATCTTTTTCAATGGTTTGATGGAAAGGGTTCGAGTTAAAATATAGAGAAAATGATAGTTTGCAAATAAACCGGAGGGAAAATAAAAAAAATGAAACTGATCTTTGCAACACAGAATAAAGAAAAAGTCACGGAAACGAAAAAAATTCTGGCTCCTTACGGGATTGAGGTGTGGTGTCATCCCGTATCTTTTACAGAACCGGACTCGGGAACCGTTGAGGAGACAGCAAGGGCAAAATTGGAACAGGTGAGACAGCAGGGACTTGACCATGTCATGGTTGATGATGCAGGTATTTATTTTGCGGCATACCCCGATTTTCCGGGAGTGTTGTCAAAGCGGATTGTTCAACGGATTGGCTACAAGGGAATCCGCAAACTCCTGATGAAGGAGTCAAGAGAAGCCTGTTTTAAAGGAGCAGTCGGGATTTACTGGAATGGGGAAATGAAAGTTTTTTGTGGAGAAACAAAGGGGAGGATTATTGAAGACATCGATGAAAACGAGTCTGTTTTTCCCGGGTTCCCTTATGATCCCATCTTTGTTCCGGAAGGTGCAGCCAAAGTGTTAAGCGAGTTATCTGAAGAAGAATCACAGGTATATTCCTATCGGCGGAAGGCACTTGACCGTATGGCCAAGTGGCTGAGACAGAAAGCGAATTTGTAATGGATTGGTGGTCAAGTGAATGGTTCCATGTTATACTACATAAAACCAATTCCTTTATTTCATTAGCGATTTAACAGGATAAAGCGAAGGGGATATTATGACTAAACCGCAAATTTTTGAAAAACCGATGGGATTCAGAGATTTTCCGTATCTAGTGGCGGAAAAAAAGCGTTTGGTGGAAGATCAGGTTCGGCAGCAGTTCATAAAGTGGGGTTATCGGGAAGTATATACCCCAACACTGGAATTTTTTGATACGGTAGGACAAGCAAGTGAAATTCCTGGCTCCCGGATGTTTAAATTGATGGATCGCGATGGAAATACATTGGTATTGCGCCCTGACCAAACTGCGCCTATTGCCCGTTTGGTTACTTCTGTTTTGAAACGGGAACCTTTGCCTTTACGTTTGTTTTATCATGGGAGTGTTTTTCGTGCCCAGGAGAAAGAAGCCGGGCGAAGCAGTGAACTGTTCCAGTCTGGAGTGGAATTGGTTGGCCAGTCCGGACCCGAGGCCGATACAGAAGTGATTGCCTTGGCTATCGAAGCACTTCGGTCTTGTGAGATCCATTCACCTAAAATTGCATTCAGTCATGTGGGTCTTCTGGAGGGATTTTTGAAGGAGCGGATTCATGATGATACTGCAATTTCCAAATTGAAGGAGACATTGGGATTGCGGGATCTGGTGGCTTTTCGACAAATCTTGTCCAATCTGGATTTGCCTTTAGCGGATCGTCAGGAGATTCTGGCTATCACCAAACCGGGTCTGGAACATAATCAATGGGAATCTTTGAAGAAACTGGCGAAGACAAAGCCGGTTCGTGATGCATTTGTCTATTTGGAACGGGTATGGAGCCATTTGGAAACGTTTGGCTGTAACCGACTGGTAAAAGTTGATTTGAGCCTTGTTGGCAATCTTGATTATTATACAGGTGTTTACTTTGAAGGATATACGGAAGGACAAGGATTCCCCCTGGTAAGCGGCGGAAGGTATGATAAGCTTTATCAAGCTTTTGAAGCTGATTTTCCTGCTACGGGGTTTGCCTTGAAAACAGACCGTTTGCTGCAGGCGAGTCCGCTTGAGCCAAAACTTCCTGACAGAATGGGGATTTTTTATGATCCCTGTTTGCAGAAAGAAGCATGGATGAAGGCCAAAGCTTTGCGTGAAGATGGCTGGATTGTGATCATGCAGCCAATGGAAGAAGGACAAATCAGAAATGATTTGCCTGTCGACGATTATATTGCCATAACTGATGAAGGAGGGTCATCTTGATGTTGACGATTGCTATGCCCAAAGGACGAATCATGAATGAAGCCTTGTTTTTGTTTCAACAGGCAGGGTGGCCTCTTCCTCCTCAATCGGAACTGGACTCGCGAAAACTGGTTGTGTCCATTCCTGAGGCTGGATTTACCCTGTTTTTGGCCAAACCGATGGATATTCCCACATATGTGGAATACGGGGTAGCCGATCTGGGAGTTGCCGGAAAAGATGTCCTGATGGAGCAAGAACGGGATGTTTATGAACTGTTGGATCTTGGCATCAGTCCCTGCCGGATGGCTGTCGCCGGAAAACCGGACTGGCAGCCGTCACTCCATCCTCGTGTGGCTACCAAATATCCGCATATTGCTGAATTCTATTTTAAAGAGCGGGGCGAACAAGTAGAAATCATCAGCTTGCATGGATCGATTGAGCTGGCTCCGGTGATTGGGCTGGCAGAAAGAATTGTGGATATTGTGTCAACTGGCCGGACATTGAAGGACAATGGACTGATCGAGCTGGAATGTATTTCTGAAATTACTTCCCGGCTTATTGCCAATAAGGGAAGTTATCGATTAAAGAGTGAATCGATTCAAAAAATATTGAACCAACTGGAACAGGTAATTTAAGAAGGAGGGAAAAAATGATCCGGATCGTGTCAAAAGAGGAACTGGATACACATCGTAACGTGGAGCGAGGGACAAAACAACAGCTGGAAGCGGTAAAGGAGATTATCCGTCTTGTCAAGCAGGAAGGGGATTCCGCTTTGCGAGCCTTTACCAGCAAGTTTGACAAAGCCGACTTGCAAAAGCTTGAAGTAAGCAGGGAGGAAATTGAGGCCGCCCAGGCCGGGATGGATCAAACAATAATCGATACTCTGAAAAGAGCAGCTTCCCGTATTCGGCAGTTCCATGAGCGCCAGCGGCAGCAGTCCTGGTTTACCACGGAGGCCGATGGAACCATTCTGGGACAAAAAGTACTTCCTCTTGAGAGAGTGGGGGTGTATGTGCCTGGAGGGAAAGCGGCCTACCCTTCGTCGGTGCTGATGAATGTGATCCCGGCCAAAGTGGCAGGCGTCCGGAAAGTTGTCATGGTAACGCCGCCTTTGCCAAGCGGGGAAGTATATGCCCCCACGCTTGCCGCTGCCAGGATCGCAGGGGTGGATCGGGTCTTCAGAGTGGGTGGAGCACAAGCAATCGCTGCATTGGCTTATGGTACGGAAAGTATTCCCCGGGTAGATAAAATAGTCGGACCAGGCAATATCTATGTTGCTTTGGCCAAACAGACTGTTTTCGGCCAGGTGGATATCGACAGTATTGCCGGACCCAGCGAGATTGTGGTGATTGCTGATTCTTCGTCCAATCCGGTTTATGTGGCCGCAGACCTTCTTTCACAATCAGAACATGACAGCCAGGCGTCCGCGGTTTGTATCACTCCTTCCCCGACGATTGCCAAACAGGTTGCTGAAGAAGTGGCAGCGCAATGTGCCCGTCTGCCGCGCCGCAAGATTGCGGAAGCGTCTCTTGAAAATTACGGGGCCATTTGTGTGGTAAAGGATTTGGAGGAGGCATTTTCCCTTGCCAATCATCTGGCTCCGGAACATCTTGAACTGATGGTAAGTGATCCCTGGAACTGGCTGGCTAAAGTAAAACATGCGGGGGCTGTCTTTCTTGGGACACACAGTCCGGAACCGGTCGGCGATTACTGGGCAGGTCCCAACCATGTCTTGCCTACCAACGGGACAGCGCGCTTTTTTTCACCGCTAAACATAGACCATTTTGTGAAGAAAACGAGTATTATTTTTTATAGTCAGGATGCACTCGAGCGGGATGGGGAAAACGTGATCGCATTGGCTGAAGCAGAGGGGCTGACGGCACATGCCGAATCGATCCGGGTGCGTCTCAGCAAAAAAAAGGAGGGTGAGTGATTTGTCGCAAACGGGCAACCGGGTGGGGAAGTTAACCCGAAAAACCACTGAAACAGAAATTTCGTTGGCTTTACAGGTGGATGGATTTGGACAGACCAATTTGAAAACCGGAGTCCCCTTTTTGGAACACATGCTGGACCTGTTTGCAAAACACGGGAAATTTGACTTGCTTGTGGAAGCAAAAGGAGATACGCATATTGATGACCATCATACGGTTGAAGATATTGCCATCTGCCTGGGGCAGGCAATGAGGAAAGCCTTGGGGGATAAAAGGGGAATCTGCCGTTATGGAAATGCGTTTGTCCCAATGGATGAGGCCTTGTGCCAGGTGACTGTGGATCTTTCCAACCGTCCGCACCTGGAGTTTCGTGCGGAGTTTCCTCGGGAGAAAGTGGGCAATTTTGATACCGAACTTGTTCATGAATTCTTTTGGAAATTTGCCTTGGAGGCGAGAATCACTCTTCATGTGATTCTCCATTTCGGACAAAATACCCACCATATGATTGAGGCCTGTTTCAAGGCACTGGGAAGGGCTTTGGATGAAGCAACACAAGCAGATCCCCGTGTTCAGGGAGTTCCATCTTCGAAAGGAGTCTTGTGATGATCGCCGTCATTGATTATGGAATGGGAAATTTGCACAGTGTGTCCAAAGCGCTGGAAAGAATGAACCATGCTGTTAGCGTCACTTCTGACCCGGAAACAATTATAGGGGCTGATTCCATCATATTACCGGGGGTGGGGGCGTTTGGCGATGCAATGTATGAATTGGGGAAACGGGAACTTGTCACCGTATTGAAAGAAGCGTCCCGTATGGACAAGCCTATTTTGGGAATTTGCCTGGGGATGCAATTGTTGTTTACAAGCAGTGATGAACATGGATATCATCAAGGATTAAATTTATTGCCGGGACATGTTGTGCGGTTTGAAGGAGATTACAATATTCCGCATATGGGTTGGAATTGGCTTTCATTCAAACATCCGCATCCTTTTTTTCGGGGATTGAAAGAAGGGCACGTCTATTTTGTCCATTCTTATCATGTAATGGCTGACAATCAGGAAGATGTGATCGCCACTACGGATTATTATCAAAACGTAGCAGCCATTGTGTCACGCCGAAAAGTCTATGGAGTGCAATTTCATCCTGAAAAAAGCGGGAAACTGGGTCTTCAACTGTTGGGACGTTTTGCCCGGTTAAGTGAAAAGGCGGGAACTGTATGAGTTTTATTATCTATCCGGCGATAGACCTGAGAGGCGGTAAATGTGTACGACTGAAACAGGGAGATTACGAGCAGGAAACCGTTTATAGCGAAGATCCTTTGCAAGTGGTGCAGGCGTTTGTTAACCAGGGGGCCGAGTGGATTCATATCGTTGACCTGGATGCGGCACGTTCTGGAGGAATGGAAAACTCTTCCCTGATCAAAAAAATGGCCGAAACGGCTTCTGTTCCCGTTCAGGTAGGCGGGGGTGTCCGTAACATGGAGCGGTTGGAGCGGTTGCTACATACAGGCGTCCGCAGGGTTGTAATCGGTTCGGCTGCTATTGACGATCCTGATTTTGTGCGGGAGGCTTTGGCCAGATACTCCGGGCAGATTGCGATTGGCCTTGATGGCAGAGACGGATGGGTCGCAACCCATGGATGGCTGAAAACCTCAAAAGTAAAAGTGACGGAACTGGCGAAAAAAATGAGCGATTGGGGAGCGGAAACCTTTATTTTTACAGATATCAGCCGTGACGGGATGTTAACCGGACCGAATGTGGAAGAAGTGCGCAATTTGGCTCAGGCTTGCGGAAAGACGGTGATTGCTTCAGGCGGTGTCCATTCAGAAAAAGATTTGGAAAAACTGGCTGGTTATCAGCGTGAAGGCATTCAGGGAGCGATTGTCGGCAAGGCGATCTATACCGGAAACGTCCATCTGCCATCGGCCATAAAGATTGCAAAGGAGGCTGGCAAATGATTACGAAGCGCATTATTCCATGTCTGGATGTCAAGGATGGCCGGGTTGTTAAAGGCGTTTCTTTCGTTGATTTGCGTGATGCGGGAGATCCGGTTGAACTGGCCGCTCTTTATGATCGGGAGAATGCAGACGAACTTGTTTTTCTGGATATCTCTGCTTCCCATGAAGGACGGAAAACCATGCGTGACATGGTGCGGCGAGCTGCCGGGCAATTAAGCATTCCTTTTACGGTTGGCGGGGGAATCAGCTCCGTCGATGATATGTCTTCCATTTTGTGGGCGGGAGCAGATAAGGTATCCATCAATACCTCGGCCGTCTTATCTCCCGATCTGATCGGCGAGGGTGCAAAACGGCTTGGTAGCCAGTGTGTTGTTGTTGCCATTGATGCCAAATATGATCCGGAAGCAGAAGATTGGTTTGTTTATACGCATGGCGGCCGGAAAAGGACAGAAAGACGGGCGCTGGCTTGGGCGAAAGAAGTGGTTGACAGGGGGGCAGGAGAGATACTGTTAACCAGCATGGATCAGGATGGGCGCAAAAATGGATATGATCTTCCCCTGACAAAACTTATTTCCCGGGAAATTAACATACCTGTCATTGCTTCTGGGGGTGCAGGTACAGAAGATCATTTTGTGGATGTTTTCTTGCAGACCGAGGCATCCGCAGCTTTAGCGGCATCCATTTTTCATTTTCAGGAAATATCGATTAATCGGGTAAAAGAGGCTTTGGCAAGAAATGGGGTGATTGTAAGATGATAAAACCGGATTTGGCAAAGTTTGATGAAAAAGGGCTTGTTCCGGTGATTACGCAGGATGCGACCAGTAAACAGGTATTAACCTTGGCTTACATGAACCGGGAAGCTTTGGATTTGACCATAGAAACAGGGGAAGCCTGGTTTTACAGCCGTTCTCGCCAGCAACTCTGGCATAAAGGGGAAACATCGGGAAACGTTCAGAAGGTGGTTTCCATGGTATTCGATTGTGATCAGGATGCGATTTTATTGCAGGTAATTCCCCAGGGTCCTGCCTGCCACCAGGGAACTTATTCATGTTTTGGAGACGGAAGTGGAACAGACAGAGATAATCCGTTTCTAATTTTCAATGAATTGGAGGCTGTCATTGCCAAAAAAGAAACGGAGCGTCCAGAGGGTTCCTATACCACTTACCTGTTTAAAGAAGGATTGGACAAAATCCTGAAAAAAGTGGGAGAGGAATCCGCTGAAGTGATTATTGCTGCCAAAAACCGCAACAAGAGTGAACTTCAATACGAAGCGGCTGATCTTCTCTATCATTTGCTTGTCTTGCTTAGGGAACAAAAATTGCCATTTCATGAAGTGTTAAAAGAACTTGAAGAACGCCGACGCCAATAAAATATGGTAAAGAATCCATGTCTGGCGGAAACCTGGCAAATAATCTGGAACCATTATCAATTATCAAGCCTGTGATTGTCTGAAATCGGAAATCACAGGCTTGATTTATCTTTCTCTCATTGCCAGACTCTGAAGAGCAGGATGCCTTGGTAGATTCCGGTTTTTTGACCACTCCCCATACCTGAAGGCAGGGGATTCTTGGGTAGTCTCCCGGGACCGGGAGAAATGGACCAAACTCAGACCATGAGTTCCACGGCCGTTAATCTCAATCCTTCTTGCAAAATATTTCTATCCGCGTTGATGTCAATCATGATGAACACCACATTCCGGGCATGTCCATACTCTGAGATCAAGATTTTTCACGTCTTTGTTTCTGTAGCCACAGCGAGAACAGAGTTGGCTGGAAGATTTTGACCAGACTTCTTCCAAACCATTTAGCCTTGTACTCCAATATGGGGGCAAACTCAGACCATGACGCATCGGTGATGGACTTTGCCGGCTTGTGGTTCATTACCATGTACTTGACTTGCAGGTCTTCCAAACAGATCACCCGGTTTTTGCGAATCAGTCTGGTTGATAGCTTATGTAGAAAGTCATGCCTGGCGTTGACGATCTTCTCATGGATCTTTGCTGCCTTGACTTTAGCTTTGTGCCAATTGGAACCGCCTTTTAGACGGCGGGACAGGATTTTTTGCCAGTGAGCCAATTTCTTTTCGTACTTTCTGAGGTACTTGGTTGCGTTTACCTTTATTCCATCCGAGAGGATGGCAAAGTCTTTCAAACCCAGATCCACCCCCACTGTTTTCTCACTGTTGACGGGAACATAGGGACAGGCATTCATTTCACAAAGGAGAGAAACAAAGTATTTACCTGACGGATTTCGTCAGGTGGTGGCAGAAGAAATCCGCCCTTCCACTTCACGAGACTTCGCAACTTTCACTACCCGAGTTTGGGGAGCTTCATTTTGTTTCCCGCTACTTTAATCGTGGGTTTCCCATTTTTCGAGTATTGCACTGGCTGGTTGTTCCTGTTTTTCGCCACGCAGCAAAAGTTGAAACAGTCAATACGGAGTTTTCATTTTTCAGGATCGTGGTAATCCTGGCCAGCCCCATGGCAACTCCCTTGCTGTTAATGATGTAGTGAAGCATCACGCAAATATGTGAATGATCGTATGATAAGCAAATAGAATAACTATTCAACCGGAAGCTGGTTGATTTGAATAATAGAATAACATAGATGAAAAAGACTATGCCGATAAACCCAAATGATGCTAAGGTTACAGGTTTAAATCCACTATAACACCCATTTTTCAACAAACGGGTTCAGTTTCACTATCTCGGAATTTGAATGAATATGCTTTTGGAGTACGTGCAGTATATTATTTTTAAATGGTTTTAAAAAATACATCAGCTTACTTTTTGATGTGCGAGGTGAATTGTGGTGTAATGAATAAACAGCGTTTGTACCAATGAAAATTGGTTCTCACAGTCAGGGAGTGGATAAAAGGTATCAATCAAACTGTTGTTGTTAGGGAATGCATTTTCAAATGGAGCATATGTGGTTTTAATTTCGCAAGATTGAGCCTGTGGACTGCCATGGCCATTTGAAGTGACTCTTTGCGGGAATAAGATTGGAAATGAAGACTTCAATATGATACAGTCTAGAAATATTATCCATTTTTTCGGATCGGTTCTTGGTGTAATTTATATATTTGAGTTATAATTGAATCGAATGACGACTCCCAAAGCAAATAAATTAAGGATGGATTGAATTTGCGTTATTAGAGGTTGTTTATTCTGGATTTATATTATTTTATGTCAATTAATCGACAAACACCCAGAATGAAAGGCAAATTTGTTATACTACGAAAAGGCCACACGCCAGCAAAGCCGAAAATCATGCTGGGTGGAGGGGAATTCCATGAAGAAATTACATGCAGGAATCAAGCAAAAAAGTAAAAAGATCATTTGTCTACGCATGGATGCCGGTTTTTATTTTGAACGAGCTGTCCGCTACCTCGACCGGCATCGTTATGACAAAGCCGTTAAATATTTTCGTTTGGCAACTGAAAAAGAACCGGACAATCCCGTCAATCATTGCAACTTGGCCGGTATTCTTTCAGAACTGGGGCGTTTTGAAGAGTCAAACGAAGTGTTAAGGAAAGTGTTGGATGAAGTAGATCCTGAATTATATGAATGCTTGTTTTATATGGCAAATAATGCAGCCAATATGGGGGATCTGGAACAGGCAGAAGAGCATCTTCTGGCATATCTCAGTTTTGATCCGCATGGAGATTTTGTCGAAGAAGCGGAAGAAATGCTATATATGATTGCGCAGGAATTGGGGCGTTCTCCAAAGGAGTGGGCGCCAGCCAATCTTCCTGATTTTGTACAAGCCCATGAACAGGCGCGCAGTTATCTGGAAGAAGGGCGATTTTTGCAAGCCATTGAATTGCTTGAGAAGATTTCCACAAACCATCCGGAATTCCTGGCAGCCCGAAACAACCTTGCTTTGGCATACTATTATACCGGGAAACTGGAACAGGCCATGCAATTGATTGGCCAGGTGCTGGAAATTGACCCAAACAATCTTCATGCTTTGTGCAATCTGGCTGTTTTGTCACAACATATGGGAGAAAAAGAAAAAGGACAGAAAATCATTGACATGCTTAAAAAGCTGGTTCCTTTTCATCAGGAGCATACTTATAAATTGGCTACAACCCTGGGGATTTTGGGGGAACATGAAGTTGCCTATGAATTGTTTTCCCGTCTTTTGAAAACAGAGGGGATTCAAGAGACCGCCCTTTACCATTATACAGCGGTGTCTGCCTGGAATAGTGGATGGTATGACAAGGCCCGCCTTTATTGGAAAAAAGCCATGAAATCGGAAAGTAAAGCTGGTGTTGCAGCTTTTTATTATCAACATATGGATCAATGGCTGGAACTGGATCATCCGCCGGTCATAAATTATCATTACCAACTTCCATTCGAGGAACAATTAAATCGGATTGATTTATTTAACCCAAGCGAGGATATCATTAAGCAGTTACAAAGCAATCTGCTGCTTCGTTCTGCTTTTTTCTGGGCTCTCAGCAGAGGAGATCACCAAACGAAAAAACAGGTATTAAAATTTCTGATCTGGATTGCTGATGATGAAGTAAAACAGCTGTTGGAGCAATTTGCGGCACAACCTGAGGAAGACAAGGAATTGAAGGAATTGGCACAAATCATCCTGAATGCATTGAATGAACGGGAAGTTGAGCCATTGGAGAAACCTGCCTGCCCATCTATTGTTGAAGTGAATAAAAAGTGGGAAAGAGTTCTGGAATGCTGTCTTGAACATGTGAAGGCATCGATGGCCCATCTTCATAAAGAAATCGAGCGGCTATGGTTTGAATGGGCTGCCCGAAACAGTGATTTTTCGATGATTCGCAAAATCGAGGGATGGGCAGCAGCGCTTGAATACCTGACAGCCAAATACCACGGCGTCACAGTTACCCAGCGTGAACTTGCTGAAAAATATCAGGTTTCCATGTCAACGGTTTCCCGGTTGGCCAAGCAGCTGGATACAATTGCCAAAGAATGTTTTTCCTGATTAAGCTCATGAAAGGATAATAACTGGAGAGAAAGGGCATGATCTGAATGGATTAGCCAAATCATGCCCCGGAATCTAATCTTTGGATTTTTCTTTGCTCAGCAAATCAAGCAGCCGCATTCGTGCTGAATCCTTTTTTCTTGAAAATATATTGAAAATAAGCATAATTTATGCGGGTCGGCCAACTTTCATGGAATCGGGCCGTTTTTTTGTTTGGTTAAATCTGACCAGAATAATTTTATTGCAAAAGAAAGTATAAAATGTGTTTGTTAAATTTTTAACATATTAGAGACACCCCTCAAGTGAATGTTGAAATTTCTGTCTAAAATGCTGATGATGAAGTAAAACAACTGCTGAAGCAGTTTGTGTTACAAAACCGACAGAGACAGGGAACTGAAGGGGATGACACAAGTTATTCCGAAAAAACGGAAAATTTAGACGTTGGAGAAATCGTATGCTCCTCTTTAGGAAGTAAATAAAATAGGGAAAGAGACCTGGAATGTTGTTTTGAATGTGCTCACCTATGAGAAGTCAGGAAAACTGGTATAACAGGTTGACAGAAACAGCGTTTTTTCGATAATTTGCAAAATCGAAGATGGGTTGTAGCACTTGAGTATTTGACAGCCAAATGCTACGGCGTTACAGTTACCCAGGGTAAATTGCTGAACAATATCAGGTTTCATCCGGTTGGCCAAGCAGTTGGATACGATAGTGTGAAATGTTATTTCATGGATCGATATTTGACAAATCATGCCGCATGTGGTTCTCCAGGGTTTTTTTTATTTGGTAAAATTACAGAAACAGAATACCGGTATTATAATTTTTCCCGTTTGGATCTCAGTCATAAATTCACAACTGAATTGAAAGTCAAAAGAAAAAATAGACCTTTGGCAAGTACACTTCAATATGGTATGAAATCTGTTCAGCAATTCCTGATACTTTAGAGGAGGGTTAACATGAATGAGGTTATAAAAAATATCCAAAATAATTATCTGTTTCTTTCCCCGTCCCATAAATTAATTGCACAATATATCCTGTCCAATCCTGATATACTTACCGATATAAGCGCTCGGGAATTGGCCGAGAAAACTTTTTGTGTACCAAGTTCCATTATCTCCTTTTGCAAAAAATTGGGTTATAAAGGTTTTAATGAGATCAAGTTTTATTACAACTTGTCAAACAATAAACAATCTTTATTGAAAAGCCCTCTGATTGAGATGGAGAAAAAAATCGATTCAATTGAGCAAACGAAATTGTTTGAACAAACTATCAAATCATTGGATCAGGCCCCCCGTATATTTATTTTCGCATTTGGCATGTCCCAAATTCCGGCAATGGATTTTTATATGAGAATGGCCAAAATCGAGCCATCTAAAATGATATTTTATGAGTCGTATAATGAACAATATCGTGCTGTCAGTATGATCAGCCCAAATGATGTAGCTGTACTGATTTCCAACAGCGGGGAGGCAAAAGAATTAATTTTTTTACAAAAATATATACTGAAAAAACAATGCAAACAAATTCTGGTGACAAATAAAGAGAGAAGTACATTGTCTCATCATGTTGATATTGAGATATGTTTGGGGTTTATAGAAACAGATCCATTAATGTTTAAAGAGTTACCTACTTTATCAAGATTCGCTCTTATGCATATGCTGGACAGGATATTTTTGGTTGTTTTTCAACGAGATAGAAAAAACAAAGAAGAGAATATGAATAAATTTTTATTGAGAAAACAAATTCTTAAATAGGGTTAATCTATTGAGAATTTGTTTTCTTTTTTTTAAACTTTTTATGTAAGCGTTGTCATGTATAATTAATTTTTTTTGTATTTCACTGAATTTGTCCGCTGGAGGTGAGTGGGATTTGATAAAAAAATTTGTTGCTGTTACAGGTTGTGCTGCTGGAATTGCTCATACTTATATGGCTCAAGAGTCTCTTGAAAAAGCAGCAAAAAAACTGGGTATTGAGGGGAAAGTGGAAACGCAGGGAACAATAGGAACGGAAAATGAATTAACCGGTAAGGACATTGAAGAGGCTGATGTAGTAATTATTGCCGCTGATATTAATATTGAACTTGATCGTTTTATTGGGAAAAAAGTATTACGGGTGGATACCAATACAGCGATTAAAGATCCGGAATTATTGATTAAAAGCGCTTTTGAAAAAGCAGTTTTGCATAGCGGGAAAGGAACAAAAGTTGGCGGGATGATGGAAATTGGATCTTCCAGCAATAAAGTTGTTCGTTACTTGATGTCGGGATTGACGGATATGATTCCGGTTACCATTGCCGCTGGATTATTGTTGGCTGTTGCAAATGCTTTTGCATTTCGGCCTGATCCATCTAATCCGGATTTGGTAGTGTGGGGTTTTACCAAAGATGGATTGGGGATATTTCTTTCCAAAATGTTTGAGTTGGGGCAAATTGGCTTTACTCTCATGATTCCTGTTTTTGCAGCAGGGGTTGCAAGGGCTATCGGGGATAAACCAGCAGTAGCACCTGCTTTTATTGCTGGATATATCATCAATAGCCCTGAATTTTTGGGAACTGAAACGGGTGCCGGATTTTTAGGAGCTATTTTTGTTGGTTTTGGAGTAGGGTATTTTGTACTGATGTTAAAAAAGATACCTTGGCCGAAGATGATCATGCCTGTTGTACCAATAATGATTATTCCCTTAATCACCACTTTTGTATTCTATATCATTATCTATTATTTCGTTGGTCAGCCAATTTCTTCGGGAATGAATACGCTCTATACCTTTATAAATAGTATCACTATCAATTATAAAGCAGCTCCGATTGTTTACGGTGCTATTCTTGGTGGAATGATGGGAAGTGATTTGGGAGGACCTGTCAATAAAACTGCTTTGCTTGTTGGATCTGCTATTTTTGTTGATACCATGGCACAGTTTGGTCCGGAAGGTGTCAATGCAATTCCGCAAGCTGCCACTTGTGCTGCAATTTCGGTTGCGCCACTTGGTGGAGCTATAGCGACATGGCTGTTTAAAAAGCGTTTTTCAACGGAAGAACGAGCACTGGGGTCGTCCGCTTTTGTGATGGGAATGGTGGGAGTTACAGAAGGTGCGATTCCATTTGCAGCTGCTCATCCAAGATTAATCATTGCCAATATCCTGTCATCTGCCCTCGCTGGAGCACTGGTTGCATCCGCGGGTATTCACTTTTACGGGGGAGTGGGTTCTCCGCTGGGAGCGGTTCTGGGATATACAACAGGTCCTTCTTATTCGGCACTAATCTGGATTGCGTATATATTGCTGGCAGCCTCTGTTAATGCATTGCTGTATGGATTGTTACTGAGGAAGCGGGTGTTTTTCAATGAATAATATTTTTTGTCCTGAAAATATTTTTTTCTTATCAGACCATATCCAGTCAAAAGAACAACTTTTTAAACAAGTTGCGCGAAAGGCTTATCAACTGGGGTATGTCACTTCTGAACAAAGAGCTTATAAAGGTTTGCTTGACAGAGAGTTACAACAAACAACCGGTTTTCAGAATGGTTTTGCCATTCCGCATTGTAAAAGCAGTGTGGTAAAAGAACCCAAATTGATGATATTTCGGACAGATCCAATACAATGGGACAGCCTTGATGGAGAACCGATTGATTTTTCATTTGTTCTCCTGATTCCTGAACAGGCGATTGAGGAGCATCTTCAATATTTGGCCAGGATTGCACGTTCCCTTATTGATGAAGAATACAGACAACAGTTGAAAACAATGGATGCCAACAGTCTTTTTAAAGCAATCAGTGAAAGGCTTGGTGTATAAAATGGGCAAAGTGCATGTGGTAAACCATACCCACTGGGATTGCGAATGGTATTTCACATCATCTGATGCATTGGTATTAAGTGATCAAAGCTTTACCCTGATTCTTGATGAGTTGGAAAATAATCCACGCTCAAAATTCTGTCTGGATGGACAAGTATCTGTTTTGGATGAATATGCAGCACTGCGACCGGAACGAATAGAGCAAATCAGAAAGCTTGTAAAACAGGGAAGGTTGTCTGTTGGACCTTGGTTTACACAAACAGATTCTTTCTTTGTTCATGCCGAATCCATCATTCGAAATTTGGTTATCGGTATCAAGGAAACAAAAAAGTACGGAGATTATATGAGAATCGGTTATTTGCCGGATACTTTTGGATTTAATGCCCAAATGCCCACCATTTTGGCAAACGCCGGGATAAACAGTATTATCTTTTGGCGGGGATTAAATTTTGACAAACATGTTGATGAACCATATTTCTGCTGGAAAGGATTAGCTGACAAAGAAATTTTGGCCATTAATTTACCGCACGGTTACGGTATAGCGGCACACCTAAATACTTCCCGTTCCTTTTTGGAAAAAAGATTGTTCCCTGCTGTAAAAATGATTCAAGAAAAGACATCTTTGGATGAGATTATTATTCCTTCTGGCGGGGATCAACTGGATATTATCAAGGATTTACCTGAGAAAATAGACGATATTAATGAAAAATCTGCTGATCAATATGTCGTTAGCCGCTTTGAAGATTTTATTGATGTTGTTGAAAAAAGCAAAGAGAAACTTAAAGAGATTCGAGGAGAATTTAGAGAACCATGTACCGCCCGTGTACATAAAACGATTGGTTCTGTCCGTTATGATATTAAACGAATGAACTATTTGATTGAACAAAAACTGTTAAATCGTGTAGAAGCATTAGTGGCTATTGGACGGAAACAAGGAATCAGGATTGGCACTGGTATCATTAATAAGGCATGGAAGAAAATCCTGAAAGGACATGCCCATGACAGCATGGGTGGCTGCGTTTCCGATTCTGTAGCTGTAGACATTCTTCATCGTATGAAGGAAGCAGATGAAATTTGTGACGCCATTGAAAATATGGTTGCTAAAAAGCTTGCCGAACAAATTGGAGTAACAGATCAACAAATTATTATCTTTAATACACTTCCATATGATTTTTCAGGATATAAGGTTGTGGAATTTATATCTCATTCAAAGGAAGCAATTATTGATACAGACTCTTTCACGTTGATCGATTCTGTCTTTTACGAGGGAAAAGAAAATCTTCTTTTGGAAACCCCTGAAGGGAAAACTTATCTGAATGAGTCTCCCTATTATAAAATAAAAGCTTTAGTGAAGGTAAATTTACCGGCAATGGGGTATAAAGTTTTCAATATCAGGAAGAAAATCCAACCGGCTACTTTGGTTGGTAATAGTACATCGGTTATTGAGAATGAGTTTTATAAAGTAGAGTTTGGAGACGGAAAACTTGTATTAAAAACCAATTTTGGAAAAACCATCACTGATTTTATCAGTTTTGAAGATTGTGGAAATGACGGCGACACCTATGATTTTTCACCTTTACGAAATGATAAACCTGTTGTTTTACATTTGCAAAAAGCAAAAGCATATCAATCACAAGATATTCAAATAATGGAATTGACCGGGACTTTTACTTTGCCGCTTAAACTGGAAGACAGGCTGGAAAGAAAAAAAAGCGGAGAGGTAGGTATAAAATTACGAATCGAGTTGATCAAGGGAATTCCATATTTGAAATGCCGGTGTTTGGTCAACAATGGAATTTACAGTCATCGTTTACGTGTTAAAATCCATACCGATCTTTCAGCTAACGAATCGATTGCCTCTGTACCGTTTGGTTATATAAGAAGAGAGATTCAGCATGGGCAGGAAGTGGATTGGGAAGGAAAATATGTTGAATGGCCAATTGACATTGAACCTTTTGATGAGAGTGTATCAGTTTCAAATGAAGAGTATCATATAACCGTTTTTGGAAAGGGAGTTAAAGAGTATCAAATATGTGATGAATCCCTGTATATCACGTTGTTTGCAACAACAAGCCAATTGGGAAAGCCTAACCTGCTTTACCGTCCCGGGAGGGCTTCCGGAGATACTACAAAAAAAGGCCATGTAATGATTCCAACGCCGATGGCAGAACAGTTGGGAATCAGAGAGTTTGAGTTTGCAATTTCTGCAGCAAAAGGGGAGTTTGACGAATATCAAACAGCTAAAATAGGAGAGCAATATCAAACCCAGGATATCAGTTATCAATTACAAACTGTGAACAAGTTTATCAACCGATTGGATAATAAAATCCAGGAATCAGAAGAGGTATTATCCAAATCACCCGAAAAGTTTTCATTGTTGACTGTTGATAGTGAACTGATATACAGCAGTATATCTCCTTCATTATATGATGATGCTGTTTTGTTACGCTTGAAAAATCCAGGTAACAGAACAATTGCACTGGATTCAATTGAATGGAGTAACTTTCGGAAATTTGCTGTTGTTAATTATATAGAAGATCTTTCAGAAGATCAGGAACTTCAAATGAACCCATATGACACCTTAACCATTAAACTGTGGTATTAATATTCGGATGAAAAGGAAATTTATTAACATAAACAAATATAATAGTACCATTTTACTTGTTGTTTCAGGTCAATAACCGGCAGAAGCAAATTTAAACTTTCCAGAATAGACCTCGTTGTTAATTTGTTACTACGTCAGCGAGGTCTTGTATATTTAATATATGGAAATAAAAGAAAACAAGTATATAGGAAAATGACCTGTCAGCAATTGTTACAGAATTCGGCAGTTCGTCAAAAAATATCCTTAACCATAAACTTGCATCATATATGATGGAATATGGGGAAGGTGGTGGTTCTGTGTCTGAAACAGTATTGAACAACGGCCCGGTGATCCAGGATGAAAAAGAGACCGTATCAAAAATGATTACATTGTATTGCCGTAAAAAACACCACCGGGACGAATTGTGCGAAGAATGCGCAGACTTGAAAAATTATTGTTTAGAGAGGCTTTCATATTGCCGTTTCGGTGAGGAGAAAAGTGCTTGCTCAAACTGTCCTGTCCATTGTTACCAGCCAAAATACCGCGAAAAAATCAAACAGGTGATGCGGGTTTCGGGAATGTGGATGCTGTTGTACCATCCCGTTTATTCCGTAAAGCATCTTTTAAAAAAATAAATCCGGATTAATCGGGGTTGTCAAAAAAACAGCCTTTTGCATATAATTTATATGTCGTGTTGGCTTGCACGATTGATAATCGGAAATATTATATTATCTTACCTTGTCAAAAGGGAGTAGCGTTGGAATCTTTCATGATTTCAAAATAAAGTCGTCATTACATGGGAAACCATCGGCTTTATTGGCATTGTTTGCTTAGCGAGACTTTTGCCTGAAGGGCAGACGTCTCGCTTTGTATTTTTAGGATAAAAAAAAGACAAAACTAAGGAATGAAAGGAGAAACAATGATGGAATTTTATCGTAAAAGCCCCGAGGATGCATTGCAAGCTACACAATCTTCAATGCATGGTCTGTCCGGTGACCAGGTGAAGCAGTTACTGGAGAGGGATGGATATAACGAGATTGAAGACCAGGAAAAGGTTCCGGTCTGGAAACTGTTTCTGGAAACTTTTAAAGATCCCATGGTTATTGTCCTGCTAATTGCAGCGGGGGTACAAATTGTACTTGGGGAAATTGTGGAATCGTTCATTATTTTCCTTGTGTTGATCATTAACGCAGTAATAAGTGTCGTACAGACGAAAAAAGCGGAAAGTTCCCTGGAAGCTTTGCGTGGCATGTCCGCGCCTGAAGCCAAGGTGATTCGCAATGGGCAAAAACAGACAGTTCCTGCCAGAGAACTGGTTCAGGGAGATATTGTGCTTCTTGAAGCGGGCGATTATGTTCCCGCAGACGGGCGCCTGCTTGAAACGAGTTCCCTCAAAGTTAATGAGGGAATGTTGACGGGAGAGTCGGAAGCCGTTGATAAAAAAACAGAAGTGATTGATGAAGAAGTCAGTCTCGGAGACCGGCTCAATATGGTGTTCAGTTCCTCATTGATTGTAAATGGCCGCGGAACATTTGTCGTTACTGCTACAGGAGAAAAAACGGAAATCGGCATAATTGCCGATATGATTTCAACTGCTGAAGCAAAGCAAACTCCATTACAGCGAAAACTGGATGTCTTTAGCAAAAAGTTGGGAGTTGGAATCCTTCTGCTTTGTGTGTTTATTTTTGTTGTTCAGACCTTGCGCATCTGGTTGGGGGATCAGGAAGCTGATATGGTAACGGCAATTATTGATGCCTTAATGTTTTCTGTCGCTATCGCAGTTGCAGCGATCCCGGAAGCTCTTTCTTCCATTGTCACCATTGTACTGGCAGTGGGGACAAATAAAATGGCGAGACAAAATGCGATCATTCGCCGGCTTCCGGCAGTGGAAACACTTGGTTCCACCAGTGTGATCTGTACGGATAAAACCGGTACGCTAACGCAAAACAAAATGACTGTTACGGACTATTTCCTGCCGCAGTCTGCCAACAAGCGTTTGCCCGACAATCCGGACGATTTCAGTCAGTCTGAACGCTTGCTGGTACTCACAGCAGCTCTCTGCAATGATTCCCATATCAACAATGAGGGGAAAGAAATTGGCGATCCCACGGAAATTGCACTGGTTCATTTTGCCAACAAAAACTATCGGGATTACGAAAAGATCCGGCAAGAGTTCAAGCGTCTGGATGATCTGCCATTTGACTCTGATCGCAAGCTCATGTCTACTGTCCATATTATTGACGGGAAGAAATTGATGCTGGTCAAGGGCGGGCCTGATGTGATGTTTAACCGTGCCGCACATGTTTTGGTAAAAGGAGAAGAACAACCACTTAATGAAGATGCGATGGAAGTTTTCCGGCAAGCCAATGAAGAATTTTCCAATCAGGCTTTGCGAGTTCTGGCTTATGGATATAAGCAACTGCCGGAGGATCAGGATTCCATCAGTTTTGAAGATGAACATGATTTTGTCCTCATCGGTTTGACTGCGATGATGGACCCGCCGCGTGAAGCTGTTTATGATTCCATCGAGGAAGCCCAGAAGGCCGGCATTCGACCGATTATGATTACAGGGGACCATAAGACAACTGCCCAAGCGATCGGTAAGGATATTGGCCTGATGCATTCTGAAGATATTGCTGTTACCGGAAAAGAACTGGATAATATGACCGATGAAGAACTGGACAAAAAGTTGGAACGCATTTCGGTATACGCCCGCGTTTCTCCAGAAAACAAGATTCGTATCGTTCGGGCATGGCAGAAAAAGGACAAGGTAACCGCCATGACCGGGGATGGCGTCAACGATGCTCCTGCGCTGAAACAGGCTGATATCGGCGTAGCTATGGGAAGTGGAACAGATGTGGCCAAAGATGCATCTGCAATGATTCTGACCGATGACAACTTCGTTTCCATCGTAAAGGCTGTCAGTGTCGGCAGAACTGTTTTTGATAACATCAAAAAAGCGATCCGTTATCTGTTTGCCGGGAACCTTGGTGCAATTATCGCCATTCTCTATGCGGTAGCACTAAATTTGCCAAATCCGTTTACGGCTTTGCAGCTGTTGTTTATCAACCTTGTCAACGACTCACTTCCTGCCATTGCCCTGGGTATGGAAAAAGCAGAACCTGATGTTATGAAGAGAAGACCGCGCAATATTGATGAAGGGATTTTTGCCGGGGGGACATTGCGAGCAGTACTGACACGAAGCAGTTTGATTGCCGTAGCGGTGATCATTTCGTTTCATATCGGGCTTGGTCACTCAGATCAAATGGGAGTTGCCATGGCATTTACTACACTGATTCTGTCACGGACGCTGCAAACTTTTCCTGCCCGTTCCAACACCCAGACATCAATCGGAGCAGGGTTTTTCTCCAACAAATATGTGATCGGGGCTGTTGGAATCTGTTTCTTGCTGTATGGAATCACCGTTCTTCCGTTTGCCCGGAGTGTATTCCACATTCCCGCATCTTTCGGGTTGAATGAGTGGCTGATGGCAACCGGGTTGGCGGTTGGCTCCGTAATCCTGATGGAAGTCATCAAGCTGTTTAAGCGTGAACAGCGTGCTGATGAAAAACAAAAACAGAAATGGGAAACCGGGGAAACCATTCCGGACTGATGGTTTCTTTTGTGGAAAAAGGCATCTTTCCAAGAAGTCGTATCTTCATCTTCCTAACAATTTATGCATTTTCATCCCCTGGCTGTTACAATATAGATAACAACTAACATAATGGGGATTCCGCAATGAGCAAGGTAAATGATATTTTCCGCGCATTAATCGAATTGAACCAGAAGGATGTTCCAGAAGGAATTGATGCAAACAAAATCAGCCGGAAACTGGGAATTGACCGTTCTACGGCAAGCCGTTACTTAAATGAACTGGTGCGACAGGACAAGGCTGTTAAAATTCCTGGAAAACCGGTTAAATACAAGGCAAAACCGTCTGCTTCCCATATTTCGAACCGAATCATGCCAAAACATGTGCATGGGGTCGGAAAAAGTATGGAACCCATTTTGGAACAAGCAATGGCAGCGTTTTTATACCCGTCCAAATCACTGCCCATCCTTTTGACCGGAGAAACGGGGACAGGAAAAACATATCTTGCCGAAACCCTGTCGAAACTTGCCAAACAGCAGATGGCCCATACTGGTGAACTTCCGTTTATTGCTTTCAATTGTGCCGATTATGCTCAAAATGCCGAGTTGCTGGTTGGACAGATATTCGGAATCAAGGAAGGGGCCTTTACGGGGGCGACAAGAGATCAGGAAGGGCTTGTGGAACAGGCTGACGGGGGAATTCTTTTCCTTGATGAGATTCACCGTCTCCCGCCATCCGGCCAGGAGATGTTGTTTTATCTGATGGACAAGGGAGTGTACCGCCGTCTTGGGGAAGCGATCAGGACCCGGCATGCCAATGTGACCTTGATTGGTGCTACAACGGAGGACCCAGGTCAAGTGTTGCTTCCGACACTGTACCGGCGTTTTTCTGTCAAATTGAATCTTCCTCCGCTCAGGGAACGGACCAAAGAAGAGAGAGAAGTGCTGATCAATCATTTCCTTGCAGAGGAAGCGGGGAAAATGGATAATGCTCTAGCCATTACAGATAACAGTCGCGAAGCCTTCCTTTCCTACCCGTGTCCCGGAAATATCGGGCAATTGAAAAGCGATATCCAGATTGCCTGTGCCCACGCCTATTTGCGGTATTTGAAAAACAGCAGGGAGAAAGTCTTGATTACAGCGGAAGATTTGCCGGACGAAGTGCGCGTTTATGCGTCTCATAGCAAAAGAAAACAGATACAGACCATTGATGGCTCGGAGAACAAACCAAAAAGCGGCGAGGATGATTTTCGTCTCCCCAATATTTACCGCTATTTGGCCGATCAGTCGGATCAAAGCCGCTTGCAGGATGTGATCAAAACCTACATCCAGGAACTGTCCAAAAGATATCATCAGCCGCATACACCAAACCAGGGATGGCAGCAATTGATTGACAAAGACCTCTTTCAGGCGTTGACAAGAGCACAGCATGAGCTGAAATCTGTCTTCCCGGTGGAACCGGATTTGAACCAGCTTTATGTAATCGGCTTGCACCTGCAAAACTACCGGAATCATCAAAAACAGCAAACAAACAAGGAAGCGCTGCCAATTGTTATCCATCCCAATGTGGCATACCGCCAGGCTGCCCAGCATCTGGCCAAGTACTTGCATAAAGAAATTGATCTCAAACTGCCAGATGAGGAAGTTGAACTGATTGCCCACTTTTTGCCAGACGAACATAAGGAAGTATTTACGGCGTCCGGGCAATCAGTGGCCATCATTCTTGTAACTCATGGGGATGCCGCGGCATCGTCCATGGCCGATGTAACTAATACATTGCTTGGAAATAAAGTAATTCATGCCATTGATATGCCTTTGCACTTGTCGGCCACTGCCATATACGATCGGGTAAAGGAAAAAATAAAATCGTTGACGCAGATGAGCGGAGTCCTTCTCCTTGTTGATATCGGTTCACTGATCACTATGGGAGACACGATCCAGCATGATGTGGATATCCCTGTCAGAACCTTGTCCTGTGTCAATCTTCCCATGGTGCTTGAGGCCGGCAGAAAATCGCTTGTGACTGATTTGACGCTGGATGACATATATCATGCTGCCAAAAAGGCGATGACCACTTTTCTCAGGGAAAACGAGGCTGAAAAAAATATCAAAAAGAAACGCATGATTGCGACCGTTTGCTTTACAGGTGAAGGGGCCGCGCAGCTGTTGGAATCGTGGATAAAAGATCAGCTGTCCATCCTGGATCAGGATGTGATTATCCGTACCGTCCGCATCGATCCGACAACCAAAGACACATCTGTTTTAAATGATCTGAAAAATTACTATGACATGATTGCCATAATTGGAACCGTGCCGGTTTCCATTAAAGGAATTCCTTATATTCCGGCCTGGGAGTTGTTGCAACAGGATGGAATTTCCCGTATGACCAAATTGCTGGAAGTGACAAGAAAAACACCAGGATTTCCGGAGAAAAGCAAGGTTTCCGCCGATGGAATTTATTCGCTTTCCGTACAGGGACTGGGGGAAATTGTTACCTATATCAATCCCAAAACCATGGCTGCGATTTTAAACAGGTATCTGCCTCCGATCCGCAACTTCTATTCCTGGGATACGGAACGGGAACTTGGTATGTGGATGCATCTCGGCAGTTTGATAGACCGGATCGTCGCAGCACAATTAAAAAATGACAATCACAGGTTAACGGCCTCCATTCCGCTTGATGGCAATATTGTCATTGCCGAGTCGGAAAAAGAAATCTGGAATCCGCTCCTTGCTGCTCTTGAGAATAAATTTTCTATCACCATACCGGGTTCAATTGAAAAAGAACTGATCAAACTGTCCCGCTGACTGAAAAAATGCGAATCGGGTGGAGTGCACGAGTTCCGAAAATCGTCTGCCAAGAATAGTTTCTCCAAAGTCTGATGTGTGCAGAAAACTGCACACATTTTTTGATGTTCTTGTGAAACCGCTTTATCTTTTCTCTTATCTGTGTTGGCACGCTATTTGCATATTAGAAAGGCGAAAGGGGAAACTACAACGGAAATAACAGGATATCCGTTTGTTTCTCTTAATTAAAAAAGGGGGGGGCGTGCAGGTAGTCTGTTTTCATTCTCTTGTTGGGTATCGGAAAAATGCTCATCAAGGAGGGAATAGTTTTGGCAAATCTTAAAAGATTCCTGTTCTTATATGCAAATTTGTTTTCGTGGATCTGGATTGGTTATGGAATTTATGCTGTAGTCACCGATCAGCCTAATGGCAAATTTCTGCTTGGATTCGGTGTTGCTTTTGCCATCATGATTTTTGCCGCATCCTGGTTTTCCTATTGGTTAATGGGACACTACAAACGTATTGATAAAATGGCTAAACAAGTATTATCCTCTTCCAGAAAAAGACGGTAAACCATAAAAAAGGTATACAAAGGAGATGATTTCAATGGAAAATCAACCGATTAAGCTGATCATTCTTTGCAGTTGGGGGGCTACTTCCAGCCAGTTGGCTAAAAAAGTACAGGAAGCAGCCGATAAACGTGGTATAAAACTGGAGGCTGACGCCGGAGGCACCGGTGAATTTAATAACAAAGCGAGTGAATACAATGTTGCCTTGCTGGAACCGCAAGTACGTCATATGAGAAAAGAAGTGACCAAAGTAGCCGAACAGCACAATATTCCGGTAGAACTGGTTGACCAGCGAGCCTTTGCCCTGATGGACGGAGATAAAGTACTTGATCAGATACTGAAAATGCTGGATAAGTAAAAATCAATAAAAAGAGGGGGTCCTACTAATGATTGACTGGTTGGAAAATCACTTGATGGAACCGCTTGGAAGGATTGCCCAGAACAAATATCTGCAATCCATTCGTGACGCCTTTGTTATTTTCGCGCTTCCGGTTATTATCACCGGGGCAATTTTCTTGATTATTGCCAACCCTCCAACCTCATTAAACTGGGGAATTATCGATGCCTGGGCCAATGCGGTGGAACCGGTCCAGGGTCAACTGTTATTTCCGTTTAACCTGACGTTTGGCTTAATGGCGTTAACTGTTGCCTTTGGTGTGGGGTACAGTTTGGCAAGCCGTGAGGATATGGATGCTGTTATGGCGGGAATTCTTTCAATGCTTGCCTTTTTCATGACTGCCTTTCCGGTTACGGCAATTGAAAACGTTCCATTTGGTGACATTCTGAACTATCTTGGTGGACAAGGCCTGTTTGTGGCCATTATCCTGGGGATACTGACGACAGAAACCATGCGTTTTCTGATTAATAAAGGAGTAACATTTGAATTGCCGGCAGGAGTTCCGCCATATATCATGCGAACATTCCGGGCACTTGTCCCCTTTATGATTATTTTGCCGGTGGTATGGATTCTGGCCTGGATTGTTTGGGCAAACTTTGGTGTAACCATTCCTCAATTGGTTTTGGATTTGTTCAGTCCGCTGGTTGCCGCATCCAACTCTTACTGGGCAGCACTAGGCATGATTCTGTTGATGTTGATTCTGTGGTCGATTGGGATTCACGGGATGAACGTGGTTTCCTCCGTAGCCTATCCGTTCTGGATGACACAGCTGGCTGAAAATGCCGATGCCGTCAAAGCCGGTGCAGAAGCAAGCGGAATTGTAACAGAGCCATTTTTCCACATGTTTACGCATCTTGGGGGATCTGGTGCAACCTGGGGACTGGTTATCTTCATGTTGTTCTCTGCCTCCGTCCAGTTGAAACAAGTCGGGAAAACAGCCCTTATTCCTGCCATATTTAATATTAATGAGCCGGTTATCTTCGGTTTGCCAATTGTCCTGAACCCGGTTCTGATCATTCCGTTTGTTCTGGCTCCATCAGTGATTGTGACAATCAACTATATCCTGTTTGCTACCGGGATACTGCCACCGGTCATTTTGCAGCCGCCATTTACCGTACCAATCTTTTTTGGTGGGTTTATTGCCACTGGTGGTTCCATCATGGCAGGTCTTGTACAAATTATCGATGCAGTGATTGCAGCCCTGATTTATTGGCCGTTCTTTAGAAAATATGAGTCTCAGCTGGTAGAACAGGAAAAAAGAGACGGAGCTGAACCTGCTTAAGCTAAGGAGTGAAGTGGATGAATTATGAGGAAATCATGACACAGCTCATTCTGCATGGTGGAAATGCACGGGGGGCTGCCTATGAAGCACTGGATGAAGCAGAGGAATATAATTTTGATGAAGCAGAAAAATTAATGGAAGAAGCCAACGATGAATTTTTAAAAGGCCATAAATATCAGACACAATTGATCCAGAACCAGGATGAAAACGCCGTCCCCAGTTTTGTCATGATTCACGCCCAGGATCATGTGATGACAGCACAGGCAGAAATACAGCTGATCAAGCGCATGATTAACATACTGCGCAAAACGGAACAGCTGGAGAAACGATTGGAAAAATTGAAAGGTTAATCACGACAGGAAGGGATGCCAATACCGGGATCCCTTCTTTTTTATGAATAATGAAAGCATAAAGCCGCTGTCCCAATAACCCCGATATTCCCGTCTTTCCATTAATTGCCAGAGAGGAACATCCTGCCAGCCGGGGAACTGGTGGTGGATGCTTGATTGTATTTTTTTCGGAGTCTAACTGATTTGGTGCCTCGATTCCCGGGACTGTTATCTTTTGCCTGATGGGGATCAAAGGACAGGATGCTGTCAAATTCCTCATTAAATTCGCTCTGGCAATATCAACTCCAAAAAAGCCGTGAGGTGCTTCCTCATTTTTCGGGTTATCTAAACACCTTTGAGTATATCCATAAAGGATTCGCAGGTTGTTGCTTTTAACAGGGACTGGACGATGGCGCTGTTCTCAATAATTTTTCCGAGCAGTTTATACATGGACTCTAAATCTTCCTGGCTTTCTTTTTTTACACTGAGTATACATACAAACTGAACCGGTTTGTCTTGCCAGAGAACCGGTTTTTTTAATGTACATACCGAAAGAAACGTATTACTTGATTTGGGAGTGATGGGATGGGGGACAGCAACCAGATTTCCGAAAGAGGTAGGAGCAACTTTTTCTCGTTCATAGATGGCCTCAAGGAAATCAGGATCGACCAATCCCTTTTCAGACAATTGTTCATGCATGAATGTGAGTACTTCTCGCTTTGAGGAAAAGTGTTTTCCAAGAAACAGAAGGTCTTCCCTGAAATAAGCAGAGGCATCTTCCTTTTTGGAAATAATCAATGACTCGATTCGTGCCAGATCATGATTACCCATGATCGCATTTACTTCGATTACGGGAACAGGCAAAGGTTTAGAGATGGGAATGGAACTGACAATAAAATCGACATTGCGCAAATTGCATTGGTGAAGGTTATAGTATTCGGTTGTACCGGCTACATCCAGTTTTTTTCCGAACCGGTTTTTGATTTTGTAATAAATCAGTTGGGCTGTTCCCAGGCCGGAAGCACAAACGATCAGGCATCGTTTTGGTGCGGACGGGGATTTTTTTCTTTCCATGGCCACCCCGAAATGGAGAGCCAAATAACCGATCTCGTTTTCATTTATCCGGATTCCGGTTTTATTTTCAATGGCCATACCGGCAATCACTCCCGCATCAAACGCTAGCGGATAATTTTTTTTAATATCTTCAAGCATTGGATTACGGATGTTCATGCCAAATTTGTACCGGTTTATGGCTGGTTTCAGGTGTAATCCCAGTCCCATGATCAACTCCCGATCCTGTTTCAGATCAAGTTCCATTTTTTCTTCAATTTTTTCCAGCGCAATGTGAACCAGTTGCAAAATCTCCTGATCTACGATGTGTTCCACCAGTTGGTCCTGATCATAAGTTTTGGAGAGCATTTTGGTTCCGGACAGATGGATGGCAATATAGGCGATTTCTTCTTTGGGGAAGGTGGTCTGAAATGTGTGTTTGATTTCTTTGGCAATATGATTGGCGACAATGTATTCTTTCTGGTCCAGGAGATCCCTGATCTCTGTCTGGTGCAATGTCACGCGATTGCCGTTTTTAATTCGTTTGAGAGCGATGGCGATATGAATCAGCAAGTTATTGACGGAAATGTCCGCCATTGTGATCTGATGCCTTTTGATCTGGTTGAGAATAATCTGGTGAATGCGGTCAAGCTCTTTGCGCGGGAGCGGGAGGACGGATTCCGCGGGAATTCCCCCGGCTTCATTCTTGGAAAAAATGGTTTCCGCCATGCAAAACCGAAGCCTGATTTCCCGGCCCTCAACTTTCAAACCGTGATTTGGCCGGGAAATCAGCTTGATATTATACTTTCCCAATTGTTCTTTTACTTGCTTCAGGTCATTTTGGACAGTAGACTTGCTCACGTACATTTCATCGGCCAGGTTTTCAAGTTTTAAATACCCACTGCTTAAAAGCAAGCGACGAATTATATGGGAAACACGTTCTTCCGGCGTTCCGGGGGTCTTTTGGATTCCTTCTCCAAAGTTGGCATTCAGAAATTGCCGAAAACCCTGGTCATTATCGATTACCAACTGGTACCCTTTTCCCATCAGAGATTCAACCCGGGCGCCATGCCCCGCAAGAATGGCATCCAGATGTTTTACATCTTCCCTTATAGTCCGCACGGTGACCTGACTCAAATTTGCCAGATATCTGCCTGTTGTTGGACCATGCGCACTCATCAATTCACGTAAAATAAGCTCTATGCGTTGATTTAACATACATTTCCCACCCTGTCTGCTCTCTAAAAAATTTTCCACTGGAGATGACAGCGTTTTCATGACTGGTGAACAAACTTGTCCGGTGATTTATTTTTTGTTATGCAGTTTAATCCTATTGTGACACAGTTTCCCGCTTTTACAAAGGGGCTCCCGATTGAATCCGGACTCCTTGAAAATAATGGATAACGGAGGGGTCCGGATTCAATCAGAAACCGGAACCCAATCCCGGTGTTTAACTGTTTTGCAAGGGAGAAAACTGCGGCAAATACCCTTATGGGCTTACGGCATTTCATCAGGAATCTGTTTTGCTACAATATCTGACGGAACCAATGGATTGACAGTCACTGCCAGAAGTGCATTCCGTTAGTTTCCCGTAACAGCTGCTTCAGCAGTCAAGCGCTCAAATGATTTGAGCTCCTGGATCAGTCATTATGGGGTGTAGACCTGCCAATCGTTACCATTTTGATTCCCTGCATATAACTTCACCTCATATCAGGGAATGGGCAGTTATCAAAATCCATTGTTCCTGGCAACTTCTTTCATCCAGCGAGCACTTTTTTTTGGTGTTCTTTTCCCCGAGGCGAGATCAACCCGGTAAAAACCATAGCGGTTTTTATAAGCATTCATCCAGGACCAGTTATCCATAAATGTCCACATATGATAACCTTTGGCGTTGCATCCTTCTTCAATCGCTTTATGGAGCCATTTCAAATGTTCGCGGATAAATTCGATCCGGTAATCATCCCGGATCTCCCCATCTTTCATAAATCTTTCTTCGTCCTGAACCCCCATGCCGTTTTCGGAAATAAACGATTCAATATTATCGTAGTTTTCTTTCAGGTTCATCATGATGTCATAGATGCCTTTTTCGTATATTTCCCAGCCGCGATAAGGGTTCATTTTTCGTCCGGGCATTTCATAGTTGTCAAAAAACCAGTCCGGCATGAATGGCCCGTATGGATTGGGAAGATGCTCTTTGGCTTTTACACGGCGTGGCTGGTAATAATTTACTCCCAAAAGATCAATTTTTCCGGTCTGGAGGAGATTCCTGTCCCCTTGCTGCGTGACGGGCAATATGCCATGTTTTCCCAAAATTTCAATCAGGTCTTCCGGATATTCTCCCGAAACAGCCGGGTCCAGGAAACTGCGGTTAAAGAACAGGTCGGCAATGTGGGATGCTTTTAAATCAGCAGGATGTCGGCTTCTGGGATAAGACGGGGTCAGATTCAAGATTATGCCAATTTTCCCGCTATTGTTTGATTGCCGGAACGCCCTGACTGCTTTGGCATGGGCAATCATGTTATGATAGGCCACCTGGGCGGCACGCCTGAAATCGACTACATTGGGATAGTGAAAGTCGTAGAGATAGCCACCTTCTACAGGAACAACCGGTTCGTTAAAGGTAAACCACTTTTTGACGCGGTCGCCAAACAGGGAAAAAGCTTTCCTCGCATAATTCTCATACAGACCGGTTACTTCCCTGTTCTCCCAGCCGCCTTCCTGTTGCAACTCCAGCGGCATGTCAAAATGAAAGAGGTTTACAAACGGTTCGATGCCGTTTTGGGTCAGTTCATCAATGACATTATTGTAAAATTGGACGGCTTCCGGATTCACTTCGCCGCGACCGCCTGGAATGAGTCTCGACCATGAAATGGAGAAGCGAAAGGTATTGTGGCCTGTGTCTTTCATTAACTGGATATCTTCCTTGTAGCGATGGTAAAAATCGGATGTGGTTTCAGGACCGATATTTTCAAAAAAGCGGTTTGGCTCTTTATTATACCAATAGTCCCAGATGTTTTTTCCTTTTCCTCCTTCATTGGCGGCACCTTCAATTTGTGTGGCGGAAGTTGCGCTTCCCCACCAGAAACCTTTCGGAAATTTGTATTGTACGGACAATTGGGTTCCCTCCGTTTTCTTTGCTCTTTTTAAAAATGGATGTGTCATCTGAAGAGAACTTCAAGAGAGATTCATTTCTCTTTATCCAGCTGTTCGGTTACGGTAAATTTCGATAATTTCTTCTGCCAGATCCCTGACAGTCATGGACGTCATCAGATGGTCCTGGGAGTGCACCAGTATGACATTGACAGGTGCTATTTTCCCGTTTGCTTCTTTTTGCAGTAACTCAGTCTGATATTGGTGTGCCTTTCCTAGTTCTTTTCCGGCGTCTTCAATGAGTTGATCCGCTTCGTCAAACTTTCCTGCCTTAGCTTTTTGGATTGCTTCCATGGCGCTTGACTTGCCGTTTCCGGCGTGCAAGATGATTTGAAACGCAAATTCTGTTGTTGGATCCACTTTTCATCACTCCCGAAGTTTCCAGATAGAATTCATAAAAATCCTGATTTCAGTGGGAACCGTCATTTATTTCTGTTTCGAAACTTTTTTCTCATTTTCATAATAGTTTTTATCCAAAATTTTTAGAAATGGCCACCAGATGCCCATCACAACCAGCAGGTTGACAATTTGCAATACAGCTCCCTGCCAGGCATTGCCGGTAGCCAGAAAACCGTTCAGGCCGATGGGAGTTGTCCATGGAACAATGATTCCAGCCGGTTTTGGCACGAGTCCTGTTGACATGGCGAAATAGGTGATAATGGTGACAACGACCGGCGCCAGCACCCATGGAATTAATACCAGGGGATTCATGATGATAGGCAGACCAAAAATGATCGGTTCATTCACGTTAAAGACGCCTGGGGGGCCTCCCAGTTTGCCTAGTTCCTTGATTTGTCTGCTTCGGCCAATCAGAAACAGGAGGACGACAACAGCCAGAGTCATTCCCGATCCACCCATGCCGACCAGAAAAGTATCGATAAATTGTTTGGTAATGACATTGGGAAGTTCGATCCCGGCTTGAAAGGCTTGCAGGTTTTGGTCGTT
The DNA here is from genome assembly GCA_965544045.1 of uncultured Thermoactinomyces sp. Taxonomy (GTDB): domain Bacteria; phylum Bacillota; class Bacilli; order Thermoactinomycetales; family Thermoactinomycetaceae; genus Thermoactinomyces. The sequence goes on from CBEULT010000015.1 coordinate 68,215, forward strand.
CAACGCATACCAGATGGGATCGAAGACGGAGTTTACAATAATTTGGCCATGCAAACCAAAGAACCAGAACAATTGAATCATGATAACCGCCACAATGGTTGCCGGCAGTCCGCTGCCAAGCACTGTAAGCGGCTGCTGAATAACTGTATAGATGAAATTTTGCACCGTTTCAAAAGGGGTGTAACTGAAAATGATACGGATTACCAGGAAGATGGCCAAGGTCATGGCAATGGGAATCAGTGCGCTAAATGATCTGGATACAGCATCCGGAACCCCGGGTGGCATTTTAATTGTCCAGTTTTTCTGTACAAAATAGCGATATAATTCTGCGGAAATAAAAGCTGTAAAAATCCCGAGGAACAGTCCTTCGGCACCAAGACTGGATGTCGGAATGACGCCGCTAACCCCTTCAAGCATTTGGGGCGTCAGGATCAGGAAAGAAGCCAGAGCAACGATACCGCCATAAATTCCTTCCAGTTCATATTTCTGGGTCATTTTGTAACCGATGCCGATGATTACAAACAGTCCCATGATGCTTAAAGTGGCAGCCGAAGCCGGGCCAAGAGCATCCTGATAGGCGGTATAAGCTTCTTCACTGAGGATGCGGTCCAGGAATGGAAAGTTGGCAATGACAACAAAGATAGAACCAAAGATGATCAGCGGCAAAGCCAGCATGAAACCATCCCGAAGTGCGGTCAGATACCGGTTGTTATTCAACTTGTCCGCAACAGGCAACAGGATGTTTTCCAACATGTTCATGAATTTGCTGTTATTCATTTTTGCCCTCTCCTGTCAGAAGTTTTATTTTTTTAACAATTCCAGCGCTCTTTTTAAAACAGCTTCCCCATCAATACGTCCATAAGCTACCGGATCAATCACTTCAACCGGAATGCCAATTTTCTCAGCGGTTTTGGAGAATTTCTTCAGCATGAATCGCATTTGTGGTCCAATTAACAGCAGATCGGCTTTTTCCAATTCCGTCTGCGCTTTATCCTGGGCAACTGCCCAGATTTCCACCTCAATCCCTTCCGCTTCTGCAGCCTGTTGCATTCGTGTTACAAGCAGACTTGTTGACATTCCCGCAGAACAAGCAAGTAAAATACGTTTCATATATGATTCCTCCTGGGCATGGTGTATAATGTGATTGCTTTGGGTGTCCTCACTTATATTTTAGAGCGAAAGCGTTTGCAACTGGACACAGATTTTTTCCGGCAGGTGGGGGAAGTGTTTGTGCATGCGTAGTGTGGCAGTTTATGTGCTTCTTTACAATTAGTAAAACGTATATTATAATAATCAAACAACTGGTTATAACCAGTGTGTGGTATTACAATACGGGAGGTGGCAAATAACAATTGGATAAAATGAGCAAAGTGCCATTATATTTGCAATTGATGGAAGAATTGATTAAAAAAATTGATGATGGAAAATACCGGGAACATGAAAAGCTGCCTTCTGAGCGGGAACTTTGTGAACTTTATGATTTGAGCCGGATCACGGTAAGACAGGCACTGATGGAACTGGAGAAAGAAGGCTATATTTACCGGCTTCACGGAAAAGGAACTTTTGCAGCTCCAAAATCCTACAACCAGGATTTGCTTAAGCTCTACAGTTTTACTGAAGAAATGAAAGCACTGGGGAAAATCCCCACAACCAAAGTGCTTTCATTTAATGAAATTGCGATTGATGAGTGGTTGGCAAACAAAATGGACCTTATGCCGTCAGCAGAGGTTTTCAAAGTGGTTCGCCTGCGTCTGGCAGATAATGAACCATTAATTTATGAGACCTCCTATTTGCCAAAGAAGATGTTCCCGCAACTGACCGCAGACGATCTGGTCAAAAGACCCATGTATGATGTTTTTCGGGAGGATTACCAGATTAAGGTCACCAAAGCTGTGGAACGGTTTTCCGCAACACTGATCCGTTCCAGGGAGGCTGAACAGTTACTGACAGGGGAGAATTTGCCTGCGATGCTGATTAAAAGGTATGCATACAATTATGAGACCTTGATTGAGTATACGGTCAGCATTGCGCGAGGCGACAAATTTGATTACACTGTCGAATTATTATAGAACTCTATTAGCAATAATAGAGTTATTTTTAAATTATATCTGGTTATGACGACATAACCAGATTGGCATTGGGGGAAGTAATATGTTGCAACTTACACCTGAAGAATTAAAAGCCAAAAAAGCGATCCATACCGTAACAGAAATTTGCCAGCAGCCGGAAGTATGGAAGGAACTTATCCAGACCCTTTCCGGAAAACAGGAACAGTGGCAGGGCTTTTTGGATTCGGCCTGCAAAAACCATAAACATGTTCGCGTGATTTTTACCGGAGCCGGAACATCTGCATTTGCCGGTGATCTTCTTGTTCGCCACTTGCGGAAACAGAACAGGAGTAAACTGCTGTTTGATGCGATTCCAACGACAGATATCGTGTCAAATCCGGAAGAGTGCTTTATCAGAGGGATCCCGACGATTTTAGTCTCTCTGGCAAGATCGGGAAACAGTCCGGAAAGCGTAGCTGCAGTATCATTGGGAAGGCAATGGGTAGATCATTTTTATCATGTGATTATTACCTGTAATAAAGACGGACAATTGGCCACAGATGCACAAGGGGATGAAAAAAGCATTGTTTTCCTGATGCCGGAAAAAGCCCATGATCTGGGATTTGCCATGACCAGCAGTTTTACCACCATGGTGTTGGCCGCGGGGTTTCTGTTTGCCGGTAAACCGTTTGACAGACAGCTTTTCAAAAAAATCGTCGCTATCGCAGAACAATGGATTGATCGCATTTCGAATGCAGTTGATGACGTCCTGCAATTTGATTTTCAGCGCATTGTCTATCTGGGATCAGGCCTGTTGGGGCATCTGTCGCATGAAGCTGCATTAAAAATGCTTGAACTGACTGCTGGAAATGTGGTAGCCATACATGAGTCTTCACTCGGTTTTCGCCATGGACCCAAATCTGTTTTGAACAGTCAGTCCCTGGTTGTCCTTTTTATGTCCAGGCAATCGTATACGCGCAAGTACGATATGGACATGCTCAAGGAATTGGCTCATGACGATTCAGGGGCCCAAGTGGCAGTTCTTACTGAAAAAACGGATAAAGAAATCGAAGAGCTTGCTGACTGGACGATTCCGGTCCGTTTTGGCCATGACGCAACAGGTGATGACTTTTTCCTTGCTCTGCTATATATCATTTTTGCCCAGACACTGGCACTAAAAAAGTCTCTTGAACTTGGAATCACACCTGATAACCCGAGTCCGGACGGAAAGGTAAACCGGGTGGTAAAGGGAGTAAACATCCACCCTTTCCCATAGCATGTTTTAAAACAAATCAATGGTTTGGGGGGTGATCTGCTTCAGTCATAAGGTATGTTTCAGGAAGAAGGGGATGCATTTGATTGTAAACGTTTGCAGGCGGGCTTACTGATTGAAAATCATTGAAAGGACAGGTGGATTTATGGCAAGGCCAAACATCTTGTTGACCAGAATTGACAATCGTCTGATCCACGGGCAAGTGGGGGTTACCTGGGTGAATCACCTGGGAGCAAATCTGGTGGTGGTTGCCAATGACAAGGTGGCAAACGATGAAATCCAGCAGAATCTTATGGACATGGTATTGCCTGATGTTGTGTCTGCAAGGTATTTCTCTTTGCAAAAAACTATCGATGTTATTTACAAAGCCAGTCCCCGCCAAAAAATATTTTTGGTGGTCAAAGATGTCCATGATGCCCTTGCGCTGAAAAAAGGCGGTGTCCCCATTGATAAAATCAATGTTGGCAACATGCATTATGAAGAAGGAAAAAAACAGATTTCCTCTACCGTTTCCGTGGATGAAAAAGATATTGCCGCTTTTAAGCGTTTGGATGAATTGGGCGTAAAACTTGATTTGCGCAGAGTGCCTGATGAAAAAGGCAGGAACATCATGGACCTGTTGTAGATCTGCACTAAATTTACCGATCCTTATCGGAATTAAAGGGGAGATTCCACGATGTTGATGGAGGCTGTTTTGATCGCTTTGTGGGCCGGGATAATTGGAATTGACCTTTATAACGGACTGACTCATATTCATCGCCCTGTAGTTACGGGACTGGTGGTGGGACTGATTTTGGGTGATGTAACCACAGGTCTGATTGTTGGCGGGACATTGGAAATGATCTGGATGGGAATGGTACCACTTGCCGGGGCACAGCCGCCCAATGTTGTAATTGGTGGCACTATTGGAACCGCTTTCGGTATTATTGCCGGGCAGGATCCCAACATTGCTGTCGGCGTGGCAGTTCCATTTGCTGTTGCCATGCAGGGATTGGTAACCTTGATGTTTACGGCTTTTGCTCCAATCATGCATAAAGCCGATAAGTTTGCGCTTCATGCAAATATAAAAGGAATTGATTGGATCAACTATCTGGGATTGTCTGTTCATTTTGTATTTAACGCCTTGATTGCCTTTTTGCCCATTTACTTTGGTGCTGAGCAGGCCAGGATTTTTGTTGAGCAGGTTCCACAGTGGATTATTGACGGTTTTTCCATTGCCGGAGGAATTATGCCGGCAATCGGTTTTGCCATGTTGTTGAAGATCATGATGAAGTGGGAATATGTGATGTTCTTTATTATCGGATTTGTTTTAGCCGCCTATCTGAAAATGCCAATCCTGGCCATTGCTTTGATTGGGCTGGCCATTGCCTTGTATGACTTTTACCAAAATAAAAACAAAAAGGATCCAAATCTGGCAGGAGAGGAGGAGATGGCAGATGGAATCTGAAGGCTATCAGGATCAAACCCCGTCATCGGATTTAAACCGGAAGCAATTGCGCCGCATGGGATGGAGGTCTGTGTTTTTGCAGGCATCATTTAACTATGAGCGCATGCAGGCTGCCGGATGGCTGTATTCCATTCTTCCCGGTCTGCGCCATATTCATAAAAACAAAAAAGACCTGAGCAAAGCCATGAAAGAGCATCTTGAATTTTTTAACACGCATCCATTTCTGGTGACATTTATTATGGGAATTATTCTTGCCATGGAACAGCGCAAAGAAGACCGGGAAGCTATCCGCGGGATCAAAATTGCCACCATGGGGCCGCTTGGCGGGATTGGGGATGCGTTATTCTATCTGACGCTGCTTCCGATCACGGCGGGGATCGGGGCTTCACTTGCCATCGAGGGCAATTTCCTCGGGCCGTTTATATTTTTGGTTTCCTTTAACATCATCCATTTTGGTGTCCGTTTTGGCCTTATGAACTATGGATATAAAACGGGTGTTAAAGCAATTGCGAAAATCAAGGAAGGAACAAGGCAGATTACACGTGCGGCGTCTATCGTTGGATTGACGGTAGTTGGCGGACTGATTGCAACTTATGTCGCTTTTAATGTTGATTATGTATGGAAATCAGGCGAAGCAAAACTGAACATTCAAACAGACGTACTGGATCAAATCATGCCCGCAATGCTTCCTCTGGCTTACACTTTGCTGATGTATTGGCTGCTTAGGAAAGGGCGTTCTCCGCTGACCTTGATTGGAATCACTCTGGTAATCGGGCTGATTGGCTCTTACTTTAAAATTCTCTGATGGCGAACTATAACAAACTGGTTTTGTGAAATCTCCTTCCCTGGAGGATGATGAAATTGATCGGATTTGTTTTAACAGGACACGGACCATTTGCAAGAGGAATATTGGAAACCGTCCAATTCATTGCCGGACGGGTTGAGCAGATCAGTGTAGTGCCATTTCAGGAGGATCAGGAAAAATTTTACAAAGATCTCGAACAGGCTATATCTGAAGTGGATACCGGTTCAGGAACCGTTTGTTTTACCGACTTGGCAGGGGGTACTCCATTTAATGTTTGTTCCCGGATTTCCCTTATGAAAAAAAATGTGCGCGTAATTGGTGGAACCAACTCTCCCATGTTGCTAAGCGGATTGTTCCAGCGCGAACTGGAACTGGACCAGTTTGTGGATCTGGTTATTTCAGAAGGGAAAGAGAGTATCAAACTGTTCCAGATAAAGGATAGAGCGAAAAAAGAACAGACAAACGGGATATAGGTACACCATCAAATTTATATCAATGCATACCGGAAATCTCCGATCTGGCCATTGAATTAAATAAATAATCCCAGGATACGACTGGCATATTCTGCAGGGACAATAAATGGGTTCCACGAAAGATGTCTTTTCTTTCTTTCAGTCTGTAAATAATAGAAAAAATATGTTTTAATCCATCTATTTTTGCAAGGACCGACCAAACGATTCAGCGTTTCCTTTCAGGTTGGTTTATCATCTGCGTTCGCTTGAACTGATACAAGCCAGAGGCAAGCTTAATGGAAAGGGATCAACCTCTGGGAAGTTGCAGATAAGGAAATGCTGGACAAGTTTGCGAAGTTGCCGAGAAGAGAAGTTGGAAATTCTTTAAAAATAACAAGAGAATGACTGCAGGTGCCATGACTGGAGTCATTCTCTTGTTTTTAAAACTGTGCTGTACTTTAAGCTTTTATTTATACTGATTTCTTGATCACTTCCTGACCGCGTACATTCCAGGTAAGAGCAAACAGTAAAGTGGAGATAGCACAGGCAGCGCTTAACATGATGAAGCCTGCATTCCAGCCGTAAGCATCAACCAGGATACCCATTAGGGCACTTGCGGCAACGGATCCACCAAGGTAACCGAATAAGCCGGTTAAACCGGCAGCTGTTCCGGCAGCTTTCTTGGGAACATAATCAAGAGCTTGCAGACCGATTAACATTACCGGGCCATAAATCAAGAAACCAATGGCAATAAGACAGATCATATCTATTATCGGGTTGCCAGGCGGGTTAAACCAATAAACAAGAACGGAAATTAATACTCCAAGCATAAATACAACACCTGCGGGACCGCGGCGACCTTTGAAGAATTTGTCGGAAATCCATCCGCATAACAGAGTTCCGGGAATTCCAGCCCACTCATACAAGAAGTAAGCAGCACTGGACTGACTCATATCAAAGGCTTTTTCTTCGCTCAGGAAAGTTGGAGCCCAGTCCAGAACTCCATAGCGGACTAAATAAACAAAGATATTCGCAATAGCGATGATCCAAATCCATTTGTTGTTAAAGACATGTTGGAAGAGAATTTCTCTAACCTTTAATTCTTTTTCAAATGTCTTCTTTTCTTTGGATGGATAGTCATTACGATATTCTTCAATTGGCGGCAATCCTTGTGATTGCGGAGTGTCGCGAATCAGGAAATACGAAATGATTGCAACAACAATAGCTACTAATGCCGGAAGAATGAAAACGCCTTCATATCCTTTTGATGAAGAACCTGATATAACAGCAAAAAGAGAAGCACCGGCAACTGCAAGTGGAGCCATTAAACCTCCGCCTACATTATGGGCAACATTCCAGATAGCGGTTTTGTTACCGCGTTCGCTTACGCTAAACCAGTGAACCAGTACACGGCCGGATGGAGGCCATCCCATCCCTTGGAACCATCCATTCAGGAATAACATTATGAACATAATTGTAATTGTTGAGGTGAAGAATGGGAAAAAACCCATAGTTATACTGATAATTGCGGACAGAATCAATCCTAAAGGCAGAAAGACCCGTGGATTGCTTCGGTCTGAAACGGTTGCCATAACGAATTTGCTGAAACCGTAAGCAATAGAAATAGCAGATAATGCAAAACCAAGTTCGGCTTTGGAAAAGCCTTCTTCAACCAAATACGGCATAGCGATGGAGAAGTTCTTTCGCAAAAGGTAATATGCTGCATAACCAATGAAAATACCCATGAATACCTGAAGACGAAGCTTCTTGTATTCCTTGTCAATTTGTTCATCAGGCAGCCTGTCGATTTCAGGTGCAGGTCTTAATGGATTGAGCATAATTTCCCCGCCTTTGTATTTTTTTACAGTCAAGGAAGAATATGAATATTGAAATAATTACTTTGCCGCGAGAGGGGCTTCTAAAGTATAGGTTTGTACATCTTGCTTCTTTAAACTTGTATTATAGAGAACAGCTTTGTCAATCAGGCAAACGTGACAATTCTGTCCCGGTTTGTATTTATTCCGTATAAATCTCTACTGTCTTTTTTTGAAACTTGAATGTTTCATTAATTAATACAGTACCAGGCAAATTTGATAAATATATGATATCATAAGTTTTAACAAATGAATTTGTTGGTCAAGCAATTGTAGTTTCAGTAAAGTTGTAAAATACTCTTCTTGTTTTGAATCCTTTATCCTGATCAATACGCTTAAAAGTATTTTTAGGTATGAAGTATTATTTTTTGGTTGAAATGAGGTTGCCATTGTTGGTTTGAAGATGTGGATTCAGATTCCCTTCTTTATCATTCAACAGTTGAAACATGACCCGGCAGAAATAAATTGTCTTGTTTGATCATTTTTTTATTCCATGTCCCTTTTTATAAAACAACTTTTGAGAAAAGCGGTGTACAAGCCAGAGGTGAGCTCAATGGAAGGGATCAATCTCGGGGAGGTTGTAGATACAAAAGTCTTGCAAGAAATGCAGGATAAATTCTGCGAAGCTACCGGACTATCTGCTGTTACAGTGGATTATCGTGGAATACCGGTTACCAAGTATAGTAACTTTACCCCTTTTTGCCGATTAATCAGAGCTGTCAGTACGTATGAGGATCGCTGCCACCAATGCGACGCATATGGCGGAATTGAAGCAGTCAGAAGAAATATACCCCATATATATCGATGTCATGCCGGCCTTGTTGATTTTGCCGTTCCTATTAAAGTAAAAGGATTATTTACAGGTTCGGTACTTGCGGGGCAAGCCAAGTTGGAAGAAACTGAACTGATGCAAACCGATAAGATTACTAGTGAAGCAACTGAGTGGGGAAAAGACGAAGAGCTGGTTAAAGCGTATAATCAGCTTTCATTTACGTCATTGAAAAAAGTGAAAGCCGGAGCACAATTATTACAGTCCATTATCAGTAATTTTATTGAAAAAAGCCTTTTGCAATATGTCCAGGATGAGCTGGATCGGAAATATAACATATTAATAAAAGAACTGAAAGATCGGGAGAATCGTGAGAAAGCCTTGCAGGAAAAAGAATTGACTTCTCTTGAATCCTCACTTAATATTTACTTCCTGGAACACTCACTTAACACGGCATCACGTCTGGCCATTATTGAAAAAGCCAAAAAGACGACCGAATCTTTAATTAATATATCCGATTTTTTAAAATATACGGTTCAAAAGTCCAACAAGTTGGTCAGACTGGAAGAGGAAGTTGCGCATAGCAAACGTTATCTAGAATTGCAAAAGCTTCGGTTGGGCGATCGTTTCCAATATGAACTGGACATTCCGGAGGAAGTACGGAATCAAATCATTCCCTCTCAGATCCTGGTTGCAATTATTGACAATGCTTTGGTACATGGCTTGGAAACAAAAAATGGCAAAGGATCCCTGAAAGTTTCAGCTGATTTGGCTGATCAAAAAATACGAATTCAAATTATCGATAATGGTGTGGGAATTTCTGAAGATATTCTCGAACAAATCCGGTCAGATCAGGAAAAACCGGGAGATTTGTCAGTGAAGCGCACAACAGGCATGAATCTTTTCACTGTAAAAAAAGTTTTGAAGAAATATTATGGTAACGATTTCAAAATGACAGTTACCAGTCATCTGTATAAAGGAACTTCGGTAATGATCACCATTCCTGAAGAATCAAGGTGATAATATGATAAAAATTCTGTTGGCTGATGACGAGAATTTGGAACGGGAAGCGTTCAAATGCATTTTGGATGAGATGAATGAAGTGTCATTGATTGGCGAAGCAACAGATGGGGAAATGGCGATAAAATTGGCCGAAGATCTTGAACCGGATGTCATTTTTATGGATGTGAACATGCCAGGATTAAAAGGAACGGATGCTGCAAAATTAATCAGGAAAAACGATTTGGATCAGGCCATATATTTAATGTACTACTATTCTGATCATGATTCAGAAAAAATCAGCCAGTATGCCGACGGGATGATTTCCAAACCGGTTTGGCCAGATGACATTCAATCAAAAATATTCGCTTATAAAAGCAGGAACGAAGTAAAATTGTTTTCCCGAGGGGGATTGTTGGAACAGCTCTTGAGACAAATCCACATGGAAAACTTTAGAGAATCAAAAAAAAGGTTAAAAAGCCTGATGGATCATCTTTTGGAAGTTGGGCAGGAGCTGGCCAAACTTAATCATACGGTAGAAATAATTGGAGACAGTATGCTTAAGATTTGTGAGGCTAAAGGAATTGGGAAATTTATATCAAAAACGGGATGGAAAGACGGATTAACCATTTATAACGCCAAAGGGCGTTTGGAATCATTATTAATATCTATTTTTCAGGCAATTCTGAGCCAAGGTTCTGTTTCAACACAAAATGAAATCCAAACCATTCTGAATTATATTGAGATGCATTACATGGACGGGGTAAGTCTGGAAGAAGTAGCTGATTTCGTGCATCTAAGTCCTCATTATGTCAGCAGGCTTTTTAAGAAAGAGGTAGAGACAACTTTTATCAATTATGTGACTGACCGGAAGATTGAACATGCCAAAGAGATGTTGAAAAATACGAAATTGCCTGTTGTCAATATTGCCATGAAACTTTCATTCCAGGAACATACTTATTTCAGCAAGGTTTTTAAAAAAACGGTTGGGTTGACTCCCACAGAATATCGAAATCAGTTTAAAAAAAGCAAACCCGACCTCATGAAAAGATTCAGCTATAAAACAGGTAAACACTGGTACATTTAAATCCGGCTTGTCGACAAAATATGAAGAAGTTCTTTCCAGTCGAAGTGATGTCAAGTCCGCTATAAGGGGAAAGTAAAGAAATACTTCAGGAATTACGGGCTAAAAGTTTGGACGAAATGAGTGGGATTCTGGCCGCTTCTTCTTTGCAATGAGGAGACAAGAAGGATTCCTGAAACTCTGATATATTTTTCTGATTTCTGGCCACCGCAATTGGATGCGGTGGTATATTTTTTTCTCATCAGGAAAACAATAAAACAAGTTTAAGATCAATAAATTCACAGCGTAATAAAAAGAATATTATTTTATTAAAATATAAACATATCTTGGAAAAGTTGAGCGATAGATCATGTTTTATTCTGCAGTACGTTCATGACCTCAGCCGCTTTTCTTCTGCCGCCAATTTCAGTCAAAAACAGACAGTATTATGCTAATACTGTCTCAGACTGTAGATAAACCCCTTCTAATAACTGAGTACAGAAGGGGTTTTCTAA
>CBEULT010000016.1:0-74261 GCA_965544045.1 uncultured Thermoactinomyces sp.
TGGCGCAAGTCCTATATCTGTCACATAGTTAAATTCTATTTTGATTTTTTTGCCGGTATAGGGGGTAAGATCCAGTTGATCTTGCACCCACTTTCCTTTGGTATTGTCATCGTATTTTTTTATCATTTTCTTTTTGCCATCAGCATGGACATAAACATATAAAAAATCATAACCTGCTTCAATCTGGCGCCACGATTCAAAGCGAAGCTCAGCACTGTCATGCCCTGTCAAATCAATTTCAGGAGAAGTCAGCTTTGTGTCCAGCATGTTGCCTTTGGTGGAAAAGTATGCCTTCCCCCCCCTCGGTTGTGTAGGTGGATCCACAAGGCGATCCGGGAGATTGACCTTGATCATTTTGCCTTTTTTCGTTTGCGCTACTGCTTCCAGTAACGCAACAATCCGCTTTTTGTTTAATCTGTCAAAATCAATGGCTGTGGCTGTTGGCCATGTTCCACCGTATGTTTCCTGGAAGAACAATTTGGCCCAAGGGCTGAAACCGGTTGGTTCCGTTCCCGGAATATCTCCGGTCCAACTGCCATAGGACATTAATGACCAAGCTTCAACCGGTGCCCCTGTACCCGTATAACCCGTATCATATTCGTCGGGCAATCCGAGGTTATGCCCGTATTCATGGGTAAATACACCAGCAGCTCCATCTTCAGGCTGAATAATGTAATCAAATGCTTTCAAACTGGTTCCCGGAATCGGTACCGGTTCAGGCCCCACCACTGAACGATGGGACCAGATCGCATCTTCACCGAGGTCTCCGCCTCCAGCTTCCTCCCCTTCGCCAGAATGCACGACGAACAGGTTGTCCAGCAAACCGTCAGGTTCCATAACATTGCCATCGCCATCATGATCATAGGGATCTCGTTTATCATAATATTTTTCTTTCCCGGAGATCTGTTTTCCAACAGCCGTCAGGGTTTCTTTGACCAACTCCTGCGGACGTGCATCATTCAGTTCATAATCCCCGTAATCCAAATGCTCTCCATAATATTTGGCTTCATTCTTTGCCTGAATCCAAGGGGTTACTTTCCCGACAACATTCCAGTAACCCGCTGACTGTTCCAGATAAAACTGGCGAAAAGAAGGAAGCAGGTTTCCGTCATCCATCGTGAAACCATTTTGGCTGAACAACAATTCCTGGTAATGTTCCTGATTAAAGTCTTTAACCCAAAATTGATTCTTTTTCTTTTTAATAGAATTATGATCAAAATCAGGGAATTCAATCAATGCAACAACAGCTTGATCTGTAAACTGTTTTTTTTCCAGTTTTTCTTGTGTAACGGATTCTTCATTAAATCGGGAGATTTTGTCAGCAGCCCGCTTCTGCACTGCTTTTTTTCCTTTATAAGCCTGTTTGCCAAATTCAGAGGAAGTATCAATACCTTCCGTTTTGCTATTGGGTGTCCTTCCAACCGTCACGTACTGTCTGATCGCCTGGCGAACTTCTTCAGGTGTGGCATCATCAGCCAGAACTCCCCGTTTCTTCAACGCATTAATCAGGGCCGTTTCATTCACTAAAGCCAAATCCACATGCACTTTTGCATTTAACGCTTTTGCTTTGGCTTCAGCCATCTCCATGTTGTACGGAACAAATGCTGTTATACCGATCAATAGCACTGTTGAAAAAATGGCAATAGCCTTCTTGATTTGTTTCAACATGTTTCCTCCTTTGTTAAAACGCCCAAGTATATATATATATATAATTATAAATTATGTGAATTTTTTTGCAACGGATATAATAATTTATATTTTTTTATTTAATAATTATCTAACTGAAGAAATAATTTCATTTATTAATTCAGTTTTCTCTTAAGACTTGGAAATCACCTTCAATATAATGTTTTTCAGCGGTTTTATTTAACTTTATATTCGAATACGTCAATTGGATTTCGTTGAATAAACTGTTTGATGAAACAAAATGTTTTGGATTCATGCAAAGTGCAACAACGAGTCATGAGCACCATTGCGGTATTCATGACTCTTTTTGTGTTAGCTGTTTATTTCGTTGGAGTTTAGATATCTCCAACTTTTTCTTTCAATGCAACCAATTGCTCCGGATAGTTTTTTTCAGCGATTTCATTCCATATTTCTGCGTCTTTAATACCGCATCTTTCAGGAATAAAAACAGGATCAAGGCCCATCTTCTTTTGTTCTTCATAGTCTTTCAGAGTGGCAAGACCTGGCTTTGTTAATAGAATAATCGCGATGATGTTAAGCCATACGATAATACCGACCCCAATATCGGCAAGGTTCCAGGCTGCCATGGATGTACGGATGGTTCCGTAGAAGATTGAGATGACTAATATCATTTTTACGATTAATAAAATGGTTTTAAAATGTTTATTATTTTTAAATATATAAGCGACATTGCTTTCCACATACACTCCAAAAGCAAGCAAGGTAGTGAAGGCAAAAAAGAAAATGGCAATTGCGATAAACGGACTTCCTAAACCAGGAATCAATGAGTTGATTGCCTCTTGAGCGAAAGCCGTACCACCTTCGACCCCTGGAAGCTTCTCGATTAAAAATCCGCCAGCAGAATTGACAACATTGTAACTTCCTGTAGAGAGAATCATAACAGCCGTTGCTGTACAAACAAATAATGTATCCACATAGACGGAGAATGCTTGTACAAGTCCCTGTTTGGCAGGGTGGGATACTTCCGCAGCAGCGGCCGCCTGTGCACCGGTACCATGACCGGCTTCGTTCGAGTAAAGCCCTCTTTTTACTCCCCACATAATCGTATTTCCAAAGATCGCACCAAAGGTTGCATTCAGATTAAATGCGGAACTGAAAATTAAAGCAATTATTGCAGGTATATCTTTAATATTGACAAACAAAATTACTAAAGCGAGGAGTATATAAGCGGTTGCCATAAACGGCACCACAATTTCAGCCACTTTACCAACTCTCTTAATACCGCCGAAAAAAACAAATGCGAATAATGCAGCAACCATAATACCAGTGATCGTTGGAGAAATACCGAACGCATTCTTTGCAGAATCTGCAATGTTAAACGCCTGAACACCCGGACCGGTAAAACCGGTTGCGACGATGGTTGCGATCGCAAATAATATAGCAAAAGGCTTGTTTTTCAAGCCTTTCTCAATATAGTAGGCCGGCCCCCCGCTGTAATCACCTGTAATATCTTGTTTCCAAACCTGTGCTAAAGCAGACTCGATATAGGCGGAACCAGACCCTAAAAAGGCGATCAGCCACATCCAAAACACGGCCCCAGGGCCGCCAAAGTAGATGGCGGTAGCCGTTCCTGCGATATTTCCAATGCCCACTCGGCCGCCTAATGCCATGGCAAAACCTTGAAAAGATGAAATCCCTTTTATTGAATCTTTCCCCTTGAACAATTGGCGAACCATCTCTTTGAAGAGGCGCAGCTGTGGAAACTTCATGAGAAGTGAAAAATAAACCCCGGCTCCTAAACAAAGATAAATTAAGCCATTACTCCATAACAGCCCTGATATTTCACCTGTTATAGCAGCAAAATCCACATTATTATCCCCTTGTTCATTTTTTGGTTTTATCATGCTCCGGTTCCGTGTAATCGCTTACAATTATTTTGATCCTTGAACGAATCCCCTTTGTCCCAATCCAATAAAGTGGAAATCGCATAATGAATCAGCTCCGGACTTCTGTGAAACAAGTCTTCCTTTAACACTCGTTCCGTGAACTTATGGTAATCTTTTCCCCATGGCCCGATGTTGATACAAGGCATGGATATACTTTCAATCTCTTTAAGAGGAATTGAGTATAGAGCGCCAAACATTGGCATACTTCCTTGAAGCGTTTCTGCTATCAAATTGGAGTTGTTAATCGATGTATAGCTTAAATCAGAAATGCCCGTGAAAAAATATTCTCTTGTGTATTGCTGGTTAAACTGCTTTAAGGAATAATCTATAATCCGATTGGATAGATTTCTTGCTTTTTCGCTCATATTGCTTATAAACATATTGGCTACATTCGGATAGTAGGGAGGCGCTAAACCGATTACCACTCGCGGCGAAACGTCATTAATAAAATCATAAATCGCTTCAACAAGAATGAAATTACCTTCAATGATGGAAACCTCACCGGTTTGTACCTTTTCTTTGATGTCTTGCAGAACGGCATCATACTTAGCCTTGAACGATTCGCCGTAATCGGAACAAGCCTCATCATACAACTCTTTATAAGTTACGACTTTTGCTTTCCATGGCAATGGTTCAAAAGGTTTGTTCATTCTTTCTGTAAACTTTTTATACCTTTGATTCATTTCATAGATTAAAACATTGAACGCATCGTTGCATATTTCACGGATCGACTCCAATAGGGAAGATGGCTCTCTATTTAAAGTAAGAACACTTAAACATCCCCCCGCACTCGGCGGCAATGATACATCGTATTGGTATTTTCGCTCCTTAAAATATAGCCATGTTGGCGGAGGAGAAGCTTCGTTCCCAACGAAATCGGATAATTCCACATTTAATTCAGTTCTGCGTACTATTTCTGAAAGTAAGTTCACAGGATTAAAACCTTCAAATACCTTGCCCGCATGAGACAAAAAGCCTCTAACATAGAAAAATGGCATCATTTTTCCGACGGAACCTTCTGAAATGACTCCCACCTCTTTGTTTGCTCTTTGGTGAGGTTCCGAAGTGATCAACATGGAGTATTGAAGGTTATATTTTTCTTTTAATTCTTTTAATAGTAAAACAGCACTCAGCATACCGGCGGAAAGATTCTCCTCGTCTGGTACAGCCAGAATTAAAATATTTCCTTTAAGGTTCTCAATCTCTGAATATCTTTTTATCAAGGCGAGTTGGATCGATCCGCCGCCCTTCATATCGGCTGTTCCTCTCCCGAAGATAAACTTTCCACTTTCGAGATCCATTCTTACATCCAGCGGTAAATCTTCCTTTATTTTCATTAATTCGGCTTCAAGTTCTTTCGGTGCATATGCATACGGCTTAAGTGTTTTATAATCTTCAACACACACGACATCGAAATGATGGAGCAAAATAATGGTGTTACCACCTTTTCCTTTTACCAATCCCCAGCATACTGATCGATCAAAGGTATCGTTTTCAACTTTATACGCTCCAAAGTGTTCAGGGTTGTGTTTAAAGTAATCGATATTCTTGAAAAAGTTCATTAAAAAAGGTTCAATATTTCGTTCAAGTTCTGTATGTGTATCACTTTTTACTTTTACATAAGGGTAAAAAATCTCTTCGATGTCTTTTTGAATTCCATTTAACACAAAATCTTTCATTGTTTTTCCTGCCTTCCTTAATAATGAAAAATGGTAGAAGTCTCTGATCACCTCTTTAATAAAAAATTGTATAAATATTATAAAAAACTGCAGACTAGCATACAATATATAATATATTATATATTGTATGCTAGTCTGCAGTCTACATATATTTTTCTGTAAATCTTAAAGATTTATAATCGTTAAGATTCAAATTGATAATCCGGTTAGTTATTGCTACTATCATAGATAGTAGCAAATAGGAGGGTATACATATGAACGGTTTCAAATCATTAAAGAATCATGTGTATGATTACATAGCTGAAAAAATAAAAGTTTGACGAATAATAAAAAAATTGATGAGCAGCCCATCTGCGAAGAGCTCAATATAAGCAGGACCCCTGTTCGGGAGGCACTTATTCAGCTGGCTGCGGAAGGCCTTGTTGAAAACGTACCAAGACATCGATCATAGGCAGATTAGATGGTCTGGCCAGCGCCCTTGCAATGGACTATATTTCGGATAATGAAATTGCCAGGACGAAGGAATCATATCAATGGATCAGACCATTATCAACAAATCGCTTGATCTTTATTATAAACTTCAGATTGAGTTTCATAATGTTTACATCAACCTGTGCCAAAATAAAGACCTTATATGGTTATTGAACCAACTAAGAAAAAACTTTATCAGACAATAATATTCGTAATAAAAGGATGATAAAGAAGCAATTCACATTTATGAATTATTGAAGAAAATCAATGATGACCATAGAGCAATCGTTGAAATTTTTGAGCGAAGAGATACAAACGAGATTGAAACACATATTCGAGATGTCCATTGGAACGTAAACAATGCAAAATTTGATTTATATTAAATGAGTCAGAAGCTTCGGAACCAGGAATGGCACCGAAGCTTCCAAGTATCTGGAGAAAATGACCCTTCTATCCAATTTGGGAATTAATTAAAAAAAGACTTATGGATCCCCTCCATCCTGAAGATCCATCTTAAACTGGATTATGGCAATTGTTTCAAAATCCCTTTAACCAATGCAGTAAATTGATCTTTTACCCGATCGGCAGTATCCATTACCTCCTCATGGGACAAAGGCTGCGGCAAAATCCCGGCTGCCATATTGGTTATACAGGAAATCCCCAGCACACGAATTCCGGCATGGCGGGCAACTATCACTTCAGGCACGGTTGACATCCCTACGGCATCTCCGCCTAATGTCCGAATCATGCGAATCTCGGCAGGCGTTTCATATGATGGGCCCAAAACCGCGGTATAGACTCCTTCCCTGAGAGAGAATCCCAGCTGTTTTGCGACCTGCTGCGCCAACTTGCGCAGTTGTGTATCATAAGCGGAAGACATATCGGGAAAGGTCACACCAAATTCTTTATTGTTCAAACCGACCAAAGGATTGCGAGACATCAGGTTAATATGATCCTGTATTACCATCAAATCTCCAGGTTCATAGGACAGGTTCACACCACCTGCTGCATTTGTCACAACAAGTGTTTTTACTCCAAGTTCTTTCATGACACGAATCGGGAAAGAAACTGTCGTTGGGTCATGACCCTCATAAAGATGGAACCTGCCAGCCATGACAAGCACATTTTGGTTCTCCAGTTTTCCCATAATCAGTTTCCCGGCATGTCCTTCCACTGTCGATACCGGGAAATGAGGGATATCTTCATAATTGATGACCAGCGGATTTTTGATTTCCCCAGCCAATACTCCCAGACCGGAACCCAGGATAAGTCCAATTGCAGGTTCTTCTGTCATTTGTCCGCGGATCACTTTCTCTGCTTCTTTTACTTGTTTCATAGTAAAACTCATATTTATCCGCTCCTTTTATTTCAACTCTCCCAAAAAACTTGTTCCAATCGCGGGATTTTTAACATTAAAATTTTCAGCAATGGTTGCTCCAATGTCTGCAAAACATTTGCGCACTCCCAGAGAACTACCCGGCTTGGCCAATTGATTGCCATAAACCAATAAAGGTACATGTTCACGTGTATGATCGGTGCCATGGTGGGTTGGATCATTTCCGTGGTCCGCTGTGATAATAAGCAAATCATAATCTTTCAGGAAAGACAAAATTTCCGGTACGCGCCCATCAAATTCCTCCAGAGCCTTTGCATAACCTTCCGGATCGCGTCGATGCCCAAACTTGGCATCAAAGTCGACCAGATTGACAAAAGCGATGCCATTAAACTCCTCCTGCATCACTTTGAGCAACTGGTCTACTCCATCCATATTTGACTTTGTATGTATGGATTTAGTAATTCCTTCCCCGGCATAAATATCCGAGATTTTTCCAATGGCAACCACATCCCTGCCGGCATCTTCAAGAAAATTCAGCACGGTCTTTTCCGGTGGCTGCAAAGAATAATCCTTTCGATTGGCTGTACGGATAAAGTTTCCGGGTTCACCCACAAACGGACGGGCAATGACACGCACAACCGAGTACTTTTCATCCAGAGTCAGCTCTCTGGCAATCTCGCAAATCCGATACAATTCTTCAAGCGGGACAACCTCTTCATGGGCAGCTATCTGAAACACACTATCAGCGGAAGTATATACGATCAACGCACCTGTTTCCATATGCTCCTTTCCCAGTTCTTTAATAATTTCGGTCCCGGAAGCCGTTTTGTTTCCAAGCACTTTGCGCCCGGTTTTCTCCTCAAACTGCCGTATCAATTCATCCGGGAATCCATCAGGATATGTTTTAAAAGGCTTGTCCATATAAACACCCATAAATTCCCAATGACCGGTAGATGTATCTTTTCCTTTGGACATCTCCATCATTTTTCCATAACAGGCCAAGGGATTTTCCACGGGTTGAATTCCTTTTATTGTCTCTATATTTCCTAACCCTAACTTCTCCATATTCGGCATATTCAGCCCATCTCTCTTTTCGGCTATATGCCCCAGAGTATGAGCACCTTCATCATTATATTCTGCAGCGTCAGGTAATGCACCAATGCCAACACTGTCAAGTACAACCAGTACTACTCTAGAAAATGATTTCATCTTTCACAACTCCTTCTATTCCTCATTATAAATGAGAAAAAAAAGAACGTACAACGTTCTGGGACTGTAGATAAACTGATTTCCGGAGGTGATCTTCAGGGTTTTGTTGCTTTCCTTTACAGGCTGTTTATTCGTTTCGTCTATATTATTGACATACTTTAAAAAATAAAATTCCCCTTATTCCCCCATCCAGTAAAAAATGAGCAAACGCTCTTTCATTTTTTCAAAAACAGTTTCAGATTCCACATCTGTAGTTTCCTGGGCAATCACCTTAACAGCGCCCCCAGCTGGTTCCTTATATAAAAATTCCGGTTTGAAAAAAGGGGCGAGTACCAAAAAAACCTGATACAACAATAAGGTAAACAAGATAAACAACAAAAAAAACTTTGCCCAATGTTTTATTTTGCGAATCGAAATCACCATAATTGATCCGTCCTTTTTAACATCGTTGTAATAACGTATGTTAAAGACCTCCATTTATGCATTACGCAAAATATGAACTTCACCTTTTTTGTTAATATTCAACCCTCACTCAAGCAAAACCTGGACAAAAAACGTGAGATCGATGAAAGATCTCACGTCACTTTGGATTTAGCTGCTTTTTTCATATTGGAAATCTTTCCTTTGCAACGACCGCAAATTCCATGAAAGGTTAATCGGTGATCTACAATATGAAAATCAAAATCTTTTTCAACCCGTGCTTCAATCGGGCCTAACAAGTCTTCGGTAATTTCATCAACTGAACCACAATGGAGACAGATGAGGTGATGATGGTGATGTTCCGCCCCTTCTGCCCTGAATTCATACCGCGTAACGCCATCTCCGAAATTTAATTTATGAATGATCCGAAGATCGCTTAAAAGCTCCAAAGTCCGATAAACAGTGGCCAGTCCGATTTCCGGAGCTTTTTCCTTCACCAACAGGTAGACATCCTCTGCGCTCAAATGATCTTCTTCATTTTCCAAAAGCACACGGACTGTCGCTTCCCGTTGGGGGGTCAGTTTATAATTATGGGCGGACAATTGTTGTTTGATTTGATTCACCCGATTTTTCAATAAAGACACCCCCCGCCTATCTTACACCATTATATTTTAGGAAACTATGGGAAGTCAATCCAAACCAAATTAAATACAATTTAATAGTTATTTTTATATTGAATTGATTTTCGAATCATTTCAAGGAAATAATATTTGTTGGAATAGCTTCCTTCATCAATACAGGTGATACGTACGCTTCAAAAACCGAAGAAAACAACATCACAACAGCCATTCCCGTCACCAATAACGAGAAGGAGACAAAATGCGGATAGATGGCTCCTCGATGATGAATAAGGCGATTTTTAAAAAGTGTAATGGAGAAACGTATTCCTGATATCGTGATAATGATCATTGCCGGAATAATAAGCAGATTTTGCGGTACCACTGAAACAAATGCAAACCATAACCCCTGCCAGGACATCTGATGAACGAGAAAACCCACAGTAAATCCGATTACCAGCCCTTTTAAGAAAAGGAGCACCAACAATATCGGAATTCCGATGACAGACAGACCCAAAATCCACATCAATCCAACCGTTTTCAGATGATCCCCCAGTGAATGTTGAAAAGCTACTTTAGAATCAGCAATGTTATCTTCACTTAAACCTTGAAAAAAAAATCCCAGGTAATCCAGTAGCCCTTCTTTTTGTGAAGGATCCAGCAAGTTAACCAGTACGGCGCCAAAAATAACTCCCATCATAAACAGTACGGTAACAAAAATAACCAATGACCCCTGGTTTTTCATATACACTTTTAATGAATGGCTCAATTTGCCTTTTTTCTTTTTCACGCCTACCTCCTCCTTTGTCCATCACTATGAAACTATGACGGGCAAAGAAAAAATATACGGCATGCAATCGAAAGACTTATTTATTCATTTTTTTGTTTCCAGCCATTCATTTCATAGTTTCGATCAAGCAACGCCTCTTCTCCCCACAAACTTTTAATGATCCATCCATCTCTGGAGCTGTTATCCGTTTTCGAATGGACTTTCTGCATTTTCAGTCCCAGCATTCCTCGTACCGGACCAATCCAAAACATGATCGCGAGCAGAATAATTACCAGAGATATCATAATTTCACGAGACCAGTCACCTTTGAAAGAAGAAACGAGAAATTGATAAACAAAAACACTTAACAATCCATAATAGATGACAAAAAATATATACCATATCCCCCTGAAACAAGCGATGAAAACTGCCAATTTCCTTTTTCGCAGAAGGAAAATGAGCAATTTGAGAAAGATTAATAGAAGTGCACAAACCAGGATCCAAGACCAACCAATTTTCATGAGTTTTTCAGACCATTCCATATAAGGCATCCAATCACTCCAAATTCACAACTTCTGTTCAGCTTTTCCTTCCTCACATTTCATCGGCTTGTTCAATAAAGAAATCTTGACCAAGGATCAATCTGTGTCCATTATACTATGAAAATCACCCGATCTGGCGTCAGAAACAATAAAAGGGAAGAATTCACTATTTTGTGGAGTATGAATAAATCTTTTAAAAAAACCCATTAATAACTGACAAGGAGGGAACGGTATGCCAGAAAAATATTTGTTTGGCTATTTTCGGACAATTGATGCAGCCAGGCAGGCCGCAGAAGAGTTAAAAACAAATGGTTTTGAGGTTTATATTGACCGCTTTTCCCCGATTGGAGGCGGAGACCCACATGATTTGCGAGATGACGATTTGAAGAATCCTTTTCAGAAACCACCACTGTCATTGACTGAATCAACTCTGGGCGGACCGGAAATCAGAGAGGATACACGAATTCTTCGTGCCACCCATCCAGATGCAAGCGGTATATCCGGCGGACAAGCCTTGTCTTCACTGGAAGATGTATCAGTTACGGTTTTCTTTCGTGAAGAAGACAGGGAAAAAGCTGAACAGATTCTTAAAAAGCATGGAGTTCGGGATTAAAAGAGACTGACCACCAGTGTGGTCAGCTTCTTTTTGGGGAATGTCCGGCTGTTTTTACCCGGCCGTATATTCCGCCACCTCCTTCTTCAAATTCCAGCCGCTGTTCCCGAACCAGACGGATTTGATTTACAATTCCTTCTCCGACAATTTCTGCAATTTCTTCAATCGGCACATGATTAAGCACCTTCATTTCCGTACCAAACGCCCCAAGAAGTTTGTCCAATGTCTTCTTCCCCAATGCAGGGATAAATTCCAGCGGCACCTGATATCTGTAGGGAGGGCGAAAATACGGATGATGACAAGGCTGATCGCTTAATTCAAGTATGCGATCATATACACCTTTCACCTTCTTTGTACTCCCACAGCCCGGACATTTCTCCAGTTCACTTTCAAACCAGATCCTGTCACAGTTCAAACACCGCGATCGGTAATATTTCCCCAGTTTTGGATTTAATCCGTAGTTGGCAACAATTTTTCGTCCGTTCAGTCCCTTGAGGGCCAAACGGAATTCTTCAAAACTGGGCTCTTTTACCAACAGCTGATTATATTCCCGTCCTATTTTGGGCAGAGAGTGAGCATCCGAATTGGTTACAAACGGAAACCGATTCAATTCTGACACCCGATCTGCCAAATCCGAGTCTGAACTGAGTCCCAGTTCTACGGCTGAAACTTTTTCCAGATCAAGGAGTTTCTCCATTTTGTCCGTTGCACTTCCATAAACGCTTTTAAAAGGGGTAAAAACATGGGCCGGAATAAAAATCCCGTCCAGTTCCTCGACTTTTTGCTGCAGTACTTGCACTGGCTGATAAAGTCTTTGTGTACTTAACTGGATATTTTTCATCGACTTTCGACACCAATCTGTAAATTGCTTCATCCTGGCCAATGTTTTCAGATAAACCAAAACATGAGCCGATCCCAGATCCGGTTCCCTTATCTCAATTTCTGCTCCTAACAGACAGGTAGTTTCTCCATAAATAATCCCCCCGTCCGGATGCTCCTTGAATAATCCGGACTCAACCCCTTTTATAATATCTTCCTGGACCGGAGGAGACTGAGCATCGATCACGCCAATCATCTCCAAGCCTTTACGATGGTGGGCTTCCTTTACAATATTTTCAAAGGTCAGGTTTCTGGCGGCAGTAATTTTAACAGGCAAATTATGACTGGTTCTCCCGATATGGATATGGAAATCGGCATAAATCATTTTCAGACTCATTTTGACTCAAGCACCGTATTTCTCCAATGATAAAGAGCAACCATTGTTTTGGCATCACATATTTCACCAGTCTCAACACGCTTGAAACATTCCCCGATCGTCAGTTCCACCAGTTCCACAAATTCGTCCTCGTCCGGGTTCTTTTTCCCCTTCTTGAGGCCAGTCGCCTTATAAAGATGTATTTCTTCATCGGCAAATCCAGGAGAAGTATACATTGAAACAATTTTTTCCAGTTGCGCCGGCATATACCCTGTTTCCTCTTCCAATTCCCTTTTGGCACTGTCCAGGGGGTCTTCATTTTTTTCCAATTTCCCGGCAGGAATTTCCAGGATTGTTTTTTCAAGTGGTTTGCGGAATTGGCGGACAAGTACCATTTTATTTTCATCTGTTACGGCAATAACCGCAACAGCACCGGGATGTCTGACAATTTCCCTTTTAGAGTGATGACCGTTTGGCAGGCGTACTTCATCCACCTGCACCTGAATCACTTTGCCGGCAAATATTTTTTTTGTAGAAATCGTTTTTTCTTCCAAATCCTGTTTCATCTCATTCACTCCTGTTACCAAAGTCCACTTCATTATAACGCACGGAGAATATGAACGTATAACCAGGTACACTCAGGCGTAAAAAAAGAATAAGAAGAATAAAGCAGGAGGACATTCCCATGAAAATAAACATAAACCGGCATTGCTTACAATTCACAGGCACAGCCGGGCAAATTCGTTCCTGTTTAAAAAAGATGGCAACCCATCCGTTAACTGTCAAACAATATATCAACAAATGCCATACACAAAATCCCTATCTGGTCAGAATCAAATAAGGCAAATTAAATCATCTCTCCATCTCTGGTACAATAATCACAAATCTAAACATTGAACCAGCCAACCAGGGGGGAGCAGCATGAAAAAAATTATTTTGGAAGCACTTCGCCAAATTCAGGACCACAGCAGTCTGATAGAGGCCCGGCCTGTTTCCGGAGGAGATATCAATCAAGCCTATATCGTGAAAACCGCCAAACGAAAATATTTTGCAAAAATGAACCGGCCTGTTTCCGAAACGTTCTTTCAAAAGGAAGCAAGTGGCCTGACAGCAATCGCACAAACCGGTACTTTATCGGTTCCTCAAATTTACGGAACTTGTTACGATCCGGAAAGCAGAACGGCTCTCCTTGTTTTGGAATGGATCCAGGGAAACAAAACAGCAGATACAATCGCACAGTTAGGACAGGGGCTTGCCCGGCTCCATCAGATGAAGGGTCGAGCTTTCGGGTTTAAAGAGGATAATTTTATCGGGTCACTTCCCCAATCCAACTCCTGGACTTCTGACTGGATTTCTTTCTACAGGAACCAGCGCTTGAAAGTCCAGTTAGAACTGGGCATTAACCGGCAAACAATATATGGAAGACGAAGAAAAAAGCTGGAAAAATTAATGGATCGACTGGATCAGTGGCTGCCTTCAAATGCAGAACCATCCCTGATTCATGGAGATTTGTGGGGCGGCAATTGGCTAATCGGAAAAGGCGGCCGACCTTATTTAATCGATCCGGCAGCAAATTATGCCCATAATGAGTTGGAAATCTCCTTTACTGAATTATTTGGAGGCTTTCCTTCTTCATTCTATGACTTTTATCATGAAATCCAGCCACTTGACAAAAATTATCCTGAACGCAAACCGCTCTATCAACTCTATTATTTACTGGTTCATCTAAACCTTTTTGGAGAGTCATATGGAAGTTCTGTTGACCACGTTTTGAATACATACGTTTAACTGCATGAATGGTAACAAAAAATTCCAGAAACCTGCAAATAAAAACTATGAAAATGATTAAAGAGAAACAAGGGCAAGATAGACACTGATAAAAATTGGACCGAGTGGTTTATCCGGCTGGCCTGGCCTTGGGTGCAAATAACCAGGCGAATATCAGAGTGGAAGTATAGCGAATAAACGGGTTCAGAACCAGATTCGTGAACTGCATCGCTTGTGAAATAGCCAGCTTCCCGCTTCATCTGATGGGAAACTTGTTACTCATTGTGGCAAGTTCCATGCCTGAGATAAAACATAGCGTCAATTCATCCAGACTAATGAAGATAGGTCTTCGCGTTCACCAATCATAATAAATCAGCAAACTTCAACAATTAAACGGTAAAATGAATGAATTTAATTAAGCAAGTGGGTTCTCAAATGAGAACCCACTTGCTTAATCCGCTTTTTTTGCGTCAATTTGGAGATTTTTACCAAAAATAGTCCGACCAAACATCAACTATTTGATGTAAAGAATGAAAGAAACTGTCACAGGTATAAATTTGATATATTGAAACTCATATCCTGATTGTTCTGTACTGATTATTGCAGCATAACCACCCTCGTCAATCAATTCTGTCTACAGAGTCATGCTTATTAATAACATGGAAATCAACATATATGTTGACGCTGCTTTAAACAACCCTGAATTGCGTTTTGGAGAAGGATAAAAAAAGCTGATGACTGCAAAACCAATCAAGGTCAACACCGATAAAAACAATGCAGCAAAGTAATAATTATTCATGCCAATAAGATGAACTGCAACAATCATATCGATGCTTGCCAGTGCGGTAGACCATACGATAATAAGCCGTGTTGTTTTTTCTCCATACACGGAGAAAAAAGTGGGAATACCGGCGCGCTTGTAATCCTCAGCATACTTCATGCTAAACGTCAGGATGTGAGTAGGGATCCACAACAGGACGGCCAGAACAAGAAGAACACCAATCATGTCAACACTACCCAGACCCAAAGCCCGTCCTGCCAGAATCGGCATTCCTCCGGATATCCCTCCCAGAACGATGGAGAAGGGGGTTCGCCTTTTCAACAAGATCGAATAGACTACCACGTCAATAACCAAACCGATGGCCACGATCCATCCGTATAACGCATTTAAAATGAAAGCCCACCCGATTCCTGCCACGGAAAGAATGAGGCCAAATATGAGAGCTTCACAAGCTCCCAATACACCGGTGGCTAAAGGACGTTGGGCAGTTCGGACCATTTTTATATCAATTTCACGGTCAATAACCATATTTAGCACCGTACTGCCGCAAATTGCCAGATACAGGCTTCCCACCATTGAGTACAACATTTCCCCATTTGCCATCAGATGACCGGTCGCGCTATTATACCCTGCCAAGCCTGTAATTAGCAGAAGCATGCTTTGTCTGAACTTGGTTAATACCCAATAGCCCCGCAATTTGGCGACCATTGAGCGACCTTTATAGAAGAGTTGTTGACATACACTCATGGCTTTCTCCTCCAGGCTGATGCTATCTATTTATTTGTTACTACAGATTCACGCACACAGCGAAATCCGGTGCTCGGTCCTGCATATTGCGGCTCAGAACTATTTGTTTTCCAAACTCTAGAATCTATCTCATAGGTAGCTTTACTGCCGCCCCGGATGTTACGGTAATGTACTTGATGATGCAAGGTGCCTGTCCATTCTCCGACGTTACCCGCCATGTCGTACAAACCATAAGGGCTTCTGGAATCAATTGTCTGGAAGTCGCCATATTTCTTGCCGTTATAGAAACCTACCGGAGTCGTGTCACTGTATCCCTCATCTGTCTCAAAAGGATCTTTGCTGTGATAATAGTTCATGTTAGAAGGACCGACTTCTTCCCCCCACGGGTAAGGACGGCTATCCGTTCCGCGGGCTGCCTTTTCCCATTCATCTTCTGAAGGCAACCGGTAACCATAGAAATCACAATAGGATTTTGCTCCAAACCAGGTAACCATGGTAACAGGATGATTTTCATAGCCAGGTTTTACCTTGAATTTTTTTCCATCGTAGGCGATCCGACTTGCCGGATCGTTGAGGTCAATATGCAGATAGTCTTTGGCCTCAATTTTCTTTTCGTGTTTCCCGCCATGAAACCTGTCCCCTAGATAATAGCCCATTACTTTCCCGTCAGTCATCCTGATTTTTCCCTCTGCCATAGCTTCACCAAGATACTTTGCATATTGGGTATTGGTAACTTCTGTAATCATTACCTCGTAATCATATTCGATTCTGGCATGTTCGTTAAACTGGCCTTTCAAAAAGGCACCTGCCGGCACCTTTGCCCAGGACTCCGGATTTACACCGGATTCCGTATATTGTGTTACGGACTCCGCCTCTTTTGGTATCGAACCACAGCCGGTCACAAGAAGTACAAACAACAACAATGAAGCGGATAGGGTAAACTTTTTCATTGTAATGGACACCTCCCTACGCCAATTGTCTGATAATGTTTGATTGGATAGCATCCTTTGCCGATAATCTGTAAGCTTTAGTCAGGTTGATATTTTCCGTCTGTTACCGGCTACTCTGTTCTGTTCGAAGAACTCTTTTCAGCTTCGATTTTTCCTGCGGGCTCTGCCCGAGTTGCATCAAATCCGCCCATTTCCAATTCTTTTTTCCAAAGTCCATTGGGTTTGAAAAGATCAATCAGACGCCAGATTAAAAAGATAGCCAGAAAAATCATTACGAGTGCAAGGCCAATATCTGCCAGCAGCATCGTTGTGTTAACAACAGATTGCTGCATATATTCGCTTACAAAAAGACGCTTCATGGCATAGACGGTTACCGCCCCAAAAGCAACATCAGATCCGATGATAATCGTCCAGCCAAACACCTGACGTGGTTTTCCCTTTAATCCGATTCGATCTGCAAAGTAAAACAGAATCAGGATCGCAATGATTGTGGCCAGGATATGCCAGTGTCCGACCAGTTCAATGCGTTCATCACGATGAGGCCAAACACGGAATATATCATCCAACTTGATAGCCATAAAAATCCCCACAAAACTGGTGACAAAGTTCATATAAATCATTTGCCACAGAACTCCAAATTTTAATGGGTCATGTAAAAGCGCCCTGATTTTTTGTCCGGTTGTGGCTTTCTTGATTCCCAACTCTTTCAGGCGATCCTGAACAATTCCCGGCATGCTGAAAATAACCAGGAAGAGACCACCCAACATGGAAAAAACAGCACCGACATAGATAATGGCGTGGGCAATATTTTCGTAAGGAACAACTGCCCAGGCACCCAATGTGAGCGTAATCGTCCCGATAACCATCGAAGGCATGGCGATGGCGTGCCAAATACCTCTAAAATTAAACCAGCGTCCAAGTATCAGGGTAATCGCAACCCCCATTAATGCCAGCATAATGTGCAAGTGCCCGATCACGGCCAGATCAAGGGCTGTCTTGTGTGGATGCCGTACCGTGTCTTCTGCCAGAAATGTTTCAAAGCCGGTGCCATAATGGGAACCTGCCCAGGCACCTAACATGGCAGAACCCAGAGCCGCAACGGTTACGAGCCAAAAAGCAACCCTCTCCAAGTCAAGACCTTTCTTGGTTTTTGAATACGGTGAGTCTTTGGATAAATAAAACTCTTTATTCCATGGCCAAAGAGCGATGGCGAGCATGACGCCAGCGAGGAAGATCAGGGACAAGCCAAGCAAATAGATCCCGTGCAACGTTTGATCGTGACCGAAATATGCATATCCCAATCCGGAGAACATAGCTGTTATATACCCAACTGTCACGATTCCGTTAATGAAGGAGGGCCAATGTTCCTTGAGGCGTATGTTGGCCGTAATAAAATAGACGAGAATGGCAATTACCGGCATGGCAATGGAATGGTATAACATGACCACCCGGCCCTCGCGCTCTGCTTCTACCAGTTTCATACCCAGAATTTTCACAGTAAAGTCCTTTACACCCCACTCTACCATCGGGCCGGAGAGAGTACTCATCACTGCTGCTACAAGGCTGACAAGAGCGGCGGCAGTAAGAACCAGTCCTTTGGTTGAAGTGAACAGATACTCTAAGCGTTGGCCAAATCCAGACATCTTTTATCACCTCTTTCCGAGGAATGTTCAAAGCAAGCATTACCAGCATTATTAGAAAAAAGCGGGCGTGACTCTTTTTATTTCATGAAATTGTGAACGTATTCATTCTTCATCACGCCCGGCCACAGGCATATGCAATGGCTATTCTGCTCAACATATAAAAAAGTGAGCATCAGTCAAACGTGGGAGTAGAAGTTATATCCGGGACTTCTTGTATTGCAAAATTAATTACACCTTTGCCTCTTTGGGGTTATGTGGGGATGCTGAGTTCCCTTTTACAAAACCCAACGCATAACTGATCGCCATCAACAGAAGCAGCGGCGCAAGGATAGTCAGAATCAATTCCTGTGAAAGTATGGGCATACCGGCTTTTAAAAAGGCCAGAGCGATTCCGCCAATGCTGATCAGCGTCCCGCCAACTGTCACCCATGGGAAAAAGGATGTAACTTGCCCCTTACGGGTAGCAATAATCGGGATAAAGAAGATGGTTAACCCAAAAATACTGTGCACAGTAGCCAAAATGAATGTTGCCAGACCGCCTGGTTCACCTCCCAACCGAGTGAATGCAATGCCCAGAACGCCAAGAATGGCATAGATGAGATAGGCACGTTCACTTTTGGGATAAAATTGGGTAACCAGTCCTGTAGCCAGCAAAGCCGGAATAAAAGACGAGACGATGACTACAAGGGGATTGGCCAAAATATCATAACCCAGGGCAATGAGGAGCAGACCCGCGACCAATAAAACAGCAAAGGCAGCTAGATAGTAAAGGTTGTAGTTAGTTTTACTGTTGCCTTGCCGATATTTACGGTAGAAATGAACGACCAGATAAATAGCGACAAGACCTGTGACGAGAAGGACCAACCGGTCAAAAAGAGTCATGATTCAAGTTCCCTCCTTTTAGTTCATGATGTTGGCTGTAAGTCAAGCGCGACTGACGTCAAAACCCGGAGTTACTTAAAATTCCCCCTTCCAATCAAACGAATCTCCTTTTCTCCAGATCCATCCAATAAAGGTATTCATTTGCTATTGCCTATTGACAAGACATCGTTTACATGTAAGAGCGTATGTCGAAAAGGGAAAGACTTTTGTGACTTTTATCACAAAAGTTATGGAGGCTCGTTGAACGTTCCAAAAAATTTAAATGACCGATTGTAATTTTTCTAATATGAAAATAACTCCAGGCATTTGATGTTTGTACAGATATTTTCTCTGCATCAAACAGTTGCTGGCCGGCTGTATCTTTTGATTCACCAGAAAAAGGTCATAGGGTTTCAAAGGAGGCTTTTGCAGATAATCCTTCCCAAACACAAGGTTTGAATAAAAAACCGCAGGGAAGCGCATTGGTAATTTACCAATGGGATCCGAAGCATTTGAAAAGACGATGGAAATTGATTTTCGGGGACGTCTGTTATGGTTCGTGTGGACATTTTTTCAGGCGTTATAAATGGGGATTGAAAATAAATATAGTTTAAAATAATAAGTTTCCACTGGTTTTTAATAGAAAATTTAATAGAATTAAATCTATATCCGAACAATCATCTAAATTTTATTATAAAATATAAATACTGCTTAAGAAGTTGTTTGCAGAAAGGAGCGTATTCATGAAACAAAGCGAACATCTTCTCTATCAGGCTAAATTAAACAGCCTGACTCCCCGTGAACGTCAAACCTATTTCGAACTGGTTCGCCTGGCTGCCGTAGAAGATACAATTGATGGAGATACCGGCATCCCTCTTCCCAAGGGATCCGCCATTATTTCTTATAAAAAACTTGAAAAATATCTTGATCTGACTCGTTCCACCATCCGGCGAGCCTTGACCCGTCTAGTTGAAAAGGATTTGATTGAGTTGACCAGTGTCGGCAAATCCACCAGAGGAGATAACCTCCAGTTTCGCACCATGTACAAAATCAAACCTGTGGAGACATCTCAGCCATTACCTTCTGAAAAAAGACACATGACCACCCCGATCGAGGCAATCTATAATCTGGAGAAGCAAACCTTGCAGCATCACTTGAAAGAATTGCGGGAACTTCGGAAAAAAATGGAAGCAGATAGCTCTCCCACTGATTTGTTTTTGTTTGATCTCATGGAAGAAGCTTACCAGATCGCTTCGGAAATCATGGAAGCCAGAGACCGGTTTCTATCGGTAAAAAAAGGCATCCTTATTGAGGATGAAAAGCAAAATTGCCATTTACTGATCCAGGGAGACCAGGAAACCTCCTCTGAAGTTGATCTGAAAGTACGTGCTGCTTTGGCAATCATTTCCACGATTGATAAAAGTATTGACAAAAATGACCATAAACCATTGCGTCAGGCTTATGGGGAAACACTGCTCAAAGCCTGCAAGGAATTATTAAACTCTTAAGAAGAGGTGAGGACTGGCTAAATGAATCATTTATTCCCGCTTGAAAGTAAAGAGGTTCTGTTGCACGGGCTGGAAGAGATCCGTCGATGGGAAAAAGACCAAAAAGATTTATGGTTTTGGGAAAAAATCGGGCGTCTTCCTTTTGTTCTTCTTGATAAATTCATCCCCAAAAAGGTACATGAAACACTTGGCAAATTTTTGGACGAACTTGGGAACTATATCCAGACCGGCGGCCAATATTTGATAAACCATCGTCAGACTTTATATCATGTCTCCAAAGCAGCCGGAATCAAAAAAGGCTCCCTCTCTGTTGAAGAGATTGCCCACTTGCCAATTTCCGTATTAAACCAGGTTGCTGAAGAAACCAAAGAACGCCATAAACAAGTTGCTACTATGCAAGGGGCAACAACCGGTTTTGGTGGCATATTTACACTGGCCATCGATATTCCAGCCTTACTTGGGATCTCCCTGCGGGTGCTTCAGGAAATGGCGCTGATCTATGGTTATCAGCCCTGCGAAAAAAAAGAGCGCATCTTTATTGTCAAATGCCTGCAATTTGCTTCAGCGGATTACGTCGGAAAAAAAGCCGTCCTGAAACAACTGGCAAAGACCGATTCTGGCAAAGTGGAACGAGAAGCCGCTTCCGAGTTTCAAGGCTGGAGGGAGGTGATTTTTACTTACAGTGACAATTACGGATGGAAAAAGATATTTCAGCTTGTTCCTGTGATCGGTATTGTTTTTGGAGCAATTATTAATCGCTCCACTATTGAAGAAGTGGCTGAAGCAGGAATGATGCTGTACCGGAAACGACGGCTTATGGAAAAATTGAAAATTGTCGCCCCTGGTTCAAGTGAAGATTTCTTTTCCTAGCGTTTTGATGGCCATACATATTAAAATCTCAAACCAAAAAAGAGAACCCTTATATTAGGAGGGTTCTCTCAACATGTTAAAAATTTGTGTTTAAGTCTTTCCATCTTGCACCTGACCTTTTTATTTGGTAGCCTCAGTACTTTGAGAAGGAACCTTTGCACTCTCCTCAATCAGGGCAATAACGAGTTCGGCTGCTTTGACCAATTCTTCAGACGGCATCCGTTCACTTGTCGTATGAATATTTTCGTAACCGATACCAAGATTTACAGTAGGGAATCCATAACCGGCCATCACATTGGCATCACTGCCTCCACCACTCACCGTCACTTTGGGGTTACGGCCAATTTTTTCAACAGCAGCAATTGCCTTTTTAACAACGAGATCCTCTTCCGTAAACTTAAACGACGGATATAAAACTCTGGTCTCGACTTCAGCTTTGGCTCCCAACTCTTCTGCTACTTCCTTGAAAGTTTTCTCCATATGTTTCACTTGCGCTTTCAGCTTGATTTCATTGCGACTACGAGCTTCAGAAATGATCTCTACTTTTTCCGGAACAACATTACTTGCCGTTCCTCCCTTGAAAAAACCGACATTTGCCGTTGTCTCAGCGTCGATCCTGCCCAAACGCATTTTGGAAATGGCACGGCTGGCAACCTGAATGGCGCTGATTCCATCTTCCGGATTAACACCGGCATGTGCCGCTTTGCCATAAATTGTGGTGAAAAGCTTTGCCTGGGAGGGAGCGGAAGTAATAATTTCCCCAACCGGTCCGTTTGAATCGATTGCAAAACCGAAGTCTGCATTAACAAGGCTTGTATCCAAATGCCTGGAACCCATCAGGCCAGATTCCTCTCCGGCAGTTATCACAAGTTGAATCTTTCCGTGTGGAATATTTTGTTCTTTCATCACACGGATTCCTTCCATCAATGCCGCTAAACCGGCTTTATCATCGCTTCCCAGAATGGTTGTTCCATCCGACTCAAAATACCCGTCCTTCAGTGTCGGCTTAATTCCTTTTCCCGGAGCAACAGTATCCATATGGCATGTAAAATAAATATTGGGGGCTTTATCCAGTGCTCCATTCATTGTGGCTACCAAATTTCCCGCTCCATGACCAGTTTTTTCAGCCGAATCATCTTCCACTACTTCAAATCCGAGCAATGTCAATTTCTCTTTTAATAAATCACAAATGGCCCGTTCGTCACCTGTTTCACTATCTGTTGTAATTAGCTCAATAAATTCATCAAAGAGTCGTTGTTGGTCTACCAATTAAATTCCTCCATTCACTGAAAAAATTTCGATCTATCATCCTTGTGGTTTCGGAAACGGGTTGGAGAGGAATCAGTGATATACAAAGATTTTTCACCCATAACGAATAAAACAATTACATAAAAACCTTGAACCTTTAAAGACAAATTTTAAACGAGTAATATAAATTTTTTTATCTATTGATCCACTCTTTATTTTACCATTTTTCAACTTAATTTTTTAAGTTTAATTTCCTCCTTTTCTTCCTTCATTATCCATCATGTTTGCTTTTATGAATTTTCATTGCCGGTTTGTCTATTTATACAAGGAAAAAAGCGGCAAACAATAAATTGTTTGCCACTTTCCCGCTTGTTTAATCCGGTATTTTAAGAGTTATAAAGGTATATTGCCATGTTTTTTGGCTGGCCGATTTTCCTGTTTATTTTGCAACATGGATAACGCCTGTTTCAATTTATGTCTCGTTTCCCGCGGATCAATCACATCATCAACCATGCCATGACTGGCCGCAACATATGGATTTGAAAATTTTTCTTTATAATCAGCAATCCGATCCTGTCTGGTTTGTTCCGGATTATCACTTTCTTTAATGTCACGGCTAAAAATAATATTGGCTGCTCCTTGTGCGCCCATAACCGCAATTTCCGCACTTGGCCAGGCAAAAACAAGGTCTGCACCAATTGCCTTGCTATTTAAGGCGACATAAGCACCGCCGAATGCTTTTCGCAAGATCACTGTAATTTTGGGAACGGTAGCTTCGGAATAAGCATATAAAATTTTCGCTCCATGTCTTATAATACCGCGGTGCTCCTGGTTAACTCCCGGGAAAAATCCGGTTACATCCTCAAAAGTAATAATGGGAATATTGAAGCTGTCACAAAAACGTATAAACCGGCTCAATTTATCGGATGAATCAATATCGAGACTGCCTGCCATCACCTTTGGCTGGTTGGCGGCAATTCCAACAGTTCGGCCAGCAATCCGCGCAAATCCCACGACCATGTTTCGGGCGAACTGTTCGTGTATTTCCATAAAGTCTCCATGATCCACAATATGTTTAATCACTTTTCGCACATCATATACTTTTGTCTCTTCAACAGGAACTATCTCCGCCAGTTCGTCAATCCAGTCATCATCTTCTTCAAACGGAAGCTGCGGTGGAGCTTCTTTATGATTTTGAGGCAGAAAACTGATTAAACGGCGAACCTGTTCCAATACTTCGGGCTCACTCGGTGCGGAAAAATGGGAATTTCCGCTCACACTGGCGTGAACCTTGGCTCCGCCCAATGATTCTGAAGAAATTTTTTCCTTTGTAACTGTTTCAATCACTTTGGGTCCGGTAATAAACATTTGACTGGTTTTTTCTACCATAAACACGAAGTCGGTAATAGCTGGAGAGTATACAGCTCCACCGGCACAAGGTCCCATGATGACAGAAATCTGCGGAATCACTCCAGAGTAAATGGAATTGCGATAAAAGATATGTCCGTATCCGTCTAATGAAACAACACCTTCCTGAATTCTAGCTCCTCCCGAATCATTCAAGCCAATGACTGGTGCTCCGTTTTTTGCCGCCAGATCCATTAATCGGGCAATTTTAAGTGCGTGCATTTCCCCCAACGCACCGCCAAAGACGGTAAAATCCTGGGCAAATACATAGACATCGCGTCCGTCAATTTTCCCATAACCTGTAACAACTCCTTCTCCCGGAGCTTCTTTTTGGTCCATTCCAAAATGAACTGCCCGATGTTCAACAAAAGAATTTAACTCAACAAAAGTGTCATCATCCAGTAACAAATCGATCCGTTCGCGAGCTGTCAATTTGCCTTTGTCATGCTGTGAGCGAATACGTTTTTCTCCGCCACCCAACTCTACTATCCGTCTTCTTTTATACAATTCATCAATTTTTAAATTCATACCCATCTAGTACTTACTCCTCTCCATGCTGCGGTTCGCAAATTTCATATAGAACTCTGCCCGTTGCTTTGGGATGCAGAAAAGCTATATCCATCTGGTGTGCACCTCTTTTGGGCTCCTCCTGGATCAATCGAATTCCTCTTTGCTTCAAATCCGATATTCGCTGTTTTATATCACTTACTTCCAATGCCAAGTGGTGAATCCCCTCGCCATTTTTTTGCAAGAATTTATAAATTGCACTTTTCTCAGATAATGGTTCCAAGAGTTCGATCCGGCTTTCTCCAATCTGGAAAAAAGCAACCCGCACCTGTTCGCTTTTAACAGTTTCTTCGCCCTCGTAAGGAAGGCCCAATACATCACGATAGAATGGTATCGCCACGTCCAGGCTTTTGACAGCGATCCCGATATGGCTTATTTTTTCTGGATTTATTGTGCTCATATCGATGATTTCTCCTTTTTGGCCATGGCTTGCCGGATAAAGTCCGCGGTTACTTTGGTTGGTGTTCCCGGAGTAAACACTTCAGCAATATCATGTTCTTTCAGATAAGATATATCTTCTTTCGGAATAACACCCCCGGCAATAACCAAAATGTCATCTGCCTCCTGCTCTTTCAACAAACGCACAATTTCAGGAAACAATTCGTTATGCGCACCGGACAGACAGGACAAGCCAACCACATCAACATCCTCCTGAATGGCTGCTGCTGCAATTTGTTGGGAGGTCTGGCGCAATCCCGTATAAATGACTTCCATTCCTTCATCCCTTAATGCCTGAGCAATCACTAACGCACCCCGGTCATGGCCATCGAGACCAGGCTTGGCAATTAACACACGTATAGGTCGTTTCATTTTCCTTCCTCCTCTTTTTATACAGCGCGATACTCTCCGAAAACTTCACGCAATGCGTGGCAGATCTCTCCAACTGTGCAATAAGCCTTGACCGCATTTAAAATATATGGCATCAAATTGTCAGTACCCTGTGCAGCCTTTTTGAGATTATCCAACTTTTCTCCCACTTTTAACAAGTTGCGATTTGCTTTTAGTTCTGATAATTGCGCTAATTGTTGTTTCTCAATTGAAGGGTCTACCCGTAGGAGTTGAGGTTCTGTTTCCTGTTCAATTTGATAGCGATTCATTCCAATCACTGCTTCTTCTCCTGATTCAATTCTTCTTTGCGTTTCCAACGCGGCGCGATGAATCTCCTGTTGCATAAATCCTTGCTCAACCGCACTTACGGCGCCGCCCAATTCATCAATTTTCTCAATATAACGCCAGATTTCTTGCTCCATCTGATCGGTTAACGCCTCAATATAATAAGATCCACCCATTGGATCAACGGTATCTGCCACACCGCTTTCATAAGCGATAATTTGTTGGGTGCGCAGGGCAATTCTGGCCGATTCTTCCGTTGGCAAGGCCAGGGCTTCATCGCGTGAATTGGTATGTAGGCTTTGCGTTCCACCCAATACTGCTGCCAAAGCTTGCAACGTTACACGGACAATATTGTTATCCGGCTGTTGGGCAGTTAAGGTAGAACCCCCTGTTTGCGTATGAAAGCGTAGCTGTAACGAGCGCTCGTTCGAAGCACGGAAGCGCTTTTTCATTATTTTGGCCCAGATTCTGCGTGCTGCACGGAATTTCGCAATTTCTTCAAAAAAATTATTGTGCGCATTAAAGAAAAAAGATAAACGCGGGGCAAACTGGTCCACTTCCAACCCTGCCTGAATAGCAGCATCCACATAAGCAATCCCGTCAGACAACGTAAAAGCAACTTCCTGAACAGCGGTAGCCCCGGCTTCCCGAATATGATAACCACTGATGCTGATTGTATTCCATTTTGGAACAGATTCCGCGCAATATTTAAAAACATCTGTAATCAGGCGCATGGATTGCTTTGGCGGAAAAATATAGGTTCCACGAGCCATATATTCTTTCAAGATATCGTTTTGAATGGTTCCTCTCAAATCACATGATTTGACACCCTGTTTTTCACCCACTGCAATATACATAGCCAGTAAAACGGCTGCCGGTGCATTAATCGTCATTGAAGTACTTACCCGGTCAAGCGGAATGCCTTCAAACAGCTTCTCCATATCTTTAAGAGAATCAATGGCTACCCCTACTTTCCCCACTTCCCCTGAAGCCATCTGGTCATCGGAATCATAGCCGATTTGTGTAGGCAAATCAAAAGCGACACTTAATCCTGTCTGCCCCTGCTCCAACAGATATCGAAAACGTCTGTTGGTTTCATGTGCCGAACCAAAGCCCGCATATTGTCGCATTGTCCATAACCGGCTGCGATACATCGTCGGATGGATTCCACGGGTATAAGGAAAAAACCCTGGCAGCCCGGGGCTTTCTTCTTGCTGATCCGCCTCTGTATAAATACGTTTTACTTCAATATTGGACAATGTTTGAAACTTGTCTTTTCGTTCCGGTCTTTTTTGCAGAAGCTGCTCCGTCTTTTCTTTCCAATTTTTGAATAGTCCTTCTTCTTCCAAAGTCTTTTTCTTCATATTTTACAATCTCCTCTCAATATTGTATAAAACATTTTCGCTTTTTAATATACTAAATATTATGCTTGTTTGGACTGTTATTTGCAATGGCTAATATCGTGGACAATCAAAAAAAAGTTGATTAGAATATGTTTTTGAGGTGAATGATTTTGAAACCAACCTTGGTAAAAACAATTGTTTATCTGATTATCCTTACAATGGTGGCTACATCGCTGGCATCAACCGTCTTCCTGTTCTGATTTTCCACATTCTCACTTTAAAAGGGCAAAATATTTGTTTATACTGAAAATTGAAACGATTGTTTTGATACACAGAAGAAAGTAGGTGCAGAAAAAGAGTGAGTTATTTTATGGTGCCGCTTCTTGTATTAATCAGTATTTTTGCCCTTTGGGGAACATGGTACAACAAAAAAACCGGGAACAAACCCGGTCTCATTCTCGGTGGTCTTTTTTCGCTCGGGATCACCGGGGTTACTGTACTGGCTCTGTTTGACTTCTTTATCGGGCTTTAACCAACCCGGACAAAATTTTGGCAAGGTTTTCACCATGGAGGTGAGAACCTTGTATTTTTTTGCAAAACTTTATGCCTGTTACGATTAAATCAACCTGGCAACTCGGAAAGAAAAAATTTTCGTTTCACA
This sequence comes from uncultured Thermoactinomyces sp., assembly GCA_965544045.1. Lineage (GTDB taxonomy): Bacteria > Bacillota > Bacilli > Thermoactinomycetales > Thermoactinomycetaceae > Thermoactinomyces. Next base: position 27,911 of record CBEULT010000016.1, read on the forward strand.
AATGGTTTTGGATCGGGGTGGGGATCAGTTATTTGCTTTCGATTTTCCTGATTTTCTGGTATTTCGTGGTGCTGATGTTGGGCATGACATTGATTGGAAAATTCATGGTGAAAAGGGTTTAAAGGATCTTTGAGGGAAACTATCATTGGGAGGGAGAGAACAACATGAAAGTAAACATCCAGTTGGAGGATCCGGAAGTAAGAGAAAGAGAGAATGCGTTTTGGATGATGATTTTGAGTTATGTCGAGCCGGTTTTCTTATGGTTTGTGATTCAGTTTTTGATGGACTGGTCGCTGTTTGGCGGATGGTCCATCGGGACATTGGTGGGTTTGGTTGTGGTTCGGTTTGTATATCCGGTTCGGTTGGTGGTGTATCCCCTCCTGTGGGGCGTGTTGGTCTACCAGTTCACTGCGGGCACTCTGCTCCCTGGCTGGTTGGATGTGTTGGCGATTCTGATCGTGGTTGTGGGTCGGTTTTGGTTTTTGTTTTCTGAAAAATAACTTTTGAAGACTGGAAACAATAGGTATAATGGGGTTGAGGAAGTCAGGCGATGGAAGAAGTCCTGAAACAGATTTTGGCGAAGTTGGATAAGATGGATGATCGGTTGGAGAAAGCGGATGATCGGTTAGACCATTTAGAAACGGAGCAACGGGCATTCCGGCAAGAGATGAACGAACGACTGGACGACGTGGAAAACGTGGTGCGGATGTCGGCGCAAGACATCTTGGATAATCAAGTGGATGAGATGGCTCGGCACAATCTGCAGGAAGACAAGATTCATACGCTGGAGGCGTCAACGTTTCGGATTGATAAATCCGTCCTGGAATTAAAGCGAAGAGTGGAAAAGCTGGAGAAGACGAAATAAACCCGGTTCATCGAAAGATGGAAAAGGCGACCTCAATCGAGAGGCAGCCTTTTTTCTTCTTCAAACAAATCCTCGATGGAGTTTAGCTCCAGAGCTTCTTTGATGGCAAACAGATAGTCAATGCTATACGTAGAAGTGCCCCGGCAGTAGCGAGAAACCACGCTTTGCGGGACACCGGACAACTCGGCAAGTTTCATCTGAGACCAATTTCTTTCTTTGAGCAGTTTGGCTAATCGGCATTTTTGTTTCTTCATCGTTTGTTTCGATTGGTAAAAAGCATGAATACCAATAGGTCGCCGGTAACAAGCGCCTCATCCAAGATTTTTTCTATGTTTTAGTAAATTTCAAACAATGCAGACTGGTATGCATCTTCTTTTTAAGATAATATAAAAGCATTACAAGGAATATTTCCCTTTTGATGGCTGTTCTTTTCAATCCGGAACAGATAAAACAGAACTCCTGCCAGTATAATGAACAACAGGCCATCCGCAAAAAGAAATACGCATATAGAGAAATTTCATAGATCCTTACACTGTCCAATATTTCAAATCACAACACATAAACCGCAATTCCATCTCCATCAGTTTCTTTGACAAGCAGTGAGGAAATCTCACACATCCCGTAAAAATCAGCAGCAAGCCGGATTCTTCTTCACGATCCACCTCTTCTCTGTATTTTTTTATATCACTTAAGCCAATGTATTTTCATTTTTAAATTTTTTGCTATTTTCTTGCAGGTTATAGATTGAAAAAAACAGGAAACGTACGCTTAATATATTAAGTTGTGTCATAATATTCCATTTTCGTTGTCGATTTCAGCATCAGAATAAAAAAAGGTGTTTGGAGGATTCAGGATGAACAAGTGGAGTACTGCTGTTATCTTTATGTTAAATGGGCTTGGTTCTGTGCTTTTGCTGGGAGGATCGATATTGGTGTTATTTGGTGACGCCATTTTTAATGAAAGCGTTGCAGAAACTCAGGATCCTTACATCCCCCTGTACTGGATTTTATTTATTTTTACGTTGTCATCTTTCTATTTTTCCTTTCCAAAACAAATAAAGACTCATTCTGCAAGAAGTGGATGGACTTTTGTTATAACAGGTTTTTTATGTTTGGGAGGTATCGGTTATACTGAGATAACCAGGTTGCCCTATAGTGGCGGAAACCCTCTCTCCCCACTGATCATTCCGGGGATGATCTTTGTAAGCACAGGCTTGTGGTGCCTGATAGCAAAAAAATTTAAGAAATGATCCTGTTTCTTTTATTCTCTTCACTTTGCAGGCATGCAAGGAAATATATTCGTTGCATTAAAATTTTTTACATCCTGTTTGATATATGAAGGCACCCAACTCAAGACGGGTGCCTTCTGAAATGTTTATCAAAACTTCGTATCCGATCCGTAAGATTCCAGACGTTCTTTTACGCGTTTAAGGAATTTTCCTGCCATCAATCCGTCAAGAATCCGATGGTCCAATGACATGCAGATATTCATCATATCCCGAACCGCAATCATGTTGTTAATTACAACAGGGCGTTTGACAATTGATTCAAAAGATAAAATGGCCGCCTGTGGGGAGTTAATAATCGGTTGAGACTGGATTGATCCAAAAGATCCGGTATTGTTGACCGTGAATGTTCCGCCTTGCATATCGGAAACATCCAAATTTCCCTCGCGAGTTTTTTCAGCCAGATTTTGGACAGCTTTGGCCAGTCCCAGGATATTTTTCTCATCTGCATCATGGATCACCGGTACATATAACGCATCATCTGTTGCGACAGCCATGGATATGTTGATTCGTTTCTTAAGAACGATCTTATCATTTGCCCAGACGGAATTGAGATAAGGAAATTCTTTCAGGCAGTCAACAACGGCTTTGATGAAGAATGGCATAAAGGTCAGTTTTACCCCTTCACGTTCCTGAAATTCCTTTTTCACGCGATTGCGCAATTCAACAAGTCCTGTTACATCTACTTCTATCATTGTCCAGGCATGCGGTGCCTCATGTTTGCTTTCCACCATGCGGCTGGCAATCATGCGGCGAACAGCAGACACTGGCACTTCGATATCACCGTTTTCCAAAACATTTCCGGCATCGGTTACCGATTTCACGGTTTCTTCACTGGTTTCTGCCGGTTCTTGCTGTATTACCTCAGAGGTGTTCACTGGTGCAGCTTTCGACTGTCCAGTTCCTCCTTCAATCGCACGGAGTACATCCTTGCGGGTGATCCGGCCTCCTTTGCCACTGCCGGCCAGCTGCGTCAAATCGATGTCATTTTCCTGGGCCAGTCGAAGCACCGCCGGGGAGTAACGATTTATTTGCGAATCGTCTTTTGTATTTGCAGCTGGTTTTGACGCTTCTGCCGAATCTGAAGTTTCCTCTTCTTTTGCTTCTCCGACCTTGTCACCGCTGACATCGATCCGGCAGATCAATTGTCCTACCTCTATCGTTTCTCCTTCTTCAGCGATGATCTCGGTAATGATTCCATCAAAGGTAGAGGGAACTTCCGCATTTACTTTATCTGTTGTCACTTCACAAATGGGTTCATATTTTGAAACAGTATCACCCGGTTTTTTCAGCCATGTTGAGATGGTGCCTTCTGTTACACTTTCCCCAAGCTGAGGCATCTTAATATCGGTCACCATACGGGAACCTCCTCATTTGCCTAGAATTCTGCCAGTTCGCGAATTGCATCCGTAATTTTATCGGGATTTAACATAAACTCTTTTTCAAGGGGCGGACTATACGGCATCGCCGGAACATCCGGGCCACAAAGGCGTTGGACAGGAGCGTCCAAATCAAAGAACGCTTCTTCGGAAATAACCGCAGCCACTTCTCCGCCAAATCCACCGGTTTTATTATCCTCATGTACAATCAATACTTTGCCCGTTTTTTTAACTGCTTCGAAAACCGCTTCTTTATCAAGTGGAATCAACGTGCGTAAATCGAGCACATGCGTGCTGATGCCTTCTTTTTCCAGTTTTTCAGCGGCCTGCAAAGCATAGTGCACCATCAGTCCATAAGTAATGACTGTCACATCGCTGCCTTCACGTTTTACATCAGCCTTGCCAATCGGTAGCGTATAATCTTCAACGGGCACATCTCCCTTGATCAACCGATAACATCGTTTGTGCTCAAAAAACAGCACGGGATCATTATCACGAACAGCCGCCTTTAATAATCCCTTTACATCATATGGCGTAGACGGCATGACAATTTTCAATCCGGGAACGCCGGTAAAAAGTTTTTCCACGCTTTGTGAATGGTATAATGCTCCGTGAACACCACCGCCATAGGGGGCACGGATTACCATCGGCACATTCCAGTCCCCTTTCGAACGATACCGAATTCGTGCTGCTTCACTTACAATCTGGTTATATGCTGGCAAGATAAAATCTGCAAACTGGATTTCAGCAACAGGACGCGTACCATATGCCGCTGCACCAATTCCAACGCCAACGATTGCAGATTCTGTAAGCGGCGTATCGAGCACCCGGTCAGGGCCGAACTCATCATAAAGGCCGACCGTGGCCCGAAAAACTCCGCCGCGTACACCAACATCTTCTCCAAGTACGAAGACACTTGAATCACGTCTCATTTCTTCCATAAGCGCTTGTGTCACCGCATCAATATAGGAAATGACTGGCATATCTTTCTCCCCCTGCTCATTTTAGGCATATAAATGCTCATAAATAGTTTCCGGGTCAGGATAAGGTGCTTTTTCAGCATACTCTGTTGCTTCATTAACCTCATTTTTTATGTTCTCGTTGATTTCCTGATCAAGTTTATCGGTTAGGATGGCCTGTTCCACCAGATAATTCCTAAACAGGATCATCGGATCTCTTTTTTTCGCTTCTTCCACTTCTTCCCGTGTCCGATAGGTACGGTCATCATCGTCACTGGAATGAGGAACCAGGCGATAGGCGACAGCTTCGATCAATGTAGGTCCTTCGCCACTTCTGCCCCGCTCTGCAGCCTCTTTAACTGCCTGATATACAGCCAACGGATTATTTCCGTCCACTTTTATTCCCGGGAATCCGTATCCTTCTCCACGCTTCCAGATCTCACCGCCGGCCACTTGCCTTTTTAGCGGCACTGAAATGGCATACTGGTTGTTTTCTACCATGAAAATTACCGGCAACTTGTGAACTCCAGCAAAGTTGCAGGCTTCATGCCAATCTCCCTGGTTACTGGAACCGTCACCATTCGTTGTCAACACGACATGATCTTTCTGTTGCAACTTTCCGGCATAAGCTATTCCTACAGCATGAAGCACCTGTGTGGTAACCGGGCTGGAACCGGTGAAAATTCGAAAGCGTTTGTCGCCGTAATGTCCAGGCATTTGGCGACCTCCACTGTTGGGATCACCCGCTTTGGCAAAGGCTGACAACATTTGTTCTTTCGCTGTCTGACCAAATGCAAGCACCATGCCTAAATCACGATAATAGGGACAAAGCCAGTCTTTTTCACGATCCAGCGCAAAAGCCGCTCCGATCTGAATGGCTTCTTGCCCCTGGCAGGAAATAACAAACGGAATTTTACCAGCTCTGTTCAATAGCCACATACGTTCATCAATTTTACGCGCCAAAAGCATATAGCTGTACATATCCAAAACCTGATCATCACTTAACCCCAGTTCGCGGTGGTTTAATTCGCGCATTTGCACGCTCTCCTTTCATCAACCATGAATCGGTTTGCCGTCTACTGCAAGCGCAACCTCCATATAAACTTCAGACAGAGTTGGATGCGGATGAATCGTATGAGCAATCTCCCAAGCAGTAGCATCCAAAACTTTTGCCAATCCAGCCTCGGAAACTAAATCGGTGGCATGTGGACCAATGATATGAACGCCCAGAAGATCATCATTCTTTTGATCGGCAACGATTTTTACAAATCCATCTACTTCACCCATTACTACTGATTTTCCGATGGCCCTAAAAGGAAATTTGCCGACTTTTACTTCATATCCTTGTTCTTTTGCCTGAGTTTCGGTCAGACCAATACTTCCTACCTCCGGACGGCAATATGTGCAGCGCGGGATCGTTAACGGATCGATCGGATCTGTTTCCCTTCCGGCCATATGCTCAACAGCCAGAATTCCTTCATGGGAAGCGACATGCGCCAACTGATATCCGCCAATAACGTCGCCAATGGCATAAATATGGCTTTCTTCGGTCTGCATAAATTCGTTTACCTGAATGACTCCTTTTTCAACTTTAATAGAGGTATTGTCCAGTCCGATATCATCAATATTAGCCAACCGCCCAACAGATACTATCGCACGATCCGCTGTTAACGCGATTGATTCTCCACCCTTTTCCGCCTGCAGAGTAACTTGCCCGCCCTCGCTGGAAACGGTTTCAGGAAGCACCCTGGTACTGGTCATGATTTTAACTTTTCTTTTCTTGAGTATGCGTGTAATCTCTTTGCTTACTTCTTCATCTTCAAACGGCAAGATGCGATCCAGATATTCAACAACGGTAACCTTTACGCCAAAATCACTGAGCAGGGAAGCCCACTCTATGCCAATCACTCCCCCGCCAATGATTACAATAGATTCAGGCAATTGATTCATCGAAAGCGCATGATCTGAATTCATCACATACTCGCCATCTATTTCCAAACCGGGCAATGTTCTTGGTCTTGATCCTGTTGCTATTAATACATTTTTTGGAACTAATATCACCGGTTCACTGCCATCATTGTTTTCCACTGATATCGTTCCCGGAAGAGGTGAAAAAATCGAAGTTCCCAATATACGTCCTGTACCGTAATAAACATCAACCTTATTTTTCTTTAAAAGCCCTTGAACACCTTTATGCAACTGATCAATTACTTTTTGCTTCCGTTTTTGAACCAAATCAAGCTCCAGTTCGACGTCCGTGGCTTTAATTCCGTAATTCCGGCTTTTCTTCATATCCTGATACAGTTCCGCACTCCTGAGAAGTGTCTTCGTCGGGATACATCCTTTGTGTAAACAAACACCACCCACTTTTTCCTTCTCAACAACAGCTACTTTCATCCCCAATTGGGCAGCGCGGGCAGCGGCTACATAACCGCCAGGTCCTGCCCCCAACACGACGAGATCATAATTCTCAGCCATGTAATACCTCGACTCCTTTTTCTAAAGGTGGATAAGTTTTTGCATCTTCTTCTCCGCGAATGACACGAAGAGCCCCCTCTACCAAAGCCTGCAATTCATTTTCTCCCGGGAAGATATGAACAGGAGCGATCCAATCTACCCGCTCACGAATCATCTGGTTAAATGACTCTCCATATGCCAACCCGCCAGTAAGGATAATGGCGTCCACATTCCCGGACAACACAGTGGAAGCCGATCCGACCTCTTTCGCCACTTGATAAGCCATTGCCTCATAAACGAGCTCTGCTTTTTTATCCCCTTTTTCAATCATTTGTTCTACATCACGTGCATCGTTTGTTCCCAAATAGCCGACCAGTCCCCCGCGGCCAACAATCAATTGCATGATTTCGCTTAATAGATAGTTGCCGGAAAAACAAAGTGAAACGAGGTCAGCAACCGGAAGGGTACCCGAACGTTCAGGGGAGAAGGGGCCGTCTCCATTCAGCCCGTTATTCACATCAATAACTCGGCCGTTTTTATGCACTCCGGCAGTAATACCTCCCCCCATATGCACCACAATAAACCGGCTCTGCTCATAGGGTTTACCCAACTTTTTCGCTACCCGTCGGGCAACTGCTTTTTGGTTTAACGCATGAAAAATACTCCGCCGCTCAATTTGCGGAATTCCTGAAAGCCGCGCAACCGGCTGCAATTCATCCACAACAACCGGATCAACAATGTACGAGGGAATATTTAACTGCCCGGCAATTTCCTGTGCAATAATTGCTCCGAGATTAGAGGCGTGAACGCCATATGTTTCAGAACGCAAGTCCTTGATCATTTTGTCATTAACCCGATAAGTTCCGCCGGGAATAGGTTTTAATAATCCGCCACGGGCTACTACGGCATCAAGCCGGTTCAAATTAATGCCTTCATGATCAAGCGTATCCAGAATCACTTGCTTTCGGAACGGGTACTGGTCAAACAACTCTTTAAACTGTGCAATCTCATCTGCATTATGTCGCAACGTTTCAACAAAAATTGACTTTTCATCGTCAAAGACGCCAATTTTTGTTGAAGTTGATCCTGGGTTAATCGCCAAAACCCGAATCGGCTCCACCTTCAACACTCCATTTCTAGTTAGCCCTCAATTTTAATCGGTGTTATTTCAAATTAAAGTTCAATAAACTCCGTTCCTTTTGCAAGAAATTACTTCTTGTTTTACGTATTTTTTCAATTCGTTCTTCTGCCATGCGATCAGCTGCCAGATAACTTGGAATCCCGTCACGTCTTGCGATTTCAAAAACTTTCAGGATATTGTCATAGATTCCTTCCACTTTTTTCAGGGCACGTTCACGGTTGTATCCCAAAAGTTCGTCAGCTACGTTGATGACGCCTCCAGCATTTATGACATAATCAGGAGCATAAACAATCCCTTTTTCTTCTAGCATGTCCCCATGACGTTCTTCTTTTAGCTGATTATTGGCAGAACCTGCCACGACTTTACATTTCAAACGGTCGATTGTTTCATCATTGATCACAGCGCCCAGGGCACATGGGGAGAAAATATCACATTCCACATCATAGATTTCATCGGGATGAACTGCTTGGGCGCCAAATTCCTGTACGGCGCGATCCATATTTTCCTTATTAATATCGGTTACAATTAGTTTTGCGCCTTCTTCTTGCAAATACTTGCACAAAGTATAAGCAACGTGTCCGACTCCCTGAATGGCAATTACTTTATCTTTGAGTGAATCATCACCAAACGCTTCTTTTGCAGCTGCTTTCATTCCACGGAATACGCCATATGCAGTTACCGGCGACGGATTGCCGCTTGAACCAAAAGCGGGGGAAACTCCTGTAACAAAGCTGGTTTCCTCATGGATTATATCCATATCCTCCACAGATGTGCCTACATCTTCAGCGGTGATATAACGTCCATTCAAGCCTTGGATAAAGCGTCCCAATGCCCGGAACAGCTCTTCCTTTTTATCTTTTTTAGGATCACCGATAACAACCGTTTTGCCACCGCCAAGATTTAATCCGGCCGCAGCATTTTTATATGTCATGCCTCTGCCCAGGCGCAGCGCATCTTCAATAGCGTCTGCTTCAGAATCATAGGTCCACATGCGTGTTCCTCCCAAAGCCGGACCCAAGGTAGTATCATGGATACAGATAATCGCTTTAAGTCCGGATGTTTCGTCATGACAGAAAACCAATTGTTCATAATCGTATTTTTCCATGTAATCAAAGATAATCATTTATATCATCCCTCTGTGAATTAGATTTTTACTGACTTATTGGCTAGTTCTATCCAATAGATATTATTTGCTTCTGCTACCTTTTTTTAACAAAAAACAACAAACGAAATCAATTCTTGAAGCAGACGGATTATCATACAAAATTTATAGACCGCCTTTATTTCAGGTTCATCTATACTCACGCAGGTTAATTCAGTCTCAAATGAAGTTAAAATTGATTTGTTTAGAAAATTTGCAAGATGCTTGTTTTTTGCAATAAAAAAACATAAAATGAATCTTGAATAATTAATTAGTCTAATTTTAAAATTACTCTTTGTTGAGTACCTCCACTGTTAATATGTTCTTTTAACAGGAGGTACCTTCTTTTTTTATTTCAGAACAATACAACTACAAACAGTTTTTATTTACAAGCAAATTGGACTACTGCCAAAGCAATTGAATAAAGCTTGGATTCATGAGAATCTGCACGGGATGTCAATACGACCGGTGCAGATGCTCCCAATACCACTGCTCCAATTTTGCTTTTAGCAAAATAAACCATTGATTTGTACAGCATGTTTCCTGCATTGATATCCGGAACAAGCAGCACGTCAGCACGTCCGGCTACTGAACTTTCAATTCCTTTGTGCTCCGCAGCTTTAACTGAAACGGCGTTATCCAACGCAAAAGGACCGTCAATTTCAGCACCCCTGATTTGACCGCGGCGATTCATTTGTGCAAGGGCTGCTGCATCCAGTGTCGCTTCCATATTTGGATTGATTACTTCAACAGCACCCAATACGGCCACTTTTGGATTTTCATTTCCAAGGGAATGACAATACCGAATAACATTTTCAGCAATTTGTGCTTTCTCCGGTAAAGCAGGAGCTACATTTAATGCGGGATCTGTTACATGAATAAGATAATCGTATCCCGGTACTTCAAATGTAGCAACATGGCTCAACACTTTGCCTGTTCTCAGCCCTTTTTCTTTATTGAGAATGGCACGCAAAAAATCCGAAGTTTGAACCATCCCTTTCATTACTACATCTGCTTTTTGGTCTCGCACAGCGGCAACCGCCATTTTTGAAGCTTGAACAACAGAGTCCGCATGGAAAATCCGGCTTTCTTCTACTTGCAAGCCGATTCCCCGGCTGATTTCCCTTATTTTTCCTTTATTCCCAAAAAGCAGGAATTGGGCGATCTTATGGGAAATCGCATCCCGGACAGCCTCCAACACCTCCTTGTCATCTGCTGCAGCCACTGCAACGGTAACCGAAGGCAATGACTCAGCTTTCTTCAGTACCTCATCAAACGTTCTTATCATCCTATACACCTCATATCCCGGCAATGTGCCATATTTTATTTTTTTAAAAGAAATATTACTGACGGTTTCGCCGGTCACCCTGTATTATGCAAAAGCGATGCCAACCAGTAAACGAAACCTGGAAAATGGCGATTTTATTAATGTCTATTGATATTTTAACCGCCTGTTCCAGTATAAACTTTTTTGCAAACATCTGCACATAATGTGAAATTTTTTTCATGAATTTTTTTGCAAAATCATAACAAATGATATCTCTCCAGTTTATAATACAAACTTCTTACGGAAATCCCCAGCAAGCGGGCTGTTTCGGTCTTGTTTTTTCCTGTCTTTTCATAGATTTTTTTGATATACATTTTTTCTGTTTCGGAAATGATCTCTCTTAAAGGCCTTGTCTCATCCAAATCCAGCACATTATTGCGCTTTTCCAAGTCTTTGATCTGGTATAAATCCAAGGGAGGCAAATGTTTTCTTCTCATTATTACCTCAACAAACTTCATGTTGATCATGGCCCGCCCCAAAACATTTTCAAGCTCACGGACATTTCCAGGCCAAGAATACTGAAGCAAAGTCTGAACCGCCTCTGCATCAATCTCCTCTACGTTGCGCCCATATTCCTGATTAAATTTTTTGATCAAGTTCATGGCCAAATCGACCAGATCTTCTTTCCGCATGCGCAAGGGAGAAATTTGAATAGGCAATACGTTTAACCGATAAAATAAATCTTCCCGAAATCTTTTCTCCTGAATCGCTTTTTCCAGGTATACATTGGTGGCCGCTATGACACGTACGTCAATCGGAATCGATTTGGTTCCTCCTACGCGCAAGACCTCTTTTTCCTGTAACACTCGCAACAGCTTGGCTTGTGTGCTTGGCTTTAGCTCACCAATTTCATCAAGAAAAATTGTTCCACCATTGGCTTCCTCAAACAATCCTTTTTTGCCTCCACGTTTGGCACCGGTAAAGGCACCTTCTTCATATCCAAACAATTCGCTTTCCAATAATGTTTCTGACAATGCAGCGCAATTCACCCGTACAAACTGGTTATATTTGCGATCGCTCGCATTATGAATCGCGTGGGCAAACAGTTCCTTGCCTGTTCCTGATTCTCCTCTCAACAAGACTGTAGCCCTCGTTCTTGCTGCCTGCTTAGCCTGTTCAATACAAACCTTCATTGCTTCCGAGTTGCCAATAATATCATCAAACGTATATTTTGCTTCCAGAGTGCGAATTATCCGGCGTGCCCTTTCCAAATCCTTATTCAACTGCTTTATCTCCGAAACATCATATATGATTCCCACACTGCCCTTTAATTCGCCACCGACTATAATTGGCGCTACATTAACAAAAACGTCTTTCCGATGGGGGCCTACCTTTAATTGAACACCACGCACCGGTTGTTTTGTCCGAAGTACCTTCCTGTGCATACTTTCCCCCTCAGAAATGTCTGTTTCCGCCGGTTTGCCAATGATATCTTCAGGCTTGAGGCCTGTCAAGCGAGTATATGCAGGATTAATCAGAATCCCTATTCCATTGGTATCAACCACCGAGATGGCATCTTCGGAAGAGTTAATAATTGCTTGCAGCAAGCTTCTCATACTTTCCAAATCGATAATTTGCTGGGACAGGTTTTTTAACTCACTAATATCCCGAAATACCGCTACTGCCCCTATCACATTACCGTTCTGATCCGTCACCGGCACACGATTGGTTACAATTTCAATCCCGTTAGGCAGAACAAATTTTTTGTTTAGTTCGGTTTGCCCGTTTAATAAAACCCGATCCAGTCTGGAGTTGGGAATTACTTCTGTAATTTTCCGGCCCAAAACAGAGTTGACAGATATGCCTATCATCCGCTCGGCCGCTCGGTTAAACAAGGTAATCCTCGCCTGATTGTTGACAGCAATCATGCCGTCATGCATTGAATCCAAAATGGTTTCCAGTTCTTGCTGCCTTTGTTTCCATGCGATAAACCACTGCTCTTTTTCTTCTATCATGCGGATAAACAGATTTATAACCGTTCCCGAAATCAGAAGAGCGTTTTCATGTTTCATCTTTTCAAGCATTTCAAATACTTCGGGTCTGCCCGTTGCTTCCATAATTACATCCGGCGCCATTTCCAGGAACGGTTCTGCTCTTTTCCCTGTGGGGATCCCATGTTTCTTGGCTTCCAGTATTGCTGGAGCATCTGAACGCAAATCAATCACACCAGTCACCCGAACAGATTCAGCAGACAGCAAGGTTTTCAGAATGGCAACTCCTCCCTGCCCACCTCCTACAATAAGGAACGTTTGCATACAGAATCCCTCCTTTCACCCGCATCTATCTTATCATATTGTTATTTTACAAACTTGATGGAAATATTCAATCAATTGCGTTATCATCTTTATATAGAGTAAAGAAAGGACGGTCACACCATCTATGAAACTCCCAAAACAAGCCTATGAGCGAATTCTGGCAATATTGATCATCTGTATTCCCGGACTGTTCGCCATAATTGGATGGAAATGGATGCAGGATATTTTGCATAACTTCTTTGCCGGACATTCTTTTGCCTGGCTGCCTTTTTTGGGAAGCCTTCTATTATTCCTTGCAGGAATTGCAATAATCGGCAGTTTCATTTACTATCGCGATGATAAAAGAAACCGTGTTCAAAATGACCGCCGTCAACCTTCACCATGATCTCTGTCTGCACAGGTTGCGGTTTTTTTATTTTCTTCTGCCTGTTTACACTTATCACCTTTATCAGACCTGCCACATATCCTGTTACAAAAAAAGGATGAGGAATATGGGCAGAAAAAAGAGATTTTCCGGCCAGTCAAAAGAACGGCATCCTCCCAAACCCAGGTATACCTCCCGGGCAAATATCTTTTACCATGAAGTATTGGCTCCGCTAAACAAAACATTTCACCAGGCTCTAAAAGCCAAAAATTATGATAGAGCCCGAATGATTTATAAAGAGATAGTCACAGCAAGAAATCAACACCGTTTGTGGCTGGATCGGTGTGAACAGGTCAGAATCCGCTGAAAAATCATACAAAAAAGCCACCCCTTATTCAGGCAGTGGCAGCATCATTCATACAATTGTTACACAACTTTGTGTTCAATTCGCAATTTGTCAGCGACCATCGCAATAAACTCGCTGTTAGTCGGTTTGGCTTTTGTCACATTAATTGTATAGCCAAACAGGTTCCGGATCGAATCCATGTTTCCGCGGCTCCATGCAACCTCGATTGCATGGCGGATCGCCCGTTCAACGCGACTGGGAGTTGTATTGTACTTGGCCGCAATCCGTGGATACAACGATTTGGTAATCGCCCCCAGTAGATCCACTTCATTATAAACCATAGATATTGCTTCGCGCAGATACAAATAGCCTTTGATATGGGCCGGGACACCAATTTCATGAATCACATCGGTAATATTGGCATCCAGGTTATTTGTTGTTTTCTGACCGGAAGGAGCAACCGTCGTGGTACTACCCGATTTAATAAATGTTGGCTTCATGGAAATTCCTTTCATCTGCCGGATCCGATGTGTCAGCACATCCAGGTCAAAAGGTTTCAATATATAGTAGGATGCCCCCAGTTCTACAGCACGTTGCGTAATATTTTCCTGTCCAAACGCGGTCAACATGATAACTTTTGGCAAAACTTCAAGATCCATATGATGAATTTGCTCCAACACACCAAGCCCGTCGAGATGTGGCATAATGATATCCAGTACGAGAACGTCCGGTACTTCTTTCTTCAACAGATTGATCACTTCACCCCCGTGATGGGCTACGCCAATTACTTCAATATCTCCCTGACTGGTCAAATGTTCTTTTAACAGATTGGCAAATTCCCGATTATCGTCAGCTAATATGACACGAATCTTATTCAATGAGAGAACCTCCTAATCGTCCAAAAACCGTTTACATTTTTCATTCGACAAACAATTAAAACTTCCTGCAAACCGTTTTCCGGCAAATTCATATTTTTCAAAAATATGGAAAGTTTTTTTCAAGCTAAAATAACACTCGTTTATAAACAAAAGGATAAGAGCATATTATGCATAGAAAGGAGCGGAAAAAAATGAATAAAAAATCATCACCCAGCTTAAACCAAAAGAAAAAGTTGAAAAAAACTGCACCACAAAACAAAAAAACTGAGACGGAAACAGCAACTGGTTTCGGAGATAAAAAACTGGAAGGACCTGATCGGCCATCTACCTGACCCATAAGGACACCGGGGCTTACTTTCCCCGGTGTTTTTTCAGTTGAATGTCATTCTTCAAATTTCATTAAGAAAAAAATTTAAATTCTAAGTAATAGAATTATTATTATAAAGGTTGATTTGCACTTTAAATTATTTTAAGATGTTAATTGTCACTTCTTGTTTACTTTGTTAATCAATAAATTGTCAAAGACATCTGTAATTGTTCTATTCGTAGTGAGGTGATTTAATGAAAAACCTGAAAATCAGCCTTGCATGGCAAATTTTTATCGGTTTAATATTGGGGGTTGCAGTCGGTGCAATTTTCTTTGGAAACCCTGCTGTTGAGAGAATTTTACAGCCTGTTGGCGATATTTTCCTTCGTCTCATTAAAATGATTGTTATACCGATTGTAATCTCCAGCATCATTGTTGGCGTTGCAGGAGTCGGAGATATTAAAAAGCTCGGAAAACTTGGCGGTAAAACTATCTTGTATTTTGAAATTATTACAACGATAGCGCTTTTGGTCGGATTGTGCTCAGCAAACATATTTCAACCAGGCGACGGAATCAATATGAATTCAATTCAGCAAACAGATATCAGCCAATATTCACAAACAACCAAAGATGTAGAAAATCACGGTATTGTTGATACTTTTGTCAAAATTGTCCCTGAAAACTTATTCGCCTCAATGACAGAAGGTGACATGCTGGCCATCATCTTTTTCTCCGTCATGTTTGGGTTGGGAGTTGCCGCAATTGGTGAAAAAGGAAAGCCGGTATTAAAATTTTTTCAGGGAACCGCTGATGCCATGTTTTATATGACCAATTTGATCATGAAGTTTGCACCTTTTGGCGTATTTGCCTTAATCGGTGTAACAGTATCCAAATTTGGGATTAACTCTTTGATTCCGCTCAGTAAACTGGTTCTCCTTGTATACTTAACAATGATTTTTTTCATCCTGATTGTATTTGGAATAACTGCCAAGATAGCTGGTTTCAATATTTTTCATTTAATAAGGATTTTAAAAGATGAGCTGATCCTTGCTTATTCCACATCCAGCTCTGAAACAGTATTGCCCAAATTAATGGAGAAAATGGAACGATACGGCTGTCCAAAATCAATTACTTCATTTGTCATCCCGACCGGTTATTCCTTTAACCTGGATGGTTCCACACTATATCAGGCAATTGCTGCAATCTTTATCGCCCAAATGTACGGAATTGATTTGACAGTCAGCCAACAAGTTACCTTGCTGCTTACCTTAATGGTTACCTCTAAAGGAATTGCTGGTGTACCCGGTGTTTCTTTTGTTGTCTTGATGGCAACATTGCACGTTGTCGGCATACCAGCAGAAGGACTGGCTTTTATTGCAGGTGTAGACCGCATTATGGACATGATGCGTACCGTTGTCAACGTCTTGGGAAATTCACTGGCCTCTGTTGTTATGTCCAAATGGGAAAAACAATTTAATGAAAATAAAGCTCAAATCTATATTAACGAAATAGAAAATGTTGCTTAAACTGCTGTATAAGGTACAGCAGTTTTTTTCGTAACAACAGACCATAAAATAACATCTTTCCTCAATCTTTGCAATCCGTGTTCCCCCTGGTGTTACATGATGAATCCGGTTTTAACCCATTAGGAGAAATCTGTGAATCGCATGATTGGTTTTTCTTCAGATCTATCCAAAATGGTCTGCTTTCCTTCTCACTTATAATAGAAAAGAATTTAACTTTATTATAATTATATCTCGAGTTACTAAAATATTTCTACATATATAAATTTATATCCTTCATCCCATTAAAGAATGCCTGAACATAAAATCAGAGTTTGAAACATAAAGGCACCCTGGTGATGATACATGACTATATGCTGTGTTCCATTATGTTTCTCTCTGAACAGACTTGAAAGAACAAGGCAGCTCATACAAAAAAGGCGGCTACGATGATCCGTAGCCGCTGTGGATTGAATAACCCCTGCGTCTTGCAACATCCATTCAATAAATGTTCCATATCCCGAAGTTGGATCATTTACAAAAACATGGGTAACAGCGCCAATCAGTCTGCCATTCTGGATTATTGGACTTCCACTCATTCCTTGCACAATACCACCTGTTTTTTTCAATAAACGCGGATCTGTTACTTTGATGATTAATCCCTTGGTTGCCGGATATTTTTGCTTGATGACATGAACAATTTCAATGCTGTATTCCTCAACTTTCTGCCCCTCAACCACTGTCAGAATTTTGGCCGGTCCTTCTTTTACCTGCTCTGCCAATGCAATGGGAATTGGCTTGTTTAATTTGCCATTATCCGGTGCTTTTTTCATCAGGCCAAAAATCCCAAACGGTGTATTTTGCTTGATATTCCCTAACACTTGATTTTCTTGAAAGAAAATCGCCCTTTTCTCGCCCGGTTCTCCCGATTCCCCTTTCTGGATTGATGTCACATTGGATTTGACAATTTTCCCATCTCCTACGAGAATGGGATGTCCTGTATCCAGATCAGTTACCACATGTCCCAAAGCACCATAAATATTCTGTTTCGGATCAAAGAAGGTAAGAGTTCCTACACCGGCTGCCGAATCACGAATATACAGGCCCAGTCGATAACGCTGATCCTTCACATCCCGTTGTGCCTGAACCGTGGTTGTTTTCCTTTTTCCATCACGCAGCAGTGCAACGCGGATTGGTTTTTCCCCTGATTTTTCCACAGCTTTGGAAACATCCTGAACGCGGCGCACAGGTTCCCCATTCAGTTCAACCAAATAATCCCCAACGCGTATATCTGCTGTTTCAGCAGGTGATTTTACTTGATAACCACTGGTTTGCACACGATGATGACCAACTACAATCACTCCTTTTGAATGCAGCTTGACTCCAATGGATTGACCGCCAGGAATAACCTTTAGTTGGGGATAAACCTGAACTTGTATTTTTCTGATAGGGAGTGTACCAAATAATTTTACGGTCAGCCAGGTTTTACCTGCCGATCTGGTAAATAAAGTGAGGGGATGGCGATAATTCATTGATTTTTGTGTCTTAACTGATCTGTCTACATGCAGGATGCCGGGATCCGATACATCGGCTGTAGCCGGCATTGATAAATGCAGCTGTTTCCACTCTCCCTGAAAAAGACGGATTTCGTGTGGAAACTGGGCAAATTGTTGAAAAGTATTGGTAGTACTTCCCATTATGAGGAGAAGCACCAGGAGAAAACCCAACCATTTTTGTTTCCCTTGTCTTTGCAATCATACCACTCTCCTGTGCTTCCCGCCTTTCCTTTCGCCGTTAGAAAGGTGCATCTTACTATCCTTAAGTTAACCTCCTGGTCTTGGTTTTATGTCCTTCAAATCATTCCTGTATATAAACTTGTTTTCCTAAAAACAAAAAACCTTTAACACTTGGTTAAAGGTGTACAGACTGAAAAAACTTATTCACATATCCCATCTTGCAAGTAAGTGCAGCATTCTATACAACACATCCCACTTACCCCGCCTGATTTTTCTTGACTTCTTCCGCCAACCGAAGCATTTCCCGTGCATGATTGCGTGTTGTACTGGTTACTTCCACTCCGCCAAGCATGCGTGCCAACTCCATTGTGCGGCCATCCCAGTCCAGTTTTTCCACACGGGTTCGGGTCTTGGCCTGCAGTACTTCTTTTGAAATATATAGATGGCAATCAGCCATGCAGGCAACCTGAGGCAAATGTGTCACAGAAAGCACCTGGTATTTCCGGGACAAGAAGGCAATTTTTTCAGCAATGGCCTGAGCCGTGCGTCCACTAACGCCAGTATCAATTTCGTCAAAAATCAGCGTATGAACCTGATCAACTTCGGCAAAGATACATTTGAGCGCCAGCATCAATCGGGATAATTCTCCTCCTGATGCAATCCTGGCCAAAGGTTTTAACGGTTCACCGGGATTGGGGGCTATTTGGAATTCAATTTTATCTTTTCCATGATAATAAAACCTTGGTTTTTGGTTTGGTTCATG
This sequence comes from uncultured Thermoactinomyces sp., assembly GCA_965544045.1. Classification (GTDB taxonomy): domain Bacteria; phylum Bacillota; class Bacilli; order Thermoactinomycetales; family Thermoactinomycetaceae; genus Thermoactinomyces. The sequence goes on from CBEULT010000016.1 coordinate 46,616, forward strand.
AAGAAAAGCGACATGGAAAACAGTTGATCCCATATTTAAATCATTCAGTTCCATTTCTACTCTGGCTTTCAATTGGATTGCCGCTTTTTTTCGTTTCTGAGTAAGCTCATGTGCCAGCTTCTCCAATTGTTTTTGCAACCGCTCCATCTTATGTACAAGCTCTGCTTCAGTCTGTTCATGATTTTCCAGCACATGAAGTTCTTTTTCAACCTGCTCTCCGTAAGCGAGAATCTCCCCAATATGATCCCCGTATTTGCGTTTCAAAAGTCTGATCAAATGCAACCTTTCTTCTACCTCATATAAGCGTTCAGAGTCAAAATCAAACTCATCCTTATAGCCCGCAATTTCATGGGATACTTCTTCCAGTTGATAGTAAGCAGTTTGCGCAAGTTCCAGTATATTCTGTAACGATTTATCCACTTCGACAATTTGTTCCAAGTGGGAAATTGTTTCCTGGATCAAGGTTAAACCACCCTGTTCGCCATTCAAACTTTCATATGCCTGCGCACTGTGCATCATCAATTTTTCAGCATTGGATAAACGGTTTCGCTCTTGTTCCAATTCCTCATCTTCACCGGGAACTAAAGCAGCAGATTCAATTTCATTAGCCTGAAATCTAAGAAGATCCAAACGCCTGGCCAAATCACGCTGGTTTTCCCGCAATTGCTCCAATTGGCGGTTTAATTCCTCATACGCTTCAAAAATTCGTTCATATTCTTTGCGTAACCGAAGCAAATCTTTCCCGCCAAAATGATCCAGCCAATCTAGATGTTTATCGGAATGCAGCAAAGACTGGTGTTCATGCTGCCCGGAAATATCAATAAGGAAATGACCAATTTTTTTAAGCAACGATAAAGTGACAATCCGCCCATTGATCCGGCAATTGCTTTTTCCGGCGGCTGATATTTCGCGACGCACAATTATCTGATCCAGATCTTCGTTATCAAAGCCCCACTCCAGCAAAGAAGGACGTGCAGGGTGGTCTTGCTCCAGTTCAAACACTGCTTCAATTTCCGCTTTTCCTTCTCCATGCCGGACAAAATCGGTTGATGCCCTGCCACCGATAATCAGGCCCAACGCATCAATAAGGATAGATTTCCCGGCGCCCGTTTCGCCAGTTAAAACATGAAATCCGTAATCAAACTGCAAATGCACTTCTTCAATAATGGCAAAATGGCGAATAACGAGTTCCCTCAGCATAGAAAATCGCCTCCTATAGCAAATCCAGGAAGCGTTGCATTAATTCGGGGGCCCGGTCTTTTTTGCGCGCAATAATCAATATGGTATCATCTCCGGCAATCGTCCCCATCATCTCTTCCCAATCGAGATGATCCAATATCGCCGCTACTGCTTGTGCGTTCCCCGGCAACGTTTTCAACAATATAAAGTTTTCACTTTGGTCGATGCTTATAAATGATTCCTGAAGTACCCGCTTTAGTTTTTTTTCGGGATTAAACCGTTTTTCCTCGGTTGGAAGCGAATATTTATAGATTCCGCTTTCTGTAGGCACCTTGATCAGATGCAGTTCTTTTATATCTCTGGATACCGTTGCCTGCGTGATATTATAACCCGCTTTTTTCAGTTCCTCAACCAATTCATCTTGCGTTTCAATTTCCTTGTTTGTAATAATCTCACGAATTTTTATATGTCGTTGAGCCTTCATAAATTCCACCTACCCTGCTAACATCAACACTGCTTTCACCTTGTAATTTTTGACGAACCACTTCAAAAAACGAACGATCCTGCCATTTTGTAAGTAAGGCAAAATCCTTTGACCGCTTTACTCTGACCACATCTCCCTCTTTTAAATCATAACCGATTTGCCCATCAATTGTTATTCCCATTTCCTTGTGAACGGCTGTTACCTTTATTTCTATAACTGATTCAGAAGGGAGAACCATGGGCCGGGATGTTAACGTATGTGAACAAATGGGGGTAACCAGAAGCATTTGAATCCCCGGATAAACAATCGGTCCCCCGCAAGCCAGCGAATAAGCGGTAGAACCAGTCGGTGTTGAGACGATAATCCCGTCTCCCGAATAAGTATCGAGATAAACTCCATCCATATAAGTGATGCAAGTAATCATCCGGCCAAATGACCCTTTGGCAATCCCGATATCATTCAAGGCAACTCCAGATTCAATCAGACGGCCCTCCCGAATTACTTCAGCCTCAATCATCAGACGGCGTTCAATGACGTAATCACCCGCTAATACGCGATCAATGGCTTTTGCGAGATCACCTGTTTCCGCTTCCGATAAAAAGCCCAAATGCCCAAGATTAAACCCGAGAATCGGCAAGCGGTATTTTGCAATTTCCCGCGCCACACCGAGCAGCGTACCATCACCGCCCAAAACAAACACCATTTCAACATATTCGGCAAATTGTTGAAACGCAAGTCCCAATTCAGGATGACCCAGCTCGGTTGCTATATCAGGCTCAAAATAAACGGTAACACCTTTTTTTTCCAACTCTTGTCTCATTTCTTCAGCTACATCAAAGGCTTTTGGTTTGTATCTGTTTACTTTTATCCCGATTGTTTTCAACAATTTCCACCCCATATAAACGATGCGATCATAATGATAAATACAAAACAACCAGCAGGATCGGTACAACAGCCAGAAAAATCAGCCAAGTCCAGTTTTGCTTTTTACCAAGGGAAACCTCCGGAATGTCAAATTCAACTTCCTTGATCGAACCTTGATCGCGGTCTACATATAAAATGGCGTCAGGCCGATAAAGCAAATAATAGGGAAGAAAATATTCTCTCAATCCTGCTCCCGATTCGCGGACCGGTTTCCGTTGTCTTGATACAATCACAATATACCATTGATTGTCCCGATAAGCGAGATAATCAATAAAAAGCCGGCTCTCATAGATGCGCCCGTCAAATTCAATTTCAAACGGTATCCTTTCCTTGGAGCCTGCTACTTCATATCCGTGGTTGCGTAATAAATCTGGTATTTCTCCCTTGATATCATGGCTTTCATTTTTCCTTTTTTGGTAAGGTACCGGCAACTTCTTCAAAATAAAATAAAAAATGACTCCGATTAGCAGAAAAAGCACAAGGGTATCACCCGGTCGGGCCACTCTCTTCCCCTCCTTTAACTACTAATTCGAAGTCATGCGGGTTTACCCTTCTCTAAACAAAAACAAATTAGTGAAAATGTTTATGTGCGTCTCCAACCACTTTATCAATTCGGGATTTCCACCCGGAAATATCCTGTTTTTCCTCTGAAGACAACTTGAAGTAGCATAAAAACTCTATATTTCCTTCTCCACCCCGGATCGGGGACGGGATCATCCCTTTTACAAAATACCCGAGCGAATCGGCCAGACAAACCGTTTTTAAGAGCACTTGACAGTGTACTTTGGGATCTTTTACAACTCCCTTTTTGCCCACATCTTCTCTGCCCGCTTCAAATTGAGGTTTTACCAGAGCTACTACTTCTCCATCCGGTTGAAGCAAGCGCTTTATATTGGGAAGAATATGTTTCAGGGAAATAAAGGAAACATCGGTAACGGCAAAGTCGGGGGTTTCTCCAGTCAGATCCTTCGGATTTAAATAACGGAAATTGGTTCGCTCCATGACAATGACACGCGGATCTTGCCTTAACTTCCAGGCCAATTGGCCATAACCTACGTCAATCGCGTAAACCATTCCAGCACCGTTTTGCAGGGCACAATCGGTAAAACCGCCTGTAGAAGCGCCTATATCAAGTACCACCCTGTTTTCCAACTGAAGCCCGAAAGCACGGATCGCTTCTTCCAACTTTAATCCCCCGCGACTTACATAAGGATGAAGCTTTCCTTTTACTTCAATGGAAGCATCAACAGACACTTTTGTTCCCGCTTTATCGATCCGTTCGTTATCCATATAAACAAGACCAGCCATAATGGAACGTTTGGCCTTCTCCCGACTGGAAAAAAAACCTTTTCTAACCAATAATGCATCTATTCGTTCTTTCTGCATGTTATGCCCTCGTATTTTCCGGATTTCTTTGGATAATAAGCCTGTTCACAGTCTCGGCAATATCTTCTGCCGTCAATCCCATTTCTTTCCTCTGTTCTTCAATTGTTCCATGTTCCACATATACATCCGGTATTCCCATGACTTTAACGGGAAGATCATATACCTCTTTTTCCTGATAATATTCCAGTACGGCACTGCCAAACCCGCCTGTCACTACAGCTTCCTCCACCGTAACCACGGGGATTCTCTCGATTGCCAATTGATCAAGCAAATCTGTATCCAGTGGCTTGGCAAATCGGGCATTGATAACACGAACATCTATTCCGTCGGCTTGTAAAGATGCCGCAGCTTCGAGTGCATTCGGTACCATGTTTCCAAAAGCAACAATGGCTGCATCTCTTCCATCTTTGACAATTTCGGACTTGCCAATTGGCAACAACTTGAAGTTTTTATCCAATGGTATACCGACACCGGCACTTTTGGAATAACGAACGGCAATTGGCCCGTCTTCATATTGGACAGCCGTATATAACATATGTTGAAGTTCATTCTCATCTTTTGGCATCATGATAACCATATTAGGCTGATTTCGCATGAAACTGATATCATAAATCCCCTGGTGAGTTTCTCCATCCTCGCCAACAAATCCCGCACGGTCAACAGCAAACACGACATTCAGATTTTGCTTGGAAACATCATGAACAAGCTGGTCATAACCACGTTGCAAAAAAGTGGAATAAATGGCGAGTACCGGCTTGTACCCTTGAGTGGCCATTCCGGCAGCGAAAGTAACCGCATGCTGTTCAGCAATCCCTACATCAAAACAACGGTCAGGAAATTTCTCATTAAACCGCTCCAACTTTGATCCGGTTAACATTGCCGGGGTAATCGCAACAATCCGCTCATCCTGTTCAGCCAGTTTAACCATAGTCTTGCCAAAAACAGCGGGATAGGAAGGCGGCCCTCCTTTTTTGTTGAAAGCTCCGGATTCAATCTTGTACGTCCCGACTCCGTGATAAACAACTGAGTCATCTTCCGCCGGCTTGTAACCATTTCCTTTTCTGGTGATGACATGCACCAGAACAGGCCCCCGGGTTTTTCTTGCCAGCCGCAGGCTTTCCATCAATTCGGGAAGCTGGTGACCATCAACCGGACCAATGTAAGTGAATCCCAATGTTTCAAAAAAGACACCCGAAACAACCAGATATTTGAGACTGTCTTTTATTCTCTCCAGTGTTTTGGCAAACGGTACACCGACAGTGGGTATTTTTTTCAAAAGATATTGAACTTCATCTTTCATCTTGTTATAGCTCTTGTTGATTCGAAGTCGGGCCAGATGGTTATGAAGTGCGCCCACATTAGGACTGATCGACATCTCATTGTCATTTAAAATGACGATCATATCGCTTTCAGACTCTCCAATATGGTTTAAGGCTTCCAGGGCCATCCCTCCGGTTAAGGCACCATCCCCAATAACCGGAATTACTCTGAAATCTTCTCCCTTGAGATCGCGGGCTGCCACCATCCCGATCGCTCCGGACAGAGAAGTACTGCTGTGTCCTGTTTCCCAACAGTCATGCCTGGATTCCCTCATTTTAGGGAAACCGCAAAGACCCTGATATTGACGCAAAGTGGGAAACAGGTGCCGGCGCCCTGTCAAGATTTTATGCACATAAGCCTGATGGCCAACATCCCATATAATTTTGTCTTCAGGACTGTCAAACATATAATGAAGGGCAATCGTCAATTCAACAACCCCCAGATTGGAAGCCAGGTGCCCTCCTGTTTTTGAGAGACTTTCAACAAGAAATCGGCGAATTTGAGTTGCCAATTTTGGAAGTTCTTCTACTGGCAGTTTTTTTAAATCAGCCGGTGAATTAATTTGCTCGAGGTCCACGAAAACCGCCTCGCTTTCGCTTTCTTTTCTTATTCACATGAAATAGTGATAAATGAAATTTCTCGTTAATGAAGAAAAATACTCTGCCAACTTGAAAAATAATTTGGTTAGCGAAGTGAATGGACAAACTTTTTCCCAATGCCTTTCCTCCAACCGTTACAGCTGAAATCACAGAAACAAGAAATACATTTAATGCACCCTCAATCCAGGCAACTTCCTGCCACGAAGGAGCAGAGCGCATGATTGAAGCAATCACCACCAGCGCGGCTGCCCCGCTAATCACTCCGCTTATATCTCCAATAACATCATTACAAAAGTTGGAAAACTGGTCTGCCCGGCGTACAATGCCGATTGCTTCTTTCGAGCCGGGAATTTTTTTTGCGGCCATGGCATGAAAAGGCTGCTCCTTGGCTGCGGCCGCTGCTATCCCCAGCATATCAAAAATGATCCCGATTCCAATAATGATAAGAAGTACAATCATTCCACCCAGCCAAGAAAAATCTTTCATTAAAGTTGTTGACGATAATGACAATACCATAGCAATCAGGGCTGTGATCAGTCCAATGCCAACAGACCAACGCAATGATTTTCGGAGCAATGAAAACATACTGTCATCCATCCCTTGCTCTAGGGCATTCCAGAAAAATGCCGGTCACAGGGACCGGTTTCTTTTCATCGTTTTTGCAACGACTCATATGTATTTTTTCCGGTTCATCCAACTAAAAAACACATAGGAGAAAGAGTGGAAACTGTTCAGGTAAACTCTGCGGCTTAAGGTCCAGTAGGATTTCCCAGAAAGGTATCCTGATCGTTGCCAATCAGGCAGTTTCCTTTTATAACCTTTCTCGAGCGGTGTCGCCATCCGCCGGACTGGATTGCCACTTAGTCCGCACTTTAATCCCTGCACAGTTTTGCCTATACAAACAGTCTAGGAGATTTCCTCAACAGTCTCAGTTCATTTCCTAGCCTCTTTTGCAATAGTGCTTTCAGCTTTGAAAGTGCATCCCCGCACTATCACTCAAGGCAGGCTACGCTACACCCAGTCGACTCCCGGAATGCAGGTTCATCCCCTAAGCCGTTACTTCAACCTGTCCTTGCCGTAACGCACTTAGGCCTCCGCGGAAAAAGGGTCTACGCCCGCATGCCCTTGCGGATCGCCCTTAATCCTTAACTCCCAGCATCAGCCCGCAGCTGGGCGCCACAAGCCAACACCAGAAACTTCATCGATATGCCCTTTGGCGGATTTTTAGCCCCGCCTTCAGAAATGACCGACTGACTAGAATACTGCACCACTCTGGTAAAATATATTTTAATTATAGCATAAGGTATTCCCTTTATCATGTCATGCCCTAATAGTTGCGGGACAACAGATAATCAGCAATCTCCAGTAACCTCTCAGGCTGAAGACCAGGCTGGTTGATGATTTGTTTTTTGGCATCATCTGTAATTTTTTTCAATTTGGTTTTTGATGCTTCCAAACCAATCAACGCCGGGTAAGTGGCCTTATTCATTTTCAAATCGCTTCCGACCGGTTTTCCCAGCACTTCCTGGGTACTGGTCACATCAAGAATATCATCCTGGATTTGAAAAGCCAATCCAAGCTTACAGGCAAAGTTCGTCAGCGCTTCCATCAAGACAGGATTTGCCTGGCACAAACTAGCTCCGAGCCGAACCGAAAAAACAATCAGGTCGCTTGTTTTTCGCTTGTGAATGCTTTCCAATTCATCAATGCCGATAATCCTGTTTTCACTCAAAAGATCATCCACTTGTCCGCCAACCATACCGCGGGCTCCCGCACACCGGGAACTTTCTTCAATAATAGACAAGGCAGTTTCGGCTGGCAGAGATGTTTCTTTTGCCTCTCTTGCCAGTAAGCCGAACGCTTCTGTCAACAGGGCATCACCGGCCAAAATGGCTTGTGCTTCGCCAAAAACCTTATGATTGGTAGGTTTTCCTCTCCGGTAATCATCATCGTCCATGCTTGGCAAATCATCATGGATCAAGGAATAAGTATGAATCATTTCCACTGCGCAGGCAAACGGTATCGCTTTGCTCGGGTTTCCCCCAAGTGAATCAACAGTCGCAAGCACCAATACCGGACGCAATCGTTTTCCTCCGGCAAGCAAAGAATAGCGCATTGAATCGCGTAAAGTGGAAGGAAGGCCGTCCATTTTTTCCATGTATTCAGCCAATGCCTGATGAACTTGTTCTGCTTGTTCCTTTATATATGATGTAATGGATTGCACTTATTCCGGATCCTCCTCTATATCAAATGGCTTTTTCAACCATTCCCCGTTTTCATTGACAATCATTTCCACCTGATGTTCGGCCCATTCCAGTTTTTTTCCACAAATATTGGCTAATTTCATCCCTTCATCAAACAATTGGATTGCCTGTTCCAGAGGTGTGTCCCCTTTCTCCAGTTCTTGCACTACCTCCTCGAGCCGCTTGATCGCTTCCTCAAATGGCATCGACTCCAGTGCAGACAAATCCTTTTCTTCACTCATCTTTTTCCCCCTCCGATTTCCACACCTGGCATTTTAACTGCCCGTCCGCAAGGCGCACCTTAATCAAATCTCCCGCCCTCATTTGCCGGGTTGACTTGACCAACTGGTCATTATCAAAACGGTATACCAGTGAATAACCTCTTTGCATCACTTTTAAAGGACTAAGCGCATCCAACTGTGCCACATGGCGTTGGTACAGCTGTTCTTGGATTTTCACATGCTGGGAAATACGGGTACAGCTGTCCCTGACCAAAAGTGCCAGCCGCTCATTCAGTTTAGACAATTTATGCGATGGATGGCAAGACTTTAGTTGCAGCTTTGCCTCCCCCAATCTTCTGTCCCTGTTTTCAAGCATTTTGTGCATGGTGTGTTCAAGGCGTGTCTCCAAATAATCAAGCCGCTGGGTATATTGATACAGACGTGCTTTAGGATCTTTAAAAACGGAGCGATTCACTTTACTTTCCAAACGGTCTTTAAGACGATCCAATATGGAGTTCTGCGACTTGAGCAAGCATTGGGTGTACTGCTGTACCTGATTCCTCAATTCTTCAATTTGCGGAACCACCAACTCAGCAGCCGCCGTAGGCGTTGGAGCTCGCTTGTCGGCAACCAGATCGCTGATTGTAAAATCCGTTTCGTGTCCAACAGCTGAAACAACAGGCAAAAGGGAACCGTATATACTACGTGCAACCACTTCCTCGTTAAAAGCCCACAATTCTTCCAAAGATCCGCCGCCTCTGCCAACAATGACCACATCTACTTCATTTAACTCGTTCATATGGTCAATGGCTTTGGCAATTTCTGAAGCAGCCTGGTCTCCCTGAACGGAAACCGGGTATAAAAGGATGGAGGCAATCGGATAACGCCGCTTTATCGTTACAATAATATCACGAACAGCTGCCCCGCTGGCAGAGGTAATTACCCCCACTTTACGCGGAAATTTGGGCAATGGCTTCTTGGGATAATCAAATAGCCCTTCTGTCATCAACTGTTCCTTCAGCCGCTGGAAAGCGATATAAAGTTCCCCCATTCCGCTTAACCGCATATCCTGTACATACATTTGCAAGTGACCATCTTTCATATATAAGGAAACATAACCCCGTACCAACACACGATCCCCGTTTTTAGGCTGAAACCTTAAACGACGATTGTTTCCCGCAAACATGACTGCATCAATCGCTGCACGCTCATCTTTAATTGTAAAATACATATGGCGGCTTTTATTATGTCTGGAGAAATTGGTAATCTCGCCTTCCAGCCAAATCTTTTGCAGATGTTCATCCATATTGAGCGTTTTATACAGGTATTCAACCAAATCAGATACGGACCAAATATCCCGTTCCGGCTCACGGAACATAATATTCCCTCACTTTGCGCAAAAATATCTGACAATTCACACTCTCCATGAAAGAAAGAGGCTTCCCAAACATCAGGAGTGCCTCTTCCCAAATAAATGGTTTCCAATTCCTAACGCTGCCAAATCGCTTTTGCAGCAGATACCGTATTTTTCATAAGCATGGCAATCGTCATCGGTCCTACTCCACCAGGTACAGGAGTAATGGCATGTGTTAAGGGAGCAACTTCTTCGAAATTGACATCCCCTACCAATTTGCCGGCCTCATTTCGGTTCATCCCTACATCGATTACAACAGCTCCCTGTTTAACATGCTCTTTTGTAATCAGATTGAGTTTGCCTGTGGCTGCAACTATCAGATCCGCCTGGCGTGTATGATGTGCCAAATCAACGGTCCGGGAATGGCAACATGTTACAGTTGCATTCGCCTGCTGCAACAGGAGTGCTATCGGCTTGCCCACAATATTGCTGCGGCCGACAATAACAGCATGTTTGCCCTCAAGCGAAATTCCCGTCCGATCCAACATTTGCATGATCCCGTAAGGAGTGCAAGGTAAAAGACCTTTTTGGCCGATAACCAGCTTCCCCATATTGATTGAGGTGAAACCGTCTACATCTTTGGATGGGGAAATTGCTTCGATCACTTTATTCGGATCGATATGGTCTGGAAGAGGCAATTGTACCAATATACCATGAATATCTGGATCTTCATTTAATTCGCGAACTTTCTGTAACAAATCCTCTTCCGCAATTGTATCATTCATTCGAATTAATTGGGAGTAGATTCCGATTTCTTCGGAAGCACGAATTTTTCCTCGTACGTATGTTTCAGAAGCAGGATTGTTCCCCACCAAGATAACTGTCAGACCAGGTTGTAATCCTTCAACTTTCAATTGCTCGACTTCCTGTTTCAATTCCATCCGGATATCTTTTGCCATCTGTTTCCCATCGATTAATTGATAAGTCAATAAACTCACTTCCTTAGTATTAAGAATTAATGAGCTGGTCATTGTTCAGTTTATATTGTTCCTTTTTCTATGTAAAGACTACCTTTTATCCAAAAAATAAACTCTGCCAATCTTGTCAATGCTTTTTAAAAAAGGAGGCCGGAAATTCTCCCTCCTCCTTAAGTCGTACTATTCACCTCTACAACTACGCTTCTCTGCTATGTGCATTACTGTTCCCCGCCAATCTCCCCAAAATACCATTAACAAACCGGCCGGAGTCTTCTCCCCCGAATGATTTTGCCAACTCCACCGCTTCATTGATCACGGCTCCCTGCGGAGTATCCGGTTCATACATTAACTCAAAAGCAGCCAGGCGCAAAATCATTTTATCTACGTTGGAGAGCCTTTCCAGAGACCATCCTTTTTTCAAGAACGGACGAATCGCATCATCCAACTCCTTTACACGCTCCATGACTCCTTCAATCAAATGCAGAAAAAACGGACGTTCTTTTTCATCCAGTTGGGCGCTGCGCGAAACAACAACCTCATTCTTTTGATCCGTATGGAATTCACATTCATACAAAGTTTGAATAACTTTTTCTCTAATGGTTCTTCTGCTCATTAAAAAAACCTTCCTCCAAAAAGAAGCCCGAGCTTTTAGAGCCCGGTCCTATTGTCATGACTGATCATATCACTTTATATTTTAACCTCTTTAACGACATTTTATATTTTTTTGCCTATTATTGAACACGTTGACTGCTTGCTTCAGTTCCCTTGGAATCAGAAACAGGCATTTTGATTCCGTCAATGCGCACAGATACGTTATTAACAAGAAGACCAGTCATGTTTTCGATCGCTGTTTTCACTTCTTCCTGTACTTTGCGTCCAACATCAGGAATGTTATAACCATATTGCACGACAATCGCCAATTGAACAGAGAGTTGCTCTCCTAAGTCTACATGAATTCCCTTCCTTAAATTTTTGCGCCCCAACAGCTGGTTGATATTGGCGGCAGCACCTCCGCTGAGGCCAATAACTCCCTCTACAGAGGCAGCTGCAATTCCGGAAATGATTTGAATAACTTCCGGAGCAATTTCGATTTTGCCAATGGAATTGTTTTCATGCTCGTAGGCTTCACTCATTTTTGTTTGAACTCTCCTCATTTAGATTATTTTGTTCCAGGAAGCGAATGTTGAAATCTCCACTGACAAACTGAGGATGTTTCAACAGTTTCAGGTGAAAGGGGATTGTCGTATGAATTCCATCAATCACAAATTCCTTTAGGGCGCGATTCATACGCCTGATCGCTTCATTGCGATCTTTTCCCCAAACAATTAGCTTCGCAACCATTGAATCATAAAATGGAGAAATTGTGTAGCCCTGGTAACAGGCACTGTCAATTCGTACACCGTTACCTCCGGGCTGCAAATAAAAGTTGATTTTCCCTGGTGATGGCATGAAGTTTTTATCTGGTCTCTCGGCATTAATCCGGCATTCCATAGCCCAGCCGTTAATTTTGATATCCTCTTGCGTCAGGGTCAGTTTCTCGCCAGCTGCCACCTTAATCTGTTCTTTTATCAGATCAACACCAGTAATCAACTCAGTAACAGGATGCTCAACCTGAATCCGGGTATTCATTTCCATGAAATAAAAGTTGTCATTATTCAACAGAAACTCAACTGTGCCTGCTCCTGAATATTCTACCGATTTTGCAGCTTTCACTGCCGCTTCCCCCATACGCTCGCGCAATTCCGGACTTAATGCCGGAGATGGCGCTTCTTCCACCAGCTTTTGATAGCGGCGTTGTATAGAACAATCCCGTTCACCCAGATGAATGGCGTTGCCATGTTTATCGGCTAAAACCTGTATTTCAACGTGGCGGGGCTCTGTCAAAAATTTCTCCAGGTAGACTCCGGAATTGCCAAAGTTAGCTTCTGCTTCTTTTTGGGCGAGATTGATGGCACGTTTCAATTCTTCTTCATGATAAACAATGCGCATTCCTTTTCCTCCGCCGCCCGCTGTAGCTTTCACAATTACGGGAAAACCGATATCTTTGGCTGTTGCCAAGGCTTCATCCAAATCTTCAATAATCCCTTCTGAACCGGGAACAACAGGAACTCCGGCTGATTTCATTGTTTCACGCGCAGTAGTCTTATCACCCATTTTTTGGATTGCTTGCGGCGAAGGACCAATAAACGTAATATTGCAAGCCGCACACAATTCCGCAAAATCGGTATTCTCAGACAAAAATCCATATCCCGGGTGAATCGCATCTGCACCAACCAAAGTTGCCGTACTCATTAAATTTGTCATGTTTAAATAACTGTCCTTGCTCGAAGCCGATCCAATGCAATAGGCTTCATCTGCCAGAGTAACATGCAATGCATCACGGTCAGCTTCAGAATAAACGGCTACTGTCGGTATTCCCATTTCCCGGCATGCACGAATAACTCTTACAGCAATTTCACCGCGGTTAGCGATCAAGATTTTTTTAAACATCAGTATCCTCCTTCCGCGGTTAATTATGTCGTTTTTACCAGAAATAAAGGTTGACCATACTCAACCAATTGTCCATTTTCCACTAAAACTTTGGTAATGGTGCCATTTATTTCTGCTTCTATTTCATTCATCAGTTTCATTGCTTCGACGATACATACAATCGTGTTAGACTGAACAGTATCCCCTTCTTTGACATAAGGGTCAGCATCAGGAGCAGGCGCGCGATAGAATGTTCCCACCATGGGTGAAACAATCTTATGTAAGTTTGAATCGTCTTCAGCCTGATCATCTGCAGCTTTCGGAGCAGGCTCCTGCTTCAAACCCGTTTCCGGTACAGTAACCTTTTCCTCAACCGGTGCTTTGGGAGCCGGAACTGTTTGCACAGTTGCGGGTTCGGCTACCGGTTGTGCCACCGTCTGCAAGGCTGGAGCCATATTTTCTTTTCTTTCCGACTTCTTGATCGCCAACTTGTTTCCTTCATACTCGATTTCAAACTCTTCAATATTCGACTCATCGATCAACCGGATAAGCTCACGAATCTCATAAGGTTTGAATTTCATATTCTGTTCCCCCTTAACATCTATCTTTTCTTAATCACATTGTTAATAGCATAACTTATTTTCAGTTTTTTGACTAGCTTTTTACTTTGTAAAATAACTAGTTCCATTTATTTTTCCCAAAAAAATTGATGCTTAAAAAAAAAAACCAGTTTCATTATTGAAACCGGAGTCCAGTCTGAATAGTCGCTTATTTCCTAATTTAACGATAGGCTACAGAAACATTTTGCGGATCAACCTGCAAATGTTGGCGAACAAGGCTGATTAACCGAACAACCTGTTTTTTGCTAAGCTTTTCACTTTGCACAACAACATCCACATGTGGATGGTTTGAAACGACAACAGCATCCTTAAATCCTTCCTTGCGAATCAGTTCTTCCAATACCGTTTCCTGATTATCAATTTTCATCAACTGCTGGATCTTTTGATTTGCTTCTTCCAGTTCTTTTTCCGAAGACTTGGGATTGGTCAAAACTTGCATATACTCTTCGACCATTTTTTGTCGCAAGGTGCTTCGCTGCAATTGATACCCCACAAAAAAGTCACTGTTTGCCTGTTGATTCAGCATCTGGTCTGTTTTCTCATCCGATGAAACAGGTTCATCAATCGATTTGATATTCACATCAATGTCTGAGGCGGTTTCCTTGGCAGTTTGCCCAACCTGTCTTGCTGGTTCAACAGGCCCTGTCACAATATAATAGGCAGATAAAACCACCATCACTGATAACATAGTAACAAGCCATACTGTCTGTTTATTGACTGACATCAGTTTTTCCTCCTTTTATCCCTTTGGCAGAACTGAAATCCGATGCATCGGAACATCTAAAGTTCTCTGTACGGCTTCGATCACGATCGCTTTTACCTTCAGATTTTCCACCCCTCGCGCAACAACGAGCACGCCCCGAACTTCCGGTTTCAACTTCTTGATCACTACCGGCTTTTCTCCATTTTCTCCACGATAATAAGCTGTTTTCTCATCTTCCGTATCCTGGGTAATTGAACGCTTCCCGCCATTTTTATCTGTCTCGGTTGTGACCTGGCGCGACTCCCGCTTATCCACTTGCACAACTTCTTCTACAGTCGAATCCAGGTTGACAATGACCGAAACATCATCAACCCCTACAATCTTGCTCAGCTTCTCCTCCAGTTCCTCTTCGTACATCTTCTCATACTGCACCATCGAATCTTCTTCATTTGCAGCAGATACCGGTTTTGCTTTTGTCTCTGTGGCAGATGCATTCTTGTCTGGCGGCAAAGAAGCTTCTCTGACTTGTATAAATTGGGAAATAATCATAATAGCCAAGCCGGTAGCCCCCAAAATCAGAATCCACCCAAACCGTTTTTTCTGTTTCTCATCCCCTTCCCATTTCTGCTCCCACTTTTGCCACAGTTTTTTTAGCATATCCTTCCCTCCCATCGTTTAGGTCAGGTAAACCCGTTGACCGATAAAAGAGGTTCCTGTCTGTTCATAAATCTCAACTTCAATGTTCTTCTCCCTCACATTCCAGTTTTTTTCAATATACCGCATCACATCCTGCTCAAGCGGCTTAAAGTCCGGCTTCGTTTCCCTTTTCGGAGAATCCAGATCAATGTTAACGGGCTCAACCGCCTTCATGCCCATGAATGATTCCGATTTTTGCGGCAGCATGGAAACACTTACACTTTCTACTTCATCACCACTTACTTGCAATTTTACTTCCGACTTTTTTATTTCAACGGGAAAGTGCTCTTCCAACTCATTTTTTATTGCCTGGCCAAGTTTTTGTTCCGCTTGTTGGCGAACCGTTTGCTGTTGCTCCTGCTTTAACGTTTCACTTTTTTGTTTAATTTCTTCTATGGAATCCATCCGCGAATATGCAGGTACAGAGGGGAGAAATGCCAATGATTCCAAATCAAGGTCATCCGTGAGCAACCCAAAAATTGGCGACAGGATGGCCATAATAATCAAAAGTCCCATAACCAGTTTCACATATCGATCCAATTGGCTGTTTGGCAAAATCAAATCGATAAAAGTGGCAATCAGTACTAACAGTATAATTTGTTTCAACCAATCGCTTATCCAGGAGACCATGTCAAACACCTACCTGATCATTGCCGAGATATTTCCGGCGGTTACCAGAATCGTTACTGCCAAAAAAAACATCAATCCCACAGCAGCCAATGCGGCAAAAATAAAAACAAGCGTCTTCCCAATCGTATTCAAGCTTTCAATAATGGGACTGTTTCCCAAAGGTTGCATAATTGCTGCCGAAAAATTGTAAATAAAAGCAAGAGATAAAATCTTCAATGCAGGAAAAGCGCAAATGAGGAGAAGAATAATGACCCCGGCCAGTCCAACTGTGTTCTTCACCAGCAATGAAGCGCTCATCACCGTGTCTGCTGCTTCAGAAATCGTTCTGCCGATAATCGGGACGAAATTTCCTGTAATATACTTTGCCGTTCTTAGCGTTACTCCGTCTGCAACCGCACTGGTTGCCCCCTGAATAGAAATCACTCCCAAAAAGATGGCCAACAGCCCGCCTAATAGAGCTACTCCAATCTTTTGCATCAACCCGGCCAGGTGATTCACTTTATATTTGTCTGTGAGACTGCTTACAATACTTAAAATGGCTGAGAAGAAAAGTAATGGAAAGACAACGGTATAAATAAATGTTCCAATCACGTGAATCATGAACACGATCATGGGATGAAAAAGCGTTACGGAAACAACGTTTCCCATTGTAACCATCAACGTCAGCATTAGAGGAATCAAAGCCAACATAAAGCCAATCATGCGGCCGATTGCCAGCCTGGCTGAATCGACGGCAACATGGAAACTGTTTACAGCCAGAATAATCAGTACCATAAATACAATGGCATAAGCCACTTTGCTTACCTGATTATGTTCAAAAGCGGTCTGCAATGTTTGCAGGATCATACTGAAAACAGTAAGAGTAATAATACTTCCCAACAATTTTCCGTTATAGAGAACCTCGTGAAAAAAATATCGCAACAAACCTGTTAATACATCTTTAAAGCTTAGTTCTGCTTTTCCGGAAAGAATCCAGTCAAAGAGATCTCTTGAATTCTGCCCACCCAAATACTGTCCGTAATCCTGGGACAATTGCTGCCAAAAGCTCTCCACCTGTTGCGTTTGCAAATGATCTAACTGGGAACGGACCACTTCGTTGATTGCTGGCGGCTTTTCCCCGGTTTCTTCAGCCGCTGCCAGGGGAAGCCAGATCAAGGTAAGTAACACCATGCAAAGTAAAAACTTTCTTTTCATTCCCATTCATCCTTACGTGGGCAGAATTTGCATAACTGTTTCAATAATCACTGTAATAACAGGAATTGCCATGACCATAATCAATACTTTTCCCGCCAGTTCAATCTTTGCAGCAATGCTGTCCTGTCCGGCATCCCGGGTTACCTGTGCACCAAACTCGGCAATATAAGCGATACCGATAATTTTGAGGATGGTTTCCAAAAACAGTTCATTGACTCGGGCAAGGTGCGCCAAATTTTGCAAAATGCCAACCACTTCACCCACCTTGCTGGCTAAAGAAATGAAAATGACAACCCCGACAAACATTGCCAATGAAAAAGCGAATATCGGTTCTTGTTCTTTAATCGCAAGGATCAAGAATGTGGCAATCAGGCCAAGGCCCACCACCTGGATAATTTCCAAGCGGATCGCCTCCCATCATGTTCGAAACAGGAACACATTTTTAATCGTTTGAAACAAATCCTGCAGCAACATGGCAACCATAAACAGAACGACGACAAAGCCGAACAAAGTAACCCAGTGTGCAAAATCCTCTTTTCCCATTTGTTTTAACACAGTGTGAATCATCGCTACAATGATTCCGATCCCGGCAATCTGGAAAACAGAATCCAAATGGTATGGCATAAAGCCACCCCTCCATGAACGAGTTTTAATACATTAAAATTACCAGCAGTGCTCCTGACAGAATTCCAAGTGTTTTGACCATTTTTTCGTATTTTTCTTGCTCGACTCTTGCTTTCTGTTCCTCCATTAGCAGGTTTTCGGACGCTATTTCCAAATGATGCAGCTGATCAGATCGATTGGAACCTCCCAACACCTGGCACAATTTCAGGATGATCCCTTTTTCATCTTTTCCCATGGCCGTTTTTCGCCATTCGCTGTCAATTGCTATTCGTAAACACTCATAAGTTGACTGGCCATCCAATGTTCTCAAATTGCTGCCAAACCTTTGGTACAACTGACTCAGGTCCCTGCTTACGGCCTCAGCAATCCGGTCACATGCTTCTGCAAGCGGCCTGGTACCATAGTCGATCTCTGTTTTCAGGATTGCCAAACTGGATCGCAATTCCTGAATTTGTCGCGGACGCATACGAAGTTCGCTAGCCAATTGAAAACCGATCCATGAAGTTGTCAAGATAATAAGGATAGCCCCCAACAGCTTCAGCATATGGTTCCCATCCTTCCAATTTTGTTGTCCAGACGCTCAATAAACTGGTTATAAATCCCTTCGACCGTTCCAGGTCCCTTCCTCCGGCTAAGTAATACCAGCCTGGTAAAAACCTTTTCCTGAAGCAGCTCCCTGAGTACCGGGCGTCGCATAATTTCCTTGATGGACTGGCCGTGCACAGTGGCAAACAAATGAACTCCCGCGTAGATTGCCTCATGAATAGCTTCACCGTCGGCCTTTCGCCCGATTTCGTCTACAACCAGCACATCTGGAGACATGGAACGGATCATCATCATCATTCCTTCGGCTTTGGGACATCCGTCCAATATATCGGTTCTGGGACCCACATCATGCTGGGGAACTCCTGACACACAACCGGCAATTTCAGATCTTTCATCCACAATCCCCACTTTATATGAAGAAATGGACTGGCTCCCTATACTTACATGACGTGCGAGATCCCGAATCAGGGTGGTTTTTCCACATTGTGGGGGAGAAATAACCAGTATATTTTCCACTTTTGATTGCCGGAATAAATATGGGATTAATGGATCGGCAACACCGACAACTTGCCTGGCGATCCGAACATTAAAGCCTGTTATGTCCCGAAGATGCTTTACTTTTCCGCTCTCTACCACCACTTTTCCAACAAGGCCAATTCGATGTCCGCCTTCAACGGTAACATAACCCTGCCGCAATTCTTCATCCATGGTATACAATGAATGATTGCTGATTAAATTCAACAGATTAAGACAATCCTCTTTGCTTGGAATCATTGCTTCATACGGTTTTTTTGAGAGATGGGCAAACCGGCTGACAAACCATGACTGCTCAGATGTAATGATTTCCAACGGTCTTCCCTGCCGGATACGAACTTCCTCAAGGCGTTCCAGAACAGACGAGGGCAATGATTGGATCACATCCCGAATGGAAAGCGGAAACACTTGAAAAACCGGCTTAATTGACATGGAGCACCTCCTGTCCTAAAGCTTTTTACTCCCATTCATATGTAGACTTATTTCTAATATGACAAGCAGTTCGCACATAAACCAACCAAAAAAGCAAAAAGGAGCGATATACCTTTTCGCTCCTTTTGCAACAATGGTCTATACTTCTTCAAGAATAATTTCATCGATTTCATCTTCGTTTATATCATTCACTTCCAGTATGGTATTACATTTCGGACATAAAAGTTCAATGGAGTCATCCTCAAAATCCTCTTCGTCAATCAGAACTTTCTCTCCGCAATCGGGGCAGGTGACAGTGACCAGTTCGTCATCCTCCATTTCCTCATCATCATAAACCAATAATTCCAGATCATTCAGATCTTCATCTACTGCTTCTACATATTCCTCCAATTCTGACAGGCGACGATCCAACTGTTCGGAAACCTCAACCAGTTGATCAGTCACATCCAGCAGACGCTGAACCACTTTATATTCAACGTGCTCATGATGATTGACATCTCCTTCCAGCATCCCCTGAATAAAGGATAAATCCCGTTTTAACCTTTCATACATGTCATTTCACCCCACAAACCATTTTTTTAGTTTTTTATATTGTGCCTATTTGCCTGATCAAAAAACACTCAATAAATGGAAACAAGAACAGGACAAATTTGGGGTATCCTATAACCCATAAGAAAGAAAAATGGGGTGACTAGCATGCCTCCAAGTCAAACGGCAAGCGGGCAAAAAACACAAAAGTTGCAAATAGCGGCGTTAGTTACGCTAAGCTCGATTCCATTTATCATGGTATTGGGCAACTCTATGTTAATACCGGTATTACCTACCGCTGAAAAAGCTCTCAACGTAAATTCGTTTCAAGTGAGCTTACTGATTACACTTTTCTCCATTCCGGCGGCAATGACAATTCCCATTGCCGGGGTTATGGCCGACCGGATCGGTCGCAAGAAAATTGTTTTTTACAGTTTGCTTTTATATGGTCTGGGGGGATTACTGGCCGGTTTTTCTTCACTTTACCAGGGAGGATCTTATACTTTTGTACTGATTTCGAGGATTATTCAAGGTATTGGTGCCGCAGGAACTTCTCCGATTGCCATGGTTTTGCTTGGCGATTTATACCAGGGAGACGAAAGAAGCAAAGCCCTGGGAATCCTTGAAGCTTCCAATGCCTTCGGAAAAGTACTCAGTCCAATCCTTGGTTCATTGCTCGCTATCATTATCTGGTATGCCATGTTTTTTGCTTTTCCGTTACTGTGTATCCCAGCTGCCATAGCATTATGGAAAGTGATCAGGGAACCTTCCAAAAACAAAGAGCCCCAGCCATTGCGGGAATACAAGCAGCATATCTATAAAATCTTCAAACGGCGGGGAAAATGGCTGTCTGTATCTTTCCTGACCGGGGCGCTTATAATGTTTACCATGTTTGGTATCCTGTTTTACCTGTCTGACTATCTGGAAAAAGCTTATCGTGTTGACGGGATATTTAAAGGAATCATTCTGGCCATTCCACTGCTGGCATTGTGCGTTACGGCATACTTAACCGGTTCCCATGTAAAGGAACAAACACACAAAATGAATAAACTGATTATCATAGGTTTGATAATAGCAACCATTTCCGCCGCGGCCACTCCCTGGTGGAAAAATGCATACTGGCTGGTTGGCTGGTCATTTGTGATTGGAATTGGAAGCGGTTTAATTCTGCCATGCCTGAACACATTGATTACCTCTGCTGTAGGCCTCCAGGAACGAGGTGTTATTACTTCCTTGTACAACAGCGTCCGTTTTTTTGGTGTTGCGCTCGGACCTCCGGTTTTTGGGGCACTGTCAGGCCGACCATTTGTCTTGTTTTTGGGACTGGCCCTGATCCTGTTTATCATGGTTTTCCTGTCGCATAAATTTATTGACCGCCCTCAACGACTGCACGGCAAAGGAGGCCGCTCCCGCCTCTTGTTGAGAAAAAAAAGGCTTTCCCCAGTTTAAGGTATTACCCGGTTGTTCGCCTAGCATAAAGATAGGAAGAATGATTTATATAAGGAGGCGAACCCATGAACAGTTCCATTCACCAATTATGGACAGAAACGCTGGTAAATCCAAACTTGCGCTCAACGAAACCCCGAACTAACGGCTGCACGATGGTGCTTGACAAGGGGTTGGGATTGAGCGCATTTCATGATTTGCTCACAATTGCAGGAGAATACATTGATTTTATTAAATTGGGTTTTGGAACGGCAGGAATCACACCACCCAAACTGCTGCGGAAAAAGATTGATCTGGCCAATCAGTATCAGGTGAGGATTTATCCCGGCGGCACATTTCTTGAAATCGCCTGTGCCAAAAGAGAATATCATCGCTATCTCGAAGCAGTTTTATCCCTGGGTATAAAATGGGTGGAAATTTCAGACGGAATGATTGAACTTTCTCTGGCTGAACGCTCCGCCCTGATCAGGCAGGCTCAAGAGATGGGGTTTGGCATCATCACCGAAATCGGCAAAAAATCGGCCGGTTCTGCTCTGGATATTAAATCGTTTATGAGAATTTACGACCATGACCGCAGTCTTGGTGCAAGCTTTATCATCGTTGAAGGCAGAGAATCAGGGAAAAACATAGGAATTTACGACAAAAAAGGCCAAATCCACATTCCCCACCTGAAAGCAATTTTTAATAATACAAATCCGGACACGATTATTTGGGAAGCTCCGCAAACCAATCAACAGATTGAATTGTTAAGACAAATAGGGCCTCATGTAAATCTGGGCAATATATCTCCACAGGAGATCATCTCATTAGAGTGTTTGAGAAGGGGACTGAGAGCAGACACGTTTGCCCTTTCCAATTTCAGCAAATAATCGTTCATAAATAAAACCTGTCCAACATAATTTATTAAAAACATGATTGGACAGGGGTCAAGCAAATGAATCCCGATCTGCTCTTGGTAATATTAATCATTGTTGGAGTTATTGGACGGTCTCCACTGATTGCGACAGCATCCAGCCTGTTGCTCATTCTTAAACTGATTCATTTGGAACGCTATTTTCCGTCCCTTGAAAGACGGGGACTGGAATTTGGTTTACTGTTTTTAACCATCTCCGTGTTGGTTCCTTTTGCTTCCGGACGGATCCAGTCTAAAGATGTCCTGTCTGTATTTGTAACATTACCCGGGATTCTTGCACTTTTGGGCGGTGCATTTGCTACATATATGAACGGGAAAGGATTAGACCTTTTAAAAGTTGATCCGCAACTGATCGTCGGTCTTGTCATCGGTTCGATTTTTGGAATCCTTTTCATGCGCGGAATCCCGGTAGGCCCCTTGATGGCAGCAGGAATCACCGCCTTTCTTATGCGCCTGTTCAAATGGTTGCTCTAATCTTCCGGCCGTGAAGGTTTCAACATAACCTTCACGGTTTTTTAGCAATTTCAATTCCTTCAAACATGTCCATTTTTACCAGGCAATTGAGACATGGATTTATGGAGAATACAAAAAAGGCCACTGTAACTGCCTGCTACAGTGGCCTTGAATCTGTCAGGCACGGGATACATATTCACCGCTGCGGGTATCAATAATAAGCCGGTCGCCCAAGTTTATGAAAAGAGGAACCTGGACTGTAAAGCCGGTCGATAATGTAGCCGATTTCGTGCCCCCTGTTGCAGTATCTCCTTTAATTCCCGGTTCAGTATCCACTACTTCCAGTTCAACAGTATTGGGCAATTGAACACCGATCGTTTCACCTTTATAGGAGACAATTTGCACATTCATGTTTTCCTGCAAAAAGTTCAGTTCGTACTGTAACTGTTCTCCAGGCAAAGAGATTTGGTCATATGTTTCGTTATCCATAAAGAAGTACTCATCGCCGCTTTCATACAAATATTGCATCTGGCGGGTTTCAACCATCGCACGGGGCACTTTTTCTCCAGCCCGAAAAGTACGCTCCTGGATGTTGCCATTACGTAGGTTGCGCAATTTTGAACGTACAAATGCTGCACCTTTCCCTGGCTTCACATGTTGAAATTCAATTACCTGCCATACATCATTATCCAGTTCAATCGTCAATCCTGTACGAAAATCGTTCACACTGATCATACTTTGTCCTCCTAAACATTATCTGATCATCAACAATTCCTTTGGTGAACCGGTTATCTTTTCATAGCCTGATTCAGTAATGATCAGATCATCTTCTATCCGAACGCCACCAAAGTCGGGCAAATAAATTCCCGGTTCAATCGTTATCACCATTCCTGGTACAAGCGGTTTATCTCCTTTTGAAGATACGCGAGGTTCTTCGTGCACCTCCATCCCCAAACCGTGTCCTGTTCCATGTCCGAAATAATCTCCATAACCATGCTCACTGATATAGTTGCGAGCAATAGCATCTATTTCCTTCCCTGTTTTTCCCGGACGTACTCCTCCAATCGCCCGCCTGTTAGCTTCCAGGACAATTTCATAAATCTCTTTTTGTTTCGGGGTGGGCTTTCCCATAAGAATGGTTCGGGTAATATCCGAAGCATATCCTTTATAGTAAGCACCATAATCCATAGTAACGAAGTCTCCCGTTTCAATGACCTTGTCACTGGCCACGCCATGGGGAAGCGCAGACCGCCAGCCAGATGCCACAATAGTATCAAAAGAGGATGAGGTAGCGCCCAGTTCACGCATTGTCACTTCCAGTCGGAGTGCAACTTCTTTTTCCTTCATTCCCGGGCGAATTTCCTGCACGATCCGGGCAAAGGCTTTATCGGCAATTTTGGCTGCTTCCTTCATGATCAACAGTTCTTCCGGATCTTTGGCTTCACGAAGTTCTTCAACCAACCCGCTTACCGGAACAGTTTTGATTCCCTCCAGGACTTCCCTCAATTGAACTGCTTCGGCATATGTCAAATGATCCTGCTCAAATGCCAGCTGTTTCAACCCGATTTTTTCACAGACTTTGGATACTTCGGCAAAAATGACTCCTTCATGTTTTACAAGTGACCAGTCCGGACATTGTTCCCTGGCCTGGGTAACATAGCGGAAATCGGTAAAGAACATGGCTTCATTTTCTGTTAATAATGCCACTCCGGAGGTTCCGGTAAAACCTGTCATATAGCGTCGATTAATGGGATGAGTAATCAGGAAAGCTTCCAGGTTCTTTTTCGCCATCTTCTTGCGCAAACGTTCAACCCGTTGTTTCATCGTTTACACTCCTTTTTATTTGCTCGAATTCGCTTCTATGTTGGCGATCGCATGAAGTGCCAATTCATACCCAAGCGGTCCAAAACCAACAATTTGTCCTTTGCAGACAGGTGCCGTAACAGAAGTATGCCGAAATTCCTCTCGCATATGAATATTGGATAAATGAACTTCAAATACAGGGAGATCCACCGAAGCAATAGCATCACGGAGAGCATAACTGTAATGGGTATAAGCGCCAGGGTTTATGATTATGTACTGAAACAGACCGTCAGATTGGTGAATTCGGTCTATCAGTACCCCTTCACTGTTACTTTGGAAGCATTCCACATTCAAGCCCCATTGCTTCCCTTTTTCAACCAGTGTTTCATTGATTTGTACAAGTGTTGCCTGACCATAAATATGTTTTTCCCTTTTACCCAACCGATTAAGATTGGGGCCATGTAACACAAGTACATTTGCCATTTTGATCCCCTCTTTCTTCCAGATGCGCCATCCTTTTGAAGGGGAGTAGAAGGTGACACGCATCCCGGTAATAATATATTTTCCCATGATCCGTTTTTTTTGTCTACGTTTGTTGGCCGATGATTCCGCAAAATGTCGCAAAATCAAAGAAAACAAAAGAATAAAGGAAATACTCTCTCTGAATCGAAATATTTCTATAGATAACAACAAGGAGTGATGGTATGTTAAGGTATTTCTCCTTGCTTCTGATCCTGATGCTTGGCTCTCTATTGATTCCTTCAGTTGCATTGGCCAAAAGCCAGGCAAAAAGCTCTAAACAGTTTATAACATTCAAGCCCTTTCACGGAGGAGCGTTTGACGGTGTTACCCATAATGGCATTTCCATTGTCTTAAACCCGCTCAAAATGAAACAGGGCCAGGACAGATCCGGAAAATACGATTCAGGTTATTACTATTACGGCACCTGGACCTCCCCTGCTGTTCCAGCCAGATTTCATGAAGCTATCGCTTCATGGCAGGCAAACACGCCGGAAAATACTTGGATCGAAATAGAGCTTCGAAGCTTCCACAAAAAAGAATGGAGCAAATGGTACAGCATGGGCGTTTGGCACGAACATGACCTGCCTTTTAGACGGCATTCCGTCCGTGATCAGGGAGATCAACATGGAACAGTCGCCGTTGATACATTAGTTTTAAAAAAACCGGCGACAGTTATTCAGGCCCGTGTCAGTCTGTTTACAAAACATCCGCAAGTTACCCCGTTCTTTCGTTCCCTTGGAGTATCACTGGCGAACGGTTCCGACAAACCCGGCCAAGTCCCCGGCACAGGATTAACCAGCGAACTGGAAGTACCGATGCGTTCGCAAATGATTTACCCGGATGGAGGTGAAATTTGGTGTTCACCTACTTCTACCTCCATGGTGATGGCTTATTGGGCAAATCGGAAAAATGTGCCAAAGTGGAATCAGCCTGTGCCCCATGTTGTGGAAAAAGTATGGGATTATGTCTACGACGGAGGTGGAAATTGGGCTTTTAATACAGCTTATGCTGCTGCCATGGGACTTGAAGCCAGGGTGACCCGGTTTACTAGCCTTGCTGAAGCTGAAAAGTGGACGGCGGCCGGCGTTCCAGTTATCGCAAGCATTGCTTATGACGAAGGAGAATTACCCGGAACCCCCATCCCCAGTTCGGGCGGACACCTTCTCGTGATCCGCGGTTTTGACAAAAATGGAGATGTGCTTACCAATGATCCCGCTGGGCCAAACAATGAGGAAGTACGCATCACTTATCCCCGTCATGCTTTTGAAAGTGTTTTTCTCAATCACTCCAATGGCACGGTCTATCTCATTTATCCCAAAGGGTGGCCCATCCCCCAAGGCAGGAACTGGCAGTGAACATTGACCCCTGAAAAAAGACATGATTGCAAAAATTGGTTGCATTCCGGCAGTTTTTTTTGTATCTTCTGATTTGCACATAAAAAGTGGTCAAGTTAAAATAATTACACGAAATACAAATTAAGGTGGTGCAACCTTAAGTGTCGGAAAAACCATTCCCTTATGGGGGGCAGGCAGTAATTGAAGGGGTCATGTTTGGCGGCCGGTATACTCAGGTAACGGCAATTCAGCGAAAAAACGGGGATATTGAATGTTACGAACTGGAGAAAAAGGAGATTGACTGGCTGAAATCGTTAAAGAATTTTCCTTTTGTTCGCGGTCTTGTTTCCCTGATTGAATCAAGTATTTTAAGCGCCAAACATATGCAATATTCATCTGAAAAATATGATCTTGACCAGGAAGAGGAAGAAGGAGCGGAACCATCACTATCCTCTGCAAATTCGGCAAAAAGTTCAAGGTGGGAACTAATCCTGAGTGTCACCATCATCAGCGTCCTGTCACTGATCATCAGCAAAGCGATCTTTACTGCCTTACCCGCCTACCTGGCCAGCATTCTTTTTGACCAATCTGTACAAAATCTGATATTGCAAAATTTGATTGAAGGAGCTATAAAAACAGTCCTGTTGCTTGGCTATTTGCTGGCCATTTCCCAAACCCCCTTAATCAAACGGATATATCAATATCACGGTGCTGAACACAAAGTGATTAACGCCTTTGAACATGGGGAAACATTAAATGTAGAAAACGTTCAAAAATATTCAACGCTTCATTATCGTTGTGGAAGCAGCTTTATTGTTTTCACCATCATTGTCGGAGTAATCGTTTATTCCTTTTTCAGCTATGACAATGTATGGGAAAGAATCGGAATACGCTTGCTCCTGATTCCTGTTGTTATTGGCCTATCATATGAAGTACTGCGACTTGCAAATTGGCTCCGTAACAGACCGGTTCTTAAATATATGGGGTACCCAGGGCTTTGGCTACAAAAGCTCACCACAAAAGAACCGACCGATGATCAGGTAAAAGTGGCAATCACGGCATTTGAGCGAATGCGAGAACTGGATGCCGAGCAGGAAAAGGAACTTCTTTCCTCTTCATTCCTCGGGCATCAAACAAGCTCCCCAATAAGTTAAAAAAAGGAGGCTTCAAAAATGCCAAGGCGTACTTATTTACCATGGCACTATCTTATTCTCGGCCTGGCTGCGATTGGTTTGGTTTCCCAAATGATTAAGTCTCCAACTACATTGATACTCATTGTTGTAGTGATTGGGGTTATTTACTATTTCTATAAATCTCCGCCCCGCTGGCTGATGCGTTTAGGAAACCCTTCCTATTATCAACCGCCAAAACCCCGAAAAACTGTGAAAAAAAGGCGTAAAAAAAATCCGTTTCATGTGATTAATGGAAACAAAAGATAAGGCCCCTTCGAAAGGGCCTTCAGACTGTAGATAAACCCCTTCTAATAACTGAGTACAGAAGGGGTTTTCTAAT
>CBEULT010000017.1:0-72717 GCA_965544045.1 uncultured Thermoactinomyces sp.
TATTAGAAAACCCCTTCTGTACTCAGTTATTAGAAGGGGTTTATCTACAGTCTGACAGATGTTATGTTTAACATCTGCCAGACTGTAGAAAAGCATTTTAAATGAAGTCGATTTTTCAGAACTCTGAACTGTCTCCAGCCTTGCAAGGAAAAGGTCAGGCACTCCCAGCACTCACTTCAGACGGGCTTTCCACTGGCTTTATTCAAACATTGCAGCCGTTTTTCCCGGAAGAGTTTGTTCTTCTTTGCAACATCTCCAAATCCTAAATTACGCCCCTGCAAAATAAGGCAAAGCATACAATAATCATGTTTTTTCCCGGTACTAAAATTGTCTAAACCATCCGCCTTCCATGCAGCTATACATTTGCAACCTCTTTCCTCGCTTTTACCGCATGGCCGGCATAGAGGACAATCGCAATCAGCACGATATAAAATCCGTACTTCAGCCATCCCGCATCCTGGAATAAGGGTTGGATCAATCTTTCATCTGCTATCATTTTCCCGGCGGTAAAGACTAGAACACCTGAACCGATATATAGTATAAAAGGATACTTTTCCAACAATTTAATAAATAATGTACTTCCCCAAATAATAATGGGCACGCTGATTAAAAGGCCGATGACAACCAGCAGGAAACTTTCATGTGCCGCACCTGCAACAGCCAATACATTATCCAGTCCCATAACTGTATCAGCAATCACAATCGTACGAATAGCTGACCATACACTGCTTGCAGTTTCCACATTTTTGTCTTCTTTATCCTCAACAAGCAACCGGAAGGCAATCCAGACCAATATAATACCACCAATTAGCAGGAGCCCCGGAATTTTCAACAACCAGACCACAATCAATGTACAAAGGATCCGCATCACAACAGCGCCAGCCATTCCCCAAAAAATAACCTTTCTTTGTTTGCCCTTTGGCAAATTGCGTGCAGAAAGGCCGATCACAATAGCATTATCTCCAGCCAACATCAAGTCAATAATTATGATAGAAATTAAAGCAGTAAAAAAATCAGGTGAAAACAACTGCAAAACCCATACCCCCATTCCAACGCAAAAAAGTACGGTCGTGTCTGGAATTTGAATAAACTTCCAAAAACCGGAAAAGACCTTTACTTGGCAACTCAAGTAAAGGTCTTGCCAACAAAGCCGCAGCTTTTATGAGGCTGCTATGTTACTCTTATTCTCAGTAGAAAAGGCTTTTTCATTCACATCATATATAAATAAATAACATTCCGTCAACTTTTTTTTACAACCTGTTTTAAAATTTCTCAGACAAACTCATCTTTGTAAATAAATAGATTGGTTATCCGGGGATCATATTGAAAAATAAGAATATAGACCAATTCAATATATCCCATTTTCAGATACATGGGACGTCCCATTTCACTGGCAGCCAGTATGCTTCGATGGGCTCCTGACCTCCTGGCGCAACTGAGCATCGTCTGTACCAGGGATTTCGCCAGACCCTTTCCTCTCTGGACAGGAGAAGTATAGATATTGTCCAGGCAAGCAACTCCTGAAACCAGTGAAAAACGACCATATGCAACAGGCTCTTCGCTTCTTGTAACACAATATTGACTGAGATTTGGCTGGGTGAGAGAATCGATATTGATGGCTTCCTTTGCAAAATAACGATTGATTGCAAGCGCTTTCTTTTTATCCGAAATCCGTTTGATATTTGCTGGCTGAGGAATGGAACGGAAATTGGACAGATTGAGTGCCATCAAAAACTCTGTATGACTGAAAAAGTAACCAAGCGATTGATAATCGGAAACGACCTGTTTGGGATTATCGGAAAAAACCGTTAGCCAGTGTGGCATGTTGGGATGGTACTTGTGAATCACTTCAACCGTTTTTCGGGCAGGCAGATTGTATACAAAAAATTCATCAGTTCTTCCCCCGACCGGTTTGCCAAAATGAACATGCCGGATTGATTGAAGTGTACTGAGTGATGTACCGGAAACTGACCGGCAAACCATCCACCCGCGAATAAAGTCATCTACTGTCTTTCGAATATTCATTTAACCAATTCTCCCCTTGAGTGCAGCATATGAAATTTTAATTATATTAAGAATAAAACTCGTATAAGAGCCTGTTCGCTCAAAACTTGGAAGACCAGCAATGAAGTCGTGGCCGAAAAGAAATATGGGATCTGCCATGATGTTGCTGGCCTCTGGTTGGTCAGGCTTTCATCATTATTTCCTGAACCAGTGTGGAAGAAGCCGACCTGTTCGCTTCATATAAGCCTTATACTCCTCGCCAAAGTAATCGAGCATCATTTGTTCTTCATGCGGCATACGCAAAAAAACCATGGCCACTAATGACAGCAATGGTGAGAACCCTGCAATCCAGTTATGCAATAACAATCCCTGGGGAAGCACCCACATCAGGCTGGCTGCATACATGGGATGTCTGACATGCTTGTATACTCCATCTGTGATCAGTTGATGGTCTTTTCTCAATTCCAGTGTGTAAGACCAGTTCCTCCCCAGATCCACATGAGAACGCCAAAAAAACCAGAGGGAAAGAACTGTGATGACTGTTCCAATCCACCCTGCCCATGAGGGAATTTTATAGTCGGCAAAACCCAACAGTGGAGTAAACACATAAATGAGCGGAATGACCAGCATACCAACAAACATCACAGAAAGAAGGACGATTTCCAAAACCGGTCTGTGTCTTTCAGTAATCCGGTCAGTTTTCAACTGTCTTTGATAAGGTCGCCGAATGATGTACATGATGATTAAACCCACAAAATAGATGATTTCAAACATCCTTAACCCTCTCTTCCTGTTCTGAACGCAATCAACCTGGCCAGGCCTTTGACATCAGAAAAAAACACTTACAGCATGAAAATATGTTTTGGGAAGAGTTTACTTATAAAGCAATTGTATTAAAATTATCGAAATAAAGGCAACTTTAACTCCATCATATATATGACAATATCCGTACAAAAAATCCCGGTTTCAATGAACCGGGATTCCCCTTGGCAAATTTTTCAGCCCAACAAAGCAAGTAACAGGGCTTTTTGGACATGAAGGCGGTTTTCTGCCTGATCGAATACGACCGATTGAGTCCCTTCCAACACATCTCCGGTTACTTCCAATCCGCGATATGCAGGCAAACAGTGCATGAAAACAGCACCAGGAGCTGCATGAGCCATTAACCTGGCATTAACCTGATAGGCAGAAAAAGATTGCCGGCGTTTTTCTTTTTCCTGTTCCTGCCCCATGCTGGCCCATACATCAGTATAGATCACATCTGCACCTTCAGCAGCAACATAGGGATCATAGCTGAAAGTGAGGCTGCCTCCGGTTTGCTCCATGATCTGCTCCGTTTCCTTCCAAATATCCGGTTCAGGTTCATAGCCCTCGGGCGTTGCAATACGCAAATGAATTCCTGCCAATGCCGACGCGTGCATCAAGGAGTGAAGGACATTGTTGCCATCTCCGATAAAGCTGAGTTTTACCCCTTTCAATGACCCTTTTGTTTCCAAAACAGTCAATAAATCAGCCAGCGCCTGACATGGATGAGCCAAATCTGAAAGACCATTGATCACAGGAATGGTTGCAGCGTCAGCCAAACGCTGAATCCGGCTGTGTTCATGAGTGCGGATCAAAATGGCGTCTACATAACGGGAAAGAATTCTTGCTGTATCTTCCAGGGTTTCGCCCCGCCCCAATTGCAATTCATTAGTTCCAAGCTGCAAGGTATACCCACCCAGTTCCTTCATTCCAACTTCAAAAGAGATGCGGGTTCTCGTAGATGGTTTTTCAAAAATCATGGCCAGACTTTTTCCTTTAAGCGGTTCTCCCATCCGTCCTGCCTGGCGTTCCGTTTTCAGCTGTTTGGCTAATTGAAGCAATGCCTCCAATTCATCAGGATGCCACTGATGGAGCGTGAGAAAACTTTTCTGCTTTTTTTTCTCGAATAATTGACTGAAGTCCTTCACCCTTGTTCCTCCTTATACGGCTATTTTGGTTGGAGCCAATGTATGCTTGATAATAGTAATGGCTTGTGATATTTCTTCTTCTTTTACAATCAAAGGCGGCAATAACCGCAACACCCGTTCTCCAGCCGACAGGGCAACCAGTCCGTTTTCCAGCAGTTTTCCGATCACTGGTGCGACAGGCTTGTTCAGTTCGATACCAACCATGAATCCCTGCTGGCGGACTTCCCGAACATCAGGAAGCGGACTGATTTCCTTGTCCAGTTCCTGCTTCAGAAAAACGGCTTTCCGGTTTACTTCTGGCAGTAAGCCGGTATGCTCAATTTCAGAAAGTACCGCGTCACAGACAGCCATCGCCAACGGATTGCCTCCAAATGTCGTCCCATGCGATCCGGGCCCCAGAACAGGTTTAAGACGGGATGTCGCCATAATGGCTCCAACCGGAAATCCGTTGCCCAGCCCTTTGGCTACAGAAACAATATCCGGTTTAATTCCATACTTTTGGAAAGCAAACCATTCACCAGTCCGTCCAATTCCTGTCTGTACCTCATCAATCATCAGCAAAATCTGTTTTTCTTTACACCAGTGTGCCAATTCACGGACAAACCCGGCTTCAGCGGGTCGTACTCCTCCTTCGCCCTGTACCAGTTCAAGCAGTACCCCCGCAGTGCTTGCTCCTGTTATTCTTTTGACTTCCTCCAGGTCTCCATAGGGAACATGTCGGAATCCGCCTGGCAAAGGATCAAAACCTGTCTTCACTTTCTCCTGTCCGGTCGCTGTCAGTGTCGCCAGAGTACGTCCATGAAAGGAGCCGGTAAAGGTGATGATTTCGGGCTCATTGATAATCTTGGCATCCCTTGCCCATTTACGTGCCAGCTTGATCAACGCTTCATTGGCTTCGGCTCCGCTATTGCAAAAAAAGACGGCGTTTAACCCACTGATCTCACATAGCTTTTTTGCTACTTTTTCCTGCATCGGCTGATCAAACAGATTGGATACGTGCCAGATTTCCTGCGCTTGACTGGCAAGTGCTTCAACAATCCGCGGGTTCTTGTAACCCAGGTTGTTTACACCGATTCCTGAACTGAAATCCAGATAGCTTTTTCCTTGGGCATCCTTTAGAACTACCCCTTCTCCGTACACAAAATGTACTGGATAACGTTTATATGTTGGGAACAGATACATTTTTGCTCACCTCTTCTTTCAGTAAACAGGTACCCTGCCCAATAAAGTTCTTCCAATCAATGGATTGGGCTTTTTCCCCGTTTACAATCCACACTTCCTGCACGCCATTTTCCAAACATTTCATTGCAGATCGAACTTTCGGAATCATGCCTCCGGTAATCTGTCCATCTTTAATATAACGCTCTACCATATCCGGTGTTGCACAGGACAGCAGTTCTTTCCCATCCTCCTCCTGTATGAGAATTCCATCAACATCACTGATGATTACCAATCGCTTGGCTTCCATCATTTCAGCTACCGCCCCGGCCACTTCATCTGCATTAATATTAAAAATCTGCCCGTCTTTGCCAATTCCAAGCGGGGCAAGCACTGGCACCCACCCTGACTCAATAATCCGGTCAATTGCTTTCTTATTTATCCCGGTCACTTCGCCAACCAATCCCAAACCGTCATCCTTGGGAACGGACTGTATCATTTTCAGGTCAACACCGCTTGTTCCAAGTGCCGGAACTCCCCTATTCGCAAGTTCTGTTACCAGTTTTTTGTTAACTTGACCGGACAGGACCATTTGCACGATTTCCAGGGTATCTTCATCCGTTACCCGCCTCCCGTCAACAAAAACCGGTTCTTTTCCCCATTTTTTCATCCAGCTGGAAACAAACGGGCCCCCACCATGAACAACCATAAAGGGGATTCCTTCCTGCCACAGCTTTGCGCACTGATCAAAAAATGCCGGATTGATCCGTTCCAGAATACTGCCGCCCAACTTCAGAACTATCATTTGTCTCACCATTTTCCTCCTCTAATTTCATGTCCGGTAACTTGCATTGATACGAACATATTCATAAGTCAGATCGCATCCCCACGCCGTTGTTTCACAATTTCCCGAGTTCAGGATCAACTTGATGTCAACGACTTCCTGTTTCAGCACTTCACTTGCCTGCTGCTCATCATAACTGGCAGCCATCCCCTTTTTGACAACCTGTACCGGTCCCAGATATATGTCGATTTTTTCCGGTGCCAATGTCGGATCTGCATAACCCGCAGCACATATAACCCGTCCCCAGTTGGCATCCCCTCCATAAACGGCAGTTTTAACCAGATTTGATGCAACGACGGTTTTGGCTATTTTGCGGGCCGACTCCATAGAGTGCGACCCTTTCACCTTTACCTGGATCAGATGACTGGCTCCTTCTCCATCCCGGGCAATCATTCTGGCCAAAACGCCGCATACATATTGAAATGCCGCCTGGAACTTTTTCCATTCCGGATGGCTGCAAGTCAGCGGCCTGTTGCCGGCCAGTCCGCTGGCCATAACAAGAACCATATCATTGGTGCTCGTATCTCCATCAACCGTAATCATGTTAAACGTGTCATCCGTTGTTTCCCAAAGCAGGCTTTGCAAAATATCCGATCCAATGTTTGCATCCGTTGTAATAAAGGAGAGCATTGTTGCCATGTTTGGGTGGATCATGCCTGACCCTTTCGCCACCCCGGAAATACACACCGATTTTCCATCGATATCCAGTTTCACCGTTACCTGTTTTGCAAAGGTATCGGTCGTTAAAATTGCTTCAGCAAAAGAGGAGGGACCGCTCTCCTGATCCTCAGCCAGTTTTTCCAGTCCGGAATCGATTTTTTCCATTGGCAAATAAACCCCGATTACACCTGTTGAAGCCACTCCTATCAGATAGGAAGGAATATTTAATAATGAAGCTGCTTTTTCACGTATTTGGCGGGCATCAGCCAGTCCGCGTTTTCCTGTGCAGGCATTTGCATTCCCGCTATTTACAACGACAGCTTGCAATTTATTTTCCTTGCCGATACTTTCTTGTGTCACCTTGACCGGAGGAGCCTGAAAAGCATTCACTGTATAAACGGCTGCCACTGAAGCCGGAACCTCACAATGAATCAATCCCAGATCCTTTTTATTCTCCTTGATCCCGGCATGAATTCCCTTTGCGCCAAATCCTTTTGGTGAGGCGATGGATGGATTTTTGGAAACCTGAAAAGCCTCTTCTTCCAGGTTCAAACCGGTTTTTTTCTTCATGTTTTTCCCTCCGTTCTAAGGATAAAGCGGAGCAATGGTTAAACCGGTTGTCACCGGACACCCCATGCGAATATTGGCATTTTGTACAGCTTGCCCCGCCGCCCCTTTCATCAAATTGTCAATCGCTGCCAAAACCACAATTCTTCCTGTGCGTCCATCCACATTTATGCCAATATCACAGAAGTTGCTTCCCTGTACAGCTTTGGTTTCAGGCAGTCCTCCCTGCAGAATACGAACAAAAGGGTGGGAGTCATATGTTTCATGATAAAGCTGCAATGCTTCTTCTGTTGTATATTTATTCAAAGGTTCTGCATAGATCGTGACCAGGATTCCCCGATTCATTGGAACCAAATGAGGCGTAAACTGCACTGTCACATCTGCTTCCGCACATTTGCCTGCTATCTGTTCAATTTCCGGAATATGTTGATGACGGTCAATCCTGTAAGGCCGCAAGTTTTCATTAACTTCACTGTAAAGTGCCGATTGTTGTGCTTTTCGGCCTGCACCGGTTACACCTGACTTTGCATCAACAATTACATTGGCCGGATTGATCCACTTTTCTTTCAGAAGCGGCAAAAGAGCAAGCAAAGTAGCCGTTGGATAACAACCAGGATTACTGATTAATTGAGCGGTTTTAATTTCGTCTCCGAACCATTCGCTTAATCCATAAACCGCCTGTTGCAAAAAAGCCGGATCGGCAGCCGGTTTTTGGTACCAATCTTCATATGTTTCTGGATCTTTTAAACGGAAATCCCCGGACAGATCCACTACAATCTTTCCTTGTTCCAAAAATAACGGTGCATATTGGCTACTGATTCCGGGAGGAGTAGCAAAAAAAACAAAGTCCGTCTGTTTTGAAATTTGTTCCGCATCAAATGGCAAATATACTTTTTCCATATGGGAAACATGTGGAAATGAGCTGTTTAATGGCTTCCCGGCCTGGGAAGAGGATACCAGGGAGATCTCTTCAAACTCTGGATGACCCTGCAGAATCCGTAAACATTCAATACCACCGTAGCCTGTTGAACCGATTACTGCTGCTTTCAAAGTATCACACCTCAATTTTGAAATAATCAATTTCGTATTATTATACATATAACATCATATTTATTCAACACCTTCTTATGTTAATTATATTTAAAAATTTTAAACTAAATAAAAAATATTGATTAATTTATTTTTTATTTTATTATGCCGATAATGATTTTTTATTTTATTGTTGGAACATCAAAAAACGCCAAACAATATAAAAAACACCCGGTACTATCCCGAGTGCTTTTCTGTCGTTGCGTTATTTTTTCTCTGAAAGCCAGGTTGCCAGTTGATCCCGTTCGTCCTCGGAAATGTGAGACTGGGCCGGCATACTCCCCTGTCCATTTTCCAGGATCTGCAAAATCTGGTCTTTATCCAGTTTAGTACCAACCTTTTGCAAGTCGGGTCCCGTCGCCCCCTGCAAATTTCCTCCGTGACAAGATGCACAATTACTCATGTAAACTTCCTTCGGTTCTGTTTGAGAAGTGGAAGTTTCGTTTTGGTTACCGGTATCATTCCCGCCCGTAGAACATCCTGCCAACAGCAAAACCCCGCAAACAGACAAAATCAATCCGGCTTTTTTCATAAAATCACTCCTGCTATTTTCTTTTTGAGAAAAAGCTTTTCTTGTTAACCCGTTTTTGGCGGGGAGGAAGATTTGTCTCTGTTTCATCTTGTTTCTCTTCTTCCTGACCGGAAAACATATGTGTATCAATCAGACTGGCTTTGGGCAGTTTATCGGAATCTTTTGTTGCCTCCTTATCCGGTTTTAACAAACTGCGTTTGAACAAGCGCCGGCTTATCGCTTTATCCGTGGTTCCTTGCGCTTCCTTTTCCTGCATTTCCTTGCCTGTTTGTTCTGATTGAAGCTTTGGCGAAAATTTATGTGTTTTCTGTTTTACCGCCAGATCTTCACTTTTTTCTTCTTTTTCTATGCCCACCGTTTGCTGTAACAAACTGTGCCCCCGCGATCTCTTATAATCTCCTTTTTCCTCTGGTTTATGCCTGTTCCTGGTTGTGCTTAACAAGTCCGACTTTAATATTTTGCCGGATTTACGGGAAAATTCTTTTGCTGACGGTTGTTCGGTCTCTTCCTCCGGTACTGTATCCAAATCCGCTTGTTTGCTTTTGTTTGTTGTTTTTGCCTGAGTTGTTACAGAAGCAGCTTCTTCTTTTGGCTTGTTTTCTTTGGATGAAGCGGAATCCTGTTTGGAAGCAGTATCTTTCTCACGCCGAAAAATCTCCTTGTTTTCATCAGGATGAGTTCCTCGCGGTCGTTCCCTGTGAATACGCTTTTTTTTATGTTCTCTTTCCTTCGTGGCACGCCGAACCCGTTCAACTGAGACTTTTATATCTTCACTGGTCATGTTCCCTGACGGAAACATTTTTTCGATCTCTTCCACTTCTTTTTTACGATGTTTACTTACAACAATACTAGTAACGACAATAATTGTAATTAGCAATACAACAAATATAATTCCCCATAGTACCGGATTCTCCATTATGAAACCCATTAAAAAACGACCTCCTCTTTTCTCCTCGACCCACGTGCCTGATGAGGAAGGCCGGCTTTTTGCCGGCCCGCAAACGACTATTCGCCTTTAAACAGGGGCTCTCTTTTCTCAAGAAAAGCATCAATTCCTTCAATATGATCAGCCGTTGCAAATGTTAAACCAAAGTAAGCTGCTTCCAAGTTCAAACCTGTGTCCAGATCTACCTCTGTTCCCTGATTGATTGCCTGTTTGGCATAAGCAAGCGCAAGCGGCGGTTTTTTCACCAATAGTTTAGCCAATTCTTTCGCTTCAGGCAATAATTGTTTAGGAGAAAGAACTTTATGTATCAAACCTAAACGTTTAGCATCTCCGGCAGAGATCAATTCCCCGGTCATACAAAGGTACTTTGCAGTCTGTTTCCCGATAAGGCGGGCCAAACGCTGTGTCCCTCCGTAACCCGGAATAACCCCCAGATTCACCTCAGGCAGCCCAAATCGGGCATTCTCCGATGCTAGTATTATATCCCCGCACATGGCCAATTCCAAACCTCCCCCCAAAGCAAAACCATTTACCGCCATAATAACCGGTTTGTTCAATTCTTCAATCCGGCAGAACAAAGCCTGCCCCCGTTTTGCTTTGTGTTCAGCTTTGCCAGGATTGGAAATCTGACGTAATTCAGCGATGTCAGCTCCCGCAACAAAGGCTTTTTCACCAGCCCCGGTCACGATTAATGCACGAATTTCTTCTGTGCCTTCAATCCATTGAATAACCTGTTCAAGTTCATTCAAGAGTTCCTGGTTAAGTGCATTTAAAACTTTTGGGCGGGAAATCGTCAAGGTCACCCAGTTATCTTCTTTTTCAACCCTAAGGTGCTTCCAGTCAGACATTTCAGTCCCTCCCCGGGAATCTTGTTTTTGTCATTTGGAATTATTTCAAGAAATAATAGGGTATTTGTGACAGGTCTCCTGGAATTTATTCATCTGCTAATTGCCACAGAAAAAAATTGTAGCGATTTTCAGGAAAGATTCTGCCTTCACCGGCAAATTCCAAACAGTTCACTAAAAATCGCTTTTCCAATTTCAAGGCTCTTTCTATTCGTTATTGGCTGTTTTTGTTTAACTGCATACGAAGATACGCTTCAATAAATGGTTTGATTTCTCCATCCATTACCGCCTGCACATTGCCTGTTTCTACATTTGTGCGGTGATCTTTCACCATGCTGTAAGGGTGGAAAACATAAGAACGGATTTGGTTTCCCCAGCCAATTTCCGTTTGTTCCCCCTGGATTGCCTGCAATTTTTTT
This sequence comes from uncultured Thermoactinomyces sp., assembly GCA_965544045.1. Classification (GTDB taxonomy): domain Bacteria; phylum Bacillota; class Bacilli; order Thermoactinomycetales; family Thermoactinomycetaceae; genus Thermoactinomyces. The sequence goes on from CBEULT010000017.1 coordinate 11,017, forward strand.
TGTTGTTCTTCCTGTTGCCGTTCATACAGACGGGCTTTTAAAATTTTCATGGCTCGATCCCGATTTTTGATTTGTGATCGTTCCGATTGACATGTAACCACAATTCCGGTTGGAGTATGAGTAATCCGGACAGCAGAGTCGGTTGTATTTACGTGTTGGCCGCCGGCTCCGCTGGAACGGTAAGTGTCAATCTTGAGCTCCTCGGTGCGTATATCGATTTCCACATCATTGTCAATTTCCGGCATGACATTGACAGAAACAAACGAAGTATGACGCCGTCCAGAAGCGTCGAAGGGAGATATCCGCACGAGGCGGTGAACTCCTTTTTCTGCTTTTAAAAACCCGTATGCATTCACACCCTTGATCAGCAGGGTAACACTTTTAACCCCCGCTTCATCTCCTGGCAGATAATCCAATGTTTCCACTTTATATCCATTGTCTTCCGACCAACGGGTATACATGCGAAGCAACATTTCTGCCCAGTCTTGTGATTCCGTCCCTCCCGCACCCGGATGCAGTTCCAAAATGGCAGAATTGCGGTCATACGTTCCACTAAGCATTACGGTCAGCTCAAAGCCATCTATCTCTTTCTTTAATGAACGGATCCCGCTACTCAATTCATTCTGCAAAGAGGGTTCTTCCCCTTCTTCGATCAGCAATTCCAGCATCAATTGTTTCTCTTCGTACATTTCTTCCAACTGAGCCATCTTTTCGGTCAGTTCTTTAAGATGTTTCATCTCGGCGATTACTTTTTGTGCTGCTTCCTGGTCATTCCAGAAATCAGGAGAAGTCATGCTTCCTTCCAACTGGTTCAATCGTTGCTTTTTCTGATCGAGGTCAAAGAGACCCCCTGATATCCGCCAGCTTTCTGGCTGTATTTTCCAAACCCTGTTTTATTTCACTGATGTCCATAATCATCACCTCAAAATCGTATTTTTTAAAATAAAATGGGACTACCCTTGTACAGAAGCCGATTTTTCCTTTTTGAGACAGCAGTTTTTGTATTTCTTTCCGCTGCCGCAAGGACATGGATCATTCCGTCCAACTTTCTCTACCCGCCGGACAGGTTTCTTTTTCGCTTGTTCATTTTGCTCCGCACCGCCCGATACAGGAGTAGCGTTCACAGCTACTTCTTCACGTTCGATTTCTTCTCCCTCATCAATTACAGATTTCATTACATACTTGATAACTTCTTCCTGAATTTCCTTTACCATGGTCTCAAACATGGCAAAACCTTCAAATTGATAAGCACGAAGCGGGTTATCCTGTCCATATGCCCGCAAATGGATCCCCTGGCGCAATTGCTCCATAGCATCAATGTGATCCATCCATTTGCGATCCACGGTTCGCAAGATGACCACTTTGGAAAATTCGTTCAGTCGTTCTTCGCCCATTTCCTGTTTGCGCTCATTGAGATATTTTACAACTTCTTCATAAATATAGGAAATCATCTCTTCCGGTTCCAGATTCTCCAGATCTTCTTCATATATCCGTTCTTCCGGAAGCAGATTGGAATCGATGAAGTCGATAATCGCCTCCAAATTCCAGTCTTCATCCAGTTCTTCCGAGGTATGGACCTGAACCACATTTTCAATCGTCGATTTGGCCATGCCCAGTACCACATTCCCAAGATCACGGCTGGTCAATACTTCACGCCGCTGTTTATAAATAATATCCCGTTGTTGATTCAATACGTCGTCATATTGCAATACCCAGCGGCGGGCATCAAAGTTGTTCGCTTCCACCTTGCGCTGCGCATTGGCTACCGCTTTGGTAAAAAGTTTGCCCCGGATCGGTTCATCATCCGGCAGGCGGTTTAGCATTCCCTCCATATTTTCCGCCCCGAAACGGCGCATTAAATCATCCTTCAGAGAAAGGAAAAATCGGGAGGAACCAGGATCTCCCTGCCGTCCGGAACGGCCACGCAACTGGTTGTCAATCCGGCGGCTTTCATGTCGTTCGGTTCCAACAACATGCAGACCGCCCAATTGAGCAACGCCTTCGCCTAAAACAATGTCCGTACCGCGTCCGGCCATATTGGTCGCAATGGTTACAGCTGCTCTTTGTCCGGCCTGGGCGATGATCTCAGCTTCCCGTTCATGGTTTTTGGCGTTAAGCACCTGGTGGGCAATCCCTTTTCGTTTCAGCATACGGGACAAACGCTCCGACTTTTCAATCGATACCGTTCCCACCAACACAGGCTGCCCCTTTTTATGGTATTCTTCAATCTCGTCAACAACTGCCTTAAATTTGACATCTTCCGTTTTGTACAATACATCCGAATAGTCCTCGCGGATCATCGGGCGATTGGTAGGTACCTGCAAAACATCCATATTGTAGATTTTGCGAAATTCTTCTTCTTCTGTTTTTGCTGTACCCGTCATCCCTGACAATTTCTGGTACATCCGGAAATAGTTTTGCAGTGTAATCGTCGCAAGTGTCATGCTTTCCCTCTGAACTTGCAATCCTTCTTTTGCTTCAATTGCCTGGTGGAGACCGTCGCTGTATCGCCTTCCGTACATTAGCCGGCCTGTAAATTCATCGACGATCACAACACCATCTTCATTCACCACATAATCTTCATCCCGTTTCATCAGCACATATGCTTTTAACGCCTGCTGGACGTGGTGATTCAGCGTGATATTTTTCATATCGTACAAATTATCGATTCCCAGGAACCTTTCAACTTTCTTCACGCCATCTTCCGTCAAGGTTACCTGTTTGGTTTTAATATCTACCGTAAAGTCTTCTTCCCGTTTTAAACGGCGCACCACTTTATCAGCCGTATAGTAAAGATCAGTCGCCTTATTGGCCTGACCGCTGATAATCAGAGGCGTTCTGGCCTCATCGATCAGGATACTGTCCACTTCGTCAATAATGGCATAGTGAAGTTCCCGCTGGGTTAACTGTTCCGGATACATCTTCATATTGTCCCTGAGATAGTCAAAGCCGAATTCGTTATTTGTACCGAACGTAATATCCGCCTGATATGCCGCCCTCTTGTCTTCCGAAGTCATTTGAGCCAGGTTCAACCCAACTGTAAGGCCAAGAAACTCGAATACCTTCCCCATCCACTCACGGTCACGTCTTGCCAGGTAATCATTCACTGTGATAATATGGACGCCTTTTCCAGTCAATGCGTTCAGATAGGCGGGAAGAGTTGCAACCAGAGTTTTCCCTTCCCCGGTTTTCATCTCGGCAATATCCCCTTGGTGGAGAATCATTCCCCCAACCAGTTGCACACGGAAATGGCGCATCTTCAATACGCGCCGGGCTGCTTCACGAACAACGGCAAAAGCCTCTATCATCAGGTCATCAAGCTGTTCTCCATTTTCCAAACGCTCTTTAAATTCTTCCGTTTTCTGTTTAAGTTCAGCATCTGACAACGCTTGAATATCAGGTTCCAATCTGTCAATCTGATCAGCCATGCCAAAAAACTTTTTTATCTGCCTTTCCTGGCTGTCCAACAGTTTGCGAAGGGTTTTCAACACCTTCATCATCTCCCACCTTGAGCTGATTTATATAAAAAAATACTTTTCCTGCCGAAGTCTGTTCCAAAATTTATATTTTATAGTTTAACAAATTTCATCTTCATTTTCACTTTGGCTTCGACGGGTTTACGAATAAAAGCGACTCAAGGCCAGTCGATCGATTGTATCTGCAATGTTTACCGCTTGGCCAACTCTTTCAGGATGCCATAAAAATGGCGAGCAAGCTTTATGCGGTCTCCTTCCCGATCAATATAATCCCTTCCTTTTTCCCTGATTGCCTGGCGTTCCCCGTCACTCAGGCAATGAACCTGCTTTATTGCCCGTGCCAGGCCTTCGGGATTTTCCGCACCGGCAAACAAACCGACTTTATTGGTCTCCACAATTTCACGCACTTCTCCGTCTACTGTAGTCACGATCGGCAGGCCTACAAACATGTAATCAAACAGTTTATTGGGGCGGGCACCGCGAAAAACTTCATTATCAGCCAAAGAAATAATACCGCAATCCGCCGCATGGGTATAATCAAAAATTTCCGCTTTGGGAACGGGATCCAACAAATGAATGTTGTCCAGTCCTTCTTTCTGCTTGATTTGAAGCAATTTTTCCTTTTCCGGACCATCCCCGATCAACACAATCGCCTCATCCGGTTTTAAATAACGCCCTGCTTTCACCACATATTCTAAAGCATTGGCCGGACCATGTGCTCCCGTATAAATGGCAACAAACTGATCCTCCATGACTCCCATTTTACGGCGGAATTCAGCGCGTTTTGAAAGATCCTGCCGCCAGGAGTTTACCACAATCCCGTTTGGAATCAGTTCAATCTTCCCAATATCAATCCCTTTATTGGCAATAAACTTTCGCTGATGCTCTGTCAAAACAATAATTTTATCTGCTTTTTTATATAAAAACGATTCCATCCATGTAAGGATTTGGACTACCCGCTTGTTTTTCAAACCGCCCATTTTGATCAATGAATCCGGCCATAAATCACGCACCTCTAACACAAAGGGGCAACCTTTGACCGTGGCCAGCATCCATCCGGCAAATGCTGTAAACAAATGGGGAGAAGAAGCAACCAAAATATCCGGTCTCTTTTTAAAGAGACCTGCCAGAAACAAAATGGCGGCAAAACTCCCCATATTGATAATTCTTTTATAGTTATTGGTTTTATGTGGAAAAGACCATAGCCAGGACAACTTTAATCCTTTAATTTTTTCAAGACTTTGCTTCTCTTCCTGCGTAATGAATGTACGACGGGGATGCACAAATTTGGATAAAAACAGGGTTACCTCGGTCTCTTCTTCCGCTGCCCACTCTTTTGCCAGTTCATAGTGTCGAGTAATTCCTGCAATATTTGGCGGAACCGCATAATGATTGGCTAACCATATCCGCAATATACTCACTTCCTTGTCTGATGCTTCATTAATCATTTTATCTTGCTATTCATCATTCATAATGTTTTTGAAAAGGAAAAAAATTCCTTTTGTAACATAAATGTCACTTTGTTACAGAAACATAAAAATAAACTATGGTCAATGTAACATAATTGCCCTTGGTTGGGTATCCCTTTTAAAAAATAGTCACGATTGGAACATGACATAAAAACAAGCCAGTTTTTTATAAAAAACTGGCTTGGGTCTGTTTGACAAAGTGTCGGAAGATTCCTGATGTCTACAAGTAAAAATAACTGTTCATCAGACAGCCAAAACTTGAACACTCGTTTTATACCGGCACAATACCTCTTTTTAAAAATGTATTCCCGAAATTCTGCTATTTGACGGCATTTACGGACAGGAACCGATAACCGTCATTTACCCGGCATAAATAATACGTCAGCTTAAAAAATCGTTTACTTTTATCCAAATAAAAATACAGGCAACAGTTATTAATGACCGGCGCCTTGTTGTTTCTGTTTTACTGTATATACAAACGCCATCAAAACAAAGTAAAATGTTATCTTTGTTCGGTTGCTGAGCTAACAAACCCGAATAATGATTTCTACTTTCTTCCTTCCAAAACCAGATCCCGGATAATCTGCTCAACAATTTTTTTCGAGGCATGCCCATCTCCAAAAACGGGTTCAACTTTGGAAAAGTCCACTTCAAATGTTTCCACCGCTTCCAGAATTTTTCCGGTATCGGCTCCTGCCAGTACATTTGTTCCCAGTTCCACAGTTTCTGTCCATTCCGTTTCGTCACGCATGGTAATGCATGGTACCTGTGCGAAAAATGCTTCTTTTTGGACACCGCCGGAATCCGTTAAAATTTTCTTCGCGTTTACCTCCAATTGCAACATATCCAGATAACCCACAGGTTCAACGCATTGAACAAGATCATTATCGATGGTTAGCCCGTATTGTTCCATTTTCCTCCGCGTTCTTGGATGGAGAGGCAGAATTGCGGATATTGGCAACTGATTGATCGCTTCTGTGATTTGACGCAGTCTGACAGGATCATCGGTATTTTCAGCGCGATGCAAGGTAATCAGCATGTAGTTGCCCGCATGAAGCCCCAAATCCTTAAGGGTGGTCGCTTTTTCTTCTGCCAGACATTTGTTATATAAAACAGCATCCAGCATGACATCCCCGACCAAATGTACACCTTTTTTGATTCCTTCTGTTTCAAGATGCGCGATGGCCGTTTCCGTAGGGCAAAACAGCCATTTTGACACATGATCCGTGAGAACGCGATTGATTTCTTCAGGCATCCGTCTGTTAAAACTCCTGAGACCAGCTTCCACATGGGCAACCGGGATATGCAGTTTTGACGCAGCAAGCGATCCGGCCAGGGTTGAGTTGGTATCTCCGTATACCAACACACAATCCGGTTTTTCTGAAAGAATGACATCTTCCAGTTTGCTTAACATTTCACCGGTTTGCTTGCCATGCGATTTGGAACCGACATGTAAATTGTATTCGGGAACAGGAATATGCAGTTCCTCAAAAAACACATCGGACATCGATTTATCATAATGTTGACCGGTATGTACCAGAACCTCATCAGCCTGACGGCGAATCTCCCGAGATACAGGTGCTGCTTTAATAAATTGCGGTCTTGCTCCTACCACGGTTAATACTTTCATTTTTAAACCCCCTGCTTGAATGAAATCACAAATTGGGAGATGAACAGGATATGAAGCTATCATAACACAGCTTTGACCAAGTTCAATATCTTCATCAAAACAACAGAAAGCCCCCGGACCGGCTGATGCATAAAGATTACAAAATATGATCATTCTTCAATTTCTGGAATCAAAACGACTCATATAAAAGAAGCAGTTCCTGATCATACAAAGGAACTGCTTCTTCCTTGTCAGAAGTTGCATCATTTTTTGACATTGACCACATTTGCGGTCAACATGAGCAAGCACTCGTACAAGACCAGTTACCCAAGTCGGTTTCGCCGAAACCGGAAGAGTTGGGAAAGGTCAGGAAGAGGGTCTTCAGGATTGAATTCCAAAAAACCATTTATATGCCAGGTTTACTTGACAGTCTGTGATCACTTGTCAATCTGATAACTGATATAGATTTTATAGGAAAAAAGTCGAAACAACACTTCGGGATCATTAGCAGGGCATCCATGACACACATCACAAGATTCTTTAACTGAACCATGGATAAAGCTAAAATCAACGGCTTTGTTGATTTTTCCAGAAGATGGTCTTCTGGAATCAGGTTATACAGTTCTTTTATGTTTTGATCTTTAACATAGTATTCACCCAATTCAATGTAAAAAAAAGTGCCCGAAGGCACTTTTTCAAAAGATGTTATGCCATTGCATCAATCTCTCGTCACAGGGGCTTTTTCCCCAGGTTTTATTCCGGTTCGATCAATCCCACTTTCCCGTCTTTCCGGCGGTAAATTACATTTACTTGATCCGTGACGGCATTGGTAAAAACGAAAAAGTTGTGACCCAGAAGTTCCATTTGCAAGATGGCTTCTTCCGTATCCATTGGTTTCAGGTTAAATCGTTTTGTCCTTACAATTTTATAATTGGAATCATCTTCTTCGTCCAGTGTCGCCACGGGAATATTCTTGTTGGAAGCGTTTTCCTTAAGTTTGTTGCGTAATCCTGCATCCTGGCGAGATCGCCGATTCACTCTGGTTTTATACTTGCGAATCTGTCTCTCCAATTTTTCCACGACCAGGTCAACAGATGCATACATGTCTTCACTCAATTCTTCTGCCCTGACAAGAAGCCCCGGAAAAGGAATGGTTACTTCTACTTTATGTCCGTCTTTCAGGACATTAAGAGAGACATATGCTTCAACTTTAGCGGAATTGTCAAAGTATCTTTCCAGCTTGCTCAACTTACGTTCGATAAAGTCTCGCAATGCATCTGTTACCTGTAAGTTGTGACCACGGATGACACAATTCATAGGAAAATCCTCCTTCCGCTTTATACTCTACTTATTCCCTCAAATCAAAGAAATTCCTCTTATTAATTTTTTACAGTTTCTATAAGGAAATACAAGGAAAATATAAAAAATGTTTAACAAATTATCAATAGAATATATACAGGGAGGCGATTTGAAAACTCCGTTTTGCTCCCACAACACTTTCTTAAACAGCTCCCCATTTCACTCTGCGTGCTCATTAATCAATTTTCGCCGATTCTCCATCCTGACAAGCAAAACTAAAAGCTCCCCGGAGCTACGGCTCGAGGGAGCTTGTTTTCATTTTTATAGTGTTAGGTTAACCTAATTTGACAACATTTGCAGCCTGTGGTCCACGCGAACCCTCAACAATCTCAAATTCAACCAATTGGCCTTCTTCCAGAGTCTTAAAACCATCCATTTCAATTGCGGAGTAATGAACGAAAACATCGTCTCCACCTTCACGCTCAATAAAACCATAACCTTTTTCCGCGTTGAACCACTTGACTTTGCCTTGCATGGAATAACATCCCTTCTTCAATCAGATTGCACAAGAATACATCTTACGCCATTTAATTATATCGTTAATCTAAAAATATTGTCAAGATTACTACATCAACATCATAAAACCTTGCTAAGAAAAGTTTTCAATCGCTCATGTTGCGGATTCGAAAAAATTTGTTCCGGAGTTCCTGTTTCAATAATCATGCCTTGATCCATAAATACAACCCAATCACTTACTTCCCTGGCAAATCCCATCTCATGGGTGACAACAACCATCGTCATGCCTTCCTGTGCCAATTGCTTCATTACTGCAAGCACTTCTTTTACCATTTCCGGATCAAGTGCAGAAGTGGGTTCATCAAACAGCATAAGCGACGGTTCCATTGCTAACGCCCTGGCAATTGCCACCCGTTGCTTTTGCCCGCCGGACAGTTCAGAGGGATAGCTCTCCGCCTTCTCCTTTAATCCGACTTTGGCCAACAGTTCGTTTGCTTTTTTCTCCGCTTCTGCTTTTGCAATTTTGCGCACCCGTATCGGAGCCAGGGTGATATTCTCAATCACCTTTTTATGGGGAAACAGCTCAAATTGCTGGAAGACCATACCCACATCGGTCCGTACCCGGTTCACGTTTGTTTCCGGATCAGCCAGATCAAGACCATTTACCACCACCTTACCCGAAGTGACCGATTCCAGCAGGTTCAAACAACGCAAAAAGGTACTTTTGCCTGAACCGCTTGGACCAATCACACAAACAACTTCTTTTTCTGTTATCTCCAAATCAATATCTTTTAAAACATGTTGCCGTCCAAAATATTTATTAAGTTTTTTTACTTGAATCATACACCCCATCCTTCGTCGATAAATACTTGTTTTTAATTTCAGTACTTGTTCGTGCGGAACTGTTTTTCCAGGTAAGAAAACATCTGTGAAAGAATAGTCGTTAAAACCAGATACATTATTCCTGCCGTAACATATGGAGCCCACCGGACAAAAGTATTTTTCGCCGTCACAAAGGCGGCATACGTAATATCATTTACCGCAATAACGGTGACCAAGGATGAGTCTTTCAAAAGGGTAATAAATTCATTGCCCAAAGGCGGCAACATTTGTTTAAAGGCCTGGGGCAACACGACATAACGCATCGCTTGTGGATAAGTCATGCCCAGCGAACGTGCCGCTTCCATTTGCCCTTTATCCACAGATTGAATTCCCCCTCGAAATATCTCAGCGATATATGCTCCTGAATTCAGAGATAACGCCACAAAACTGGATATCATCGCATCAGGAGCCTCCAGCCCAAACATCTCTGTCAATGTGGGCAACACTGCAAAGTGGAAAAACAAAATTTGCAAAAAAAGCGGTGTACCGCGAAAGAGATCTATATATAATTTAGCCGGGACAATAAGCCATTTGTTCCGCGAAATTTTCATCAATCCCAGGGCAATCCCGATCACCATGCCAACCGCTAATGCGACAACGGTCAGTTCGATGGTAACAAGCAATCCCCGTATAAATAAATCTTTATATTCAATAATGACTGACCAATCCCAATCCATCATTATCCACAGTCTTCCTCTCCGCATTCAATAGTTATTCACATACTTATCCACATTATCCACAGGATAAATATAAAATGCTATCCACTGGTTTTCCCAAGGATATTAACCAAGTTATCCACAGAAAGGTCAGTTTTCCCCAAAATATTTGTTGTATATTTTGTCATATGTTCCGTTTTCCCGGATTTTTTTCAATCCCGCATTTAACCTGTTTAATAATTCATTATTACCTTTTTTGACGATAATCCCGTAGTATTCTTTGGGAATAGAAGGATCCTCGATGGTTTTGTATTTTTCTTCCCCTAATTGTTTGATATATTCCTTATTCACAGCTTCATCCACAACCACCGCATCCAGCCGGTTCCATTTCAAATCATCGATTGCAGAAGAAACAACATCATATCTTTTCAAACCCGGATATGTTTTTCCAAATGCTTGTTGAACCACTTTTTCACCGGTTGTTGCCGATTGCACGCCAATATTTTTTCCTTTCAAATCTTGCAAGGACTGAACCGGAGATGATTTTGGCACTAAAACAACTTGTTTCGCCTCAAAATAAGGTGCTGTAAAATCATACATTTTCTTGCGCTCATCAGTTATGGTAACCGCTGCGATGCCCGCATCAATCTGGCCGTGAGCAACCGCGTTCAGCATGTTATCCCATCCATAATGTTTAAAATCCAGTTGCAAATTTTCCGCCTGGGTAATTGCTTGAATCAGTTCGGCGTCAAATCCTGTAATTTCCCCGCTCCCTTCCATTTTTTCAAATGGCGGAAACTCCGCATTTGTTCCCGCATTGACAACTTGATCATCGGATTTTTGACTGCTGCATCCCGTAATAACTGCAAGCATGGCAACCGCCAACAGTATAATCATGCATAACCGTTTTTTCATTTCCCATCCTCTCCTTAACATAATTACATCTTTTAAAGGGAAAATAACAATATATCTTTGCTTTTTGATTTGATTATTATAATATCTATTGCATATTTATTCAATCAAAAGTTATTATTTATTCACAAACAATTTTTTCTAAATAACATAAAAAAAACACTTATAACCATTTAAATGGTTATAAGTGATTGATTGTCGGTGAATATAAATGTTATTTATTCATTGATCAGATCTTTTAAATGCTTTCCTGGTTTAAAAGCAGGAGCCTTTCTTGCATCAATGTGCATTTCTTCTCCGGTTTGCGGATTGCGGCCTTTTCGGGCAGCATACTCGCGTACTTCAAAATTGCCAAATCCGATCAGAGTCACCTTGTCTCCTTCTTTTAGAGCTTCAGAAATGGTTTTCAAAACGCTGTCGATCACCATTCCAGCTTCTTTTTTTGTTTTGCCTGTCCTTTCAGCTACTTTCTCTATCAATTCGGTTTTGTTCATCTTTCAACTCTCCTTACTAGCTTTAAAATACCTTATTTACAGGTTTTGACCACTTTTCTCAATTCTATACTTACCTGGCAAACGTTACTGCATAAACCTGGCTGAAACCCTTTTCCCGCAAGATTTTAACGCAAGCTCTGATGGTGGCGCCCGTAGTATAAACGTCATCCACAAGCAGCAGAGTCTCTCTGCGTACCCTGTCTGACACCCCTTTCACAAACGTAAAAGCATTATCCACAGACGACAGCCTTTCCTGACGGGTACGTTTGCTTTGTGGAGCAGTTGCCTTCTCTCTTTGCAACAAGGGCCGAACCGGGAGCCACATGTTCTTTCCGATCACTGTTGCCAGGCGTTCAGCCTGGTTGAAGCCACGCTGATTTTGCCGCTCTCCATGCATTGGAACATAGGTAATCAGCGAAATTCCTTTTCCCTGATAATGCTTTTTTACCACTTCTGTCATCCAATTTCCCATTGGAAAGGCCAAGCTTTCTTTGCCGCAATATTTAAAGGTTTGTACCCATTCTTTGACCAGTTCAGTATACACGACTGCGCTTCGATTGACCACCCTTTCACATGGGTTTATACGTTTACAGTCCAAACAGATCATGCCGCTGTTTCCTGACATAAAGCGGCCACAAATTGGGCAAATGGTTTCCCCAAGCGTGGTCACTTGCTCCAGACAAACCTGGCAAACGTGATCAAGCACTGATGCCATCACAATTCCCTGCATGGGGGAAGAGCAAAACCAGCAACCGTGAAATGCCGGAAAGAGAGAAGACCACCACTTCATCTCAGATATACGCTCCTTTTTGTCTAAATCCTTCTTTTAGCGCAAAATCATTTAGCTTCTTTATCTTTTTTTGTGTTTGCTGCTGTACATCTGTCTTTTCCTCAGCAAGAAACCAGACCTCCCCTTTTTGATAATTCGCACTTCTCCCGACACGGCCTGCAATCTGGATTAACGTTGTCTCGTCAAACACGGGATGGTCAGACCCGACAACGAGCACATGGCAGCCGGGTACGGTAATCCCCCGTTCCAGGATTGTAGTTGTCACCAAAACCCTCCATTTTCCTTCCCGAAATTCCTGCATGATTTTTTCACGCAACGGGTGACGGGAAAAGATACCTTTTGCTTTTTGAAAGTGATGGGGCAACTGTTTCTGAAACCACGAGAGCAGCAGCCGAATATCCTGTATTCTGGGGACGAAAATCAATGCCTGGCCCTGATGATGATCCAGTTGCTGCAAAAACCGGTTCAGTACAGGGATATTCTTTTTTTGATACAATTTACTCCACAATTTCCTTTCCCGAAACAGGCGCGGCAGCGGGAGCGGATTTCCATGGTACCGAACTGGCAAAATAACAGTCGGCAACTTCCCTTTCTTGGCCAAATGCTGCCAATCACCGGGTGGCGTTGCGGTTAACAGAATTTGCTGCCCTTCAGCCGAAAGAGCGCGATTAAGCCCTGCTTCCAAGCCGGCATCTCCATATAGCGGAAAGGCATCCACTTCATCAATGATCAGCAAATCAAAAAAATGATAAAACCGCCTGACCTGGTGACAAGTAGCAAGGACAAACGGAGACGAAGAAAAACGATGGCTTGATCCCCCATACAGCGCAATCAACGGATACTCTTCAAGCGCTTCCTTTAAACGGGGAAACAACTCCAATACCACGTCTTTGCGCGGAGTTGCCCATAATACCCTTTTTCCCTTCTCCAGCCTTTTTTTCACAATCGGAAGCATTATTTCCGTTTTCCCTGCTCCGGTAACTGCCCACACCAATATTTGCTTTTTGTGCTTGTCCAGTTTCCTTTCTATTTCCAGCACCGCATGTTCCTGGCTTTCTGTAAGGGAGAACGGCAATGATCGGGTAACGTCCGCTTTAACCCTCTCCTGAACAGGCATGAATAAAAAGAATGGCGTACAGGCCCGGGAACGCCCCATCAAGATGCAGTGTTCGCAGACAGCACACTCTCCTCCGCATGACGAGCAAGACACCAGTTTGATCTCGTTCCCCTGATAGAGACATCGCTCACACCGCCAATTGCGGACTGAACCATGCTGAACAACTCCCGGCTTCAGTTCACATTTTCCTTGTAGCAGAAGAATTTGCAAAACTCTTCGCAGTTCTTTGGAATTTACTTCCAATTGGTGTTTCTCCACCCACTTAACAACTTCCTGCCACAATAACCCTCTTCCGGCAAGGAATGTGAATAAAACTTTCGCCTTTTCCATCAAGCGGCAGACAGTTGTTTCCTCAAGCACTTTCTGCTCCTTCGGCCAATGAACCCTGAAATCCTCTCTTTTTCCCTGTATGTATGACCATGCCTCTCTAACGGAACGATTCGGTATTACGCAGGCAAATCCCCGCCCCTTTTTTCTCCAATACCACAAATCTGTTGCAAAATCCAAACTTAAACGCCCTTTCTTTTCACCCTCCAGACGGTAATAAAAGATCATCATCCATTTTTCACTCCTGCAAAAAAAAATCAGGCCGCCAAATGGACCCGATGTTTTACGCCAAGCCTTCTTCTGAATCCTTTTCTTCTGATGAATCAGGTTCCCTTAAATCCATAACAATCAGCTTTTCGTTATTTTTTTGCTGGGATTGAAGCCAGCGGTAAATTGATTCATCCACATCGGATTCCACATTGATACAGACCACATCCAGGCGAGGATATCGTTGTTTTAATCGTTTTAAAATAAACAGGGTATCATCATTTGAACCTGCATCAATGCAGGTGATTTGGCCCGGTTTTCCCTGCGTACCGTTCCAGACATAATAGGAACGAATCATCCACTCCAAAGCATGCTGGCTGTTTTTGGTAATAATCACCAGATGAACTGCTTTATTATGATAATAGTGACCAAAATAACGCGAAAGACTTTTGATGATTAAAAAGAGAGCAATATACAACACGACACTCCACAAAACCCACTGTTCCATAACCTGCCCTCCTTGAAAATTATCATATGGTAAAAAGGGAGGTAGTGTGACTGTTGCGGTGATCCATGCTATATCAGTTGTACCCAGCCATACTTCATAGCAAGCAATACCGCCTGGGTTCGATCCTGCACGTTTAATTTGTAAAGAATATTGCTCACATGATTTTTGACAGTTTTTTCGCTAATATAAAGATGTTCACCAATCGTTCGGTTATTTTTTCCCTGTGCCATCAATCTTAAAACTTCCATTTCCCTGTATGTTAAAACATCTTTCCAGGATACACGGGGAATGGTTGCATAATGATAGTAAAATGCCCCTTCCATCCGGCTCAGCCTTCTGAGTTCATTAACCATGATTCCTGTCATAACCGGATGAATATATACTTCACCACTTGCGAGAACACGAATTGTCTCAATCACGGTTTGAATTTGCGTGTCTCTTAATAAAAAACCGGACGCCCCCAGCCGGATGGTTTCCAATACATATGGATCAGCACAGTCAGACAAAATGAGTACTTTGGCCTGCGGCATCATCTGGCTTAAACGATAGGTCAATTCCACCCCATCAACCCGTTGAAGATATAAATTTGCCATCACTACATGCGGTTTTACCATTCCGCAAATTAAAGGGACCTCATGGCCTTCTGAACTTTCTCCAACTATCAGGATATCATTTTCAATCTCTAAAGCCGATTTGATCCGATTCCGATAACCGGGATCGGAATCTGCAATCAATAACCGAATCGGAGAGGATGGATCTGAATTTTTTGTCATTTTCCCCAGCTCTGACTGATCCTTCCCCAAGTGAGTCCCCCCTTCCGCCCAAAAACTGTATATATTTGAATTTTAACATGAAAAAAATGGAGATGAAATAAGACGTGTATTGAATATAGATGAATTTTTTTTGATTTTATAAAGTGATAAACGATTTGGCTAAGCATTTTTGACAAAATTCCTCCAATAACACATTCGACTATGTTAATTCAGCGTTTTTTTATTTCCAAGAAAAAGGTAAACCGTTAAATGTTTTTATAAAGACAAAAAGAAAGAGCCTGTCATTCTCAGGCTCTTTCTTCCATCCTGAATTATAAATCGGCTTCTTTTCTCAGGGCATCTGCCAGATTGGTCTGTTCCCAGGGCAAGTCGATATCTGTCCGTCCAAAATGCCCATATGCAGCTGTCTGCCGATAAATCGGACGGCGCAAATCCAGTTGACGGATAATACCGGCCGGCCGTAAATCAAAATGTTTTTTTACCAATTCAACCAGTTTATCTTCACTCACTTTACCTGTTCCGAAAGTTTCTACACGAATGGAAACCGGATGAGCCACCCCGATCGCATAGGCAAGTTGTACCTCGCATTTGTCAGCCAGGCCGGCTGCCACAATATTTTTGGCTACATAACGTGCAGCGTACGCAGCGGAACGGTCCACTTTTGTGGGATCTTTTCCGGAAAAGGCTCCCCCGCCGTGGCGAGCATAGCCGCCATATGTGTCTACAATGATTTTGCGGCCTGTCAAACCGGCATCTCCTTGCGGGCCGCCAATGACAAAACGACCTGTAGGATTGATATAGATTTTGGTACGGTCATCCAGTAAATCTCGAGGAACAATCGGCATAATAACATGCTCCAACAAATCTTTTTTAATCTGATCCAAAGGAATGTTTTCCGCATGTTGTGTTGAAACAACTATGGCATCAATCCTGACCGGACGATCTCCTTCATATTCCACGGTTACTTGTGTTTTTCCATCCGGGCGAAGGTAGGGCAGCGCCCCGTTAACCCGAACTTTATGCAAGCGGCGGGCCAGCTTATGTGCAAGTGAAATCGGGAGCGGCATCAATTCTTCAGTTTCATTGCAGGCAAAACCGAACATTAATCCCTGGTCGCCTGCTCCAATCGCTTCGATTTCTACTTCGCTCATTGCCCCTTCCCGTTTTTCGAGGGCTTCATCAACCCCCATTGCAATATCCGGTGATTGTTCGTCAATCGATGTAAGAACGGCGCATGTTTCGGCATCAAAACCGTATTTGGCTCGTGTATAGCCAATATCTTTAATGGTTTTTCGGACAATTTTTGGAATATCCACATAACAGGAGGTAGTGATTTCGCCACATACCAATACCAAACCTGTTGTTACCGAAGTTTCACAGGCGACACGTGCATTTGGATCTTTTTCTATAATAGCATCCAGAATTGCATCTGAAATTTGATCACAAATTTTATCCGGATGGCCTACCGTTACTGATTCAGAAGTAAAAAGGCTGCGTTTTCCTGCTGACATTGTTCTCCCCCTAACTTCCAAAAAGACTGCAAATACAAAAAGCCTTTCCTTCGAGGAAAGGCTTTGTTTTCATCCTCGATACCTTTTTCAATAACCCCTTTTTTATTCATCAATAGCATAACCCAATCATTAAGGAATTACAACTAGTTTATAGTGCTGCCGCAATTAGTAAAGAAGATCCTGAGATGGCTTCTGTTTTATTTGATCACCTTCAAAAGCGAAAGGATTTCTCTGTTTAAACGAAATGGCAATCTGGTATGGCTGATCAATCGGATTGCCAGCATAATCAGTAACCCGAAAATAAAACCGGCCAGCTTCAGCATTGATTCGAAGGGTTTCCGACCCTCCCTCGTTTTTTTCATCATACCGCATTTTTACCCATGAATCAGTTTGCACTCTAAAAACAACAGGATCAAAGCGCGGCGTACGGGATTGAACAGAAATGCGCAAATCACCGGGTTCAGTCAATGCCAGTTGGTACCAGTCAATATCCCCCTGTTTTGAAATGGTTGCTTCATAAACAGCCTCTCCCTCTTTTACCGGCAATAAAGCCGCATGGGAAAGCAGATCATTTTTTTCATATTTATCTTCTGCCGGAGAAAAGCCAACATGAAAATGCAGCTTGACCCGGTTATCATTTTTTTTGGGTAAGGACCATCGCAGATAAATCTTGCCCTTTGGAACATTAGTTACAATACGGCTATTTCCTGCCCGGGGGGAAAGGGAATAGGTTTGGGTCTGGTTTGCAGGCGAATGATGAAGGAACAGCTGAATATTCTCCCTTTTTTCGCTCTGTTCCAGTTCAATTTGCAATTTGCCTGCCTGCTCCAGATTCAGGACATACCAATCTTCATCTCCTTTGGTCAGCATCAAACTCATTTCTTGCAAAAGTGAAAAAGGTTCGGCTTCCTGCCTGGAATTATTCGGTTCACCTGGATCCCGGTTTAATCCTGACCACATCGCACGATATGCATTCAGAATTCCAAATCCTGTTTTTTCATCCCATTCAGGATAACGATCCCCCTTGGAAGCTGTCTGGCAGAGCAGCATACGGAGTTCCCGGACTGAATATTCCGGATGAAGTTGCCAGATCAAGGCAGCGGCCCCCGCTGCCTGCGGAGCGGCAAAAGAAGTTCCTGAATCAAAGGAATAGCCGCCATTCATTGTTGCAGTATAAATCATGTCTCCAGGTGCCGTCAGGTCTAAACCGGGACCTGTATTGGAAATAGACAGATGGTTTCCCTCCGTGTCAACTGCCCCTACCGAGAGGACGGAAGGAAAAGCGGCAGGATAATACAAAGGGCTGTCAAACGGCTGCTGCCGATTCAAGTCAAAGTCAGCATTTCCGCCCGCGGCAACCACCAGCACACCAAATTCTTCCGCCTCCGAAACAGCTTCTTCCATCATTCTTGAGTGAGCCCAACTTCCTTGCGCCAAAACAATAATATCCGCCTTGCGCCGAATTGCCTCACGAATCCCCTTGACGGTATAAAAAACTTCCCCGTCCTTACCATTTTCCATCACTTTGACCGGCATGATTTTCCCTGATCCTACTACCGGACCGTTTCTTGCCCCCCATGTTGCGGCAATCACTCCAGCCACTTTTGTTCCGTGACCAAAATGATCTTCTGGCGGTGCTTTGGGATCTTTAATGTTCACCCCTTTTTCCAAAAAAGGGGCCAAATCAGGATGATTCAGGTCCACTCCTGTATCCACGACTGCCACTGTAACGGGTTTTAATTTTTTTTGGTCAGTCTTGCGTTTAAAAAAATCCCAGGCTTGAGGAAATCCGGTTTTGTACAAGTAGTAAAATTTGTTGTATTCGAATCGCATCCCGTGGCCAGTAAAATGATTCCCGACATCATAACGGGCATTTGGCTGCAGATACTCAACTCCGGGGTGTGCTTTCCATCTTTGTACCCATTCTTCTTCATCAATTTCTTGCCGAAGTCGCACAAGATAGATGCCTTCCGTGTCATGCTCAATCGGCTCTGCTTGCTGCCAAAATAATGCCGGGGTTTTGGTACGCCATTTTACAATCCATTCCTGATCCGTTTTCCGGCTGTTCACCACCTGCTGGCTCTGAGCGGATGGCAATATGGCGCAAACAAAGGCTATCAGCAGGCATAAACCAAGAATTTGTTGTCTGTTTAACATTTCTATCACCAAAAGTACGATTATTTTCAAAAAACAAACTGAGAAACTTATAGATTCATATGAATTTATTATATAGAATAGTTAGTTGTAGACACATACTCTCTTTGTCCGCAATTAAGAATAAATATTTTTCCCATCCATTAATTACATACCCGGTATTCATCCAATTAACCTGCGGCAATAACCAGATGCATGATTTAAATGAAATAAACAAACCTCAAGGATGAAATTATTGCTTAAACGATTCAAAAGAGCAGCTCTTAATATACTCATTCAAAGACTCCCCCAATTTTTAAGAAAGTTATTCCTTTTTCATCGTTTTGTCTTTGATTACAGGGATATCAAAGAAAGTATGATTCCTTGCCAACTTTCAACCAATCCTGTAAACGGCATGCAACATTTTATTATGTCATGCGTCTTTAAATCTGTAAGCGCCATTTTAAAAAATTGCCGGAATCAACCGTTTATTTTTTCCATGGTTAGATGATGCCGCAAATGGGAAATAAAAGTAAGAGTCTTTTTTTGTGAATTGGTGTTTCACCACGATTTCCATATGTTTTTTGCTTAAATTTTATTGATTAAGTAATTCACATACGATCATCCCCTTGATCGTTAAAAAACAAGAATGCTACCATTGAATGAAATCATTTTGGGCAAGTGGGGATTTAAATGAGAAGAATAGATCAAAGCCGCACAAGTCGGGTCAAAAAAAAACGACGCAAGAAATGGATAATACGAACTGTTTCATTAGTTCTTCTTCTTCTTCTGGGAGCTGGTCTTTATTTGGGATCTGAAATTTGGGGAGTCTTTGCCAATACAAAAAATAATCTCGGAAAATCCGATTTGCGGGATAAGCAAGTGGAAATGGACTCAGAACCTTTTACAATCTTGCTCTTGGGTACCGACCAACGGAAACGGACAGATCCTGTTTGGCGCGCTGATGTAATGATATTGGTTGCCGTAAATCCCAAGACACACAGTGCCAAAGTACTCAGCATTCCTCGTGATACTTATGCCACAATCGCCAACACCAATGGCTTGAAATCAAAAATTAACTCAGCCGCTTACTGGGGTTACAAGAAAGAGGTCGATCAAGTTGTAAATATCCGTAAAACATTGGAGGATCTACTTGATGTCCCTGTCGATTACTATGCACGCATTAACTTCCAGGGTTTTGAAGATATTGTTGACGCACTCGGAGGAGTAGAGGTAAACGTACAGTTTCCATTCCATCAACAGGCGATTGGCGGTGACATGGTTTACTTTGAGCCCGGTGTAAAAGAACTTAACGGTTCCGAAGCACTTGCCTATGTGCGTATGCGTAAGCAAGATCCTCGTGGCGACTTGGGTCGTAACATACGGCAACGTGAAGTCGTCACAAAGTTAATTGATAAAATCGCCAGTTTTGAAGGGGCTGGAAACTTTTCCAAATTAATGAAAGCTGTTGGCGACAATTTTGAACACAGCATGGAATTGGAGAACTTTAAAGCTCTGGCGAAGATCTATCGCAAAATTCCAAAGAATAATATTGAAAACCTGAAGCTCGAAACATATCCTGAAAATGTCCCCGGTGCAGGAGCCGTGCTCGTATGGCCGAAAAAGGATCGCCAAAAAATCCAGCAAATATTACGGGAACAATTGGAGTTACCGCCGCCTCAGCAACAGGATCCAAAGGGCGATTCGGGAAATGATGATTCATCAGATACAGATAATGAATTTGAATCCAAAAGTGACGGCTATTAAGCCGTCACTTTATTTTATGCCAATTGAATTGGTTTTATTCTGGTCTTTCCTTTTTATTTTCATTAATATGAAAGAAAGAAGGTGACAAAATGGCAAAAGAGACATATTTGACCATTGGCTCTCTGGGCGAAACGGAGATTACAATTCAGAAATCACGGTTTATCTGCAGGGCAAAACGTGTAACTTCTGAAGAAGAAGCCAATCAATTCATCCAATCCATCAGTAAACAGCATTGGGATGCCACTCATAATTGCTACGCCTATCTGGTTTCGGAAAACATCCAAAAATCCTCTGATGATGGAGAACCGTCCGGTACAGCCGGCCGCCCCATATTGGAAGCCATTTTGGCCAGGCAATTACAGCAAACCACGATTGTTATCACCCGTTACTTTGGCGGTGTAAAGCTGGGGACTGGCGGCCTGGTACGGGCATACAGCAAAGGGGCTTCAAAAGCGATTGAAGCTGCCGGAATCATCAGATGCCAATTGCATCAGCAAATTATTTTTACATTCGATTACAGTTTTATGGGTAAGATGGAGTATGAGTTTCACCGTGGGAAATGCCTGCTGGAACCTCCTCGGTTTCTGGATGTGGTTTCATGGCCTGTATGGGTTCCGGCGGGACAGGAAAAAACCATTATCCAGCAAGTAAGAAACTGGACCAATGGGCAGGTGCAGATCAGCCAGGGGGTAAAAGAATACAAGCAGCTTCCCCTTGAAACCTGAAGAACCCATAATCCCCTTCACCCTCATCAGGGAAGGAAACGGGGATTATGGGTTCTGTTTGCATAATCATATCAACTATTACTCCGAGTTTACATTTCGTTAACAAAGCGGCAACTTCCAACTATCCTGTGGTCGAATGGCGTATAATAAGATTACAATAAACATTTCGGAGGTGCGCAACATGGAGTACACGGTAGCTGGCAAGTCCTTCTGGATTGGTGTAATTAATGCTTCTTGTTTGAGCGTGCCGATATGGTTTTTATTGTATCTTTTCTTAAGGGTCATTTTTTGATTGCCAATAAGATCAGTCTGACTGATTGCAATGAATATATGCGTAAATGCTTCCCATAAATAAAAGATGCCATAATTGAATGGCATCCTTTTTATTTTTATCGAGCTCCGCTTCCGGATACAACAACCCAAACCGTACGAAGCAATATTTTCAGGTCAATTTTGAATGATTGATTTCGGATATAATACATATCAAGCTCAAACTTTTCAACAGGTGTTGCTTCATATCCTCCGTTCACCTGTGCCCAGCCAGTAAGACCCGGTTTGACCATCAAACGTTTTGTAAAACCGGGAATTTCCTTGTCAAACTGCTCTGTAAAGACAGGACGTTCCGGACGAGGTCCAATCAGACTCATGTCACCTCGCAGGATATTGATCAATTGCGGCAGCTCGTCAATACGTGTTTTCCGAATAAATTTACCTACTTGAGTGACACGCGGGTCATTTCTTGATGCCCATTGGGGACCATTTTTTTCGGCATCTGTACGCATGGAACGCAACTTGATAATATTAAATTTTTTCCCATTTAAGCCTACCCGCTCCTGTTTATAAAAAACAGATCCAGGCGATTCCAATTTGATTGCAATCATAGTAAGGGCAAGTACAGGCAATGTAAAGAGCAATAGTGCAATGGAAAAAACAATTTCAAATCCCCGCTTGACAAGCGGATAGAATGAATAAGTCCGTCCAGACAGAATACCCGAGTTGCTCCCATAGGTTAATTTGGAACGCATCCGCTATCCACTCCTGCTGTGTATGATCAGAATCCAGTCTTGTGTATGTGTAAGTTCAATAAAGTTTACAAAAATAACAGTAACATTACATTAATGTTTCAATATGGTTACTGTAAACCAGTATACTTTAGAACCAGATGGATGACAATAGGTATTTTTCAACAAAACAGGTTCCGCCATGAATCTGTAAGGGAAAACACATTGTAATTACTTGCTTGCGCTCATTTTCTACATTTTGTTGTCTATTTTACGATACTCGTTCTGATAATATGCGTAGGTTTTGCGCAGTCCGTCCACTAAGGAATATTGTGGCTGCCAATTCAAGGTTGAACAGGCTTTGCGATTGTCAAAATAACTGTGCCTGATGTCTCCGGGCCGTTCGGGTCCGGTTAGTTTCCTGTTCTGGAAAGAAGCGATCTCATCAAACATAGCCAGCACTTTATTAAGTGTTGTCTTGATTCCTGTTCCAACATTCAATATTTCTCCGTCTCCTGCCGTAATTGCCGCCAGGTTGGCTCTTGCCACATCCTCAACATAAATGTAATCCCTTGTTTGTTCACCATCTCCAAACAGGGTAAACGGTTCACCAGCCAGATACTTGTCGACCAAAATGGAAATAACGCCTCCCTCGCCACGCGGATCCTGCCGCAATCCGTATACGTTGGCATAACGCAGAGCCGTATATTTCAAGCCATACAATCGGGAATAGACCTCCAGGTAATGTTCAACCGTGTGCTTGGAAATTCCGTATCCCGAAAGCGGGGCTACCGGATGCTTTTCATCAATCGGAAGATATTCAGGGTTTCCGTATACTGCGGCCGACGAAGCATAAACAACTTTTCTAACACCGGTTTTGCGGCAAGCTTCCAAGAGATTAATCGTACCGATAATATTGGTGTTCGCATCCAAAACCGGGTCTTCCACCGAAGTATTTACGTGAATTTGCGCTGCCTGATGAATGACCGTTTCCGGTTTCTCCTGTTCAAATACATGGATCAGTTCATGATCGGTTATATCAATTTCAACCAGCTTTGCAGCAGGATGGACTTGTTCTTTTTTACCAGAAGAAAGATTGTCGATTACAACCACCTGGTCTCCTCGTGCAACCAGCAGGTCGACAATATGGGAACCAATAAAGCCGGCTCCACCCGTCACTAATATTTTCATTGAACAGACTCCTCTCTCGAGAATTCTTGAATTTTACGCGGGTTAATTTATTCATTCCTGTTTATCTTATCAATTACAACAGGGCAAAGCAAAGAGACAAGTCGTGAAAGGTATGTCAACAATTTATTGCAAAAATTGCTTGAAAATCAATATATATTTGCATTTTTCGGCTTGATGACAAGTAGCCGGAAGATTAATCTCAAGCTTGCAGCGAATGCTGGCCTTGCCATCACTTTAGAAGAACTATTATTTCTGTCGTCTTGTCAAAAATCATTGAAAACGTGAAATCATATCCATAATCAGGATAATCCGGGATGTATTTGCGCGTTAAGATGAAAAATAATATAATAAACAAAATTAAAAAACATCTGTGAGGGTTTTTAAAGAATGAAAAAATGGATACTGCGTCTACTGTCATTCTTCATTCTGATCCTTGTTCTTGTAGTCGCCTATTTGGGTTATCAAATCTGGTCAGCCGCAAATCAGTCCTATGTCCCTCCAACGCAAACAAAGTCAGACAAACGGGATACCACTGTAAAAATCCATAAAGATCCTGTTGCTATCCTGTTACTGGGTGTAGACGAACGTGAAGGTGACCAGGGGCGTTCAGATACAATCATGATTGCCACCATTAATCCGCACGAACAGGATGTTGTGTTAACCAATATCCCACGGGACACCCGGGTTGAAATTCCCGGCAGAGAAGGAAAAGACAAGATTAACCACAGCTATGCCTATGGCGGTGTCGATCTGACACGCAAAACGGTGGAGCATTTCCTGGATTTGCCCATTGACGGCTATGTTCAGATCAATATGCAGGGTCTTAAAAAAATTGTTGACAAGCTGGATGGCATCGATGTGGAAGTTCCTTTCACTTTCTCCTATGGAGGATATACCTTTAATAAAGGAGTCATGCATTTAAATGGCGATGAAACCCTTGCATTTGCCCGGATGAGAAAAGAAGACCCATCCGGTGATTTTGGCCGGATCAAACGGCAACAGGAAGTGATTCGGGCCATCATACGCAAGGGAACCAATTGGACAACCCTGACCAGGCTGGATGATGTCATGGATGAATTGGGTTCCAATGTGAGAACCGATATTCCCCCGTTCCAGCTCCTGCAACTGCAAAATGAATATGCCAACCTGCCGCGTGAAAACATAGAAACTGTCAGCTTTAAAGGAGAAGACGCCAAGATCGGCGGAATTTATTATTTTAATGTACTTCCGGAAGAAATTGCGCGTGTGCGAAACATTCTTGCCAAACAGCTGGATTATAATTCCCGGGATCAATCCCCTGAATAAATAAAGAACCCTAACCCATGGCAGTTTTTATGGTTTAGGGTTCTTTTATCAGTCCTGCAATTCACTGTACAAAGAGAGCAGTTTTTTCTCCTCTATATCCCAGTTATAACGCTCTTCATGGGCTCTTCGCGCATCTGCGCTCATTTTTTTCCACAAATTTTCATCACTTAAAATTTGCTCCACTTTTTGTGCCATGTCTCTCGGATCCAGGGCGTCGGCCACAAACCCGCAATTGCTGGATTCAACAATCTCCTTCCAAATGGGAAAGTCTGTAGCGATCATGGGTAAACCGGCTGCCATGTATTCAAACATTTTGATGGGCAGAGACTCTCGATAATTCTCAATCGGGTGCAGGCAAACCAATCCCACTTTTCCTTTTGAAAGCCACTTTTGCACCTCGGAAAAAGGAATGCGTCCGTGCAGATAAATCCGTTTCCGTTCCAGCTCGGACCGGTTTTGATCCTCAGGTGCAATATGCTGAAGGGGGCCGATAATGTGGAGTTCCGCTTTAAGGGTTTCCGGCAAATGCCCCATCATTTGTATCATTTCCCGATAGCCGCGTAAATAAGATACACCCCCTACGTACAAAATCCGGGTAACGCCATCATCCACTTTGTCAACCTGGGGCATAGACAAAGGGTAATTCTTGATAACCTCCACTTTTTTCACTTTTTCAAACTGATTCCGAATCGATTCCGTTGCAGTAATTACAGCCGCCAGCTGACGTGCCAATCCCTTTTCAACCACTTGAACACATTTTGATAATGGAGATCGAAGTTTACCTGGAATCCATGGTTTTGTCTGAATCTGCTTGGGTAAATCTTCATGCGAATCATAGATAACCGGGCAACCCGTTCGCCATGCCAATAAAACCCCCCATGGCAACAGTTCAGGATCGTGAAAATGGAAGAAATCAGCACCGCTTTTTAAGGCGCGCCGATAAAGTTTCCATCCAACCATCAACCGCTTCCATTTTTTGTCCATTCTCCGGACACCAACAATTTTCACACCATCCACCACTTTTTCCGCAAAGTCGGCAATGGCATGAAGTTCAACCCGATATCCATTTTCAGCCAATGATCTGGCTTGTTTGTGGAAAATCCGTGAATCATCATAAGGATGAACCGAACTGAATATCATTACTTTTGCGGGCACACAAGCTTCTCCTTTCTCCCCGCACCCTTTAGGAAGCTGTCTCTTCCTTCAATGCAGGGTGCTGTTTTGTCTGATTTTCCCCAATCACGATCACGGCCAGCCCGATCCCGTAACAGATCCACATCGGAGTATAGTGGATAGCGGTACTTGGTGCCATTCCGCCAAAGAAATAACCTGTCAAACAGCCGATGGCCGAATACGCCCCCCAGCGAATCAAAGGGCTTGCCTGCGGGGACTGTTTCAAGTCAGCTATTTTCCATAACCGCCACAGCATTAAAAAGTAAAGGGCCATATACAGGACAAAGATAATCACGCCAAAGTTGACCAGCACTTCTCCCCACCAGTTATGCATGTTTATCTTGTCTACTTTGGGGGCACCATCCATATAAACCTCTACATTCCCGGGGCCAACTCCCATGTAATAACTATGATGCAAGAAATTCAGCCCGTTTAAGATCAAAAATTTCCGAACCGTGGCGCTTTGGCCGGTATCCCCTGCTATGACTCCGTCGTCTCCTTCAGTTACATCCCAGGAGCCTTTCTGGATATCCATCAAAAAGCCAAAAGTACTTGACAACTTGCCTTTGGCCTGTTCCCTCGCCTCACTGCTAAGGAAAATCGTACTCAAACCGTTAGCAAGTATAAAGGCCACCAAAATAGCAATAATCCCTTTAAATATATTCTTTCTGGTTAATTTGCTGCGATCCACCACTTTGGGAAGCAGCACAATCAGCGGCAAAACAGCCAGAGGCAAAGCAAAAAACGCATTGCTGCGCGATCCTGTCGCCAGAAGCGTATAGAGCGCCAGAACCCCGATAATATAAATAAACCACTTGTGTTTCCGCTTCAGCTTTAACATATATAAGGAACTGGCCAGAAAGGGAAGTCCCAATGTGATGCAGGTGGCCAGGTCATTCTGGTTAGTAAAAAAGGAAGTAACTGTTGCTGACAATTTGCCAAATGCATTTGAACTGGGCAAATGAATCAGAGTGATTGATTCAAAAACGGCAAACAGGATGATTCCGGAAAAAACCCAAAACAAAAGCCGCTGTGTTTTCCAGAATTTTTCTTCCGATTTCAGGAAAAATGGAAATGAAAGAGCAAGAGGCAACATCATTCCCAGTTTGAAGAGATAGACAACTCCTTTGGAAAGACTCGCCGACCAGGACAAGGCAATAACTCCATAAGCAAACCAGAACAAAAAGAAAGCGCCGTACCATCGCACAGGATACATGTGCGACGTTTCCAGATTTTTTTCAGAAGCAAATCTGAGTGCTATTCCTGCTGCCAGGAGCAAAAAAGCAACACGAAAAAAAGTCAAATTAAAATTGTCAGATATTGGCACGCCCAAGGTGGGCCCCAAAAGAGCAAAAGCAATCATCAAGTAAAATAAATTATCTAAACGCTTCTGCTTGGAAAACAACAGTTCGCTCACCAACTCTCACCCTTTTCCTCCTAGTTTGGGTAACAAGTGACCAATCCGATTCAGTGAAGAAATGGAAAACAACCCCGTGGCAAACACTGAGCCTGTCGTCACTCCGAAAGCTAGCAGGTAATAAATCCAGGCATTGTCAACCTCATACGACTGCACCCAGGTTACACCGATCATTGCTGTAAAAAAGACGGCCAAATATATCATGATTGAAC
Source organism: uncultured Thermoactinomyces sp. (assembly GCA_965544045.1). GTDB lineage: Bacteria > Bacillota > Bacilli > Thermoactinomycetales > Thermoactinomycetaceae > Thermoactinomyces. The sequence continues at coordinate 38,487 of CBEULT010000017.1, forward strand.
GAAAGCGGAAATCAACAGGATATACTTTCTGGTTCTTGAGGTAGACCCAGATAATGACAAACAGATATGCCAAAACGGTCATTGTCACTGTTCCCCAAATACTTATGACAGGTACAAGGATCAAATTTCCCACCAAATAAACAGCAGCTGCAATCATAAACCCGTATGAAATCACTTTCGTCTTCTTCTTGATTAACAAACCTACCCCAAAAACATTATGCAATACATTGAACAAAGTCCCAAGGGACAATGCCCAAACATAAATATACCCTGGCGCCAGCGACTGGTCCTCCCGTCCGATAATATAAAGATTATAAAGGGGTTCCATGAAAAATGCCAGAAGCATTACGACAAGCGTTCCAGCCACAAGTAATGCCCGTCCTACCAAACCAAACAACTGCGGAGCGTCTGCGCGTTCTTTAATGGACATGGAAAAGGGGCGCCACGCCAATTGAAATGGAGAAGTCACCAGAACAATGATGCTTGCAAGCCGTACGCAGGTTTCAAAAATATCGAGACTGGTCGGGGAATCCATATGGTACAGAACAATTCGGGATACAGATGTCATCACCCAAAACGCCATCAATGTCGGCAGCAAGGGGGCTCCATACCGAATCAGATCTGTCAAATGTTGGCGTGATAACCGAAAAACGAATTCCTTGCGAAATAGAATAATCAGAATCAGCGCCACTGTCAATTGTCCGATCAATTGTCCATAAAAAATACCCATTACCCGCAGATCATAAACGACAACGAACATGACACTAAACAGGTTTGAGCCAATCACATAGGCCATACTGAAAATATTAAACGTCCAGACCTGGCGGTTATAGCGGGCATACCCCAGGATGTGCTGAATGATAATCGCTCCAAAAGTTGCCAAAAAGGCAACAGGCAACAAGTTGGAATAATCCCGCTCGCTTTCATAAACCAACTCGGATAGGGGAGCGCCGAAAAAAAAGGCAAAAATTGTAAAAACAAGACATACGCCTGCACTGAACACAATCGCATTGGTAAAATATACCCGTCTTTCGGTCAGGTTTTTCGCATCATAAAAATAAAAGGCCATCGCCATATCGGTTCCCAGCATACTCAAATAGGTCAAAATCAGCGTAACCGTATTGGTGAGTCCCCACTCACCGATTTCTCCTCCTCCCGTCAAAAAAGCGACGTAGATGGGGCCAAGCATGGCCGCAACCACCTTGTTCCCCATCGTCGCAATCGCAAATGCGGCAGAATCTGAAAAAAGCCGTTTGATATATTGTCTCATGCTCAAACAACACCTTCTACCCGGTTCGGTGTCAATTCTGGTTTTCCAACTTTTCACGTTCCGGCACTTCGCGCAGTACTCGCGCCGGAACTCCCACAACCAGTTTACCCGGTTCCGTATCCTTGTTGACCAATGCACCTGCGGCAATAAAGCTTTCTTCTGCGATGGTAACTCCCGGAAGAAGAATGGAACCGCCTCCTACACGCGCACCTTTTTTCACAATCGGTCCGCGAACAAACTTGAAGCGTTCCCTGGTTCGTCCCATAAAGTTATCATTGGTTGTTGTTACCGTTGGTGCGATAAATACATGATCTTCCAGGACAGTATATGCTGTAATATAAGCATTGGTCTGAATTTTTGTAAAAGAACCGATTTCCACCTGATTCTCCACTGCAACTCCACGGCCAATTACAGCCCGGTCGCCAATGGCACACTTTTCACGCACAGATGCCTGGTCGCCGATCATCACTTCTTTTCCAAACCGGCTTCCCCGGTACAAGACGGTACCCGCTCCGATTGTTGTTCCATCGCCAATTTCCAGCGCCGGAAGGCTTTTATCCAATTTTACGGTCGACGATTTGGATGGACGCGGCCAGCGTCCCAATACACAATTATCCGAAACAAATACGTCAGAACCGATGACTGTCCCTGCATGAATGGTAACATTGTTGCCAACATTAACATTATCGCCTAGAACAACGCCTTCTTCAATAACAGAAAAGTGGCCGATGGAGACATTTGTCCCCATCTTGACCGAATCATGCACAAAATGTTGTTTCATGGAAAACCCGCCCTCTTATAATTTTTCGTAATCCGCTTTGATTTCCTGTATGCCAGTTAAAGCATTCCGCGTGTCAAAAATAACTTTTGCTTTTTCAGCAATAAGCTCATAATCAAAAGCACTGTGATCCGTTGCAATCAAAACAAGATCAGCGGACTCCATCATTTCAGGAGTAATGTTATCTACGGTCTCATATTCCTTTCCCGCTGCTTTGAATGTTTTTACATGCGGGTCAACCACAACAAAATCTGCGCGATACTTTTCAAGCAACTCCACAATCTGGATGACGGGAGATTCCCGATAGTCATCAATATCTTTTTTGTAGGCTGCCCCCAGTACGGCCACTTTTGCTCCATTCAAGGATTTGCCGTAGCGATTGAGGATTTTCATGCAACGATCTACCACGAAATCCGGCATTTCATTGTTAATTTCCCCGGCTACTTCGATCAAACGGGTATGGTAATGGTATTCACGGGCTTTCCATGTCAGATAGAAGGGATCGATCGGAATACAGTGCCCGCCCAGACCAGGACCTGGATAAAATGCCATATAACCATAAGGCTTGGTTTTGGCTGCATTGATTACTTCCCAGATATCAATACCCATTTTGTTACACAAAATAGCCATCTCATTTACCAATGCAATATTTATGTTACGGAATGTGTTTTCCAATATCTTTTCCATTTCCGCCACTTTCGGGCTTGATACCAAATGAACTTCTCCATCCAAAACAGCCTGGTACAAAGCGCCCGCCACTTTGGTACAGTTTTCCGTTACACCGCCAACCACTTTGGGTGTGTTTTTGGTATTGAATACTTTGTTTCCTGGATCAACGCGTTCCGGTGAATAAGCAAGGTAAAAATCTTTACCTACTTTTAGCCCGGTTTCTTCCAGAATCGGTTGGACAACCTCTTCTGTTGTTCCTGGATAAGTAGTGCTTTCCAGAACCACCAACATTCCTTGATGCAAATATTTCGAGATACTCTTGGCAGAAGATTCCACATAGGTTACATTGGGCTGCTGGTATTGATCAAGCGGGGTTGGTACACAGATGGCTACTGTATCCACTCCCGATATTTTCGAATAGTCCGTTGTGGCAGTCAAATAGCCGTCTTTTACAATCTGCTTCAATTCCTCGTCCACAACATCCCCAATGTAATTGATTCCCTTATTCACCAAATCAACACGATTTTGCAAAATGTCAAAACCGATGACTTTAAAACCTGCTTTGGCTTTTTCTACTGCCAGGGGCAATCCGACATACCCCAATCCGACAACGCCAATAACTGCCGTTTTTTCTTCAATTTTTTGCAATAAGGTTTTTCCGCTCACGGTTTTACCTTCTTTCGCTTATTTATTGGCATAATGCTTTTTAATGGTATCTGTGATAAAGCGGATTGTTTCATCCTCCAATTCCGCATACAACGGAAGAGCAAATGTCCGTTTGGACATGTACTCGGCATTGGGCAAGCTTCCTTCTCCATAACCCAGGTCTTTATATACCTCTTGTTGATGAAGCGGAACCGGATAGTAAATTCCACAGGATATACCATGATCTTTCAAGGTAGCCATCAATTCATCACGATCTTCGGCCTGAATAATATACAAGTGGTAGATGTGTTTACGGTCTTCCCCTTCATAAGGAGTAACAACCGGAGTGTCCTTCAGCAATTCGTTATACAACTCCGCTTTTTCACGCCGCCCGTCATTCCAGTTGTCCAAGTGGCGCAGTTTAATACGCAAGATTGCTGCTTGAAGAGCATCCAGACGGCTGTTATAACCGATCATGCTGTGATAATACTTCGGATTGGAACCATGGACACGCAATATGCGTATTTTTTGGGCAAGTTCATCATCGTTGGTTGCAACCATTCCTCCATCGCCATAACCGCCCAGATTTTTGGTCGGGAAGAAGGAGAATGTTGCTGCGTGTCCCCACGCTCCGATTTTGCGTCCTTTATATTCTGAACCCATTCCTTGTGCCGCATCTTCCAACACGAACAGATTGTTTTCTTCAGCCACAGACATAATTTCATCCATGTTTGCCGGTTGCCCGAAAATATGAACCGGAATGACAGCTTTGGTTTTATCTGTAATCCGTGCCCGGATTTGGTCAACGTCGATATTGTAGGTTTTGGGATCGATATCAACAAAAACAGGAGTTGCTCCAAGCTGGGAAATCGTTTCCGCCGTAGCAAAAAATGTAAACGGCGTGGTGATTACTTCATCTCCCGCTTTGATTCCTGCTGCATCCAATGCCAGCAGAAGTGCATCCGTCCCGTTTCCAACACCAATAGCATGTTTTACGCCAAGATAGCTGGCTACTTCGTCCTCAAAGGCTTTAACTTCAGGGCCCATAATATATTGACCGCTGTCAAGTACATTTTCTACTGCTTGCAATACTTCGTCGCGAATTGGTGCCAATTGTGCTTTTAAATCCAGCAAAGAAATCTTTTTCATTAGTGAACTCTCCTTACCTTATTCGGATTAATTGCTTTTCAATTGTTCCATTTTTACCGGTTTTCCTGTTTCAGCCGACAGTTGGCATGCGATCACAAAGCTTAATGCATCGCGTCCTTCCTTACCAGATACGACGGGCTTTCGGTCTTCCTGGACTGCTTCGGTCATATCCTGAATAATCCATTGATGGCCTGGAATGCCAAATGGATCTTTTTCAATATTCTCTCTGACGGCTTGAACGTCTTCGTCGGACAGGCCATCAAATTTCCATTCTTTAATCCAGTTGGCTGTCCGGCCTCCTATGACCGCTGTTCCTTTTTCTCCAAAAATGCTCAATGATTCTTCCAGGTTTTTGGGATAAATGGTTACAGCCGCCTCCAGAACCCCCAAAACCCCATTTTTGAAGCGGATCACTGAAACAGATGTGTCTTCAGCTTCGATATTACGAATCCGAGTTGCACTATAAGATGAGATTTCCTCGATATCTCCCATCATCCATAATAAGAGATCCATGTTGTGAATAGCCTGGTTCATCAACACGCCTCCATCCATTGCCTTGGTGCCTCGCCAAGGGGCCTGGTCATAGTATGCCTGGTTCCGGTTCCAGCGGACAGTTGCATTCGCATGCCCAATTTTTCCAAATGCACCTTGCTCCAGCTGTTTTCTCAGTTCAATCACAGCCGGGCGAAAACGATTTGGATGAACGACAGCCATTTTGACGCCATTTTCGTCACAAGATGCAATCATTTTATCTGCATCTTCCAATGTAAGGGCCATCGGCTTTTCCACTATGACGTGTTTTTTGGCTTCAGCTGCCTGAATCGTCAGTTGTGGGTGAAGCCCGCTGGGTGTACAGATACAAACCACATCCACATCTGTCTTCAACATGTCTCCCAAATCCCGAAACCCTTGAACCCCGTCTGGCGTGAATTCCTTGAGCCGCTCTTCATTGGTATCGCAAACCGCAACCAACTCTGCCCCTTGTGTAGCTTCAATGGCTGAAACGTGTTTTTTTGCAATATGGCCACAACCTACAATTCCATAGCGTATCACAAGATCTCCCTCTTTTCTTTGTCCAGGTCAGTCAATATTGAACTCTTATCGACCACCGATATTACAGTAATATTACAAAATCTATTCTACAATGTAACATAGATGAAATCTTTTGGGTATCCCTGCAAATAAAAAGTCATAAACTTTTCCGGCTCAGTAATGTAGTATAACACTGCAGTGTTTGGCGTGCATTTTCACGCCAGGTCAGAGCTTGGGATGCCTGATAGGCATTTTCTCCCATTACTGTAATAAGTGAAGGTTTTTCCAGCAGAATTTTACGCAGACAAAGGGCAATTTGACCAGAGTCTTTGGCAGGAGCGAGCAATCCGGTTTTGCCATCCTGGAGAATCTCCCTGATGCCCCCCACATCAGTGGCAACCATAGCGCGGCCACAACCCATTGATTCCAACAGGATTGAAGGCAGCCCTTCACTCAAGCTGGTAAGAACTGTCACATCTGCACTGCTGATCCAGTCCGGAATTTCGGCATAAGGTTTTCTTCCCAGAAACGTAACAGCCTCCGAGATTCCCAGCTTATTTGCATTTTGCTCCAGTTCTGACCGAAGCGGCCCATCTCCAACCAGATAAAGGAGAAGATCCTGATTTTCTTTCCATACTTTGGCAAAAGCCTCAAGTAAATAATTAATTCCTTTGACAGGATACAAGTTTCCTATAAACAAAACCAATTTTCTCCTTGGGTCCAAACCTAATTTTTCCCGTACTTGCAAACGATTCCGTGGCCGAAACCGCTCCGGGTCAAATCCGTTGTAAATGGTAACCGCATTTGTTTCCGGATCCAGTTTTTTAACTTCTTTCCGCAACCGTTCACTCACAGTAATTAACAGATCGCTTGCTTTCACCGCACGAACTGTCTGTTCATAAATTGACGGTTTCCGCTGGGGATACAGCATTATGTCTGAACCGTGAATCGTACTGACAAGGGGTACATTCCACTCTTTTTTCAATTCCCCCCCGGCATAGCCATCGGGATAGATGGTATGACAATGAATTAACTCAAAAGAAAAATCTTTATGTATCTCACGCAAGCTGGTTTGTAAGGATTTCATATAATATCGCCCATACCGTTCGAAGAAAAATCCCCCCGGGAACATCCGCGTTGGAATATAGTAAACAGGAATCCCTTCCCTTTCTGTCCGTTTCGGCAAATACCGATATTTTCTCCATTTTGGATAAAAAGGAAATGAAGGTATTGGCACAACAATCTGTACTTCTGCACCTTCCTTTTTGAGTGCCTTTGCCTGATTGTGGACAAAAATTCCAGCTATGGGGTTCACCGGATTGGGATACATATGAGAAATGATTAAAATACGATGACCCATTCAACCACTTCCTTTATCCGGTTTTGTTTTTTTGCAGACAGCCATTTATTGGATTACCAGAATCCGGTGATACTATAGACATCATTGTACCAGGAGAGATGTTTGTCATGAGAAGACAAAAAATCGCCAACGATGACTCAGTTGATTGGTTACTCGGAATTATAAATGCCATTATATTTAGTTTGCCTTTTTGGGGACTGGTTTATTTCGGGCTCCGGATTCTCCATTTATGGAATTAGACAAGATGTGAAGGAAGGCCCCGATCGGGACCTTCCCAAACCTATGTATTGTTATGCGTCAATAGCAAACATCAGTTCGGCTTCTACTACCACATTTTCTCCTACCCGGGCAATTCCTTTACCTTTCCCGACTTTCCCCCTCACGCGGGTCATTTCCACTTCCAATGTGAGAACGTCGCCAGGTTTGACCTGATTCCGGAAGCGCACTTTTTCCAGTCCGGCAAAAAAGGCAATCTTGCCGCGATTCTCCTCCAGGCTAAGAATTGAAACCGCCCCCACCTGGGCCAGCGCCTCAACAACCAGCACACCCGGCATAACCGGATAGTTGGGAAAATGCCCCTGAAAAAAAGGTTCATTAATACTGACATTTTTTAACCCTACCGCTCTTTTCGCCGGTTCCAGTTGTGTAATTCTGTCAACCAGCAAAAAAGGATATCTGTGAGGAATTATTTCTTGAATTTGCCTGGCATCCAACATGTTTGGTTCACTCCTTAATTATTGGGTCCTGCCAAAAGTCACTTGACATCATTATAGCGAAACAGGTTTTAAAATACCAAGCGCCAAAAAAGGCAGTTTCTTAACAATCAAGGAAAAAAATAACTGAAACAGGAAAACTAAAAAGAATCGGACTGGCTGCCGATTCTTTTTACATCGTCTGTTGATTGACTACTTTCAATTGTACCATATAGATTAATGAAGTGAGATAGGACAACACAATGACCGTCCACAAAAAGGCTTGGGCAATCGAAAAGTTAAACATGAGCAAAAACAGGGCAATATAAAACAGAAACGTTGTTAATTTACCGAAAATATTTGCCGGAACTGTTCTCTTGCCACGCAGATGAAATACCATGGAGCAAAGGATCATTGTTAAATCCCTGAAAAAAATGACAAACGCAGCCCATATCCCGATTTTTCCGGAAATGAGCAAGGACAAAAAAACAGAAAGCATCATTAATTTGTCAGCTAAAGGATCAAGCATAATTCCCATTTGGGTAATCTGCTTCATCTTTCTGGCCAAATAGCCGTCGATCACATCGGTTAACCCCGCAAGAAGAATGATCCCAAAAGCCCAGTGCACGTGCCATGGCATGTCTGAAAAAAAAACGAGAAGATACACAGGAATCAGGATAAAGCGAATTAAAGTCAAGAAATTGGGCAAATTCATCCCAGGACTCCTCCTCACAGTCTACCGAACCGATCCATATCCTTACATGAAAGAACCCGTCCCATTTCGCCTGCAAACCACCAGGCGGAAGACGGGGGGGATATTACCCATACATTAGTTTGTAAACATGAATCCACATATCTATATCAAAAATATCACCAACTGGTTGCTCACCAATAATAGAATGACCAATAATCAGTCCCGCAAACAAAACAAAAATCAAAGTTGCAGGCAGCCAACAAATTTTTACCCATTTGGGAATCTGTTTTCCTTCTTCCCATTCTTTCTCTCCGGTAACCCTCTCACTTGCAAATGTATCTTCCTTTTTTCTTTGTACAGGAACTTCTGATGCCATTAGATCAGATTTTGCTACAAAAGCCGGTTTCTTCTCTTCCGGTAAAGACTCTTCATGTTCCTTCTCTTGTTGGTCAGGGTCGATTGAATATTCCTTAAAGTTGATAGGTGTCAATGTATCTTCCAAAGATAATTGCCGACCTGTATAAGAGGACTCACTGCCAGGGGTAAACGGAAGGGCGGCTTCTTTGGAACCAGACTTTTCCTTTTTTCCGGATTCCTCACTCATATCATGGAACCCCTCGTCTTTTCCAGTATTTGGCGGATGCTCCTGTTTATCCTTACTTGCGGCTGAGCTCTTTTTTTGGGAAAGACCTAAACTCAAATGCGTATCCAGCTCATATTCTTCATCTTTACGCCATTTCAGCTGGCCTACAGGCATTGTATCTTCCAGGTTTTCATCTTCAGACGATGGTTCTTCCCGCTGATTATTCAAATTTTCTTTTGAAGTCTCTACACTGTCCAGTTGATAGTCTGATTGTTTTTCTTTATCAGGATAACTCATCTGCATTCCTCTCCAAGACTAACTTCTATTTCCGATCCTCACTTCTTTATAAAGCTCGTCCAATAAAATGAACAAGCTTTATTGTACTCATAATAGAATATATCGTAACTATGAACATAAGTCTATACTTACAAATTATTGGAGTGTGAACGTTTCTTATACAGAAGAAGCACCGGTGGCGATAAAATTATACATATAATAACAACGATTTATTACTCTTTTGGTAATATGTAAATCCGGTGCCTCCTTGCGCTTTTTAAACATTCATTGAAACTTCCTGCTGTTCCTTGCTGGATGACTTCCGTTTGTATTTTATTTTTGTTGCTTCCCCTCCTCGAATATGGCGTATCGATTTATGGTATTCCAATATTTCCTTTACCTGATTGGCCAGCTCCGGATTAATTTCCGGCAGCCTCTCTGTGAGATCTTTATGAACCGTACTCTTAGAAATACCAAACTCCTTGGCGATCGTCCGAACCGTATTTCGCGTTTCCACAAAATAATGGCCGATCTTTAATGTTCTTTCCTTTATATATTCATGCACCCGCTTTGCCTCCCCTCTCTCATTTGCTACATTATATTTACGGGTGCAACAGGTTATTCTTTAAATACAAGCCATGACAAGCTGTTATTTCAAATTTTTGTCCTTTTACTGCAAATAAAAAAGCGTTCCCTTTTCTTGGAAACGCTTTTTTGCTTATTTTGCTGTACTCAAATATATATCAGGGTTCATTGCTTTTTGATTGCGGTCAAGAATCTCAAAGTGCAAGTGAATCCCCGCTTCCTTCTCATAGCGATTTCGGCCGGCCTTGGCAATCACTTGTCCTTTTTTTACCTCTTGCCCTGTTTTGACCCGTACTTCATCCAGGCTTTGATATACCGTTTGGATGCCACTTTCGTGTTTAATCACGACCTGCCATCCGACAACCGGATTTTCTTCCACCCGAATCACTTTCCCTTCAAGTGCGGCAACAACTTCAAACGTTTTTCCGTCTTTACGGGCAAAATCGACACCCGAATGAGGTGTATAGGTATTGGCATATTCTACAAGTGAAGATTCCCGGTTTGCTTGTGAATTTTCTTCTTTGTAAAATCCCATCGTCTTGATGGCATTTGCATTTTTTGCTACTGGCAATACCATATCATCGTCCGTAGGATTGGTTGGAATCTGTTCCTCAGGAAGCTTTTGTTCCACCCAATTTTTCGTCGTTTTAGACGTTTTTTCTACCTGATGCCCCTGATACCACCAAGCTACACTTAGGATTAGTGCCGCCACTGTCAGGTAAACAGCGGGAAAAAACCATTTTTTAGCCATTAATTTTTTCAATTTCAGCCGTCGTCTCGCTTTTTCAAAGGAAGAAATCTGTTTATTTGGTTCCTCAGGTTTCATCTAAATCACCTCAGGAACCATTGTCGACCAGCCATTCCCTTTTTATACCCAAGGTGGGAAATTTTTTGTAAATTCGCATCAAATTTGCAACCATGACAATACATATTTCTCATTTTTTGACTCATACTACTGTAGAATTTGCCTCAGGAGGACTTTTCATGGTGAAACCTTTTAAACCGGATCTTGTCTATTACGAACCAGGTGCTCTCAAATATTCACTTGGCAAAGATTTGGTACAGCACTTCAAAAAAACGAATATCCCGATACAAATGACTACATCACACAACCGGGTAACGGGGCTGCCAGGAAAAACCAATCTGGAAAAGTACCGGATTGCCAAGCGAACATTGGTTATAGGCGTAAAGAAATCACTAAAATTCGAACCATCCAAGCCCTCTGCCGAGTACGCAATTCCACTTGGAACAGGCTGTATGGGGCACTGCCATTATTGTTACCTGCAAACGACACTGGGACAGCGTCCTTATATCCGGATTTATGTCAATCTGGATGAAATCTTTTCCCAGGCAGAAAAATACATCAGGGAACGCGCTCCGGAAATTACCCGTTTTGAAGCCGCCTGTACATCCGATCCGGTTGGAATTGAACATATCTCCGGATCACTGAAAAAGGCTGTCGAATTTATGGGGAAACAGCAGTTTGGCCGTCTGCGATTTGTAACCAAATATGCTCAAGTGGATTCTCTTTTGGATGCCAGACATGCTGACCATACCCACTTTCGTTTCAGCATCAATGCCGACTATGTGGTAAAAAACTTTGAACCTGGCACCTCTTCCGTCAATGAGCGTGTGGAAGCTGCAGGAAAAGTGGCAAGAGCGGGATATCCCCTCGGATTTATCATCGCACCGATCATGATATTTCCAGACTGGAAAGAACAGTATACAGAGCTTTTGAAAAATTTATCCCGTCACCTGCCCAAACACCTGGAAAATCTGACCTTTGAATTGATCACTCACCGCTTTACCAAAACAGCAAAACGAATTATTGAGGAACGATACCCGAAAACAAAACTGGAAATGGACGAAGAAACAAGAAAAAAGAAATGGGGACGTTACGGCCGGGTGAAGTACGTATATCCAAACGAGCAGATGGACAAATTGGAAGCGCATCTGGAATACATCATTGCAAAATACTTTCCAGACGCAAAAATTCTTTATTTTACTTGATCTTCTTCAATCCTTCCAATTTCGACTCCCTGATAATAATGCTTGACAATCTCCGCAACACTTTTCCCTTCCTTTGCCATCAGATTTGCTCCCCATTGGCTCATTCCCACGCCATGCCCATATCCGCGGGACGTGAACTTCACCTTTTTTTCCTGCACTTCTACCTCAAAATCAGTTGACGCCAATTGCAAGGCTTCCCGAACTTCCCGACCGGAAAAGATCCAGTCCCCTATTTTCACTTTGGCAATCCGCTTTCCTTCTGTACGGGCAGTCACCTGAATCAGTTTCCCTTCGGCAGATGCAGGCATACTGACCGTTCGCCCCGTTTTCTTTTCCAATTGGCTGATAAACTGCTGGAAGGTCAAGGTTTGTTCCTGGATATATTTCGGTGATAACCGATCCCATGAAGAGGATACACTCCGCAGATAGGGATACTTTTGTTTGAAATAGTCTTCGGAATTTTCGGTATATCCGTTGCTGGTTGAGAAAAAAGCGGCATAAATCGGTTTGCCTTTATAGGTAATAATTTGTCCCGCCGTTTCCGCTACAGCCTGCCTGATTTTTTTTTGGTTTGATTTGTACTCGCTTCCCCAAACCCGCTGCAAATCTTCATCTGTTTTATAAACCTGGTGCATTATGGTATCTGTCACGTGGGCTTTTTTTGCAATATTCCCCCATCTGGCCAGATCGGAAAAATCTTTCCTGTTTAAGCGATCGATGATATACGTCCTGACGGCCAGCGCTTGGGCTTTTAATGCTTCTTTATGGAAGTTGGCAGGCATTTCCGCTGCTACCACTCCATAAATATACTTTTCAAGCGGCAACTCAATAATTCTCTTCTCATCACTCAAATAAATCCGAATCATTAACGAAGACGTTTTATCCTTCTCCTTTACCTGAGCAGATGCCCCAGGAGGTGCATCCGAATCCCAGGCAACCAAAAAAGCCGGAATAAGAAGAATGATCAGCAACAACCCCAATAAACCGATCAGCAAACCTTTCTGCAACCTTTATTCGCCTCCATCTGTGGACAACATTCACTACTAACCTATGAAAACCTGGAAATGTTTTAGAACCCGTTTCGTAGATTTGGACATTCTTTTTATAAAAAAACACGATCCCCGTTTTTACAGGCATCGTGTCTCTTGAAGGCATTTGTTTTGTCTGCAAGCTTATCTGCATTTATTCAGGCAAAGTTTTTTTGTCCAACTTTCGAATCTGTCTCTTCGCGCACCCGTTCAATCTTGGCACCCAGACTGCGCAATTTGCCGACAATGTCCACATAACCACGATCAACATGATGGAGTTCAGTAACTTCTGTCGATCCCTCAGCAGCCATGCCAGCCAAAATCAAGGCAGCTCCTGCCCGCAGATCTGTTGCCTTTACCTGGGCACCGGACAGTTTTTTTCCTCCTTCAATAATCGCTGCCCGGCGATCAATCTTGATTTGTGCACCCATTCGCTTAAACTCTTCAACATGCATAAAACGATTTTCAAAAACGGTCTCGGTCAACATACTGATGCCATTTGCCGTAAGCAAGAGTGCCATCATCTGTGACTGCATATCGGTCGGAAAACCAGGATACGGCAATGTTTTGACATCAACCGGTTTTAATTCCCCTTCCGCACGTACATAGATTCCATTTTCGCCATCAAATACATGGACTCCCATTTCTCTCATTTTCGCAATCAGCGGTACCAGATGATCGGAAATGGCCCCTTCCACAAATACTTCTCCACGCGTAATAGCGCCTGCAACCATATACGTCCCGGCTTCAATACGATCAGGAATCACTGTATATTCTGTTCCCCGCAAGAAATCTACACCATCGATGCGAATTTCATCCGTTCCTGCTCCACGTACCTTGGCACCCATCGTATTGAGAAAATTGGCCAAATCCACTATTTCCGGTTCACAAGCCGCATTTTCAATAACTGTCCGCCCCTGTGCCAATGTTGCTGCCATCATAATATTTTGGGTTGCTCCTACACTTGGGAAATCAAGGTAAATGGTCGCCCCTTCAAGACGGCCATCAATTTTGCCTTCAATATATCCTTGCCCGATATCAAACTGTACCCCCATTGCTTCGAATCCTTTCAAATGGAGATCGATTGGCCGGCTTCCAATCGCACATCCTCCGGGAAGCGGGATTCTCGCATATTTTTTTCTGGCCAGCAATGGTCCCATTACCAAAACAGAAGCTCTCATTTTCCGCACCAAATCATAAGGAGCCTCTGCAGAACTCACCTTTTCAGCATTGATAAGTACTTCATCATTCCCCAGATCTACTTTGATCCCCAAATGCTTCATCATTTGCGTAATAGTCTTTACATCTTCCAAGAGCGGAACATCCGTGATCAAGATGTCCCCTCTGGATGCCAAGATTGACGCTGCAATTAAAGGAAGCACGGCATTCTTTGCCCCGTGCACCTTTACTTTTCCTCTCAAACGTGTTCCGCCTTGAACGATGATTTTTTCCAAGACTCTTCCCCCCAAAAACTAATATTCGATGGTGATAATTGGCGTTCCCAAAGTCAATATCATACGATGGGTACTCTCATTCATTCGAATCGCTGCCTGCATATTCATCATACCACCCTTCGTTTTGATACCCTCTGGCATCAATGGCGAATTTGCGGAAATGCTGACAGTATGACGGGTACGCATGGCTTCAACTTCCTTTGCCTGCAATAACTGAAAAATCCGGGCAAGTAATTGTTCATGGTTATTTATATTGGTTCTTTTACTTCCTTGAACAGAATAATGATAAGAAGGAATTATTCCATAATCTAACAGTACACGTGTTACTTTATGGCGCACAGAAAGCCAATTTTCACCAACTTTCCCGCTCCCAATGAGTTGAATGGACAAATATGGATGAAACCTGCTTTTGGATGGTTCATCGTTGATAACGACCATTTTGATCAGAATGTTTCGTCCGACCGTTCCTTGTGCTATATATCTGATTCCATCATGTCTTTCATCCATCCTGACCGGTCCGATACCGAATGACTTCCCCAATTCCCGGATCCACTCTTTAACCTCATCTTTACCCATATCCTTATCCAGGCGGTTCCCATGATGCAGTACAGATCTTTCCGGCTGAACCCCAACTTTTTCAAATACATCCAACAAGCGTTCTTCAGGTTGGATCTGTGTTTGTGATGCAATCAAGACTAGTGGCAAAATAGAGCAAAAAACCGCCATCTGTTTCCAAATCTTCTGCATTTGGCATCCTCTCCTGTAAATTCCTGCAATTTCAATTATTCACATTCACTGGAGAGGATATACCTGATCTTATCCAGAAAAGAGCTGGGTAATCAGCCTTGACCAGCTCAAATAATCGATAAAAAAGGAAGCTAACTGGTGTCCAAGTACAATGGACAACAGAACCATTAATGCTCTGGCCTGTACTACCCTGTTGGATTTGAAAAGAAGTTCTATTCGCATTCCCAACAGAATCCACCAGACGATGACAATACACACAATCGAGATAAAAATATTAATCAAGCCGGATAAGGCAAGTTGTGTTGCTCCATTCATCATATGCACTCCCTAGGGCAATTGTTCACATGCTATCATGGTACAAAAAATTACCTGCATGCGCAAAAGTTTTTCCCAAAAATCTTGAACAATTTATGATATTGTTTTCCAATAAATGGCTGTAAAAACCAAAAAAAGGTCTGCTCCTTTTATGGGGCAGACCTTGTCTGAATCCTCAAAACTTGAGCGAATTTGCTGCTTGGGAAAAACCGGATACCCAATCCAATTGCCCAAAGGTTTGCATGAAGAAATCGGGAATAATTCCCATCAGGATTGTTCCTAGAACTGCTATTCCAACAACTGCCACTGTCGGCCATGAAACAGCGATTTTTTGCGAATCCTGTGCCTTTCTGAAATACATTTGCCGTGCGAAAGCAAAGTAATAGTAGTAGGAAATAACCGTTGTGGCAATCATGACAGCTGCTATCCAGTAATGGGAACTTCCAATGGCACTCATAAGGATGTAAAACTTCCCGATAAATCCGGCAGTAACCGGCAATCCTGCTAGTGACAGGATAAAAAATGTCATGATGAGCGCCAGCCCAGGCGAACGTTGATATAATCCGGCAAAAGCACTCATATCATACGTTCCAGCCCTATTTGCTACAATTTCAATCACTGTAAAGGCTCCCAGCGTCATAGATAAATAAGCAATCAAATAGAAAATCAGGCTAGGAAACAAGTCAAATCCTACAAATCCCATCGTTGCCGGAGGAACAAGCATGTAACCGGCATGTGCAATACTGGAGTAGGCCATTAACCGCTTGGCATCTTTCTGACAGAGTGCAACGGTATTTCCCGCAATCATGGACAGGGCAGCAATAATCATAAATGTCCAGGAAATCACTTCATTAAAGACTCCTGTTGTCACCAGAGGAATAAAGGCAATCAATACAATACGGACGACAAAAGCAAATGCCGCTACTTTGGATACGACTGCCAAAAAGATGGTTACAGGTGTAGCCGCTCCCTGATATACATCCGGTGCCCAGGTATGGAAAGGAGTCGATGAAATCTTGAAGCCAAATCCAACGATCATTAAAAAGAATGACAAATAGAGAAACGACAGATAATCTGTTCCGGCAATTTCAGCCACACGCTGTTGTATTTCAAACAAATGGGTAGTCCCTGTCAAACCATATAAAAACGACATACCGTAAAGGATAAAAGCAGAAGATACGCTGCCAAGAACAACATATTTCCAGGCTGCTTCTGTCGAATCGGTCCGTTTTCTTCGAATTCCCACCAGGATATAGGAAGAGAGGCTTAACAACTCCAAACCAACAAACAGCGTGATCAACTCCGCAGAAGATACCATAATCATGGCACCCAGCAAAGCGGTTAGCAAGAGAGAGTAGTATTCACTTTCTGCCTCAATTTTTTCAGTATCCCTGCCTGATAAGGAGAACAACAGAACCAGCGCTGTTCCAAACAACAATATTGCTTTGAATGCCAAACTGAAATCATCAATACGATAGGAATCTCCCAAAATCTGATAAGGTTCATGTCCCCATCCTAAACCGACAAATATACCTGCCACCAATACTGAAAGCAACCCTAAAATACCAATCCATTTCCTTGAAACTGTTTCTTTGAGCAGCAAATCAACGATGGTTAATAGGGCGGCGGCAGCAACGATTACAAGTTCTGGAGCCAATACTCGCAGGTCAAAATCCAGCAACGTTTGTATCATGCCCCTACCCTCCGATCCGAGATACAATAAGATCTAGTGTTACTTGCATGGGAGCGCCCAAGGAATCCGGATAAACACCAATTAATACGATCAACGCAACCAAGACCATCATCGGCAAACTTTCATTGACATTTAAATCTTTCAATACCTGATAGCGCTCCTGAATCGAACCAAACGTCGTTTCAAGCAACGCGCGCAGTGCGTAAACAACGGTGAAAATCAACCCTAGAGCCCCAATTGCCGCAATAACCGGATAGATCTGAAACAAACCGAGGTACGACAGAAATTCGCTGATAAAACCGGATAATCCAGGTAAACCCAAGAGCGCCATGATCCCCGTAAGAAACATTCCCGAGAAAACAGGCATTGATTTTGCCAGTCCGCCTAAATCATCCAATTCAGTTGTTTTTGTCCGCTCATACATACATCCGACAAGGAAAAAGAGCAGCGCTGAAATCAAGCCGTGAGACACTGCCTGGAAGATGGCACCTTTCAACCCCGCTGCATTTAAGGAAGCCAATCCAAACAGGATAATACCCATATGGCTGATACTGGAGTATGCGAGTACACTTTTCAATTCTTTTTGAATAATTGCCAGAAGGGCTCCGTACAAAATGTTGATCAAGCCAAGGATTGCTACCAATGTGGCTATTTCTTTCATTTGTGACGGGAACAGTCCCACACCAAAACGCATAAAGCCATAAGCTCCCATCTTCAAAAGGATTCCTGAGTGAATCATAACCACTGGCGTGGGAGCTTCGACGTGCACCCGCAACATCCAGCTGTGAAATGGAAAAACGGGTAATTTAATGCCAAAGGCAATCATCATGGCAATAAAGACAGCCCATAACAATGTTTCCATATTCGGCGGGAGCATTTCCAATTGCCCCGCCAACTGCTGCATCCCCAGTTGCAGATCGGTATACTGAAGGGAACCGAACACAATCATGAGCGCAACCATCGCAAACAGCAAAAAACCTGAACCTAATCCGTTATACAGCAAAAACCGGTTGGCTGCTTTGACCTTTCCGAGGAATCCCCATTTCCCAATCAGAAAATAGGTCGCAATCAGGGTGACCTCAAAGAAAATGAAAAAGAGAAACAGGTTTGCTGACGCAAAAACTCCAATCATCCCCGTCTCAAGCACCAGCAGCAATTGATAATATCCTTTTGTAGCCTGGCGAATATATAAAGAAGCCACAGCAGCAAGGGTACTTACAATCGCCGTTAACACAACCAGCGGAAGGGATAACCCGTCAATCCCCATACTGTAATGGAAAGTCCACGGTTCTCCTTGCAAGATCGGAATCTGGAACCAGATAACGGATTGAACCCACTCAAACCCTTTTAATCCCTGATTAAAATGCCCGTACATGTAAATGGCAAAGAAAAGTGACGGGAGTGTCGCCATAATTCCCCAGAACCGATGAAGCTTCTCTTTTTCACGGGGAAGAAAAAGAAGAACAACGACTCCTAGAAGCGGGAAAAATGTAACCAGCGAAGGTAACCAATTCGTCCAACTCATTTCAATAACCTCCCCGCCGTTAAACCTACAATCAATAGAACAAAACCGATTACACTAACCAATGCATATGTTTGTGCCTGCCCATTCTGAATCCGTGAACCAATACGGCCAATAGCCTGTGCAGTCCATGCCGTCAAATGGACGAGCCCTCCTATAATAAACCGGTCAATCCCCAACAAGAACCAGCTGATTCCTTTGGTGGGCAAAACAAACACATATTGATACAACTCATCGATATAGTACTTGTTAAACACCAGCTTGTGGATCCGGGGGACAGTTTGTACAATTTTGGCCGGACTCCATTTTCTGCTTCCAAAGTAAAGATAGGAGAGTCCTATTCCCAAAAGGGACAGGCTCACGACCAGTACCGGCAGCCAAAGGGGAGCGTGTCCTGCTTCCGCCGTATAGTCATTGCCAATTGATAACCAGGATGTTAGCAGATGGGTGGGCGAAGCATTCACAAATCCACTGAACACGGAGAACAATCCCAGAACTGCGATGGGAATCATCATGACAACCGGGACCTTGCGATCCGCTTTCGGCCCCCGGGTCTCCCCGGCAAACACCATAAAGAAAAGACGGAACATGTAAAATGCTGTAAAGAAAGCTGCGATTACCCCGATCACAAACAAATCGATCCTTCCATCCTGGTAAGCGGACAACAATATTTCATCCTTGGAGAAAAACCCGGAGAATGGAGGAATCCCTGCAATCGACAAACAACCGATCAAAAACCAGATTCCCAGTTGACGCTGGCTTTTCCAAAGCCCCCCCATTTTCCGGATATCCTGCTCATGGGAAAGTAAAACAATCACGGCTCCTGCTCCCAAGAACAGCAAGGCTTTAAAAAAAGCATGTGTGAAGAGGTGAAATACCCCCGCAACATACCCGGCCGAACCAAGCGCCAGCATCATGTAACCCAACTGACTTACAGTTGAATATGCCAGCACCCGTTTAATATCATATTGAGTCAAACCGATAGTCGCGGCAAAAACAGCGGTAAATCCACCAACATAAGCTACCAGATCCATTGCAAAGGGCGATGCCTGAAAGAGAAAAAACAAATTGGCAACAAGATAAACACCTGCTGCTACCATCGTTGCTGCGTGAATCAAGGCACTGACAGGTGTTGGTCCTTCCATCGCATCAGGCAGCCATGTATGTAAAGGAAACTGGCCTGATTTACCGATCGCACCAACAAAAATGAGCACAGCAAGCATTGTAATCAGTCCTGGCGCCAGTTGGCCAGAAGCTACAGCTGTCCTGAGATCAGCCAATTCGAAACTTTGAGTATGCCAAAATACCAAACAAATGGCAATAAAGAAACCCACATCACCAATTCGCGTAACGACAAATGCCTTGCGGGCTGCATCTCTGGCTTCCGGTTTAAAATACCAGAAACCAATTAACAGGAACGAGCACACCCCTACCAATTCCCAGAAAATATAGATCCATAACAGATTGCTGGACATGACCAGGCCGAACATGGAGAAAGTGAATAATGCCAGATAAGCATAAAACACCTGAATTCGGTCATCATGCTCCATATAACCGTATGAATACAAATGGACAAGCATACTAACAACGCTCACAATAAATAACATCAGAATCTGGAGTGAACCAAGTTCTATACTGAGTGACACCATTTCATTTCCAATTTGCAGCCAAGGAACTTTCCATGTTATCGTTTCTCCTGCTGCCAGAACCCATGCGGACAGGGCAAAAGAGGCGAATGTTGCCGCTACTCCAATTGCAGCCGCCATCTTTTTGCCAAATATATTGCGGCCAAATACAAGCAGAAGAAATGCAATAACCGGAAAAAGGGGAATCAAGAGAGCAAGCTTTGCTTCCATGTCTGATCCTTCCTTCTTCTATAAGTTTCATTGCTCCTTTTTCATGTTGGAATCTTCTCAGAACGAAAAAAGAGCTTATCATTAACCTTTCAATGATTTGAACCGATCTGCTTCCGCAGTTCCCACCTGCCGATACAAGGCAATCAGGATAGCTATTCCCAGCGCTGCTTCTGCAGCTGCAATCGTAATGGTAAATAACGTAAAGATATGCCCTGCGATATTTGGAAACAGACCAAATTTTGAAAAGGCAACAAAATTGATATTTGCCGAATTCAACATTAATTCAATACAAAACAGCACTATTACGGCATTCCGTTTTGTCAACACTCCATATAGTCCTATACTGAACAAGATAGCAGACAAAGCGAGATAAGAGGTAACAACCATCATTTACCCTCCTTTTTCGCCAAAACTACCGCGCCAACCAAGGCAACCAGTAACAGAATCGAAACCAGTTCAAACGGAATGACATATTCCGTAAAGACTCTTTCCCCCAGTTGCAAAATCGTCCATTTCCCATCACTGGGTTCACTGATTACAGGAGTTCGGTAAATAATCCACATCAGTACCCCCAAAAAGGCTGCAACTCCGGCAAAGCTGAGTACAGCATGCCATGGGGCGATGGAACTCTTCACTTCCTCATGGTTTTTGGTCAACATAATGCCAAACAACATGAGAATTGAGATGGCTCCAGCATAAATCAAGATTTGAATCACTGCCAAAAATTCGGCATGTAATTGCAAATAAATTCCTGCAATACTTAAAAAGGTAAAAGCCAGTGCCAAAGCCATATGGATAACCCGCGTAAAGTTAATCATGAAAACCGCCCCGCCAATAGCCATAACAGAAAGGATAAAGAAGGAAATAAATTCACTGGTTATAGACATTATTTTTTTCCTCCGGGTGTTTTTGCTACATTACTGCTTTTTTCTTCGCGAATATATGTGTTATTTTGATTCAGCCATTCTAAATCCTTAAACAGTTCATCACGGCTATACACGGCGAGTTCATAGTTATTAGTCATCGTAATCGCTCCAGTCGGGCAAACCTCTGTACACAAATCGCACAAAATGCATGTTTCAAAGTTGATCGTATAGGTATCAATCACTTTTCCTCTCTTTTCTGGATGCTTCTTTCCAGACAAAGTAATGCAATCTGTTGGGCAGATCCGTGCACATTGATTGCAGACAATACATTTCTCCGGATCGAAATGTTGAATTCCGCGAAAGCGGTTTGGCATAAGGAGCGGCTCATCCGGATAACGATATGTTACCTTCGGCTTGGTCATATTTTTCAGGGTAACTCCCAACCCTTTTACTAAGCCCAGCACGATGCTTCCCTCCATTCAAATTCTCCATCAAAAATATGTTCCTATTACGGGTACTTCTTTCAAAACACAGGTTAACAAAATGTTCAGCAAAGCAATTGGCAACAGTACTTTCCATGAAAATGACATCAACTGGTCTGCGCGAAGCCTTGGCATCGTTGCTCTCAGCCAAAACAGGAAAAATATAACCAACGAGAACTTCAGCACAAACCAAATGATTGGCGGAATAAATGTTAATCCAAACATTGCGTTCCATCCGCCCAAATACAACACGGTGGTTAATGAAGCCATTGCGAACATATACACATATTCAGTCAGCATGAAGAAGGCAAACCGGAATCCCGAATACTCAACAAAGTAACCAGCAACCAGTTCCGATTCTGCTTCAGGCAGGTCAAACGGACTGCGGTTCAGTTCAGAAACAGCTGCAATCAAAAAGACAATAAACCCGACAAACTGCGGGACAATGAACCATACATCTTTTTGTGCCTCGACAATTTCCGTGAGATTTAATGATCCAACAGTCAAAACGACTCCCACAACAGACATAACCAGGGGAATTTCATAACTGATCATTTGTGCAGCAGAACGCATGCCACCCAGTAGGGAATATTTGTTGTTAGAAGACCATCCCCCGACCAGAAGGCCAATAATGGTAATACTGGACAAGGCCATATAGTACAATAGCCCGATCGCAAAATCAGAGAACCTGATTGAATCCGTAAACGGAATTACTGCCAATACCGCAAAGGAAGGTACAAAAGCGATAATCGGTGCGATCCTGAAAAGAAATCTGTCTGACTTGTTCGGTATCACATCTTCCTTGAATAACAGTTTCAACACATCTGCCACTGTTTGCAGCAATCCCCAATATCCTACACGATTGGGTCCAATCCTGTTTTGCGCCCAGCCAATCACTTTTCGTTCAAAAAAGATTGCATACACAACAAAAAGCAGCACGACAAGAAGGAGCAGTACTGGACCAATCAATAGCCACGAATTCATCAGCAATCCACCTCCCCTAGAATAATGTCAATACCGCCCAGGATCGCAACCAGATTGGAAATATTTTCTCCTTTCAACAGGACCGGTATAATTTGCAAATTGTAGAAAGATGGACGCCGGAATTTCAAGCGCCATGGTTTATCTTTTCCCTTGCTTACAATATGGCATCCCAGTTCCCCCCGCGGCGATTCAATACCCGCATAAACTTCTCCTTCCGGAACCCGAAGGATTTTAGGGACTTTTGCCAAAATTGGACCGCTTTGCGGGAACTGGTCAATTGCCTGTTCAACAATTCGGAGTGATTCAACGATTTCACTCATACGGCACAAATACTTGTCATACAAGTCACCTGTCTTCCCTACAGGGACATCAAACTCAAACCGATCATATATAGAGTATGGTTTATCCTTCCGCAAATCCCATTTAACACCTGTAACCCTGAGGTTTGGTCCGGACAGGGCGTATTCGATCGCCACTGATTTTGAAACAATGCCAATCCCTTTTGTTCGTTGGATGAAGATTTCATTCCCTGTAATCAGATCGTGGTATTCTTTTATTGTTTTCTTCATTCTTTCAACAAATTTGGCGACTTTCTCAATCCATCCTGGAGGCGCATCCCACTTTACGCCGCCTACGCGCATATAGTTAAAAGTCATGCGGGCGCCTGTCAATTCATTAAACAGATCGAGAATCTCTTCACGATCACGAAAACAATACAAAAACGGAGACAAGGCTCCCAGGTCCAACAAGTACGTTCCTACCCATACCAGATGGCTCGCAACGCGGTTGAGTTCCATGGTAATAACCCTGAGATATTCAGCCCGTTCGGGAATTTCCAATTGCATAAGACTTTCCGCGGCATGCACGATGGAATAATTATTGGTCATGGCTGATATATAATCCATACGGTCGGTGTAAGGGATAATCTGCGTATAATTCAAATCCTCCGCCAGTTTTTCCGTCCCACGATGGAGATATCCAATCACCGGCTCCGCATCCACAATAATTTCTCCATCAATTTTCACTTTTAACCTTAGAACACCGTGAGTGCTGGGATGCTGAGGTCCAACGTTTAACAACATTTCTTCTGTACGGAGCAAGGATTATACCT
Organism: uncultured Thermoactinomyces sp.; assembly: GCA_965544045.1. Lineage (GTDB taxonomy): Bacteria > Bacillota > Bacilli > Thermoactinomycetales > Thermoactinomycetaceae > Thermoactinomyces. The sequence continues at coordinate 62,288 of CBEULT010000017.1, forward strand.
CCTTATCAAGCGATTCATAATCTTTTCGAAGCGGATATCCTGCCCAATCATCAGGTAACAGAATCCGTCTTAAATCCGGATGCCCTTCAAAATGGATTCCCATCAAATCATAGGCTTCCCGTTCATTCCAGTCAGCTGCTTTCCACAATCCGGCTACACTCGGCACTTCTGCCTTTTCCCGGTCAGTTTTGACACGGATGGCAATCTGATGTTCATTCCTGAACGAATAAAACTGATAAACCACTTCCAGTTCCGTTTTGTAGTCAACAAATGACAAAACCCGTAAATAATCAAAGGCAAAAGCAGGATCTTCCTTCAATAACACGGCTACTTCTTTCCATTTTTCTCTGACGACAACAAGTGTAGGCACATGGCCGCTTGCCCGGTTAATGTAAGCTTCCGTTATTGCATCTCCGTCAACCTTTTCCTTGATATCCTTGACAAATCGCTTTAAAAGAGGCTCAAGCGGCGAAGTCTCTTCCGGTTTTTTCTCTTCTTTTTCAGCTGCATTTGGGCGACCCGCCGGTCTGGCTCTTTTGGCTCCAGCAGCACCTGCCGGCATTTTTGGCGCAGACTTTTTGGAAGAAGCCTGTTTCTTTTCGGCTTGATCAGGCTTTGCCTTTTTCTCAGGTGAAGATGATAATTCCGCGGCCTTTTGTTCCAAGTTTTTGTTATTGGTTTCACATGTACTCATCGGTTAATCACCTTCTTGCCGTGTTTTGCCTCATAACGGATTTTCTCCTGCAGCTTGTTAATGCCATAAATAAGCGCCGCCGGATTGGGCGGGCATCCAGGAATATAAACATCCACCGGGACAATTTGATCTACGCCTTTTACAACTGAATATGATTTCACATATGGACCGCCAGCTGTTGCACATGAACCCATTGCAACGACCCATTTGGGGTCTGGCATCTGATCATATAACCGGCGTAATAAAGGACTCATCTTCTTCGTAACGGTACCTGCCACAATCATTACATCGGATTGGCGCGGTGAAGCCCGAAAAATGACACCAAACCGGTCAAAATCATAGTGGGCGCCACCTGTTGCCATCATTTCAATCGCGCAGCATGCCAATCCAAATGAAAGTGGCCACATGGAATTGCTGCGGACCCATCCTTTTAACTGGTCAAGATTGGTCGTAATAACATTTCGCTTAAATTCCTGCTCTTCAAACGGCGTTATGTTTTCAAAATTCAGTTCCATTCTAACACCCTCTTTTTCCAGGCATAAATTAGTCCCAGGATGAGGAAAAACACGAAGATAAACATTTCAATCAGGATAAACAACCCAACTTCAATGCGTAAAACATCATAACCGACTGCCCATGGATACAGGAAAACAGCCTCCACATCAAAAATGACAAAAAGCAGTGCAAACAAGTAGTAGCGAACATTATACTTTACCCAACTGTCTCCTGTTGGATCAACACCACTTTCATAGGTGATCTGCTTTTCAGGAGACGGTTTATGGGGACGAAGGATCATTCCTGCTGACAACGCTAAAACGGGGAGGGCAATGGCGACTAAAATAAAAGTTACAATCATCAAATGGCTTGGCTCAATCAAACTGATCCCCTTCTTTCTATGAGATCCACTCCCTAAAACGTTTACATTCATTTCCAGTTTTGGGTTTAACAATTCGTTCAGAAATAAAATACCTGCACAGATCAATCATATTTCACGAATGATTGATCACATGACAATTTTTAAAATTTGATGACAATGTTTTCGACTCCCCAGCCCCTTTTTTGTAATTCATCCAAATTGCTGAAAAGTCGGCATCTCCTTCCCCTATTGATAGATTATACACTACTTTAGTAATTGTGAGAAGGATGAGGATTTTAACAATAACTATTAAAATTAAAGTTATTGCCTTATTATTGAACAAAAAGTGGACAAATCGCAGATTGTCATAATAAAAAGGCACCTTTTGTAAGGTGCCCCCCTACAATCTTATTCATTTAAACACTTTTCCGGTTTTATCCAACAAAATGTTGGCATGATTCTTGCATACAGCGCAACGCAACTCCAGTCGTCCAAATCAAGACAGACCAAACTGGAAAATATGATTTGATATTAATCAGACAATACCGCTGATTCCGCAATTATTGTAATTTTATCAGGGCGAACTTCAATAAATCCATCATTGACTTTGATGTGTTCTTCCGACTCATCTTTTTTGACCCGAACTGTTTCGCCAACAATCGGACTCACAAACGGGACATGTTTGGGCAAAATTCCTATATCCCCATTGGCCGCCCTGGCAATTACCATATCCACCTGTTCCGAATAAACAATCCGTTCAGGCGTTACAATTTCCAATTGAACTTTACTCATGTTTGCCTACCCATCCTCCAAAGATTGAATCCTTTGGGTATGGCAGGACTTCACCTCCCCAGCATACGGAGTGAGCCGTTCACCCAATCCAACCTGAATAACCCAACAACTGCTAACAGTACGGATTATTCAGTCGGAACCAGGCGAAGAAACTATATCATCCGGGTATAACCAAGTTTTTTGGCTTTTTCCAGTGCTTCATCGATGCCTCCAACCATGTAGAACGCATCTTCCGGCAGATCATCATGTTTTCCTTCCAAAACTTCCTTGAAACTGCGAATGGTTTCTTTGACTGGTACATAAACACCGGGGTTCCCGGTAAATTGCTCTGCAACGTGGAAGTTTTGCGACAAGAATTTTTCAATTTTCCGTGCACGGGCAACCAATTGCTTGTCTTCATCGGACAATTCATCCATACCAAGAATAGCAATAATATCTTGAAGTTCCTGGTAACGTTGCAAAATTTGTTGAACGCCTCGGGCCACTTGATAATGTTCCTTTCCAACTACATCAGGAGACAGAATCCGGGAAGTTGACGCAAGCGGATCAACCGCCGGATAAATCCCTTTTTGCGTTAAACGGCGTTCCAGGTTGGTGGTCGCATCCAAGTGGGAGAACGTTGTTGCCGGCGCCGGGTCCGTATAGTCGTCAGCCGGCACATAAATGGCCTGGATTGAAGTAACCGAACCAGATTTTGTCGAAGTAATACGTTCCTGCAACTGTCCCATCTCTGTCGCCAAAGTGGGTTGGTAACCAACAGCAGAAGGCATGCGGCCGAGCAGTGCAGACACCTCGGAACCGGCCTGTGTAAAGCGGAAAATGTTATCAATGAACAACAAAACGTCCTGACCTTCACTGTCCCGGAAATGCTCCGCCATTGTAAGACCACTCAAAGCCACCCGCATCCGTGCACCCGGCGGTTCGTTCATTTGGCCAAACACCATGACGGTTTTATCGATAACGCCACTCTCTTTCATCTCATAATAAAGGTCATTTCCTTCACGGGTACGTTCCCCAACTCCCGCAAATACAGACAATCCGCCATGCTCTTGGGCAATATTATTGATTAACTCCTGGATCAATACGGTTTTTCCTACACCCGCACCGCCAAAGAGGCCAATTTTTCCGCCTTTTGCATATGGACAAAGCAAATCAACAACTTTAATCCCGGTTTCCAACATTTCCTGTTCAGTAGATTGATCGGTAAAACCAGGTGCAGAGCGGTGAATAGGCAATTCTTCTGTCGCGTTTACTTCGCCTGCTTCATCAATCGGCTGCCCTAGCAAATTAAAAACTCGCCCCAATGTCGCACGTCCTACAGGTACTCTAATCGGTTTTCCAGTATCAATAGCTTCCATGCCACGAACCAATCCATCCGTTGAGGACATCGCGATTGTACGTACTGTGTTATCTCCTAAATGTAAAGCAGTTTCCAAAACCAACTCACTGCCATCGGACCACTTTACTGTAATTGCATTATAAATTTCAGGCAAGTGTCCACGTTCAAATTCAACGTCAACAACCGGACCCATAACCTGAAGCACACGTCCAGAACTCATCAGATTCCCTCCTTAAACTACCATGCAGTTGTTCCTTGACTGTTGCATTCCGCCCTGCCTAGCCGCTTAGCGCAGATGCACCACCAACAATTTCCGCAAGTTCTTGCGTAATGGCTGCCTGGCGCGCACGGTTCAATTGCAGTGTGAAATTATCAATCATTTCCGTTGCATTGTCTGTCGCATTGCTCATCGCTGTCATTCTTGCTGCGAATTCACTCGCTTTCGCATCAAGCAGTGCACTGAAAACCAGAGCTTCTGCATAACGGGGAAGCAAAACAGATAATATTTCTTCCTGTGAAGGCTCATATTCATAAGTTGTTTTTGGGCCTTTGGGTTTCTCTTGCAAATCATCACTTGCCAGTGGCAACAATTGTTTCTCTACCGGACGTTGAATAATCGGATTGACAAACTCGTTGTAAACAATATACAGCTGGTCGTACTTTTCTTCTGAATAAAAACTGACAGCTTTTTTCGCGATTTTTTGTACATCCTCATACACGGGTGCATCGGGTAAACCCGTAATCTCATCAATCACCGGATAGTTTCTTTTTTTGAGAAAATCCCTTCCTTTACGCCCGATAGCAAAGATCACATACTCGTCTTTGCTCTGATGACGTTTATTGAGGGTTTGAAGCATTGTCCGCAAAAGATTGCTGTTATATCCACCAGCCAATCCACGCTCTGACGTAAAGACAAGATATCCCGTTTTACGCACTGGACGCGACTCAAGCATGGGGTGTTTGGCCCCAGTTGTACCCTGGGCTATATTTACAATAACATCACGCATCTTTTCCGCATATGGACGCGCTTTTTCCGCTCTGATTTGTGCGCGGCGCAAGTTGGCCGTTGCAACCATCTTCATGGCTTTGGTAATCTGCCTCATGTTTTCTGTCGAGCGTATACGTCTTTTAATATCACGCATTGATTGCCCCATTGTTTCACCGCCTTTCCGCTACCGATCTCACCATCAGAGTCGCTGGCTAACAGCGACTCATCAAAGTTCTATTCGCCATCTGTTATTCTTCGGAAACTGCAAATCCTTTTTTAAAGACTTCAATGGCTTTTTTCAGTTTTTTCTCTGTTTCCTCTTCCAGAGCTTTTTTCTTACTGATCGATTTCAGAATACCTTCTTCATTGGCATCCAGGTAATCGTGGAAATCCTTCTCAAAACGGCGCACATCCGCAACCGGTATATCATCAAGGTGTCCTTTTGTAACCAAATACAAGGAAACAGCCTGTTTTTCCACAGAAAGCGGTTGATGCTCTTCCTGTTTCAGAATCTCTTCCGTTCGTTTGCCCCGTTCCAGTTTTGCCTTGGTTGCTTTGTCCAGATCTGAACCAAATTGGGCAAAAGCAGCCAGCTCATAGTATTGGGACAAGTCCAGACGCAAGGTACCGGCAAGTTTTTTGATCACTTTGGTCTGAGCCGATCCGCCGACGCGCGATACCGAAGTACCTACACTGATCGCCGGGCGCACCCCTGAATAAAACAGGTCAGATTCCAGGAAAATTTGCCCGTCAGTAATGGAGATTACGTTGGTTGGAATATAAGCGGATACGTCTCCAGCTTGCGTTTCAATAAATGGAAGAGCAGTCAGGGAACCGCCGCCACGGGCATCTGACAGCTTGGCTGCCCGCTCCAGCAACCGGGAATGCAGGTAGAATACGTCTCCCGGGAAGGCTTCACGTCCTGGCGGGCGCCGCAGCAAGAGGGAAAGTTCGCGATATGCCGCTGCCTGTTTCGTCAGGTCATCATAAATGGCAAGGACATGACCGCCATTATACATGAAATATTCACCCATCGCGCATCCTGAATAGGGGGCTAGATACAGGAGCGGAGCCGGGTCAGAAGCGCTCGCAACTACAACAATGCTATAATCCATCGCACCATGCCGGCGCAACTTTTCTACCACTTGTGCGACAGTTGATTGTTTTTGGCCAATGGCTACATATACACAAATAACATCTTCATCTTTTTGGTTAATGATTGTGTCAAGTGCGATTGCTGTTTTACCGGTTTGTCGATCCCCGATCACCAATTCCCGCTGTCCGCGTCCGATCGGAATCATGGAGTCAATCGATTTAATTCCTGTTTGTAACGGTTCATGAACAGATTTCCTGTCAATTACGCCAGGGGCTGGTGACTCAACCGGACGAAATTCCGTTGTTTCAATAGGCCCTTTTCCATCAAGCGGCTGCCCAAGAGGATTTACAACCCGTCCGAGAAGCTGTTTGCCAACAGGCACTTCCATCATACGTCCGGTACGTTTTACCTGGTCGCCTTCGCGAATATCCTGGAAAGGCCCCAAAATAATAACACCCACATTGTTTTCTTCCAGGTTTAAAACCATTCCCATGATACCATTCTTAAATTCAACCAGCTCACCAGCCATGGCATTCATCAGACCATGAACCTGAGCAATCCCGTCACCAACTTGCATGACAGTACCAACATCCGTAACTTCAATTTCGGCGTGGTAATTTTTGATCTGCTCTTTAATAAGAGAACTGATCTCTTCCGGTTTAATGCTCATCAGTGTCACCCCGATCTTTTCTTCCGTCTATGGTTAACCTACTTGTGTCTGTTTCAAACGTTCCTGAAAGCGGTTCAGTTTGGTCCTCAGGCTGCCGTCGTACAGGCGGTCGCCTATTTGTACAATCACCCCGCCAAGGATATCTGAATCAACTCTCTCAACGATCTCCAATTTTTTCCCGATAATTGGCTCAAAGGTTGCCAATAATTGTTCTTTATCACTGGATGTTAATTCAAACGCAGTTGTCACAATTGCTTCTGCAATCCCTTTGGCTTCATTGGCAAGGGACTTGTATTTTCCATAAATGTCATGCAAAACCGCTTCCCGGTTTTTGTCTATCAGCAAGCAGACCAAATTATTTGTATACTTGTTAAGCCCTCCGAAAACCTTTGTAGCAAATTCCTTCTTTTGCTTTGCCCCAATCGCGGGATGGTTGAACATTTTTTGCAGTTCCGGGGAAGCCGCAAATGTATCGGCAATCTGTTTCAGATCTTTTTCGATCAAGTCCACACAGTTCTGTTCTGAAGCAACCTCAAACAACGCTTTCGCATAACGTCTTGCCACTGCTTCACTCATTGTAATCTTCCTACCTCATCGAGATAGCTGGAAACCAGCTCGGATTGTTCCTTTTTGTCCAATTCTTTCTGCAACATCTTGGATGCCAGTTGGATCGAGAGTACTCCAACTTCATCACGCAAGCTTGCCAGCGCTTTCTCTTTTTCGCGTTTAATCTCAATGGTTGCCTCTTCAAGAATTCGTCCTGCCCGTTCTTGTGCCTGCTTGATAATCGCTTCAGACTCACGATCTTTTTGTGCTCTTGCGCGTTCAATAATTTCTTTTGCTTCCTTGCGCGCCTCATTTAATGCTGTACGTTGTTCCTCGAGCAATTTCTCCGATTTTTTCCGATTTTCCTCTGCATCCTCAATCTGGTCTTCAATATGATCCTGACGTTTCTTCATCGTGTTCAGTATGGGACGAAGGGCAAATTTGGAAACAAGGAGCATTAATATAATAAAAGCTACCAGCTGAAACAGCATAGTGCCGATTTCTATTGACAAACCAGTTCACTCCCTTCAGACTGATGGAAAGTTCTTCCGTCACACAATCAGACGGGGAGCCTGTAAAGAATCCCCGTCCAATAACCGGACTTATTAAATAATGCCAAGTAACAACATGATTCCAAATGCCACGGCAATAATTGGCAAAGCTTCAACCAGCGCGATACCTATAAAGGATCGAGTAAACATTTTTCCTTCCATTTCCGGTTGACGAAATGCACCATCAATATAACGACTGTATACCATTGCGTTACCAATTCCTCCTGCGATAGCAGCAAATGCTAGCAAAAATGCACCAGCCAAAACACTAATTTCCATGTCTCTTCCTCCTTAACATCTTCTAACCGGATTTTTACAATTTACCATTTTTAGATACTTGGATTTTCTGCATACGATTTTTCAGATTGCGTTTCTCCATGTTCGTCTTCGCTATCAATCTTTTGCGCCATGTAAACCATAGCAAGCATGGTAAATACATACGCCTGAATGGTTCCAACAAACAGACTATAAGCAAGCCACACTATGAGCGGGGCACCTGTTAAAAACCAGCTTCCCTGAAGCAAAACCATGATCAGGATTTCCCCTGCAAAAATATTGGCCCAAAGCCGCATGCCGTGTGTCAGTGGTTTGGCTATTTCGTCAACAACATGAATCGGAAACATCCACCAATAAGGTTGAAAGTAATGCTTGGCATAATGTTTGACCGACTTTCGAATTCCCAAAAAGTGGGCAAATAAGGTAATTGCAAGCGCCATCGAGATAGTTACATTAATATCGGCAGTTGGCGATTTCCACCAGGCATACGCATTATGTCCTTCACTTCCACCGGCTTGTTCATGGCCGGTTTCCTGAACCGCCTCAATATGTAGTGATGGAACCGGATCATGGTACTCAGTAACTACATTGAACATAACACCCAATTGGTTTGCAATAAAAATAAACAAGAAGAGCGTAAACGCAAAACCATAAAAGCGTTCAGCCTTTTTTCCCTCCAAATTGGAACGGACGATCCCTTGAGTAAATTCAATTAGCATTTCAACAACATTTTGTACTCCTTTTGGAATGAGTGAACGGTTGCGAGTTGCAGCAATTGCGAGTGCTAATACCAGGATACATGTGACAATTGTGGTAAACATGACAGTAACATCAAACTGAATCGGGATCCCCGCCAACTCAAACCCTATTTTAGGTGTTTTTTCCATTTGCCGTAGATTCACCCCTTTCTTTCCAAGATAAAGAACGCCTAACCACTACAAAACCTAAACAAACGCTTAATATATTGCAAAATGGCAGCCCAGCAGCCACTGCAATCGCATCAAACCATGCAGGGAATTTCACAGCTAAGACAATCGCTAAGGCCACCATCAGATAACGATGGGTCTGACCAACTCCTCGATGTTTTACGGGTTCTTCAGAAAAAGCGCTTTCTTCAATCAATCTCACTTTTTTCGCCTGATACAAGACATTGTACAAACTTACACATACACCCAGAAAAATACCGGCTACTGTTCTTTGGTAAGGAGCAATAAACCAGATAACCAGTAACAAGGTGAGGATTCCAACAGTGAAATAAACTACCCGCTGTTGAATTATTTTCAAGGAATCCATGAGAAATTCATTCCTTTAGCAAAGCTCTAAAAGTATAGATTGCACTTGTAAAACCTAATCCTAATCCGAGCAACACACCCAACAGCAGCATGAACGGCCTTGTTCCCCAAACTGAATCCAGATGTTTTCCCAGCCAGGCTCCACCCAGCGACAGAAGAACGATTTCCATCCCCATTGAGCTGACTGCCGCGGCAATACGCAAGCCTTTTCGATCTATATTCATAAAAAACCCCCGTCACTCTATTTGTTGGAGGAAAAAATACTATTGGGGAGCTTGATTTTTGCTTTGATGGTTTCCCGAATTAATATTCTTTCTGCCTATAGTAACGAAATGTTCTATAAGTTGTCAACTAATGCTCAAAAAAGCTTCTGAGCAAATTGTTCGATTTATAAAAATTTATTTTAATAAAGCTGATATATTCATTTAATTTAACCAAAAATCTCATAATGTTATGTTTCTGCCACTTCATCTTTAAAGTTTTTAATGATCATTTTGTACCAAAGAGCCGGTCACCCGCATCTCCCAACCCCGGGACAATATAGCTTTTTTCATTCAACTCCGGATCTACGGCTGCTACATAAATATCTACATCACCATGCTCTTTTTGGACGCGTTCAATTCCTGCTTCTGCGGCAATCAAACACATCAGCCTGATATTTTTTGCTCCCATTTCCTTCAGGGCACTGATACCTGCAGTAGCAGAACCTCCGGTTGCCAACATGGGATCAATCAGGATCAACTCCCGTTCACCGATATCCGAAGGCATTTTGGAGTAGTATTTTACCGGTTCCAGTGTAACCGGATCCCGATACATTCCCAAATGCCCGACCTTGGCGGTTGGGATCAATTTCAAAATGCCATCCACCATACCAAGCCCTGCGCGCAGGATCGGAACCAGTCCCAATTTTTTCCCTGAAAGCACTTTGCATTTTGCCTTTGTTATCGGCGTCTCCACCTCTACTTCCCTAAGCGGCATATTTCTCGTGATTTCATATGCCATCAAAGCAGCCACTTCATCGACCAGTTCGCGAAATTCTTTGGTTCCCGTGTTTTTATCACGAATATAAGTTAACTTATGTTGAATAAGCGGATGATCAAAAACATAGACTCTGCCCAATTCATTCACCTCTTTTTGTTTATTAGTCCATCCTATTGATTATACCCGTAACTTATATTACATAAACAGTTATTTGTAAAAATAATCTTGGTAATACAATCCAGTCGAAAAACTTGCTCTCCCTTAAAAGTCCGATCCATAAAGGATCGGACTTTGCAGACTGTAGATAAACCCCTTCTAATAACTGAGTACAGAAGGGGTTTTCTAATAA
>CBEULT010000018.1:0-70408 GCA_965544045.1 uncultured Thermoactinomyces sp.
GCTGATAACCGGCTTTTGCCTGGGGTCCCGTTTGGGCACTTGCTTGCTGATAACCCGTTTGCCTTGTTTTTGGAGCGACAGTTGGATATAACTCTTTTTTTACTTTTGAATTGTTTAAATGTCCAGCAGGATTTACGCCAGATGGCATATCCTTTTTATTTATTCCGGTTGTTCGTTGATATCCGAGATTGCGACGCGCTTGAGCCCGTTCATTAGCCCGATTCAGATTATTTTTGGATGCAGTTAACGCCGTCTGCGTATTAATCCGTTGCGGTGAAGTATGTTGCGCCGACAAGGATTTCATTCGCACTGTATTCTGTGATGGGTTGTTTTTATTAATCACAGGCATTTTTCCGGTCTGCTGCAATTTTCCAAGTGGCGGCAATCCCTGAGTGTGCTGCAGATCGCTTTGTGTTACTGCTTTATGTACTCCTGTCAATCTCTCCGCCTGTTCCATCTTTCTGTATTGGCGCAATATATGATGTGGTTCAATTTTTACGCAATTGGCATAAGAACGCAAATAGGTCCGAACATAAAAAGGGCTAGGTAATTTATCAAACTCGCCATTTTCAATCGCAATTAAAAACGATTTTTGAATTTTCGTTTTTTCTTGTAATTGTTCGAGGGACAGTCCAATTGCTTCTCGGGCTTGTCGAAGATATGAGCCAATTTCGACAGACACCCCAGCCACCTCCTGAAAGGCTGTTTGAACAATACGCTTTTGACAACAAAAGACATGCTGCTCAGCAACCAATTAAATTATAAAACTTCCTATTTTATTTGCTGTTTGTTACACTGGAAACAGCACTGATTGTTGACTGGAATCAATTCTTACACAAGCTTAATTGATTCACATATTCGATCATACCCTTTATCAAAATCAAAATCTATTTTTTTATTTATATCAAATCAAACAAAAACCAACAATTGTTGATCTTTCCCGGCTATTTCAAAACATGCATAAAAACGTATTGATTTTGACAGTATATGTGCAGAATCATTAATTCGTTTCAAGCATACCATGGTCCAAGTAATGTGTCAAAAGGCTCTATTATTCATTCTCTCTGATCAAAACAAATTTAATCTTTTTTAAAAAAAGCGTAATTTCCCGAACAGAAATAAATTCATATAAATTTCGTATATTCAAACATTTACGCCCGGTTTCCCAGTTATTGCCTGGCTGGGAAACCAAAACAGCCAAATTGATGATCAAGCATTCATCATCCTGAACCACACAAACCAAATCGAGGCAACGACCAGTAAAATTGCCCCAATCATTAAAAACCATGTGTAAACTTTCTCAAAGATCGACGTCTTCGTTCTGCGCTGTCTGTTTCGGCGGCTGCTAGTTTTTTTATGACGGGACAGATGTTCCGTTCCTGTTTCTTCTGCAGCCGTTAATTCGGAAGATCTTGCAGAGCTGTAACCATATTCCCTGACAGAACGGAGATGATACTGATTGCGAGATGTTCTAGTTGTCTCGTAAGATAACACTTCATTTGCCGCCAGTTGCTGCCCGGTATATCCAGTGCGTTTGTGAGAATTTGATGGGCGGCGAGGCGGCACTGTCCGCTCTGCTTTTCTGGATGCTGAAGGCAAAAATTGCCGGGCATTTTGATCGGGAACAGGGCTTCTGCCCCGCCGAACTGTTCCTTGTTCCCTATGCAACTGGTTTAATATCAACTGCGGATTTTCTCCCACTGTATTGGCATACGCACGAATGTACGAGCGAATATAAACGGGATTGGCAAGAAAATTGAATCTTCCCTGCTCAATTGCGATTAAATCTCTTCTCGAAATTTTAGTACGCTTTTCTATATCCTGCAATGTCAGACCGGATGCCTCCCGGGCATTTCTAAGTCTCCTCCCGATTTCCGCGGACAACGACATACCCTCCCCTAACCTCAGCACATTTTTATTCAACTTTTACAATATAACTCTTTTCAGCATCTTGCGCATCTGTATTAATTTGCTGGCCATTTACAAGAATTTCTACATGGGATGGCGTACCCAACCTGAACCAAATGTAGTTTTTCCCTGCTGTATCCAACGTCACCGTTTGTCCCTGCTTTAATGTTAATTCTTTTGGGGTGTCCTTCGAGGTAGGTGCATATAGTAATGTTGATTCACCGTTTCTGCCTTTTAACACAACTTCCAGTTTATCTACATTTCTAATCAGGTATTGTTGTCCAACATAAGGATCAGTTGAAGCTTCTCCTTCAACTAAAGCAGGCATCTTTTTTGATCCGGCGTTGACATCCCCAGAGGTGGCCCCGTTATAAACATCAGTTTTTAAAGTATTATTATCCGATTGAGGTGCCCCATCACGATCCATGAAGAAAAAGTAAAATACTCCGCCTAACAACAGCAAAGCACCAACGGCAACAGCAACTATTCTGTATCTTTTCTTTCTTAAAGTTACTTTTTTTCCTTTGTTTTGCAACTCTTTAGCTGCCATTGCAACTCTGCGCGGGGTTAACAGGTGTTGCTGTGTTGCTTCAAGCGGGGGAAAAGACATGGTTGACTGGGGAACCTGCTGTGGTCCGGTTGTTGGCGAATCATTTTGGGAAGCCATGTGAGAAAGTTGTTTATTTTGATTGATACTCACATTTGTATTTTGGTTCATGTTTTGACCGATGTTTTGTCTCATGTTTGGACCCGTAATTTTTGTATTTTTGTTCATGTTTGAATCTCGCATTACAGGTATTCTGTTAGGATCAGTAAGAGACCAATTATGGCCCTGTTTTGCACTCCGTACTCCAAAAGGAAGTTGGCTTTCTGTCTGCCTGTCAGCCGCCCCCGGAGCTTTTTCAGGCTTGAAACCCTCTGGTAATTTTCCTTTCCCGCCTGTACTGGTGGGCAAAAAATTTTTATTATATCTTGGCAACATATGCGGAGAAGCTGCGGTGTTACGCGCTGATTTTATATTTTTTCTAAATAATTTATCCAGATGATCTAGTAACGGTTTTGCATCAACCCCCAGGCTCTTGGCATAAGTTCGTAAAAATGCCTTTGCATAAAAAGGACTGGGCAATAAATCAAACTGGTCATTCTCCAATAAATACAAATATTTGGTGTGAATATTTGTAAGACGGTTCATCTCTTCAAGCGAGTACCCCCGCTGCTGCCTCACTTGTTTTAAATAATCTCCGATCCCAGCCATTTTGATCCCTCCCTCATACACAAATCACAAAGTTTAAAATCCAGCATCACTACCCAGCACTTCATAGGAAATAACTTCTTCAGGGTGGTTTCGCAGTTCAATAATATAATCAAAATCATCCAATGTGCACTCTGTTTCTTCAACAAATACATCTGGATGTTCGATCACTTTGGTCGCATTCATGCGCAAGATATCTCTTACGAGCATATCATGTCGTTCTGTTGCCCGAAGTGTAGAGACAATCCCATCAATAATATACACGTTTTGTTCGGTATGTTCATCATGTGCCAATTGACTTCTTATTGTCTGTTTTAGTAATGTTGATGAAACAAATGTCCACCGTTTGTTGGCACATACACTGGCAGCTACGATCGATTCAGTTTTCCCCACCCTAGGCATTCCTCTGACACCGATCAGTTGCGAACCTTCTTTAGTGAACAGGTGAGCCATAAAATCAACAAGTAGTCCCAGTTCTTCTCTTGTAAAACGATAGGTTCGCTCATTTTCTATATTCTGTGCTAGATAACGGCCATGCCTGACAACCATACGATCCATTAACCTTGGGGGGCGCAACGCTGTAATAGTTATATTATTTACTCTTGTCAAAATTTGTTTTAAAGATCCGATTTTTCCGTTATCATCCGTTCTAAGAAGCATGCCTCGACGATTATTTTCTACTCCATTTATTGTAACAATATTAATTGACAGCATACCTAATAGTGAGGCAATATCCCCAAGCAGGCCAGGGCGATTTTTATGAATCTGATATTCCAAATACCATTCCTGGTGTTCCATAGCCACACACCCTTTCCTACTAAAAAACGTGCAATCCAGTATTGATATGTTAATTAGTATAGCATATCCACAAAGTTCCGAGAAAGTTTTTGACCAAGAAATAAACCTTCTTTAAAAATTAAAACACCCATTTTTTGGGTGTTTTAATACAATGAAAGAATAAAGGTTCATCTCCTTCCATCATTTACCATTTTCACCATCAAATTCGCAATCGTTCGTTGTTCATTTTCATCAGCCACACTCCAAAGATCTTTTAAAAGACGCTCCTGTGTATTTTGCGGATCAATATCCCTTGCCAGGTAATCACCTAACTCGTAAGCCAGACTTGAAATATCCTGATCATTCAGCCCAATCTTGTGTGCTTGATCAACACGGGAATGCAAAAATTCTTTCCAATCCTGAAAATTGTCTAGAACTGACATTCTTTTTTTCCTCCTTTTTGCTGATGCGTGATTCTACTTCTAATATGATTCGAAACCTTTTATTTTATGTATACCAGCCGCCATTAACTGCAAAGACTTGTCCGGTAATATAGGATGATTGCGGCAAACACAAGTATTGAACCAGCGACGCTACTTCTCTGGTCCGTCCTGTCCGCCCCAAAGGGATTTCTTCTACAAGCTGTTTTTTTTCCACCTGAGACAATTGCCGATCCAGCATGCCGGTTTCAATCGCTCCGGGAGCAACCGCATTTACGGTGATTCCACTAGAGGCAACCTCTTTGGCCAATGCTTTGGCCATACTGATCTGAGCTCCTTTCGCAGCCGAATACAACACTTCTCCTGCTCCACCAGTTTGTCCCCAAATGGATGAGATGAAAATAATCCGCCCGTTTCCCTGTTGAATCATATGGGGCAATACAGTTTGTACCAAATAAAATGCCCCCCTCACATGAACATCCATCAGCTGGTCGTAATCACTATCTGTAAAATCCTGAATCACACCCCATTTGGATGTGCCAGCAGCATGCACCAGTATTTCCGGCGGTGACAAATACATGGATACCTCCTTGTAAGCATGTTCAATAGAGGAACGCTTTCCCACATCCAAGTGAACACAACAAGCATCTGCGCCCATGCTTCGACAATGTTTGGCTGTTTGTTCAGCTTTGTCTATATTTGTATGATATCCAATTGCCACCGGAGCTCCGATTTTGGCGAGCTCAATTGAGATCGCTTCGCCAATCCCGCCACTCCCGCCAGTAACCAGGGCTGTTTTACCTTTCAGTATCATTAAAACCTTTCCTCCTTTCAAAAAGCGCCCTTCAGTTGAGGGCGCTTCCGACGATTAAAAATTTTATTGGAGGCTTCAGGAAACCTCACACATTTTACGATTAAATCAATATATTCTTCTCAATCTTGTGCCGGACGTACCATTGAAACAGCAAATCTGTCCCATTGCATGTGTTCCCGCATTCGCCGATTTACTTCATTCAGGGTAAGCGATTCCAGAATTGGTACAAGATTGAACAGATCTGCATCATTAAAGCGGTAACCTGTAAACTGATTGGCAATCCATTCAGGAGAGTTCAAATAGCGCAAGTTGGCTCCAATTTTCTTCTTGCGAATCCGTTCAAATGTATCCTGATCCAGTCCCTGTTCAATCAAGCGGGGCAATTCCTGTTTGATGCGTTCAAGCAAACGATCCGGATCTTCGGTATCTCCGCCCATCATCGACAATCCAAATCCCCGGTCCAATGTATAACTGACCCCAAAACTGTCATCAATCAAACCATCATCATAGAGAGACTGGTATAATTCTGATGAAGATCCGAGAAGAGCCTCAAGTACAATTTGCGTCGCCGTTTCCTGTTTTAACAGTTCATCATCAGTAATGTTAACGCGGTTTTTTATTTCTTTGAAGCCAAACAGACATTTGGAAATTCCGACACTCACCTCGATTTCTTTCAGTTTTTCACCCACTTGTTCAGGTTCATCAGGAAAGAAGCGAACAATATCGGTTTGCACAGGAAATGATTTTCCTGCTTGATTTTCCCTGACCAGATTTATTATTTGCTCCGGATCAACTGGACCGACTACAAACAAAACCATATTGCCAGGATGATAAAAAGTCTCATAACAAGTGTACAGCAAATCCTTTGTTATCTTCGAAATTGATTCAATTGTACCTGCAATGTCAATTTTAACAGGGTGCTGTTGATACATGGCTTCAAACAATCCAAAATAGACACGCCAATCGGGATTATCATCATACATGCGAATTTCCTGCCCAATGATTCCTTTTTCCTTTTCCACATTTTGCTCCGTAAAATAGGGAGACTGTACAAAATCAAGCAGTGTTGTCAAGTTTTGTTCTACCTGTCCGGTACAAGAAAATAAATAGGCGGTACGAGTAAAACTGGTAAATGCGTTGGCAGAAGCACCTTGTCTCGAAAATTCCTGAAATACATCTTCACCAGACGACTGTTCGAACATTTTATGTTCCAGGAAGTGGGCAATTCCGTCAGGAACCTGATGCTTCTCTTTGCCAGGCACTTGAAATGTATTGTCAATCGACCCGTATTTCGTTGTGAATGTCGCATACGTCTTAAAAAATCCCTTTTTCGGCAGAACATAGACACTCAGCCCGTTGGGAAGCTCTTCAAAATACAAAGATTCCTGAACTTGACCAAAATCAACTTTTTGCATCTTACTTTCCTCCCCGGTCCCGTAAAAAGTAAATGGTATCCAACTGTACCTTTTCGGCTATTTTCTGCACATCTTCTTTTTGGACCTGATTGATTTGTTCCAGCAATTGTTTTAATGGACGCTGTTGGCCACTTAAAACAGACTGGTAATGATAAAAAATCATTTCATAGGAGCGATCCATTTGGGAACGCAATTGATTAGACAAGGTTGCTTTTGTCTGTTCCAATTCCTGTTTTTCTATTTTTCCCTGACGCATATCCTCCAGCTGCTCCTTGATAATGTTAACTGCTTGTTCATAGTTGGAAATTTCAATGCCAGACTGGATTGCGAGCAATCCTTTATGACTTTCCAGACGGGAAGAACAATAATATGCCAGACTTGCTTTCTCACGCACATTGCGGAATAATTTGGAGTGGGGAAAACCGCCCAGTATTCCGTTAAACATCAGTAAAGCCGGATAGTCTTCATCCTGGATTGACGTTTGTGTCCGGCATCCGATATTTAGTTTTCCCTGTTTCACATTCATCCGTTCAGTCACGATACGTTCTTTTGACACTGGGTGTTTTACAGATGCCATCCGAATCGTTTTTCTCTCTGCCTCTGCAACTCTGGAAAACTCTTTTTCAAGAAGTTCCGCCACTTCGTCAACGGTAACGTTTCCCACACAGTACAAATCGATTGGACAAGTAGATAAAACCTCCCGGTAGTATGTATACAGGTTTTGTGGATTAATTTTTGACAGATCTTCAATCCGTCCTTGGTTAAACAAGGCGTATGCTTCGCCCTCACACATCTCTTCAATCATGCGGTAAGAGGCATAGCGAATTTTATCATCTTTTAAACTCTCTATTTTTTGCTTCAGATTTTTCTTTTCCGCTGCAACATATGCTGCTTTAAATGCCTGTTTCTCCAATACAGGATCTAACAGGACTTCACTTAAAAATTGAACCCCTTCTGCCAACAATTTGGGAGCTTCCTTCAAATATTGTTCATTGGCGATTTCCATGGCAAATTGCATAATATGCCGTTCTCCCCGTTTGAATACATCCCCGTATAGTACAGCTCCAAACAGATCATCCAACTTTCTTTTAAAGGAAATGGTTGTTGGCACAGAAGCGGTTCCCCTCT
Organism: uncultured Thermoactinomyces sp.; assembly: GCA_965544045.1. Classification (GTDB taxonomy): domain Bacteria; phylum Bacillota; class Bacilli; order Thermoactinomycetales; family Thermoactinomycetaceae; genus Thermoactinomyces. The sequence goes on from CBEULT010000018.1 coordinate 7,735, forward strand.
GCAATACATTCGGCAACAAAGCCGTTTTCGTAACTGTCTCCGGCGTTAATTCCTGCTGAATGAATATCATTAAAGTCGTCGTCTTGAATTTGTCACTGGCACAAACGTGAACACGAATATTTCCGATCGTTCTTGAATCAAACTGGGCGTAATCCAAGATAGCCACCTCTCCTTTTATAAGGTCAATTATACCTATTATAGACGAATCAGGTGTTGTTGGAAACGTTAACCATTCTTTATTATGATCCGCAATTCAAAAAAATTTCTTGCTATATGAGAAAAAATATTGTTTTTTATCGCATATCATCCAACCATATATTTATCCAAATATTTAAAAAATTTATATAATACCTCTTCCTGTAGAGTGAAAAGAAACAGATCCGGTAATCATAGTTGGTCCAAGTAAATTAAAAATATCCCGATTTTGACTGACAGGCTTTTACAACGTTCAGCCAGAAAAATTGTGTACTAAAAGTAAACCGGTCTCCCGCACTCAAGCATCTACGGTCCCGGACTGTAAACATCCACCAATAACATTGCAAATAGATTCCAAATGAAATATAAGAATCAATTGTCACAAAATAACACAAAGATAATATTCATGTATGTATATATTTTAGTACATATAAAGATTGAAGTAAAGAAACCGGAATATGAAGGCAATTCCCTATTGAAAGATATCCAGCGAAGATCTATAATATGTGAATAAATGATTTTTATATTCATATATTTTTTGATGGAGGTATACCATTATGCCACGAGGCTTTAATGATGATGAAAAACAAGCAATTACCGATTCTTTAATCGAACAGGGCAGAATTCTTTTCAGTCAATTTGGGCTTCGGAAAACCAGCATTAATGAAATTACCAAAAAAGTCGGGATTGCTCCAGGAACATTTTATAAATTTTACCGTTCAAAGGAAGAGTTGTACTTTGAAATTCTTGAAAAAGAAGAGGAAAAAATACGGGACCAATGGTTGAATGTTGATTTAAACAAGGGAACCCATCCCAAAAAGGCATTGAAAAACCTGCTTCACTCTATGGTCAACCAATTTGAATCCAATCCACTTATTTATCAGTTATATTTTGAAAATAACGTTGAAAGCATACTAAGAAAGTTGCCGCGGGAAAAACTTGTGAAGCATTTTGACAATGATTCTTCTGCGCTAAATGCTTTAATCGAAAAATGGGAAATGCAAGGAATATTCTTCGAAGAAAACCCTGAGATTATTGCAGGAATTTTCCGTTCTTTATTTATACTTTCCCTTCATAAGAAAGAAATTGGGCAAAATGTTTACCAGAAAATCATTGAACGGTTTATTGACCTTATTGTTGAAGGTCTTGTCAAAAAGGAGAACAAATCATGCACGAAATGATTCAGACCCATCATTTATCAAAATACTATAAAGGGTTTCCAGCCGCAAATAACATTTCTTTATGTATAAGCAAAGGTGAAATTTATGGCTTCATCGGTTTAAATGGTGCAGGCAAGACAACAACAATCCGAATGTTACTCGGAATGATCCGGCCAACAGAAGGATCCTGCTACCTTGACGGAAGAAAAGTAAATACCGGTCACAGGATTTGGAAAAAGGTTGGATATCTTGTTGAAGCCCCTTTTTCCTATCCGGAACTTACTGTACAGGAGAATCTTGAAATCTTTCGCCGCCTCCGTTTAATCCCAGATCCACAAGCAGTAACACGGGTAATCCATCTGCTTGGACTAACCTGTTATGCCCAAAAAAAGGCTAAAGACCTTTCATTAGGGAATGCTCAACGTTTAGGAATTGCTAAAGCACTTTTGCACATGCCAGAGATATTAATCTTAGACGAACCAATTAACGGATTAGATCCTTCCGGGATAGTTGAAATAAGAAAAATGCTTCGGGACTTGGCTTTTAATCCAAGAAGTCACTATTTTAATCTCCAGTCATCATTTGAGTGAAATTGCTCAAACAGCCACCAAAATAGGCATCATTCATGAGGGGCGACTGATCGAGGAAATCAGGTCTGGTGAATTAACCCAACTCCTCAAGCAACGCCTTATCATTGATACACAGAATAAGAATTTGGCAACATCAGAACTGACTGCTGCCGGATACCCTTCTTTTATAAACGAAGACGGGTTTATCGAAACAACTCACGAAACAGCTGTTCAACACCCGGACATTATTGCTCATTTTCTTGTTTACAAAGGTTTGCTTCCAACCAGATTGTCAGTAGAAGAAGAAAATCTGGAATCCTATTTTCTGAGAATAATCAGGGAGAAAGGAAAAACATTACAATGAATTACTTACTGAATGCATTATGTGCCGAGGGACTGAAGATTTACAGATCAAGAATAATCTGGATCACATTGGCTGCTTTTTCTATTGCTCCACTAATGGGAGGATTTTTTATGTTTATTTTGAAAAATCCTGAGTTTGCTGTTAAATCCGGTTTACTGGGAGCAAAAGCTCAAATTGCAGGAGAAGCACACTGGCCATCATATTTCAATTTGATTGCCCAAATTATTGCTGTTGGCGGTATGCTGATTTTCGGATTTGTTACCAGTTGGACATTTGGAAGAGAATATACAGACCTCACAGCAAAAGATCTGCTGGCTCTCCCTTGTTCCAGAGCGTTCATTGTAATAGCAAAATTTATGTCAATTTTTATCACAGATATCCTGTTAAGCACTCACGTTGTTATTCTAGGTTTGCTGATTGGATGGATCATTGACCTTCCACAATGGTCTTCAACAATATTGATAAATGGTTTGATTATATTGATTGTCACGACTGTTCTAACGCAAGCCCTGTGTACCCCTGTTGCTTTCTTCGCTAGTTACGGCAAAGGATATTTGGCTCCAACAGGATTTGTTGTTTTTATGCTTGTTCTTTCCCAGATGGTTGCAGCAATTGGTTATGGTGAATACTTTCCATGGGCCATACCGGCTGTTTACAGCGGCATAGCAGGAGTGGAGAGTCACATAAAATTAAGCAGTTTTTTAATCGTCCTTATTACAAGTTTGTCTGGATTTATTGGTACATTGTCGTGGTGGATTTTCGCAGACCAATATTAGTATGAGTAAATCCCGACAATGGCATTATCATTCCTGATCAAGTCAATAACCATTGATTTTTCATGAAAATTAACCTTTATCTCCCGAGCATACGATGCAAGAACTTGCGTGATATTTCTCCCTTGTCCATTTCCGGCATAGACTCTCCTTGGAAAAGAATGGCCCGGTGTTCTGACTTTCTTTTCACGTTTAAGAGGAATCCTGTATTTCTTTTCCAGATTCTCAACACAAAGCGTGCTTTCTTCAGCTAGTACTCTAGCCCGTTTCTTGTCAGAAATATATCTGCCGCCCTTTAATATGTCTTCGTAAAAAAGATCTGGTGAATCCCCAGGCGAAAAGATAGCAGAATGAACGGCATCTGAAATGACAGATGATCCGCCGAACCCGGCTTTTCCTTTTGAAATCAGAGCAACGGAAGCACCTTCTTCTCTTGCCGCAATGGCAGCAGATAACACTGCTTCTCCCCCTCCAATCACAATTACATCATAATAATAGGATAATTGTGCCATTTTACTCTTTCTCCTTCATATTCCTTCACGATGGTTTTAAAAGGTTTCACAACAGTTCTGACCATAACTTCATTACTTCCCGGGATTCCATTTTTAACCAGTAGGATGGCAGACAAAAAAGAGCTCTGATTGCTGCACTAAAAAGCGGCTGAAGTCTTTCCAGCCGCTTTTTAGTGCAGACTATAAAATTCATTCGTTTCCAATTTGGAAAGAAATTGTGGTTACTCAATATTGCATTTTAACAAGAATTACACTATCCCGCCTGTTTTTTTGCAGCATGCCAAATTCATATAACTTTTCCAGCTAACTCTACTTGACTGCTTCTTTCTTTGATTTGTTCTGATTCTCGATGGACGTGACCAACACTTCGCGTGGCTTGCTCCCTTCATAAGGTCCGACGATTCCTTTGGCCTCAAGAATATCAATTAAACGCGCAGCTCTCGTATATCCAATACGCAGGCGACGCTGCAACAAGGAGACGGATGCCGTCTGTGCTTCCACCACCAGCTCCATGGCACGCGGGAACAGTTCATCATCTACATCTGCTTTTTGCTGTTCAGGAGCATTTGGAATCATTTCTTCCTGATATTCCGGTTCCTGTTGTTCCTTTACAAATTTGATGACGGCTTCCACTTCCTCATCGGCAAGAAAAGCTCCCTGAATCCGGGTCGGTTTGGACGCTCCGGTCGGCAAGTATAACATATCACCGCGTCCGAGCAATTTTTCCGCTCCTCCCATATCCAATATAGTGCGGGAATCAGCTTGTGACGAAACCGCAAACGCGATTCTGGTCGGGATGTTTGCTTTAATGACACCTGTTATGACATCGACTGAAGGACGCTGAGTAGCAATTATCAGATGGATTCCTGCCGCCCTGGCCATTTGGGCCAACCGACAGATAGCATCCTCCACGTCAGACGGGGCAACCATCATCAAGTCAGCCAACTCATCAACAATTACCACGATATACGGTAACGGATCCAGATCTTTTAACTTTTCCGTTTTGATTAACAAATTGAAGCGCTCTATATCACGGGCTCCATGTTTGGCAAAGAGTTCATAACGCTTCTCCATTTCCGCAACCACTTTTTTCAGGGCAATCGCAGCTTTGCGTGGATCAGTAACAACCGGAACCAGCAGATGGGGGATCCCGTTATAAATATTCAGTTCAACCATTTTCGGATCGATCATCATCAGTTTCACTTCATCCGGACGGGCTTTGTACAGCAGACTGATGATAATGGCATTGATACAGACACTTTTTCCTGAACCTGTCGCACCTGCGACCAACAAGTGAGGCATTTTGGAAAGATTGTCAATGATGGGTTTGCCGTAAATATCCCTGCCCAGGGCAATACTCAGTTTGGATTCGGCACTCTGGTAGTCATTGCTTTCCAATACATCACGTAAACCCACAATCGCGACTTCGGAGTTGGGAATTTCAATTCCCACTGCCGATTTTCCGGGAATTGGCGCTTCAATTCGAATATCCTTGGCTGCCAGCGCCAACGCAATATCGTCTGCCAGGTTAACAATCCGGCTGACTTTTACTCCTTTTTTCGGATGAATTTCATAGCGCGTTACAGCCGGCCCGCGGTGAATTTCTCCAACATTGGCATCAACTCCGAAACTTTTCAGTTTATCTTCCAGAATCTCCGCCTTTTCCTGTACATTTTCCTGCTCTTTTCCCTGTCTTTTCTTGGCAGTTTTCAACAGCACCGTTGGCGGCAAAACATAGTTTTCCATGTTGGAATGAGTATTGAATTTAACAACAATCTGCTCCTCTTCCTGCTGATTTTCCCTGGGATTCCTCTTTGTCTTCGTGTCAGGCTGTTCCGACTGATCAAGGCGCAATTTCAATTGCTGCCGGGCACTCCCATTACTTCCATCTGTGGGGTACACCAAATCCTCGAAATCATAGACAACCGGGTTAACCTTTTCCTGGCTGTTCTGTTGGCTGGTAGCCGTTTTTTTCCTCCTTTTCCGCTTCTGTTTTTTATCTTTTTGCTGATGTTGGTGTTTGACCCAGCGCACCAACCATGTCCTCGCTTTTTTCTTTTGTTCTTTAAACAGACTTTTTATTCGGGAAAATAATTTGACATACGAGAAATTGGCAATTAATAATAAACCGCTCAAGACCAATGCCGCCAGGACAATCAATGTGCCGATATCGTCAAATAAAAAGTACAGCAAGGCATAGGAAAAAGCACCAATCATTCCGCTCCCGATATCCATTGGCAGCTGAGAGTTTCTTTCCTCAAGCAACAGATACCATGTATGATCAATAATACCTGTATTGGCGTCAAAAGTTTTAAAAGTTAAATAGTGATTAAAGGCTAACAGGGCAATCAGGACAAGCACAACGCCTGTCCATCTGAGGGACCAGTCCGAAGGCCACCTTTGGTTGGCCATAATATAAATGGCCAGCCAGATCCCGATCAGGGGAACAATAAAGTCCCACGTTCCCATAATAAAACGGGAGAGATAGGTCAAGTTTCTTCCAATGGCCCCGTAACTGGCAATGGTTATGAAAGATAAGGACAAAATAACAATCCCGTAAATTTCAAACATAATTTCTTTTTTGGTCTCTATGGCCTGTTTTTTCTTTCTTTTCTTTTTTGTCATTGGAACCACCTTTTCAACCATCCGTCAAGGCTTATTATAACATGGAAATTCTCACCAGTTTAGTTTTGCCTGAATTTTTTTATCTTCCATCATAAAATAACGACTCCTTGCAAAAATAAATATGTTTTCTTTTTTATGTTTCAGGATTAAAAGCAAATTCCCTTCCTGCTTCAATAAAAAGATTTCAGGCCTGAATTTAAAATAAAAAACCGCTGTTTTGCCAGCGGTTTTTTATTTTCATTGTCATGAAACGATGCTTCATTCTGCAATGGATGGTGTATGCCTGATTTTATTTCCGGGCTGGAAACGGGAATCCAAATAATGGGCCGGATCGGCACTTAATACCCGGACAATGGTGGCATCCTGTTCGTTTTCTTTGTGAATGATCATGTTTACACCCTGAACTTGGATCTCTTGCAATGCCAGATTGTCAGCATTGTAATACGCCAGTTCAATGGGAATCGATGAATAATAAATCATTGCAAGATCTGCTCCTCCTTTTGAGATTTCACCATTTTATTCAATTCCGCCAATGCCTCGGAAATGCCGCCAACTTCATCCATTAATCCATACTTGACTGCATCTTTTCCAATTACATTGGTTCCGATATCCCGTGCCAAATCTCCAGTACGAAACATAAGTTCACGAAACTTCTCTTCAGAGATGCCCGAGTGAGTGGTAACAAAACGGGTTACCCGTTCCTGCATCTTTTCCATGTATTCAAAGGTCTGTGGCACGCCGATTACCAGACCGCTCAATCTTACCGGATGAATTGTCATAGTGGCTGTTTCAGCAATAAAGGATTTATCTGCTGCAACCGCAATCGGAACACCGATGCTATGTCCCCCTCCCAAAACAATGGAGACGGTTGGCTTGTTCATGGTCGCAATCATCTCAGCAATGGCCAATCCCGCTTCCACATCACCGCCAACGGTATTTAATACAATTACCATTCCTTCAATTTTGGGATTTTGTTCAACAGCAATAATTTGGGGAATTACATGTTCATACTTGGTTGTTTTATTTTGCGGGGGCATCACCAGATGTCCTTCGATTTGCCCGATAATGCTCAAACAGAAAACATTGCTTTCAAGTCGGGGAACATTTGTTTGGCCAAGCTGTTGAATCATTTGGGCAGCAGCATTTTTTGTTTTTTGTTCTTCGTTTTCCGGATGATTTGGGGCTTCTTCATGGATGTGCTTCTTCACGGGCTCATTCCTCCTTCATTTTCTAATTATTAGTATGTACAAATATCCTGCGGTTATTTGGAGCCCGTATGAAAATGGCAATTCAACAGTAAACCTGTCCCCTTATATCAACTTCCCCAGATTCTTCGCTTTTTGCGCAGAAGCCAGAACCTTTTCCAGGCTGCTTCGGACGGAAGCCTGAACAGCAGCAGCATAAGCACCTTCTACCAACGGTGCATCAGCCACCCGGATCCGCTTGTCCGGCCCCAGCATTTCTATAGCCATTTCAATAGACATGGATGCACTCCCTATATCAAACAAAATGAGTACACCCTGATCAGAATACACGGCTTCAATCGCTTCAATTATTTTTTTCACACTTGTACCCAATTCCCCTTCATCGGTCCCGCCAGCAATGGCAATTGGAACCTGTTTTTGTACCTGGTTCAGGAAATCAGCAAGCCCTTGCACCAGTTTCTCGCTATGCGAAACAAGAACCAATCCAACACAATTCATAACTCTTCTCCTTTTTGCAATTCATCGGCTAAAGTTTGAAAAAAATAACAGGAAGAGACAGCACCCGGATCGATATGGCCAATCGATCGCTCTCCCAGATACGACGCGCGCCCCTTTCGGGCCTGCATATTTTTCGTTTTTTCCATCGATTGTGCGGCAATCTGTCTGACTTTTTGCCACGAAAAACCCTGTTTTGCCTGTAACATATAATCAACAACCGGATCCCAGACATCAATCATTGTCTTGTCTCCCGGTTCCGCTTTGCCTCTCATTTTTATTCCTTCAAGTGCTTCTTCCAGCGCAGATCCCCACTCCTGCAAAGTCAAAAATTCTTTTCCCTTGCAGACAGCCGCCATTTTTAAAAATGCCGTACTGTATAACGGGCCGGATGCCCCGCCTACCTTGCTGAGCAAAGCAAAAGAAACCCGCTGAAACAATGTTCCAATATCCTCATCTTCCGTTTCCTCTACCAATTGCTCAACTTCCTTGAAGCCCCGTGCCATATTAATTCCATGATCCCCATCGCCAATCGCCTGGTCATATAGAGACAATTCTTCCTTTCTCTCCAGAATCAGCTTGCTGAGATCAAGCAGCCAATTCTTCATTTGCTGACAGGTTAACTCCATATCTTTTCCTCCTTATGCCTGTACCCATGCTGCCGTATTTGCCGGAGCCTTCAAACCTTTTATCAATTCACCATCCAACTGGATCAGAGTCAGGGAACAACCGGCCATTTCCAGGGAAGTCATAAATTCACCGATATGTGTGGAAAATATACGGACTCCTTTATCTTGTAAACATTCCGATATTTTCCTGTTTAATATATATAATTCCATTTGAGGAGTTGCGCCCAGACTATTAAGGAGGACAGATACTTGATCCCCCTGTTTTACAAGCAAGTCTTCCAATAACCGATTTAATAAATCGACTGCAACTTCATCTGCGGTCATTAAACCGGTTCTCATAATTCCAGGCTCCCCATGAATTCCCATTCCCAATTCCATTTCATTCTCGCCAATCGAAAAACCGGGCTTTCCTACCGCCGGCACTGTACATGCAGTTAACGCCAGTCCCATACTGCGAACATGCCTGACCGTTTTTTTGGCAATCCGGTAAACCTCTTCAAGGCTTGCTCCCGCTTCGGCCCAGGCACCAGCTATTTTATGAACAAATACTGTACCTGCAATTCCTCTTCGCTCACTGGAAAGTTTTTTTTCCAAAGCAACATCATCATTGACGATTACTTTTTTTACGGGGATTCCTTCCAGTTCGGCCAATTCAGCAGCCATTTCAAAATTCATCACATCACCCGCATAATTCTTAACAATCAATAGAACACCCTGTCCTCCATTCGCCGCTCTAATTGCCTGCAAAATCTGATCCGGAGTGGGAGACGTAAATACCTCGCCCGCAACGGCGGCATCAAGCATGCCGCTTCCAACATAGCCCGCATGGGCTGGTTCATGCCCGGAACCTCCGCCGCTTACTAATCCCACTTTGCCTTTGACAGGAATATTTTTACGTACAATCACAGAAGAATTTGGCAATTTTTTTACCAGATCGGGATGTGCGGCTGCCATTCCATCCAGCATTTCATCAACGACTGCTTCAGGGTGATTGACTAATTTTTTCAAATTCACCTCTCCTTTCCTTTCTCAGGCACCTTTTAAAAATTATAAAGGTTGGTGTTTTGTTTCTTCTATTATATCTTACCGTAACCAGAAACTTTGCTGCTATCAAAACAGCTGTATTCCAAAGCAACCATTGAAGAACCATTTATTTCCTTAACACCTTTACAAAAAGTCATCTATAATAAATACAGAGAACGTAACTTGATTGCTTGCAAGTTACAATCTCAACATAGTGGATTTATGAATTTGTTCCCCGGACCTGGGAGGCCGTCATTATACGGTCTCTTTTTTTTGGCAAACCATCAGGGTAATATATGGAATTTGTTTGACTATTATACAAAAAAAGCCTGCCCGCTCGTCAGGGGCAGACTTTCCATTTATTTTACGTGGGCTTCTTCCCGGCAAAAATCAATAATTCTTTTTAATTGATGGATATAATGGTTTTTCAGCCGTTCAATCGTCTCCCGATAATATAGAGGTTCATGATAGCGAATCAGGGTTACCAGTTCGCCATTTTGCACAAATACACTGAAATCCAGTTTGTACGGCCATTTTGTTAATGGATGGACTCCTTCGCCAATTGGCATGTTAACTATTTCTACACCTTCTTTTTCAACATCCTGTACAAATTCCCCTTGATAATTAAAGTTTATCTCCGGTTTCAGATTAAAGTGCAAATCCTGCTTGTGGCGAGGATCGGTCAAGTATTTCAGAATACTGTAACCCACCCCTTTATTGGGAACCTGGCGCAGCTTCTCTTTCACATATGGAATCACATCGGCCGGATTGTGTGTGCCGATCTTGAAGACCACTGGGTACATTGAGGTAAACCAGCCAATCGTTCGGGTCAGATCCACACCATCTGCAATTTCTTCCCGGCCGTGCCCTTCCAGCTGAACCGCAACCGTACCGTACGTCCAGCTACTCAATGTCATGACCAATGCGGACAGTAACAAATCATTGGTTTGCGTCTGGTAGGCACGATGAGCCTGTGACAATAAAGCATGGGTATGTTCATGATCAAGATGCCCCCAAACCATTTCTACATGCTTGTTGGCAAAGTCAACATTTTCCCACTTATCGACAGGAAGAGCGGGAACCTGCTCATGATCCGTCTGTTGCCAGTACGGGATTTCACCTAGCAAAGAAGGGCTGTTGGCATACTCATGCAACTTTTCACTCCATGTCCGGAATGAAGTCGTCTTGAGCGGGAGTACGACTGGTTTTCCCTTTAACTTTTGCTGATAAGCCGAATGCAGGTCTTCAGACAAAACCCGCCATGATACAGCATCCATCACCAAATGATGGATGATCATCAACAAATAGTCCCCTTTTACGGTATGGAAAATGCCTAACCGGATTAAGGGTCCGTCGTTGATCCGAATAGACCGATGTAAACGGGTAGCTTCTTTTTCCAATCTTGCTGAAACATTTTCTTCTTCATTTACGTCAAATTCATAGAGTCTGAAATATTCACCCGCCAAACCGCGATTTACCGCTTTAATCTGACCTGCTTCCTGTCTGAAAGACATCCTTAAGGCATCATGATGGGCAACCAGTTCCTGAAAGACCGATTTTAATATGTTTGTATCCCATCCCTGTTTCCGATGCAGAATAATGGCCATGTTCCATTGGTCCGGATAATCAGTCTGTTCAAACAACCAATGTTGAATCGGAGTTAAAGCAAGTTCGCCGGCAACTGTTTTCTCCTCGCCCTCTTCAATTGATTGTTGAACATGAAGGGAAAGTTCCTGAATCGTTGGATATTGGAACAAATCCTTCAACTTCAGTTTCAAATGGTGGCGTTTCAGCCGGGAAGCAATTTGCATCGCCTTGATCGAATCTCCGCCAAGTTCAAAGAAATGATCATGTACCCCTGCATGATCAACCTGCAAGACTTCTCGCCACACCTGTGCGAGGATTTTTTCAGTTTTGCTGGAAGGAGCAACATATTTTACCCCTGTTTCCATTTGTTTTGGTTTTGGCAGTTGTCCGCTGTCTACCTTCCCATTGGCTGTCAAAGGGAATTCTTCCAACTGCATAAAGTATGCTGGAATCATGTAATCCGGCAACTCTTTTCCCAGGTATTGACGCAGCCCGGAAATGGAACAATGTTCAGAGGCCGTAAAATAAGCACACAGACTCAATTGATTGCGGTCATCATTTTGGGCCATAACAACCGCTTCTTTTACAGCCGGATAACTTAATAACCTGCTCGTGATCTCTCCCAGCTCAACCCGGTAGCCACGTATTTTGACCTGGTCATCAATGCGGCCCAGAAATTCAAGCGATCCGTCCGGCATCCACCGCACCAGATCTCCGGTTCTGTACATCCGTTGCCCAGGTACAAACGGGTTTTGCACAAACTTTTCTTCCGTCAGCTCCCGTTGATGCAAGTAACCACGGGCCAGGCTGTCTCCGCTTACACACAGCTCTCCCGGAACTCCGATCGGCTGCAATTGCTGATGCTCATTCAGAACATAGACCTGGTTATTGGCGATCGGTTTGCCGATTGTAATCGGCTCTCCGGTCCGAACCTCCGTGCTTGTGGTCACTACCGTGTTTTCTGTAGGCCCATAGTTGTTCACCACCGCATAACTTTGCGGACAGACCCGTTGCAAACGGTCGCCTCCCACCAATAGTGTTCTCAGGCTGCTGTTTTCCAGTTGCATAAACTGTTCCGCCACCTGGGTCGGCAAAAAGGCGATTGTAATTCCCTTTTCCTCCATATATTCATTCAAAGCATCCAGATCATAACGAAGAGCTTCTTCAATGATATAAAGGGAAGCCCCCGCCATCCAGGTCGGAAAAATCTCCCACACGGACGCGTCAAAGCCGACTCCCGCATATTTGGTGCACCGGTCCGCAGGAGTGACCTCAAATTCTTTCACATGCCATTGACACAGGTTTACCAGGGAAGCATGCTCCACCATGACTCCCTTGGGCTTTCCGGTTGACCCTGATGTATAGATCACATACGCCAGGTCGTGTTCCCCGTTAAGAGGTGCCGGATTATGCCAGAGTTCGTCATGGAAAACCATCTGGTTCAGGTTCCACTGCTCGGTAGAAATCGGTGGTACCGTTATCTGGTCGTTGGTCAGCAAGAGTACGGCACGGCTGTCTTCCAGCATATATTGGATCCGCTCTGCCGGATAACCGGGGTCGATCGGCAGATATGCGGCCCCTGCTTTCAACACGCCCAGTATGGCTGTCATCATATCGATGGAAGCCGGCATCAGGATTCCCACAATCTGCTCTTTTCCAATCCCTTTCTTCCGCAGGGTGTGTGCCAGTCGGTTGGCCCGTTCGTTCAGTTCCCGGTAAGAAAGCTGTTCCTTCCCATAGACAACAGCCACTTGCTCCGGTCTTTTTGCCACCTGTTCTTCAAACCAGGCCTGAATCGTTTTTCCACGCGGATACTCCAGTTTTGTTCTATTGAAATTTTGCAGCAATGTCCTTTTTTCTTCCTGAGACGCAAGTTCAATCTCCTGTAAGCTGATACCAGGCTGATTCACAATCTGCCTTAGAATATGAATAAAGTGATAAATCATTCTTTGTACTGTGTCGGGTTTAAACAAATGAGTACTGTATTCCACGACTCCTGTTAATGATTCTTCTTCCGCGATCATCCAACTCATGTCAAACTTGGCTTTATTCCATGAAAACTCTCCCTGGCGGATGGTTAAACCCGGAAGTTCAAATGTTGGCATCTCTATATTCTGCATGGCAAACATGGTATCAAAGAGCGGATTGCGGCTCAGATCCCGTTCAGTATCCAGTTTCTCCACCAATTCTTCAAAAGGATAATCCTGATGTTCATACATACTCAAGACGCGTTCTTTCACCTGTTCCAAAAAGGCAGTAAATGGCAAATCCGACACAGGACGGTTTCGAACAGCCAGGGTATTGGCGAACATTCCCACCATGGATTGAAGGTCAGCATGTGATCTGCCCGCAATCGGGGAACCTACGATAATATCCTCTTTTCCCGTATATTTGGCAAGCAGGATATTGTACGCTGCCAGCAATACCATGTACAATGTAACCTTCTGCTCATCAACCAGTTTTTTCAATTGACGTGTCAAGTCGGGAGCGATTTCAAAAGAAATATGCTTTCCGTCAAATTGCTGTACAGGAGGCCGCGGATAATCAGTTGGCAAATCCAGCACCGGCAGTTCACCCGACAATTCATCGATCCAATACTGTTCGTGTTGTTTCCACAAATCCTTTTTTCTTTCATTTTGCTGCCAAACCGCATAATCCTTGTACTGCAAAACAAGGGGCGGCAGATCTTCACCTTTGATCAGATTTATTAAATCCTGAAACAACAGATTCATCGATACTCCATCTGAAATGATGTGGTGCAGATCTATGAGCAAAATATATTCCTGTTTGGATTCATTAATCAGGCCAGCCCGTATCAACGGCGCTTGCTCCAGATTAAACGGACGAATAAACTGCTCAATCAATCGATTGCTTTCCAGCCGATCCCGGGCTTGATAGTGTTCAAGGACGAGTTTTGCCTCCGGATGGATTTTTTGCTTCAACTCCCCTTCAATCAAATGAAACGAAGTTCGTAAAGATTCATGCCGTTCGACTAGAGTCTGCAAGGCATTCTCAAGGGACGTAATGGATAAATCACCATGGATATGAAAGACGTAAGGCATATTGTAGCTCGTACCCATTCCTTCCAGCTGTCCAACGACATATAACCGTTTTTGGGCCGAAGATACCGGATAATATTCCTGTTTGGGTGCTACAGGAATATTTACATATTGCAGGGCGTCTTTTTGCTGAATATAAGCCGCCTGCTGACGAATCGTCGGGCGGACAAAAATTTCCCTTAATGGCAAGTCAATGCCCATATGCTTGTGGATTTTTGAAGAAAGAATCATCCCTTTCAGGGAGTTACCCCCTCTTTCAAAAAAGCTTTCATCCGTTCCAACTTGCTCCTGCCCCAACACATCCTTCCAAATTTTTGCCAATTTCTTTTCTGCCGGGTTGGCTGGCGGAGTATAACCACTCTTGATTACAGCAAAATTTTCCGGAGCCGGCAGCGCTTTTTTGTCGACTTTTCCATTAGCTGTCAAAGGCAATTCTTCCAGCTTCACAAAATGGGCAGGTATCATATAATCAGGTAATTTTGCTTCCAAATACTGACGCAGTTCAACAATGTTATATGTTGTTGATGGGACAAAATAAGCACATAATTCAGGTTCTCCTGACCGGTTCTGCCGGGTAACCACGATAGCCTCCTGCACTGAGCCATGTTCCAGCAAACGGCTGGTCACTTCCCCAAGCTCAATCCGGTAGCCACGTATTTTGACCTGGTCATCAATGCGGCCCAGAAATTCAAGCGATCCGTCCGGCATCCACCGCACCAGATCTCCGGTTCTGTACATCCGTTGCCCAGGTACAAACGGGTTTTGCACAAACTTTTCTTCCGTCAGCTCCCGTTGATGCAAGTAACCACGGGCCAGGCTGTCTCCGCTTACACACAGCTCTCCCGGAACTCCGATCGGCTGCAATTGCTGATGCTCATTCAGAACATAGACCTGGTTATTGGCGATCGGTTTGCCGATTGTAATCGGCTCTCCGGTCCGAACCTCCGTGCTTGTGGTCACTACCGTGTTTTCTGTAGGCCCATAGTTGTTCACCACCGCATAACTTTGCGGACAGACCCGTTGCAAACGGTCGCCTCCCACCAATAGTGTTCTCAGGCTGCTGTTTTCCAGTTGCATAAACTGTTCCGCCACCTGGGTCGGCAAAAAGGCGATTGTAATTCCCTTTTCCTCCATATATTCATTCAAAGCATCCAGATCATAACGAAGAGCTTCTTCAATGATATAAAGGGAAGCCCCCGCCATCCAGGTCGGAAAAATCTCCCACACGGACGCGTCAAAGCCGACTCCCGCATATTTGGTGCACCGGTCCGCAGGAGTGACCTCAAATTCTTTCACATGCCATTGACACAGGTTTACCAGGGAAGCATGCTCCACCATGACTCCCTTGGGCTTTCCGGTTGACCCTGATGTATAGATCACATACGCCAGGTCGTGTTCCCCGTTAAGAGGTGCCGGATTATGCCAGAGTTCGTCATGGAAAACCATCTGGTTCAGGTTCCACTGCTCGGTAGAAATCGGTGGTACCGTTATCTGGTCGTTGGTCAGCAAGAGTACGGCACGGCTGTCTTCCAGCATATATTGGATCCGCTCTGCCGGATAACCGGGGTCGATCGGCAGATATGCGGCCCCTGCTTTCAACACGCCCAGTATGGCTGTCATCATATCGATGGAAGCCGGCATCAGGATTCCCACAATCTGCTCTTTTCCAATCCCTTTCTTCCGCAGGGTGTGTGCCAGTCGGTTGGCCCGTTCGTTCAGTTCCCGGTAAGAAAGCTGTTCCTTCCCATAGACAACAGCCACTTGCTCCGGTCTTTTTGCCACCTGTTCTTCAAACCAGGCCTGAATCGTTTTTCCACGCGGATACTCCAGTTTTGTTTCATTAAATGTTTGTAATATTTTCTGCTTTTCATCAGGGTTAATCAGTTCAATTTCCCATAAACAATTATCCGGATTTTCCACCACTTGTTTCACAAGATGAATATAGTCCTGAATCATTTTTTGAATGGTTTCAGTTTTGAACAGGCGGGTTGCATATTCCACAATCCCATGGATTTTTTCGTCTTCAATCATGATCCAGCTCATATCAAATTTGGCTTTCTTCCACTCCCATTCTGCCAATTTCATAGAAAAATCAGGAAAGTCTAAAGAAGACTGATCATTATTTTGCATGGCAAACATGGTATCAAAGAGCGGATTGCGGCTCAAATCGCGTTTTATATTCAACTTCTCTACCAATTCTTCAAAGGGATAATTCTGATGCTCTGTCATTTGCAGGATATGTTCCTTCATTTGCCCGACAAATTGGGCAAATGTAAGATTCGGATTCAGTTTGCTTCGAACAGCCAGGGTATTGGCAAACATGCCTACGATTGATTGTAAATCTGCATGAGGACGTCCGGCAACCGGAGAACCAACAATCAGGTCTTTTTGCCCCGAGTATCTGGACAGCAACAGATTGTATGCCGCCAATAAAACCATATATAGTGTAGCCTTTTGCTTGTCACAAAATCGTTTCAGCTTTTTGGACACGATCGGGTCGAATTGGAAAGCGAGATGGTCTCCTTCAAACTGTTGTACAGCGGGGCGCGGATAATCGATTGGCAAATCCAGCACCGGCAGTTCACCTGAAAACTCGTTCAGCCAGTATTTCTCATGCCGCATCCATTCCTCTTTTTGCTGAACATTTTGCTGCCAGAAGGCATAATCCTTGTATTGCAAAGCTAGTGGCGGCAGTTTTTTTCCTTTCATCAACTCTGTCAAATCCTGGAACAAAATCCGGATAGAAACTCCGTCCGCAACAATATGATGAAAATCCATCAACAAAAACATTTCTTCGGAGTCTATCTGGTGAAGCAAGCCAGCACGCATTAATGGAGCCTGACCCAAGTCAAATGTACGGATAAAACGGGAAATCACCTGTTTTCCTTGAACCTCGTCTTTCGCCTGATAATACTCTATCTTTATGGCCGCTTCCGGGTGAATTTTTTGTTTCAATTCCCCTTCAACCAGATGAAAAGTTGTTCTTAACGTTTCATGCCGCTCAATTAATGTTTGAAGTGCATCCTCCAACTGTTGGACCGGAAGAGAGCCATGGACACGAAACACATAAGGCATATTGTAGCCGGTCCCCATCCCTTCCAGTTGTCCTACCATGTATAGCCGTTTCTGGGCTGAAGAAACCGGATATACCTCCATTTCCGGTGCAGGAGAAATTTCCGTATATTCTTTTTGATGGCTCATCTGTATATAAGTTGCCTGTTTATGAATCGTCGGGCGGGCAAAAATTTCTCTTAACGGCAAATCAACACTAAACTGTTTATGCACTTGAGATGAAAGAACCATGGCTTTCAACGAATGCCCGCCTATTTCAAAAAAGTCATCATGAATACTGATTTGATCAACATCCAACACGGCTTGCCAGATTTTTGCCAGTTTTTCTTCTACCGGATTCGTCGGCTTAACATATCTTTGCTCATTTAACCTGGTTTCGGCCGGTTTTGGCAGAGCTTTCTTATCCACTTTTCCATTTGGCGTAAGCGGGAGTTGGTCCATTTTCACAAAATAATCCGGAATCATGTAATCTGGTAACGTTTCAGACATATAATCCCGCAATTCATTCAGTGAAATATCCTGCTCCAGGACAATATAGGCACTCAGGTAAGAATGCCCGTTCTCATCTTTATCCGCCACCACTACCGTATTCCGCACTTCAGGATGGGACAGGAGCCTCAGTTCGACTTCACCAATTTCAATCCGGTTGCCGCGAATTTTGACCTGGTTATCCATTCGCCCAATATATTCAACATTCCCGTCCGGCAACCACCTTGCCAAATCTCCTGAACGGTACATGCGGGATCCGGGACAAAACGGATCAGAGACAAACCGTGTTTTGTTCAACTCAGGTCGATTCAGATATCCCTTGGCAACACCGTCACCGCTAATGCACAGTTCGCCGGGAACACCAACAGGCTGCAACTTTCCCCATCGATTCAACACATATAAGCGGGTGTTATTCAACGGTTTGCCGATTGGCACACGATGAGTGGCTAAAACCGATTGACCAATCGAACAGGTTGCGGCAAATACCGTTGTTTCCGTTGGGCCATATCCATTGACCAGCCGGTGTTCACCCAGTGCCCTGACAGCCTTTTGTACATGCTTGACAGACGCCTTTTCCCCGCCAAACACAACTTTACGCAGATTTTGCAAACAGCCCAGATCCAGATCTACAATGGTGTTAAACAGGGACGTGGTCATAAAGGTGACTGTAATCTCTTCGTCACGGATCAATTGCGACAGCCGGGTAAAGTCGATTCCGGCCTCTTTGGGCACCAGCACCAGTGTGGCTCCATTTAACAAGGCGTTATATATGTCAAAGGTTGATCCGTCAAAACAGTAATTGGATAATTGGAGCAGCCGGTCATTACTATTGATCTCTATATAACCACTATTTATGACCGTTCGCATTACATTGCGGTGGGTGGTCAAATTTCCTTTTGGTTTTCCTGTTGATCCTGAAGTGTAGATCACATACAGCAGGTCTTCAGCCTGGTTTACACCACTCAGGTTTGATCTTTCCTCACCGGCCCACTTTTCAGGAAGCAGGTGAATGATCTCGCCCTGATAAGACGAAGGAACATCCAATCCTGTCTGCAGCAAAAGAAACGATGTCTGTGAATCTCGCAGCATAAATTCTTTACGATCCTGCGGATATTCCGGATCAATTGGCATATATGCTCCGCCGGCTTTGATAATCCCCAACATTCCGATCATCATTTCAAGAGATCGTTCAGTCATCAAACCGACAATTTGTCCGCGCTTTACACCCACTTTACGCAAGACACGAGCCAACTGGTTGGCCTGTTCATTTAATTCTTTATACGTAAGTGCTTCTTCACGGATTTTTACAGCAATTTGCTGCGGATATTTCTCCGCCTGTTCCTCAAAGATTTCCTGGATCGTTGTGTTCCGGGGATAATCAGCATCTGTTTGATTAAAACCGTTCAACAGCTGTTGTTTCTCCGTTTCTGTCACCAGTTCAAGCTCTTTTAACAAGGTCTCCGGCTGTTGAATCACTTGCTCCACGATGTGTTTAAAGTGGCCAAACAGTGTTTCGACATAGGTTCCCGAATATGCCAATTCATTATATTGGAAGAGAATGTTCAGCTTTTCATCCGGAATTACAATCACGTTGAAATCATAGTTGGTTTTGTCAAATGTGCTTCTGGCATCGGTTATCGCAAAGCCCAGTTGGTCGCTGTATTTGTCAAATACATTGGGGTCAAACGCATAATTTTCAAAAACCACAATATGGTCAAACAATTGGTCACCAAACTGCATACTTTTCTGAGTATCGGCCAGGGAAACATAATCATACGGTTCGGAAGCGAGTGCTGACTGTTGGACGCGTTTGGCCAGGTCGATAAACCGTTCTCTGCCAGAACCCCGCACACGAACGGGAATTGTATTGATAAACAGGCCAAGCATCTTTTGGATATCCCGGATCGGTTTATTCCGCCCGGAAACGACAGATCCGAAAACGACATCATCTGTATTGTTGTAGCGCCCAAGCAAAATGCCCCAAATCGTCTGAAAAACGTTATTTAGAGTAAGATGATGCCTGCGGGCAAGTATATTTAATTCCCGGGTCAGGTTTTCATCCAATGACAGGGTGAGTTCTCCCAATCGATACTCCCCATCAGTAACCGACTTTTTACCGGGAATTTTAACGGGTTCTTCATATCCTGACAGAACTTGTTTCCAATAATCTCTGGCTGCTGATTGATTCTGTTTTTCCAGCCAACGGATAAACTCACGATACTGTGTCACTTTCCTGACCGGTACCGGTTCGTTGTGTTTCAGTTTCCCATAGATCTCAAACAAATCTTCAAAAACAATCCCCAAACACCATCCATCCAGAAGAATATGATGGCTGCTGAAAATAACCTGATACTGCCTTTCACCAATTTTCAGTACAGTAACACGCAGCAAAACATCTTTAAACAGATTAAAAGGTTTTTCCTGATCCTGTTTGATCGATGCACTGATTTTTTGTTCCTTTTCTTCATCCGGCAAATGGGAAAAATCCTCATACCTAATTTCGGTTTTACGCTCCTTTAAAATAACCTGACGCGGCTTTTGCACTTTTTTATACAGAAATACCGTCCGAAAAATTTCATATCG
Organism: uncultured Thermoactinomyces sp.; assembly: GCA_965544045.1. Taxonomy (GTDB): domain Bacteria; phylum Bacillota; class Bacilli; order Thermoactinomycetales; family Thermoactinomycetaceae; genus Thermoactinomyces. The sequence goes on from CBEULT010000018.1 coordinate 28,075, forward strand.
TTCAATCAGTTTATTTAAACTTTTTTCAAACAATTGCGGACTAAAATCCCCTTCTATCCTGAACACTAATTGTTTGAAATAAGAGTTTCCTTTATCAAACAGAGAGTGAAATAACATCGCTTCCTGCATTGGGGACAAAGAAAGAATGTCCTGTTGTATTATTCCCATAATCAATCTCCTCGACATTACCTGATTTTCAGGCCAGGGGTCTTTAAACATAAAGACCCCTGGCCTGAAGCTTATAAATCAGAGAGCAAGTTGGAAATATCCTCTAGCTCCTCAAAAGTCAAATCACTGGAACCAAAGTCACTGGGGGTCCACTCTTCTTCTTTTGAAGAACAATGGTCGATAATCAACCGCAGTTGGCTCATGAATTCTTCTGCCACCCCGGTTATGGTTTCCGACCTGTGAATGTGCTTGTTGTAATCAAAATGCATTTCCAGACGATGGTACATCACCAAACCGTAAATATTCAACAGATATGGACTGGATGATAACGGGCTGACATCGTCTCCCTTCGGCATCATCGACGGTGCAAAGAGTCCATGGTCAACATCGCGATCAAATTGTCCCAAATAGTTGAAACTGATCTCCGGTTGAAGTTGAAAACAGATTCCTTCTGTTTGTTTCGAAGAAGTCAGGTATCTCAAAACCCCATAACCAATTCCTTTATTGGGGATTTTTCGCAGTTGTTCTTTTACTTGTTTTATAACTTCACCCACATCCGTTTTCTCCAATTGGAAGGCAACCGGGAATGACGAGGTAAACCAGCCAATCGTTCTGCTCAAGTCAATATCGTCCATAATCTCTTCCCGGCCGTGACCTTCCAGATTAATCACTGTTTTGTTTTCGCCCGTCCATTTCTGTATGGCCAAAAGCAGTGCTGCCAGCAGAAGGTCATTGATTTCGGTATGGTATGCACGGTGCACCTCAGTGAGCAGCTTTTTGGTTTCTTTTTCTGTAAGTTGTAAAGTTACCGTTTCATAATCAAGCAGAATCCTTTGTTTCGGAACTGCAAAATCTGTGGGCAACGAAGGAACCGTGATATCATCCACTTGTTTCCAAAAAGAAAGTTCCGCCAAGGCTTCCGGGGTATCCGCATATTCAGCCAACCTTTTGCCCCATTTCTGATAAGAAGTTGTTTTATTAGGCAGGACCAGTTCCTGATTGGCTGACGCTTGCTGGTAAACCGCAGCAAAATCTTCAAGTAAAATACGCCATGATACCCCATCGATCAACATATGGTGAATGACAATGAGCAGATGATCTCCCTGATTTGTCTTAAACAAGCCTAACTGGATCAATTTTCCTTGCAGATCGTTGTTCCGTTGCAATTCGTCAGCAACTTTTCCGATTTTTGGAGCAGGGTCAATTTCATGCTCAAACTCAAATTCATGGAGAGTAAAAAATTCTCCTTCTTCCAGACCCCGGATTCTTTGCACCCACTCGTGCGTATTCTGTACAAAGTTCATTCTTAAGGCATCATGGTACTCGACCAGTTTTGAAAACGCCTGTTTGACCAAGTGAGAATCGAAACCATCTGGCTTGAATAACATCATTGACTGATTCCAGTGATGCAAATTGGAAAAGTTTTGTTCAAAAAACCAGTGTTGGATAGGTGTAAGCGGCACTTCTCCTTCAACGTGATCCTGGTCAACCGCAGATTCTTCCATTTCTATATAAGGTGCCAATTCGCTGATAGTAGGATTGTCGAATAAATCATTAATTTTTAATTTAAAATTCAGTTGGTGCAACCGCGATATGATCTGGATCGCTTTGATCGAATCTCCGCCCAGTTCAAAGAAATCGTCATGGATTCCGATGCTTTCCATCCCCAGAACTTCTTCCCAAACCTGTGCCAATTTCTCTTCTGCTTTATTTGTTGGAAAATCTGTTTCCGTATTGGCATGAATAGAATGAGTCGGCTCGGGCAATGCTTTTTTGTCGATTTTTCCATTCGGAGTCAGCGGGATACGTTCCAACTCCACAAAGTAAGACGGGATCATATATTCAGGCAACTCTTTTACCAAATGCTGGCGCAATTTCGTCACCGACCAGTTACCTGTCGCGGTAAAATACGCACACAGACAGGCTTGATCCTTTTCATCCTTGCGGGCAACAACCGTCGCTTCTTTCACGCTTGGATATTTGATCAACTGATTGGTGATTTCCACCAGTTCTACCCGATAACCTCGAATTTTAACCTGGTCATCTGCCCTGCCCAGATACTCAATATTGCCATCCGGCAACCAACGAGCCATATCACCTGTCTTGTACATTTTGGTCCCCGGAACAAAAGGATTATCCACAAATTTGTCCGCTGTTAAGTCAGGCTGGTTCCAGTAACCCCGCGCTAATCCCGCTCCGCTGATACACAGTTCTCCAGGCACTCCGATCGGCTGCAACTGATTCTGTTTGTTCACAATATAAACCTGTTGATTAAAAAATGGTTTCCCAATGGAAGTTTCCGAAACAGAATCGTGGAATTTCGCAATAGTTGTACATACGGTTGCTTCGGTTGGCCCATATGCATTGATAAATGTACGCCCGGCTCCCCATTTATTCACTAAATCCGGTGAGCATGATTCTCCCGCACTAATAACCGTTTTCAAGTCAGGAAGATCGTTGTACGGAATAGATTTAAAAACAGATGGGGGTAACGTTACATTGCTGATCCTCTTTTCTCTCAAATATTGGACAAGTTGATCCAGCAATACCATTTTTTCTTCCAGATACAAGGTCGCTCCTGCAATTAGAGTTGGAAATATCTCCGCTACTGAAGCATCAAAACTGATTGATGCAAATTGCAAAACACGGCTATTTTCGTGAATTTCATACGGTTTGGCAATTGAAACCAGATTGCACAGATTTTGATGTTCAACCATAACCCCTTTCGGTTTTCCCGTCGATCCTGATGTATAAATCAAATACGCAAGATCGTTCGGCTGATTGATTGCCGGTAAATTGGACGAGTCTCCTTGCAACAATGACTCGTTTATGACAAGGACGCTTTCCCGATAGTTGGCCGAAACCTGAATTCCCGGTTGAACCAGCAGGAGTTTCACCTGGCTGTCATCCAACATATACTGAATTCGCTTTGTCGGATATTCAGGATCAATTGGAAGGTAAGCGCCACCTGCCTTTAAAATCGCCAAAATTGAAATGATAAGTTCGGGTGACCGGTTCATCATAATTCCTACAATTTGCTCACGACCAATTTTCTTGATTCTAAGTATCCGTGCCAGTTGATTGGCTCGTGCATTCAACTCCTTGTAAGTCCATTTGCTGTCTTTATAGACCAATGCGATATTATGTGGATTTTTTTCAACCTGTTTTTCAAACAATTGATGAATAGAAACATTAGTGGCATAATCCGCTTTTGTAGAATTAAAGTCTGTCAGTAACTGTTGCTTCTCCTCATGCGGGATAATCTCCAACTGATGAACAGAGATATCCGGATTTTCCAGAATTCGCTCCAATAATGTTTGCAAATGATTCATAACCTGCTTCATCTGATATTCGGTATAGACTTCCGTATCATACTTCAATTTGACAATCCATTCGTCCCCCGGGTATACAACAAGCCCAACTCCATAACTGTCCTGTTCAAATGCATCCAGACCGGTAAGTGAAAAGCCGAGGTCTTTTTCTATATTTTTAAAACTGTCGCGATCCAAAGGATAGTTTTCAAAAGCCATAATATGATCAAATAACTTGTTAAATAACGGTGTACTTGACTGAATCTCCGCCAAAGAAGCATAATGGAATTTTTCAGTTTCCAAGATTTCATGCTGCACCCTTTGTATCAGGCTCGCAAAGGTGTCATATTCCATACTGCGAATCCGAACCGGAACCGTATTAATGAAAAGACCAACCATTTTTTCCACCTGTGACAACTCTGAGGGTCTCCCGGAAACAACTGTGCCAAAGACAACATCGTCAGTATTATTGTATTTCTGAAGTAAAACTCCCCAGACAGTTTGAAAGAAGGTGCTGGGTGTCACATGATATTGATTCGCCAACGATATCAGCCGTTCTGACAATTTTTGCGGAAAGGCAAAAAGTATTTCTTCTTTCTCCAACTCATAATCTGTCTTTTTCCCAATTCCCTGGCTCAGAACACTTGCCGTCTGTTCATAGTCATGCAAATACTTTTTCCAAAATGCTTTTGCTTCATCATGATCCTGTTCTTCCAGCCAGCGAATATATTCGCTGTAAGGTGTAACCCGTTCCATTTGCAGTGAGTTTCCTTGCAATCGGGACTTATACATGGACAGCCAGTCTTCCAGCAAAAGGGAAATACACCAGCCGTCAAACAGTATGTGATGGAAACTCCATACAAAATGGAATTTCTGATCATCCAGTTTGAACAGGGCAAAACGGAGTAACGGTTCGTGTAAAGTCGAAAATCCCTTTTTCCGATCTTCCTGCTTGAACTCTTGCAAGTACTCCTTCCGTTCAGTTTCAGGCAGACTGCTCAAATCTTCGTATCGGATTGGCACTTCAATATTTTTCAGCACAACCTGCATCGGTTGGGCCAAGCTCTGATAAAGAAATACGGTTCTAAGCACATCATGCTTCTGCACCAGTTCTTCCAGGCTTTCTTTAAATACGGTAAAGTCAACTGCTCCGTCCAAATCGATGTAAAACTGCTCAAAATACTGGATCCGAGTTTGAATTGCATGAAACAGAATCCCATTTTGCAAAGAAGAGAGCGGATAGATATCCTGGATGCGATCAGCTGGTAAAACGGAATAAATGTGTTCCAGCTCAGGCATGGTCAACTCTTTTGCGCTGTAGTCACTCGGTGTAAAGACAGGCTCCTCTTTTTCCAGACAATGTCGGATACATTCGGATAAATGGTTGATAAAACTGTGGGCCACCGATTCAACCGTTTCTTTTTTAAACAGCCGGGTATTGTAACCAACACGGATTTTAAGTTTTCCGTCTGTCACCATACTGTTAAATGCCAGCACATGAGGTTCCGGGGTAAGTGGGCTAAACCAGTTCCCGGTCGGCATCTCACCTGCCCCCAATCCTTCTTCTTCAAACTGTCCGAGATAGTTAAAGCTGACTTCGGGTTCCAGCTCGAACTCCAGATCCTGTTTCTGTTCCGGCGATGTCAAATAGCGCAATATTCCATAGCCAATCCCTTTATTGGGAACATGACGCAACGTCTCCTTGACAGAAGGAATTACCTGGGACAGTTGGGGACTCTGAAGTTCAAAAATAACAGGATACATCGAAGTAAACCAGCCAACGGTCCGATTCAGGTTCACACCCTCAATGATTTCTTCGCGACCATGCCCTTCCAGATTCAGGGCAATTTTTGCTTGTCCGGTCCACTCATAGATAGCCAGCGCCAATCCCGCCAGTAACAAATCATTTACCTCGGTATGATAGGCACTGTGTGCTTTGGTCAACAATTGAACGGTTTGAGCCTCATCCAGAGTTAACTCAATTTCATCGTAATCTTGGTGAAGTTTTTCTCCCGACCAGGCAAAATCTTTTGGCAAGGCTTCTATTTTGCTTGAACAGAGCTGCTTCCAGTAATTCTTTTCTTTCATCATTTTTTTGCTGTTTGCATAATGACGCAGATACTTGGCCCATGTTTTAAAAGAGCTCGTTTTTTGGGGCAGAATCATTTTCTCCCCACCAGCCGCCTGGCGATATGCCGTTTTAAAATCTTCCACTATAATTCGCCATGACACTCCGTCTACGACCATATGGTGGATAACAATCAGCAAATAATCCCCGTTTTCAGTATGGAAAATTCCCAGCCGAACAAGCGGACCGGTCTTAAGACTGAGACTTTGCTGCAATCGATTGGCATGTTCTTCCATGGTTTTCAGGTCAGAATTTGTCAAATCCAGTTTTTCCACCGAAAAAGCCGGATGTTCTGCAGACTGGTTAATCTGTTTTACTTCTCCATCCACAAAATCATACGCCATTCTTAAAGCATCATGATGTTTTGCCAATGCCTGAAACGCCTGATCTACCCAAGACAAGTTCCAACCCTCTGCCGAATATAGCATTATCGCCTGATTAAAGTGAGCCGGTTCTTTGGACTTAAGAGAGAAAAACCATTGTTGAATTGGCGTTAAATGAACATCCCCTGTAATTTCCTCTTCTTCCGCCACCCTGACTAATCCGCTTTTGATATGGGGAGCCAGTTCCGCAATCGTCGGATAACGGAACAAGGTTTTAGTTTCCAGCTTCATTTGCTGCTGATTCAGACGGGCTGCAATACGAATGGCTTTGATCGAGTCACCGCCCAATTCGAAGAAATTATCGTAAATCCCCACTTTTTCAAGCCCCAGTACATCTTGCCACACCTGGGCCAGATTCACTTCCATTTCTGTGGTCGGTTTAGCATAGCTCTCAGCTGTCTGACCGGTAAAATCAGGTTTGGGCAATGATTGCTTATCCGCTTTTCCGTTGGCAGTTAACGGAATGGCATCCAACTCCACAAAATAACCGGGTACCATGTAAGCAGGAAGCTTCTGCAACATTCTTTTGCGAAGGGCAGCAGGTTCTATTTTTGAATTCGCCACAAAATAGGCACACAAGCAAGATCCTTGTTCATCTTCATCCTTGATCACAATCGCATCACGTATCTCTTCTTCTTCCATTAGATAACGCTGGATTTCCCCCGGTTCAATCCGATGTCCACGAATTTTCACCTGACTGTCCATCCGGTCCAGATACTCAATCGTGCCGTCCTCCAGCCAGCGCACCAGATCTCCTGTCTTATACATGCGTTGTCCCGGATTAAACGGATCTTCAACAAATTTTTCTTTCGTCAATTCCGGCCGATTCAGGTATCCTTTGGCTACACCATCTCCGCTGATGCAAAGTTCTCCAGGCACGCCGATGGGCTGTAATTGTCCTGACTGATTCAGCACATATAATTTGGTGTTATTCAGCGGTTTGCCGATTGGAACTCGATGAGTGGAAAGCACCGAATTGTCAATCGAACAGGTTACGGCAAATACCGTGGTTTCTGTTGGACCATAGCCGTTAATCAACCGGTGTTCACCCAGTTCCCTAACGGCCTTTTGCACATGATAGACAGAAGCTTTCTCCCCACCAAACAAAATTTTTCTCATACTACCTAAACTGGATAAATCAAAATCAACCAATGTATTGAACAAGGAGGTTGTAATAAAGGATACGGTAATATTTTCTTCCCGGATTAAACGAGCCAGCCTGTCTAAATCCAAGAGGGTTTCCCTGGGTACCAGCACAAGCTCTGCACCGTGAAGCAAGGATATATAAATATCAAATGTAGATCCGTCAAATGCATAATTGGACAACTGCAAAACACGGTCCGAATCGTCCACTTCAATATATCCGTTGTTTAAAATCGTTCGAACCACATTATAGTGCATAGTTGCAATTCCTTTGGGAGTCCCCGTTGAACCTGAGGTGTAAATAATATACAGAATATCCTCTGGTAAGTTAATATTCGGCAAATTGCCCGAATATTTGTCCTCCCATATATTGGGAGACAATTCCAACAAACTTCCGGCATATGCATCTGGAACAGAAAGGCCGGGTTGCACCAACAGAATACCTGCCTGGCTGTCATCCAGCATGAACCGGATTCTTTCTTTCGGATAACCCGGATCTATAGGCAAATATGCAGCGCCTGCTTTAACAATGGCGAGCAAGCCGATAATCATGACCGGTGATCGTTCTGTCATCAATCCGACAACATCGCCCCGGGTAATCCCTTTGCCACGCAATAATCTGGCCAATTTATTGGCCTGTTCATTCAGCTCCCGATAAGTCAGGGTTTCCTCTCCCATTTTTAAGGCCACATGATCTGGAGTTTTCATTACCTGCTCCTCAAACAATTGCTGAATTGTTTTGTCCCTCGGATAAGGCGCATTTGTCCGATTAAATTCCACCAAAAGCTGATATTCATCCTCAGGTGGAAGCAACTTGATTTTGGCGATCGTACATGCCGGATTTCGTGTGATTTGTTCCAAAATATACAGGTATGATTTGATGAACCGTTGAATTGTGGATTGTTTGAACAATCGTGTGCAATACTCCACCGAGAATTGAATCGTTTCGTTTTCTTCCTTTGCTTCCCAAGTCATATCAAACATCGACTGCTTCCATGGGATCTCCTTCAGTTCAACCACAGACACTCCTGGAAAATCTATTGTTTCCGTATCCATGTTTTGCAGCACAAACGCTGTATCAAACAAAGGATTCCGACTGCGGTCACGGCTGATCTTCAACCTCTCAACCACTTCTTCCAATGGATAATCCCCATACTCATAAGCTTTAAGGATTCTTTCCCTGACTTGTGTCAGATAATTTGCAAATGGGAGTTCCATACGAGGCTGGGAACGCATGGGTAATGTATTTACAAACATGCCGAATACTGATTCCAAACGGGACCGCCCGCGGCCAGCAACAGGAAAACCTGCAATGATATCTTCCTGTCCTGATAACTTCGCCAATAAAATCTTATATGCAGCAAACAGCATCATAAACAATGTAGAATTTTCCTGTATAGCAGTCTGTTTCAAGCGTTCAGTTATCGATTCGTCAACTGAAAACTGAACCTTGTCACCAGAAAAATCCTGTACAGCCGGCCTTTGATAATCTGTCGGCAATTCAAGCACTGGAATGGAACCTGATAAAGAGTTTAACCAGTATTGCTTCTGTTTGTGGCATTCTTCCGATTTCAACCAGTCCTGCTGCCAAATTGCATAATCTTTATATTGCAAATTGGGTTCAGGCAACGTTTCTCCTTTATAAAGCGCACCCAGTTCACGATACAGAATCTCTTCCACTGAAATGCCGTCAGAAACAATATGGTGCATATCGATGACTAAATAACTGCTATGATCCAGATAGTTGATAAGCGCAACACGAATCAGGGGCGCCTTTCCCAGATCAAAAGGAGAAATAAAAGCTTCGGCAGTATGTTTTACTTCCTCCAGAGAACTGACATAAAAAACAGTCCAAGGCAGATCAACTTGAGGATGGATCTTCTGTACCAGTTCGTCGTCAACCAGGTGAAAAGAAGTGCGCAATGCCTCATGGCGCTGAACGAACCTTTCAAAAGCTGACTGCAATCGCACTTCGTCAAGATCTCCACGCAGTTCCAGCATAACGGGAGTATGATACGTGCTCCCGATGTTTTCCAATTGTTCGACGGCATACATGCGTTTTTGCACAGATGAAGTCGGATAAGTTTCCCTTGATTGAGATGTTTTCAATACATCATTCTGCAAATTTGTTTCGGCATTCAATATATATACAGCCATTTCCCCCAAAACAGGCCGTTCATACAAATCCTTGATCGAAATCCGAACCTGGAACTCTTTTCTGACATGTGTCAACAAACGCATCAATTTAAGTGAATCTCCGCCTAAAGCAAAAAAATTGTCATCAGTGCCGACTTGCCCAGCATCAAGGATTTCCTTCCATATTTGGATCAGACGTCGTTCGGCTTCACTTGTGCCAGACGAAGCGGAACGGATGCTTTTTGTTTTTGTTTCCGGAACCGGCAGCGCTTTCTTGTCTACTTTTCCATTAGGAGTCAAAGGAAAACTGTTCATGTGAATCAGGTGCGCCGGAACCATGTAATAGGGTAGCTCCCGTTCCATATGCTGTCGAATTGATTGCTCTGTCCAACCTTCCCTGGCAATAAAATATGCACACAGATAGTCTTGTCCCTGTGCGTCAGTTTGTGTCAGTACCAATGCATCCTGAATATGCGGGTGTTGCAGCATGGAGTGGACAATTTCACCAAGCTCAATCCGAAAGCCCCTGATTTTTACCTGATCATCAATCCGCCCCAAAAATTCCAGGCGTCCATCCGGAAGCCACCGCACGATATCCCCTGTTTTATACATCCGCTCCCCAGGTTCAAACGGATTTTCCACAAATTTTTCCGCAGTCAGATCTTCACGATGCAGATATCCCCGAGCCAAACCTGCTCCACTGATACACAACTCCCCAGGGGCACCGACAGGTTGCAATTGCTGCTGGCGATTCAGCACATATACCCGATTGTTGGCGATGGGGCAACCAATAAAAATCGGCTCATCAGGATGAACCATCCCACTTGTTGTTACAACGGTATTTTCGGTTGGTCCATAGTTGTTAACAATCCTGTAAGTTTGCTGAACGACCCGTTTCAGCCTGTCCCCGCCAACCAGGAGAATTCTCAAGCTCCGATTCTCAAGATGCATGAATTGTTCTGCAACCTGTGTCGGCAAAAAACTGACCGTAACCCCTTTCTCGTCCATATACCGGTTCAACTGTTCCATATCATATCGCAGTTCTTCATCAATAATTTGTAGTGTAGCTCCAGCCAAAAGAGTTGGAAAAATTTCCCATGCAGAGGCGTCAAAACTGAAACCGGCATACTTCGTGCAACGGTCGTGTTCTGAAATCTGAAATTCATTTATGTGCCAATACGCCAGGTTTACAAGAGAAATGTGCTCTACCATCACGCCTTTGGGTTTTCCGGTTGAGCCTGAAGTGTATATCACATAAGCCAGATCATGAACTTGCGCCATTGGATCAGGGCGGATTTTCACTTCTTTTGTCCAATCCATTGTTTTCAGATCCAGTTGTTTCAAACAAATCCCGATATCTTTATTATAGTTCCCGCAAGTCAAAAGCACTCTTGCCCCGCTATCTTCTAACATATAGGAGATTCGTTCCGGAGGATAGTTGGGGTCAATCGGCAAATAAGCCGCACCAGCCTTAAGAATCCCCACTACGCCAACGATCATTTCCAGAGAAGGCGGCACCATGATCGCAACAATATCACCTTTTTTTATGTCTAGATTTTGCAACTTGGCTGCCATCAGCTCAGCACGCTGATTCAGTTCCCGATACGTTAAGCGGGAATCCAAAAATTCAACTGCTGGCTGGTTAGGCATCCGGTTCGCTCTGTCTTCGATCAGTTGATGAACGGTTTGCTTGTCTGGATAGTCTTGCTCAGTTTTGTTAAATAAACATAATTTTTTCTTTTCCTCGGCGGTTGCAAGCTTGAATTCCGAGATAGACAAGTGAGGCTGGTCAATGATATGTTCAATCATCTTTTTCAAATGATGCCCCATCCGCCTGATCAATTCACTGTAATACCGTTTTTGATCATAATTAATTTGTATGGTTAAATATTTTGCAGGAACAAATGAAACAATCAGTTGAACACGAGGATAATGTCTTTTTAAATCATTCACTTCATTTTTGCACTTATTGGTAAATTTCTGGTATTCAAACATCTTTTGAGACAGCGGGTCTTCAATGACAACAAGGTGTTCGACGACATTTTCATCAATTCCGGTCGCTTCGCTTAGTTTGGATAGCGGAAACCCTGGAAAAGTTTCTGATTTCGATAAAGCATGAAACAGCTGACTGAATGTATAATCCCGGTCTTTGACACGAGCCAGCTGAATCTCCGGCTCATTCTCAGCAGAACATTTGCAAGAAGAGGGGCAAAAGGCAAACAGAACATCTTTCTCATCACTGTATTTCATCAGCAAACTGCCCCAGATCCCTTGAAAGAGGGCGGACAAAGAACCTTGATACTGTTTTGCCAAAGCATAAAAACTCTCTGAAGTAGATCGACTCAGGCGTATTTCAAACTGCCCAAAGGCTTCCTGTTCACAGTCGCCTTTGATACGGCTTTTCTTGGCTGGAATAAACACACTTCCCTCATAATCACTCAACCACTGATCATATACCTTCCTGTGCTTACTCCATTTTTTCTGCACCTTTGTCATGATTAACCTCCAGTTTATATAAAAATTATATCCGATTTTATTTATTTAAAAAATGCAGATACCATTCTATCTGAGTTTATACCTTCTGTCAATATCTGGCTGGTTAAGATAAAAGGTTCCGCATAAAACTATTTTAACAAAAAATAACTAACAGAACAAATGGTATAATTATTAATATTAGAACAAATAGTATCAATAAAACCGCAAATGCTAATATAAGTTTTATAATGTGTTAATATGTTTAATATATTTTGTAATATCATACTACTTATTTTCCATTAGCTATTTATTTTTTTCAAAAAACACCTCTACTGGTACCCATCAATTTTTCTAATAAAATATTGTTTTATATTCACCATGATTGATAAATAAATATCAATGGTTTGAATTAATTACAAGGAGGAAACAGTCATGGCCTGGATCTATTTATTCATTGCAGGAATCTTTGAAGTTGTATGGGCGATCGGGCTTAAATATACACATGGTTTTACCCGTTTATATCCATCTCTTCTCACTTTGTCCGGAATGGCAGTCAGCTTTTATTTTCTGGCAATGGCCACCAAGCAATTGCCAATAGGGACAGCTTATGCCGTTTGGACTGGAATAGGTGCTTTAGGAACGGCAATTCTGGGAATAATTCTGTTTCAAGAACCACACAATTGGCTGCGTTTATTATTTTTATGTTTGATACTTGTTGGAATTACCGGACTAAAATTGACATCCGCCAGCCATTAACTGAAAAATAACCTTTAAGTCTGGTTCTTTTTGACGTTTTTGATATTTTTGTGAGTTTTATTTATTACAACGTCTGATAAAAATGCCATCAGATTAGAAAAAAATATACAGGAAGATACCTGTGTCTCTCCACCTTGCAGAAACGCTCCCGCAACGCATTGCAACGGTTTATATCATCACTTAGCTCTAGTAATTGCTTTCCAAACCTTGTCTACCAAATTCAAAAGTCATAACCGGTTTCAGGCAGGGATTTGGCAATCAGATCCAGTTTCCTTTATAAACCTTTCATATCTATCCCCGATTTTTTATAGATAACAGGCTCGGTCTGTTTCACGACGAAATGCTGCAACTCTTGGATTACCAAGAGTTGCAGCTCTTTTGTGCGGTTCGTTTCATTAAACCTCAAACTTCCATAATAATTGGCAAAATCATGGGGCGTCGGCGAATCCGCTCAAACAAGAATTTGCTCAGTGCTTCGCGAATGCTTGATTTGAGAGACGCCCACTCACTCACTTGTTCCTTCATGCATTTTTCCATCGTTAATGCCACAATCCGATTGGCTTCATCCAGTAGTTGTTCGGATTCACGAACATAAACAAAACCCCGTGAAATGATATCCGGTCCAGCTACAATGGTACCATTCGCTTTGCTAAGGGTGACAACGACAACTAAAATTCCGTCTTGCGAAAGTAATTTGCGGTCTCTTAATACAATATTTCCAACATCTCCAACTCCTAAACCATCGACAAGCACTTTTCCGGTTTGGATTTTTGGACCGTATCTTGCACGACCGCCTGCAAATTCTACCGTATCTCCATTGTCGCAAATAAAAATGTTTTCCGGGCGTACACCCACAGATTCGGCTAGTTGGGCGTGAGTCCGCAACATGCGGTACTCACCATGAATCGGAATAAAAAATTTGGGTTTAATCAAGTTGAGCATCAATTTCATATCTTCCTGAGAACCATGTCCTGAAACGTGTACATGGGAAGTCGCGCTATACACAACATCTGCACCAATACGGAACAATTGGTCTACGGTACGTCCTATTGATTTCTCGTTGCCAGGAATAGGGGTTGCAGCGATGATTACGGTATCACCCGGCAAAATTTCAACCTTGCGGTGGGATGCATTTGCCATACGTGTCAATGCAGACATAGGTTCCCCCTGGCTCCCTGTCGAAATGACCGCGACCCGATTGGCTGGCAACCGATTGATTTCGTCCGTTTCAATAACCAGATCCGAAGGCACATGCAAGTATCCAAGTTCCGAAGCAATATTTACAACATTCACCATACTTCGCCCTACCACAGCCAGCTTTCTGCCGTACAACTGGCAAGCGTTCACCACTTGCTGGATGCGGTGAATATTGGAAGCAAATGTCGCTACAATTACCCGTTGCTTTGCTTTGCGGAAAACCTGATTGATCCCTTCACCTACTGTGCTTTCAGACCCTGTAAACCCGCTCCGCTCGGCATTGGTGCTGTCAGATAATAAACATAAAACTCCTTTTTTTCCAAGTTCGGCCATTTTATACATATCAGATTCCCGTCCATTTACAGGAGTCATGTCAAATTTGAAGTCTCCTGTATGGACAACAGTCCCTTCAGGTGTATCAATACTAACTCCAACAGAATCAGGAACGCTATGGTTGGTATAGAAAAAAGAAGCTCTTAATGAAGAACCCAGCTTAATATCTGATTTGTTATTGACAATGTACCGTTTCGTGTCATTTAAGATATTGGCTTCGCGCAACTTGTGCTCGATCAGCCCCATGGTCAATTTGGTAGCATAAATTGGAACATCGAGCTGACGCAAAATATACGGCAACCCGCCGATATGGTCCTCGTGACCATGAGTCAATATAATCCCGCGTACTTTATCTTTATTCTCAACAAGATATGTGATGTCAGGTATGACAATATCAATCCCCAGCATTTCTTCCTCAGGGAACATTAAACCCGAATCAATTACTACAATGTCACTCCCGTATTGCACCACATACATGTTTTTTCCGATTTCATCCAACCCACCGAGTGCAAAAATCAATAATTTGCCTCGTTGGTTTTTTGTCAACTACTACCCTCCTATTGAATTGTTATCACCCTAAACCGCACAAATTTCACTTAGTCTCATTATATACGATTAAAAGAACGATATGCAACCAAATCTTTTCCTGAAAAATTCCCGCAAAAAGGCCTGCCCGCACTTGAAAACGGACAGGCCTTTTTTGTTCTTACAAGATTTCGTCGATCCACTGGTCGGTCTTCTTTTTTTCTTCCTCCGTCAGTTCAACAATTGGTAAACGGACATAAGGCTCAGACCATCCTTTTCTGGACATCGCATATTTTAGCGGAGCCGGACTGGTTGTAATAAAGATGCCTTGGAAAACAGGCAGCAGTCGAATATGAAGGTCTTGGGCTTTTTTAATATCTCCCGTAAAATACGCATTGATCATTTCTTTAATTTCCCGGCCAACAAGATGGCTTGCTACACTGACAACCCCAGCCCCGCCGATTGACAAAATGGGCAAAGTCAGCCCGTCGTCACCACTGTATACAGCCACATCATCAGGGAGAGCAGCGATAAGGCTTGAAATCTGATCCAAATTTCCGCTTGCTTCCTTGATCGCAACAACATTTTCCAACTCAGCCAACCGGGCCATTGTTTCCGCGGACATGTTGACACTGGTACGTCCTGGCACATTATAGAGCATTACCGGCAGTTTTGTCATATCCGCAATCGACTTGAAGTGTTGGTACAAACCTTCCTGGGACGGTTTATTGTAATATGGTACAACAACCATGATGCCGTCTACTCCAATTTCATCAGCTTTTCTCGTCAATTGAATACTTTGTACAGTATTGTTGCTCCCTGTTCCAGCAATTACTTTAATGCGTCTGTTTACTTTTTCAAGCACAAACCGGAACAGCTCGATTTTTTCTTCCTGTGTCAAGGTAGGCGATTCTGCTGTTGTACCTGAAACAACAATTGAATCGTTTCCAAAGTCAATCAGACGTTCGATTGTTTCTTCCAATCGCAGCCAGTCGATCTCACGTTCTTTTGTGAACGGGGTATACAAAGCCGTTATTAATCTGCCAAAAACCATAATGCTTCCCCCTTTATTAATAATAAAGTTGATGCAAATGAAATTTCTGATGCAATGCACGAATTGCTTTGGCCATATCCTGCCCGTGAACCAGGACCCATATCGTGGTATGGGAATCTGCCGACTGCAGGATTTGGATATCCTCTTCTGTCAAAGCTTCCGAAATTTTAGCCATAATTCCCGGAACTCCGGCAATCCCTGCGCCTACTACAGAAACTTTTGCACAACCTTGGGCTAATTCCGGTTCCAATCCCATATCATATAAAACCTGTTCGGCACGCTCAGCCAGATCATCGTTAACCGTATAAGCAATTTCACTGGGATTGACACTGATAAAATCCACACTGATCCCTTGATCAGCCATGGCTTTGAAAACCTGCAACTGGGTATTGTACTGCCCTTGCCTCAGTCGAATTTTAATCTGGGTTACCTCAGCCATTTGAGTAATTCCAATAATAGTGGTCTCTTTTACCTCACTAGCCAAACGATCAATTTCCGTGGTATGGGTCACCAGCGTTCCGACAGAATCGGACATTGTCGAACGGACCCGAATCGGGATATTGGATTGCATGGCAATCTCCACTGCCCGGGGATGAACCACTTTGGCTCCTTGAAAAGCAAGATTGCACATCTCTGTATATGTTACTCTTTCCAACTGAGTAGCATCTTCAACAATTCTTGGATCAGCTGTCATGATCCCTTCCACATCTGTAAAAATATCTACAAAAGAGGCATTAAGAGCTGCTCCCAATGCCGTTGCCGTCGTGTCACTTCCGCCACGCCCCAAAGTTGTAATTTCCCCATCTGTCGTCTGCCCCTGAAAGCCGGCCACAACAACCACCTGATTTTTTTCCAGTTCCTGCAAGATCCGTTTGGGATTGACCGTGATAATCTGCGCATTGTTATGTTGATTATTCGTAATAATTCCCGCTTGTCCACCAGTCAATACACAACAGCGGATTTCTGCCTCATTCAGCATGCCTGAAATCGTGGAAGCAGAAATAATTTCTCCGCAGCTCATCAGAAGATCCTTTTCTCGAGGAGCGATCCGATTGCCGTATTGATTCAGCAAGTTGAGCAATGTATCTGTGGCATATGGTTCACCTTTTCTCCCCATTGCTGAGACAACAACAACAAGTTGATGTCCTTCTGCCAGCGCTTTGCGGGTATGATGCAAGACACGCTGGCGCTGTTTTGGGGTGGCGACTGAGGTACCCCCAAATTTTTGCACGATGATACTCATTGCTTTATCCCTTCTCTATTGGTCTTTTCCAATCAAAGTTTCTGCAATTTGGATTGTATTTGTAGCTGCACCTTTCAGAAGATTATCCGAAACTACCCACATATTCAGCGCGCGCGGATTATTCAAATCACGGCGCAAACGGCCAATGAACACTTCTGTCCGGTCTTCTGCATCTATTGGCATAGGATAAACCTGTTCCTGGATTGCGTCCTGGACCACTACCCCCGGTACTTCACTTAATTGTTTCCGCACCTCTTCCAGATCAAAGTCTGATTTCAGTTCAACATAGACAGATTCACTATGGCCACGCATGACTGGTACACGTACACAAGTTGCCGTAACGCCAATCGCATCATCACCAAAAATCTTTTTCGTTTCACGAATCATTTTCATTTCTTCCAGAGTAAATCCGTTTTCTTCCGCCACATCAACCTGTGGAATCACGTTGAACGCCTGCTGATAATGTTTGTCTAGCTTACCGACAGGGAGTACGTTTGCCAAAACCTCATCCCCCGCCAATACAGCCTTGCTTTGTTCTTCCAATTCATTGATCGCCTGCCACCCGGCACCTGATACTGCCTGATAGGTAGAAACGATCACCCTGTCGATTCCATAGTGATCATATAACGGTTTCAAGGCAACAACCATTTGGATCGTTGAGCAGTTAGGATTGGCGATAATTCCATTATGATTATTCAACGCTTCCGAATTAACTTCAGGAACAACCAACGGTACCTCGGGGTCCATCCGAAATGCGTTGGTGTTGTCAATAACAACAGTACCCCTTTTCACAGCTTCTTTGGCCAATGCTTTACTTACACTCCCGCCCGCACTGAACAAGGCGAAATCCACACCTTCGAACGAGTCCGGCAAAGCCTCTTGCACTGTTACTTCCTGGCCGCGAAACATGACTATTTGTCCGGCAGAACGTTTGGAAGCAAGCGGGCGCAATTCCTTAACCGGAAATTCTCTTACCTCCAGATATTTCAACATTTGTTGGCCGACAGCACCTGTTGCTCCAACAACTGCAACGACAAATTCTTTTGCACTCATGGAGTACCCTCCCATTAAACATATGAAGTTAGTCCCCGTTTATTTGTCTGAAAATTGGGGACTTTAGTGTATTTCACTATTAAAATCTCTTTTCTATTATGAAGTCAAGTCGCGGTATTTTTCAACTATTAATGGCTGCAACTGTCTTCTTTCTATTGCTTTCAGACATGTTTCAGGAATCAGCTCCATACGCGCTACCATTGATTTTGGCTTCTTTAAAGGCGCATCCTGCCCAAATGGCACAAAATAAATATCTTTTGCGGCCAGCAGTTTTGCCACATTGACAGCATTTATTCCCAGTGCATCATTTGTAGAAATGGCCAATACGACCGGGCGGTGATTTCGCATCTGTGCTTTGGCTGCCATCAGGACAGGACTATCTGTTATGGCATTGGCGAGTTTCGCCAACGAGCTGCCGGTACATGGTGCAATCACAAAGCAATCCAATGTTTTTTCAGGACCAAAAGGTTCTACTTCCGGGATCGTCATAAGTGGAGTCCGGCCAGTAATCTCTTCTATTTTCCGTTTCCAGCCCTCCGCTGTTCCAAATCGGCTGTCTACCGTAGCCACTGTATGCGAAATAACCGGAATGACATTCACCCCCAATTTAACCAACTGCTCCATTTGGGGAAGCACTTCATCATGGGTGCAATGGGATCCTGTCAACCCGAAGCCAATCGTCAAATCATGCCATTTCATCAGACTGATTCCTCCCTGAACAATTCTTTTGTCATCAGGCGGGTCATTGTCCGCGCCAGGATTTGGCCTGCGGTCTTGGGAGCGACTAGCCCAGGCAAACTTGGAGCCAACATTGCTTTAATACCCCGTTTTTCCGCAAATGGGTAATCGACTCCGCCAGGTTTGGAAGCAAGATCAATAATTACGACATCATGAGGAACCCGAGCCAACACCGAAGCATCGATAATTAAAGCTGGAACTGTATTAAAAATCAGATCTGCCGTACTGGCAACGTCTTTCAATTCCGAAGTATCAAAAGACTCAATCCCCATTTCAAACGATCTTGCCTTGTGGACAGTATTTCTTACACCTACTTTTACTTTGGCACCGATGGCATGAAGAACACGGGCAAGGGACAAACCGCATCTTCCCATACCCAGCACAATGCATTGCGATCCATGAAGCGTAATATCCGTATGCTGGATTGCCATCATCAGGGCGCCTTCCACTGTTGGAATGGAATTATAAATGGCTACATCGTCCCGCTTTAACAACTCATATAATTGAATTCCATGCTGATGGCATTGCTCCCTCAAATAATCCTTTGCTATCCCGACGAAGATCATACAGTTTCCAGGCAAAGACTCAAAATGTTCTTCCGTCAGGACAAGTTTTTTCGAGGTAAAGACACTGCTTACCTTTCCTTTTTCATCAGTTCCGATAATAGGCAGCACCAAGACATCTGTCGTACTTAACACATCTGTTGTCAACTCTTTTAACGAAGCACCACTCAATGGACTTTGCAGGTTATCAAACCCGATCAATGAAACCTGGGCATCCATTTGAATACAACTTTTTATCATTTCCAATTGCCGTGCATCTCCACCGAGGAAGACAACATGTTTGCCTGTCAGCACTCTTTCATACCCCTTTCCCCGGAAGTCTAACATTGTTCCATGCATGCTCCTTGATGCATCATATGATAAAAACAGAGATTCGGTTCCCTTTAATCAAACTGTTTCCTGGATGCCTTTCTGTCTGCGGAATCGACAATAACCATTTCTGGCCCCACTTTCCGGATCATGCTCCACTTCAGTTCCAGAGAACGTTGGTTTCTTTTTAACCAGGAAGAGTACGTTGGCAAAAGAACAGACCGGATTCTTCCATTTTGCGGATCAAAAACCATATCTGCATGCATAAAATCTCCCAACCGTTCTCCATTTACCAGATCAATGCATTCTTTTGCAGCAAATTCACTCCACCGCAAATTGTGTCACCTCTTTTTTTCGTCAGTCATCTCACTCTATCCATATGTATGGATGAAACAATTCAGCAGGATTTTTGAAAAAATAAAAGCCCGGTGCACAAAACCGGGCTTAAACTGTAAGACTCAGCTTTCCAAAACATGTTCCAGTCTGATCCGCTGCATTTCTACAATTAGTACATCCAACTGTTCCGACAGTGGCAAAACATGGTCATCCATTAATCGTTCGGGTTCTCCATTTACCAACTGGTACAATTCTTTACGGAGACGTTCCATTTCTTCCTGTAACCTTCTGATCCGATGATGCCGTTCGGACATGAAGATCACCTCTCCTATTTACCCGTATGGCCAAAGCCTCCTGAACCTCGTGAAGTTTCATCCAACGACTCAACAACTTTCACGGAAACAGCAGGTACTTGCATAAAGACCAACTGGGCAATACGATCTCCCCGCTGAATCCGGAATGAATTTTCGCCGGCATTGAGCAAAATGACCCCAATCTCCCCGCGATAATCTGCATCAATGGTTCCTGGTGCATTCAGCACCGTAATTCCATGTTTTAAAGCGAGGCCGCTTCTGGGACGAACCTGAGCCTCCAGTTTCGCCGGCATGGATAATGCAATACCAGTAGGAATTAACTTCCACTGGCCAGGGTTTATTTCTACTGGATCAACCACTGCGGCATGGAGATCAAAACCGCTGGAACCCGTCGACATTTTTACTGGAAGAGGTAGATCTTCGTTTCCTGGCATGTGAATCATTTTGACATCAAACAATTGAGTTCCTCCTAAAACCGGCCGGTATTTTTCCATCAGGCGAAATCAATGCCAACGACATGGGCGATGAAAGAGTTTTTTGCGCTAATCGGTTAATATCTTCCAACGTGATGCTTTCTACCTGCTCGATAATTTCATCCATTGTAAGATGGCGATTAAGCAATAATTCATTTCGCCCTAACCGGCTCATCCGATTACTAGTGTTTTCCAGTCCCAACATGATACTGCCCTTCAACTGCTCTTTAGCCTTGTTTAATTCATCCGTACTTAAACCGCCATTTTCTATATTATCAAAGACCTGATAAATGCAAGAGAAGACATCATCTTCCTGCCCGTTTTTTGTACCGGCATATACGGCAAACAAACCTGCGTCCCGGTGAGCAGAATGATAAGAATATACCGAATAAGCAAGTCCCCGTTCTTCGCGAATTTCCTGAAAGAGCCGCGAGCTCATATTGCCGCCCAGGATATTATTCAATAGTACCAGGGTGTAAAAATCGTCATGTCCAATAGAGAGTCCAGGCAATCCAATACATATATGTGTCTGTTCGGTATCCTTCTTCTTGACTTTAAGTCCGGGTGTAAAAACGGGAACTTCTTTATTTGAGGGGGGGATTTGTCCCTGATGGTGACTGAAGGCCTGATCGATTTGTTCCAGATATCCTTCAGGCAAATTTCCCGCCACGGCAATGACTACATTGGATGGCGCATAAAAATGGTTTTTATATTGAAACAAGTCATCGCGCTTAAAGCTTTGGACCGTTTCGGCGCTTCCCAGGACCGGGTAACCCAGCGCATGGTTTCCCACAGATACTTCTGAAAGCAGATCATGAACCAGGTCATCAGGAGTGTCTTCTACCATATAAATTTCTTCTAATACAACTTTTTTCTCTTTTTCAATTTCATTATCCATAAATGTTGACTCAAAAAACATATCCGTGAGTACATCCAGTGCTGTTGCAAAATGCTGGTCAAGGACCTTGGCGTAATAACAGGTAATTTCTTTCGAGGTAAATGCATTAACATGGCCACCAATGGCATCAAAAGCTTCGGCAATTTCCCGTGCCGTCCTGTTTTTGGTTCCTTTAAACATCATATGTTCAATAAAATGGGAAATTCCATTGTTTGCCGGTGACTCGTTTTCTGAACCTGTACCGACCCATATGCCCAGGGCTACTGAGCGGACATGGGGAATTTTCTCCGCTACAATACGAACACCATTATTCAACGTATATTTAACGATCAAATAAGATCCTCCTTATTTATCCAATAAGCTGTTCAAAAGGCAATCCTACTATATCAAATCTAAAATTTTTGCTCAATCTAATTAACTCTCTCCGGTGACAAAAGGTGGCTGACCGTCATCCATTTCAAACCTTTATCCTTTCCTGAACGAATTATCTGCGGCAGCGCTTTTACCGTACGATCTGTTGGATGCGTAAGCAACAAAGTGCCTGGAGCAACCTCCTTTTTTACCTTGTGTATCATCATCTCCGGCGAGACAGACTTTTTCCAGTCGACTGTATCCAATGTCCATAATATGGTATTCATATGATATTGTGAGGCCATTTTTATCACACGGCTGTCAAAATCACCAGCCGGCGGAGCGAACCATTTGCTTTTAACCTGCAAGTTTTTTTCAATCAGCGTTTGGGTAATTCCTATCTCCTTTTCCATTTGTACGGTACTGATTTGGCTCATCAGCGGATGGGAATAGGCATGGTTTCCAATTTCATGCTCCTCTCGAACAATTTGTCTGGCTGCTTCCGGATTCTTTTTCAGCCATGAACCATCCAAAAAAAAGGTGGCTTTTATTTGTTCTGTTTTTAATATTTCTAAAATTTCTGGTATGTATTCTGTTCCCCAGGCGACATTCACCATCAAAGCAGCTGCCGGTTTTTTATCATTGCCCCGATAGACAGGCTCATCCCCCAAATCTTTGAGTTGAATTTTGGGTGGAATTTCCCGATATACCCATTGAATCGATTGCTTATCCTTTTGTTTTAGTGTACGCCTGATCGTTTCATCCAGATTGACCTCACGCCCGTTTAAACCCGGAATAGCTTTCCAGACCCGGTCAATCCGTGCATTAATGGGGGCAATATGATGCTTTGGCGCCTCTTTTTTGATTTGTCTGATAATGTTTTGTTCCGTTGAGTAGAAGAATACAGACTCAGCATCATGTTTTTTTACGGAAGTTATATATGCTTCAATAGTAGGGAGTTGTACCATTAGAATAATAAAGCATATTGATATGATAAGTGCTAAAACTCGAGCAGGTGGTAACAAGATCTGCCGCCTCCTTTTTTTCTTACCATATGCACTCGGACAACTCCCTATGCCGCCCCTGAAATATAAAAAAGAGGCAGATCGCTCTGACTCTTTTGCTTGCCTATTGTGGCTATAACGTTTCTTTTTTCTTGTCGGCCATTTCTTTTAGTACCGCCTTGCGTGACAGATTGATTCGCCCCTGGTCATCAATTTCCGTCACTTTGACCATGATGGAATCTCCCACTTTCACTACGTCACTCACTTTACCAACGCGGTTTACATCCATTTGTGAGATATGCACAAGCCCTTCCTTGCCTGGAAGTATCTCTACAAATGCCCCGTATTTTTCAATCCGCTTAACTGTCCCGAGATAAGTTTCCCCTACAACAACTTCGCGAACCAGGTCTTCGATGATCTGTTTTGCCTGTTCATTCTGTTTTGCTTCAGAAGAGGCAATAAAAATACGTCCGTCCTGTTCAATATCAATTTTCACACCAGTTTCTTCTATGATTTTATTGATAACTCGTCCACTCGGTCCTATCACATCACGAATCTTATCCGGATGAATGCGCAGCGTCAAAATTTTTGGCGCATATGGCGACAGCTCTTTGCGCGGTTCATTTATGGTTGCTTCAATATTGTCAAGGATCACCATTCTCGCCTTGTGAGCTTGCTCCAGCGCTCTTTGCAGAATATCCCGGTCAATATCTTCAATCTTGATATCCATCTGAAGCGCGGTCACGCCCTTACGCGTCCCAGCCACTTTAAAGTCCATGTCCCCGAGATGGTCCTCCATCCCTTGAATATCGGTTAACACCACAACATTATCCTTCTCTTTAACCAGTCCCATCGCTATTCCGGCAACAGGCGCCTTAATCGGAACCCCGGCATTCATCAGTGCCAAGGTGGAAGCACAAATACTCGCCTGAGAGGTAGATCCGTTTGATTCCAGCACTTCCGAAACCAACCGAACCGTATAAGGGAAATTATCCTCTGAAGGAATAACAGGCTCCAGTGCCCTTTCTCCCAACGCCCCATGGCCAATTTCCCGCCGGCCTGGCGCACGCAACGGCCTGGCTTCACCAACGCTGAATGGAGGAAAATTATAATGATGCATAAAGCGCTTTGATTCTTCCAGATCCAGACCATCCAGAATCTGTACATCTCCCAGGGCGCCTAACGTACAAATACTTAAAACCTGTGTTTGTCCGCGGGTAAACAAGCCGGAACCATGAGTGCGCGGCAAAATATCTATTTGGCTTGAAAGCTTGCGAATTTCATCGACTGCCCGTCCATCCGGCCGTTTTCCTTCTTCCAGGATCAACCGGCGTACTTCCTCTTTAACAATCTGATCCAAAACAGCGTGAATATCTTTTTCCTTTTCTGCAAACTCTTCTTCACCAAACTCTTCAACCAGCTTTTCAACGACTTGTTCCTTCACTTGATCGATAGCATTCTGGCGCTCCTGTTTATCAACTACCTGCACTGCTTCCAGCATTGGTTGTGTCGCCAATTCCCTAACCTGCTCCTGGGTGGTATCATCAACCTGGTATAACTTTACTTCCATTTTAGGCTGCCCGATTTGTTCGACGATTTTTTCCTGGAAGGCCACAATTTTCTTAATGATTTCATGTCCGTACAGGATCGCTTCCAGCATCATTTTTTCGGGTACTTCTTCCGATCCAGCTTCTACCATATTAATACCTTTTTTGGTACCCGCAACAACCAGATGCATATCTGATTTTTCCGCTTGCTCCACAGTTGGATTAATCACAAATTGTCCATCTACCCGGCCGATAACCACGCCTCCGATCGGACCTTTAAACGGGATATCCGAAATGGAAAGAGCAGCAGATGCACCAATCAAGGCGGCTATTTCTGATGAACAATCCTGGTCGACAGACATAACCGTCGTCACAATTTGTACTTCATTACGAAATCCATCATCAAACAAGGGACGGATCGGACGGTCAATTAACCGGGAAGCCAAAATCGCCTTTTCACTGGGACGTCCTTCACGTTTAATAAATCCACCGGGAATTTTCCCAACCGCATAGAGACGCTCTTCATAATTTACGGTAAGCGGGAAAAAATCAGTGTCTCGTGGTTCCTTGGAAGCAACGGCGGTAGCCAAAACCGACGTATCACCATAACGAACCATGACAGAACCATTAGCCTGTTTGGCAAATTTTCCAACCTCAAGTATTAATTTTCGTCCTGCAAAGTCTGTTTCAAATATTGCAGATTCCATCTTCAATAATTTCCCCCTCTCAAAGACACAAATATTCCATATTTCTTCATATATACAGTATGTTCCTTCTTCCGATGTTTTAAAAGGGCTGAAGTTAAAAAGCGGGGCAAGATGCCCCGCTTTTATTTTATCGACGTAACCCGAGTTTTTTAATCAATTCGCGATAACGAGTGATATCCTTCTTCTTCAGGTAGTTTAACAAGTTACGGCGTTGACCTACCATCTTCAGAAGGCCACGGCGAGAATGATGGTCCTTTTTATGGTCTTTCAAATGATCATTTAACTCATTAATCCGATTAGTTAAAATCGCGATCTGAACCTCTGGGGAACCCGTATCCCCATCATGGGTCTTGAACTCATTAATAATTTCCTTTTTGCGTTCATTCGATAATGCCATACTGATTTTCCTCCTTAATTTACAGCCCCTGTAACCCAGAACATCGCCGAGGCTTCGATGAACCGAGTTAAGGTTACTAACAGCTGGTCACTGTTGCCAAATAATTTTACCATAAGAGAGATATAAGTACAATATTCTTATTCCACTAATGACTTTAACCACTGATCCGCTTCCAGACGATCCCTTTCAATCTGTTCGACCAATGCATTCATGTTCCGAAATTTCCGTTCTTCCCGCAAAAAATGATAAAAACAAACTTTTATGTGCTTTCCATAAAAGTTGCCAGATCGCTCCAGCAAGTGCACTTCAAGCCTTCCATGCGGGGCGGGGTCTGAAAACGTCGGGCGCACTCCAATATTCATTAATCCATAGGACTTGGCCCCATCCACCTCCGCCTTCACCACATAAACCCCAGATCGGGGAACAAGATACGGCAATTCCAGATTGATATTTGCTGTGGGATATCCCATCAATCTTCCCCGTTGATCTCCTTTGATTACCGATCCCTCCAAAAAATAGGGACGGCCCAGAATTTGCCGTGCAACAATCATATCCCCTTCCGATAGCGCCTGACGCAATCGTGTGCTGCTGACGGCAATTCGATCATGCTTGATCGGGCTGACAATTTTCGTTTTAAAGTGCCCTCTCCCAAGGGTCGCCAAATCTTGCGCCTTCCCTTCTGCAGCGCGGCCAAACGTAAAATTGAATCCTGTAACAACACCTTTGGCACCTATTGGCAACAAAAATTTCTTAACAAACTCTTCTTTGGACAAGGAAGACAAATTTTGGTCAAAACGGACAACAAACGCTTTTTTTATACCTAATCGTGCAAATTGAGCCAGTTTCTCCGGAAGAGGAGTTAAATAGCATTGAATAGCATCCTTGCCCAAAACTTCACGCGGATGAGGATCAAATGTCATTACAGCCGGGGCAACACCCAGTTTCTCTGCCAGCAATACTGCTTCATTGATCACTGCCTGATGTCCCCGGTGAACGCCATCAAAAAATCCGATGGCTATCGATACTGGTTCTGCATTGATAAATTTGTCAAGAGGGTACACTATGTGTATTGTTTCCATTTACTCCACATCCCGAAAAACTTTTTCTGGTTTTGCCAAATCATCAGATATGATCCGATAGACAGCACAAAAAACCCCCGAACAGGTGTAAACACGGACAAGCTGATTTTCCATAAACTTTTTGTCTGAAGCAGGAATCTGGATTTTCCATCCGTCATAAACTTTCTGAACATCTTCATTATCGACTGTCAGACTCGGCATAAAAGAAATACCTTCATCCAATCGGGTTAAATAATTCTGCCAGGTACTTTGTCCGCTGATTTGCTCCAGTTCATCCAAGGTAAAGCAATCTTCCAGGTGAAAAGGGCCGCTTTGGGTTCGCACAAGGGATGCCATGTGGGCAGGATATCCCAGTTTTTTTCCTATATCCACACACAATGTGCGAATATACGTTCCTTTGGAACAGAGAACCTCAAACGCGATTTCAGGATATGCCCCTTCTTTTATTCCCTGCAACTTTAATTCAAAAATATGAACAGTACGGGATGGACGGTCTATCTCAATTCCTTCGCGTGCCAGTTCATATAAACGGCGGCCACCTATCTTTACTGCTGAATACATGGGCGGAACCTGCTCCAATGTACCTTCAAAACTGGAAAAAACAGCTTCTGCCTGATCCGCCCCAATCGGTGCAACATGTTCAGCCTGTTCAACAATTTTACCCGTTTGATCTTCCGTTTCCGTGGAAATTCCCAATTTGAGTATCCCTCTATATCGCTTGGGCAAATCCTGAAGATATTCAACAATCCGGGTTGCATGTCCCAGACAAACAGGTAGCACGCCCTCCACTTCCGGATCAAGCGTGCCAGTATGACCAGCCTTTTTCTGCTTTGTCAAACGGCGGACAATCGAAACAATGTCATGGGAAGTGTATCCTTTTGGTTTTCGCACAGGCAAAATCCCATGGCATTTCATTACACTTCACACTCCTGTTTCAACTTTGAATGAACCAGCGGCAAAACGCGATCATGCGCGTCTTGAAGCGTTCCGCAAATGCTACATCCTGCTGCACGGGCATGTCCGCCCCCTCCAAACGATTTTGCCAGCATCCCAACGTCTGCCATTTCTCTTGATCGAAAACTGACCTTGACCGTTCCGTCACCGGTTTCGTGAAATAAAATCCCAACATCTACACCATAAATATTTCGGGCATAATTGACAATTCCATCCAGATCCTCATGTGAATTGGCAAACTGGTCAATATCCCGTTTTCTCAAATCCATCCATGCAACCAGACCGTCTTCCGACTTCTGCAGCGTGGACAGCGCTGCCTGAAGCAGTTGCAATTGTTCCATAGTAACTGTTTCCAGGACGGCATCGGCAATCTTGTGAGACGCAATCCCTGTTTCAATCAGTTTTGCAGCCTGCATAAGCACTTTTGAAGTGGTGTTGGAATAACGAAATCCTCCCGTATCCGTTAATAGCCCGGTATAGATACAGGTCGCCAGTTGTTTGTCGACAGAAAATCCGGATTCTTCAACCCAATCAAATATAATTTCCGCTGTAGCAGCGGCCTGGGGTTGAATAATATTAATCCTGCCATATCGGTCATTGGTCACATGATGATCAATATTTACAATGATTGCCTTTTCGTGAATCAATGAACGGCAGCTTCCCATCCTTTCGGCATCGGCACAATCCAAAGCAACCACATATGAAAAGGTTTCAGAAACATTGGCCGCAAGTTTTATTTCTTCAGCTCCTGGCAGAAAAGAAAATTTTTGCGGAATCGGGTTTTCATTCACCATTGTCACTTTTTTCCCCAGTTGTCTCAACAAATACCCCATCGCCAAGGTAGAGCTGATTGCGTCGCCATCCGGGCGCAGATGGGCAACTACCAGGATGGGGTCCGCACTTTTCAGAAAAAGGTGGAATTGTTCAAATCGGTTCATTTCTCTTCGTTCTCCTGTTTATGAACATCGTGAATCAGCCGGTTAATGTTTTCACTGTATTCCAGTGATTGGTCAACCACAAAGACCAGTTCCGGCACATGACGCAGTTGCACGTGATGGCCCAGTTCAGAACGAATGAAACCTTTGGCCTTTTCCAGCCCATGCAAAGTCTGTTGCTTTTGCTCCGAGTTTCCCATAATACTGATATAAACTTTGGCAATTTGCAAATCTCCGCTCATTTCAACGCTTGTAACAGTAACAAATCCAATGCGTGGATCCTTGATTTCCTGCTGAATAATCTGACTGAGCACTTTTTTGATTTGTTCTCCTACACGATTCACACGTATCCGTGCCACGAATCAATCCTCCCGTCGCCAATCTCAAAATGTCACATCTGCTGCAACAACTTCCAGACCATCCGTAGTTTCCAGCAACCGAAGTGCCTGTCTCAGTTCTTTCTCAACGATTTGTCTATTGCTTCCAACTCCAACGACAGCAAGCGAAACAAACTGACAATTGTCCTGATCCGCAACTTCCGCTACCGAAAGATTAAATCGGTTTCTTATTTTAGCCTGCGCACTTTGGATCACCCTGCGCTTGTCTTTCAGGGAGAAAGAGGCGATCACACGCCCCTTAAACTCCAAAACACCAATGTACAAATCACATCCGCTCCACTTCCTGGATGATATAAACTTCGATTTGGTCTCCTTCTTTGATGTCATTATAGTTTTGCATAGTAAGGCCGCATTCATACCCTTGCGCAACTTCTTTCGCATCATCTTTGTATCGTTTGAGTGTGTCCAGTTTTCCATCGTGAATAACAACACCATCACGAATGAGACGGGCATGCCCGTCGCGAACCACTTTTCCCTCTAACACGTAACATCCGGCAATGGTTCCGACACGGGATACTTTAAAAGTCTGCCGAACTTCTGCCATGCCTACCACTTTTTCTTCATATTCGGGATCCAACAGCCCTTTCATGGCTGCTTCAATCTCTTCAATAGCCTTGTAAATGACACGATGGAGACGAATATCCACTTTTTCCTGCTCGGCAACTGCCCGGGCATTGGCTTCCGGCCGCACATTAAAACCAATAATGATGGCGTTGGAGGCTGAAGCCAGAATAACGTCTGACTCCGTAATGGCACCTACCGCCGTATGAATGATTTTTACGCGGGCCCCTTCTACATCAATTTCCTCCAGTGAGCTTTTCATCGCCTCTGCTGAGCCATGTACGTCTGCCTTAATGATAACATTTAATTCCTTGACTTCGCCTTCCTTGATTTGTTTAAACAAATCATCCAAAGAAACACGGGAATTTGCCCCGCGATCCTGTTCTTTCTGTTTTGTCTGGCGTTTTTCCGCAATGGCTCGCCCTTTTTTCTCATCCTCAAATACCATGAATTGGTCTCCGGCATTTGGCACGTGAGACAATCCAATAATTTCAACAGGTGTGGATGGGAGAGCATATTTGACACGCCGACCCCGATCATTTACCATGGCGCGAATTTTGCCAAAGTAATTGCCTGCCACAATACCATCGCTTACATGCAGGGTTCCATTTTGTACGAGAACGGTAGCTACAGGCCCTCGCCCCTTATCCAGTTCAGCTTCAATGACAACCCCGCGTGCCCGTTTGTTGGGATTGGCTTTCAATTCCTGCACTTCAGCCACAAGCAGGATCATTTCCAGCAAATCTTCAATGCCATCACCTGTTAAGGCGGATACTGGAACAAATATGGTATCTCCTCCCCATTCTTCAGGGATGAGTCCATGTTCAGCCAGTTGCTGTTTTACATGATCCGGGTTTGCTTCCTGTTTATCCATCTTGTTTACAGCAACAATTATGGGAACCTCTGCTGCCTTCGCATGGTTGATCGCTTCAATTGTTTGCGGCATAACACCGTCATCGGCCGCAACAACCAGAATGGTGATATCTGTTACTTCTGCCCCCCGGGCGCGCATTGTTGTAAAAGCGGCATGGCCCGGCGTATCCAAAAAGGTGATCTTTTTATTGTTAATATCTACCTGATAGGCTCCAATGTGCTGTGTAATCCCGCCGGCTTCCCCTTCGGTCACTTTGGTATGGCGGATTTTGTCCAGCAATGTGGTTTTGCCATGATCTACATGTCCCATAATAGTGACTACAGACGGACGTTCCACCAGATCTTCAGGAGCATCCACTTCTTCCAACTCTTCAAAGTTGCTTTCATCCACTTCCTCTTTGAAGATGAGCGTTACATCGAATTCTTCTGCCAACACAGTCATTGATTCAACATCAATCTCCTGGTTGATCGTTGCCATGATTCCAAGTGAAATCAATTTCTTGATAACGGCAGAAGCCTCCCTGCGTAACAGTTTGGCAAATTCCCCAACCGTCATCGGACCTGATACGGTAATTTCCTTAGGCAAAACAGGGGCTTGCTTTTCCTTGACCCCCTGTCTCTTTTCCCCTTTGTTTCTGCGCCCTCTTCCCTTGCGGTTCGGATTTGTATTCCGATTTTTGGCATGAAAAGACTTGCCTTTTTTATCTTTTTGCTGGCGTTTTTGTTCAGGCTGATCAGTACCGCCTGTTTTACGTGTCTCTTCTGCATGTCCACGGCTTGGACTGCCTTGTTGATTTTGACGATTCGCACTGCCAGCCGGTCGTTTCTTGTTCTGGCCTGCAGGTTGTTGCTTCCTGTTTAACGGGGTCTTTTCTTTTTTTGCCCCGTGGGATCGGACTTGTTGCTGTAAAGGTTTTTCTTTGATCTGCTTCATCCGCTGATCCGCTTTTTGGATCATTTCTTCATCCATGACACTCATATGGTTATTCAGCTTGACACCCATGCCTTCCAGAATGTTCAAGACTTCTTTACTGCTTCTATTCACTTTTTTGGCATACTCATACACACGCATTTTGGTCAAATCCATTCACCCCCACTTACTTACTGCCTGACTTCATCAACAAACGGGCAAAGCCCTGATCGCTTACAGCCACAACAACACGTTTTTCTTTTCCGATTGCTTTGCCGAGTTGCTCCCTGTTCCCGCACCGTACCAAGGGAACATTGTAATAACAGCACTTATCGGTAATCTTTTTTTCCATGTTTTTTTTTGCGTCTTGAGCCAACAAAACCAGGCATGCTTTCCCCGAACGTATTTCCTGCAAAACGGGTTCTTCTCCTGAAACAACCTTTCCGGCCTTCATTGCGAGCCCCAGCTGTTGCAAAAACTTATTCATTTTCTTGTAACTTCCTTATATGCTCCCGAAGTTGATCGTACAATTCAGGCGAAACTTTTGTCTTCAGGGCCCGGTCCAGTACTTTTTTCTTCTGTGCCAAATCGATATATTCCATTCTGGCGCACAAATATGCGCCACGTCCCGATTTTTTCCCCGTTGGATCGATAACCACTTCATTGTCCGGCGTTCTTACAATCCGAATAAGACTTTTTTTCGGAAACATTTCCCGGGATGCCACACATTTTCGCATCGGTATCTTTTTCTGTCTCATACTTAAGAACAACCTCCCCATGAAAGATGGCTATTCAACTTCCCCATTAATTTCCATTTCATCAAAGTCCGGCCCATCTTCTGGTTCGCTTTCTTTCTCCAACGTTTCTTCAGCTTCTGATTCACTTTTAATATCGATCTTCCAATTGGTCAACTTGGCAGCCAGACGAGCATTTTGCCCCTCTTTTCCGATGGCAAGGGACAGTTGATGATCTGGCACAACGACCCGCGCCATTTTCAGCTCTTCATAAACGGTGACGGAAATGACTTTGGAAGGACTGAGTGCATTTGCTATCCATTCGTCAATACTTTCCGACCAGCGAACAATGTCAATTTTCTCACCGCGCAGTTCATTGACTACCGTTTGCACCCGGGCTCCCCGATGCCCTACACAGGCTCCGACCGGATCAACATCCGGATTGCGGGTAGAGACGGCTACTTTGGAACGATGTCCGGCTTCCCGGGCAATGGCCTGAATTTCCACAACCCCTTCGTAAATTTCCGGAACTTCCAACTCAAACAACCGTTTCAACAATCCCGGATGGGTGCGAGACAAATATATTTGCGGGCCTTTTGTCGACTTTTCCACTTTGGTAATATAAGCTTTCACCCGGTCGCCATGTTTAAACCGTTCTCCGGCAATTGTTTCATTATGAGGCAACAACGCCTCAATCCGCCCCAGATCAACATAGTAATATCGGCTGTCTGTCCGCTGAACGATTCCAGTGATAATATCTTCTTCCCGGTCAATAAAATCCTTATAAATTGCGGAACGTTCCGCTTCACGGATTCGTTGGGTGACAACCTGCTTGGCTGTCTGAGCAGCAATTCGTCCAAAATCTGCCGGTGTAACTTCAATCTCCACAATATCTCCCAACTGGTAATTGGGATCAATCTCACGCGCCGCATCCAGCGAAATTTCCAAACGGGAGTCAATTACCTCATCTACGACATTCTTGCGGGCAAATACACTCACCTGGCCAGTTTGTCTTCCCACATCGACACGTACATTCTGCGCAGAATGAAAATTGCGTTTGTACCCTGAAATCAATGCGGCTTCAATCGCTTCAATTAATATGTCTTTACTGATCCCTTTTTCTTTTTCTAACTGATCAAGGGCCTCGATGAACTCAGCATTCATCGGCCTAATCCTCCCTTCGCATTAAAAAACAACGCTTAATCGCGCTTTGGCCACCTTCTCCAACGGAATCTCAACCAATTTCTCCTCTTCGCCTACCGCAAGCGTTGTTCCATCAAACTGGCGAAGAACTCCCTCAAAAACCTTTTGACCATCGATCGGCTCATATGTAGAAATACAGACATTTTTACCAATCGCTTTCCGGAAATCTTTTTCTTTTTTCAGCGGTCTCTCCACTCCGGGTGAAGATACTTCCAGAATGTACGCTCCTGGAATCGGATCCAGTTCATCAAGCATTTCACTCAGTTTTTCACTGATGCGGGTACAATCATCCAGATCGACCCCTTCCTCAGTCCGATCGATAAAAACTCGCAAAAACCAATTTTGCCCTTCTTTTTTATACTCAATGTCAACCAGTTCAAGGCCTTCATTTTCAATAATTGGTTGGGCAACTTTTTGTACGGCTTTTATAACTTGTCGGCTCAAGGCCAACCCTCCTTATTTGGCTAATAACATCTTAGATAAAACGCAAAGAGTGGGTGAAAAAACCCACTCTTTGCCCGCACAAGATGTATCTACAATAAGTATAGCCAAAGCGATTATAACACAATCATCAAAAGGGGCGCAATTACATTTAACCTCCGTATCTTTTCCGTTAATTTTCTGTTATGATTTGAACCCGCAAATTTTAAAATGATACCATTTTTAAATTCAGTCCTTTAGATGCATGAAACCGGTACAATCATTTTACAACAATAACATCCATAAAATCATTGCAATAGTGATGGCTGTAATCCCCTGCAGCAAAGTGGCCATCGTCTGCGCCTTGTAAGCATCCGTTACTTTCAACCCGCTGAATTGCGTAACAACCCAGAAGTAACTGTCATTTACATGACTGACTGTCATGGCACCGGCGCCAATGGCCATGACAACAAGGGCTAACGGGATCGCCCCATCAATCCCCATTTGACTGATCATTGGTGCAATCAATGCCGAAGTGATAACCAGGGAAGCCGTTGATGAACCTTGTGCAGTTTTCAAGGCAGCTGCTACCAAAAACGGTATAAGAAGAATAAAGGGACCCTCCAGAAGTCCGCCTTCAGCCAATCCTTTAATAAAATCGCCTACAGGTGTCATCTTGATCACTGAACCAAAAGCTCCCCCAGCTCCGGTTATAAGAATAATGGCTGCTGAGTCTTTGATTCCTTCCCCAATCCAACCGGTCAAGGTATCTTCATTCCATTTTGGCAAAAGGGTAAATGAAACAATCACTCCAATTAAAAGGGCAACAACCGGTTCTCCAAGAAAAAGAAGAAAGTCAGCCAGTTGACCGGTCCAACCGACAGAAGAAATGACTGACGCCACACTTATTAACAAAATGGGAGTTACGATCGGCGCGAACGCTTTGCCTGTAGAAGGAATACTTCCAAACTGCTTGACAATCTCATCATAATTAAAAGTATGATCTTCTTCTCCTGGAATATCAATTTTGCTTGCCACCTTAACTGCCCAAATATACCCGACGAAAATAACCGGGACAGATACGACAAGTCCGATAAGGATGATTGTCCCCAAATAGTCACTTGCCCCAATATTTCCCGCCGCTGCTATAGGACCAGGTGTCGGCGGCACAAGCGTGTGCGTCGCATACAGTCCGGTTGCAAGGGCAACAGCCATGGAAGCAAGGGCCACATGCGCACGTTTGGCCAGAGCTTTTTTCAAACTGGACAGAATCACATATCCCGAATCACAGAAAACAGGTATACTGACAATGGCACCAATTAAAGACATAGCTATTTGGGGCCTCTTTTCTCCCACCAGTCTCAAGACCACTTCTGCCATGCGCAAAGCTGCTCCTGATTTTTCCAAAATATTGCCAATTACTGTTCCAGCAACAATCACAATCCCTATACTGCCCATTAATCCGCCAAA
Organism: uncultured Thermoactinomyces sp.; assembly: GCA_965544045.1. Classification (GTDB taxonomy): domain Bacteria; phylum Bacillota; class Bacilli; order Thermoactinomycetales; family Thermoactinomycetaceae; genus Thermoactinomyces. The sequence continues at coordinate 63,154 of CBEULT010000018.1, forward strand.
TCCGTCATTCACAGCCTTGACAACGTCTTTCAGTGGCATTCCCGCCACTATTCCCACCCCAAAAGAAGCAACCAATAAAGCCAAAAATGGATGCAGTCCCCACTTTGCCGTAGCCAGCACGATAAATAAAACAGCGAAAAAAATAATGAACAGCAATAAAGCACCATCTGTCATAGATTTGTCCCTCCCTTGATGCGTCACATGACACTTCTTTACCCATCAGAATAAGGATCAGGCAGCAAAACAGGAGAATGCGAATTCCACAAGCAAAGGAATTTCTTCCCCGCTCTTGTGTTCCCCCTTCTTCATTGTACTATTATTCTTCCATTATTCTTCATGTATGGATTTCGTTTCATGTACAAATTAAACATGTTCTTATATGGTATCAATGCAATGAAAAACCTGTTGGCCATTCTGCATAAAACGGACCGGGTTTCGGAAACGTGAACAGTTTCTGTTTCTGTTCTTCCAGAGGAATCAAACGTGAATGTCTAAATTGATCAGGATGCGGCGTCATCAGGCAGTGACATCCTCAGAATCATAGATGCCAGAAGAAAGCAACTTCGTCTGAAGCTTCTTTTTGAAATAAACAGGCTGCGATAATCGGCAGCCTGTTCGTGATGGGCACTATATCATTCAAGATAAAACATATGCTGAAGCACTTTATTGACACAAAATAACCGGAAACTCGTACATCAAGCAAATAAAGCTAGACCAAAAACATCCACAACTCCATGAATAGAATCCATTGGCAACTAATTGATCTTTATCGAAACACTCTGTTTACTGCCAAATGAAACAGATCACCGAAATGATTCCATTTTCTTGATGATTGTTGCTACAATGGCAGACTATCCTGCCGGTTATATCAAATCCGTAAACACTCCTGATCACCAGCAGTCTATTCTTTTTTCTCATCTAAAATCTCCACAAATCCATTAGTCCCGTCCACACGTACGTACTGACCATTCTGCAAAATTCGGGTCGCATTTTCCACGCTGACAACAGCGGGAATTCCGTACTCACGGGCGACGACGGAACCATGTGTCATCATTCCCCCTACTTCCGTCACGAGACCTTTTGCCGAATGAAACAAGGGCGTCCAACCGGGATCAGTGTAGGGTGAGACCAGAATATCCCCTTTATTCAGTTTTCCTTCTTCCAACCGGCGAACGACTTTTACATAGCCTTCCGCAACACCCGAGGATACAGGAATGCCGACCAAAGCGCCGGGCGGTGCCTGTTCATTGCTGATGACCCCTGAGAATGTTTCTCCTTCGCTCGTGATGACAAGGGGAGGGGGCAGTTTTTTGCAAATTTCTTCTGATGCCTTGCGAGAACGGATGCGTTCGATGACCTCATCCTTTTTCAGGCGGTTTTCCAGAAGTAGAACCAATTCGTCCAGCGTCAAATAAAAGACGTCCTCTTTCTGCCCGAGCATCCCTTCTTCATAAAGGGTTTGGGCTTCTTCCAAAATCGCTTCCCGGTAAAGGTCGAAATACCGGATAATGATATATTTGGGAAGTTCCCGGATTCCCACGGTGTTTCGATAGAGAGAGATGAGCCGGGCCAATTTTTTGGCTTTCCGGGCCCCGCCGCGAGTCGCTTTCATCCGCGCCAACAAGGACTGAATCGCTTCCTCGGCTTCCTGTTCCGCTTGTTTGAATTTTTTCCGGTGCTCCCCAGACGCATTGCTTCTCATATGGCTGAGAATGGACGGAACAAGCATGGTGGGCGCTTCCTTGTAGCGAACCCGCGTGATATCGATTTCACCCGGTGCCCGCATGCCAAATTTTTCCATGAACCGGTCCAACTCAGTCCGGAATGTGTCACCGCCTTCTACTTGGCTCAATCCCTCGTAAAACGTGCGATCTTCCGCCTGTTCCAGATAGCGGACAACTTCGGGACAGGGTCTGGCCGTATCCGCCAAATCCCCGATCATCAGTCCCATTTCGCTGGTGATGTTGCCAGGAGGTGACTTTTCAATAGAGGGGTTCCATTCTTCCCCCAACCATTTTTTTATTTTTCTTTTGGTTATCGGCAAGACAATGAATCCGGCATAGGTATAGGCAATAGGATCGATAATAATCTCAAAAACAGATTGCTCTCGGATAAACCGGATTTGTTCCGCGCCGGAAAGTTTGTATAATGTCTGTTTAAATTGGGCCAAATCTTCTTCAAAAGTGGCAAAGGCCTGTTTCACAGCAAGCTCCGGATCCTCCCAATACAAGATCTGGATCAACCGGGGAATTATCTTCCGATAAATGGCCAACATGCTTTTTACTGAGCGGAAAGCTTTTCTGATCACACCCCGCTTTGGCGCCAACCGCCCGAAATCTTCGCTTTGTATCACTTTTTTCAGCGCTAACAGATTATCGTCTGTGATTGTACTTCTGAGAATCTTGCGCTGGACGGGTTTCAGAAACATGAAGCTGGAACAATCCCAATACAGCCGACCACCCACCTCAGGTAAGTGTGCGGCGACATCTTCAAAGGGAATAAGTGCCTGGAAAACGGAAATCCCCAGCGGTTTCATATAATCAGTCATCATCTGCGAGTGGCCAATCGAAAGATAGACCCGGTATTCGTCATTCTTCGTGGAAGGAACTGGATATAGGGAAGTGATGGGCCGGCCCGGCTTTGGAGAATATAGAAGTCATCGCCCTCCAGACCCCACTCGATATCCTGCCCGGAACCGTAATGCTTTTCGATCCTTCGCCCCAGTTCAACCAATTCCATGATCTTTCGATCCGGGAGCGCCTGTTTCTGGCGAAGTTCGGGTGGCAGTTCCCGGACTTCTGTTCCGCCTTTACCAACAGGGAAAACCCCTTTTTCCTTTTTCGCGATTTGTTTCCGGATAATTTCATAATCCCGTACTTTGTACAAATCGGCGGTCACAATACCGGAAACCAGTGCCTCCCCCAGTCCAAATCCGGCATCTATGGAAACTGTGCGCCGATGTCCCGTCACCGGATCTGCGGTAAACATGATTCCGGACACTTCGGGAAAAATCATCCGTTGCACCACGACAGACAAGAAAACGGACTTGTGATCAAACCCGTTTCTGATGCGATAAACAATGGCCCGATCCGTAAACAGGGAGGCCCAGCATTTTTTGACCGCTTCAAGGAGCAGCCTCTCCCCTCTGACGTTCAGGAAGGTTTCCTGTTGACCCGCGAAAGAAGCGGTTGGCAAATCTTCAGCGGTTGCGCTTGATCGAACTGCGTACGCCTGATCTTTTCCCAATTGGGCCAGGCTTCGATGATTGATGCTTTGATCGGATCCAAAAGAGTGAGGGACAGCATATGGTCACGGATTTTTTGTCCCCATGCGCGAATCTCGTCCAACTGTTCCGGTTTTAACCGGTTCAATTGTTGCAGCCAATCATTCATCTCATCCAATTCATCCATAAAATGCCGGTAAGCTGTTGTAGTGATGCAAAAACCGGGTGGGACGGGAAAGCCTGCTTTGGACATTTCTCCCAGATTGGCGCCTTTTCCGCCTACAATCGGCAAACAGTGGCAATCAATTTCCTCAAAAGGCAATACGTATTTCACGACACTTCACTTCCCTTTAAAAAGAATGGAGTCAAGCTGTTGACCGGACGATCAATACCTTGCCAAACAGAAAAAGCCACGGGAAGGAAGTTTTCTCGCGGCTTTTTGGCACCACAAAAAAAACCGTGGCACAACACGATGACACTCCTCCTCTCATAACGCTTACGAGGTTAGCTGACGGATTCGGGTGCTGAGAGTCACCCTACCTGGACTTGCCCAGGATTCACCCCATGTAGCCCATGACCAGAGTCATACCTACCTGTGGTTCCCCCGCTCCCAAAAATGGGATTCAGCGATTGGAATGGAGATTATTTTTTCGGCTTAAGGTCATCTTACTCCCCGGCCATTTGGGTGTAAAGCAGCAAAGTAGGCGAAACAGGTGAAAGTTTGGCGATTTTAATGATGAAATGCTATTTTCAACACACTATCTCTCATGAATGATTTCATGGTTTTGGAAATCAAGACAATGTAACGTCACCGAAAAACTATTACCGCCTTCCGCAAAGATTAAAAGTAAAAAGATAAACCATAATAAAAACGAAAAAAAGTGATCAGTTTGAACCAAACATTATTTGCTTTTTTCCCGACCTCTGTTTTCTATTTGCTTTCACTACATCCAGCATTACATATCCAATGCGCCTACTGCAGAATTTTCAAATTTCCTGTTTGATCTCTGCCTCTGATCCAGGCTTTTGTGCAAAAATAGCAAAGTTGTTACCCACCAAAACTTTCCTGGAAATCACTGACAACCTCGAGGGGTTCAAGAAATAGAGACTGGAAAAAATTATGTCTGTCTGCTATTTACAGTAACCAGGGCAACCAGGGATGGGCACGAAAAACATTTCTGATTTAACCAGTGCAGTAGTATAATGGAAACAAAAGGCATTAAGGAGGCCAAACAAATGTCCAAACCACAATCAAACAAGAAACTTCCTCTTCGCTCTGAAATTCCTGTTGAATTCACCTGGCGTCTGGAAGATATATTTCCAACCGATGAGGATTGGAATAAAGAATACAACGAACTTAAAAAACTGATTCCAGGAATTAATCAATTCAGGAATATTCTGGGGCGATCGTCACAGGATTTGCTGAACGGCTTGCAATTTCAGGATGAATTGCTCATGCGGATTGAAAAACTTTATACATATGCCCATATGCGGTCTGACCAGGATACAACCCAGTCTTTCTATCAAGCAATGAATGACCGGGCCAGAAGCTTGTATACAGAAGCTTCCAGTGCCATGTCATTTTTTATCCCGGAAATTCTTTCCATTCCGGAAGAAAAGCTGAACGGTTTCCTGAAAGAAAATGAACAACTGCAAGTTTACAGGCATGCGTTGGACGAATTAAACACAAAGCGGCCATACGTATTGTCTGAAAATGAAGAAAAGATACTGGCCCAGGCAAGCGATGCCCTGCAAACCGCCTCCAACACTTTTGGCATGCTGAACAACGCAGATCTGGTATTTCCGACAATTATTGATGAAGACGGTGACGAGGTGGAAGTTACGCACGGCCGTTACGTTCATTTTATGGAAAACCGTAACCGCCGTGTAAGAAAAGATGCCTTTCAAGCTGTCTATTCAACATATGGAAAATACCAAAACACCTTTGCCAGTACCCTAAGCGGCGCAATCAAGAAAAATAATTTTTACGCCAATGTCCGCGGTTACAAGTCAGCCCGCCATGCGGCCCTCGGCAAAAACCAGATCCCCGAAACGGTGTATGACCAACTGGTTGATACGGTAAACAGGAATTTGTCCCTGTTACACCGGTATATGTCCATTCGCAAAAAAACATTAGGGCTTAAAGAAATGCATATGTATGATATTTATACTCCACTGGTCAAAAATGTATCGTTTAACATGCCCTACCAGGAGGCGCAAAAAATTCTGCTTGATGCCATGAGTGTTATGGGGGATGAATATGTCTCCATTCTCAAGAAAGCTTATGACAACCGCTGGGTGGATGTTTACGAAAACAAGGGAAAACGGAGTGGAGCCTATTCATCGGGAGCTTATGGCACCAACCCCTATATTCTCCTGAACTGGCAGAATAATATGGATAATTTGTTCACCCTGGCTCATGAATTCGGCCATTCGATTCACAGCTATTACACACGCAAACATCAACCGTTTGTGTATGGAAACTATTCCATTTTTGTAGCCGAAGTTGCATCTACCTGCAATGAAGCCCTGCTCAATAACTACTTACTCAAACAAATGGATGACAAACAAAAACGCCTGTACCTGCTTAACCACTATCTGGATGGTTTCAGGGGCACAGTCTTCCGCCAGACCATGTTTGCCGAGTTTGAACACCTTATTCATCAGAAAGCCCAGGCTGGAGAAGCTTTGACCCCACATGCACTGACCACACTGTACTATGAATTGAACAAAAAATACCATGGAGATGATATGCTAAGCGACAGGGAAATCGGATTGGAATGGGCGCGAATCCCGCATTTTTACTACAACTATTATGTCTACCAGTATGCAACAGGCTTCAGCGCCGCTGCCGCTTTATCCAAACAAATCCTGAGTGAAGGCAAACCAGCGGTAAACCGTTACCTTTCATACTTGAAGGCTGGCAGCTCAGACACACCAATCAATGTCCTCAAAAAAGCGGGAGTAGATATGACTTCATCCACTCCCATCGAACAGGCCCTGCAAACTTTCAAAGAGAAGCTGGATGAATTTGAACAGCTGCTGCCAAAAATCTGACATCCTGATCAACGTCAAGCCCCTCATTATATAAGGAAAGGGGCTTGACATTTTTTTTAAAACCGTCTGTCAGCAAATCTCCCTGCCAGCTAAACTCAAGGGCTTGTGGCCAATTTCCTTTTTACATCAGTCTGAATTTGCCTTAAAATATGCCAATCCTTGTATTTCACCAACATTATCGAGGTATCGACACGGATTTCCATACCAACCGGAAATGGATACGTGTCCCACAGCCACGCACAATTGTCCGTTAAATCATCAATATTGGAACTGCAGCTGATCCCCAAATAGTAGATCCCAACCCGATACCGATCCAGTTTTTTTGATAACATGGCCTGTTTGTAGAATTGGGCAGCTTTTGGCGGATAACCCAGAGTTTTTCCCAATAAACAATGGAACTCAGGTGATTTGGGCTGAACTTGCCGGAACTGATCCATAAAGATTTGTTTTTGTTCTTCCTTTTGAAAAAAGAGATAGGCATCTGCATAATCAATCAAATTGATTCCGCCATTTTTAATATACGGATATTTATGTTTCAGATAAAAAACCATATGATCCAATAATTTTTCAAGGGTTGTCCCATATATGGCTGGCTTGTGGCCAAGCAGGAACATTTCGATATAATTCATGCTATCACCCTGTTCGCAGAAGTTTTCAAGTCCATATCTCTTTACGAAGCAAAAATCTTCCAGGATGTTATTTTATCCCGGTTTTTTCAAAAATCAGAGTTTATCTCTTGATGTTCTTTCGACTTGCTATTCACAATTATATTTCTAATATTAATATTATCATATTTATACACCCGGCATCTTGGCATATGACCACTTTGGCGTGTTATTTACAAAAAAGTTTGAATGTTAAAAATATAATGTTAAAATCCGGTGCACACATTCTGTGTCAAAAAAAACCACTGATGTTTTATCAGTGGTTTTTCGGTGTGTATTCCCTGAAAACCAAAGAGTGAATAACCGCGAC
>CBEULT010000019.1:0-60039 GCA_965544045.1 uncultured Thermoactinomyces sp.
AAGAATTAACGAGTCACGTCTTCACTCTTCAGTTTTCAAGGAACACTTTATTTGTCGCTTTCTTGCGGCGACAAATAAGATATTACCACGCTTATAAAAGATAGTCAACACTTTTTTTGTTTTTTATGCACCTAAGAAAATAATTTTTACCGCTATTAAATAAATAAGCCCCGGGAGCCCTAGAACTCCTGTTACAAAAGCGGTAATTAAATTGATTGGAATCTGCAGATGCACATACTGCCCCAGCATATTGACCAAAAACAGGAGCAAGGCTCCAACAACTGTATACAGCATTCCTTTTCCAATCCAGTAAAGCGGTTTTTTTACCGAACGGTTCATCCCCATAAAAAATAAAATTCCCAGAATTACAATTCCGATCCACCATTTATAATCCAACACACGAATCTCCTCCTGAAAAATATATTTTTTTCCTTTATGAATGTGGAAGATATTCAAACAGAATAGCAATTAAATTGTTCAACACGTGGAAAAAAATCGGTGCCCATAATTGACCCGTCCAAAAACGGAAAAACGCCAGAATCAAACCAAGGGCAAACAAAGGTGCAAGCTTGGTTACATCCATATGAAACAGCGAAAAACTGATGGCGGATAAAAATATGGCCAAACCATTCCCGCATATTTTGCTAATCCAACTCTGAATCAGGCCACGAAAAAATATCTCCTCTGCAACCGGTCCGATCAATCCGATCAACAGCCACTGTAATCCTGAAATGAGTATCCCGGAAGCATCGGCATGATGCAAATTTTCACTGATCAGATTTTCTCTCCATGAGGATAATTCCAAGGAGAACCATTTCGCCACCGGGTTGGTTATGATCTGATCCAAAAACAGAAATACCGGGACATAAACACCAATCACCGCCAGAATCCACACCAGCCAGGAAGGTGATGGTGTATTAACCATTCCAATCTTGTCCCAGCGTTTCCAAAACATAAGGCAGGTCAGGACGATCATCCACAAAAACGGAAAATACGGAACCAAATGGCGGATGGAGTCGGGCCAGAAGGGAAACAAAAAGGAAAAAAACACAGATAATGTCTCAATCCACGCTGTAAAATAAACGATATCCATTACAGAAAGCTCCTGATTATAAGCAACTCGCTCCCACACGAACCGGGTAAAGATTCCCCCTGCCAAAAACAGGACAGCACCCGCCGATGTCATAAGCAACCAAATCAATGCAGCAATGCCACCAGAATCCCCAGGTACAATCAACCATGTCCCTTTTTGCGTATAAAACCATTGCTGGGAAGCAAATCCCAAGGGAACAACGGCAAAAAAACCGACACACAAAATCCATGCCATTCCATGCCTGAATGTGTTCCCTGTCTTAGCATCCAATTGTAGAGAAAAGCCCACTATTTCACCCGCTTCTCCAAAAATAAAAGCGACATCTTCATCTAAAAGAAGTGTCGCTTTCATCCTATGCATGAGGTTGTCTGGTTCATGCCAACTTTATATCTCCCGTCTTCCTTCCAGGGCTTTTGTCAATGTAACCTCATCGGCATATTCCAGATCTCCCCCGACAGGAAGACCATGGGCAATTCGGGTTACCTTCAGGCCAAACGGTTTCGTCAGCCGGGACAAATACATTGCAGTTGCTTCTCCTTCAATGTTGGGATTGGTCGCCAGAATCATCTCTTTTACCGTTTTATCCTCTAAACGCTTGAGCAAATCAGGGATCTTTAAATCATTTGGACCAATTCCTTCAATCGGGGAAATCGCTCCATGCAATACGTGATATAAACCATTGTATTCACGGGTCCGCTCCATAGCAATCAAATCCTTCGTGTTCTGTACAACACAAATGACCGATCTGTCACGGTTCTTATCCGAACAAATTGGACAAGGATCCTGATCTGTAATGTTGCCACATACTGAACAATGGCATAAATCACGTTGTACCCGCACCAACGCTTTAGCCAAATCAATCACATCTTCTTCTTCCATGGTCAGTACATAATAAGCCAGGCGCTGGGCGGTCTTGGGACCAATCCCCGGCAAGCGCATGAATCCCTCGATCAGCTTCGAGATTGGTTCTGGCACATACAACGTTTGCCACCTCCAGTCTGCTTTATCATTTTAAAATAATCCCGGAACATTCATACCGCCTGTGAACTTACCCATATCCTTGGCTACCAGATCATCTACCTGTTTCATGGCCTCATTCATGGCCGCCATGATCAAATCCTGCAGCATATCCACGTCGTCCGGATCCACTGCTTCAGGAGCAATCTCTATCCCTAACAACTGCTTATGTCCATTCATTTTTACTTTAACCACACCACCGCCAGCAGTTCCTTCTACTTCTTTTTTCTCCAGTTCTTGCTGGGCTTTCGTCATTTCCTGTTGCATTTTCTTTAGTTGTTTCATCATTTGATTCATATTGCGCATAAAGGTACCTCCTTATTTACACAGGATTATGGTCATCCAGTATTTTCACGACATCTTCGCCAAACAAATCAATAGCCTTTTTTACTATATCATGTTCCGCCTTTGGCTTCGATTCTTTTACTTGACTTTTCGTTTCAGAACTTCGGGTATGCCGTTTTTGTGCAATCTTCTCCCAATCTTCGACCATAACCGTTTTTAATTGCATGCGGTTTCCAAACAAATTGGAAAGAACTTCTTCAATTAAAGATTTATTGCTTTCTTTATCCGTAGTTTCCCGGTGAATTTTGCTTTTAAATGCCACAATAACAGCATCTTTTGTCGCTCCAACAGGCTCCCCGTCAATCAGCCAGGCATGTACAGTAATTTTTTCTTCCTTCACGCGATGAAGCACATCAGGCCAGATTTTTTTAACCTGGGACAGCTGTTTATCAGACAGTTGCCGAGTCCAGGTGCTGCTTGAAAGCGGATTGGAAACTTGGGGGATCGACGGTGCGGAACGCGTTTTTTGAACCGGAGTAATTTCTTCCTTGGCAGAAGAGCTGTCTTTTAATTGATGTACCATATTTTCCAGCTGCCTGACACGTAATTCAAGCTTTCGAACGGAATCCGAAGATACTCCGTCTTGAGCCGATTCATGGATATGGGCCAGCCGAACAAGAGCCATTTCCAGCAACACCCGCGGATGAGTCACCCATTTCATCTGCTGTTGGAAGTGTACCAATAGCTCCATCATTTGCGTAAGCCGTGCTTCTGTTAACTTTTGGGTTGCTTTTTCCATAGACTCGATCCATTGTCTTCCACTTTCATGCTTCATCAACGCAGGAGCAGTCTGAAACAGCAACAGATCCCGGCAGGTATGAATGAAATCCTCTACCAGATTCTCCGGCTCAATCCCGTTTACAATGCACTGGTCAAGCTTCTCAAGGGCCGAGGAAGCATCATGGTCGGCCAGATCCACCAAAATATCCAGCACCAATTCCCGGGAAACGTTTCCTGTCACTGCTTGCACATTCTGAATCGTAAGCGATCGGCCGCTGAAAGCCAATACCTGATCCAGCAAACTCAGGGCATCCCGCATCCCTCCGTCAGCTGACCGGGCAATTGACAGCAAGGCTTCTTCTTCAAAAGAAATTTGCAAGGATTGGCAAATATACTTTATTCGATTAACAATCTGTTCAAAAGAAATACGGCGAAAATTAAAGCGCTGGCAACGGGAAATAATCGTTGAAGGAAGTTTATGCGGCTCCGTGGTTGCCAGAATGAAAATAACATGTTCGGGAGGTTCTTCCAGGGTTTTCAACAAAGCATTAAACGCCTCTGTTGTTAACATATGAACCTCATCGATTATATACACTTTGTATCGGACTTCCGTCGGCGCATACTTCACTTTGTCGCGCAAATCCCGGATTTCATCAACTCCGCGATTGGATGCGGCATCAATTTCCACGACGTCCATGATTGAACCATCAGTAATACGCCGGCAAGCTTCACACTCGTTACACGGTTCCTGAGCGGGACCATGGACACAGTTTACAGCCTTGGCCAAAATTTTGGCAGCACTGGTTTTTCCAGTTCCACGCGGACCGCTAAACAGGTAAGCATGGGAAAGATGCTTTTCATTTAATGCATTCATCAATGTTTTTGTCACATGTTCCTGACCGACTAAATCCTCAAAACGCTGTGGTCTCCAAACTCGATATAATGCCCGGTAGGACACATTCAACACTCCAACTTTCCCCATGTGGGGCATATTCACGGTCTTTATTATCATACTACACTGAAATTCCCTTTTTCAAAAGAAACAACCCACTGCCAATGTGGGAATAATATTCCATCTATTGGACAGTGGGTATTATGCCTTTTTAAGGGGCAGACGAACATGGACTTTTGTTCCTTTGTTCCCGGATTTGACTTGGACTTCCCCGTCAATCTCGCACAGGATCTGGCGACAAATGGGCAATCCAAGTCCGGTGCCATTATCCTTTGTTGTAAAAAACGGTTCAAACATTTTTTCCAGCACATTCTTGGGAATGCCTGGTCCGGTATCCGTAATCTCTACAACAACCTGCCTTCTTCTTTCATGGGTCTTCAAACACAGGCTCAAAAGTCCGCCATCTTTCATTGCTTCCATCGCATTTTTTGTCAGATTGAGAAAAACCTGCTTCAACAGTTCCCCGTCTGCTTCAACCATGGGTATAGTGGTTAGCTGCTGCTTGATCACCACATCAATATTATGCAAAAGGGCCTCATTTTTGATAATTGGCAAAATATCCTTCAGCACCTTGACTACATTGACGGATTGCACTTTTATATGGCGCGGCTTGCTCAACATCAAAAATTCTCCAACCAGGCTGCTGATACGGCTGATTTCCCTCAGCATAATATCGATATACCCGTGCTCTTTCTGTTGTCCATTTTCTTTCATCTTATGTCCGATCACTTGCAAAAACCCTTTGATCGCTGTAAGAGGATTACGGATTTCATGTGCAGTTCCGGCAGCAATTTGTCCAATGGTTGCCAAACGGTTGTTTTGCTGAACCTGCTGTTTGAGAAGCAGTGTTTCCGTCTTGTCCTCAAACATAAGGATTTGTCCTTTTAACCCGCTTTCACTGTCTTCAAAGGGATGTATACGTAAAAGAAGAGAACGACCCCTGCTGTCTTCCGGGCACCAATCCAATTCCATTTCCCGTCCTTCTTCCTGAGAATGCAAAATGGAAAACAATCGATCCCTGAACTTTTTTGGCAATCCTGATTGGATAATCGCTTCCTGAAACGAACGATATAAAATTTTTGATTTTTCCAGTCCCAACAAATTCCCTGCCGCTTGATTGATTTCCACGACATTCAACCGATCATCTACTACGATAACTCCCAAGTGGATTTGTGAGATCAACTGGACGGCCAAACGCTCATAGGGTGTCACAGGATAAAATGTATACAAATGTAATGATTTATGTTCTTCATTTCCTGCTAACGCCTTCGTGTTCATATTCATCATATTCGCACCGCCACATTCAAAGCTTCCCTTCTATCCTTCGTGCTTCCTGTTGCAACGAACGATTCATTGGAAAATTGTCCGATCCACAAGTGAACTACCTTTCCCAATTCAACAAAAAAAACTCAGGACAGGAATCATCCACCCCCTTGCCGACAACAGCCCGCTCCTTCTTTCTGAAAATATCACAAATAATTCTAACTTTTTATTCGCTATTTAGCTATTTCTTCCTTCTTTATGAGAAAATTTTCCATTATTTTGTACAAAAAAACCACCTTATCCATCAAGGAGGATCTTCTGAGAAAATATCCATATGTAACCGCGCACCTATCTCCGACGCACTTTGCCTGAGCGGCCCCTGAATCAGCAACTCAGACCAGGCACCCCTGCGGCACACGATTGAGCTTCCTTAGTGCTGCTTCCGTCAGGACCTGACACGGTTCAGAAGTAATCGTTGCGCAGGACCCAGTCATCAACACTGATGATCCAGACCTGCCTCACACAAAATACGCCTCGGATAGGCATCAACCCCGTTATAGCGGATTACGGGTTACAGGGCACCGCTAACTCCCCATCTAGCGCGGTGTTTCCATCATAACACATGCATATCGTTCAATCAATGGCAGGATAAGGATAGGAAATTTATAAAAGATTGTGTGCTTTTCTTGTCCCAACTCAAGTGATAAACAAATTGACACACCTGTATATACAGGGTACAATTATCCTGAATGAAAGGCTTTTCATTTTTTTGTCTTCCGTCCTGTATATACAAGTTTTTAAAAGTTACCACCCTAATCCGATCTGATCCAAGGAGGAACAATAATGGTTAAGCGCGTCTCTTTTGACTTCTTTCAACGTGTTGGCCGGTCGATGATGGCTGTGGTACTGATTCTTCCTCTTGTCTCGATTTTAATGGGCCTGGGCGGTGTCATTCTTAATCCGAATGTCCAGGAGATTATTCCTTTTTTAGGCAGTGATGGCTGGCAAATAACCGGAATTCTCATGCAACGGGCTGGTCAGGCTATCTTCAATAACCTTCCTGTCCTGTTTGCAGTAGCTATTGCCATTACCTGGACAGGCAGGGGAATGGCCGGTTTTTCAGCCCTGATAGCTTTCTTTATCATGCACACTGCTATTGGGGTCATGATTGAGATTACCGGAATCAAACTGAACGAACGGCTGCTGGGCAGCGAATTGGGAATTGAAACCATGCAGATCGGGGTTTTTGGCGGAATATTGATTGGCTTTTTGACTGCTTATTTTTACAATCGCTATCACAAAGTGGAGTTACCGGATTCTATATCCCTGTTTAGCGGGGAACGCCTGGTTCCGATCGTTGCCTCATTTGGAGCAATTTTATCAGCTGTCGTCCTCTATTTCATCTGGCCACCTATCGGAAATGGAATCTTTGTGTTGGGGAATTTCATCGCAACCCATACCAATCCGCTGATTGTCGGCTTGTATGGCGGTATTGAAAAACTTCTGATTCCATTTGGCTTGCACCATATTTACAACACTCCTCTACTGTTTACCGACATTGGCGGAGCCTATACTTCTCTTGATGGCGCCAGAATTGTAGGTGACCAAAACATTTATATTGCCCAGGTAATTGACAAATTGCGTGATCCCTCTGTCGCCATTACTGGCGGCACCTATATTGCCGGGAAATTCATTCCTGTTATGTTCGGACTGCCGGCGGCCGGACTGGCAATCATTCACACCGCCAAAGCCAGTAAAAAGGCGAAAACCAAATCCTTGGTCATTGCAGCTGCAATCACCGCGTTTTTAACAGGAATCACTGAACCTCTTGAATTTACTTTCCTGTTTGTCGCACCTGTCCTGTACGTGATTCACGCTGTAATCACAGGAATTGCCTACGGGCTGGCGGCCGCTTTTGGCATGCATGCAGGCTTTGCCGGCGGATCAGGTTTTATCGATTTTATCCTGTTTAACGTCTTTCCAAACCACAACTACGCCTGGCTGGTATTGATCGGACTTGGTCTTTTGTTTGCCGCCATCTATTACTTCACTTTCCGGATTTTGATTCTGAAATTTGATTTTAAAACACCAGGGCGTGAAGAAGAAGGAGCCGAAACAAAACTTTATACCAAAGAGGATGTGCGCGCCAAAAAAGAAGCACAAGAACAGAAACAGGCCGCACAAATTCTTGAGGCCTTGGGAGGAAAAGAAAATATCACCCGGCTTGATGCGTGCATTTCGCGACTTAGAGTCGGGATCAGGGACATGGAAAAAGTAGATGAAGAAAGATTGAAACGACTGGGTGCATCCGGTGTCCTCAAGCGGGGTGATGGGCTGCAGGCAGTATACGGAACCAAATCATCCATACTTAAAGAGGAAATAGAAGAGTTGATGCAGTGAAGGAGGGTTTTTCGTGACAGAATGGTGGAAAAAAGCGGTTGTCTACCAAATCTACCCCAAAAGCTTTTATGATACGACCGGTAACGGTATTGGGGACCTGAAAGGAATCATTCAGAAATTGCATTACCTTAAACAGCTGGGAGTCGATGTTTTGTGGTTGACGCCCATCTATCAATCTCCGCAAAAGGATCACGGCTATGATATCAGTGATTATCGCAAAATCGATCCAGGATACGGAACAATGGAAGACTTCATGGAACTTCTTCATGAGGCCCACGCACGCGGTTTACGGGTAATTATGGATATGGTAGTCAACCACACTTCCACTGAGCATATCTGGTTCAGGAAATCCCGCTCTTCCAGACAAAGTCCCTACCGGGAATTTTACATCTGGAAAGATGGAAAAAATGGGCACAAACCAAACAATTGGAAGTCGAAATTCGGCGGATCTGCATGGCAGTGGGATGAACAGACGGAGCAATACTACTTGCATTTATATGACAAAACACAAGCCGACCTGAACTGGGAAAATCCGCAGGTACGCCGGGAAATTTATGAACTGATGCGCTGGTGGCTGAATCTTGGAGTGGATGGATTCCGCCTTGACGTGATCAACCTGATTTCCAAAGACCAGCATTTCCATGATGATGACGGATCGGTACCGCCGGGAGACGGCCGCAAATTTTATACAGACGGTCCCCGTATTCATGAATTTTTGCAAGAGATGAATCGAGAGGTTTTTTCCCGCTATGATATAATGACCGTTGGCGAAATGTCATCCACTTCGATTCCGCATTGTATTCGATATACCCGTCCTGACAGTCACGAACTTAACATGGCTTTCCAATTCCACCACTTGAAAGTGGACTACCCTGCGGGAAACAAGTGGAGCATTGGCTGTATGGACTTTCAGGCACTTAAAAGGATTTTATCCGCATGGCAAACAGAGATGCAAAAAGGCGGAGGCTGGAATACCCTGTTTTGGTGCAACCACGACCAGCCGCGAATTGTGTCGCGTTATGGAAATGACGGGCATTACCGCAAGGAATCAGCCAAAATGCTGGCAACCGCGATGTATTTGATGCAAGGGACGCCTTTCATTTACCAGGGGGAAGAAATCGGGATGACAAACCCGAACTTTGCATCAATCGATGACTATCGGGATGTTGAAACACACAATATGTATCAGATATTACGGAAACAAGGGAAACCAATTAATGAAATCATGCGGACCATCCAGCAAAAATCACGCGATAACTCGCGTACTCCCATGCAATGGACGGATGGGCCTTACGGAGGATTTACCAGAGGAACTCCCTGGATTCCTGCCGCTCCAAACTATAAGGAAATCAATGTTGAGCAGGCCATGAATGATCCTGACTCCGTTTTTGCCCACTACAAGCACCTGATCCGGTTGCGAAAGGAAAATGATATTGTGACCACCGGCACTTTTGAAGCAGTTACTCTCGATCACCCTGACGTATTTGCCTACTTCCGCCACGGACAGGATGAAAAATGGCTGGTTATTAACAACTTCCATGCCTGTTCAACAGAATGGAGTTTACCATCGACCCATTCGCTCAAGAGCTGGAACGGAGAAGCAATCCTTGCCAACTACCCGGACGTTCCATGTGACTGGAGGAAAATCACATTACGCCCTTACGAATCTCTTGTTTATCGTTTAACGAAAACTGAAGATATTTAAGGGGAAATAATGGTGAGCAACATTTATCTCTCGATTTATCGTGAACTTGCCCGGCAAATTGAAGAAGGAAAGTGGAAACAGGGGGGGAAACTGCCGTCTGAAAATGAACTTACAAGGCGCTATGAAACCTCTCGCGAAACCGTACGCAAAGCACTCAATTTGTTGTCGCAAAACGGTTACATTCAAAAAATCAAAGGAAAAGGCTCTTTTGTCCTGGGAATTAACCGATATGACTTTCCCGTATCGGGATTGGTCGGTTTCAAGGAGCTCTTGTCCAAAACAGGAAAATCCTGGAGAACACATGTCCATGCATTAAAACCGGAGTTGGCCGATCCCTGCATCTGTTCCCAACTCGGGCTGAAACGGCCGGAACCCGTTTGGGAAGTCATTCGGGTTCGGGAAATCGGCGGCGAAAAAATCATTCTGGACAAGGATTATTTTCTCCAGGAATATGTACCTGAGTTGACACAAGACATTTGTAAAGATTCCATTTACGAATACCTGGAAAAAAAGTGCGGGCTCCCCATCAGTTTTGCCAAAAAAGTTATCACCATTGAACGAATGACAGAAGAAGACCGGCAGTTGCTGGATCATCAAGGAGAAAGCTATGTAGCCGTCGTCCGCAATTATGTTTTCCTGGAAGACAATACTTTGTTCCAGTATACGGAATCCCGCCACCGACCCGACAAGTTCCGGTTTGTTGATTTTGCCAGACGTAACTGAAAAATCATCATAAAAGGACTAAAAACAGAAAGTTGTTTCGAATAGTATTTATGTAGACCCAAAACCTTCTCACATCCGCCTGTCCTGTAAACAACAGGCAATCCAAATTCATAACCCAATCCCTTTTTCACATTTCACAGCGTTTTCCTGTGTTAGCCGCTCTATATGGGAGTGGCTTTTTATTTGGCGCCATCCCCCATAACAGGATGGCCTTTTTCATTTGTTTCTCTTTTTTTCCAGGTAGCGGCTTTTCAGTTCTTTTATCGTCCGTTCAATCGATACGTTATATACCGGATCATAATGGCGGATTTCCCTTGCCAGCCCGAACCCTTTGATCACTTCTTTCACCCGGGAAATGAACCAGTCTGCGGTTACCGATTCATTCCTTCCTTGGCCTTCCTCTATCTCCCTCGTTTGCCGAGCACATAACCATCATACCTAAGCTCCCAGCTTTCGAACAGGTAGAGCAATTTTCCGTTTACATTTAAGAAGTACTATAAAAGAAATGACACAAAATAACAAAGCAATAAGAGGCTTTAAAGAATAATCCCTAATGCATGATTTTCTTGCATGTTCCTAAACTTTTTTATAAAGTGACGCCTGTCTTAAAGATGGCAATTTCCCTGAAATCATTTTTCTCGTTATTCACCTGTACGCCGCTTGCGACCTTAATGATATACTCTATAAAATCGCGTAAAACCGTATCTGGTTCCTCCTCTAATAGTACACCTGCATTGTAGTCAATCCAGTGTGGCTTTGTTTTATAAAGAGGTGTATTCGTTGATATTTTCATCGTAGGGACAAACGCACCAAATGGCGTTCCGCGACCAGTTGTAAACAGTACCAATTGACAGCCTGCAGCTGCTAATGCCGAAGAAGCAACTAAATCATTACCTGGCGCACTTAATAGATTTAACCCCTTTTGTTCGATTCTTTCTCCATATTTCAAAACATCGACAACCTTAGATGTACCAGCTTTTTGCGTACAGCCAAGCGATTTATCTTCTAAAGTGGTGATTCCGCCATCTTTGTTTCCTGGAGATGGATTTTCATAGACTGGTTGCTTATTTTCAATGAAATATTCTTTGAATTCATTAATCAAACTAACCGTTTTCTCAAACACTTCGCCATTTGCCGCGCGCTCCATCAGGATGGTTTCTGCACCGAACATTTCAGGAACCTCTGTTAAAACTGTCGTTCCACCTTGAGCTACCAGAAAATCGGAGAATCTTCCCAATAATGGATTAGCGGTAATACCGGATAATCCGTCAGAACCTCCACATTTCAAACCAACCTTTAATTCAGATAAAGGAACTGTTTTGCGCTTGTCGTTTTTGGCATTTTCATAGATTTCTTTTAATAATTGCACTCCAGCCTCAATTTCATCTGCTACTTCTTGAGAAACAAGGAACTTAACGCGTTCTCTATCATACTCTCCTAAACTTTCCTTGAATTTATATAGATTGTTATTTTCACAGCCAAGGCCAAGCACTAAAACGCCGCCTGCATTTGGGTGTAATACAGCATCTTTTAAAATTTTACGGGTATTTTCATGGTCGTCTCCTAACTGAGAGCAGCCATAATTATGCTTTAGGACAAGAATATTTTCGAATGGGCTAATATTGCCAACTTCCTTTTCAAATAACTTAATCATTCTTTCGGCAACACCATTCACACAACCGACTGTTGGCACTATCCAGAGTTCATTGCGGATCCCAACATCACCGCTTTTCCTTCGATATCCTTGGAAACTGAGATTCTCTTGCTTATACGGATTAGGTGTAAACTTTTGATTAAACTGGTACTCCTCAATTCCATCCAAGTTTGTTTTCATATTATGTGTATGAACATGCTCACCCATGGCTACTTCTTTGATGGCATGCCCAATTGGATAGCCGTATTTTACAACATTTTCGTTGAGTCTCATGTTTGTTATCGCGACTTTATGTCCTCTTTTAACTCCGTCTTTAAGCTCGATTTCTTTGCCTTGGATCGTAATGATATGACCAGGTGGTAAATCTTTTAATGTGACAACGACATTATCATTTTCATTCAGTTGAATAGCATTTAACATGGAGCTCCCCCCTTATTTTGCTCCCATTTGGCCTAAAAGCGCTTCAACCGCTTGCTTCATTCCCTTTGTTTCGATCGAATAAAGGTCAGTTGTTATTGCTTCTGTTAATCCTGGTACTTCGTTTAAATTCATTTCCCAGTTCTTTTCGTAGCCTAATACGTTCGTGACGATTGCTTTTACACTATCAACGCTTCCATCAAACTGGTTCCATTGTTCCTTGAATAACTCAAGAATATCTTGATCATCTGAAAGCTTGATTTCCTCTTCGCCTCTTTTTCCTTTATAAAAAGCAATCAAGGCTGCAAGAGAGAAGACAAGTTTTTTTGGCAATTCTTGTTTACGGTTGTAGTACTCAAGTAAAGACGGTAAATCTCTTGTCTTAAATTTTGACATAGAATTCAAGGAAATACTTAACAAGAAATGCTGAATAAATGGGTTTTGGAATCGCTCTAACACCGCATGGGCAAAGGATTGCAGTTCATTAAGCGGAAGATCCAAGGTTGGAATGATTTCATCGTAAATCAGTTCTTTTACAAATTGCCCCATCACTTTATGCGCAACCGTATCTGCTACTGTGTCTAAGCCATAAAGGTAAGAAACAGGTGTTAGTGCTGTATGAGCACCATTTAGAATTCGAACTTTTCTTGTTCTATAAGGAGTCATATCATCGACAAACAATGTATTGAGTCCAGCCTTATGGGCTGGGAATTCCTCGCGAATCCATTGCGGTCCTTCAATGACCCATAGATGGAATTGTTCGCCAACCACCACTAGATCATCCTTATAGCCAAGTTCTTCAGTAATTTCATCAATGGTATCGCGTGGATATCCAGGAACAATACGGTCAACAAGGCTGCAGCAAAAAGTGTTTGCTTCTTCAAGCCATTGAATAAAATTTTCTTCCAGCTTCCAAAGAGCCGCATACCGAAGGACAATCTTCTTTAATTTTTCTCCGTTCCGATCAATCAGTTCACAAGGAATAATGATCAATCCTTTTTCTTTATCGCCATTAAACACTTGATAGCGGTAATATAGGAATGCCGTTAACTTGCCAGGGAAGCTGCTTTGTGGGCTATCCTGCAAGCGATCATTTTCATTATAGGAAATTCCCGCTTCCGTTGTATTTGAAAAAATAAATCGCAGCTCAGGATTGCGGGCAAGCTTCGTAAATTCATCATACTGTGTGTATAGATTTAAGCCCCTGCTGACAGAACTGATGATTGAACGCTCCTTTACGGCTTTTCCTTCTTTCACGCCTTGTAGATAAAGTGTATACAATCCATCCTGTTCATTTAACTTTTCAACCATCCCTTGACTAAGTGGCTGAACAACGACAACACTTCCATTAAAATCAGTGTTCTTATTCAACACATCGATTTGCCAGTCAACAAAGGCTCTTAAGAAATTTCCTTCGCCAAACTGTAAAACTTTTTCAGGATATTGCTCTGTGTCTATCGCAATTTTTCTACTTAACTTTTCCATATTTATCCCCCATGCACACGTGAACATTTTTTCTTGCATATTACTTGTCAACTATGATGATTCAAATTTGAAACAGAATGCCTAATGATCAGTTCCGTTTCAATATAGATTTTTTCAGCTGGTATTTCTGTGTTCTCTTCCTTCTTTAGCATTTCTAAAATCTTTTTTGTCCCTAACGAACTGATTTTCTCAATTGGCCGTTTTACTGTTGTAAGAGATGGATTGGTGTAACGCGCAAATTCAATGTCGTCAAAGCCAACAATCGAAATATCGCGCGGGACCACCAGGCCATTAGCGAAAGCCGCGTTAAGAGCGCCGATAGCCATATCATCGTTTGAACAAAAGATGGCTGTCGGAGGATGTTCCAATGCAAGTAACTTTTCCAAAGCTTTATAACCACTTTCCATGTCATAGTTCCCTTGGATAATGTACTCGTTTTTAATCGGAACATTATAATCGATAAGCGCTTTTATATACCCTTCTCTTCGTTCCAT
This sequence comes from uncultured Thermoactinomyces sp., assembly GCA_965544045.1. Taxonomy (GTDB): domain Bacteria; phylum Bacillota; class Bacilli; order Thermoactinomycetales; family Thermoactinomycetaceae; genus Thermoactinomyces. The sequence continues at coordinate 14,269 of CBEULT010000019.1, forward strand.
CGTTGATTTGAACCCTTTGATCCCTTCGACTAATGCAATGTCTCGATGACCGTTTATCAGCAAATGCTTGACCGCCTGTGTCGATCCTACACGGTCATTCGATAAGATATTCGTTATCGTTTTTTCACCTATATCCCTGCCTAAAACCACACATGGAATCTTTTTTTCTTTCAGGTGAGCGATAAAATCATCATCGGCATCACTTTGACTCATCAAAATAATGCCCTCAAAACGATTATTGTGAATCATAGAATAATCATCTAGATTTTCAAGCCCTCCTACATTCAAATTATATTGTTGATCGATAACCGAATTAACCCCTTTTACTGTCTCAACAAAAAAGCTTGAAGAAGTACCGTTCGTAATGCTTGTCAGGAAAAGTCCAATTGTATGGGACTTCTGCATCACAAGGCTTTTCGCATTGTAGTTCGGCGTATAATCCAGCTGAGAGGCTATCTCTAGTATTTTCTTCTTTGTCCCTGGTTTGATCAGAGGGCTGTTATTGAGTGCCCGAGACACTGTTGTATGGGAAACATTTGCTATCTTGGCAATATCTTTAATCGTTACCATCTATCTCTTCCATTCTTTATCCAATTCTATTCTACTCCAATCATATCAGAAAACCTTTAATAGCCTCTCAGCCTATTTATTGCATACCTTGCCGGAACAATCATCTTCAAATTGAAAATACTCTTTTGCATTGTTGAAGGAAATTCCTTTGACAACCTCCCCTAAAAATTCGATATCATTTGGAACTTCCCCATTTTCAACCCATTCAGCAATCAAGGCACAGACAAGTCTTCTAAAATATTCATGTCTTGTATAGGAAAGAAAACTTCTCGAATCGGTAAGCATTCCAATAAACCGGGTAAATAACCCTAAATTAGCTAGTGATTTCATTTGTTTCAGCATTCCGGTTTTGTTATCGTTAAACCACCATGCTGTTCCAAACTGGATTTTTCCAGGAATTCCGCCACTTTGAAAGCTGCCGATGATGGTTCCAATAACATCGTTATCTTTTTCATTTAACGAATAAATGATTGTTTTCGGCAGGCAGCTTTCCTGTTCTATTGCATCCAGCAGACGCACTAAAGGCTTAGCAATTTGATCATCATTAATGGAATCAAAACCGGTATCTGATCCGAGAGTATTGAACATTTTCGTGTTATTATTTCTCAATGCATTGATATGGAACTGCATTGCCCAGCCCAATTCAGAATATAATCCACCTAAAAACTTCATTGTAAAGGTCTTGTATTTCTTTTCATCTTCGAAGGAAACCTTTTTCCCTTTCAAAGCATCTGCAAAAATCCGAACCACTTCTTCTTTAGTTGTTTCTGCAAACACCATCGTATCAATCGCATGATCAGAAACTCTTCCACCAACAGAATGGAAGAAGCGAACCCGTGCTTCCATTGCTTGCAGAAAGGCATCATAAGAATTGATCTCAATACCTGAAGCGTCTTGAAGCTTTTGAAGCCATTGCAAGTATCCTTCACGATTAATTTCTAAACCTTTATCCGGACGGAAACCTGGTAATACTTGAACATCAAAGTCTGCCTCTTCTTGCAACAGCAAATGGTATTCAAGAGAATCAACCGGATCATCCGTGGTACAAACAACCCGGACATTAGACTTCTTGATGAAATCCCTTGCCCCAAATCCTGGACTATTCAAAATGGTATTCACCTTTTCCCAAATTCGTAAGGCACTATCTTCATTCAATAATTCATCTATTCCAAAAAACCTTTGTAATTCTAAGTGTGTCCAGTTATATAACGGGTTACCGATGGTCATTGGAACAGTTTTTGCCCAAGCAAAGAATTTATCATAATCACTAGCATTCCCTGTAATATACTCTTCCTTAATCCCGTTGCTTCTCATGGCACGCCACTTATAGTGGTCACCATATAACCAAATTTCTGTAATATTTTTGAACGTCTTGTTTTCGTAAATTTCCTTTGGACTTAAATGACAGTGATAATCAATAATCGGCATGCCCTTTGCAAAATCATGATATAAGCGGATTGCTGTTTCATTATTTAAAAGAAAATTGTCATCCATAAAGTTGTTCACATTCGCACCTGCTTTCACTATTTTTATAACGAAATCACACTATTATTTAAACTTTTAAGTAATAAATTTGTTCACGTCAACAATATTTCTATTATAATGTTAACGTGAACAATTCCATTCTAACTCGTTCATAGGTTGATGACAATCCAGTTTTGCCATCTAATGATTTTTGCAGTTGCATTAGAAAATGTATGGATTTTGTCCTCTGTCTCTATTCATAAGCGCTATCACTCAACAGTTGAAATAGCAACATGTTGCGCTTTTTTAATGAAAAGTTTATAAGTTTCCGGTAAGTCTAGGAAGCCATAAAGATAATTCTGGAACAAATGTGACAATCAATAACACAATAATGATCGCGAAGTAATATGGAATTAATGGTTTGATGACTTTATCAATATTAATCTCCCCAACCTTACACCCGATAAATAGGCAGTTCCCAACGGGTGGAGTGATAAGTCCGACACATAGGTTCATTGTAATCATGATCCCAAAATGAACAGGATCCATTCCCAGCTCCGTAGCAATTGGTAAAAAGATAGGAGTAAAGATCAGGATTGCTGGGGTCATATCCATAAATGTACCAATGATCAATAAGATCAAGTTAATAATCAATAGAATCGCAATTGGATTATTGGTAATACCAAGAATGCCCCCACTAATCGCTTGTGGAATTCCTGCAACTGTCATGACATAACTCATGATGGTTGAGCCAGCAATTAAAAACATTATGATGGCCGTTGTCTTAGACGTTTCAAGTAAAATTTTGGGAATGTCTTTCAGCTTTAACGAGCGATAAAACATCGACAGGATTAAAACATAGACAACTGCAATAGCTGCCCCTTCCGTTGCAGTGAAGATACCTGCTGTAATTCCCCCAATGACAATGACAATGAGCAGTAAGGCTGGAATTGCATCCAAGAACAGTTTTAGCTTTAACATAGCTGGAATTTTTTTACTGACAGGATATTTGTTTCGTTTAGCAATGATAAATCCAACGAGCATTGTAAACAGACCCCATAGAATTCCAGGTAAATATCCGGCCATAAATAAGGCTGCAACTGATGTACCTCCTGATACAAGAGAGTAGGTGATTAATATATTACTAGGTGGAATCAATAGACCAGTAGGTGCTGATGCAATATTTAAAGTGGCTGAAAACGTTTTATCATAGCCTTCTTTTTCTTGCATAGGACCAAGAATTCCACCCATTGCAGCAGCTGAAGCAACGGCCGAACCAGAAATAGCACCAAACAGCATATTTCCAACAACATTCGTTTGTCCTAGTGAACCAGGAATCCTTCCGGCCATGACTTTGGCAAAATTGATAAGCCTTACGGCTATACCACCGTTATTCAGGATGATTCCAGCTAAAATGAAGAATGGAATTGCCAACAATGAAAGCTTATCTACACCCGTAGCAACCTTTTGAGCTGCGATAATAATAGATGTATTGACAGGGAAAATTGTGACTGCTGTTATAACAGATGAAATAATGATACTAAACGCGATAGGAGTACCTATGAGTAACAGAAAAACAAATACGACTAATAATATAAGTCCAGCAAGTAATGCGCCATCCATCTTTTTTCCTCCGCTTCTCCTTGGCTAAATCGCTTCCATTTTTAATTTGGCGGCAATGTGTTGAACAGCATATAGAATAAACATGAATCCTGCAATCGGTAAGGCCATATACATATATCCCATTGGCAAGCCCATTCCTGGGGAGATTTGAATCATAGTGGCTGATACAATTTGGTATCCGCCATAGATCAGGACAATTGCTGAAAAAACGGCAACTGCTGAGTCAATGAAGATTGAAACCCATTTGGCTAAAGTCTGATTCAGCTTATCTGCAAAAAAGATGATGGCCAAGTGTCCTTTTTCTCCGTAAACGTAAGCTCCACCAATAATCGAAACCCAAATGATTGCGTACCGCATCAATTCCTCGGTCTGTACACTAGCTTGGCCGAATATATATCTCGACAGTACTTGCCACACACATGAAATCACCATTACTGCTACTAATAACATTAGCAAATACTCAATTCCCTTATTAAACGACTTAAATACCTTACTCATGGTTTTCTCCCTCAATAGTTTATTTTTCTTCTCCTAATCTTGTAACGGTCTCAATAAATTCAGGGTATTCCTTTGCAACTTTCTCATGCATTGGTTTTACACTGTCAGAAAAAGCCTGAACATTTGGTTCGGTAAAGTTAACTCCTTGTTCCTTTGCTTCTTTAATCGCTTTTTCTGTTTCAATTGCCCATAATTCACGTTGCTTTAAACTTAACTCATGAAAAGCATTATCTAAGATTTTTTTTTGGTTATCCGTTAACTTATCCAAGGTTTTTGTATTTACAATTAATATGTCAGGAGCATATAAGTGTCTCGTATTGGAAAATTCCTTCGCAACTTCTGCATGTTTATTCACGGTTAGTGCCAGTTCGTTATTATCTAATCCGTCAATGACCCCTTGTTGGAGGGCGCTATACACCTCTCCCCAGTCAAGAGGAGTTGGGTTTCCTCCCATTAAATTCATCATTTCAATTATAGTAGGTGATGAAAGTGTCCTCATTTTTAATCCTTTCAAGTCAGACGGTTCGGAGATTGGAACATCCCTTGTATAGAAGCTACGGGCTCCGGCATCAAACCATGTTTTCACAACAAACCCCAGGTCAGCTGTTAGCGGGAAAATTTTTTCTTGCATATACTCGCTGTCCATCACTTTATAGTAATGAGATTTATCATTAAATAGATATGGGACGCTAAACAAAGAGTACATCTTTTCATATGATTCTATTGTAGAGACACCAGTTGAAACCATATCGATGGCTCCAAATTGAACCAATTCTAGCGTTTCGCGATCTGATCCTAGTACACCACTAGAGTAAACCTTTGCCTTCAAACTACCTTGTGATTGTTCCTCTATTTCCTTTGCAAATTCTCTTAAAGCAATGACAGTTGGGTGTGTATCGGGTTGATTACTTGAGATAATAAATTCAAAAGATTTTTCATCGTTTCCCGCACTAGTTACTGATGAACAGCCTGATACAACCCCAAACAACAAGATAAGACTTAATAAAATCCCAAGCGTCTTCTTCCTTTTCATCTATTATTCCTCCATTGCTTTTTAGCAAATTAAGTATATAAGTTAATAAATGAAATAATGAGTTTGTGATAGCTTGTTGAAATATCTTGACAGCATCGCTTGTGCAATCGCTTACATAAACTTTAAATGCCCATCCTTTGATATTCCACGGTGGTAAGTTGGGTTTACCTTTACTGGGAGTTTAATATTTTACAATAGCCCACAAATGTTAACGTTAACAAAATGCAAAAAAATAATTTGTACATTAAAGTACTTTTATATAAGATAAGACTTAATAAAATCTCACTATCTTTTAAAGACCCCTGCTTGTTCAGACATTTAAAAAGGACTTTCGCCCCTTGTAATATTTTGGTTGTATATTCCGTATTCTACTGTATACAATAGAGAGATTTGCTCCGAGTTCCATTTTAATAAAATTTTTATTTTCTATAAATGTTAACGTTAACAAAATATAAAACGTTTGTTCTTTAAAGTAACTTTATACTACAAGATTAGTTTAATGAATGGTAGTCTATTTTTGTTTTGTCGCATATATGTCATAATCTCGAGCCGTTGAGGTGACAAACAGATTCGACTGCGCAGGGTTGTAATAATGCAATGAGGGGACTCCCATCGAGAAAGAACTAGCTATTCACTCACAGCGTTTTCCTGTGTTAGCCGCTCTATATGGGAGTGGCTTTTTATTTGGCGCCATCCCCCATAACAGGATGGCCTTTTTCATTTGTTTCTCTTTTTTTCCAGGTAGCGGCTTTTCAGTTCTTTTATCGTCCGTTCAATCGATACGTTATATACCGGATCATAATGGCGGATTTCCCTTGCCAGCCCGAACCCTTTGATCACTTCTTTCACCCGGGAAATGAACCAGTCTGCGGTTACCGATTCATCCCACTCTGCCAAAGCAGCCATCTGTGACGGTTCAACGTGTGGAAAATCCAGCTTTCTGTCTCCGCCTGACGCCAGATCATAAAATTGCCGAATCTGCTCACCCCGTGCTTTTCCGCTTCCTTCCACCAGAACAAATGCCTGGATGACAAACGCTTTGATCTGTCTTCTTTGGGCAATGCCACAAAACTTCTTCCCCTGAAGGCCAAGATCAAAGTCGCCCGGACAATACGATCCAACGATTTCCCCTTTATCGATTTTTGGAAAGACAGGTTTCAGACATGTCCGGATTAACTCGTACATGATTTCAAAATCCTGTTTTATTTCCATCTTTCCTCTCATAGAGGGGAAAACAAGGGAAATGTTTACAACACCAGGATCCAGGGGAACGGCAGCTCCGCCTGAATTGCGGACACCCACATGGTAGCCAAGCGATTCCAGCCACCTGATTGCTTCAGGTGCATGAGGCAGTTTTCGGTCACGAATCCCCAATATTACAGCCTTCTGGTGACGCCATATGTGGATCGCCGGAGCAAACTTGCCATTTCCAACTTCACGACACATCGTTTCATCAAATGCGAATGGAAACAAAGCTTCTCCAGTTAACAAATTTGAAGATGTATCAATAATCTCCCGAATCTCTTTTAAATCAATCCGTGCCATAATTTTTTACTCCTCTAACCTGTGCATGGAAAATAACCGCATAATTTAAAACGTAATTAAAAGATCAGAATGTAGAAATACACAGAAAGATGATCTTCAGAATTATGTTCCGTATCGCCTTTTAAGAAAGTAAATCATTTGCAGAGCTTTAAAGTCACTTCGCAAAAATGGCTTTCTCAAACTTTGCAAAAAGAATCCCCATTCCCAAGCACCCACTCTACCAGTTACCATTTGCTTTACACCTGCTGAAAAAATTTGCAAACGACATTTACCTCTCTTTTATTCAAACAGCATTAAACTTCCCGCAACAGCAGGAGTGATGACCATCGCCACTTTCAATATTCCCTGGGGCGCCAGGCAGGTAAATCTTGATCCGAGATAAGCGCCTGTCATGGTACCAAGCAGCACCTGGAACAGCAGGACAAAGTCCAGATTGCCGACTAAAGAATAACCCATTCCTCCTCCAATAGCAATTGGAAGAATGATCAGCATCGTTGTACCAACAGATTGACGGAGTGATAATCCAAGTAATATCAATAGTCCAATCTGAATAAATGGCGTAGAGCCAACTCCAAACGTTCCCGCCAATAACCCGGTTACCAACCCGAGAAAAACGGATTTCAGAAAGTGATGGGAGGAAGAGGCAAAAATGGTTTTCTTTTGTGACACGGCACGCTTACCTGCAAAGAAACGAAGCAAAAGCATCAGTGAAGACAGAAATAACATGGCTGTGGTGAGCCAGTGTAATTGGAAAGCTGGAATCATGGCAGCAATCCTGGAACCCCAAAATGCGCCAATTGCTCCAAAAGCCCCCACCAAAAGGCCTGTTCGAAGAGAAATGTTTCCTTCCCGATAATGGCCCAAAGTTCCGGACAAGGTTGTAAAAGCCATGGATGCCAGTGCTGTGCCGAGTGCCACCTGAATCGGGACATGAAAAACGAGTGTCAGGATGGCAATGACAAAACCTGCGCCCCCCGCTCCAATAAAGCCCAGCAATGTTCCAACAGCAAACATTGTCAAAGTAATAAGCACATTTTTCGCCTCCATTCTTTGTTAAAATCAACTATAATAAAAATCCGCCTGCTTACCCAAGCAAGAGACGGATCCGGTTAACCAAACTAATTATCAGTGGACCATCAGACCCTTAGCTGTTTGTGCATCGTCCGCAAGACTTTCTGGTACTTTTCATCGCTTTTTCAAAATTGTCTTCAACTCTGAACATCTTTAAGATGCATTTGGACTTTTAAATCTTTTTACAATACCTCCCGATACTCCTTCAGAAATAACATCTGATGACCGCGGAGGAGAGACAGCATTTTTATTTTGGGGAGTTGCCGGATTTATTCACGGTATGACTTTAACAGCTAACATTTTCATAACTTCCCCTTGACCGGATCAAGCCTTTGCCGTTTCTTAATCAATGAACCGGACGAAACCTCATCCTTCCGGACATCACGCATAAAAAAACTGAGCACAAAACCGACGAAGGCAAGAAGAGTGGCCCATACAAACGCATCGTTGATTCCCATAACCGACGCATACTGGCTTGCCTGCCCGTACAATGCATCAGACAGCATTTCCTGCGGCGGCAACCCGGAGGAACCTGAAAAAGAATCCAGATGAGAATGAACATGATTGCTGTACGCCGAATCTAACATATTAGCCTGTTCACTTATTTTTCCCAAGTGATATTGCGTCCTTATCGCAAAAATGGTTGTGAAAATACTGATTCCCAATGATCCGGCAATTTGCTTGGATGTGTTTGCCATCGCCGTTCCGTGGCTGTTCATTTTACTCGGCAACTGATTAAGGCCGGCAGTCATGATTGGCATCATCATCAACGACATACCAAAGGAACGGATTACATAGATCATGAGAATATAGCCAAAACTGGTCTCTAACGTTAAACGGGTAAATTCATAAGTGGTTATGGTTATGATCAGCAGCCCAACAGTTGTCAGCGGCCGGGGCCCCACTTTATCAAAAAGAGTTCCGGAAACGGGTGACATGATCCCCATGATAACAGCCCCGGGCATCATTAACAATCCGGACTCAAACGCTGAGAATCCACGCAGGTTTTGCAGATAGATGGGAAGCAGGAACATGCCTGAGAACATCGCCATGGTAACAATCACATTAATGATATTGGATAACGTAAACATGTCATATTTGAAAACCGTAAAATCAAGCATGGGATTGCTGGAACGATTTTGCAATACAACAAACAGAGCGATAAAGAAAATCCCAAAAGCCAGAGAGGCAACAACAATCGGATCGCTCCATTCCTTGTTGCCTGCCTCGCTCAAGCCATACAACAGCAACCCTACACCGAGTGATGACGTAATGGCACCACGAAAATCAAATGCCGGTTTGGTCTCTTTTTGCAGACTGTTTTTCAAAAGGAAAAAGGCAACGATAATGACAATCACACCAAGAGGCACCATAGCATAAAATAAAATGCGCCAGTCATAATTTACAATAACCCAGCCTGCCAAAGTAGGACCAATCGCAGGAGCGAAAATCATGCCAAGGCCAAAGATCCCCATCCCTTTTCCTCGTACTTCCGGAGGAAAAATGAAGAGAATGATCACCATCACAAGTGGCATAAGAATACCTGCCCCCACCGCCTGAACCAGACGGCCTGTTAACATGATGGAAAAAGCAGGGGCCATTCCGCAAACCAGAGAGCCCACCGTGAGAAATAACATCGAAGTCAGAAAAAGCTGGCGAGCCCCGAACCGTTCAACCAGATATGCCGAAAATGGAATCAAAATTCCGTTAATCAGCATATAGCCCGTTAACAACCACTGAGTAGTACTTGCCGTTACGCCAAAATCATGAATCAGATGGGGAATGGCTACGTTAAGCAAAGTTTGATTCAATAACGCCAGAAAAACTCCCATCATCAAAACAATGATCAATGGGAGATGTCTGTAAACTCTTCCCATCCTGTTTCCCTCCTTTCAGATTTTCATTAATTTTATTTATGATTCGAACACTGGCATTTATCCCTGATACGATCGTCTACGGATAGCTTTTTATTTTAATCGTTACCGGAATATGCTGTGCTACCTTTTTACAATTTCCGCTTGCCGGCTGTTGCGGCAACAGATAATAAACAGAATTTTGGCTTTCCCAGTTCCAGTTCCTCTCCTCGTTAAGCTTTCTCCCCTTCTCCTGCAACTACTCGGTGAAAAGTCCCGTTTGGTCAGAATAAAACCAGAACCATTCCGCTTTTACCTGAGCAATTTCACTGTGGATATATAACGACCGGTGAGAAAATCAGTAAAAAGTCCCGGCAGTCAACCCATGCTTAAAGGCTCAAAATAGTGTTAATCAGGATTCTTTTCAAACCTCAGGTATTCTCTCTTTTTTGGATGGCACCTGAAAGGATTTGACCAACAGATCCATTTTTTCGATAAGCACACTAATTTCTTCCGGAGCAAGATTAATCATCTCCAAATGTTTGCCAATCCTGTTTGCTTGTGATTCTGAGACTTCTTCAATTATTCTTTTGCTTTTCTCGCTTAAGCGAATCCAGATCAGGCGGCGATCTCTTTTGTCCCGTTCCCGCAAGATCATCCCCATTTCTTCCAGACGATCCAACATTCCGCTCAACGAACTTGCTGATATTTCTAATTTTTCGCTAATTTCAGCGGATGTGCGGGGCTCTTTTATTTTCAACTGATGAATCACCCGGGTATGTGAAAATGTCAGGCGGTATTCTTTTAATTTTTCCAATAGCAAAATGTGATAGATCTCCACGATTCTACGAAAAATATCAAGTAATTCTTTTATTTGTCCATCCTTGTACACTTGCCACACCTCAAAATTATTTCGAATATCGAATGATTAATATACTAAAATAAATCAGATGATAAGTCAACATCTTTTCCAATCCTTTTTAGAAAAAATTTTAGAGAAACAATAAAAGCCAAAGAACCTTACACAAGACAGGTTACAACAGGACCGTAAAAATTCTTTTATTAAAATAATAAATAAATAAGTCAAAAAATATGATATAATATGGAACCAGAGTATGCTGGCAAGAATTTGAAAAGAATAAATTGCCTTTTTCAACAACCTGATCCCCTTTTGGATCAAAAAAATATTCCCAAAGGGGGTTGATAGTTATGGAGTTGCAAGCTTCTCTCCAGAGTGAAAGTCAAATTGTTACAAAACCAAAAAAGTTGACTTGGTTAAGAACGTTAAAAAGAGCGATCTTTATCATGATAGGTGCTTTTTTAGTGGCCATCGGTCTGGAAATTTTTCTTGTTCCCAATCAGGTCATCGATGGCGGCATCGTTGGTATTTCTATTATTACCTCTCATTTAACCCATTTGAATCTTGGCTTGTTGTTATTTGTGCTGAACCTCCCTTTCCTTTTTCTTGGATATAAACAAATCGGAAAGACCTTTGCTTTTTCCACTTTATTCGGAATTATTGTCTTATCGATCGGAACGAACCTGCTTCATTCTGTTCCCGGCCTGACCGAAGACCCGCTTCTAGCCTCTGTTTTTGGCGGGATCATTTTGGGAGTTGGTGTCGGTTTGGTGATCCGTTACGGAGGTTCCCTGGATGGAACAGAAATTCTGTCCATCCTGATCAATAAAAAATTTCCTTTTTCCGTTGGCCAGCTCGTGATGTTCTTTAATCTGTTTATTTTGAGCAGTGCCGGATTCGTGTTTGGATGGGATCGGGCCATGTACTCACTTATAACCTATTTCATTGCGTTCAAAGTAATCGATATTACCATTGAAGGTTTTGATGAAACAAAATCTGTCTGGATTATCAGTGATAAAACGGAGGAATTGGGAAATATCATTTTATACCGTTTGGGACGCGGGGTTACTTATTTGACTGGTGAAGGAGCTTATACTGGTGATTTAAAAAAAGTAATCTTTTGTGTTGTCTCAAGGTTGGAAGAAGCCAAATTAAAATCGATTGTAGAAGAGGTTGACCCAAATGCCTTTTTAGCCATCGGAAACATCCATGATGTGCAAGGCGGCCAGTTTAAAAAGAGAGATATCCACTAATCCACTCAAGTCCAATATCCAAAGGAGATCAGGTTTCTGAAAAAGGTCAAAAAAAGAAGACGTGTTCCAGGAACACGTCTTCTTTTTTTAGAGGCGATTTTCAGGGCTCTGCCTTGCAGGGAAGCCTTGGGGGGCTTAAGCGTCCGGTTTCAGACAGTTTCCCGACGCTGGGTAAAGTTTGTGCAATCACCTTGCTTTGAAAATCACTTCTTTTGCCTTTGTCGACTCTTCTTTTATAGTTTTTCAAGAGTTTTAAAGATCATTTCTATATAATAGAACATGGGTGATCATATGAAAACAATCGAATACTATTTGCAGCTTCGCTTTTACTTCCATGAAGTACATAGCCATCAATCATTCTATGTCAGCTTAAGTGAATTGTCTCAAGTGTTGCATTGCTCTGTGCGCAATGTAAAGCGGTTATTAAAAAAAATGGCTGATGAAAAACTGATTTACTGGAAGCCGGGCGGAGGCCGGGGCAAACGTTCAAAGCTGCTGTTCAAGCGTTCCCTTGCCGAGGTGCTGCCTCCGTTTGTAAGATATCTGGCACATCAGGGCAAATACAAAGAGGCTGTTCGTTGGACGAAAAGAGAAGGAATTCCCGCACGAGTCCGGGAGCGGTGTTATCATGACTTGCTGAACCAGTTAAGTTTTCCCAAACTGACGCTTCACGAATTAAACCGGTTTGAGCAACATTCATCCGCTCCCATGGTTCCAACAATTGTTTCAACCTCAACGGGCCGTTGGTTTTTCGTGGACAGAAAGCATCAGTGATGATTGTCTAATAGTGGTGCGATCCGGTCAATCCGGTTGGTCCAGATCCACCTGTTGTAATTATCAGGCAACCGTTTCAAATCTTCAGCAGTATCAAATCCATCGGAAAAACCGCCTCTTCCCTTGACAATAATCACCCTTGTCCCAGCCCGGTCCATTCGGTCCAGAAACCGGCCGGGCCATCCCCAAAGCCAAGGAGCAATTCGATCTGGGAGATGGAGCTGTGTATTTTTGCAGGCAGATGGCACATAGCCTGTCCAGCCAACAGCGATATAAGGCAACAGACATTGTTTCGCAGTTTCCAGGGACATGACGCGAAGCTCGGGAATCTGGTCTTTTAGTGCTTTTACCGGTTGGTCTCCGCCATATACCGCTAACCGCTCAAGCCGATCTTCAGACAATCTTTTCAAACGTTCCGCCAACATAACTCCTTCTTTGGGATCATCACTTTTTACATGAATGAGTAACTCACGGTCAGGGTAAGCCTGAAGCACCTCATCCAGTGATGGCATCAAACCGGTACCCTTGCCGCGGAAAGGATAGGTTTTCCCTCCATCTGCCGTATAACCGTAACCAACATCCAGTTTTTTCAGTTCAGCCATCGTATAGTCACGAATTTTCCCCCTGGCTTCGGTTCGGCATTCCAGCATATGATCGTGAAACACGGCAAACCGGTTATCTTTTGTCAATTGGACATCCAACTCCACCAGATCTGCTCCCGCTTCAAAAGCGGCGCGCATTGAAGGAATGGTATTTTCCAGATAAGGATGTTCCGGTTTATGTATTCGTTCCGCGGTACAAGTATCCCATTCAACCCCCTCGAGATCAAAGGTCTGGGCGAGTCCGCGGTGGGCCAGCAGATAGGGATCTCCTGTCCTCGGTTTTACCAGCATCGAACTGTTGTTGAAATAAACAAGAGCCATGATCACCAAAGGAATCCAGACCCGTTTGCGCCTGATCGTCTTTCCGATAATCCTTCCCGCTCCCTTAAAGCTGATCATTCAGATCCCTCCCTGTTAAATACGGTATCAAGGTTAATCTTACCGATAATTACCGATAAAAAAAGGTTATTTTTCTGTCCTGTGTGTCCCCGTTTTCATTTCTTTCTTCTATTTATTCTGATTCTACATTCAAATTTCGTTGTTCACTCTCCGTATAAACCGAATTACTTAATGAAATCTCAATTGGTACTGATGTAAAACCAATCAGAGGGAAACTGGAAATAACTTGCGAATTATTAAACCATTAAACGGGAGGCATCCAAATGAGCCAAAAAAACAGGGATGATTATCTTAACTATACAAAACCAGGGGAATTTGTATTTTTGGAAGTACCTTGTGAAAAGTGTAAATATGAAGTGACAGATCCCAAAAATTGCAGGAAATATCCACAGGACAAGCCAATGGGCGTTCGCCTTGCAGAGGAAAATTGCCCTGAGTTTAAAGAAAAAAAGAAGCAAGTTACTAAATAAATTTTTGCAATTTCTTCAAATCGAAAAAATAATTCTCCAAGTTCCAACTCAGAAATGAGACGATTAGTCTGGAGAATTAATGCATACCCTGGTCATCCAGGCAATAAAGTTTGAAAAGTGGTTTTAGAGAAAAGTAACTTTGGTGCTCTATAAAGCAATACCATTCATCTACATGGAAAACAGGATGAAACTTTTTAGGTTTCGCAAACGGGAGATATCATGAGGGGTGAGTTTATAGGCTAAAGAAGTATGCTCTTTCCTGGAATGGCAACCCGGATCAAATACTCTTTTTAATATGAAGAATCCCAACGGAATCCGGATTTGAGAAAGAGGATACCGGATAAACGGTTTTGCCTGAACCGGTACAAGACAAGGATCCAAAGTAGTTTTGTGTACCATTTTCACGATGTTGATCAGATGATGGTAAAACCGGTTCATGGTGGACAGGTTGTACCGGTTATTGTCAAACCCCCAACAAGAATTTCCCAAGAAAAAAGACCCTTTCTTCCCCAAATGGGGCTTGCAAGGGTCGTTCTCATGCTTTTGTTATGATAATTTCTATTCATTCACATTCATGCATTTCCGGTTTTCCCCTCCAGGATTTCTTTCCTGATTTTCGGCATCAGTTTTTCATGATTCAACAGATTCATTGTAATGATCATCAGTATGACAATAATCAGCGGGAAATAGATAAACATTGATTTCATCGCTAATACCGCACTGCCAGGCTGGACTGCCGCGTTGGCAATATAACTCCCCAATTGTAAAGACCATCCGACCAGGGCGGTAGTCAAACCTTGCCCGATCTTCATACCCGCACTGGTCAGGCTGAATACAGCCCCCTGCACCGGCACTCCCGATTTCCAGTAAATAATGTCACCCACATCGGCTACAATCGCACTAAGAGCAGCCTGCAACGGAACCAGTCCGATTGCGTTGATCACTATTCCGAAGATGATCCCGATCAGACTTTCGGAAAAAAACATCATCTCGATACAGCCAATCGCCGATATCGTCAACCCGGTGTTAACACTCCTTTTCACTCCAAACCTGCCTACGATATAAGGGGCAAAGAACAAACCGGTAAGCAGCGGGATCAGTGCTGCCATGCTCAGAACACCCATAAGATTTGGATTGTCAAAAATATATGTTGCGTAATAGATCCTGATACCTGTTTCGGTTTGCCGCAAATACCACAACATATACAAAATCAGCGTCAAGATAAAATACCTGTCGGTAAACAACACTTTCATCGTTGGCAGAAAAGAAGTTTTCCGGCCTTCTTTCTTTTTGGCAACGTTTCTCTCTTTTACAAACCAACCTGTAATCATGAGCGGCACGGCACACAGTACAGCATAGATCAAGGCCGTATACGTCCAGCCCTGTTGCCCGCCACCAAACGCACCTACAAATATGGTCGTAAAAGTAGTAATAAACAGTACTGCAGCATTGGCAAAGATAAAACGAATACTCCCCAGAGAAACACGATCTTTTTCGTCATTGGTCATAAAGGAAGTTAGCGACGAATAGGCTACATTGTTTGCGGTATAGAAAACGGCCGAAATAAGCAAGTAGATCACAAAAACATACGCAATTTTTCCAGTAAGACCCATTGTCCCCGGAACATTGAAAAGCATAAACATTAAAACACCCAGGATCGGTGCGGTCCAAAAAACCCATGGTTTGGCCTTGCCCATTTTTGTCTTGGTATTGTCAATGATTGTCCCCATAAAAACATCGGTAAATCCGTCAAAAATCCGAGCAATCAGAATAATCGTCCCAATGATCCCCGCTGCAATTCCCACCGTATCCGTCAAATAAATGGCGATAAAAGAAACAATAAAGGTCCAGCTGAAATTGGCTCCAAAATCCCCGAAACCAAATGTAAGCTTTTCAATCATTTTCAGCTTTTGCGTCTTTCCATTTGTTTCCTGTATGGTTTGGCTATTCATATTGATCCCCGCCCATATCTGTTTTTTCACCTTTTGACTTTGGAGAATAACCTCTATTCGCTTTCAAAACACAGCAACATAAAACACACATGGAAAGATAGATTGGCTCTATCCATGAAAATTTCCTTTACAAACTGACACAACCTTCAAGCAAATCTCCCGGGGCACTGCTGTTGCCGATATAAATCTCATAATCCATATGCTCCATTTCCCACTCATTGGTTTCAGGATTAAACCATTTCAATTTTTGAAGCGGGCACAGAATCTCTACTTCTTTCCACTCGCCTGGTTGAAGGGTAATCCGCTCAAATCCACGCAAAACCTTGGCCGGACGATCCACTTTGGAATGGCTAAAGCCAACATACATCTGAACCACTTCATCTCCGGCTCGTTCTCCCGTGTTCTCAACTACACATCTGGCTGCAATATTTTCCCCTTTTACAGAAAAGCGGGCATCCCTGAATGCAAACGTCGTATAAGACAAGCCAAATCCATAAGGCAAAGAAGGCTCCAATCTTTCTTTTTCCAATTTGGCATAGCCATGATAATATTCATAAGTAATTTCGTCGGCTTCCCAGTCGATGGCCGGCAGCTGGCTTTCTTCCCTTGGCACAACAAATGGCAGCTTTCCGCCGGGATTGTTCTCACCAAACAAAGTCTTGGCAATCGCTGTGCCACCTTCCATCCCCGGATAATAAGCCATCAAAATAGCGGAAACTTTATTTTTCCAGTCTTCGATCATAATCATGTTGCCGCCGATTAATACCACAATAGAATTTTTATTGGCAGGTCCCGCCTCCCTAATTAATGCAATTTCATCTTCATGCAATCCCAGTGAGCGGGTCCGGTCTCCGCCAACAGCATCAAAACCGGCGCCAATCGCGGAAATGTCGCTGTCATCCTGGTCGTTATTGATAAATTCACCTTCATCATCATGGTCATAACCGGCAACAAATACCACTGCATCAACAGATTCAGCCAATTTTCGGGCCTGCTTTATATCCTGGCCGTCGTCAAAGATCACTTCTGCATCAGGCAGAATCTTTTGGATTCCTTGCAAGGGAGTCACAACATATTCCGGATACACTCTGCTTGAACCATGATCCCCGGTATTTTCCTGATTGCCCAGTCTGCCGATGACAGCAATCCGTTTTGTATCAGCTTTGGACAGTGGCAAGACTTTCTGGTCATTTTTAAGAAGTGTCATTGATTTTTCCGCTGCTTCCAATGCCAACGAAATATGTTCTTTCGAACCGATCAATTCTTTGCTGTACTTTTTGTCATCCGCTTCCGCAAACGCCAGCAATGTCCGAACAATCCGCACAGCGGCCTGATTGATCCGCTCTTCACTGACCAATCCTTTTTTCACCGCCTTGACCAGTTTGTCCCCAAAGTATTTGGTATCGTTCATCTCGATATCCATTCCACCGTTGGCTGCTTCAACAGTATCCCTGACACCCCATAGAAAATCGCTGATTACAAAACCATCAAAATCCCATTCCTCTTTCAGCACCTGATCCAGCAAATATCCGTTATGTCCGCAATAATCCCCCTGATACTTGTTGTAAGCACTCATTACACAAGCCGCCCCGGCATCAATCGCATCCTTGAAATGAGCCAGATATACTTCTCTTTCTGTGCGCTTATCCGCTTTGACATTTACGGTAAACCGGGCATTCTCCATACTGTTGAATGCATAGTGTTTGACACAGGCGATTACGTTTTCACTTTGCACCCCTTTAACCAGGGATGACCCCATCGCTCCCAGATGAAATGAATCTTCTCCATAAACTTCCTGGCTTCTTCCCCAACCGGGATTACGCGGGAGATTGATGCAGACGCCGCCAAACAGGTTCCCCCCGTTAGCCCTGATCTCTTTCCCAATCGCTTTTCCAATCCGTTCCTCAAGCTCTTTATCAAACGTCGCTCCCCTGCCCATCGAAACCGGAAAACAGGTGCTGTTTTTGCCGGACACCACCCCGCGCGGGCCATCGACAAAACTCATTGCCGGTACACCAAGGCGCTGGTTGCCGCCGGCTTCATAGGGCACTTCATTATAATGAAGCCCTTTTTTATCGTCTTCAATCATGTCTTGAACGGTTAGATTACCGCTCATCAGATAGACTTTCTCTTCCAATGTCATCCGGCCAACAATTTCTTTGGCCCTGGATGTATAGGCCAACCGATATGGCTTGTCAACTTTCACCGTCTTTCCCCCCATTGTTCAAATGACATCGCATAGAATCCCTGGTCATGGAATTCCTGTTGATCAGAAAACGGGTTTGCGGATATTCTTTTATTATTTGTACAATGATTGAAACGCCGGGACTTGAAAAAACACAACGTCTTAGGTTTACAAAAACTGAAAGCGGCTTTTAACAAAAATTGATTTGAAAGAATGGCTGGTCAGATGGAAGAATTGGACATATTAATGGACTGTGAGAAGAACTGAAGATATCTATCTAAAATGTTGAGTCGGGAAACTCAGCATGTAAGGTGAGGAAATTGATTGGATCATCCGGTGTTGAAATAGTTTTACATATTATGCTAACAAACCTGCTACTTTGTTTGATCCTTAAACTAATATTAGCATTAATATGAAAACGTTGTCAAACAAAAATACAATATGCATCGGGATTATCAATAGAAGCACTATCATCAAATAATTGCTCATTGCATAAACTTAGTATAAATATTAAACTATATTTCATTAATTTATTCATCGAACCCATATTCGGTCAATGTGAGTTTAATAGATATAGTTGTAAGGAGTAGAAATGAATGAAACGTTTGCGCACGGGTGATCAAAATTTGGTCAAACAAATCAATAAATCCATTGTTTTTAACACAATAAAAAAGAAAGGCCCTGTTTCCCGGGCCCAGGTCTCCAAGAAAACAGGACTGAACAAAGCAACCGTATCAACCATGGTCTCTGAACTGATCAATGAATCATTTATCCACGAGATTGGGGCCGGAAAATCCAGCGGCGGCCGAAAACCGGTCATGCTTTATTTTAACCATCATGCCGGCTATGCGATCGGAGTCGATGTCGGGGTGAATTACATTCTGGGAATACTGACAGACTTAAACGGAAACATCATAAAAAAAACAGCCGGCAAACTAAAGAAAATTGACATAGATTATGTGACCAGTCAAATTTTTTCGTGCATTGAAACATTAGTCAAACAGGTCCCGGACAGCCCTTATGGCATTGTCGGCATTGGCATAGGGGTTCCCGGACAAGTGGGGCAAGACGATCAGATTCTGTTTGCACCAAACCTGAAATGGAGAAATGTACATTTAAAGCAGATGGTCGAGAGAAAATTTCAGATACCGGCCAAAATCGACAATGAGGCCAATGCCGGTTCCCATGGCGAACAATTGTATGGAGCAGGCAAAAACATTTCCAGTCTGGTATATGTAAGCATCGGAACCGGGATCGGAACCGGAATTTTCATTAACAATCGACTTTATAAAGGCGCAACAGGCATATCCGGGGAAATGGGGCATTTCACCATTGATTTTAACGGAAAAAAATGTTCCTGCGGCAATCGCGGCTGTTGGGAACTGTATGCCTCCGAAAGCGCCCTGTTGCAAGAAGCCTCGCAGCAAAAGCTGCTGGACGAAAACGATGATGGTGCCTGCCTGGATTATCTGTTCAAGGAAGCGCAAAAAAGAAATAGCCAGGTCATGCAATTGCTGAATACATTTGGAGAAAACATCGGTTTGGGGCTGATCAATATCATCAATACCGTTAACCCTGAAGCAATTATCATTGGCAACAGGATCGCCCAATTCAAAAACTGGATTAAAAACCCCATTGAACGCACTCTTGAAGAACGCCTGCCCATTTACTACCGATCAACGGACATTCGTTTCTCTTTGCTGGGGGATTACTCCACAGCCCTTGGTGCTGCCTCTTTCGCCATATCCAACTTCTTTCTGAACAAAAAAATAACCAACCGGCTTGAGTCGATATCCTGACAGTCTCCCCGGAAGTTTTCCCTACTTTCCAAGGGAAGTCCTCAACCTTTTTTAAGAATCATTGAACCTGCTTTTGAGGAAAAAATGGGCAATACGTTATATGGATAAGTCAATCCGTTCAAAAAAAAGCTGTTTCTGAAGACATCGTTGTCTATAGGGGAGCGAGTATTAATTCACTGGGCAAATTCAGGAATTTGCCTTGTACCTGGCTCTGGCAAAGCAATTTGCCCGGTATCCTTCAGACGTTCGATAAACAAATGCATAATGCCACAAAAAATTAATAAAGAAAGTCCCAGCTTCAGTAAAAAGAGACCTTAGGTATTTTTCTACCCAAGGTCTTTCTTTTCTTCTTCAGCAACCCCTCTTACTGCCTGGTTAACAATTCTTGTCAATTCCTTGCTATATGTTTCCAGGTCCACTTTTTTCATGAGAGGTGAATTCAGCATATACTCCCCGATCGCGCCCTGGATCATATTGGCCATCACTTCTGTATGAAACGCTCCAAACTCCCCCTGTTTCTGACCCTCAGCAAGGATCAGCCGAAGCTCGTGCAAAATGGGGTCGTCATCCTCATCATTCAACTGGTAATATGGAATATTATCCGGTGTTCTGGCGTTAAAGATGATCTCAATCAACGCAATATTATTCGAATGATGGGTTCCCTGGTATGCCAGGCTGGCCTCGATAAACGTATTCAACTTCGCTTGGGGGGTGCTTTCCCGCCTTACCCTGTCCAGAATATACGAGGAAGATTTTTGCAGCAGTTTCATCAGCACATGATTCATCAAATCCTCTTTATCCTTGAAATGGTAAGAGATGAGTGCCGTACTGATACCAGCCCTTTTGGCAATCTGGGCCAGACTGGCTTTCACATAGCCAATCTCCTCCAGGGTTTGAATGGCCGCTTCAATCATCTGCTCACGTCTTGCCTCGGCAATAAATGAAGTTTTCCCTTCCTCTTTTGTCTCTCTTTTCATGGAATCACCTCAATTATCTTTTTTTTTGCTTAGTGAATGAATTGTGGCCAATGCCAGTATGATCAATGGAACAAGAAACACCTTGTGCGGCTCTGCGAAGATCCGGTCAAAAACAGGCCCGGCATCCCCCGCAAAAATACGATGGACAACCCGAATAACAAAAATAACCAGATTACTCAAGAGAATGAATAATATAACCGATATTCCGCCCATAAACATAGACGGCGCAGTGTGTTTTCCCGCCAGAGACAGAATGGCCGCCAACAAACACAAGATTCCTACCAGCGCAATGAGGGCCGGCCGAATCCAGACATACCAGTAATCATAGCCGGAAACTGCTGAATTTACGATATCATCGTATTTAAACCAAATATACCAAAAAGCGCCGATCGCCAAAACAAAGCTCCAAAAACGCAGCCATCCAGGCGACAGATTATTTAGTTCATTATTGCAGCGATGTTCCATTTCTTTTCCTCCCAACCATTTGTTTGATCGCTCGATTTTTTATTTGATCGTTCAATCAATTTTTATCACAAGAAATGCAAATGGTCAACGGGTTCTATGAAACAGGGAACATCCAGTCAAATGTTATGGGATTTAAGATAGGCCGGTTTTTATTATCCATAAATCGCAAATGAGGACGAATGACTTGTAGTATTCCTCAAACGCGCAGTAATATCACCAGCACCAAACGTGAAAGCGACTGGGCCAACTTTGTTTCGCAACTGCTTCTTGCGGGCGGACTTGAATTGAATGACCGACTGATATTATGAAAAGACAAATTTATCCGCCATATCCCTATTCTCAACAGGCTCATTAAATATTTCTCCAAAGCGGGCCGTTGCCGATGACAATACTGATAACGGACAATTGAAGTATTCCGGTTATACAAGTGATACTTATAATAAACGTATAAAAGGCACACTCATACGATATTTCGAGGATTATGGTATAAAACCAAAATTATATATTGTGAAAATGAAAGTAATCAGTGCCTTTACAGTCTTTTATCAGTTTTCTACAAGCGATGCCTTGGAAGCTCAATTAAAAGACATCCAAATCAAACCACTGGAAAACTCTGTTAGAAACAAAGAATCTCTTAGCTCTTATCAAGACTTCCGTCTTCAGATGCGATCCTAGATAATCATCAACCCGGAAAGCAATTTTCCAATATAACATTTATACTAAAACAATCATTTGATTGTTTTAGTATAAATAGATTACAATATAATCAAGTAATCATTTGATCATTTGAGTGAGGTGCTCACCTTGAGCAATGATCGTTGCGAAATTTATTGTTTTGATGAAGCCAAGGTCAAAAAAGCGAAATCTTCCCTGGAAACGGTAGATCCTGTCGATACGGCCAGGATTTTTAAAGCATTGGCCGATCCGACGCGATTAAAAATTGCCTACGCCCTGGTGCAGGAAAAGGAACTTTGCGTTTGCGATGTTGCCAATATTATTGACTCTTCGCTGGCAACAGCTTCCCATCATTTGCGTCTGCTCAGGAATATGGGGCTTGCCAAATACCGCAAGGAAGGGAAAATGGTTTTTTATTCACTGGATGATGACCATGTAAACCAGTTAATCTGTCTGGCATTCGACCATAGTAAGGAGTTCGTGGAAAATGGAACAGACTCAGGATAAAAATATTTACCGCATTCAAGGTTTGTCGTGTGCCAACTGTGCGGCGCAATTCGAAAAAAATGTCTGCAATTTGCCTGGTGTCACAGAAGCAAAAGTAAACTTTGGCGCTTCCAAAATCACGGTATACGGAGAAGCCACCATTGAGGATCTGGAAAAAGCCGGCGCTTTTGAAAGCCTGAAGATCGCGCCTCAGCAAGCGGACACAAACGCCTGCAAAGTTCCGTTCTGGAAAAGAAAAGAAAATATCTTTCTTTTTATTTCGGCATCATTTCTAATAATTGCCTGGATCGTCAGCGATTCTTATGGTGAAAAAAATCTCTTGGCAATGATTCTGTATAGCGCATCGATGGCGGTCGGAGGATACCGGCTGTTTATCCACGGTCTGAAAAATCTGCTTCGTTTGCAGTTTCAAATGAATACGCTGATGACGATCGCCATTTTTGGTGCGGCTGCCATTGGCGAATGGCGAGAGGGGGCGACAGTTGTCATCCTGTTTGCTATCAGTGAAATGCTGGAATCCTTCTCCATGAACAAAGCGCGTGAGTCTATCCGTTCCCTGATGGAGATTGCGCCCAAGCAGGCCCTGATTCGCCGGCATGGAGAAGAAAGCCTTATCGCCGTCAACGAGATTCAAACAGGCGACATCATGATTGTCAAGCCCGGGCAAAAGATTGCCATGGATGGCATTGTAACAAAAGGGGCCTCCACAGTAAACCAGTCCGCGATCACCGGTGAATCGGTTCCCGTATCCAAAAAATTTGCTGACGAAGTTTTTGCAGGAACCCTCAATGGTGAAGGGTTGCTGGAAGTACAGATAACCAAACGGGCAGAGGATACGACCCTTGCCAAAATCATTCATCTGGTTGAAGAAGCCCAGGCGGAAAGGGCTCCATCACAAGCTTTTGTAGATCGGTTTGCCAAGGTTTACACACCTGCGATATTGCTAACGGGATTGCTCCTGGCTATCCTTCCTCCTCTTTTATTCCAGGCGGATTGGAATGAATGGATTTACCGGGGGCTGGCTGTTCTTGTTGTGGGATGTCCCTGTGCCCTGGTCATCTCCACTCCAGTTTCCATCGTTACGGCAATTGGCAATGCTGCCCGCAACGGAGTTCTGGTCAAAGGCGGAATCCATCTTGAAGAAATGGGACAACTTAAAACGGTCGCCTTTGATAAAACCGGGACTTTAACCAAAGGGGTTCCCATTGTTACGGATTTGCTTGCCACAGGTTCACGAACAGAAGATGAGGTACTCGCCATCGCGGCTTCTCTGGAGAAAAACTCGCAGCACCCGCTGGCCTCAGCCCTCCTGCATAAAGCGGAACAGGCTGGAATCCGTCTGAATGAATATCCGGTTGAAGATTTCGCCTCCCTGACGGGCAAAGGAGTGCAAGCCAGGATAAATGGCACACTTTACCATGCCGGAAGCCCTGCATTATTTGAAGAACTGTTTTCCGGCAGGATTGGACAACAAATCAGGGACTGGCAGAAACAGGGGAAAACAGTAATCGTGTTGGGAACAAAATCGGAAGTACTGGCATTGATCGCCATGGCCGACGAAGTAAGGGAAAACACTTCAGAAGTGATCCAAAAACTGCACAAACTGGGAATCCGGAAAACGGTCATGCTTACTGGCGACAATATCCCTGCTGCACAAGCAATCGGGCAAAAATCGGGTATAACAGAAACCCGGGCTGAACTGCTGCCACAAGACAAACTGAATGTAATCAAACAACTGCGCAAGGAAGAAGGTTCTGTAGCCATGGTCGGTGACGGCGTCAACGACGCGCCAGCTCTTGCGGCATCCACCGTAGGCGTGGCCATGGGCGGAACAGGAACAGACACCGCCCTGGAGACAGCAGATATCGCGCTAATGGCAGATGACCTGGAGAAACTGCCCTTCACCATTAAGTTAAGCCGCCAAACACTACAGATTATCAAGCAAAACATCATGTTTGCCCTGGTAATCAAGGCACTTGCCCTGCTTCTTATCATCCCGGGCTGGTTGACGCTCTGGATGGCTGTCTTTGCCGACATGGGAGCGACATTGATTGTTACCCTGAATGGGCTCAGGTTATTAAAAATAAAAGAATAAGTTCGGGTATAAAAGAAGCCTGATCCTTGAATGGATCAGGTTATATAATTACAGGGAAATGATTTTTGATTTTTATCTGCTCCCGTTTTTCCCGCAAAGATTAGCCTCCTGTTTCGGCTTATACGTCACTCCCGCTTCCTCATTTTTGGAAAAGCCTGAGTTTTGTAAGCCCGGAACAACAAGGCAATCCTTGCAATCGAAACAGACGCAAACATCTGTTATTTAAGTGTTACTTTTGTATCCATGATCTGTGTGGTCGCCTTTGTTTTGCCGCCATGTTGCTTGTGCCAAACAATGTCATATACCGATAAGCCGGTTACTTCAACGGTTACTTCATTCCCATTGCTTTCAGCACGAATTGTTGCCGCTTTTTCCTTGTTTGGCTGAAAAATTTCTGTTTCTGAACTGGCACTGTTGCCATCAAAACCATATAGGTGAATAATCGGTTTTTTTGTGAAATCATATGCGGCATGTCTTTTTTCCCGGCCGAAAACAATAATGCTGTTCTCTTTCGCCAGAAGTGGCAATGTCATGTAACCGTGTGTTTCCAGGTACCATGTTTTCCCGTCATAAACCTTGCCGGTTAGAATATTGGTCCATTTGCCTTCAGGAAGATAGAATTCAGCTACTCCTCCATCATTATAAATTGGCGCAACAAGCAGGTTTTCGCCGAGCATGAATTGCCTGTCCAAAGTTGCAGCAACCGGATCGTTTGTATATGAAAAAACCATAGGGCACATAACAGGTATACCCTGTTGTTGGGCATAAATCGCTTGCCTGAACAGATATGGCATTAAACTGATTTTAAGCTTTGTAAATCTTCGCGTGACTTTAACAGCTTCTTCATCAAAAATCCATGGTACACAGTATTCGACATTACCGTAATAACGGCTGCGGGAAGAAAGCGGGCTAAATTGGGTCCAGCGTTTATAAATATCCGGTGCAGTCCTTTCTTCTAATCCTGCAATATTATGGCTCCAAAAGCTAAAGCCAGGTAGCATCAACGATAATCCCCCCGAAGTAATCCGCCCTGGGTGTATAAGCAGAAAGGCAATCACCTTCCCATCTGCCTGAAATTGTCGGCAACCTGCAGTTACTGGACACACAAAAAGGATGCCTCCTGTTCACCTTTTTCCCTTTTTACAAGTCAAATACTGTCTGGTTATATTGATTGGTTAAGCATTTTATTACAATATGATATCCACACCCATAACTTTTAACTGCTCCAATTGCTCTTTATACTTCCGGAAATATCAACCGTTGCCTGCAGTCCTTCTTCCTCAAGCGCAACCATTGACCCAACCGGATACTCACAGGGGACTTCAATTAAAAGGAACATACAGTCTGTCACCTGAATTTGGCTGAAACAGATGCCATTTCCGTTCAACTGATTTAATCCCTGAAAAATAATCAACAACGGAAGAAACCATTGCTGATTACGAATATATTTGGCTACTCCCCATATGTAAACATAAGGGGATCTGCAACCTCTCAGTAAAATAATGGCAGAGCAGTACACAACTCCTGTGGAATCCTTTACATAACCGCAGAAGGATGTATGTTCCAGCTGTATATTTAGACTTGCAAGAGGGGTAAAAAGCCTCCCCTATACCTGAAAATCCAGGAGTTTTCCCTCTCCGGCATCTTGCTTTTAAACTTTGTTTACTTCACTTACCCGTAGATACCAAAGTTTTTCAGCCAATATTTCCAGTTCCTCTTTTGGTTCGAGCATTTCCGCATACCGTCCGGGAATTGCTTCAAATCCCCAGTAAAGTCCTGCAAGTCCGCCGGCGATTGCTCCGATAGTATCAGAGTCTCCCCCTGAATTGGCCGCTTTCTGAACTGATTCTTCAAAGGAAGAAGAAGTCCACAA
Source organism: uncultured Thermoactinomyces sp. (assembly GCA_965544045.1). Classification (GTDB taxonomy): domain Bacteria; phylum Bacillota; class Bacilli; order Thermoactinomycetales; family Thermoactinomycetaceae; genus Thermoactinomyces. Next base: position 40,811 of record CBEULT010000019.1, read on the forward strand.
AATATATAAAACCCAAATAAATGTATTGACCACATACCCATTCGGCTCAACATCTGGCTGCTCCCTGATTGAATCACAATACCTTGTTTCCTTGATTTCCTCTTTGATCGATGATTTCAAAGGTTCGCCTTTCAATAACCGGTTGGCAATACGATTGTAAATGAGGCAGGCTTCCGAAGCAGAATCATCATAATGGGTCATTTTCGATTGCAGTACTGTAATTTCTTCCATTTTTTCCAAATCGCCATACGCCAAGGCAACAGGCAGACAGCGCATCAAAGAACCATTTCCCGCACTCCTGCCGCTTAACACTTTATGTGCTTTTTCAGCCGCCTTGAACCAATCTCCTTCATAGCAATCATATGTCGTGCGAATAATATTTCCAATATCCCTGGGGTTGGTTTCAACCCACTTTTTGAATTCCATTCCGATCCTGCCTACGGGCTTGGAAGGATTGGCAAGAACACCTTTGGCCACAGCAATCGTCATCGCCGTATCATCGGTGGTCTCTCCCGGCTCTACTCCCAACCAGCCTCCACCCGTCATTTCCGTCAAATAGCCGTATTTTGACCGGATTTCATCCTGGCTCATAAATTCCGTGACGGCGCCAAGCGCATCGCCAACCGCCACTCCAAATAATGCACCTTTGATGTGATTGAACATTTCCAAAACTCCCAGACAGTAATAGATATCATGATGTTGCAAATGGCCCTCAAATATCATATTAGCGCACAAAATCCGGCTAAAAAAGAGAAGGGTGTTGTATCCCTGCAAGAATTGTTTTTCTTAATTAGAGAAAAATCAGCAGGTTGCCTCAACGTCATTACGACAAGACGGTGCAAATGCAATTTTTTATTCAAAGCGCAAGGCATCAATCGGATTAAGTTTAGCCGCCTTGTTGGCCGGATAAATTCCAAAGACGACTCCAACCAGCACCGAAAATCCGACTGACAACAATATCATGGTCCCGGAAATCACATTGCTTAAGCCAAGCAAACCAGATAAAATTGTTACGCCGCCAATTCCCGTCAGCAATCCGATAACCCCGCCGATTCCGCTTAATACCACTGACTCAATAAGAAATTGCATCAAAATGTCTTTTCTCTTGGCACCAAGGGCTTTGCGAATGCCGATTTCTCTGGTACGTTCCGTCACTGAAACCAGCATAATATTCATAATTCCAATCCCGCCTACCAGCAACGAGATACTGGCAATTCCACCTGACAACAGGGTAAAAGTACTTGTCACAGAATTTAATGTTTCCAGCATATCTTGCGCGTTCAAAATGTTGTAATTATCATCGTCGCCGGAAAAGACCCTGGAAAGGTATCTATCAACTTGTGCAATCGCCTTTTTTACTTGTTCCTCGGATTTTACTGACAATTTGACCAGTTGAATCTGGTCTTGCTTTAAAAGGCGCCCGGCGGAGGTTAGTGGAATAAACAATTTATCATCAACTGAACCCTGTATGGAACTTCCTTTTTCCGCAAGCACTCCGACTACATCATAACTTCTGCCGTTGATTTTTATTGTTTCACCTACCGGGTCGGCGGCTCCAAACAGATCACTGGCCACGTTTGCCCCCAACACCACAACCTCATACCGTTGATCCAGGTCTATCTCAAGGAGAAAACGCCCGGAAGCCATCGAGATGTTTTCCAATCTCCCAAAATTGGAATCTACTCCTTCGAGGCTGACATCCGAACTTTTATTTCCGTTCTTGACATTTACATTGCCGGTGATTTTTGGAGACGCTATTTCAACACCTGGAATCTCTCTCATCTTCTTTGCTTCATTATAATCCAGGCTTCTCTTGGATACACTTTCCTCACCGCTGTTCCGGATGGAAACAGTAATCAGGTTAGTCCCCAGGCCTTTCACCTGGTCAGCCACATCACTTGCAGCGCCTTCTGTGAGGGCAACCATAATGATGACCGCCGAAACACCAATAATAATTCCGAGCATAGTCAAAAAGGCCCGCAATTTATTGTTTTGAATATTTTTTAAAGCAATCTTGATCTCTTGTTCCAGATTCAAATGACTTCCCCCTCATCATTGATGATTTTACCGTCTTTAATTTGAACCGTCCGTTTCGCCTGACTGGCAACGGTCAAATCATGAGTGATGAGAAGAATGGTATGTCCTTTTTCATTCAAAGCATGAATCAATTGCAAAACTTCCTTACCCGTCTTACTATCCAATGCTCCCGTTGGTTCATCAGCAAGCAAAATAGATGGATTTCCGGAGAGCGCCCGGGCGATTGCCACTCTTTGTTGCTGTCCTCCCGAAAGTTCGGGAGGACGATGGTTTGCCCAATTCAACAACCCCACATTTTCAAGGCACTGTTCTGCTATTTGCTTGCGCTTGTCGGCATGAAAACCTCTGTAGATCAAAGGAAGTTCCACATTTTCAAAGGCCGTCAATCTGGGAAGCAGGTTGAAATTCTGAAAAATAAAGCCAATTTTTTTGTTTCGAATCTCCGCCAGTTGATTATCATCAACTTCAGCTATATTTTGTCCATCCAGATGATATTCGCCACTGGTTGGTATATCAAGACATCCTATCAAATTCATCAATGTAGACTTTCCCGAACCGGAAGGACCGGTGATTGCAATCAGCTCTCCCGGATAGACGGCTAATGTTACTTCATCCAGTGCCTTTACAGTTTCTCCACCAAATTGATAATGTTTACTCAAGCGGTTAGCCCGGATCAACGGTTCCAATTGTCCTGTCATTGGCCACCACCGAGGAATTTATGTCTTTTCGCAAATGAAAATTCCTCTTCTTCTGTTGTTTCTTTCTTAATGGACAACAACACTTTTTCTCCGTCTGCCAAACCATTTACAACCTCCATCATCCGTTCATTATTAACACCTATTTCAACTTCTTTTTCTGTTGTCTTCACGGTGTCGGATTTTTCGGGATCAGTCGAACCGGCAATGACCTGAACGTAATATTTTCCTCCTTTTTTCCTGACGGCTTCAACCGGAACAAGCAGAACATTCTTTTTTTCTTGTGCCAGGATCTCTGCCTCCGCCATCATCCCCGGTTTAAACCTTTGATCATCTGAGATATCAACCACAACACGGAAGGTTGAGTATATTTGTCCTTCCGCTTTTTCCCCCATGCTGGCCACTTCTCTCACTGTTCCGCCAAATGTTTCGTCTGGAAAGGCGTCAACCAGAATATCCGCTTTTTGATTTACCTTGACCAGATTAATATCCAGCTCATCAATTTCTGCAACCATTTCCAGCTTTTTCGGATCAAATACTGTGGCTACAGTCTGCTCAGGATTTACCCTGATTCCTTCTTCAATTTCCGACGGGAAATAAACAGTGCCATCAAACGGCGCCACGATTGATTCAATTCCCTTTTCTTCAAATGTAATGAGAACATCACCCTTTTTGACTTCGCTATTATTTTCTACGGAGAAGTCCGCAACAGTTCCCAAGCGTGCCGGTTTTAGTCTGGCGGTTTTTTCAGAAGCGATCTCTCCAGAACCGTTCACTTTTACTGTAATATCTCCTCTTTCCACCATTGCCACTTTCTCAGACTGTTCCTGCAACTTTGCTGCACGATTCAATGTAAAGGAGTCAAATGCGATTGTAATTCCCCCGACTGCCACAAGCGCAACCACAATTGCGATCACCCAAATTGTTGATCTTTTCACTTTCTTCTCTCCTTTTGGCCATTGATTACCTTGTCCGGATTCGCTTTCTTTTTTTATTTACTTGCCTTAACCAGCAGTTTTCCTTACGTATTAACGTTTGGCCACTCTTTCCAACTACCATCTTTTCCTGGGGAAAAGTAAAAACTCCAAGCCGAATAAACTACAGAAAACATACCTGTTTGTATGATTGCTGTTTTCTCCAATCTATACCCTTCTTTTCCGGTAATGAATGGTTATTTTAAAACTGAATGTGCTCAGGAGTGTATTGGCGCTTTAACTTTTCGCTAACAGTTTGTATTAAAAGGAAAGATACATACATTTAAATACAGACTATATTGATAAGATAAATTTCCTTTTGAACATTGTGTTCAACAAATTTTTATGGCAGCTAAAAGTTGAGGATTTTTTCATCACCAATTTACAGTTTATCTCAAGTTCATGATAGAAAAAAGAAGCACCGTCCGGATATGGACAAGATGCTTCCTACGAATATCATTCAATGCATTTCATGCTTTTTTTCCCGGCAAAAACCCGCCCATCAAAAAAGGACACCCAACTTCAATATCATATTAATGCAGAAATCGGCCGGTAAAAGCGGAAAGATTCTTTTTATTGACTGGTTAATCAGTAGGGTGTTAAAATTTGATTGGTTGATCAATCAAATATTTGTTTGAGATAATAAATACCATTCTCTCAGTTGGGCCTGGAAACAAAGGGGTGAGTTTTTAAGCGTTTCTGAATCGCACATCTACTAAAAAAGGAGTTAAATATGAAGACCAAAAGCAATTTATTTACTGCCTCAAAACAGAAAAAATCCAGGGAGAAACGTCTCTTGCCAGCTGTATTTCTGTTCTTTCTCGCCCCGATTTTCGGGGAATATTTACTCGGTAACCTCACATTTTCGATGCTTATTTTAGTTCCATTTATTGCACCACTATACGGTGGCGGTGCCCTTCTGATTCGTGAGATTACTCGCAGGGCTGGTCTCGGCTATGCAACAATGCTTACGCTTGGGATTGCATACGCGTTGTTTGAGGAAGGTCTGGTCGACCAAATGCTGTTTAATATGAACTATTTTACGGGACAAGCAGAGATTAGCAGTACTTATATTGCTTCAGTTGGAATTGATGTTTGGCTGACCATTATCGTATTGGCAATGCACGCAATTTGGAGCACTTGTATTCCAATATATTTGGTCGAAGCTCTTTTTCCAAAATACAGGACCAAACCATGGCTTGGCAGAACAGGGATAACGGTCACTGCTTCAGTTTTCATTTTTGGTTCAGGATGGCTTTGCTACACGGTTTACCTGGAAGAGAACTTCTTCGCTTCAGTACCTCAACTGACAGGAACCACTGTAGCGATCATATTACTTGTGGCAGTTTCTTTTACAATAGGACGCCGGACGAGAGAGAAAGTCGCAGGTTCGGTCCCAAAACCCTGGATTGTTGGTCTGTTTTCCCTGGTTGCGTCAAGTCTGTTTATGATCATATATATGCCTAATGGCTGGATTACAGTTGCCGCATGCCTCCTCCTTGTTATTGTTTTCTTTACATTTATCTATATCTGGTCGCACCGAAATAACTGGAGTGAAATGCATCGAATGGCAATAGTCGGAGGGGGGATATTAACATATGCTTGGCTGGGTATATTCATGGAACCGGAAACCGGCCCCAAAGTTCTCTTTGATTATATTGGCAGTTGCATCATTGCGTGCGGTGCGATTTTACTGTTTATCACAGCTATTGGAAGGTTAAAAAGATCGGGAAACCTGAATCCCCGGTTGAACGATAAAATACAGTAATTTGGTTAAACAAGCAAATCATCATCATATTTAGAAACAACCTTAATAGCAGAAGAAGGGACACATTATTGTGGCATTTGTAAAGTAAGATAACGGTTTCAAGAGGCACTTTCGGAGTCGTCGTTCTTCCAGGAAGAAACGAACATAGAATCCACTTGCCGATAAATACGCAATTCGTGATTTAAGTTTAACAGATAGAAAAAGAGAGAACACATTTCGCTCATATACAATAATATGTGTTCTCTCTTTTTTTCCTGGTTTCGCCCCAATGCCGCCCTCTCACAGCAGCATACTGCAAGGATGTTCCAGCATATTTTTGACGGTCTGGAGAAACTTTGCGGCAGGCGCACCATCGAGAACTCGATGGTCAAATGTCAGGCTTAACGGCAATATACTTCGACGTTCCAATGTATTGCCAATATAAACAGGCATATCTTTAATCATGCCGATCCCCAGGATACCCGTCTCCGGCGGATTCAGCACAGGGGTAAACTGCTCCACACCATATGCACCCAGGTTGGTAATGGTAAATGTTGAACCTTTCATTTCTTCAAGAGTCAGTGTACCTGCTTGCGCTTTGTTGCCCAACGATTTGATCGCTTTTGACAATTCCACCAGCGAATAGCGATCGGCGTTGTGAACAACGGGTACCACCAATCCTTTTTCCAAAGCATTGGCAACGCCTAAATGGACATGGGTACAGGTATATATACAGTCATCTATATAAGCACTGTTCATTTGCCTATGCTTCAGCAAAGACTGTACAACAGCACAGGCAATAAAATCGGTAATTGTCAGTCTTGTTTCATAACGTTCCAGGACATGAGGCAAAATTTGTTTGCGAAGTGCCAGCATGCCAGTGACATCGGCACTCATATTTATTGTCAGTTGGGCACTCTGCTGCAGACTTTCAATCATTCTTGCCGCAATTACTTTTCGCATGCCCCTGACCGGAGTACAATCTGCATCCGATATCGTATTATCCTGAACGCCGGTTCTATCAGGCTGTCTTATATTCTTGTCTGGAATCGTTTTCCCACTGTTGGCGATAGCCTTTTCCACATCTTTTTTTGTAATTCTTCCTTGCGGTCCTGTACCGGCAATTGTTTCCGGATCAATCCCGGCTGCTTTCGCCATTTTGCGGGCAACTGGCGAGATTCTTACTTTTCTTTTTGGTGCGGGGGGAAGGGCTTCTTCCCTGGCGGAATCTGAAACAGCATTCGCTTGCTCTTTCTCCTCTGGTGAAGAAGACCCAGATTTTTCTACCTTTTCCCCTTCCGCACCGATATAGCCGATCACCCCACCCACCTGAACCGTATCGCCATTTTTCGCCATAACCTTGATCACCATCCCGTCTGCCGGAGCTTCAACATCCGCTTCAATTTTATCGGAACTGATCACAACGACGGCGTCCCCTTTCTGGACAGGCTCGCCGATGCGTTTCTTCCATTCCACCACCGTTCCTTCTTTCATTCCCATTCCCAGTTTCGGCATAATTACCTCAGTTGCCATGATGGTTTCACTCCTTTGCAACAGAAAATGCAATTGTGCCGCCTTCGTTCAATAATTGAAAGCGATTGCTAAATGGCAGAGATTGATTCATCACCAAGGAGTTCAGATACAGCCTTGATCACTTTCTCCGGTGAAGGCAAATAGAGATCCTCCAGATTGGCAGCAAACGGAACTGGCGTATGCGGTGCTGTTATCCTCTTAATAGGTGCGTCCAGTGAGTCAAATCCCTGATCTGCCACCATCGCTGCAATGTCGGTAGCCATACTGCAACGGGGATTTGCTTCATCAATGACAACCAGCCGATTGGTCTTTTCAACTGAAGACAGAATGGTTTCTTCATCCAATGGCGACAATGTGCGCGGATCAACCACTTCCACCTGAATCCCTTTGTTTGCAAGCTGTTCTGCCGCAGTCAAAGCTGTATGAACCTGTTTCCCGATAGCTACAATGGTGAGATCTGTCCCCTGGCGTTTCACATCCGCTTTGCCGAACGGTATTTTGTAATAATCTTTCGGAACTTCTCCGGTCATGTCATACAATGTCTTGTCTTCAAAGAAAATAACCGGGTCGTTATCCTCAATTGAAGAAAACAGCAATCCCTTTGCATCCGCCGGTGTTGAGGGGACAACCACTTTAATGCCGGGAATGTGAGTAAAAATGGCATACAAACTTTGAGAATGCTGGGCTGCTGCCCGATGTCCGGCACCATGCATTGTTCGTATCGTTAGCGGAACCTGTGCCTTACCTCCAAACATATACCTTAATTTGGCCCCCTGGTTCAGAATCTGATCCAAACACGTTCCGACAAAGTCGTTAAACATCAACTCGGCAATCGGCCTAAGCCCTGTTGACGCCGCTCCCACAGCCGCTCCGATAAAGCCCGCTTCACTGATAGGCGTATCCAGCACACGGCTGCGACCAAATTCCTTTGCCAGTCCTTTGGTAACACCCATCACGCCGCCCCAAGCTTCATCATCCGCCAGATGATCTATTTCTGCCCCGCCGGCTATGTCTTCCCCCAATAAAATCACCGTTTCATCATCGCGCATGGCCATTTTGATCGCTTCGTTAATAGCACCAGCAAAACTTATTTCTCTGGTCATTTCTTACACCTCACTGTTAATCGGAATTTTTTAACAAGAAACATAGACATCCGTAAACAGTTCTTTTTCAGATGGCAACGGGCTTTCTTCCGCTAAGCGGATCGCTGTCGCAATAGCATTTTCCACGCTGCTGTCGATGACGGAGAGTTCCTCTTCTGTCAAAAGGCCATTTGTCAGCAAATAATCGCGAAACAGTGTGACAGAATCCTTTTTACCAAGGTGAACCTGCGATTCCTCTTCTGTCTTGTAGGCCTGCTGGTCTCCTTCAAAATGGCCATAATTACGATACGTTTTGCATTCGATCAGGGTTGGCCCTTCACCCTTTCTCGCCCTGTCCACCGCTTCTCCAGTTGCTTTGTAAACAGCGGTTGCATCCTTCCCGTCAACAATGACACCGGGGATGTTATAGGCCGCAGCCCTTTGCGCGATATCGGTACAACTGGAAGCATAGGAAAACGGGGTAGCTTCCGCATAATTGTTATTTTCGGCTACAAAAATGACCGGCAATTTCCAAATGGCAGCCAGATTCACCGCCTCATGGAATGTCCCCTGATTGTTGGCCCCGTCCCCGAAGAAACAGACTGTTACATTGTCTGTCTGTTTTAATTTGGCTGTAAGTGCAGCGCCTACTGCCAGCGGAAAACCTCCGCCGACAATTCCGTTCGCACCGAGTATCCCTTTCTCCAGATCAGCGATATGCATGGAACCGCCTTTACCTTTGCATAAACCGGTCGCTTTCCCGTAAATCTCAGCCATCATGCCGTTCAAGTCACACTCTTTCGCAATACAGTGCCCGTGACCACGATGTGTGCTGGTAATGTAATCCCGATCGCTGAGACAGGCGCAGACACCAACGGCGACCGCTTCCTCCCCGGCATACAGATGGACAAACCCAGGCAATTTGCCTTTCATAAACAATTCATGTACACGGTCTTCAAATTTTCTGATCTCCACCATTTTCTGATACATCCACGCTGCTTTCTCACGAGAAAACAACAGATTTTTCGGATCAACCGATTTCATTATGAACTCCCCCTGACTTTCATTAAACTTGTATTTCCCATTTCATCCAGGCTGTTTTAACAGGTATTTGAAAAGATGTCGCCAGCATTGAGTCGCCCAAACCAACTGTCTGGAAAATTGAGCTGGCAATTCAATTGTTAACCGGGCTTTTAAATCCCGGAAATCCGCAACATCTTTCAAGTACCTGGCAATTACTTTTATTGCAAATTCAATGCCAAATAAATCCTACTTGTACTTCAAGTTTTTTTGCGGTGCGGGAGCAATGGCACATTGGGACAGAATGAAATACCTGTCCCATGTTGTCCCGTTTTGTAAAAACAAAAAACCACGTCACACCTGAGTGACATGGTTTCCAACTGTATAAAAACATGTGGAAAGGCAATTTTCAGGACTCCGTTCCACTTCACCTTATCGACAAGCTCAATCCACATTATACCTGAGTAACACAGATTATAACCCGTACTTTTTGAGCCTGCGGTAAAATGTACTGCGGGGAATATCTAACATTCTGGCTGCTGCAGAAACATTTCCGCCTGTTTTTTTGAGCGCGTCCATCATTTCCTGCATTTGTACTTCTTCACGGAAGGAAAGAGTTTTTTCCTTCTTTGCCCCATCTGTATCATTTAACCAATACTGTCGTGGAAACTGGTCAACAAGAACTGGATCTGGTGTCCTCCCGTCAGAGAGGATACGGATCCTTTCCAACACATTAAAAAGTTCCCGAATATTTCCTGGCCAATCATAGTTGACCATTTTTTCCATCAATTTATCCGGTATTTCCACATCCCAGCCATTTTCCCGGCAATAATAGCGGATCAGGCTGGGAATGTCCTCCTTTCGTTCACGCAGAGCTGGAACATGGATCGGAAAAACATAAAAGCGGTAAAAAAGATCTTTGCGAAAATTCCCTTCCTGCACCATTTGACGGAGATCGCGATTCGTTGCAGTAATTACGCGGAGATCCAGGGCAATCGCTTTTTTGCTGCCAATCGGTGTAACCTTTTTCTCTTGCAGGACACGTAACAGCGCAACCTGCATGGACGGGGGAAGCTCACCAATTTCATCAAGAAAAATGGTTCCATGATTCGCCTGTTCAAATTTCCCCTGGTATCCCTGGCTTTGTGCACCGGTAAATGCGCCTTTTACATAACCAAACAATTCGCTTTCCATCAAATCACGGGGAATTGCCCCACAGTTGACTGCCACAAAAGGGCCATCTTTATAAGTGCTGTTTTGATGGACAGCACGGGCAATCAGCTCTTTTCCCGTTCCGCTCTCTCCAAAAATATAGACATTCGCTTTTGTGCCAGCCACCCGGCCAACATCTTGCAAGGTTTGCGCAAATGCTTTGCTCGTTCCCGTTTCCCCGGGAAAACGGACAGAAACAAAAGTTTTTTTGGCACCCTCAATCTCCACAGTCCGGTTTGCGTATTTCAGATCAATGTAAAAGCCGATCTTCCCGCCATGACGTGCTGAGTATACTGGAGTGCATTTCCTTTTCAGAAATCCAAATTCTTTTAAATCCTCGATAAATATCTTTCCCGACTTTCCAAGACTTGGTTCTACACCACGGCTGGCACAGACAATTTCTTCCCTGTTGTTGCAAATAATTGCGGGGTATTTTGTCTCTGCCAGATTAAAAGATTGCAACAGCAGTTCCTGATTGTCTTTCTGTTGGCGGAGTTTCAATTCAGTTTCAATTGCGTGTGAACCGGACACCACTGTCGCAAGAGTAAAAGGCTGATGATGCTGAACCGGACTGGATATATTGATTACCCCCAGCAGTTCTCCTTCCTCGTTTCGGATGGGGGCAGCCGCACAGGACCACTCTTGGGACGCAAGGGCATAGTGTTCTGAGCCGGCCACCATTGCAGGTTCTTTTGTCACCATTGAGATCCCGATCGCATTTGTTCCCACTTCCTCCTCCGTCCATTTCACCCCTTCAACAAAGTTGATGTTCCGGGCGAGCCACTTTATATCTTTATCTCCTTTTGCAGTCAGGACAAATCCTTGCGGGTCAATTAATAAAATAATAGAATGAGTACCTTTGAGATAATTAAACATTTTCTCCATGTAAGGTTCTGCAATATCAAGGAGTAAAGCGCTTTTTTTACGCAAACGGCAAAAAGATTCGCCGGACAGAACCTGCTTTCCCTCCCCCAAATGCGGGTTGACACCTTTTTTCTTGCATCGCAGCCAGGAATCTGAGACTGATTTTTTTAACCGTGAGTCGTCCAGTACACCTTCTTGTACAAACCGCTTCCATACCCCTTCTGAAAGAGTACCAAACACATGGATCTGCCCCTTTCCTCCTCTTTGTCTCAATTGTATGAATTCAATTTGGATCGGAACATGTTTCTGCTAAACACAATATTTTCATTTTTCATTGATACCCTTTTTATTTTTCCTTTTCAACGAATTGCATCGTTTTCCTTCATTTATCAATTTTCTTGATAACACGTCACAAAAATTTCAGGTATAGTATAAAGATATTTGGAACTGTTGCCAAAAAACCGATCAATTTTTGACAATATTACGGAACCATCCGGTCAGACGACTGTTAATCTCGCTGTTTCAAATAGAAACTTTTAGCAGGTTTCCAGATTGACATTTTTTTGAAAGTTAATTTTTGAAGGATATACGAAAGATATATTTAAATAATTAAATAACAGATTGTTAAACACATATACAGAATGACAAGAACTCTGTTCCGTCTTTATCTTGCTTTGCCTCTTTAAATCACTTCTTCAACTTTGGTTGACAGTGAAATTTAAATAACGAACCTTTTAAAGAGGAGAGGGGGAAATACATTATCAGCAAAAAATCTGGATATTGAGGTTACTTTCCCGTAAAGGAGGGGGGCTATAATAAAATAATCATAAGTTTTCTGGAAACTGATGATTATTTTATTATATAATATGGGTAAGATAAAGTTTATATATGTGCGTCGGGAAGACGGAACCCAACCGGCATTGCAGTTTATCGCGAATATCGCTATGGTTGCGAAGCAGGGCAATCCCGATTTTACCAGAATGGCGATTGAGATTACAAACGGGCTCAAGGCAATTGAAAAAACAGGTATCCCGCCATGGAAACTTATTAATGAACAGCCGTTTACCATAGAAACGCCAACCGGAAAATCCATCAGGGTGGAATTGTTAAAAAGGCTGGAATACAATTTCCCACTGGCCGAATTCCGGGTCAATACAGGTTCCTACCCAACCGGCTATGCATTTCGTATGGTATTGTTTACCCATTTTTATCAAGGAAGGGAGTATGTATTTGTCACCAATGCCGTGATCAAAAGGCAAACTTCGCCTCCAGGATTGGATGATATCGTTAAAGAAGCCGTGGATATCTATAAAGACTTTCTGCGCTGTCCGACCAAATATGTGCAAATGGGGGATTGGTATGAGCGATCCACAAAATCATGAGGAACTCACGGAGCTTCTGGAAAGTGTACCTGGCGTCAAAGAGACTGTCTACAGCTTTTCGCGTTTGATGGGAAGAGCGATTTTTGCCCGGCGGATCGAACTGAACCTGACGCAAAAAGAACTTGCCCAGCTTGTTCAGAAAACAACCGGACAGCCTATGCACCAATCGGTTATTTCCCGGATTGAGGGCGGGTCCATCGGAATTTCCTCCGAAACCTATGACCGCATTTTGCGTGCTCTAGGTATGAAAGATATTGAAATTATCTTTGATACATCCAAGGAAACAAGTGCCTCTCTTGAAAATTACCCCTTCCCTTATGCCGCAAACGACGACATTTGATGATCACAATTGACTCACAATTGACTGACGAAAATCAAAAAACAAACCGGCTTTTAACATACGGAAAGCCGGTCATTTTTTTTGTTTGCGTCTGCATTTTACCCCGCACTGTGCACGTTTGAAGAAAAAAAGTCAATCAAAATATTCGGTAACGCCAGGTACATTTTTGTTTATGAAAAAATCTGTTTTCATATAAGTAACATCAAAGTAGACATCAGCATATCTCCTTGTTAAACACAACCAAATTTTAGTTCTACTCTGATTACTGGCATAAGCAGTTTGTTTTTGATAAAAAAAGAGCTCCGCTATCACGGAACCTATTAACTGGTTTTGGAAAACACAAATCCGAAAAAAATAGTTGATTTATAAAATCGCAGAAGTATCGGGTGTAAAAAAAGAACATTATAGTTAGACTTTTAAACGTCCAATCTATAGTGTTCTTTATTTAAAAACCTAAGAACTTTTCAATTAAATTAGTTCTATCTGTTAAAACAAAACTATCTAAATCTGCATGAATAGCGGAAAAGTAAGTTTCGATTTTCTCTTTTGCATTTAGTAACAATTGTTTAGCCAGGTTTACCTTTTCCTCAGTTGCACGGAATATTGGAAGACTAATACTAATAGATGCAATCGTTTTTCCCTGCGCCGATAGCGGAACTGCCAGGCAAACCAGATATTTGGTTACTTCCTCAAAATCCGTTGCAATTTTATCCTCATTAATTTTCTTCAATTGTTCTGCCAAGACTTCAAAATCAGTTATTGTTTTTTCAGTCATCGGTTTTAAACCATCAGGATACAAAGCTTTTAATTCTTCTAGATCATACTCTTGTAACAAGGCCTTTCCTATTGCTGTACAGTAAGCTGGAAGACGTTTTCCGATATGCGAAACAAGCCGAATATCTGTCCGCATAGAATCTTCCTTTAAAACGTATAGTACATTGCCTCCATCAAGAATTCCCATTTGGCAGGTTTCATTAATTTTACCAACGATATATTCCATTTCTTTTTTTATAAAGTCTAAAACATTTTTACCACTTGAATAGGAGGCTCCAATACAAAAGGCAGAAATCCCGATTGAATATTTTAAAGTCGACTTGTTTAAGGAAATAAATCTACGTTCCAACATAGTCTGTATAACAGGAAAAATAGTGCTTTTGGGAGCCTGTATAGCCTCGGCAATTTCAGTTAAAGTAAAACCTTCAGGGTTTGTTGATAAAAGTTGCAAAATATTCAACACCCGTTCGGTGGGTTTATGTGCAGTTGATGTTGGTTTCATTTTAAAAAGCCACCAATCAAATAATATAAAATATTTATTATATATTAACAAAAACTTTTAGGTGTATCAAACAGGCTTTACGCAATGCTGATTAGAAATGATTAGTAAAACTGTAAATATGTCATTCATGTGAAAACAATTGCAATGATATTTACACAGGAAAAAGCGGGTGATAGTATCTTAGTGCGCAATTCGTAATAACGATTAATATTCGTATATACGAACGAAAGAACCCTATTAAATATAAACCTCACATAATTCAACTACAAAAGAAAAATTATTTTTTGGTTTTAGCAAGTTTGATTTAGAAGTACATAAGGGACCGGCAGAACAAAGGAATGAAGGAACGCCAACACTGTGAGTTGTGATCGGTTACATGCTTTGGGCTATTTTTACAGGTCCATAACTGTTCACATTATTTTTAAACAAGGGAAAACCCTATTTAAGTAGAATCTTTTATTTCCTTTTATATACATCCATTGAATATATTTACTTATATACTCATACTTAACTTTGAAATCCGTTGAAAATGAAATATTGAAGAACTTGTTTTATAGAGGGAGGGATTAAACAATGATAATGAATTTCTTAAAAAAGGTACCTGCAGGAATGATGATTGTTCCGATGCTTATTGCTTCGATCATTAACACGTTTTTTCCTCAAATCGTAAATATCGGATCTTTTACTACGGCAACATTTACCAGCGCAGGTGCTGCTACTGCAATAGGAATTCAATTATTCTGTTTAGGAACTGAATTGCAATTCAAGGAAATGCCAAAGGTTTTAAAACGTGGTGGAATTTTACTGGTTTCAAAATTTATCATCGGATCTGCCATCGGGATTGCGGTCGGTAAAATTTTCGGATTAGCCGGTATTGCTGGTTTAACAACGCTATCTTTCATCAGTGCTGTAACCAACAGTAATGGTAGTGTTTATCTTTCTTTAATGAAGGAATACGGCGATGAAACAGATGCTGCAAGTATGGCTCTATTAACCATAAACGATGGGCCATTTCTAACACTGGTTGCCCTGGGTGCATCAGGAATGGCTGAAATCCCGTTTATTTCCCTTATTGCTGCTATTGTACCGATCCTTGTCGGAATGATTTTAGGGAATATCGATAAAGGAGTAAAGGATTTCTTTGCTCCAGCCGGCGGTATTCTTATTCCGTTTGTTGGTTTTACATTGGGAGCCGGAATTAATATCACCAATATTTTCAAAGGTGGGGTTCAGGGAATCTTGCTTGGTTTAATCACTGTCTTTATTGGCGGCGCTTTCATTGTGGCTTGTGACAAATTTATTGGCAAGCGTCCCGGATATGCAGGCTGGGCAGTTGCAACAACAGCAGGAAACGCAGTTGCTGTTCCGGCGGCGGTTGCTTTAATTGACCCGGTATGGCAGCCGTATGTTGCTACCGCCACTACACAAGTCGCAGCATCTGCTGTATTAACAGCTATTTTGGTTCCAATTATTACTAACTGGTGGGCCAAAAAATATGGATGCCCTAAATTCCCTTTACCAGGCCGGCAATATAACCAGGTAGAAAAATCTGCATAATTTTTTTGCTATAAAAGATTAAATACTTTTTGAAGGAGTGATTAAAATGATAAATTCTGTAATAATTAATAAGAAAGATAATGTAATCGTTGTGATAGAGCCTATTCAAAAAGGCAAGGAAATAACATATAAGAGAAATGACAATACTTTGGTGACTGTTACAGCCATTGATAATATCCAAATCTATCATAAAGTCGCAATCACGGATATTGCAAAAGGGCAGTTTGTTGTTAAATATGGACAGCATATTGGGGTAGCAGCATCTGATATAAAAACAGGGCAGCATGTACACGAACACAATGTTGAAAGCCGCAGAGAACAGTTGGGAAAACTTGTTTAACAGTAATATATCCAGTTCTTTACCTATAGACTGACATATCTTAAATCTGAAAATAATCGTTTTTTCTCTATATGTTTCAACTATTACAAACAGGAGGGAACTTTTAATGAATTTTTATGGATACAGAAGACCGGATGGCAGAGTAGGAGTTCGCAACCATGTATTGATTTTACCCGCAAGTATTTGTGCTTCAGATACTGCCAGAATTATTGCGTCACAAGTTGAAGGGACCGTAACATTTAATAACCAAAACGGCTGTTCCCAGGTGGCGGGAGATCAAATTTTGACTATGGATATTATGGCAGGTTTTGCTGCAAACCCTAACATTTACGGAACAATTGTCGTATCGCTCGGCTGTGAAAACTGTCAAATGGATTTAGTCGTTAAGGCGATCAAAGAAAGAACCAACAAACCCATGGAACAATTTATCATTCAAGAAAATGGCGGAACTTTAACTACTATTGAAAAAGCCGTACGTGCAGCCAGAAAAATGGTACAGGAAGCAAGTATGCTTCAAAGAGAAGAATACCCTGTCTCAGAATTGATTATAGGTACTGAATGCGGCGGCTCTGATCCAACAAGCGGGTTAGCTTCAAATCCTCTGATCGGCGATTTAAGTGACCGCTTGGTTGCACTTGGGGCAACTTCGATTCTGTCAGAAACAACTGAGTTTATTGGGGCCGAACATCTATTGGCACAACGCGCTAAAACTGAAGAAGTCAGGGATCGTATCCTTGAAATTGTTCACCGGTATGAAAAAGCTTTACAGTTGGTCGGAGAAGAAATAAGAGAAGGTAATCCATCACCTGGAAATAAAGCAGGTGGGCTTACAACTCTTGAAGAGAAATCGCTTGGTTGCATACATAAAGGCGGTCATACAAAAGTTACAGCCGTATATGATTATGCAAAACAGATTAGTGAGAAAGGTCTTGTTATTATGGACACCCCAGGAAATGACCCTTCCTCGGTAGCAGGCATGGTTGCTGGAGGAGCACAAATTATTGTCTTCTCAACAGGACGTGGAACACCAACAGGAAATCCTGTTGCACCAGTTATTAAAATTACGGGTAATAAACTTACTTATGCAAATATGGTTGATAACATTGACTTTGATGCAAGTCCAGTAATTTATGGACCACAGTCATTGGAAGAACTTGGTGAAGAGCTTTTGCAAGAAGTAGCAGAAGTGGCCAGCGGAAAACATACCAAGGCTGAATCATTGGGATATAACGAAATTGCTATAGCCAGACTTTGTAACTATGTATAATACAATGAAGTGAATTTTATAAATTAACGCAGAATGTGTATAAAAATTTTAAAAGCAGGCTTGTAAAAAGTTTGCTTTATTAAAGGAGCAAGTTTGTATGAAAACAGCCAAGTTTTTAACGCCGGTTGTAACAGCCTTTGATAGATATGGAAATATAGATCGCAAGGCAAATCAAAATATATATGATTATCTTATTCAATCCGGAATAGATGGACTGGTTATTATGGGCAGTACAGGTGAATTTTTTGCGATGTCCATGGAAAAAAGGAAAGAATTGATTGACCTTGTTGTTCAGTATGTAAATAAAAGGACCAAGGTTTATATTGGATCAAGTTGTATGACAGTTGAAGACACCGTTGAGCTTTCCAATTATGCTCTTGCAGCTGGTGCTGATGCAGTTATGGTTATCAGCCCGTATTATTTTGCTCTTTCCAATGAAAGTGTTGAGTATTTTTATGATCAGATAGCCGAATCCGTGGAAGGCAATATTTATTTATATAATTATCCGGACAGAACAGGACATGATTTAACACCAGAAGTAACACTCAACCTTTTAAGAAAACATAAAAACATTGTTGGTTGTAAAGATACTGTTTCTGAAATGGGACACACACGCAAGTTAATTAAAACAGTACAGAATGAATTTCCTGATTTCGAAGTATACTCCGGTTTTGAAGAAAATTTTGCTCATAATATTCTTAGTGGTGGCAGTGGCTGTATCGGAGGTCTTTCCAATCTTTATCCGGAAATTTTCGTAGACTGGGTAAAAGCCATCAATGCCAAAGACATGCAAAAGGTATCTAAAATCCAGGAGACTGTTGACGAACTGTCTGAACTTTATGAAATCGGAAAACCATTCATTCCAATCTTAAAAAAATCTATGATGTTAAAAGGAATAGAGTTAGAGGACTATTGTAAAAAACCTTTATTACAAGCCACTGATAAACAAACGGTATCAATCAGGATATTAATGAAAAAAATACATGCCCCGTTTTAGTCTAAGTGTAAGGTAACAAGGCAAACTGCAAATATTTTATATTTAAATAAATGAAATAACATACTGTTCGGAGAATACTTATATAGTTTTTAAATTAGTCATGGAGGCATTTAAACAGTATGAAATTATTAAATATCAAAAAGGGGAACGGTACAAGTATAGGTGTAAAAACGAGTGAAGGAATTATTGATATCGCTGAAGTTTCTTTTCAATTCAGTAAAGACTTGCCTGTAAAAATGGAGGATCTGATTCAAAGTGGTGAAAACGGTCTTAAAGAAATTTATAAGATAATACATGTTATCAATCCGGAAAACTATCATTATTTGGATGAAGACAAGATTGAATTTGCATCTGTTTTATCCAACCCTGAAAAAATTATTTGCGTGGGTCTCAATTATATTAGCCATGCGAAAGAATCCAATATGGAGATCCCATCTTTTCCGGTTTTATTCAGTAAATTCAATAATACATTAACGGGACACAAGAATAAGGTTAAGCTTCCAAAAACAGCTGAAAAGTTTGACTATGAAGCCGAATTAGCAGTTGTCATTGGGAAAACAGCCAGAAATGTGGCTGAAAAGGATGCATTATCCTATGTATTTGGTTACAGCGTAGCTAATGACTTATCAGCCAGAGATCTCCAAATGAGAACGGGTCAATGGTTATTGGGAAAAACATGTGACGGGTTCGCTCCGATTGGTCCGTTTATTGTAACAACTGATGAACTATCTGATCCAGATAATCTTGAAATAGTATGCACGGTTAATGGAGAAATCCGTCAAAAAGCCAATACACGTGACATGATATTTAACTGTTCAAAAATAATCAGTTATATATCTCAATATATGACATATACTGAACCCCTGAGCCCCCAGACAAAAGCTAAGTTATAATTAGGAGGCGAAA
>CBEULT010000020.1:0-53704 GCA_965544045.1 uncultured Thermoactinomyces sp.
AAAATATCTCCCGATTTGATTTCCTGAACTACGACTGCCCCGTCATCAACTTTTTCTTCCCGCAAGATTTTTTCCACCTTTTGCTGGATTTCTTTATCCAACGTTGTAACAAGTGTCTTAGGCGGATCTTCTTCAACACGATTTGTATTTTTCCTGGTCATTTGCATTCCATTCAACGGTTTGCCAGTTCTGGCAGCGGTATAAATCAGCAACTGCTCTTCTTCACCATGCAAAAAAGGCTCAAATGCCTGTTCCAACCCTGAAATTCCGATTAATGATTCCGGGTGCCAATGTTGGTTCTTTATTTTGTCAGAATACCATTTTTTAAGGAGTAGCGGGCTGCGGGCCACTTGACCAATCACTTGTTCAGCCAGCTGGTTCAGCGTCATCCGCTGATCCGATTGTACCACCATCACTCCGGGAATGCGCAATGTTTTTATTGTTTCCCGTTCCAAAGGAGAAAGCGTGATTTCTTCGCCGTTCATCCCTGACAAAATGACAGGTGCTTTCAGATGAAGTAATTGTTGGTGAAATGCCCAATAAGGATAATTAATGATCCCGGAAATTTTCCTGAACTGGTCAGCATGGAGACGCAATTGCTTTTCACTTTGCGGAAAAACAAGCAGATGCCAGTCCTCCCCCCCCACAAAAGGCTTTCCGTTCCGATCCAGAATGGAACCGCGTCCGCTTTGGATAACAATCTCTTTGCTTTGGCTGGTTTGCGCCGTTGCGATCAAATCGACTTGCTCATTTACAATCTGAAAAGAGCGCGTAGAGGAGACCTGAATCATATAAAGCCGAGCCAAAATCCCGACAAATAACAAAACAAACACGAAACTGACTGCAACACTTCTCCATTTGTATTTCACATCTCTACACCCCGTTCTTTCATCAGCATCGACAGGATGAAAGCGGGGTATACTTCTTTTTGAAAGTATTACTTAAACTTCGTCATAAAAAAGTCCTTACAGAACCATCGGCCAGGCACGCTACCGACTACAAGGCTGCCCCGATCCAGACGGTTTTCTCTTAAAAGACAAAATGGCTGGTTGAAAAAACAACCGAATGATTATTTACGTAATGAATTTGGCTAAGTATGCAATATCAGCGTTACACAAAAGGGCTGCCTTTTTTAATGGCAGTCCCTTAATCTTTTCTGGAAATAATATATTTTTCTGTTATCAAAACCTGCTAAAAATTAGAATTCTATATATTTTTCCTGTCTTACCCCACAGATTGGACATTTATCGGGCGCGGCCTCAAGAACCGTGTGTCCGCATACAGGACAAATATAGATTTTCCCTACTTCCAAATCTTTTCCCGCCTTGACAGCATCCAGAGCCTGCTGAAAAAGCTTTGCGTGAATTTTTTCCGCTTCCAGGGCAAAATAGAAAGAACGCTTGGCACCAGTTTCGTTCTGAAGTTCTGCCGCATTCAGATACACCGGATACATTTGATTGACCTCGTGAAGCTCTCCATTGATTGCACCTTGCAAATTTTCCGCGGTTTTCCCGACACCAAAGACACCACCAGCCGTTACAGAAGCATCGGAAGTATCTCCGCCGATGACCCGAAAGTGGTTGTTTGCGTGCACCTGTTCAGCGCAGGCAATAGCGCGGAACAATCTCGCTACATTCGGGAAACCTTCTTTTTCGGCGATGTCACTCCAGATTAAATAACGTGCCTGTGCCATACTTTCTCCACCAAATGCGGAATGAAGGAACTCTGAAGTCATTGCGTTTTCAACAGCCATTTTAAGCATACCCCTTTTAAAAATTATTAAAATACCAACCGGACTTTTCCAAATGCCGATTAAAAAACCAGTGTTTCAGAGTCCATACAGGTTGCAATATTCATAAATAGTGACAGAATGCTGCAATTTCCACCTTCAGCTCTTCACCAGGCTTCAGAAATTGAAATTTCACTTTGTTCTTTATTTGACTGACGCGTTTTTTCTCCGCCTTCCTTGGTGACGACAGGTACCATGTTTTTGGCTTTTCCTGGATCTCTCCGTTTTTGCCAATATTTAATTTGGCATCGACATTGCCACATTTCTTGCAACGATCAAGATTGCAACAAGATTTTTCAATATCTCTTTATTATTATTATAAAATGTAATCTGTAGAAAAGCTCCCATTTCATATATAATGTAACTTTTCGGACAAAATTGTATAGTATTTTATAAAAAATTACGCATCGTTTTACGAAAAATATAAGGGAAACAATTCGGGAGAATCACGCACCCTCATTCCAAATCAACTCATAAGACTGACAGTTTTCCCGTTTCAAACCCTGTTCTGCGCAAACGGTTGAATTAAAATCCATGCCAGAGATTTTAGCAAACCGGGGCACATTGTTTTGTCGATTCGTTTACATACCGACAAAAGTATTGATTTTTCCTGTTCCCTGATAAATCAGCTCTTACTCCGTGGCTATAGCCACAAAGCAAGAGCCTTTTATTTTCAATCCTGAGTTTCTTTTTTTCGTTTCTGTTCATTGGCGTTGCTCATTTTCACATTCCGGTTATGCTGGGAATACGTTTCTGCAAAGTAGTGAGTCCCGGTTCCATCGCCTTTGGTTACATAATATTCGTACTCGTGATTCTCTGGATTCAAAGCTGCCTTCAAAGCCTGCTCCCCAGGATTTGCTATCGGGCCGGGAGGCAAACCTTTGACAATGTATGTATTATATGGATGCTCCCTATATTTCAGCTGATGAAAGGGTACATCTTTCCATTCATCCTTTAACCGGGTAATATACAAAAAGGTCGCATCAATTCTCAATTTTTGATTATCTGTACTTGCTAATCGGTTATAAATTACTCCGGCGATGCGGGAATATTCCCCCTTCGCCTTACCTTCTCTTTCTATCAAAGATGCTACTGTAACAAGTCTATCCAGAGTCATGTCAAAGCCTGGCAACTTATCATCAAGCTGCTTTCGGATCTGTAACTTCTCCACGTGGTTCGCAAACTGCCCCAACATGATATTGATTATGTCTTCTTCTGAGGCATTCATGGGAATATCATACGTACTCGGAAACAAATAACCCTCCAGCTTGTATGGGCGATTTGTATTTTGGGAGATTTCCATCTCAAAGTTATATTTTGGTTCCTTATTGTTTAATAAAGACAGAAATTTCTCTTTATCAAACTCCTCTTTTTCCTGATCCAGACGGGTGGCAATTTTTGTCGCATCCCAGCCCTCCGGAATGGTCACTCTGATCACATTTTCTTTTCCTGTGGAAAACTTCTCCAACATGCTATCAATATCTTCATTTGGTTTAATCAGATAATTCCCGGCCTGCAAGTTGGTCTTGTCCTGCAAAAAAACATAAAAGCTGAAGAGATACGACCTGCGAATCAGCTTTTTTTCTTCCAATAGTTTCCCAACTTGTTTTAATGAAGTTTTTTCAGGGATCTCTATCGCTACTGGTTCGGTTCTTTCAGGCGAGTCCAAGGTAAAATTCATGAAGAGATAGCCTAAAATCCCCCACCCAATCAGCAGCGCGATGGTAAAGAAGATTCGCCAAAACCAGTTCATTAGACGTGGACTCCTTTTTCGGTTAAATCTCTTATCTATTTTAAGAAACCCTACTTAATGTTAGCACAGTTTGGCAAAAAGAAAACGGGGTTGCCCCCGTTTTTATTGAAAGTCATTAAAATATAACATTTCGTCAACCGCATCCACTATATTTTCCCATTCCAACTCGTCCTCAATCTCTTCGATCCGACCCTGATTAACATAAAATAAATGAACGTTATCCGGATGATCGCCATCCTTTTGCAGAAGGGCATAGTGTCGTCCATTTACCTCCACTTCGCTAACAACACGAAACGGTTTACCCGCGTTCTCTCCGGGAACATCCTTTACAGTTTGATCAGGAAACTGCTGCCGCAAGATGTTTACTTCCCTTGCACCAGTAAAAATCTGATCATTGCTGTTCATTAGGGACGTCCCCTTCTTCCATCTCACTTATCAAAGTGTTGAAAACTTCTTCCACCATATCCCATTCTGCCTGATTTTCTTCCTCGATCATTTCCAGAGTCAGGTTTCCATTATCTTCTTCTTTGTATCGAAAAGCCAACACTTCCTGATAGGGCTCCTCCTCATGATCTCCCTTATCTGCCGGAGTTACAAAAATGTAACTCTTCCCGGTTTCATCATGATCAAAGAGATACAGAATCTCAAATTTCTCCTCTTTCCCGTCCTCAGTAGGGATCATCAAATATTCCGGATCGTGTGTATGTGTCATTTTGATTGCCTCCTCAAAGCATCTAAATATCCTTGCAATATCCATGTCGCAGCCATTTGGTCGATGACTTTCTTACGTTTGCGGCGGGAAAGATCTGCATCAATCAGAGTTCGTTCTGCCGCCACGGTTGACAGGCGTTCGTCCCAAAGATGCACTGGACAAGCATAACGCTCTTTTAATTGTTCAGCCAGTTGCTCGCACAATTCCCCGCGCAATCCGACAGTTCCATTCATGTTACGCGGCAAACCGACAACCAGTTCCTTTACCTGATAGTCTTCCACAATCTGATCCAATTCTTGTAACCAATTCCTGCCCTTGCGATCAATTACTCTTACTCCTTGTGCCGTCCATCCAAACAAATCACTGACAGCCACGCCAATCCTTCGGTCTCCAATGTCCAAACCAAGAATCCGGGATCGTTCATCTATATGCATTGGGGCAAAATCATCCGAGTCCATTTCATTGATACCTTTCTATTTTTTCGTTTCCAAATAATACGTGACAAGTTCCTCAATCAATTCATCACGTTCCAGTTTACGTATCAAGGTTCGCGCGTTCTTATGGCGAGGAATATAAGCCGGATCTCCTGAAATGAGATACCCTACAATCTGATTGATCGGATTATAGCCTTTCTCTTTCAAGGCCTCATAAACATGAAACAAAATTTCCTTCGGGTCGTTATCATCCCCACCATGAAATTTGAACTTCATCGTTTCATCCATGGATGATCACACCTCTCTGTGTTGGAAGATCCGCTTTCTTAATTCTTCGCTCTTCACCTGATATTATCCTTTGTTTTTCAAATTGATTTGCTGTTCAATCCACTCGACAACTCCACCCAAAGCTGATGGCAACAACTCAGGTTTTTTTCCTCCTGCCTGGGCCATATCCGGACGACCTCCTCCACCGCCTCCGCATTTTTGGGCAACTTCTTTCACCAGTTTCCCGGCATGGATTCCTTTTTTAACATATTCAGGCGAAACGGATGCGACAATTGATACTTTACCCATGGGAGTGGCACCCAACACAATGACACCTTCGCCAATCAGTTTCCGTAAATCATCCAGCATGGAACGCAGCTGATCCATTCCCCCCGCTTCCACCTTGGCGGTCAAAACCGGAATTCCTTCTACTTTCTGAACCTGATCCGCCAGTTTCGAAGCTGCCAAATGATTTAATCTGGCAGTAAGCGACTCATTTTCTCTTTCCAGTTCTCTCAGCCGGTTTTGCAATTGCCGGGTACGCTCGGGAACATCCTGCAATTTCGATTTTAAATTCCTGGATGTCTCTAACAACAATCCAATCCGTTCTTCAACAAATTGATACGCATGTCGACCTGTCACTGCTTCAATGCGCCGGATTCCGGAGCCAATCCCGCTTTCACTCACAATTTTAAACAAACCGATTTCGCCGGTTCTTTGCACATGGGTTCCTCCACAAAGTTCCAGGCTATAGCCGCCAACTTGCACTACCCGAACCATGTCACCATATTTTTCGCCAAACAACGCCACAGCTCCCATTGCCTTTGCTTCACCCAATGGCTTTACCATGGTTTCCACCTTAGTATTCTCCCAAATATGTTCATTTACACATCGTTCAACTTGCATAATTTCTTCAGGAGTCATCGCAGAGATATGGGTAAAGTCAAACCGTAGCCGATTTGGAGCAACAAGGGATCCAGCCTGGTTCACATGATCGCCCAGCACATCTTTTAAAGCTTGGTGCAACAGATGGGTTGCAGTGTGGTTTTTGATTGTGTCCTGACGCTCAGACTGATCAATCATCGCTTTCACTTTTTCTCCCACACGGATTGTTCCGCTTTCTACCTCAACTGAATGGATATGCTCGCCTCGTGGCCCTTTCTGGACGTCAACAACCCTCAATCTGTTTCCAGCAGATGAAATACTCCCCTGATCGGATACCTGGCCGCCGCTTTGCGCATAAAAAGGAGTCTCAGCAAGAATTAGCAATCCTTTTTGTCCTTCAGTCAGTCTCTCCACTTGCTGGTCTTCATGAATCAGCGCAGCAACCGTGGTCTCATATTCCGTTTGCTCATAACCGACAAATTTTGATTTAGCCTGCAGTTCGGAGAGTACTCCGCCTTGCACCTGCATGCTGTCTGTGTCTTGCCGTGCCAGGCGTGCACGTTCCCGTTGCCTTTCCATTTCCTGATCAAAACCTTCGTGGTCGACTGATAATCCCTGTTCACGGGCAATCTCTTCCGTCAAATCAATCGGAAAGCCATACGTATCATACAGTTTAAAAGCTTCTTGCCCACTGATTTCCTGTTTTCCCCGGGTTTTTAATTCTTCAATAACACCTTCAAGAATATGCAATCCTTCTGTCAAAGTTTCCAGGAATTTCTCCTCTTCATTTTTAATAACCCGCTCAATAAACACCTGTTTTTCCACCGGTTCCGGATAATAATCTTTCATAATATCCGTTACAATCGGGGTTAACTCAAACAGGAAGGGACGCTCAATTCCCAATTTGCGTCCATAACGGACAGCACGGCGTAACAAACGGCGGAGGACATAACCGCGCCCTTCATTTGACGGCAGGGCTCCATCACCTACAGCAAAGACAAGCGTGCGCACATGGTCAGCGATTACTTTTAAGGCAATGTCTGTATTTTTCTCTTTTCCATAAACCACGCCTGCCTTGTCACAGGTAGCCTGAATTACAGGCTGAAACAGATCTGTATCATAGTTGGTCGGAACATCCTGCATCACTGATGCCATGCGCTCCAGGCCCATCCCTGTGTCAATGTTTTTCTTGGGCAAGGGGGTATATGTGCCATCAGGATTATGGTTAAACTGTGAAAATACAAGATTCCAGATTTCCAGATACCGTTCATTCTCCCCACCTGGATAACATTCAGGATCGTTGGGATCACACAAGGCTTCGCCACGGTCATAAAAAATTTCCGTGTTGGGTCCGCTGGGCCCCTCTCCAATATCCCAAAAGTTATCTTCCAGACGAACGATCCGTTCATCCGGTAATCCGATTTTTTCTTTCCAGACCTGGTAAGCTTCATCGTCTTCCGGGTGGATGGTGACAGACAGTTTATCCGGATTTAATCCCATCCATTTGTGATCGGTCAAAAATTCCCATGCCCAGATGATAGCTTCTTCCTTAAAGTAATCACCTACCGAAAAATTGCCCAGCATCTCGAAAAAAGTATGATGGCGGGCTGTATAACCCACATTTTCAATGTCATTGGTACGAATCGATTTTTGCGAATTGACAATTCGGGGATTATCCGGTTTAACCCGTCCATCAAAATATTTTTTCAATGTGGCGACTCCGCTGTTAATCCATAACAGAGTCGGATCATCGACGGGAATAAGTGATGCACTTGGTTCAATCTTATGACCTTTCTCAGCGAAGAAATCAAGAAATTTGCGGCGAATTTCACTTGCTTTCATATATTTACCTCCTTATCTGCACGAAAAAACCTTCTCGTCCACAACAGGGACGAGAAGGTTATCTCGCGGTACCACCCTAGTTACCGCATTATATAAATCCCTACAGCCTTTTGGCGGCATCAGGCAATGAACACGGTCACTTCATTGAAGATAACGGTGAATAGAGCACCGGCAGGAATTAACTGCATTCCGGAACTGGCTGTGGATCCATCAGTTCCGGGAAAGCCTTTCAGCCTGCAGAGCTTCCCTCTCTGTCGGAGATCAAATCCACTCGGTTCCATCATCATGTTGCCTTTTGCTTTTTTATAGTTGATTTTCATTATACAACTTGATCCGTTTCGTTTCAAACCTTTCGTTCAATAAATTGTTGAATTATATGTTCGGCAATTACTTTTCCCATCGCAAAAATGGGCACAGCCAGAAGCAGCCCCAAAACTCCCCCGATCTCTCCGCCGACAAGCAGAGCAAAAATGATTAGCAGCGGATGCATATGTAAACTGCGTCCTACAATCTGCGGTGAAATAATATTCCCCTCCAGCAATTGGACTGTAAGATTCACGACCACCACACCAATCGCCATTTTCCCGGATACGGTAAAGGCTACAAAGAGAGCAGGAATCACTCCAAAAATGGGGCCCAGATAAGGGATCACATTAAACACTGCCACCAGAGCGGCCAAAAGCAATGCATAAGGCAAACCGACAATCAAATAGCCAATGTAGGCAAATACTCCCACAACCAGACAAACAAGAAACTGGCCCCGGATATAGTTGCCAAGGGCTTCATCCACATCTCGCAAAACACGGATAATCGATTTGCGCTGGTTTTTTGGAAGCAAGGTTAACATAGTACGTTCAATCGATTTCATATCCTTTAAAATATAGAAAGAGAGAAAGGGGATGATCAGTACTAAAAAGAACTGGTTAATGGTACTGCCTATTCCGCTCATCATGTTCTCAACATAATCGGTCATTTTATGTTCCAGGCGCATCATGGACTGCTCAATGCCTGCTTTTACACTGAGCGGCAGGATTTCATTGCTGTGATCATTGTATTCCCTGATCATGCCCTGGATCCGGTCATTCCACTGGGGCAAATGCTCGGCCAGTTCCTTGAATTGGTGTTCCAGCAAAGGAATTGTATTGATTGCGACAATGACCAGCGATGTAATAAATATACTGTAAATAAACAAAACCGCCAGGGTCCGCGGCAGAAAACGCTGACTCAACATATTTACAACCGGGTTTAATAAGTATGAAATAACCATGGCAATGAAAAAAGGACCCAGCACCGCTTTCAAAAACAGCAATATGCTTGCAATTAACGGACTGAGCTGCATAATGACAAAAACGATGCCGAGCAGAACCAGTACAAATATGGATCTGTACAAATATCCCGGGAACTTCCACTGTTCCACTGACGGCACCTCCATACGGCTTTTACTTATAAGATACGGAAACATGTCTCATTTTATGAAAAACAAAATTTTCCCGGTTTGTTTGCCGGGGGTTCGGCTTGTCAACAAAGGGTAAGGATGCGATTTTAAGAAGCGAAGTAATGGCCGCTCTCATGCGAGAGTATCTACTTCCAGGGAAAACGGGTGAAACTGTTTGAGCGTAGCAAGTTTTGAGCCCGCCTGAAATCGAACACCGGGGTGTCCACAGCCGCTTATTTGCAGGTGAAGACAAAACAAAATCCTAAAACTTGTCTTCTTTTATTGATTCTTATTCAAACTAAAACTCCCGGCTTATTTACCGGGGGTTTCGGCTTGTCAACAAAAGTTGGGGATGAGATTTTAAGAAGCGAAGTGATGTCAATGCTACTCTCAAGCGAGAATATTTACTTCCGGGGAAAACGGGCGAAACTGTTTAAGCGTAGCAAGTTGAGCCCGCCTGGGAAGTAAATGCTTAGCGTCATGACTGCTTCTTTGCAAGGCGGAGACGGAACGGAGTCTAAAAAATCTTCTTATATATGTTTTTTACCATCTGAAACCCCCGGCTTGTTTACCGGGGGCTTTGTGCGGGGGTTATTTGGCGATCTGGAGGCGGCGCATAAACCTTTTTGTCATCCCTTCCATCATTACCCGGCTCAGCCATCTGTTTTTCCGAACCATGCGCATCATTGACTGCATAAACTTTTGAAATCTGTTTCTGCGACGCATTCCCATTATTCTTCTCAAGCCAAATAGCAGTACTCCGCCAGCAATCAGAGTATAAGCTGCTTGTCGCATCAAAGAGCTCCCTCCTTTTGGTGGGGTTAATCCAGATAAGAAAGGCGAGAGCTTTCCTCCAAAAACAGGTCATTTAGCGAAGTCAGGGTTCCATCTTCCTCTACTTGATAAACAGAGGCAATCTGGTCTTTTACAGTTGTTATCTCAATAAAACAATGCCAGCAATAGAGCTGGTTCGTTCCGATTTTTCCCAAATCGTGCGAATTGCAGTTGGGACAACGCAGCATGTCTATTCCCTTCCTTTAATACCTTGCGTCTTTGACTTCGATCTGGTCAGGAGATGCAATTATCACATCTTCTCCCCAAACCAGCGGCTTGGTGGCTTTTAGCCACTTCCGCCCTTCCCGAATGTCATTGATAATCCCGTCGGAAAGTTCGTACCCTATCAGGGTACCCACTTCTTCCAGGAAATAGACATTTTCCACAAAACCCATTTCATATCCGCTGTTTGTTAAAATAGTGCGTCCCTTCAGCTTTTTCTGCCCCGTATACAAGCCCATCCAGTTTTCATTCTGCGGATTTGGGGAAGGCTGCTCATTATCCACAACTACTGCATCTTTCCCAATCGAAACTACATCATTTATCGGGATGAATTTCTGTCTTTTAAACAAACTGCCTCCTTCCAGGACGATACCCTTTAATTTCTGCCGTTCGTCAAACATGAGATCACAGACGGTACCCAACTTCTTGCCTGTTTGTAAATGAACGATGGAAAGCCCGATCACTTCCTGGGATTTACGCAAGGGAATCAGCCTCCTCCCCGCTATCCCTTAGTATGGGCCAAATACCGACTGAAATGTTGGGTACTTGTTACCAATCCTCCTCAATCAAAGCCTGGAGGCGACTGTTCCGCTCTTCTCCGCGCTGTTTCTTCAACCCTTCAACCAATGCGCCCTGTTCCCCGCACATAATCAGATATGATTTGCTGCGCGTAATCCCCGTATAGAGCAAATTCCGCTCAAGCATTCGTCGAAAAGCGTACAAAACAGGAAATACCACTATTGCAAATTCAGAGCCCTGTGCTTTATGGACAGAACAGGCATAAGCCAGGGAAATTTGTCCCAATTGTGTTTTTTTATACGGTACTTCCAGCCTGTCATATTGGACCCATAAGACAGGCTGATCACCTGAAGCTGTCTCATCGATGGAAATAATAATCCCCATATCTCCGTTATAAACCGGGTACTCGGGATGATTAACCAATTGCAAGACCTTATCCCCAAGCCTGAATATGGTATCTCCCCAGGAAACCTCTTTTTTCTGTTCTTGCGGAGGATTTAAAATGGCCTGAATCTCTTCGTTGATTTTATTGACCCCAACCGGTCCTTTGTAAATAGGAGCCAGTACCTGAACATCAAACAGGGTATATCCTTTTTTAACCGCATTCACGACAGTTTGCACGACCACGGATAACGCCTGTTCTTTTCTGCATTCGAAAAAACGCCTGTCCGGCTGTGGTTTCAATAAATTGTCAGGAACTTCACCACGTTTCATAGTATGCGCCAACTCAATAATCGAGGAGCCCTCTGCCTGGCGAAATATTTCTGTCAGCTCCACGCGAGGAATATTCTTCACCTGAAGCAGATGATATAATACCTGTCCAGGCCCCACGGAAGGAAGCTGATCCTGATCTCCTACCAGAATAACTTGCATTCCTTCGGGAATTGCACGAAAAAGCGAATTGGCCAACCAGATATCCAGCATTGAAACCTCATCCACAATTAACAGGCTTCCTTCAACAGGATCATCGGCATTATGCTCGAAAAATTCTCCCTTCCATCCCAGCAAACGGTGAATCGTCATCGCCGGGAGCCCGGTTGTTTCCGACATCCGTTTTGCTGCCCGTCCGGTGGGAGCCACAAGTCGGATTGGAAATGGCTGATCCTTTCCTTTGTAATCATCCGGATCAATTGAAACTTCGTGCAAGCGGGAAAACAACTGGCAAATCCCTTTTATAACAGTCGTTTTTCCTGTCCCCGGCCCGCCTGTCAGAATCATGAATGGGGAAGACATGGCTGTTAACAAAGCATCCCTCTGTTTATCCGCATAACATACTGACAACTCTTCTTCTATCTCGCCGATTTTTCCATAAATGTCCGCCGCTGAATAATCCGGGTCAAATGACTGTTCCAGAAACTGCTTGACACGCATGGCCAGCCCATACTCGGCATAATACAGAGAAGGCAGATAATACCGGTCTTCCTCACAGATGATCCGGTCGTCATCCAGCAAATACTGGATATAAACCTGGCGCTTTGCGTTGGGAAACCATTCATCCGCCTCTTCTCCCAACAGGCCATTTACCACCGTATTTATCTGATCCCATGTCACATAAACATGCCCCTGGGTCATGGAAGCTTCTTTCAACGCATACAAGACGGCAGCTTGAAAACGTTCAGGCGCATCTTCCGACAACCCCTGAACTTTGGCAATCTCATCAGCTCTTCGGAAACCAATCCCTTCAATTTCCTCGATCATCCGATAGGGATTTTCCTTGATCAGCGAAATCGTTTCATGCTTGTAGGTTTGCACAATTTTTAACGCCAGGGAAGGACCAATGCCAAACTGGTACAAATAAACCATCGCCTGTTCCAGGGCCGAATGTGAGCGAAGCTGATCAGCAATTGCCTGGGCCTTTGTCGGAGAAATTCCTTTTATTTCTGTCAATAATTCATGCTGGCTGGCGATTTTGTCCAATGCATTTTCGCCCAGAAAATCAACAATCTTCTCAGCTGTCTTTTTGCCCACACCTGTAAATAACCCACTTGACAAATAGCGAATTATCGCTTCCCTGGAACGCGGTATTTCTTTTTGCATACGCAGGACATGCCATTGGCGGCCAAACTTTGGATGAGTTCTCCATTCGCCATAACAGATATATACTTCATCCTGAAAGGGTCTTAACATATTGCCAACTACAGTCACTTCATCCTCATCGATCTTTGCGGAAGATTCGATGACTTCCAGTAAAAAAACCCCATACCCGTTTTCTTCGTTATAATATATTTCCTGGCGGAAGGTCCCTTTTATATAATTTTCCTCAAATAATTGCAACTGTGTATTCATTTCACACTCACCTTAGTTTAAAACCGTCAAAGAAAATGACCCCAAAAACCAGTCTGAGGTCATTTTCCTTGTCACCCACCAAAATGCTCTTTCATTTCTCCCAACACATATTCCATGGCACACTCTGCAGAGCAGAAATCCGCCTGTTCCTGATCCATATCCCAGGACATTCGGGATGGATCCTGCGGATTGTATTCATATTGGCAACAGCGGCACTTTTTCGTTTGTACCACCTGATCAAGACCGGCTTCCAGACGTTTCCATTCCTTGCGTCCCAGATTCAAAATGCTGGCGATATACTCGACAATACCCGCTTTATCCTCAAAAAACAACGGATCTTCTTTTGCATAGGTCGTTGGATTCCACCAGGCCCACCGCCCATCTGAAAGATGAATGACGTAAAAATCTTCAAAGACCCGTTCAGATGCCTGTTCCAAACGATCATAGGAAGAAAATCCCAATTCGGCAGCCAGATTATCAATTAACGCTTTATGAATATCATCCAGCATTGTTTTCCAGTCAATATTGTCCAGTTCCTTTTCCCATTCCTCCATTTGATTGATCTCATGCATACTCACAGGCCTCCCTCCCCCGCTCTTTCATTTGTTCGATTCCATCCTACTGTTATTCCTGCTTCACACAAAAATTGAACTTCTTTCATTTAACTTTCAAAGACTGTGAAAAACGAATCCCTGGAGGCAATTTTCAGGGATCGTTTAGTCCACCTTCAATCGACAATCAAGTTGATGCATATGCTTGAATCAATAATCCAACTTTCAACCTTTGGCTTTTGTCAACCTTCTGACAATGTGAGCGGTCCTTTGAGCTGCTTCCTTTGCTTCCTCCCCGGTGTTTTCCCAGCCAAAACTGAAGCGAATCGCGGAACGGGTTACTTCCGGAGCCAGACGCATTGCTTCCAGTACATGAGAAACCTCCAGGGTTCCCGATGTACATGCTGAGCCGCTGGAGCAGGCGATTCCTTCCAAATCAAAATTCATCAATAATGATTCAGAATCGGTTCCGGGGAAACTGATATTTACAATATGCGGAAGAGTCTGTTCTGGATGACCATTTACTACATGGTGAATACCCGACATGGCTAACTCATCCAGAAAGATATTTCGCAACTTGATAATTTTTTCACGATGTTCCTCACGAAGTTTGCATGCCAGTTCGGCAGCCTGTCCAAAGCCCACAATTCCCATTACATTTTCGGTGCCAGCACGCTTCCGCCTTTCCTGCGCGCCTCCAAACATGCGGGGAACTAACTGAACTTTGGAAGAAAAATAAAGAGCTCCTGCTCCTTTAGGCCCGTTGATTTTATGACTTGAGATTGTTACCAAATCAACAGGCAGCTGTTTTACATCAATTTTCTCCACACCAAGCGCCTGTACCGCATCTGTATGAAAGAAGATATGATGTTCTCTGGCCCACTCTCCCAATTCCTGAATGGGTTGAATTGTCCCTACTTCGTTATTCCCATACATAATGGAAATCAATGCTGTTTGCGGTTTAACCGCCTCACGGAGCGCCTCTGGATGCACCATACCTGCCCGATCAACGGGCAAATACGTAACTTCAAAGCCATTCTTTTCCAGATAATGGCATGTATCCAAAATGGCATGATGTTCAATCCGGGATGTAACAAGATGGTTTTTCCCTTTTTTACGTTCGGCTTCCAGGACACCAAACAAGGCCAAATTGTCTGCTTCGGTTCCCCCGCTGGTAAATACAATCTGGCCGGGTTCGGCATTGATGCATTCAGCGATCCGGTCACGCGCCTGATCCAGGGCACTCCGGACTTGCCGACCATATTGATGAATGCTTGAGGGGTTGCCAAAAGCTTGATCCAAATAAGGCAGCATGGCTTCCTTCACTTTTGGATGAATAGGTGTTGTTGCTGCATGATCTAAATAAATTGACATTGATTTTCACCTGTCCTGCAATCTCATCAGCTGTAAGTAAAAGATATTCTCTATAAAAAGATACGCTTTTTAGAGCTATTTTAAAAGGTAATTTATATATAAAACATATAATTATCATTGTTTCCATCATGGGAGAAATTGATCAACAAAGCGAGTGTTGTATTATCCAGTTCCCTGGCAATGGCATCCCGGATCCTTTTCCACAGATCCCGTCTGGCCGGATCTTCTTCTTCCGTGAATTCGACCGGACTGATCGGACCTTCCAGTACCCTGATAATATCTCCGGCAGTTATTTCTTCGGGAGTTTTTGCCAGTTTGTATCCGCCATAGGCTCCCCGCACACTTCGCACCAATCCCGCATTGCGAAGCGGAGCAATCAATTGTTCCAGGTAATGCTCTGACAGGCCATGGCGTTCTGCTACACTTTTTAAAGGGATTGGACCTTTGCCATATTGTGCAGCCAAATCCATCATAATGGTTAATCCATACCGTCCCTTTGTTGATATCTTCAACATTTTCACTCCCTTTATCCAATTTAAGACAAATATCAGTTTTTTATATAAAAAATTTTAAATTTAAATATCACGACGCACCTGAATTTTCAAACCGCATTTTACCAAGTAAAAAACTTTGTTCACTGGTTTATTGTCAGTGTATCATAGCTCTATTCTTTTTTAGAAAACATTTTTCCTGTACTTTTTTGTTACGTTCCGCTTTTGTAAAGATTATTTTCTCTTTACTTTTCCTGAATTTATCATAAAAATAGGACATAGAACAAATTGCATAATTGAAACAGAAAGGCGGAACAACATGGATTTGTTTGAGTACGGGCATCAACAAAGCAAGGCAAACAGCGAACCACTGGCTGCTCGAATGCGTCCCCGTTATGTGGACGAAGTGATAGGGCAGTCGCATATTATCGGTCCTGGCAAATTGCTGAGAAGGATGATTGAAGCGGATCGCCTGTCCTCGATTATTTTTTACGGACCGCCGGGTACTGGAAAAACAACGCTGGCCCATGTGATTGCCAATCACACGCAAGCTTTCTTTGAACAATTGAATGCAGTGACCGCAGGGGTGGCAGATATCCGCAGAGTGGTAGGAGAATCGAAAGAGCGATTGACCATGTATGACAAGCGCTCGGTACTTTTTATCGATGAAATTCACCGTTTTAACCGTTCACAGCAGGATGCCCTGCTGCCTTATGTAGAAAACGGAACCATTATCTTGATTGGCGCAACAACGGAAAATCCGTCATTCGAGGTAAATGCCGCCCTTTTGTCCCGTTCGCGTGTGTTTATGTTAAAGCCACTTTCGGATACGGAAATAAGAAAAATACTTATTCATGCATTAAATGACAAAGAACGCGGTTTCGGTAAAGAAAAAATCCGGATTGACAACGAGGCTCTTGAACATCTGGTGAAAACAGCAGGCGGAGACAGCCGCAATGCACTGAACGCACTGGAGTTAGCGATTATTACAACACCTCCCGGAGAGAATGGAGTACGCCGCATACCTTTGGAAACGGCCGAAGAATCAATCCAGAAAAAGCAGATCCTTTATGACAAAAGCGGTGACAATCACTATAATACCATTTCGGCTTTTATTAAAAGCATGCGCGGTTCCGATCCGGATGCCGCTCTGTACTATCTTGCAAAAATGCTAAAGGCTGGCGAAGACCCCCGCTTTATTGCAAGAAGAGTTTTTATCCATGCGGCAGAAGACGTTGGGATGGCTGATCCGCGTGCATTGATGATTGCTTCATCCGCCGCTTACGCTGTGGACTATATTGGCCTTCCGGAAGCACAAATTCCGTTGGCTGAGGCCGTCATTTATATCGCAACAGCACCAAAAAGCAATGCTGTCGTTCGCGGAATCCAGGAAGCAGCAAATGCGGTGGAAAAAGAAAAAACGGGAAGCGTTCCTCCTCATTTGCATGACACCCACTCCGGCATCAAAACCCGGGAGAGAGGTACGGGCTATCTTTATCCCCATGATTATCCAAGGGGTTACGTCAAACAGCAATACTTGCCGGAAGAACATCTCGGCCAAACATTTTACCATCCCAAGGCCATTGGTTATGAACAGAAACTGCAGCTTTTCCTGCGCTGGATGAAGGAAGGACATTCTTCCAAGTCACCACATTGAGTAAATGCAAACGCGGATGCATTTCACGAAACAAATTGATGAGCCTGGCAAGAAGCAGGCGCGGAACGCTTTATTGCCAGGTAAAAGCTTATTTTTATTCGCAGAAACATTTAAAAAAAGATTATTAACAAGTTGCTTTTGAATGGATTCAGGGGTGAATACCATGCCAGTTACCAGGTTGACCTCAGACAAAAAACTGACTCGCAGATCCTTCTTAAAGAAAGGGATGGCTTCTGGAGCAGTTCTTACCCTGCTTGGCCTATTCGGATACTCCTTTTTTGTGGAAAAAAATAAACTGGAACTCAGCCGGATCCGGATTTCATCCCCTCGCTTGCCCACATCTTTCAAACACATGAAAATTTTGCATATCAGCGATCTCCATTATGGCTTCTTTTACGATCTTGACCAGCTTGACCAGTTGGCTGAGAAGATTGCATTACTGTCTCCGGACATGATCTGCTTTACAGGAGATTTTATTGATCAGGAATTCACGGAAAGCGAGGCCACAAGTGCGGCAGAAATTTTGGAACAACTTACTGCACCTGATGGAAAATTCGCCATTTTGGGTAATCACGACTACCGGGGAAATGTTGAACGGGTCAAGGATTGCCTGTCAGATTCCGGGTTTCGCCTGTTAATAAATGAAGGAACTTTCGTCAAAAGAGGACGGGACCTGATCTATATTTCCGGCATTGACGACTTGTTGTCCGGAACTCCGGATACAGGCAAGGTTTTCAAAAATCCCCGCTTGAAGCCGGAGCTGTTCCATATCCTGCTAGCCCATGAACCGGATTTTGCCAATGAAATAAAACAATGAAATAAAAAATCACCCGGTTGACTTGCAACTGTCAGGCCACAGTCATGGCGGCCAGATCAATCTTCCCTGCATGGGGACGCTCGTTACCCCTCCCCTGTCAAAGATTTATCCTTCCGGATTGTACAGGATAAACCACCGCCTCACCTTGTATACCAATCGCGGCCTGG
This sequence comes from uncultured Thermoactinomyces sp., assembly GCA_965544045.1. Classification (GTDB taxonomy): domain Bacteria; phylum Bacillota; class Bacilli; order Thermoactinomycetales; family Thermoactinomycetaceae; genus Thermoactinomyces. Next base: position 18,036 of record CBEULT010000020.1, read on the forward strand.
GAACCACGATTCTGCCTCTTCGCTTTTATTGCCGACCGGAAATCACGATAATTGAGCTGGTTTAAAAACCGTAAAAAACCAGGTACACAGATGCATACCTGGTTAAACGGAAACCACTCATGCATTTTTCTTTTTGAAGATCCTTTTATCCTTGTCTTTCCTGACCAGAGCATGTATCCCGCCAACCAGCAAGGCAAGCGGTACAAAAAAGTTGAAACTTTCCCCCGCTTCCAGTAACAGCTCCACTGACGTATAAATAATGGCCATAACAATAAACATGATTCCCATATGCTTGATTTTCATGAGATCCCTCTCCCAACTTTTAGTATTAGATTTTACCTTTTTTATAAACTGAAGTTCTATTTTTCCACAAACCATTCCACAATGTTGGATTTTGAATATGTAAGTTTCTTCTTAATATATATACAAAATGACTCTTTTTCAAGCAAATTGATTATTTTCAGCTGAAAAATAACGAAAATTTCATAAAACAGCACCTGTTACAAAAGCTTTTTCTAAAAAACAAACAACTCCTGTTTCCAATTTTTTACTGCAAAAAAAGAGTGTATTGTTTTTGAATTTGGTCATATTACCTAATGGTACTTGAGTAAAGGAGGAAAATAGATGAATCAATTTAACCAGCAACAGGAAAACGTGACTGTCAATCCTTCTGTTCCACCTCAATTTAACCATGGTGCCCACGAAGTGATGGATGTGCATGAATTGCTGTCAGCATCACAAAATGCGTTGAACCAATATCGAATGCTGGAACAGCATTGTACCTGCGAGGAACTTCGCGACATCATTCACCGGCAGTATCAGTTTATGGCAACGGAATATAATACTTTGCTTGAATGTTTTACAACTGGAAAGGATCCAGCCGTGCCTGCCTCCCAATACAAAATGCAGCAAGGAAACAATGTTGTTTACGGGCTGAAACCAGGCCAACCCAAGCAGCCGATTCAGTCCCCGGCTGAATTTGGTAACGAACACATTTCCGCACAAATGATGACACTGATGAAAACCTCCGCCACAGACAAAGCCAGAGCCGCTTGTGAAGTAACAAATCCGGTTGTACGCCGTGTGATTGCCGACAGCATTCCCAATTGCTGCGAAATGGCCTATGAAATTTTCCTTTATCAGAACAAGAAAGGGCATTATCAGGTTCCACAGTTTCCGTCAACTGTCATGCAATCAATGATGGCTTCCTATGCACCGGCAACTCCTTCAGAAAATATGACCGCACCGCCCGGTCCCCAGACTCCCGTCCAATAAAAAACCGCTCCTTTGCCGGAGCGGTTTTTTTAAGAAATTGTGGATTATATCAACTTCACTGTTTGCCGTTCTGTTCTTCTTTTCCCGACTTTTCCATTTCCTGAACCAATTGATGAACCTGTTCCCAATCTGTAATTCTATTCAGCGGAACGGGAAAATCCCGATTGTAGACGGCATCAACAATAACGACAGGCACCTGGTTTTGCACAAGGTTTTCCAAATGGTTGGGAGCATCTTCAAAAAACAGTTCAACTCCCAATTTTCTGGCAGCTTTGGCTTTATCCTGCGCATTCATGACGAGATTATCTCCGATATACGGAAACCCGTATTTTTTTAGCCATTTTCGGGTGATCGCCTCGATATTTTTGATCTTGGGCCGCGCTGTTATAAAGTAGATCCAGTGACCCTCAGCCGCAAGTTCATTCAAAACCTTAGCCGCATTTGTCAATGGAATGCCAAGTTGATAAATTTCTTCTTCCAGGCTGCGCCAAAGCTTTCTTCCCTCCTGACGCGTCAATCCGTAAACTTTATCCAGATAAAACTCCTTGACATCTTCCACCTTTACCGATTTGTTCAATTTTTTATTGTAAACTTCTACTGCCGCGCGATGCGTATCTTTAATCGTATTGTCAATGTCCACACCAATAATCATGGGTTTCCCTGCCTCTACCATACCTTGCTTTGCTTTCCCATTTTTTCCACATAAATGAAAGATATACATAAAAAAAGAGCCCCATTATGCCGTGCTCCGTTTGTTTTGAACCTGCTCTCAGCAGGTGGGTATCCTGCACCCATGTCTGAAGGTCCGCCTAAAAGCGGCTTCCTCGCGCAATGGGTGACCCAGATTCCCGTTGTTCGGGTGTTGGCTCAAAACATCCCGGCGGACACGTACATCGCAGGACTCATTTTAATATTATTTTAGCAGACTTTTAGAAATTCATCAAGTAAAGAGACCATGATTTAGACTCTCGATTTGGACTTGATTTCAATGTGAAGTTCATCCAGTTGTTTCTTCTCCACCGCAGACGGCGCATTGGTCAACAGGCAGGTTGCATTTGCTGTTTTCGGGAACGCAATACATTCACGCAGATTGTTCCTCTTGGCCAACAGCATGACAATCCGGTCAAACCCAAATGCAATCCCGCCATGAGGCGGTGCACCATATTCAAAAGCTTCCAGCAAAAAGCCGAATTTCTCTTTTGCTTCTTCTGGAGAAATACCGAGCACCTGAAACATTTTCTCCTGGATTTCCCGGCGGTAAATCCGCTGGCTTCCGCCTCCGATCTCATATCCGTTCAGAACCATATCATAGGCTTTGGCCCGTACTTTTCCAGGATCCTGATCCAGCCAGACAATATCTTCTTCCTTAGGCATGGTAAACGGATGGTGCATTGCGTAATAACGGCCATCTTCCTCAGAGTATTCGAGCAGCGGGAAGTCCGTAACCCAGGCAAAACGGTAGGTATTTTCATTAATCAGGCCAAGCTTCTGCCCCAATTGCAATCTTAATTGTCCCAGAACTTGTGCCGCCACATCCGGATGATCAGCAACAAAGAAAAGCAAATCTCCGGTTTGGGCACCGGTTGCTTTACGAATTTCTGCAACTTCCTCTTCGGACAGGAATTTGGCAACAGAGCCCTTGACGCCTTCTTCCCTGATAGCAAGCCATGCGAGCCCTTTGGCACCAAGTTCCTGTGCCGCCTTGTTCCAGCCATCGATCTCCTTGCGACTCCAGTTGGCACAGCCTTCCGCCATGATCGCTTTCACTTTTCCGCCATTCTGAATGGTAGTTGCGAACACTTTAAATGAAGTTTTCGAAAGTAAAGCGGACAAATCTTTTATTTCCATGTCAAAGCGCAAATCCGGCTTATCCGAGCCATAGCGCTCTATCGCTTCCTTATAGGTCAGACGCGGAAAGGGAGTCTGGACTTCCACACCAACTGTCTCTTTAAACACCGCAGCCATCATCTGCTCCATAAGTGCCAGAAATGTTTCTTCCGGCAAAAATGAAGCTTCAATATCAATTTGTGTAAATTCCGGTTGGCGGTCTGCACGCAGGTCTTCATCCCGAAAACAGCGTGCAAATTGAAAATAGCGTTCCATGCCTGCTACCATAAACAATTGCTTAAACAGCTGCGGAGATTGGGGCAGAGCGTAAAATTCCCCCTCATGTACCCGGCTTGGCACCAGATAATCACGCGCGCCCTCCGGTGTACTTTTCGTCAGCATTGGGGTCTCCAATTCCATGAAATCGTGTTTATCCAGGAACCGGCGAACTGCTTGCATGACTTTATGCCGAATACGCAAGGTTTCCAACATTTTTGGACGGCGCAAATCCAGATAGCGGTATTTCAACCGCACCGATTCATCGATCTCTTCTCGATCGCTGATCATAAAAGGAGGAGTCTTGGCCGCATTGAACATATGGAGAGATTTCCCGTAAATCTCAATTTCTCCGGTCTTCATGTTTGGATTCACATTCCCGGGATCACGCTCGACAACCGTCCCTTCTACTGCCAAGACATACTCGCTTCGCACCTGATCGGCGGCAGCCACAGCTTCCGGAGAGATCTCCGGATTAAAAACAACTTGCACCATCCCGGACCGGTCACGAAAATCAATAAAGATCAATCCGCCCAAGTCCCGTCGTTTTTGCACCCAGCCATTCAGGATAATCGTTTTCCCAACCAATTCTTTCGTGCATTGGGCTGCATAATGTGTACGGTGAACACTTTCCACTCCTAACCCCTCCCGCAATTTTCCTTGATGTATGAAATAAACTGATCCAGATCAATCGTTTCCTGTTTTCCGGTTGCCTGGTTTTTGACATTGATTTTGCCCTGCTTTAATTCGTCATCACCCAATATGGCCACAAATTTGGCTTTATTCCGGTCAGCCTGCCTGAATTGGGCTTTCATCCTCCGGTTCATATAATCCCGATCCGCGGTTATCCCTGCTTGCCTTAAGGATTCAAGCCATTTCAAGCCATCTGTTTTCGCCGCTTCGCCCAAAGTGATCAAATAACAGTCAAGCCCTTTTTGTAAGGGAATTTCTACTTTTTGCTGTTCCAAAGCCAGAAGCACCCGTTCCATACCAATTGCAAATCCAAAGCCTGGCATATCAGGTCCGCCAAATTCTTCAATAAGCCTGTTATACTGGCCTCCTCCACCAATTGAGCCTGCCTGCGCTCCCGGCACGTCCACAATATACTCAAAGGCTGTATTCGTATAATAGTCCAGCCCCCGTACCAGGCGATTATTCACGACATAAGGAACCTCCAGCACATCCAGGTAATCTTTTACATGCCTGAAGTGCAGCTCTGCCGCCTCACTCAAATTTTCCAGAATGGAAGGCGCATTTCGGGCTATTTCATTTGTTTTTGGATCCTTGCTGTCCAGAATTCGAAGCGGGTTTTTATACAAGCGCTCCTGCGCTTCTTTTGACAGTTGTTCCTTGTATGGTTCAAAGTAATCAATCAGTTTTTGCCTGTATCTGGCACGGGTTTCAGGATCGCCGACGCTGTTTATCTCCACGTGGACCTTATTGAGACCCAGTGTTTTAAAATAATGGCTGCCAAGCGCAATCACTTCTGCGTCCAGTGCGGGATCGGCACTGCCAAACACTTCTACGCCAAATTGATGAAACTGACGTCTTCTTCCCGCCTGCGGATTTTCATAACGAAACATCGGCCCAATATAATACCACTTGGTCGGCTGAGGATCAGCAAAAATTTTCTTCTCGACGAAAGAGCGGACAGCGCCCGCGGTTCCCTCCGGTCTCAGAGACAACAAGCGTTCTCCGCGATCCAGAAATGTATACATCTCTTTCTCCACAATATCTGTCGCTTCACCGACGCCCCGCTGAAAAAGTTCCGTATGTTCAAACAAAGGAGTGCGAATCTCCTGAAATCCGTAAAGATGGCAGATTTTACGCGCCATCTCTTCGATCCACTGCCATTTTCCAGCCTCTTCCGGAAGAATATCATCCGTTCCACGAGGTATGGAATATCTCTGTGCTGCTTGATATTTCATGGAAAGTTAACCTCCTGTAATCAGCCATTTCCGATATTGTCGAAATTAAAAAATCTCCCGCCACTGACCTTGTGTCAGGGACGAGAGATTGGTTTAACGATTCCCGTGGTGCCACCCCAATTGAAAACAATACGTTTTCCGCTCGTACCCGTTATCGCCGGGATGACGTCTAAGTCTACTTGCCAGCAACTGGCGTTCGGTTAGATCCTCCAGGTGTCTTTCATTGCCTCGTCACACGGGAACCTTCCAGCCTGTGGGAACCCTTCTCTGCCTGCTCGTTTGGCAACTACTTTTCCCTTCATTGTGCAAATATTAATTTCCGAAGGATTTGATTAATAATTTTAATGACGTAATCCACGTTTGTCAAGGGAAAAGTCAATTTTTTTTATTTATACTATGTTATAGTTAACACAATCACATAATTATTTCATGTTTAACAGGAGTGATTCATATGAGACTGTTTGTGATCCTGGGAAGTATCAATATGGCTATAGCCATCTCTATGGGGGCTTTTGGCGCACATGGACTGGCTGATCAGGTGACGGAAAAAATGCTGGCAACCTGGAATACCGGTGCAGAATATCACCTGATTCACGCCTTGGGATTGGTCACAGTGGGGCTTTTGCTTGGCAAGGCATCTGGCGCTTCCACACTTTTGACCACTGGAGGATGGCTCCTGTTTGCAGGCATTGTCCTGTTCTCAGGAAGTTTATACGTCCTCGTTGTGACTGGTATCAGCAATCTGGGAATAATTACCCCGTTTGGCGGCGTCAGCTTTGTTATTGGCTGGCTTGTCATCGCTCTTGCAGCGGGAAAAAAGGCAATTCGTTAATTGCAAGGTTTATTTGCTGTTTTTTTATTATTTGGAATTAACTAATTAATACCTTGATACATGCGAGTTCTTACGCCTGCCAAGAATACAAAACCTTTGTTTTGTATTGAACAAAACCAGGGTCTTACCGTAAATAACTATAAAGAATCTGTTTCCGTTTTATTTCATCCAAAGGAAATGGGCTGCTATTCCTGTAATAAGACAAATGCAACAGCAATATATGCTCCAGGAAGGATTGCCGGATCATGGTAAATGACCCAAATTTGAAAAAAAGTATATAGGGTAATTTTCAGAATATTGACTTGAAACACCCACACCAATCAATTAAATGGCACTATCTGTACTCAATTGCAATACCCGCAATCGTGTGTATATAACCCAGCGCATACTAAAGATAAAAAAGGAAATCAGCATTTTGGGTTCGCAATCATGTCAAAGTTAACCACAAAATGAATTACTTGATCCCGGGAAAACTGTTTATAGCAATTTATTATGAAAAAGGGTACGCATTATTTGATAACAGACGGTAAAAAAGGTCGTACTGGCAGTGAGATTTCGCGGGAGTCATGGGTAAGAAACCAACCATCAAGAAGTTTTTTGGGCGTCGGGGGAGCTCCTTTCGGAATCCCCCTTGACACAAACTATCCTGGCATTGAATGTGAATGAAAAGTACTTTTCCGACACCACCGGCAAAGCTTCGATAGACATTTAATTAACGCTTGCGTCTGCGGATTATATTTGTTACTTTGGCTATTGTTCAGGAAAGTGCCAATTCTGCTAGCGGTACACGCGAATGTAAGAGATTTGATCATTCCAGCCATTGTCTACATATGCGATATCCAGTCCGGGCCGAAAGTCTTGCAAGGCTCACCTTCGCCTTTATGATAACAAACTTGTGTCCCGGCACTTTTTCTGGCTGTTTTCAAAAAGGAAAACTCATCATTAGCATAGTCTGAAACTTGTACACGAACTCCCTCATTTTTCTTCGTCCATTTGGGCTTGAATTTCTTTTCAGCAGCCAGATACTCTGCCTTGGTCTTGCAGTTATAAACGTCTCCATTCGTGTCTACAATCTGACAGGGGACTTTTCCCAAATCAGCTTGATTCACCTGACAACAGTTTCAACGTTGGCAGTCTTAACGGGAACCGAAACCAAAGATCCACGTAAAAGTAAAGGCAATTGCAAAAAGAAACGAATCCTTCCCTTTACACGCCATATCTTATCATACCTCCTGAAAATGTTTGTATTTGTATTGATTTATACATTGTACTTCCTGTTTACAAATTTAATACCAAAATCATTTTCGTAATTTATACAACTTTTTGATAATCAATTTTGAATCATAATTTTTTCCTCTTCATTGATCTATATTTTTAGTTTAAAAACAAAAAATCCAGCCACAAAGCTCGTTTCGCAGTCCAAGAAACTGAGTTCCCTGTTGTTCAGATAGCAATCATCAATATATGAGAACAAGGATATGAACTGTTTTGAATTGGATATTTTACCACATTTGAGTGGGCATAATCCATTCGTCTTTTTGGAAGAGGTGTCAACCAGGTCAGCGACGATTATGACTATATCCTGATTGATTCACCACCAGACTTGAAAACGTGACTATAAACATTATCAAACCATCTCTACATACCGTTTAAGCCTTGGAAATACAGAGTAGAAGGATTGCTTGCAGTGCTTGGGGTTGTTAGTTTGCAAGGAACGGGCAAAGTTCACACAACTACCTGGAACAGTCAAGTTATATTTTAAATAAAAAGTCATCTTTAATATAAATTTTGTCAATAATATAATTTATAATTTAAATCACTGGTTTGTTTAACGGAATTTTTGCGTTCCGTTTAACAAAATAAAAGGGCTTTATTTGTAGCCCTTTTATTTTGTTGATTATGTATGCCCTTTTAATCCGATTCGGTTTGGTTGGTTTGATATTGATGTTAACATTTTTTTCGTTAAACATATTCCAACTATTCTTTTTTTTATAAGTAATAATTATATAAAAGATGGTAAAATAGTGATGTTTTTAGAAACATAACTTGGAGGTGTTTGTTTTGAAGCGTTTTCTAATACTTTTATTTGCATTTTCTTTTGTCTTATTGAGTGTTGGCTGTGGAAACGAAAAAAATGCGGATACGGAGAAAGAAAAGGAAGAAAAAGCCGCAGAAGAAACAGCGGGGGCGGTGGAACCTGATCAATCTTATCAAGAGATTGAATTTGAGAGAATCAATTGGATTTTAGGTGCTCCAGGCACCGAATCAACTGGTGGAATTTGGCTTTATACCAAAGAAAAACATCCGGCTGATTTAGATGATCAGGATTGGGATCATAAAGATATGTTATATATCCAAGCTTCTCGTAATGACTATGAACACAAAGATTTTTTTATTAAGAAGATCCAGGTTATTAGTGATGATGTGATAAAAATTATTGTAGGTTGGGAGAAAGACATTGGACGAGAAGCACCACCCCGGGATTGGGCACAGGTTGAAACTGGCTTGTTACAAGGAAAAAAATTCATTGTTGAAGACTCAGCAGGAGAAAAAGTCAAATTAAAATAATCGGGGGAATTCCAATGAGAAAGCTACTTGTTTTTTTTATGGTCGTTGGGATAATCCTTGTCAGTGGTTGTTCATCTTCTCCAAAAGCACAACAACCTGAAAAAAAAGAATCCAAATACCAGGAAGAGGTGAAAATTCCTGAAGCTTTGGAGGATGTGGAATTCCCGCCTCCCGGAAAATATGCGGGAGATAAATACGACTGGGCAAAAGTGAAAAAAGAATTGGATCAGATTCCGACAAGTGCTGATGGACCCACGATATTGAAAAAGTTTTATGAATTGGTTGCTGAGGATTACACCCCATACTTTAAATACTTTGAGACATTTGATACATCAATCATTGATGTCAAATCAGGTCCAGGTGAATTGAAAAATTTGAAGTTGCCAGAACAAAAATCCGTTAATATCATGATTTTGGTCGATTCCAGTGGTTCGATGGCCGGAAAAGTAAGTGGCGGAATGAAAATGGATCTAGCCAAAAATGCAGTTAAGGAATTTGCTAATCAGATGCCGAAAGAAGCCAACGTTTCTTTGGTTGCCTATGGGCATAAAGGAAGCAATCAAAGCAAAGATAAAGCTGTGTCATGCAAAAGCATTGAAGACGCTTTTCCGCTTGGAACCTTTGATGAGAGCAAATTTAATCAAGCATTAAATAAGTTTCAACCTGTCGGCTATACACCGTTGGCAGACAGTTTGAAGTATGCTCAAAAGAAATTATCAAATCAGAAAAACGCTGAAAATATTGTTTATGTTGTAAGCGATGGAATTGAAACCTGTGGAGGAGATCCTGTTAAGGCTGCCAAGGATCTTAACAGTTCAGATATAAAAGCTGTGGTTAATATTATTGGTTTTGATCTTGATGATGCAGGACAAAAACAGTTAAAAGCTGTTGCAGATGCTGGAAATGGCAAATACAGTTCCGTAGATTCTAAAGTCGATCTTGACGAGTATTTTGAAAAGGAACGTAGTCGACTTTATAATGATTGGTCAACCTGGGCAAATGAGCACTATGACAAAGCAAGTGATGTAGCCAATAAAAAATACGATGAGTTACAGAGAAAATCTAATGACTTTCTTGATCTTATTCAACAAGAAGAAAATCGAATTATTCATATGAGTAATTATTTAGATCAGGAAAGAGGTTTTGAATTTGATCTAATCTACAGTGTTGAGAAAAAGGTTTGGGAGCGTGCTGGATATATCAAAGATTACAATTTCTATATTGTGGACAAACTCCAAGAGATCGTTTTGGATGAAGCGAATAAAATTCAAGATGAAGTGTTAGATAAAGCAAATAAAGAACAAGATAAGCTTTATTAAAGAATAATCGGAAAACAGCAGCCTGAAAAACAGGAATCACCGATCATGAAGAAAAGCTGATTTTATTGGAACCTATTATCAAAGAAATATTGCGAATTGAGCAGATTTATGGAAGCAAAGGTGAGATGAGGAATCAAACCTAATAAAGTTATAGCAAAAGCCCCCTCCATTGCCGGAGAGGGCTTTTTTGTTCGTCTCTAGTTATGTTTATTATGAATGTCTTATGGTAAAGAAAACGGAATATCGTTTGTTTCCAGAAGAAAAGAAGCCTGCCATATTGACATTATTTATCCCTCATGTTTAAACATAATAACAGAAAAATATCCATACATTCATGGGGCTCAAGCGTTTTGTGTCAAAGATCAGATACTGTATTTTCAAGAAAGATCAGTACATAACGGCTCTGAATACAACCTGATTTTTATTATTGAACTGCCTGATTTCGGCTTTCGCTTTTGCTTCCGGTAGGGATCGATATATCCGAGACAAGCCATCTTTTCCTGATAATTCAACTGTGCGGGACAACGTCTCACTTTGCAAGGTCCTCTCAAAGCTCAATTTAATTCATTATCACCATCCCATCTTTTTCCTATACATAATTCCTGTTACTTAGTTCATCGTATTTGCCTAAAAACAAAAATACCAGTTATAATACTGGTTTTCGGAATTTTTATCAGAATATCGGATGTCGTCAATTCCCGGATTTACTCCCTGACCGGGAATTGACGACATGTTTTTCAAGCAGAAATCAAACATATTTCCTTCCTGCTACGCGCTTATTCCCTGCTTTCAAGAATCAGGGTTACAGGGCCGTCGTTGGTGAAGGATACCTGCATCATGGCACCAAATACACCTGTTTCCACAGAGATGTCAAAACTTTTCAGGATTTCGTTGAAACGCCGGTATAAAGGTTCGGCAACTTCCGGTTTGGCGGATCGCATAAAATTTGGGCGCCTCCCTTTTTGGCAATCCGCATACAGGGTAAACTGGGAGACGGAAAGAATGCCACCGCCAACATCAAGCAGAGAATGGTTCATTTTCCCGTTCTCATCCTCAAAAATGCGCAGATTGACTGCTTTACCGGCCAAATAGCGCAAGTCTTCATCCGTATCTCCCTCCGTAAAAGCAACCAGAAGCAGAAGCCCGTGACCAATAGCTCCCGATACCTTTCCTTCAACCGTAACGCTGGCATCTTTTACACGTTGCAAAACCATTCTCATGTCTATCATCCTTACTGCATGATTCGTTGTACGCTATAAACATCATGAACGCGCTTGAGCCGTTCGACTACAGATTTCAAATGCTTGATATTATGGATTCCCACACGGACATGAATCGTAGCAATTCCACGCTTCCCTCCCTTGGCACTGACCGCAGACAAATTGGTTTTGGAATCATTAATTGTCTGCAATACATCATTTAACAGCCCTGGTCGGTCGAACCCGGTTACTTCGAGATCGACCATGTATGTCTGTGCTGTCTGGCTGTCCCATTCCACATCAATCCGCCGCTCATCCGGTACGGTATCAAGATTGGGACAATCAGTCCGGTGTACGGTAATCCCCCGCCCTTGGGTGACATATCCGGCAATATCATCTCCCGGAACCGGATTGCAACACCGTGACAGGCGAATCAGGAGATTATCTACCCCTTTCACCCGGACTCCCTGGGTCGTTTTGTAATGACTGCGTCTCACTGTTTTGACATCGGGCAATACAACAGGCTTCTCTTCTTTCAACCCGTCAGTCAGTCGATGAACCACCTGAGCCGAGGAAATCCCTCCATATCCTACAGCGGCAAACATATCATCGGCATCCTGGAAATTGAATTTGCCGGTCACTTCCTGGATCCGATCATTGGTCAATACTTCATTTACCTCAAAATCATGCTTTTTCAAAAGGTTCTCAACCATCTCACGCCCTTTGACGATGCTTTCTTCACGCTGCTGTTTTTTGAACCAATTGCGGATTTTATTGCGGGCATGGGAAGATTTTACGATCTTCAGCCAGTCCTGACTGGGGCCGTAACTGTGCTTCGAGGTCAAGATCTCTACAATGTCTCCTGTGTGAAGCTGATAATCCAGGGGGACGATTTTCCCGTTTACCTTAGCTCCAATACACATATTGCCAATATCGGTATGAATCCGGTAGGCAAAGTCAAGCGGAACTGAGCCCATTGGCAGTTCGATTACATCGCCTTTTGGAGTAAAAACAAAGACAGAATCGGAAAACCAGTCCATTTTCAGGCTTTCCACAAATTCCTGGGCATCATGTGTTTCTTGTTGCAGTTCCATCATTTGCCGGAACCACTTCAGCTTTTCTTCAAATTTGCTGTTTTCAACTGTTCCACCCTCTTTGTATGCCCAATGCGCAGCAATCCCGTATTCAGCTGTCCGATGCATCTCCATGGTACGGATCTGAACCTCAATCGGCTCGCCTTTGGGGCCAATCACCGTTGTGTGCAGGGATTGGTACATATTTACTTTCGGCATGGCAATATAATCCTTGAACCGGCCAGGCATGGGTTTCCAGATAGTATGGATGATGCCCAGCACCGCATAGCAGTCACGCACTGTTTCCACAATGACGCGAACAGCCATCAGATCATAAATCTCATTAAATTCCTTGTTCTGTGTGGCCATTTTTCGGTAAATACTGTAAATATGCTTGGGGCGACCCGAAATGTCCACTGCATGGACACCCATATTCTCAAGGCGCCTGGAAAGGGTTGAAATTACTTCATCCAAGTATTTTTCACGTTCTGCCCTCTTCTTTTTCATCAGATGAACAATCCGGTAATATTGGTGGGGATTCAGGTAGCGAAGCGCAATGTCCTCCAACTCCCATTTAATCCTGGAGATTCCGAGACGGTGGGCAAGTGGAGCAAAAATCTCCAATGTCTCTTCTGATTTTTGTCGCTGTTTATGAGCAGGCATATATTTTAATGTTCGCATGTTATGAAGCCGGTCAGCCAGTTTGATCAGGATAACCCGGATGTCCTGGGCCATCGCGACAAACATTTTCCGGTGATTTTCCGCCTGATGCTCCTCGTTGGATTTAAATTTCATCCGTTTGCGTAATTTTGTCAATCCATCAACCAATTTACCGACTGTTATTCCAAACTTTTCTTCAAGCTGCTCCAAAGTGACACTTGTATCTTCAACAACATCATGCAACAGGGCAGCGATCAGTGTCGTCACGTCCATTTTTAACTCAGCCAGAATTCCTGCCACTGCGACAGGATGATTGATATAAGGCTCGCCAGACTTTCGAATCTGCCCTTCATGGGCCTGCCTTGAAAAATCATAGGCATCCCTTAGCCGCCCGACATCTTCTTTGGATAAATACTCACCCGCTTTAGCCAGTAATTCTTCTATCGGCATTCCTCTCACATCCGTACCTGAAAATAAATTTTCCTATTATTATCACTCAATCAGTAATGAAAGTAAAGGGATGAAAAAGATATGCCGGTTATTATACACAAAAAAACAAACCAACTGGTTAAAAAACCAATCGGTTTATTTCTCTTTCCAAAACCGGAAAAGTTTTCCGTCAAATCCTCCGGTCTGGCTACGAACATACAGGCTGATCACGGTCAGTATAACAGCTGCAATAGTAATCATGCCATAAGTCATATAGTTTTTGGTCATAAACATCAGGATGGGAGCGACAATCACAAAACCGTAAAACGTCCATTCAAGACTGGAGAGGAGCATCCGGAAAACTTTTTGCATATAATTACGGAGATCAAAACGAACCGGAGAAAACAGCTCACGAAACAATAAAACAATAAGTCCGATCATCCAGACTACAACTGCCACCAATAAAACAATAGAAAACCCTGTGACAAATGATGAGAATCCTTCTTGAAATGATTCCACGTTCTACTCTCTCCTTAAAAAAACTGAAAATAATATTTAACCTTATAACATCATAATCGAAACTGATTCGGCCTGCAATTACAAAAAACCTTTTCTTATGTCCCTTCTATAACCTTATTTCGACATTTGTATAAAATTCCCTTGAAGTGATCATTCTAAAATTAATATTCAACCTGGAGGTGAGCATAATGAAAAACGAAAAAGAAATCCATTCTGAAGAAGAAACACATAAAAATTCACCAAACACTGATATCTACACAGAATTTGCTGCCGAGTTTCTTGAGGATGATTATGTCAGTGATGTGACGAAAGCGATTAAAGAAGCATATAACCAAAAATATAACCAGGACCATGCTGACAAGTGATACGAGTCAGAGTCCCTTACCAAAAAAGGGACTCAGGCTCTGTTGTGCATCACTATTCGCAAAATTGAAAAAACAGCTCATTTTTTATTGCACTTTCAAAAGAAATAGAATAAACTTTTATTAAAACCTGTATGCAATCTTATTTCACCTAGTACAAAAAACAGTATGCATCTTTAAGTTATTTTCTGTATATTTAATTAATAGAATATTTTGTTGATTTTTATTTTTCTTGTTTTGGAGATGCGTTGCTTATGTGTCTTAAAAACTCTGACGAATGCCAGGTTATGGAAAAGGCAACGCATTGATTACAGAATATTACAACAAGATGGTGCGGGATAACCATCACTTTAAAATTTATGAGGTGATTACAGATGAAAGAAGAAAAAAAGATCCAGTCTGAAGTTACAGAAATCTACACAGAATTTGAAGCTGAGTTTCTTGAGGATGATTACGTCAGTGAGGTGACAAAAGCAATTAAGGAAGCATATAGCCAATATAATATTGACAGGTGATACGAGTCAGAGTCCCCATTAAAAAAAGGGGACTTTGGCTTTTTTATACAGTGACTCTCCAAAATTGAAAAAAACAGTTCATTTTTGATTGCACTTCCAAAAGAAATAGAATAAACTTTTCTATGAAACCAATCGGCAAGTTTCATCCATCTATTCTGTTTCGTACAGGCTGGGCTGAATCCATCTTTATTTTGTATTCAATATATTCGCTCAAATCTCTATTCTTAATTTTTACTTTTTTTGCTATGAACGGAGGTAGCTTATGTTTAGAAGTACAAAAAGCACTCTGTACGAACGGCTTGGTGGAGAACAGGCAATCGCTGCAGTGATTACAGAATTTTACAACAGAATGGTGCAAGATGACCGGGTAAACCATCACTTTATCGGTGTTAATATCGAAGTCTTGCGGCGCAATCAAATCACATATTTTATGAGTTATGCCCTGGGTGGTTACCCGCAATATGAAGGAAGCACTTTGCGGCAAGCTCACGCTGGTTTGAATATTACATCAGAAGAGTATGAAATTGCGATCAAGCATTTAAATAGTGCCCTTCGGAAATTTAACGTCGGCTTAAGTGAAATTGCAAAGATTGAAGCCTTTTTGCGCAGCGTAAAACCTCATATTATCAACAGGTAAGAGGGGAGTTTGAAAACTCCCCTCTTATTTTTTTACAATAACCCGATGAAGTTTTATCTTCACATTTCATCCATCCGACCATATGGAAGCCGCCGTTTCATTTTCCTGCGAACCAATATCATTCAATCTCCACAATTTTGAACTGAATGGTTCCGGAGGGAGTGGACACATTGACGATTTCATCCACTCTTTTGCCAATCAGTTCTTTGCCGATTGGAGATTCATTGGAAATTTTAAAAGAAGCCGGATCCGATTCCGCACTCCCGACAATCGTATAAGTTTCCCTATCGCCATCAGGCTGTTCCTCAATCGTCACTTTCGAACCTACGTTGACGACGTTTTTATCCTGGTTCAACCCATCAATTATTTTCGCATTGCGAATCATATTTTCCAGAGTAATAATGCGGGATTCTACAAATGCCTGCTCTTCCTTGGCCGCATCGTATTCGGAGTTTTCACTGAGATCTCCCTGGGCAATAGCTTCTTTCAACCGTTGAGCCACTTCCTGCCTCTTTCGCGTTTTCAAATCCTCCAATTCCTTTTTTACTTTCTCCAGTCCTTCTTGTGTTAAAAATACTTCTTTATTATTTTGCGACATCAATCATTCTCCTCCTTTAAAGAAGCACAAGTTATAAACTGTCAATGTCTTGTGCATTCACCAACTATCTGCTATAAACATGGCTTATGTCAAATCGGCATCTTCTATCGTAAATAAATATCACCCGGCCTCTTATCGGGTAAAAGGCGAAATTCCGATGTAAGCGATTTCACTATCCTATTCAATGGATATAACCATTAAAACAATATTCAAAAGGCAAAAATTCAAGCTGAGGAATATATTAACACATCTAGCCTATTCCTCCAAGTGAGAATGTCTACTTTTTTTGTGCTACAACTTTGTCGAAATTCATTGCTTCCAGACGTCCGGATTGACAATATGGGGAGGACGTTTTCCCTGAAAAAAACACACCAGATTTTGAACCGCCAGGTTTGCCATCGCCTCTCTTGTTTCCAAAGTTGCACTCCCCAGATGCGGAGCCAGAACTACATTTTCCATCTGTTTAAAGGCATCGGGAACCGTGGGTTCTTTTTCATAAACATCCAGTGCTGCCCCGGCGATCCACTTTTCCCGCAATGCCCGAATCAGCACCTGCTCATCGATAAGCGGCCCCCTTGCCGTATTGATCAGACAGGCACTTTTCTTCATTTGCTTCAATTGCTCCTGTCCCAGCAAATGATGGGTCTCGCTGGTATACGGGGCATGCAAAGAGACAAAATCCGCTTCTCTTAGCAGGGAAAATAATGAACGCCACTGGATACACAGTTTCTGTTCCTTTTCCGCAGATAAGCGTGTGCGTGAGAAATACAGTACTTTCATACGAAAGGCACGGGCCCGGGAGGCTACCGCTTGTCCGATATTCCCCATCCCTATAATCCCGAGAGTTTTTCCGGTTACTTCAGTCCCCAGCATAAATCCGGGTTTCCATCCTTTCCATTCTCCTCGGCGTACCAGTCGGTCCCCCTCGGATAACCGACGAGCCACATCAAACAGAAGCGCCCATGTCAAATCAGCAGTCGCATCAGTCAAAACTCCTGGTGTATTTGTAACAATCTTGCCGGTTGCAGTTGCAGCCCCCACATCAATATGATTGTATCCTACCCCGTAGTTGCTAATAATCCGCAAGCCAGGGCAACGATGAATCACCTGATGATCAATCGGGTCCGTCACTGTGCATAGAAGTGCATCTTTGTTCCTGGCAAACCGGATCAATTCTTCCTTTGCCAGTGTCCGATTATATGGATTGACCTCAACATCAGCATGTTCCTGTAATACAGACAAACTTGTTTCACTTAAATTACTCGTGACAAAAACCCGGTGCACAATCTCCTTCCTCCTAGCATTTATTCAATGTGGTCATAACTACTTTTTGTAATTGCTATAATATTCGACTAAAACACGACTTTCCCTGCAAATTATTCTAGGTATCCTTGATTATTTTCCCATTTATTTCATAAATTAAAACATGTTTTTATCTTAAAAATTCCTTGTTTGGCCTCTGAACCATCTTGAATCCCATTTTATAATAAGAAAAAAGTAATGGTATAATATTATTAAAAAATTCCCTTTTTATCCATAGGAGGTGTCACATGAAGAATGTTTTGGAGATGGACGCAACCACCCTGGTGCATAAATTCAAGCAGGGTAACCTGAATATTGATAAAGTTTTGTCCATTTACCAAAAGCAAATTGAGAAGGTGAATCCCCACCTTAATACCGTCACGGAAACCAGATTTCAAGAAGCACGCCGGGAAGTAAAGCGAATAAAATACCAGGGCTTTCACGGGCGCCTGGCTGGGGTTATGTTCAGTATCAAGGAGTCTTTTCACGCGGCAGGCACGATTACATCTGGCGGACTGACTCATCTTGGGTCCAACCGGGTATCAAAGGATTGCGAAGTTGTCCATCGGCTGAAAAAGGAAGGAGCCATTTTGCTGGCAAAAACCAATACGCCGGCTCTCTGTTTTTGCCAGGAAACCGATAATTCTCTTTATGGTCGAACAAATAACCCATGGGATTTACTGCGCACACCTGGCGGATCCAGCGGTGGAGAGGGAGCTCTGATTGCTGCGGGAGGCGCGGCAGTTGGAATTGGAGCAGACATTGGTGGGTCGATCCGTTTTCCTGCTCATTTTAATGGCGTGATCGGTTTTAAATCCGCTTCCTGTCAAATTCCGGCTACCGGCCTGTTTCCGGAACTCGCCCATCCCATGCAGCAAAGCATGCTCGGGATCGGCACTCTTTCCAAATCAATTGCCGATGCAAAACTGATCCATGAAATTCTGGCGGATTCTTATAGCGGAATTCATAATATAGATAATTTTAAGTTATCAATTCCTGATTCTTCTCTTCTTCCCCAGCTTGACTTGCCCACTTTGCGACTGTATGAGGAAATTCACTCCCATCTGGAATCAGACTTTCTCATTGAACAAAGCATCCCGCCGCTTTTCCCTGAAGCTGCACAAATGTGGCTGTGGATCATGATTTATGATGGTGCCCGATCTATAATGAATCAGACTGAAACCTCCCATATCGGTGGAATTCTGTGGGATTATCTCAAGGCAAAAGCCGGATTCAAATCAAATTACCACCCGTTTCTGACATGGTCGCTTCTCGGCGCCCGCCTTTACAAACCCTCCCGCAGGCAATGGGAACACTTGCTTCTTCACTGGAAAAAAGCCAAAATGAAAGTACACGATTTTTTATACCAGTGTATTTTAATTTTGCCCGTCTACCATACATGTGCATTGCCGCACGGCCAACTCTACCGTCAGCTTTCTTCAGGCAAGCGAAATCTTTGCAGGTATCTGCCTTTTATCACTTACGCAAACACGTTTGGTCTTCCAGCCCTGACCATTCCGATTGGAGACAGTCCGGACCGCCTTCCGATTGCCTTTCAGCTCATTACAGCTCCGGGACAGGAAGATGCGTTATTCCAGCTTGGTTCCGATCTGGAAACTCATTTTCGGGGTTATGTTCGCTGTAACTACTATGATAAATGATAAAGGAGTGTCTAATTCATGGAACCAATTCATACAGGACTTATTGGTTTTGGATTTTCCGGATCTACCTTTCATGCTCCTGTCATAAACACAATAGATACCCTGCAAATTACCAGAGTTCTTTCTTCTCAACCGGACAAGGTAAAACAGCATTTGCCCGCAGCAAATATCTGTGAGGGCATCAATGAAATCGTGCAGGACCCCGAGATCGAACTTGTCATTATCACTTCGCCCAATCAGACACACTATCCTTATGCCCGGAAGGCTCTTGAAGCGGGGAAACATGTGGTTGTTGAAAAGCCGTTTGTTCTCAGCACAAAGGAAGCCGATGAACTGATCCGATTATCCCGGTCAAACAGACGGTTAATTAGTGTATACCAAAACCGGCGCTTTGACAGCGATTTCTTAACCTTGCAAAAAAGCATAAGCCAAGGATTTTTGGGAAAGATTCACACATATGAATCCCATTTTGACCGCTACCGTCCGCAAGTAAGGGACCGGTGGCGTGAACGGGATCTGCCCGGCTCCGGTTTGCTTTATGATCTGGGTTCTCATTTGATTGACCAGGCGCTGCTTTTGTTTGGCATGCCCAAAACCGTCCATGCCGATCTGTTGAAACAGCGCCCCCAAGCAAAAGCCATTGATTATTTTCACCTGGTGCTCGGTTATGAATCAGGCTTAAGGGCAATTCTGAGGGCCGGCTGCCTGGTCAGATCTCCCGGTCCCCGCTTTGAGGTGCACGGGAGCAAGGGGACATTTGTAAAACATGGCATGGATCCCCAGGAAGAACAGTTGAAACAGGGACTTACTCCCATCAGTCCAGGCTGGGGACTGGAAGCCCCCAAGCAGTTTGCAAAAGTCTTGTTTGAAGGCGAAGGCTTGCAATTCTCGGGTACTATCTCATCACTTGCCGGCTGTTATGAAAATTATTACAAAGAGATTGCCAAAGCGATCAGAACAGGCAGCAAACCACCGGTAACCGCGGAAGAAGCCCGTGAAACGACCCGGATAATTGAAGCGGCCATTGAAAGCGAACATAAAGGACGCGTGGTAGCTCTGTAATTTCAACAATCCGATTGATTCAAGCGAAAAAGAGAGGTTTGAAAATTGGATACCCTGACTCACGGTTTATTTGGTCTGACGATTTATGGTGCACAAAACAAGGAAAAAATGACTTCAACGGAAAAAAAGGCATTGCTGTTCACAGCGCTTGTAGCCAGTGAAATTCCGGATATCGATGTTGTTGCCAGTTTCACGGAAACAGGCCGAATTATGGAACAGATGTGGCATCGAGGCCTGACCCATTCCATTTTTCTCGTACCCTTATGGGCATTGTTGATCTACGGCATGTCACGTTGGCTTTTCAAAGCAAAATCCGGGCGCTTTTTCTGGACAGCACTTCTGGCTGTATTGATCCATATCACCAGTGATGCTTTCAATTCGTGGGGAACCGGACTCCTGGAACCTTTCAGTTCTGCCCGGTTTACCGCCGGTACCATCCCTATTATTGATCTTGTCATCTGGGTTCTGTTCCTTGCCGGTATGATCTGGTCAAAGCTCCTTAAGAATCAGCCTGCACACCTTATCTTTAAAATTGTCGCTCTTTGCATGTTTCTCCATTTTTCCGTGCAATCGACACAAGGGTTGTGGCTGCAACACCAAATGAAATCCGATTATGATCGGGTTGAACTTTCGGCATCATTTATCCCGTGGCATTTTGACCTCGTTGGCAAAAAAGACAACACAGTTGAAATTAAAAGTGTGTCACTCTGGTCTGAACCGAAGCCCAAAAAAACTCTTGTCTCCAGTGACAGGAGCGATTTAAAGCCGTTATTCGCGGAAAATCCAAAGGCCAGGGTACTCTACGAATGGTCTCCATTTGTCGTAATCGTCGACAATTCCAAACGGCTGGGGATTTATGATCCCCGCTTTTACAGGAACGGGGAATCCTTCCTGGCTGAATATATCCACAAATAAAAGAGCTGGAGGAATCGCAGTGAAATCTGTCTTGTCCATGGAATGGTTAAAAGACCACTTGTCTGATCCGGATGTACTCATTTTTGATTGCCGTTTCACGTTGGGACAACCTGATTTGGGCCGCATACAATATAAACAGGGACATATACCTGGTGCGCAATATATCGATCTGGAAGAAGACTTGTCCGATCTCAGCCAAAAATCGGGGGGACGCCATCCGTTGCCAGATCCGCAAAAATTGGCTACTCTGCTTGGGGAGCGGGGAATTGATGAAACCCGGTCAATAGTAGCTTATGATGACCAGTTTGGAGCGATGGCAAGCCGGTTTTGGTGGCTCCTTACCTATCTGGGCCATCCACGTACCAAAGTGCTAAACGGTACTTTTCAAGCCTGGAAGGAAAAAGGATACCCGGTAACAAACCGGGTCATACCGCCAACTCCGCGTTTATTTAAAATAAACCTCCAGGAACAAATGCTTGCTACCATGGAAGAAGTAAGGAGCAAAATAAATGATCCTGGCACCATTTTGATCGATTCGCGTGAATCAAACAGATATCTGGGGTTGAATGAGCCGGTGGATTGGAAAGCAGGCCACATTCCAGGCGCTGAAAATTACTTTTACCAGTCAGTATGGGACAAGGGTCAATGGAAAAAAAGAGACTCGTTGCAAAAACACTTCCAGGCTCTGGATCCCGCCAAGGAAATCATTGTATACTGCGGTTCCGGCATCACAGCCACCCCTAACTTTCTGTCATTAAAAGAAGCAGGATTTGAGAAGGTAAAGTTGTATGCCGGCAGTTGGAGCGACTGGATCAGCGATGAGCGTAACCCGATTGAAACCGGAAGCAGATAGAGCGAAGTAATTCCGGAACTCAACTCTGTTCCAATTACTTCGGTTATCAATAATCCAGAGCAGGTTTCAAACCTGCTCTTTATATTTTCCATATTGCTATTTTGTTAGCTTTCGAATCCATTTCAAGCCGTTTTTTACGTATGGATAGCGAAGCGGCACATCAAACAGAGTAGTTTGTTTTACCACACTTTTTTTATGGGAAAAACAGTCAAAGCTGTATTTACCATGATAGTTCCCGATCCCGCTGGGGCCTGCTCCTCCAAATGGCAAATATGGGGAACTGGTATGAATCAAGGTATCATTGGTGCATCCTCCGCCATATGACAATGAGGCAATTACCTTTTCTTCCGTTTCCCTGTTTTCCGTAAAGATATATAACGCCAGAGGTTTGGATTTTTCTCGAAGGCAGGAAATGACATCATCCAGGCTTGTATATGTGAGAACAGGCAGAAGCGGACCAAAAATTTCTTCCTGCATAATGGGATCTTCCCACGTAACCTGATCTATCACGGTGGGTTCAATTTTCAATGTATAGTGATCACTCTGTCCGCCAAACACAATATGGGACGTTTTCAACAATGATTTCAAACGGGAAAAATGTTTCCAGGAAATGATACGGGTATAATTCGGGTTTGAAAGAGGGTTAATGCCATAAAAGCGTTCTGCTTCCTGCTTTATCTGCCGCAGGAATTCTTCCTTGATCTTTTCGGGAACATATACATAATCGGGAGCAACGCAGGTCTGGCCGGCATTGATAAACTTTCCCCACACGATACGCCTTGCCGCCAGCTTCAGATTGGCATCCTCCGTAACAATTGCCGGACTTTTTCCTCCCAGTTCCAATGTAACAGGAGTTAAAGTCTGGGCTGCCTTTTCCATGACAGCCTTGCCCACCGCAGCACTTCCTGTAAAGAATATATGGTCAAACGGCTGCTCCAACAATGCTTTTCCCGTTTCTATATCACCTTCTGCCACGGCAACATACTCCGGGTCAAATATATCTTCAATCATCTGTCTCACGGCTTTTGCCGTATAAAATGTATGTTCCGAAGGCTTAATGACCGCACAATTCCCGGCGGCAATAGCCCCGATTAACGGATTAAGCAATAACAGAACAGGATAATTCCATGGACCGATGATCAAGTTGACACCAACCGGTTCAGGATAGATAAAACTCCGCGCTCCGAAAAGAACTAAAGGTGTTTTGACCTTTCGGGGTTTTGACCACTTTTCAACATTTTTCCTCATCACTTTGATTTCTTCTTTAAGCACCATGATTTCTACAACGTATGCTTCATACTCCGATTTGTTCAAATCCTTTTTCAAAGCAGCTAGCAGATCCGGTTCAAACTGTTCAACTGCATTTGCCAACTTTTTCAGATGCTTTTGACGAAAGGAGACATCTTTTGTGTTCCCCGTATAAAAAAACTTTTTTTGCTTTTCCACCAATTGTGCAAGGTTCAATTCTTCCCCTCCTCTTGCCTCCAAACCAATCATGTTTCTTTCCTTTTTTTATTTTACCAGATAATAATTATTATGTTTATTTGTAAAATTTGTTCTAATTGGATAGCTGAGGTATGTAAACACCTCAGCTAGACAGACAGTCTAACCTCTTTTTCCGGCTTCCAGATTCAAAAGGCGCGCCACAGGAATTTGGCGAATCGCAAACCAGGCAAGAATCTGGATAAAACTGACTATCAAAACAAACCGCCTGATATGCCAAATGTCGGTTGAATATTGAATCCACCACATAAATAACAGGATCCCAGCAATTCTGCCTGAGCTTAAGGCAAGTTCCCTGGCCACCACATATTCAACCCGCAATTTTGCTGTTTCATTAGATTCGCCGATTACATCGAAAACCGTTGAGGTAAGCGGGGACATGTATAATGGATAAAACAAAGCGGATCCCACTCCCAGAATCCAGATTGTCCAGTTATTTATGTGAAAGGCAAATGGTAAAGCTGCCAGTCCCATCATAATTACACCGACAAACATGAAGCGATATCGGAGGCGAGGAAGCATATACCTGCTTACAATATAAAAAGAAAGACAGGAAACAGCTGACGAGAATGTAAAAAAGCTGCCTAAAGCCAACTCGCTCTTGACAATAATAAAAAACAGCAGCCCCAACAAAAAAGCAAAAAGTCCTTCACGCAGCCCTTGGCCAATCATGGCCAGATTGACCCAATACCAGTAAGCCTTTTTCTGCTTTACCAGGGATAAAATGGAGCCTAACCGGTAATGGCCCCGCGCCCTGCGAGCCTTAAACAAAAAACTTACCAAAACAGCACATAAAAATATGGTCAAGGAAATTCCAAAAATCACTCGATATCCCTGGAATTCACCCATTCTGCTTATGATAATGCCGGATAAAAATGGAGCCGCAATTCCTGCCACCGATGTGCATAATCCGTTGACTCCGTTAAAAATATCCCGATTATCTTTTTCGGTAATCTCAAAATACATTACATTGTAGGCCAGCCAGTAAAAGCCGGCTCCCAGGCCAATCACTATGCCCAGCAAAACGACATATGAAACAGAGTGAACCCCCAGCCACCATACACTGAGGTAAAACACGGCCAATATGGCCACACCCAGACGGATCGCTACAATTCGGTCAAATCTTTTGGCCAGCCATCCACCCATAATAAAGGTAGCTCCTGCCGTCAGATAATGAATGACATTAAAGAGACTGATCAGCATCCAATCATTTTCAATTTTGAACAGATATACATTGACAAAGGTGCTTGACAATGAAGTGGCAATAGAAAAAAGACTGCTTGTCAAAAGGAGTAGCCAGGCCTCCCGATCCAGTCGATCCACATTTCCTAAGATTTGCATGGTCGATCACCAGTCTTAGCTTAACCAACCCTTATATTTTTACAACAGGAATGTGCCAGTATTTGATTAGCAAAAAAAGGACAGGGATTATTCTGCCTGTCCTTTGATACGGTAAAAAATTAAAGTCCGAAGGTATGAAAACGAAACTGTATTATTTATCTTGCCTATTCAAATTTTCCTGTCTTCTGTTCATGATCTGCTTGATTTGAATCATGATCATTGCCAACACAAAACCTGCAATCACAGAAAGAATATGGGCAAACAAAAACGGATAGCCAAGCAGCAATATAACGGCCACAAAAACCCAGACAGATTTACCCAATAACGGATGTACAATTCCGCGCAAATACAAATACAGATAAACGCCCATTATTCCATAAACAGCTTCTGCGGCACCTGTATAAACCCCCTGAAAATCCATTAAATAAATCCCCAGATTGCCAACAATGCCTGTCACCAAAAAAATAAACAAAAAAATACTCTTGCCGAATAAACGCTCCAACTGAGGAGATAATAAATAAATAGAAAAAAACACCATAATAAATTGAAAAAAATTCACATGCAGAAACAGGGAAAACAGCAAACGCCAAAATTCACCTTCTGCAATCCTCCAATGTATAACTGCCCCTGAATTCACCCAAACTTTTGGATTGTCTGTGTTTCCCGTAAATAAAAAAAAGAAATAAACAACAGTTTGCAATAGCAGGATTCCAGTTACTACAGGAAACAACTTTGTATACAGACTAAAGGAGATCAACCTGTATTTTTGTCTCTGTTGCAATTGGCTCCCCTCCTTTTATTTGAAGTTTTTGCCACAGCTTGGCCCATCTGAAGTCTGATGCCTGGCTTACAGGTTTTCATCCATTCAATCTGATCAGGTTCAAATAACAGAATGACTGTTGAACCAAATTCAAACCAGCCCAACTCATCCCCTTTTCGAAGATCATAAGCCGGTTTGTACGTTTGGTGCATCGTTTTCTTTACTTTCTGGTTGGTTGTAATGTTTTTGTCATAACAAACCTTGATGCTGCCAACATTGGTCGCCCCCACTTTAACCAATGCAATATTTCCGCAGCAATATGAATCTATGTAAGAAACAAGGCGTTCATTGGCGACAAAAAGCCCTGTAATGTTGTTTACGCCAAACTTGTTAACTGGATACAAATTACCCGGGATATGTGTACAAGCCACAACTTTCCCATCCAAAGGCATATGGATACGATGATAATCGCTGGGGCTTAAATAAATGGTTACAAAACACCCGCCAAGAAAGGAAGAAACGTGTTCATGCCTTTGTCCCAACAATTCCTCCAATGAATAAGTGATCCCTTTGGCCTGGAACAACATTCCCTCTTCAATCATTCCAATCTGGGAAATTGTCCCGTCAACAGGACTGACAACCACATTGTCACCTTCCGCGATCGGTCGCGTTTCCGGTCTCAATTCCCGTATAAAAAAAGCGAGCAAATGCTCAAATTCATCAACAGATCTTTTTACAGGTTTCAGATCCACCCCAAAACGGCGTACATAATAAGGAATCAATCTTCGGCTCCAGTGTTGACGACAAAGCTTGCCTATCCATCTTGACAACACCCTTTTCGGGAGCCACCTCCACATGATTCCAAGACATACTTGTTTCATAGATACCTCCTAGCGTCAAACAAATATTTTAACCGAAAAAGGAAAAAAACGGAAAACATATTTACTTTTCATGGGGGACACTATATAAACGGGAGGTGAAACAAATGAACAATAACAGACCGCAACAGTCCAAAACCAACGCTCAACAAGTTCGCCAGCAAAACCAGCAATCTGCTCAATCAGGTGCTGGTCGTTACGGCACTGAGTTTGCATCCCAGGCTGGTTCTCAAGCAGCCCGTCAAGCTCAGCAGCAAGCACAGCAACAAGCTCAACGCCAGGCTCAACAAGCCCAATCAGCTTCACAAGCTGGTCGTTATGGTACTGAGTTTGCTTCAGAAACCAACGCACAAAAAGTTCGCCAACAAAACCAACAATCCCAATTTAAAAAAGGCCAACAACAACAATAATTTCCTTGAGAAGAGTAAATCCCATCTACGCACAGAATAGTAGATGGGATTTACCATTTTTTATATATTTCATCAACAGGTAAATCCATCTTGCCCTGAACCTGTTTGCTTGCATCACTTTTTCATAAACTGTTCGTAATACGAAGTAATCAAATGTTCAGCAATGGGTCCGGCTGCAACTGCACCATATCCACCTTCCGGGACGATGACAGCCACGGCAATCTCCGGATCATAGGCAGGTGCAAATGCAATAAATACTGAATTCTCTACACGCCCCCTGCCGTTAATATCCTGTTCGGATGTACCGGTTTTGGCAGCAACATCAAATGGAAGATGGCTGAACAGTTTTGAAGCTGTTCCGCCGGGCTTGGTCACTTTAACCATTCCATTTACAACGGTTTCCCAATGCTTCGGCTTCATATCAACCTGATTCAATACTTCCGGTTTTATTTCTTTTATTTCCCGGGAATCTGGATTGACAATTTTTTCTACCAATTGCGGCTTTAGCCTTTTTCCCTGATTAGCAAGGGTCGCCGTATATTGCGCCATCTGCATGGCTGTGTAACGCTGGGCCTGGCCAAACGAGGAAAGCGCCATCGCGCCGAGTCCTGAAAATTTCCTGGCTGTAAGCAGGTAATCTTCCGAACCGTCCTGTTCCCCTTTTAACTGAACGCCTGTTTTAACCCCCAGACCAAACTGATGAGTCATGTTTTGAAAATCTTTGATCGCGTCCCATTTTTCTTTCCAATACCATCTGGTTCCCATCCATGCCATAAAGGTATTGGAAGATTTCTGCAAAGCTTTTTCAGGAGTTAATGTACCATAATTATGTCCCCCGGAGTTGCGAACAGGCGGCGTTGCTTTGGCGTAATAATACTTTCCGGGATCTGACCAATAGGTATTTGGACTGACCAGCCCTTTTTCCAGCCCCATCCATACCATCAGCGGCTTAAATGCAGAACCTGGCGGCAAAACAGACAATGGATGCCTTTGGTATTCTTTTTCAGGACTGGCATAGTTTGTCGCATCAAATGGAGCTTCAGTGATGGTTCCATTTCGGATGAAATAACTTAAATTCTTGTATTCCTCTTGTGAAACATTGCCATTCCATATATTGGGGTCATAGTCCGGGTAACTGACCATCGCCCGGATTTTTCCGGTTTTCACTTCCATGGCCACAGCATACGCATTTTTGGCATAAGGTGCGCGATTATTGCCAGCAGCTGTACGTAAATTTTTCAAATGCTGTTCTATGAAACGCTCTGCGCTCAATTGCATCTTTTCATTCAGTGTCAAATACAAGTTGTTTCCCGATTGCGGCTGTACCTCTTTTAAAACCTCAACCAGCTTCCCGGTTGAATTTACCCGGACTAACCGATATCCGTTTTTGCCACGCAATTCATCCTGGTATGAATACTCCAAACCATCCATTCCCACTTGTTCCCAGTCAAGATATCCGCCTTCATTCGGTTTTTCTGCTTCCTTTTTATATTTGGAAAGAGAAGACTTTGCTCCGGCAAAGGAACGGACATAACCAATTGTCTGTACGGCAAAAGTATCTTCCCTATATTTTCGAAGAGGCTGGGTAAACGTATTTACTCCCGGAAAAAGATCCGGATTTTCGGAGATCTTTACAATTTCTTCATCCGTCAATTGACTTTTTATTTTTTTGGGATAATAGGGAGGCTGTTTGCGTGGAACCGATTTTCCATGTTCATCCAGACCAACGTCCATAGCTTCAAGTACTTCTTTCAGGGGCATTTTCAAGGTTTTTGCCAGATTTTTGGCTGTATTCAACTTTTGTTTTTTGCTGATATCCGGTTCCAGATACATGGCCGCAAACAAAGATTCATTGCCAACGAGTAATATGCCGCTGTTATCATAAACTTTCCCTCGCGAAGCAACAACCTGGATTTTTTTGAAGTTATTTTCTTCAGCCAATAATTGATATTTCTCTCCTGAGCCCAGTTGAATCCAGCCCAAGCGCAGAATCAAGGCGACAAAGAGCAGGACAACAATAAACCACAGGGTATGCAGGCGATGGGAAACCGGCCCATTCGCAATTGATCTTTGCTTCAAATTCTTCATCGCTTAGATCAACCCTTTTTCAATTGGTGCTGTCCAAAGATACGAATATAAGTTTAACATAAAATGTCTCGATACGATGCTACTTTTCCAACCTTTCTTTGAATGATATGATAAATGTTTAATATCTCCATACTTTCTGATAAAATCTCAAAACCTGATATGCATTCAACATGCCCACTTCATAGAGGTTTTCAGATTTCGCCGCGGATTGCGTCAAAATATAACGAACCTGCTCCGGATTGAGATAGGGATTGAGATAGAGCAACAGGGAAATAGTTCCAGTTACATGCGGAACAGCCATCGATGTCCCACTCATCACCCTTTTGGAATGATTCAGCCACGCCGAGGGAATCCGATCTCCAGGTGCCGCGATATCGACGCCTTTTCCGAAATTGCTGAATACGGATAATTTTCCGTTCTCGGAAAATGAAGTAACCGCAATGGTTTCCGGATAACGAGCCGGGAAATCAATATGGGATTTCCGTCCCTGGTTGCCAGTTGCCGCTACCATCAAAATTCCCCTCCGGTGAGCCACTTGGATAGCCTGCCGCAATGATTCACTCAATTTGTCCATCCCAAAACTCATGTTTACAATATGCATTTTGTTTTCAATACACCAGTTGATTGCACTCAATAGATCGGAAAGATTGGCGCTTCCCCTTCGGTTGAAGGCTTTTACCGCGTAAATATGGGCTCTTGGCGCCACTCCGACAATTCCGGACTCAAATGTTCGTCCTGCAATGATTCCCGCAACATGCGTGCCATGTCCGTTATAATCTGTCGGCATAAAACTGGGCGACAATATGTTGATTCCACCCCGATAATTTCCACGGATGGCAGGGTGGTCCGCCGCAATTCCAGTATCAATCACCGCCACCCGGATTCCCCTGCCCTGGCTCCACTTCCAGGCTTGCGGAGCCTTCACTTTTTCTACTCCCCATGGTATATTTTCCTGCTTGACAGGAGATGTCAATGAGCCTATAAACGGTTCTGTAATCGTAATCCGGATATCGCTCTCCGAGTATTCAATATACTCCGATCTATATGTTGCTGAAGGGCTTAGGTATTCCCCGATAATCATACCCAAATGAGACAGATAACGGATCGGCTTTACACCCGAACGTTTCATCTCACGCAGACACCGTCCCAGCGAAGAACCGCTTCGCAGGTAAAAAATTCTTCGCAAGCCATGCTGTAGTTGATTCCACTTTTTTGACGACGGGAGCATCCAGTTGGAATATTCCATTATTTTCACTCCCCACAATCACTGATCAGCAAAATTCAGAATATATTTCCAATAAACCCTTTATCTGATGAAAGGCGGTGCAATTCATGAAAGACAGGCAGGATCCTCTCCAACATTGGAAACAGCTGCAAAACTGGTCCAGCTATCTGTCCAGGCGGACTGGGCAAATTGAACAGGTGATCAAGGCTCTCCAATCCATAAATATGGCCATGCTTGATAAAGGGGTATTAAAAGAACTGATTTCGGCTCTGGCCAGCTTGAGCCAATCAAAAGCAAACCAGCCATCAGATAAAACTTCCGCCAACAAAACAAAATCGTCGTTAACAAAAAATGAATCGAATGATGAACTGATTCAGCTCATGAATTCCCCAATCATGAGCGAGATGGTCAAAGAAGTATTTAAAAATAAAAGAAAATGGTAACCAAGGCTTTCCCGTTTTTCAAAACGCAAGCTCCCGCTTTCTTTTCCATGATCTGTTTGCATTGGTTTATTTAGTAGTATGAAAAGGACAGCCAAAAGTCACATGCTAAATACCCAGAAAGCAAAAAAAAGGCAGTTGCCTTGACGGCTTCTGCCTTGTTCTCTTGATTCTATTCACAGTGGCAGGAATGTTTACTCAAGTCATGACCAGTGCAACCAAACATTTCAAAGTCAATCTCCCGCCCCAATTCACAAACCTGCTGCCAAAACTCGGCGACACAGGCAAGTGGTTGGGATACCGCCAGTTCATCGGCAACAAAATAAGTCGTTTCATCACCGGAATCTTCATTCATGAATGTGACATAAAGAACCCGATACGGAATAGCTCCCCGTCTCTCATCAACAATATCAAAACAGGCTTCATGGCTTAAGTACAATTCCTCCAACTTTTGCCGTTCTTCACCTTTGTCCGGGTTATTCTTCAATTGATAAGTAAACAGGCAATCATCTCTCTCTTCAGAAAAAACAATATTTTCTAAACGGCCATATAATATAATTTTCTCTTTCTCCAAATCAATCTTCCCAAACAGCAGGTGTTCATGTTCGGCAAAAGCTTTATCAAAAAGCCGCTGCAAGTCACGAACAAACATTTCCCTGACCGACTTTTGAAAATTGATGTTGCAGCCATGCGCAAATACCTTCATCTGGTCGGCTCCTTTTATGTTTTGGTTCCAATTATTATATCGAAAGTCCTGCTGTCAAGACAATGCTTTTTTGCGCTGAAATTCCAGATCCCTGAGCTCTACGCGGCGAATTTTACCGCTGGCAGTTTTGGGAAGGTCATCGACGAATTCAATCTCCCGCGGATATTTATAGGGGGCTGTTGTCTTTTTGACATGTTCTTGCAGTTCCTGAACCAAATCTTTATCAGCCTGAACAGATTCTTTTAAAATTACAAATGCCTTGACAATCGCACCCCTGATCTCATCAGGACTGGCTACAACCGCACACTCTTTGACAGACGGATGTTTTACAAGCGCATCTTCTACTTCAAAGGGGCCGATTGTATATCCGGAACTGATAATAATATCATCTGAACGCCCTTCAAACCAGAAGTAGCCATCCTCATCCTTTTTAGCCCGGTCTCCCGTCAGATACCAGTCTCCGATAAAAGCCTGTCTCGTCCGCTCCGGATCTTTGTAATAACCTTTAAACAATGCCGGTGATGAACGGTGGACAGCAATACGGCCAACTTTTCCCTGTGCTACTTCAAAGCCGTCCTCATCCACAATGGTCACCATATTGCCAGGCGTCGGTTTCCCCATGGAACCCGGTTTGTCCTTCATATCCTTCGTGGTCGCAACCAGGAGCGTATTCTCTGTTTGGCCATAGCCATCACGAACCCAGAGATTAAAGTATTTATAAAAAACATTGATCACTTCCCTGTTTAATGGTTCACCAGCACTTACCGCACTCCTCAAATACAGGTTATACTCAGCAAGTCCGTCCTGTTTGGCCATAATACGATATTCGGTAGGTGTACAACAAAGAACAGATATTTTTTCATTTTCCAATAATTCCAAATATTTTTTTGCATCAAATGTCCCCTGATATACAAACGCCGTTGCCCCGGCACCAAGTGTTGAAACAAATGGGCTCCAAATCCATTTTGCCCATCCCGGACTTGCAGTCGCCCACACGACATCGTCTTTTCTGATATCCAGCCAGTGCTCCGTTGTTGTTTGCTGATGGGCAATCGCCCAACTGTGATGATGAATCACCCCTTTCGGATTACCTGTTGTACCAGAGGTATATGACAGGAATGCCATATCATCTGCTTTCGTTTGCGGGAGGGGCGTTGAGGCATTTCCATTTAAATCATGAAGTGGAATCCAACCGGCACGGTTGTCACCCAATATGACTTTCACCCGTAAAGGACCAGCCTGTTTTTCGGCTTCTTCCACACGGTCAGTCAACTGGTGATGGGCAATTACAGCGCTGGTCTGCGCATGGCTCAAGCGATAGGCGATATCTCCCGGCCTTAACATCTCCGATCCGGGCATGATCACCAGACCAGCTTTTAAACAAGCCATATATGAAATATATGCTTCGGGAAGACGCGGCAACAAAATCATCACCCTGTCACCTTTTTTTAGTCCCATCTCCACCAAAGCTTTCGCAAATTGGTCAGATTTATCCTTTAATTGTGAATATGTAAGAGATTGCCTTTTCCCGTCAGCGTTTAACCAGCGAATTGCTTCTTTCCCTGAATCCGCGTGACGGTCAATATCATGGGCTATGTTATAAATCTTTGCCATATAAACAACTCCCTCCTAAAATTGTACTATTCTAATAATTCGATATGATTTTTAAATATCCTCTCTATTTATACAAATGGTTGCTTAAAAAACAGTTATTCAAACGTCTCCCTAGAGCATAAAATGGCGGCCAAAACAGCCGCCACTATTTACCATCATTTTCGTTTGTTATTAGAAGCTTCCGCCTCCAAGTTGTTGTTGAGCCATAGAAACCAGACGTTTTGTAATTTCTCCACCAACAGAACCATTAGCGCGGGAAGTTGTGTCAGCTCCCAATTGAACGCCAAATTCTTGCGCAATCTCAAACTTCATTTGGTCGATTGCTTGAGCTGCTCCAGCAACCAGCAATTGGTTTGAACTGCGAGAACCGCTTTGTTGTGCCATGAATTTTTCACCTCCTTGGCTTGGTTGTTACTATCTTGCGTCTTTTTGGGTGATCCATGCATAGGAAAATTTGGTATATCTTATGTTTTTTGCCTCACAAGTCCATAAAAAGCAGATCCCTTTGTTTTTTCCACGCCCTGTTTTTCACTGTCTCTTGTCATATTTTGTCCAATTTTTCCGTCATTATTTTCTAAATCAAAATTTGCTTTTCAGATTCTAAGATTTTTTTTGCAACATATAGTTATTTATGACACAATTTTATTTCGGCAAAAGAAAGGGTGATTTTTTTTGGAAAGTTGCCATGACACACCCAACCCATACCGTGATCAAGTGAGGTATTGGCATCCGTATATTAGCCCTTTGGATCCTTGTCCACCGCAAAGAGTAAAATACTATGTAGTTCCCCCAAATCTGTTTCTCGGATTTCAACCTGCCAATTTGCCACAATATCCGCCCCGCAAGGCATTAAGACGCGGTACTTTATGGCCCATTCTTTACAGCCCCTATCCTCCAAAAAGAAAATACAAGGAGGACTGCTGATGGAACCGAAAATGGATCATGCCAAACGCTTTCAGCTCCTGAAACAATTGCAGGAAGTCGACTTTGTAATCGTGGAATTGCAACTTTATCTTGATACGCATCCCGATGACCAGCGTGCACTGGATCAATACAACTGGTACGCCAAGGAACGCAACAAACTGCGGCGTACATACGAGTCACGTTTTGGTCCGCTTTACAATTTCGGGCTCAGCTTCAATCAATATCCCTGTGGTTGGAATGAAGGCCCCTGGCCTTGGGAAATATAAGGGAGGGAAATGGTCTGTGTGGATTTATGAAAAAAAGCTGCAATATCCGGTAAAAGTCAGCCAATGCAATCCCAGGTTGGCAAAATTCCTCATCGAACAATATGGGGGAGCTGACGGTGAACTGGCCGCCGCCCTGCGTTACCTGAACCAGCGTTACACCCTTCCCGACAAAATAAAAGGCTTGCTTACG
Source organism: uncultured Thermoactinomyces sp. (assembly GCA_965544045.1). Lineage (GTDB taxonomy): Bacteria > Bacillota > Bacilli > Thermoactinomycetales > Thermoactinomycetaceae > Thermoactinomyces. Next base: position 52,191 of record CBEULT010000020.1, read on the forward strand.
GATATCGGAACGGAAGAACTCGCCCATCTGGAAATGATTGCAACCATGGTATATAAATTAACGTATGCATTATGGATACCTTTTAAACCAGGTAAAATATCCTGATTCCCAACCAGGCCGTGATAATCGGGATTCATACTGCAACTTCACTTAAAAAAGGCTTAAACCCTTTGTTTTGCTTGTATTCTGCTCCTCTCACCCGGACAAGCCATATTTTCTGATTTCATCATTTATGTAAGAAAAATCTTCCATTCGAAAAAGAATTATATGAGGAACCCGAACCCCATCTGGAAATGATTCTACAGAAATACCTTGATCAGGGTTCTTCTTTGGAAATCAATGCAATATGTTGTTGCTGATTTCGGTAATCCTTAAGAGTAAAGAAAATTATGGTCGGAGAGAATATTATTTAGGATTAATGGGAGTTTGTTTTTTTGTACCAGGGACTTTTCAATCGTTCAGCCGCTTAATAAACCTCATTTCCTGAATGGGTCCTTCCAAATATTCTTTTTTGACCGTACCATCGAATAAAAAACCGGCATGTTTGTAAAAGTCTATTGCAGCCTTGTTTGTATCGAGTACCCACAAGCCTACATATTGAAAATCAAGCTTTTGTAGTTTGAAAAGTGCAGTTTCCAACAATGCTTTACCAATTCCCTGGTGTTGATAAGCACGAAGGACATAAATTCCCATAATTTCACCGAAACTGGAATTCTTGTCTGAATCACGAGATTTACCGTATCCACAGATTCCTACAATATCGTCGTCTGCTATTGCCACTAACATATCCTTACAATTAGAACGAATAAAAATTTCTCTGCTTCTCTCAGGAGTACATTTGTTTAAATAGGATGAAGCAATTTTCCCGGTATAAGTTTCAATCCAGGACTTGCAGTGAACCTTGCCAATACCCGTGGCATCTTGGGGAAAAGCATCGCGAATGGTGAACTTCATAGCCGTTGTACCTCCTCAACCAAGTAAATGATTTGTGCTATTTGGAACAGGATCGCAGGGGAAATGACGACAGATTCCCCGGCGCATATCGCTTTTGCTTGCCATCGGAGCGGGAAAATACTTTCGTTCTTGATGATAACCAAACCATTTATGTGCCGTCATTGTTAATGAGATCGACTTGACATCTAAAACAAGCCAGTACCATCCAAATTAGATAAGTTATTGTTTATTTCATCATTAAATTTTTCTTATCGAATCAATTGGAAAGAGTACAAACTAACAAACAAAAGCCACTTTCATCAATGGATGAACCGGCTTTTTTGTGAACCCAAGATATCATTTCAATCAGAATGAGGTGTTTCTATTGAGACAACGGTCATGCAGATAGAGGAAAAAGTTTTTGTGGTTTCAATCCTCTTTGATGAGGTGTTTCTATTGAGACTTTCCGTTTGAAAATTTGCTGATGAATGGATGGTTGTTTCACTCCTCTTTGATGAGGTGTTTCTATTGAGACGGAGGACGCCAAGAAAGCAGTCGAAGAACTGAGAAGTTTCAATCCT
>CBEULT010000021.1:0-51624 GCA_965544045.1 uncultured Thermoactinomyces sp.
CAAGAATTAACGAGTCACGTCTTCACTCTTCAGTTTTCAAGGAACACTTTGTTTGTTTGTCGCTCTATCGCGGCGACAGATAGTATCTTATCATCCTTTCAAATATATGTCAACACTTTTTTGCATCTTTTTATAAAGAAATTTATCACCGGGGGGGAATCTGAAAAACCTCTGATAATGCGTCTCGTGTTCTATGGTTCAATTCCACCCTTTTCTGGTCACTATCCTGATTAATATAGGAAAACTTTTTCAGATGAGCAAACAGCTTTTTCATTCCTTGATCACCATATTTTTTTACCAGTTTTTCATACCAGACATAACTGTGTAAATAGTACTTGTGAGCCTCCTGTGCCGGCAATTTTTCCAGCCGTTTGCTCTCCAGTTCCGATAGTGTCCACTCTTCTTTCAGGTTGTTCGTATTATGGACTGCACGCAACTCAGGCATTAAATTCGCTTCATAATACATTGCCGCTCCCTCTTGCAGCCAGTAAGCGGCATTATCATTGGTCAAGTCGCTTACCATCTGATGGGTAAGTTCATGAATCAGTCCTGAAGCCAATAAATCCGGTTCTATTCCGTTTGCAACAAATTTGATCGATTGTCCGGCTTCGTGCCATCCTCCCGCCCACCAGGGCAAAGAAGGTTTTACCGACTGATGAAACAGCCTGGAAGAATGATACAATTTAACTTCTACTTTCTGCGGTTTCCAGCCAAATTTCTTTTGCAGAATCAAAACAGCCCTGTTCAAAGTTTGAAAAGCAATTCGCGCTTTTGGTTTTAAAGAAGGGTCTGTGTAATAAACCACAATCTGATCATTTCCCAACCGTGCGAAAGAGAGATCCGCATCTTTCCAGCCCTCATTGGTATACCGCAAAGTTAACGGTATTTGATACTTTATTTTCTGTCCACGGACAGAGTATATTTGCTCCAGATCTACATACAGCTTCTGGATCCCATCTGCCCTGACCGATCGAACATGCAACCGGAAAGAGCCAGGATCGATTACCTGAACCGCATCCTGGAACCACCTTTTTTGTTCCTGCTGGTACATTCGATTTCCCGCATCAATCGTAGTCAGATATAAATGAAGATGATGACGGTTTACAGCATCCTGTTTTTGTTTTATCAATTGCCTGGCAGCCTGGCACACATGAGGCCGGACCCCCTGGCAAACATCTTTCGCCAAAGTGCTGTCTGAACTAGCAAACAGCAGAATCAACATACCAAGTCCAATCAACAGTCTTTTTTTCCACATCATGATTTCCTCCCTTCTCCCTAGTCTTCTGATCAATTTGTAAAATATGCAAACATATCAAAAAAGCTTCCTCCGATTGGAGAAAGCCCCTGCAAGAAAAATATATAAAAGACTCTGTCCGTCTTATATGGAAACTCCGCAATCCCCTCAGATTGCCCCCAGAAAGGCAAACCTCAGTACAAATATAACCCCCAGAACGTATACAACGGGATGTACTTGCCTTCCTTTGCCGGCGGCCAGTTTACAGACTGGATACAAGACAAAGCCGGCAGCAATTCCAGTTGCTATACTGAACGAAAGCGGCATGAATATGATCGTGATAAAGGCTGGAATCGCTTCACTCAGGTTTTCCCATTCAATGTTTTTCAAATTTCCCGCCATAAGCACTCCGACAATCACCAAAGCAGGCGTAGTAATTGCAGATACGGAGGCAAGCGACTCTACCAGCGGAAAGAAAAACAAAGCGATTGCAAAACACAAAGCAGTTACGACCGAAGTCAGTCCGGTACGGCCACCTGTTGCCACACCGGCAGAGGATTCAATATAGGAAGTTACTGTTGATGTGCCAAAAACCGCCCCTAACATTGTCGCAATGGAATCTGTAAACAGGGCTCTTCCCGCACGGGGAAGTTTATTGTTCTTCAGCAATCCCGCCTGGCTGGCAACACCGATTAATGTGCCCGCATTGTCAAACAGATCAACGAATAAAAAGGCAAATACAATCGTAAACAAACCGAGTTCCAATGCCCCCATGACGTCCAGCTTCATAAAAGTGGGGGCAATGCTTGGCGGAAGATCAAAAAAATGTGTCGGTACATGGACTTGTCCGGTTAACATTCCAGCCGCTGCAGTAATCAGCATTCCTAAAAAAATTGCCCCTTTAACTCGCCGTACCATTAACACAACGGTGACAAACAAGCCAAAAACCGTCAGCAAAACCTCTGGTTTTTCTGTCATTTGCGGGTTAAATGCCACATAAGTGGATTCGGATGCGATAATGATATTTGCGTTTTTCAGCCCAATGAAAGCAATAAAGAGTCCAATCCCGGAAGAAACAGCGTACTTGAGCCCCGGCGGAATCGCATTGATAATCAATTCACGAATTTTTGTGACCGTTAATATTAAAAAGATAACTCCTGAGATAAATACAGCTCCCAGTGCTGTTTGCCATGGCACTTCCATTCCCAGAACAACCGTAAAAGTAAAATAAGCAATTAATCCAAGTCCGGGGGCCAACGCAATCGGGAAGTTGGCAATAACCCCCATCAAAAAGGTGCCGATGGCGGCAGAAAGAGCTGTCGCCACAAAAACGGCCCCCAGATCCATCCCGGTTGTTCCCAACATTGAAGGAGAAACCAGCAATATATATGCCATCGTAAAAAATGTCGTGATTCCGGCAAGGACTTCTGTTTTTACATTGGTTTGGTACTCTTGCAAGCGAAAAAAGCGATGAATAGTTGACATAAGTTTTTCCTTTCCTGTTAAATCATTCCCATTCGATTGTTGATGGCGGTTTGGAGGTAATATCATAAACTACCCGGTTTACATCGTCTACTTCATTAATGATTCGATTTGAAATTCGCTCCAGAACATCGTAAGGAACCCGGGCCCAGTCCGCGGTCATACCATCAACTGAAGTGACGGCACGAATACCGATCGTATAGGCATACGTACGTATATCTCCCATCACACCCACGCTTTTGAAATCGGGCAAAACAGTGAAATATTGCCAAATATCACGGTCCAGGCCTGCTTTTTTAATCTCTTCACGCAAGATGGCATCCGAGTCCCGCACTATTTCCAGTTTTTCTTCTGTTACCTCTCCAATGACGCGAATCCCCAATCCCGGACCGGGGAAAGGCTGTCTCCATACAATTTCAGCCGGCAGATTCAATTCTTCTCCCACTTTGCGGACTTCATCCTTAAACAAGGTATTTAACGGTTCAATCAATTTCATTTTCATATCTTCAGGAAGTCCGCCAACATTATGGTGGGATTTAATCGTATGGGCGGTATCGGTGCCTGACTCAACAATATCGGTATACAAGGTTCCCTGTCCGAGAAAACGATGGTCTCCAAACTTCTCTGATTCTGCTTCAAACACACGAATAAATTCATTGCCGATGATTTTCCGTTTCTGTTCCGGATCGGTTACCCCTTTTAGCTTGCTCAAAAAACGCTCTCTGGCGTCAATTTTCACCAGATTTATTTTGAATTTTTTTCCAAATGTGCGCACAACGCTTTCTGCTTCACCTTTACGCAACAAACCATGATCCACAAACATACATGTTAGCTGATCCCCGATCGCTTTGTGAATTAATGCTGCAACAACAGAAGAATCAACGCCTCCGCTTAAAGCGCACAATACTTTTTGCTCTCCAACCGTTCGCCGGATTTCATTAACCGCATCATCAATAAATGTCTCCATGCTCCAATTGCCTGCACAATGGCAAACATCATACAAAAAGCGTTTAATGATCTCATTGCCATGAACGGTATGGCGAACTTCGGGATGAAATTGTACAGCGTAAACCTTTTTTTCCGGGTCGCTCATTGCTGCAACAGGTGCCGAATGTGTTTTTCCATCAACCCGAAAGCCGGATGGAGCAGCAACAACAACGTCGCTATGACTCATCCACACCTGATTTCGGTCATCCAAACCTTTGAACAACGGGCTGTCTGAAACGGCTTCCAGCTCCGCTTTCCCGTATTCCCGCTTATTTGCCCGTTCTACCTGTGCCCCGTAGTGGTAAGCAATCATTTGCATCCCATAGCAAATTCCCAAAATAGGAATTCCCAGTTCAAAGATTTTCGGATCACATTTTAGCGATTTTTCGTCGTACACGCTATTTGGGCCCCCGGAAAAGACAATTCCTTTCGGCTTCATTTCCCGAAGCTTTTCTGCAGGAACATTTGCGGGCAATAGTTCACTGAATACTCCCAAATCCCGAATCCGCCGGGCGATTAATTGATTATACTGTCCACCAAAATCAAGCACAACAACTCTTTCTAGTGGTTTCTCCATAAACGTAACCCCTTTTTCGTTATATAACTTTTTACAAGCTATAATAAAAAAACCGGGACCTATACCGCTCCGGCGATATAGGACTCCGGTTCCCCCACTTTCCCCAAAAAATACGCGTCTATTATTGAAGAAAGTATATTGGATATCCGAAGACCTATCAACCGTAGTCCAGCTATTTAAGGTAGCCGGGTAGAGACGTTCAGGCCTTATTCCCAAACATATACGGCAAAAGGCTTAATGAAAATCAACATAATCATAACAGAGCCTTTTAAAAGCGGTCAAGATCGCTTCTTATGCAGTCTTATTTTCTAAAGTATAAGAAAAATTTATTCCAACAATCGCAAATATAATTCTTCTATATGGATCGAGTCTCCGATACAAGATCCAGGCAAACAGTCTCCCTTTGCCCGATTAACAAGGGAAAGACCGGATTAAATATGTTACAATAAATAAATATAAGTAACAGAAAAAAAGAAGGTGAAATACATGTCTCTTATTTTTCAACCTTTTACACAAAAGAACGTAACACTTCCCAATCGCATTGTCCTGTCTCCCATGTGTATGTATTCAGCCAGGGAGGATGGAAAAGCAACCGACTTCCATCGTGTCCACTATGGAACACGGGCAACAGGAAAAGTCGGACTCATTATGGTTGAAGCAACGGCTGTGGAAAGCCGAGGAAGAATCAGTACAAAAGATCTGGGATTATGGAGTGACATCCAGATCGAAGGATTAAAAGAGATAATCCAATTTTCCCACACCCAGGAAGTAAAAACAGCTATTCAACTTGCACATGCCGGCAGAAAAGCAAACACGCCTGAACCGGTAATTGCTCCAAGCGCAATACCCTTTGATGACAAAAGCCAAACACCTCGGGCAATGAGTGTTGAAGATATTCAAACCGTGATCACGGCATTTAAAGAAGCAGCGCGCCGCGCCAAAGAAGCAGGATTTGATATCATTGAAATTCACGCCGCCCACGGCTACCTGATTCACGAGTTTTTATCTCCCTTAACAAACAAACGAACCGATCAGTACGGCGGAGACCTGGACGGACGCGCACGCCTATTACAGGAAGTAATCGAAGCCGTCAAGACTGTATGGAGTGAAGAGCGCCCATTATATGTCCGCATTTCAGCTGTTGATCACGATCCTGAAGGCATTCAGATAGAAGACAGCATCAGGCTCGCACACAAACTGAAAGCCTGGGGTGTTGATCTGATTGACGTTTCTTCCGGGGGACTTCTTCCCAAAACACCTGCCAAAATTCATCCGGGCTATCAGGTTCCCTTTGCCGATGCCATAAAAAAAGAAACAGGCATTAAAACAGGTGCGGTTGGCCTTATTACCACACCGGAACAGGCCGAAGACATCCTGGGAAATGAACGTGCCGATCTGGTATTTATGGGACGCGAGTTGCTCCGTAATCCGTATTGGATTCTGGATGCGGCACGCAAACGCGGCATCTCATCGTTCGGTCCCGAACAATACACACGTGCCTTGTGAAAATTAACACTGGAAGCCATCAGAAACAAGATGGCTTCCAGTGTTAATTTTATGGTTGCAGTTTCATCACCGTCGTCTTCGATAGTAAGTGTATATGGTCCTCCTTCAGCGATGTCAAAAACCAGAACACCATGTGTGTAGTATGAATTTGGTGGAATTGTTTCAGCTGAATAGTTGAGCTGGGTTACCCCATAAGGACTATAAGTTTCATCAACTGTTTGACCGTTGGCGTTTGTAAGTCGGGCTTTTCCAAAAAGGCCCATCGGTTGATCAGATGTATTTTCAACCCGCGCATCAACAATTACATATACTCCATTTTTTGGTTGGGAAGTATAATTTCCTTTGGAGACTGTCAGTCCATTGACCTGAATAATAAAACGGCCTACATCTTCTTTTTTGCCCGTATCATCCTGCTCTGATTGTTCAGATTGTGCCTGTTGTTCATTTTTTTGTATGGATTGCTCATTTTGCTGGGTTTGTTGGTTGTTTTGTGCATCTTGCGCATTTTCTCCAATATGTATTGTACATCCACTCAATACTAATGTTATCGTTAGGATTACTATTACACTCTTTTCATATCAATTCTCCTAATTAGCAAGTTTTTGGCACGATTAATAAAGATATTATATAAATATCATAATACACAAAATATAAATGAGTTGATGTTAAAAAAACTAGAACATTTGATGAAAATTTTATATAAAATTATGGTTTAACATCGGGCGTGTAGCTCTTGATCCCTGTCTGGCAGTATTTTTTTGAAAATAGGATACGAGAATAAGATATACTTTTAAAGCATTTTATTTTATGTAGTAAAATATTAATAAAAAAAGAAACACTCCGGCATATTGACCGGAGTGTTAACTAATTGTTGACCATGTGGATAGCAGGAGGTGAAAAACCCCGAAGAAACGTAATGCAAATATCTCCAAAACCCATGCAAACAGGAGACAACTGATACAGGTGGGATTTATTTGGTTTGTCTTACTGTTTCATCAAACTCGGACAGAATTTCGGGTGAAGGTCTTGCCGTCATAAAACTGACAATGACAATCGCCAACGTACAGGCCAGAAAACCGGGGATCATTTCATAAATTTCCGCAAAAGCCTCAATTTGCTCCCAAATAATAACCGTCAGGGTGCCAGTAATCATCCCTGCGAGGGCTCCCCACTTATTCATCCGTTTCCAATACAGGCTCAAAAGCACCACGGGACCAAATGCCGAACCAAATCCCGCCCAGGCATAACCCACCAGGTTGAGAATCGTTTCATTTGGATTCAGAGCCAGAAATAATGCGATCACGGCAACGACCAGCAAAGAAAGCCGACCCGCCAGCACCAGTTCCTTGTCTGAAGCCGACCGGCGCATGAAAGATTTGTAAAAATCCTCTGCCAGCGCGCTTGCAGTTACGAGCAGTTGCGAGGAGATTGTACTCATAATTGCCGCTAAAATTGCTGCCAGCAAGAAACCGAATATAATCGGGTGAAACAGCAGATTCGACAAAACAATAAAAACCGTTTCGGGATTGGCCAGGGTTTGTCCTGTTTGCTGGAAATACGCTATTCCCAGCAAACCGGTAAACATCGCTCCAACGATGGAAAAGATCATCCATCCCATGCCAATCCGGCGGGCATTCCGCATTTCCTTTACTGAGGTGATTGCCATAAACCGGACAATGATATGAGGCTGGCCAAAGTAACCCAGGCCCCAGGCAACAAGTGAAATGATGCCAATGAAGCTTGTCCCTTTAAAAACATCCAGCAAACCGGGATCGATGCCGTTAATTTCGGCAAAAGTTGGGCCCCAGCCTCCCGTTTCCATAAAGGTAACAACAGGAACCAGGATCAAGGCGATAAACATGATCGTCCCTTGCACAAAATCGGTCCAGCTTACGGCCAGAAATCCGCCAAACAGGGTATACAGAATCACAACGCCGGCTGTAAGCCAGACCCCCAGACTATAATCCATCTGAAATGCCGATTTGAACAATTCTCCTCCGGAAACTATACCGGAGGAGGTATAAAATGTAAAGAACACAAAAATAACCAAAGCTGAGACTATTCGCAAAATACGGGATGAGTCATGAAACCTGTTTTCGAAATAATCCGGAATCGTAATGGAATTGTTGGCAACTTCTGTATAACTGCGAAGACGCGGGGCCACAAAAAGCCAATTCAAGTAGGCGCCAATTGTAAGACCAACAACAATCCATCCGCTGCTGAGCCCGGCTACATACATCGCCCCCGGTAACCCCATCAGCAGCCATCCGCTCATGTCCGCCGCCCCTGCACTCAAAGCAGTAACGGCTGGTCCCAAATTTCTTCCGCCCAACATATAGTCTGATAAATCTGAAGTTCTCCGATATGCAAAATACCCGATTCCAAGCATGCCAAACATATAAATACTTAACGATATGACAACGCCATAGTTCATCCAAGCCCCTCCCACCCTGTTTTGGTGATATTTTCCATCCGTTTCAGTTATCAAATTAATTTGAAATCATTTAATGAGTTAATGCTTTTCTATTATGCAATAGTATGTCACACCAGTAGTATTTCGTCAATATTTTAAAAGCAATATAAAAAAACTGCAACCTTTTCAGAATTTTGCCGGAATGTTGGATTGGAATTTAAGTGGGGTAGCGGAATGTTACCCCATAACAGGAGGATTTAAACTTTTTTCCTGTTGCTAAAGCCGGTTTTCCCAGTTTGCAGGCACTGGATGTTCTAGGTTTCCCACGTCTGAGGGTTCTACATGGATATGTACATGATGAATGTTTTCAAAACCAATTAAATCTTCCTCAATCTGTTCGGTCAGGTTATGGCTTTCTTCGACTGACAGAAACGCATTTACTCCAATTGTGACTTCAATAAATACATGCGGGCCATGGTATCTGGCGCGCAGTTCCTGTCTATCGATAAAACGCGAAATCTGATCCTGTCCTGTTTCTCCTTGTCAAAACCATCCATCAGACCATCAATGGCAGGCCTTCCAACTTCCCATCCGGTTTTCAGGATCATTAAACCCACAATAGTCGCCGCCAATGGATCCATCCAATGCCACCCCATGTTTGTCCCCGCAATGCCGACCGCTGTTCCAATACTCACAAGCGCATCAGAGCGATTATCATGTGCTGCGGCATATAATGCCTGGCTGCCGGTTTTTTTACTTAAAGTAAAATTGGCCATGGAGACTCCAAACAAAATAATTGCCGAACCAATAGATACATATAATGCCCATGGATCGATAGAAGTCTGGCGAGGAATCCATATTTCCTGCATAGCCCTGACGCAGATCTCAATAGCCATTAGAATTATGAAAAATGCAGCAATCAGCGTCGCAATTGTTTCCGCTTTGCAATGGCCAAACGGATGGTTCTGGTCTGCCGGTTGTTGGGAAACCTTTAAACCGATTAAAATTGCAATCGATAAAAATATGTCAGATATATTGTTTAAGCCGTCTGCGTACATTCCCTCCAAATGGATTTGCAGTCCAGCCCAACATTTTGAAAGCGACAAAATGATATAAACAGCTATGCTTAACCATGCCCCTTTCTCTGCTTCACCCTTTTTTGGCTGTGATAAATTCACCACACTTTTTCACCCCCTCAACCTGAACCCTTTATATAATAATGTGGATAGCAATTATTAGTCCAGGGCAATAATTTTTCCTGCCGGCAGGAGAATAGTGCATCTCACTGTTGGTTTCTTCCTGATTTGTTTATTGTCAACAGGGATTCATAGAAGGATCATGTATACTAATGTTATGATGAAATAAAAAGCATTGATGAATTGAGATAGGTGGGTATTCGTATATGTGGAAAAAAGAAATCGTTCAAGATGCGTGCCGTAAATTTCAAGGAGATGAAGCAACACTCAAACTTCTGGGGGGATTTTACAAAAATGTTTATCAATATAAGCGGAACGGGACACCATGTATTTTAAAGCTGATTCCTATTGCGGCCAAAGATCGAAGCCAATTGTATTCGGAACTGGAATGGATCTCCTATTTGCGCAATAATGGAATCCCGATCCCTGAACAAATATTGTCTGCCAGTGGCCAGGCGGTAGAAACCATTATCAAATTACCCTTGCCTTTTTGTATTATCTCCTTCAAAAAAGAAAAGGGGGAGAAAATAAACACCTCCAATCCGGATAACCTGAATCCCAGATTGCTGCGTCGGATCGGCCAAACAATGGGAAAAATGCATTCCCTCTCCAGCCTTTTTCATGCACGGGAAACAGTTCCGTTCTTTGAGGAATGGAATGAGGGTGAAGTTTTTTACCGTGACTTGTCTTATATAGACGGATGGATCACCGATCTTTTCAACGTATTTAGACAAAAGATCAATACTTTTCCTCAAACGGAACAATCTTATGGACTGATCCACAATGATTTTCAACCTGGCGGTCTTTTGCTGGATTCGAATAACAACGTGGTTTTATTCGATTTTAGTCATGTCAAATATCATTATTTTACATACGACATTGCCACTTTTCTGTTTCATGCACTTGAATCAGTTTCCGAGGAGGAGCTATCCACATATAAATATTTGTTTTTGAATGCATTCATGGAAGGGTATACTGTGGAACATCAATTGGAAGAAGGTTGGCAAAAACAAATTGATTTCTTTTTGGAATACCGCAATCTCTTCTCCTATATATACCTGATGACTTCCATACCACCGGAAAAACTGGATGAAAAAAAACAGAAACAACTAAAACTGTTTAAAAAACAACTCACCAGATCCCGTGCTGTACTAGCCATGTAACATCATAAAAAAAGCCACCTGAACCTTGGACATTTCAGGTGGCTTTTCTAATGGTTGGTTCTTATTGAAGATAAGGTTTTGGATTCACAGGCGAACCGTTTTTATGTACTTCAAAGTGCAAATGGGGTCCGCTTGAACGTCCATTGTTTCCAACAGCAGCAATCCTCTGTCCTCTGGAAACACGCTGTCCTGCACCCACGATCACCTGGTAACGATACATATGTGCATATAGCGTGGACAAACCATTGTCATGCTTGATAATGAAATAGATTCCATAGCCATTGGGGTCTGAACGAATTGATTGCACAACTCCGGATTCCGCGGCAAAAATAGGTGTGTCAACTGGACGGGGAATATCGATTCCCGCATGCATATGGCTGCCGCGATTCTGTCCATAATTCCAGTAAACGGTTCCTTGTGTTGAGGGAAAAGCGAGAATTCCGCCACCTCCGCCAAAGGCTCCTGCATATTTTTGCAACAGTTTTCTTTCTTGGGCTTCCAACTTGTCCAATTCGCTCTTATACTTTGACAATTCACCATTAATCTCCTTAACTTTGGCTTCCGATTTTTTCAAAAGATCAGCTTGCTTCTTCTTCTTGTCCTCCAGAGTCTTTCTGTTTTTTTCCAGCGATTTCTTCACATTTACATAATTATTAAAAACATCTGCCTGTCCTTTTACAAGCAAGCGCACAATTTCGAAACGCTCCAGGAATTCGCTGAATGAGTCAGAATTGACGAGACGCGTTACATAGCTCCCGCTATCCTGCAAATACATTCTTTTCAAGTTTTCCCCCAAGGGCTTCTCATATTTATCAAGATACTTTTGGTTAGCAGCAATTTTCTTGTTTATTTCTCCAATTTGCTGGTCCAACTTTGTTATTTCCTGTTCAATTTTTCCTAATTCTTTTTGGGCCTCTACTTTCTTGTCTTCTATTTTTTCCATTTCCGTTTCGGACTTTTTTTGTTTGTCGCGAACATCTTCCAACTGTTTCTTCCCGCTTGTCTCCGCCTGCACCTGTTGAACCCCTACTCCCCACGTAACGGCTATCAAGCTGGAAATCAATAGAATGGAAAGCAGTTTCTTGATCATCCATCTCTCCTCTTTTGTCCCGTATTCTTGTTTTCATACGTTTACTATTTTACTATTTTACCAGTCTTAATCCAAATAGGAATTACCAAAAATACCTACTGCTGAAAAATGCTTTCAGTGAAGATTGGTACTTATATAACACCATTAATATACCTACCATTTTAAAGGATAATGGATTCAGGAAAAATGATTATATATTACCATTCACAAAAAACTAATATTTATATTTTCACAACGATAACTATATTATATAAAGGTTATTCGGGCTAATATTAACTTTTTGTTTAGCTCTTGTGGATATTTTCTTAACCTTTATCGAATTAGTGATGAACACAAATAAAATAAAAGACTGTCGAAAATCTTCGACAGTTAACAGTGGCAAAATAATTGTATTCGAGAGCGTTTGTTTTCCAGACAAGGAATTATTTCTTTATCATCTTGATCAAGACATCCTCTCCTGCAGTCACTTTCGATGGGTCACTTGGATAGTCGACTTTAAACGGATCGCCATTTAGCACGATGATCGGTGTCAGTGTACGGTAACCTTGTTCCACTATCTGCTTTATTTGGACTTCACCCAAAGGATCACCTGTTTTTATTTTGTCTCCGGGCGAAACGTCGAGAGCAAAACCTTCTCCATTTAACTGGACAGTATCCAATCCAATATGAACGAGCAGTTCAATCCCTTCTTCAGATCGGAGAATAAAGGCATGTTTAGCCGAAAATATATTTACGACTTCCCCATTTAACGGAGAAACTATCCGCCCGTCAGATGGCTGAATGGCAATTCCCTCCCCCATCATTTTTTGTGAAAATACTTTGTCAGGCACTTTTTCAAGAGGAACAACCTTTCCCGACAAGGGAGCCATAAAGGAAATGCAGGCATCATCTTCCGTCTTGCTTTGTTCCTGATCAAGGATGTTTTGAATCCGGTTTTTTATCATGTCTGAAGTTGGACCGAAAATAGCCTGTATTCCGTTACCGGCTTCCAATACTCCAGCTGCACCGAGAGTTTTTAATTTTTCTTTGTCAACAATACTTTTGTCAACAACGCCAACACGCAGACGGGTAATACATGCATCCAAATGATGAATATTCTCTTTTCCACCCAATGCAGCAAGGATTGCAGATGCCTTTTCATTTTGTTCCATTGTTGCTTTTTGTTTCGATTTCTGTTCATAATCTTTTTTGGTATAAAGCCGGTTGGTATCCTCCTCTCCCCGGCCAGGTGTAAGCAGATCCCATTTTTTGATGGCCCACCGGAATACAATATAATATATAATTGCCATCAGTATACCTGTGATAATGACATACCACCATGGCTCACCGACACCGGGCAAGATACCAAACAATGTGAAATCAATGATTCCGGAACCGCCTGCATATCCCACATTGACATCCAGAATATACATAAGCATAAAGGATAAACCTGCCATAAATGTGTGGAAGACATATAGCAATGGAGCGACAAACAAGAATGTAAACTCAATCGGTTCAGTAATTCCGGTTAAAAATGCAGTACCCGCAGCAGTCAGCAATAATCCGCCAACCGCTTTTTTGTTTCCCGGTTTTGCCATATGGTACATCGCCAATGCAACGGCTGGCAGGCCAAACAATACAAACGGGAATTTCCCAGCCATAAATCGCCCCGCTGTTATGTTGACCAGGTCATTGACCTGTTTATCGGCAAGCTGGGCCATATACATTGCCGTATCCCCGGATACAACTGCTCCGGCGAGTGTAGTATAGGTTCCTCCAACTTCAGAAAACCGGACGGGAATATAGAATATATGATGCAATCCAAACGGAATGAGAGCCCGTTCCACCAAGCCGTAAATAAACATGTAAAATGGAGGGGTATTTTCACCTGATAAAGCTGTTCCAAGCGCATAAATCCAATCCTGAACCAAAGGCCAAATGATGGTCATGACAAACGCAAGAAGTATAGAATAAAAAGCAGTAATAATCGGAACAAACCGCGCGCCTCCAAAAAAAGACAGTATTTCTGGCATTTTAAAGTTATGATACTTTTTATATAATACCGCTGACATAAAACCGATAATGATTCCGCCAAAAACACCGATTTGCAGGGTTGGAATCCCCAACTCCATCACATACCCCGGCTGGGATGCGTTTTCAGGTGTAATGCCCAGAACAACTCCAATTACTTTGTGCATCACCAGATATCCGACAAGAGCAGATAATGAAGCTGCTGCTTTGCCTCCAGTCCAGCTTCCCGCAATCCCTATGGCAAACAACACACCCAAATTTTCAAATATGGCACTACCTGCACCTTTCATCAGGTTCGCGGTCGTCTGCCAAAAACCAGCTTCCAGAAAAGGCAGATACTGGATTAAATAAGGAGAACTCAATGTTGTTCCAATTCCCAGCAACAGGCCGGCTGCAGGCAGAAGCGATATGATAACCATAAATGTTTTGCCGACCCGTTGAAAAAAATCAAAATTAAATACTTTAGCCATTTCCTATCATTCTCCCTTCTGTTGCCGATCCGCTTTTCTAAACGGCTGCATCTTTTGTTGATTGTTCAAATCGGGAGCGAAAAAAACTCTAGACACTAACGCAATTCAGGCCAGTATTCTTTATTTGCATCAATCAATGTGTTCAGGACTTCTCTTGCTTTTGTTGCCGAAACCACCGTTCTATTCAAGGTTAAAGCCTGCAATGCCTTACTGTATGATCCTTCCATATATGCTTCTGCAGTCAGTTTTTCAAATGCATATTGCCCTTCGATCAACCCCTTGTGAAATGTTGGGATTTCTCCGACAGCATAAGGTCTGGGGCCACTTGCCGTCAGACTTGCGGCAACTTCAACCATGGCATCATCTGGTAAATTGCTGATAATGCCACCGTTTTTCAAAATAACAATAAAATTGCTGCCTTTGTTGTAGGCAATTGATTCAGCAACGGCTAAAATAAATTCTCCATGCGCATCATTGACAACAACATTGGCATCTTTAGCTGTACCCGTTTCAAAAACACGTTTGCAACTTTCAAAAACCCGTTTTTCTCTTCCCGCCTGAACTTCATTGGTGCGGGTAAATTCAGGATTCAATTTTTTCAGCACTTCATCCGGATACAGGTAATACTGCAAATACGTATTTGGCAAATATTCCGGAAAGTCCCGTACCATCCGTTCGACCATGGCATACGTTTCCAGCCATGATTGGTCGCGCTGTTCATGATCAGCCGGACGAAAACCGCCTTCCATAATCATTTCTCTCAACTCGGGGAGTCTGTCATTTCCTTTTTGGTCGTATAAATGAGTGAACCAGCCAAAATGGTTTAATCCGAAATATACGGGGTCAAATTGACGATGATCCATATTTAGCAATCGACCATAAGAGCGAAGCAAGTTTTCAGGCTGGTCACAAATATTAAGGATTCTTTGGTCCTCCTGAAATATTTTTTGCAAAGCAACCGCAACAATCGCTGCCGGATTGGTATAGTTCAAAATCCAGGCGTCTTCTGTTTTGCTTCGAACATCCCTGACCAATTGAATCATATCCCTGATCGATCTCATTCCATAAGCAAATCCTCCCGGACCACATGTTTCCTGTCCGATTAATCCCAGTTTTAACGGGATTTTTTCATCTTTCTCCCTCATGGTATAGCCGCCTGTACGCATTTGAACAAATACAAAATCTGTATCTTCCGTAAAAGCTTTCTCTTTATCAGTTGTATAGCTAAAATCAAGTTCGGGATATTCTTCTTTAAACAGGATTCTGGCAAATTCCCCGATGATTCGTTGGCGATTGTGGTCAATATCAAACATAACCAATCGATTGATGGGAAAATATGCTTTCCGGGCACAAATTCCTTTGAGCAGACCAGGAGTCCATGTGCTTCCGCCTCCAACGATTAGTACATTGTATTTTGTCACTGTAATCAACTCCTGTTCATGTAACCGCTTTTACAAATATATTAATTTATATAAAAACCGGTTCAGGAAAAATTTCATTTTATGAAACTTTTGCCATAGCGTTTTATAATTAGTAACAAAAAGAACCGGAAGTGATACGATGTACAATTTTATGGCTAAATTGCTCAATTTTATTGAATCATCGACCGATCACACCAAGTCAGAGATCATTATCGCCGAATTTATTTTGCGCAATGTCCAAAAAATCCCCGACATGTCGATCTACGAAGTTGCTGAGGCTTGCCATACATCACCAGCCACAATCACCCGTTTTTGCCAGCGTTTTGGAAATATTACATTTAAAGATTTAAAAGAATACGCCCGTTCGTTTATTGAATTTAATGATACCGAGGTCAACTATGAAAATCTGGAAATCCATAACATAAACCAATTGGATTTATACTATGAAGAATTGCTATTCTCTCTAAAGGAAACAAAAAATTCACTCCACTCAGATGAATTGATTGAAGTGGTAAACCAAATCCACCAGTCAAACAAAGTTTCCTTTTTCGGGGTAACATTTTCACATTTGCTTGCAAGAAATGCCCAATTTAAATTTATTCGTCTGGGGAAATATGCTACCGCCTACAGCAATCATGAAAATCAAATTGCCGAAGCCAACACGCTTGCCCAAACAGATCTGGCAGTGGTTATCTCTTTTTCCGGTGAAACCAGATTTATTGTTCGACTTGTCAAGATACTGAAAAAAGGAGGCATCCCGATCATCGCCATTACTGGCAACAAAAACAGTTTTTTGGCCAAACAGGCAAAACTGGTTATTCAGTGCAGCAATCGCAGATTGGAACATTTTAAATCCCCTGTTCTGGAGGAAATCAATATGTTAAGTGTGGTTAATTCAATATATCTGATGTATTCCATGGTTTTGAAACAGGATCTTTACAAAAAGTCTGTTGACCGATAAAAAGCTTTCCCTGTGAATTCTGTATTTACATTTCAAATAAAGACTGTTTTTGCTTTTTTCCTCCACAAATTCACCAGTCAGCTCAGAATGGCTTCCCTTTTGCTCATGGCTGATTCCCGCCTGAGAATTACTTAAACATCGGTGACAACTGCTTCGGTCACCCGAACTGTTAAAATCTTTTTGTCTATCATTCAAACACAAGAAAAACATGCACTAAATTTAGAGTTGTCTACGAATATTTGATTGTACAGGCGAACCATTTCCACCATCTCTTCCAGGATCATTTTCCTTTATTGTTCAATCCATCGATGATGTATTTTTTCTAATCAAGTTGTTCTATGTATTTAGAGAGGTATTATTACATGAGAAGAAAAATTGCCAATTTGTTTTTTTCTGTTTTTTTTCTGGGCTCGTATCAAAGGAGAACTGTTGGCGGAACACTTGGCGTTCTGCTGGGAATTTTGCCGATCGGCCATAAGGCATGGATTGCCGGATTAATTCTAAGCCTTATCTTTCGATTAAACCTGTTGTCTGTTTATGTCGGGATCTGCATCTCCCTTCTATATTCGCTCTTTGTCGTGGCAACTTACCGATTGGGGCTTGACCGGTTTTTCCCTTCTGCTGATGACATGGCCCTGCACTTTCTGACGGGAACTCTGTTTTTATTATTTTGTCATCTGGCCTTCCACATCATTTACAAAGATGTACATATCAGAAATTTGTACAATGATAAAAAAATGTTCGTTTTTCATGATCAGGGAAAAAGATGGACATTTCTAAAGAGAGTACTGCTGATACTAGGAATTCTCTCCCTGGTCAGCCTTACCATATTTGGCATCAGTCTGTACAATCATCCGCTTGTAACTCCACTGATGCAGACCTCATCGTCGGATTCGGTGATCCAGCCCATCCCCCAAAAGCTGGACCTGACAGATAAACAGGAACCTTTATTTGATGGGGGACAGGTAAAAACAAAAGATATCAAAACTTATGCATTTTATGTTCCCTGGGATTCAAAAGGCTGGTTTGACCTGAATGGTCTGGGACATATCAAAGACATCGACGTACTTATTCCCGAATGGTATTCAATCAATTCAGAAATGACACCAGACATCAAACGGGATGAAAACGTAGACCGTCTGGCCAAAAAACATCATGTTGAAATCATTCCCAGATTGAATAATTTCGCCGGCAAAGACTGGGATGGATCTGCCATCCGTCGTTTGCTTGGTTCGCCGCAAAAACAGAACACCTTGATCAGGCAATTGCATCAGGATGTCAAAAAACAGGGCTATGCAGGTATCAATATTTATTTTGAAAAAGTAAGGGCACAGGACAAAAACCGATTGACGCAATTCATCAAGGAATTGTCATCTGTTTTCCATCGGGACGGACTGAAGGTGATCCACAGCGTTCCGATTGATAACTCTGCTTATGACTATGAAGCTCTCTCGGAATATGCCGATTACCTGGATATCATTATGTATGAGGAGCATCATGAGGAAGGCGCCCCGGGGCCAATCGCCTCATTCAACTGGGTGAAAGAATCACTTGAGAACCTGCCGGTCCCTGCCTCCAAACGCATTATCAGCCTCGGTACATACGGATACGACTGGACTGTTGGAAGCAGCAGCCCTGCAGAATCTCTGACCTTCAATCAGGTGATGATGCTGGCTGACCGGTATGACCTGAATATCGAGTGGGATCAGGCAAGCAGCAATCCTTATCTTCGCTATAAAAAAGGAAATGATGAACATATTGTCTGGTTTCTGGATGCTCCGGCCTTTTCCAACCAACTTCGCCTTGTCCATCAGTACGGAGCAGAGGGGATTGCTTTCTGGAGGCTGGGCTCGGAAGATAAGTCCGTTTGGGATTTACTGAGAGGGGACAAGAACGCAGTCACAAAAATGCTGCAAGTAGCCAGCCCGATTCCCGAGTATGAGGGAAACGGGGAAATCCTGTATGTTACGGAAAGATCAAAGGCGGGAAGTCGTTCAATTATGCAGAAAAACGGAAACTGGATTGAACATGTCGATTATCAGTCCCCTTCGGCTCCACTCCAGGTTCGAAGATATGGCAAAGTCGGGGAGAAAAAGATTGCCCTGACTTTTGACGACGGTCCCGATTCTACCTATACTGCACAAATACTTGATATTTTAAAGGAACACAATGTAAAAGCTTCTTTTTACATTACGGGAAAAAATGGCGTTTTAAACCCTGATCTGGTGGAGCGGCTTTACAAAGAAGGGCATGAAGTCGGTAACCACACCTATTCCCACCCACATCTGGGACAAATTCACCCGCTCCTGGTACAGTTGGAATTGCATTCGACACAACGGTTATTCCAGGCGTTTACCGACCATACCATGACTACTTTCCGTCCACCTTATCAAGTGGAATCAGAACCCCAAACCCTTGATGAAATCCTGGCAATGGAACGTGGACACCAATATGAATACACAATGATCAGCAAAAACATTGAAACATTTGACTGGCAAAAACCGTCCAGTGAGCAAATTACCAACCGGATCATGCAACAACTGAACCTGGGACATGTTGTACTGCTTCACGATGCTGGCGGTGATCGTTCCACGACTGTAAATGCACTTCCCGCTCTGATTGGAAAACTGAAAGCTGACGGCTACCAGTTTGTAACGGCAGGTGAACTGACCGGGAAATCGATGGATCAGATTATGCCGGCCATTCAACCGGAAGAAAAGATTTACATGCCGTTTGTCAAGGCAGTATATACAGTCTGGGGACTGTTGCAGCACAGTTTCACCTTCCTGATCTATACCGGAATCGGGATCGGCTTTATCCGCGTTGCTTTTTTGATGTACTTCTCCTTCCGGCAACGGATCAAATTCAAAAGACGGGTACAGTGGTTGAATCGGGGGGCTGAGCTGCTCCACTTCAATCCGTTGGTAAGTGTGGTTATCGCTGCTTACAATGAAGAAAGAGTCATCAATAAAACAATTCATTCCGTATTAAAAAGCAAATACGCCCCACTTGAAGTAATTATTGTTAATGATGGCTCCAGGGATCAGACTGAAGCGGTAATCAAACGGGAATTCGCCGGCAATCCCCAAGTCCGCGTGTTCACACAATCCAACAGCGGCAAGACTGAAGCCATTAACCGGGGATTTCGCTTTGCCGAAGGGGATATCATAGTATCTATTGATGCGGATACCCTGATTGCTGAGGATACGATTCCTCTTCTGGTCAGACATTTCCAGGATGACAAGGTGGCCGCAGTCTCGGGAAACGTAAAAGTGGGGAACATCACAAATCTGATTACACTTTGGCAGCATGTAGAGTATATTACCGGTTTCAACCTGGAAAGACGGGCGTTTGACGATCTCAACTGTATCCCGGTTGTTCCGGGGGCTATCGGTGCATGGCGCAAGGAGGCAGTGGAAGAAGTGGGATATTTCCAGCATGATACGCTGGCCGAGGATACGGATATTACCATTACTCTTTTGCGCCATGGTTATAAAGTGGAGTTTGAAGTACTTGCCCTTGCCTATACAGAAGTTCCGGAGGACCTGAAAAGTTTGATTAAACAGCGTACACGCTGGATTTACGGAACTTTGCAATGCCTGTGGAAGCACAGGGGCGCGCTTTTTAACCGAAAGAACAAAGCACTGGGATTTGTATCTCTCCCCAACATGTGGATCTTTCAGTATGGGGTTCAAACCTTTTCTCTGTTCGTCGATCTGCTTTGCATCTTGAGTTTGTTCACAGAACATGCCTTAACCACAATGGTGTTCTATGCCGGATTTCTTCTGTTTGACCTGCTGGCTGCCTATTTTGCCTTTCAGATGGAAAAGGAAAGTCCCAAGCCACTTATCTGGCTGTTTATTCAGCGCTTTGTATACCGGCAGCTTATGTCCTATGTAGTAATTCGCTCTTTTTTCCTGGCCTTTAAAGGTGTCTCTGTCGGTTGGAACAAGGTAGTCCGAAATGGAAATGTCCAACTGGAAAAAGCAACACCCGTTAAAAAAATGGGATAAATACAGGCCCCCTTCAAAAAAGGTGAAGGGGGCCTGCTTGTCAACAAATGTGCGAAAGCAATTTTTAAAAGCAAAGTGACTTTGAAGCCGCTCTCAAGTTGCTACTTCAGCAATCACAATATTTCAATATAGCCTTCCGTTCCATTGACCCGAATTCGTTGCCCATCTTTTATCAGCTCGGTGGCATTTTCCACTCCGACAACAGCCGGCAAGCCATATTCACGTGCGATGACTGCTCCATGGGTCATCAGTCCACCAACTTCGGTGACCAGGCCTTTTATCGATACAAACAAAGGTGTCCAGCTAGGGTCAGTAAAGGAGGTAACTAATATATCTCCATCTTCCAGATCTGCATCTTCCATGTCCATGATGACGCGTGCTCTGCCCTCTATAACTCCGGAAGAAACAGGCAGACCTGAAATTGCCTTGGCCGGGAGATTTTCCCGTTTGTACTTACCTGCAATGATTTCACCATCTGACGTGATAACACGTGGGGGAGTCAGTTTTTCATATAATTTGTACTCATCCTTACGTTTGCTGATGATACGGTAATCGAGTATATTTGTGCGTACCACTTCGTGAAATTCTTCAAAAGTGAGATAGTAACAATCTTCTTTTTCACGAATAACACCAGCTTGTACGAGTTGTTCGGCTTCTTTCAACAAAGCCTGCTTATAAACGAAATAACGGCTAATCATGCTGTATTTGGGATACTCCCTGAACCCGCTAAAGTTCCGGATCAGGCTGATCATTCGTTTTGTTTTTTTGGCTTTTTGTTCACCATCCGGTAATTGCTTTAACCGATCCAATAACTCTTTTTCTTTTTTCAAGGCTTCCTGCCGCCCTTGCTCAAATTTTCGCTTACTGGCACCAGGTTCAAAGTTTTTGATGTTACTGAGAATCATGGGGACAAGGGTAATTGGTTTTTCACTCCAGCGGGTTCTGGTGATATCGATTTCTCCGACGCATCGCATTCCGTATTTGGCAAGATAAGCACAGATAGCATCTCGGGTTTCCTGTCCACCGTCAAACTTGACCAGTTCATCCAAAAAGTTGTCATCTTTTACATGCTGTAAATAATTGATTACTTCCGGATAAGGACGAATCACATCGGCGACATCCAATAGTGCCAGCCCCATTTCCGAAGTAATATTGTTTGGAACAAATTGAGACAGCGTATCTGCCACATTTTTTTCACCCAGCCACTTGTTCATCTTTTCATTGATCCATGATGAAGCATCCATAGCAGTCATAATCACACCCGAACTTTGCGGGTTAAACAAGATCTTCTTTAATTGCCGGATATCTTCCAGAATAAACTCAAATAAGTCGGATCCCGATTTTGTTTGGATGTTACGCTTTAACTCTTCTGTCGACTTTTGAGTACTCTTGATCAAACCGGAAACGATTGCCGGGTCGTTTTCGATTTGTGCCCGAAAATCCGAAGACATACCTTTATTTGTACCTGCACTCTGTCCTTTTTTATCATTTGGTAATGATTTTATAAAATCTCCTCGCTCTACTATGGTCATGAGTGCGTCTTTTATAAGCGGCTCGTGTTGTCCCATGGTATTTAATAACATTTTTCTGCTGTCAGGTGAAGCAAGCATATTTGTAACATCAACAAACAACCTTCCACCAGCTTTGCGCATAGGTGCAGGAGTCGTTAACAGGAAAAAGGACAATCCCAACGGTTTTATGGGATCAGTCATCATTTGTTGATGACCAACAGATACATAGACGTGATTTTCATGATCATTCGCTTCAGGGATTGGATATAAAGTAGTAATTGGTCGACTCTGGACAATATAAAATGTCTCATCAACCAAACACCATTCAATATCTTGTGGGCATCCAAAATAAGCTTCGATCTGTCTTCCGATGCGTGCCAATTGTAAAATCTGTTGATCAGCAAGTGTTGGTGTATTTTGCTGATCACAGTCGATTTGCTGTGTCTTCGTCCCACCTTCTTCTCGTCCATAGACAGCCAATTTTTTGGTAGCTATCATCTTATCGACAATTTTATCTTCCTGCACCTTATAGCAATCGGCAGATACCAGGCCGGAGACAAGGGCCTCACCCAGTCCAAAACCGGCATTGATCGATAGCATCTTTCGGTTGGAAGTCATCGGATCGGCGGTAAATAAAATCCCCGAAGATTGTGGGAACACCATCCGTTGGACAATAACGGATAAATAAACCCGGCTGTGGTCAAATCCGTTTTGCATGCGGTAAATCACGGCGCGATCTGCAAACAGGGAAGCCCAACATTTGCTGATATGCTGCATAATGGCTTCTTTTCCAATGATATTTAAATAGGTGTCTTGTTGACCGGCAAAAGAGGCATGTGGCAAATCTTCAGCAGTCGCACTGGAACGCACAGCATAAGCATGTTCATCGCCAAACAGGAAAAGGTAGTGAGCAACAGCTTTCACAACATCAGAAGGAATCTTTGTTTCCATAATGATTTTCCGAATCTTCCTGCTGACTTCACCGATTTGATCCCGATCCTCTACTTTTAAGAGCGTCAATTTATCTAACATGGTGTGAAATGCTTCATTTTGTGCGAGGGCTTTTTGATAGGCTTCTGTTGTTACACAAAATCCTTTGGGCACTTGTATTCCATGAATCTTCGACAGTTCCCCCAAATTCAAACCTTTTCCCCCGACGAGCATGAGTTGCGTTTTATCAATTTCCTGAAAGCTGACAGCACAGGAATTCATTCTGATTCTCCTTTTTTTAAAACTCTGCCTGTATAAATTCACCTTTAATATTTGAATTAAATTTCCGATTTTCCAGGATTGATTACAATATATGTATAAATTCTAAAACTTGGCTCCAAGAATAAACAGTCTATTTTTTATACTATTTATATTTTATAATTAAAGTGGGAAAGTTTTACTCCTGAACAGAAGACAGAAGGCTGAAAACGAAAACAAAAAACCCGGTTAATAGACCGGGTTTAAATCATGGATAAGAACCTTTTATTCCAACATGGACACTATCAACAAAAAAAGTTTATTTACTTTCAACAGCGAACTGAAAAGTTGTCCATTTTTGATATATTTCATCTGCATTTAATAGTACTGTCGGAAAACCGTCATAATGCAAAGCTGCCGGAGAAGCCTGGGTTTCAAAACAGACGCCCAAATATTTGTCGGAAATCCCTTCAGCCAGTTCCAAGCCTTTGTCCAGGTTATTGGAGGTGTACATTACCAATCCCGGCTGATTTGTACAGATTGTCAAAACCCTGCCGCTGCTTTCATCTTTCACGGTCACTTTTCCCTGTTCATTCTCGCTAAACAGGAAATAATGATCATACCCATTGCCAACAATTTTATTCTGTGATGAACCGTCGCCAATGCCTTCTCCAAGCTTTCTTCCCGCCGTGAAATCAAATAATGTCCCACGTGTTTCCAGAAGTTTTCCTGTTGGAATAAGTTCATCATCCAGTTCAGCAAAGTGTGAACTATTCATTTGGATTATATGATTGTGAACTGGCTCTTTTAAATTTCCTGTCAGATTAAAATAGGAATGATTGGTCAGGGCAACGGGCGTTTTTTGGTCGGCAGTTGCTTTATATTCAATAGTCAACTTATTATCATTATTCAACTTGTAAGTCACAACCACTTTTACATTTCCCGGATACCCGTTTTCTCCATCTCTGCTCATATAACTCAGCTCAAGCCCAATTTCAGAATTTGCCTGAAACGGCTTTGTCTCCCAGAGCACATGATGAAATCCTTTTGACCCGCTGTGTAAATGATGGTTGCCATCGTTTCTTTGAAGTGAATAACTCTTCCCGTCCAATGAAAAACGGGAATCCTTGATTCTGCCAGCTACTCGCCCGATCAATGCCCCCAAAAAGTGAGGATTGACTGCATATTCCCGATAGTTTTTATAACCCAGGACAACATTCTCCTGTATTCCGTTTCGTCCAGGGACGAGGATTTTGGTGATGATTCCTCCATAGTTCAGAACTTCTACCAACATCTTCCGGTCATTGACCAGCCTGAAAACTTTCCAGTTATTTTCGGTTTTTTCCCATTCAATGTCCATGTGATCAACTCCGATATTGCTTTGGCAGAAAAATTATTATACGTTTTTGAGCCACAATTTTTCCAGTTGTTCAAGGGTTTTTCCTTTCGTTTCAGGAACCATTTTGAATACAAAGATAGCAGAAAGAACACTCATTGCACCATAGAAACTATAGGTTAATGCGCCGCTGAATTCCATCATGGATGGATAGGTTGATGAAATAAAGAAGTTGGCTGCCCATTGCGCTGCAACAGCGATGGCCATAGCCTGTCCGCGAATTTTGTTGGGAAAGATTTCAGCCAACAATACCCAGGTAATAGGGCCCCAGGACATCATAAATGAGGCTGTATAGAAAACAATGAAGACCAATGTCCCCAATCCAAAAACATTAAAATAGGCAAGTGTCGCCACTCCAAACATTCCAATGGCCATTCCGACCGAACCGGAAATTAACAACGGTTTTCTTCCCCATCTGTCTACGGTTTGAATAGCAACAATGGTAAATATGACATTTACGATCCCCATAACAACAGTTTGAATCATTGAGGCATTTTGCCCCGCTCCCATACTTTCAAAAATGCGCGGAGCATAATACAAAGCAACATTAATCCCGACAAATTGCTGGAACACAGACAGCAAGATACCTACAATGACAACCACTTTCCCGTAGGAAAACAGTTTTCCGGTTGCCTCTTTTTTACTGAGAGACAATTGAATATCAGCCAGAATTTCTTTTGCTTTTTCTTTAGAACCATTAATTCTCTCCAAAATATTAAATGCCTTGTCATCATTCCTTTTGGAAACCAGAAACCTTGGCGTTTCCGGAACAAGGAACAGCAATGCAAAGAATATAATTGCAGGTACGGTTTCCGAAGCAAACATATATCGCCAGCCCCGGTCAATGATCCATTCAGCTGTTTGGCCATTTGCAATGCTCCAGTTTACAATATATACCACCAGCTGCCCGAAGATAATAGCAAATTGATACCAGGAAACCAATCTCCCCCGAATATGCGCGGGGGCAATTTCTCCAATATAGGTCGGAGATGTCGCAGAAGCCAGCCCGACACCGACACCACCCAGGATTCGGTAAATATTAAACATAAACAACTGGCCAAAAGTGGGTTCCCCCACATGGAAAAACAGAAATTCCGGATAAGCCGACCCCAGGGCCGACAGGATAAATAAAACGGCAGCTAACAGCAGTGTATTTTTTCTTCCGATTCTGTTTGAAAAAAAACCGGATACAAGCCCGCCGATAATACAGCCGATCAAAGCGGAAGAAACGGTTAATCCGTGGGCAAATGATCCCAGTCCCAGACTGTCGATCATATAAACTTCGATCGCCTGCTCTGCTCCCGAAATAACCGCGGTATCATATCCGAAAAGCAACCCCCCCAAGGTAGCAATTAATGTGATGGCTGCAATATACAAGTTATTTTTCTGGATTTTCATCATTTTCAAGAGTAAGATCCCTTATCCAAAAAGGTCCTTAATCTTTTCCTCCTCTCCGCTTGAAGGTTGAAGCGGTTACGATCCGTTACCAATTGCAATGTCTTTTTCTATTTCCGGTATGCCATCAGTTCCTTATTCAATAAAGCGGTAGATGAATAAATATTTTTGTATAAGTCGAACAGTTTTTTGTACTTCTGGACGTTTTCTTCAATCGGATTGTAAACTTTATCCACTTGCAAAAATTTATCAGCACATTCCTGCAGGGTATTAAACCATCCACAGCCATATGCAGCCAGCATTGCCGCCCCAAGGCCCGGGCCCTGCTCACTGGAAAGCTTTACAACCCTTGCATTAAAGATATCCGCCTGCATTTGCAGCCAATTTTCGTTTTTGGCACCACCGCCAATCGAAACAATCGTATCAATTTTCTTGCCATTCTCACGAAAAATCTCAACCGATTCATTT
This sequence comes from uncultured Thermoactinomyces sp., assembly GCA_965544045.1. Classification (GTDB taxonomy): domain Bacteria; phylum Bacillota; class Bacilli; order Thermoactinomycetales; family Thermoactinomycetaceae; genus Thermoactinomyces. Next base: position 26,482 of record CBEULT010000021.1, read on the forward strand.
AACGAGAAAGTGATTCCCTCCAGGACGGCGCGAATAAAATGCTTAATTTTATGGGAACTGTCAATGCCGATAAAACTGCCGCGAATGTTTGCATCGACATGCGGTGTCCTTTCCCCAACGATATATGGAGTAAAAAGCAGCCCTCCTGAACCGATCGGCACTTCATCCACACCATCCAGCAATTCGCCAAAACTGAACTCTTTGGCAAAGACATCTTTAAACCAGGACAGGCTGTAACCAGCGGCCAGGGTAACCCCCATGGTGTAAAATGAATCCGGTGCGCTGTGGTTGAAGTAATGGACTTTTCCGGCAAAACCTTTATTCCCGACAGGTTCGTAAGACAGAACCACACCGGAAGTACCGACACTGACCATCGATTTCCCGTCTTGCAGTATACCGGCGCCAATTGCTCCGCATGCGTTATCTGCCCCTCCCGCAAAAACACGCATCGATGTTGACAGCCCCGTAGCTGAAGCAATCTCTGGCGTAACTGTTCCAACTTCTTCACAGGACTCAACAAGCGGTGGACAAAATTCATCGTCAATTCCCAGCAAGTTGCATATTTCTTTGCTCCATTTTTTCTCTGTTACATTGAGCAGCAAGGTACCAGCCGCATCAGAATATTCCATGTTCAGTTTCCCGGTCAACCGGTAACGCACATAGTCCTTCGGCAAAACAAATATTTTCGCTTTCTGGTATACATCCGGTTCGTTATTTTTTACCCACAAAATCTTGGGCAAGGTAAACCCTTCAAGTGCCGGATTTTTTGTAATTTGAAGCAAACGTTCTTTTCCAACTCTTGCATAAATCTCCTGGCACTCACTGCTCGTGCGGGTGTCATTCCAGAGAATGGCATTGCGTAACACCTGATTCTTCTCATCAAGCAAAACAAGTCCGTGCATTTGTCCTGAAAAACTGATTCCTTCAATCTCCCCGGGATCACAATCGCCATATTCCAGCAGATCAGACAGTCCGGCAACTGTCTGATCCACCCAGTCTTCAGGATTTTGCTCACTGTATCCCGCTTTTTCCTGGATTAGCGGATAAGATTTTGATACTTCCCTCGTTACCTGCCCGTTCTGATTCACCAACAAAATTTTAACGGCACTTGTACCCAGATCCACACCGATTGCGTATTTCATGGCAATCTCCCCATTCCTCGCTATTTGCACCTTATTTATAAGCTCTCAGCAAATACCGGTTGATGGTTGCTTTGATTTCTTCCAACCGCCCCGATTCATTTTTGATTTCTGCCAAACCAAGAGCATATTCTTCCAGTTTGCGGAAATCAGTTTTTCCCTCCACAATCTCTTTGCCAATACCTTCTTTGTAGCTTTTGTACCGCTCTTCCACAACTCCGTCCAAAATGTTGTCTTCCATTAATTGATGGGCTACCTTCAAGCCAACGGCAAAGCTGTCCATGCCTGCGATATGTGCCAAAAACAGATCTTCCGGTTCAAACGATCCCCGGCGTACTTTGGCATCAAAGTTCAGGCCGCCGCGGCCCAGACCGCCATTTTTCAACACTTCATACATGGCCAGTGTCGCGGAGTACAGATTGGACGGGAATTCATCCGTATCCCAACCCAAAAGCGGATGGCCCTGGTTGGCGTCAATCGATCCCAGCATACCATTGATCCGGGCATAGCGAAGTTCGTGTTCAAATGTTTGTCCGGCAAGGGTGGCGTGGTTGGCCTCAATATTGAATTTGAAATGATCCTGAAGGCCATAATTTTGCAGGAAGGCATAACCGCTGGCCACATCAAAGTCATACTGATGCGTGGTCGGTTCTTTCGGTTTGGGTTCAATCAGGAATTGGGCATCAAATCCGATCTCTTTGGCATAATCAACAGCCATGTGGAAGAACCGGGCCAGGTTATCCAGTTCCAGTTTCATGTCTGTGTTAAGCAATGTTTCATATCCTTCGCGTCCGCCCCAGAACACATAGTTTTCCGCCCCCAACTCTTTGCCGATCTCCAGACCTTTTTTTACTTTGGCCGCGGCATAGGCAAACACATCGGCGTTGTTGGAGGAGGCAGCGCCATGAACAAAGCGGGGATGGGAGAAATTATTGACGGTATTCCACAGCAATTTGGTACCGCTGTCTTTCATATAATCCTTGATCATGGCAACAATGGTATCCAGGTTTTGGTTGGTTTCTCTCAGACTGCTTCCTTCAGGAGCAATATCGACATCGTGGAAACAGAAATAGGGAACACCCAGCTTTTCAAAAAATTCAAAAGCGGCTTCCACACGCGCTTTGGCCAAATCCATGCCGGTAAACCTGTCCCACGGGCGAATGGCTGCGCCGGCACCAAACGGATCGGATAAATCAGCCGTAAACGTATGCCAGTAAGCGACACCGAAACGGAGAATTTCTTTCATTGTTTTGTCGCCGATTTTTTCTTCAGGATTATAGAATTTAAAAGCATACGAATTGCTTGAATCCGAACCTTCATATTTAATATTGTCAATACTGGAAAAATAACTCATTGTTCGTTTCCCCTTTCATATTTATTATTTAATTCAAATTGCAAGTTACTTAGTTTATCCTTTAAATTAAGTTTAACTTTATATGTAAGCGGTGTCAACGGGAAACATATTTTATCACGCTTTCCGGATCTAAAAGTCATGGCTTATTCACAATTGGATTCAATTACGAAAACAGCGCATTTTCATTGTTATTCTTTATTGCAAAACGGCTGCATCATCATGGTCACGTATTGTCCAATAGAATATATATTCTTCTGAAATCCATCTTGTTTTCAACTTATATAAAGTGATTAAACAATCTGTTTGTTTATTGATGCGTCTAATGAACAAAGAATTTATTTATGATAAAATTTAAACAAATGCGAGCAGAAGGGGAAAAATGATGAAGTCTTTAAGAACAGGGGATCAAAATCTGATTAAACAAATCAATAAATCGATTGTTTTAAATGTGATCAGGAATAAAGGGCCTGTTTCCCGTGCGCAGATTTCCAAAGAAACCGGCTTGAACAAGGCTACGGTATCCACCATGGTAGCTGAACTGATAAATGAATTTTTTGTTACTGAAATCGGAGCAGGGCAATCCAGCGGAGGACGGAAACCGGTTATGCTTTATTTCAATAACCATGCAGGCTATTCGATTGGCATTGATTTGGGGGTTAACTATGTTTTGGGAGTACTGACCGATTTAAGCGGAAACCTGGTTAAGGAAATAAATCTCCGCTTAAATGAAACAGATCTGGAGTTTGTCAAAACGAAAATCATTTCAATCATTGACAAACTGGTTCAATCCGCTCCGGAAAGCTCCTACAGGATTGTCGGCATAGGCATTGGTGTTCCGGGGCATGTCAATCTGGATCATCAGATTCTTTTTGCACCCAATCTGAATTGGCGTAACGTGGATTTGAAACAGATAATTGAAGAAAAGTTCCATATTCCGGTGCAAATCGAAAACGAAGCCAATGCCGGAGCTCATGGCGAACATTTATACGGCGCTGGCAAAACAATCCCCAACCTGATCTACGTCAGCATTGGAATCGGGATTGGTACAGGAATTATCATCAATAACCAGCTTTACACCGGAGCAACGGGAATTGCAGGGGAAATGGGGCATTTAACCATTGAAGCAAACGGAAGAAAATGTCCTTGCGGAAACAGGGGTTGTTGGGAATTGTATGCTTCGGAAAACGCGCTTCTCAAAGCGGCCACACAAAATCTTGAAGAAACAGAAACCTGTGATTTGGATTTCCTGGTGAGTGAAGCAAAACAGGGAAATTTAAAAGTGCTGAACCTGCTGAACCATTTGGGAGAATACATCGGGATCGGACTGACTAACGTGATTAATACCTTTAATCCGAAAGCTGTTATTATTGGAAACCGGATCGCCCAATTTGAAAATTGGATACTCAACCCGATTGACCGGATATTGAAAGAACGGCTTTCTCCCTATCACAAGACAAACACGGAGATTCGTTTTTCTGCACTCGGCAAACATTCCATTGCCCTTGGTGCCAGTTCCTTTGCCATTTCCCATTTCTTCAAGCAAAAGAAAGTCAAAACCCTGGTAACCGGCCAATCGTCCGGACTTGTCGAATAAAACTGGATTGCCGGACACTAGAGTCCATTTCAGCATGTAGACGGATTTTTTACCAGATGATTTATACCGTGAATCTACAGAAAAAAATGAAACAGTTCGAGTCGCCAGCAACTGAAGAAATCGTACTCCGGAATACTCCCACCACCTTCTCACATATGTTTTCTGCAGTCTGAGATCCAAGTCTTTTTTAAATGGCCCGAAAACCTTATATACCTTAATAAAGACACAGAAACGGACAGGGTACCCATGCCTGACACCCTGTCCTGGTTTTGGCCTGCATTTTATCGCATCAATGCATCCTCCTGCCTTCCCGCATGGTACAAACCGTCTTGGGGAGTGCGCTTAATCATCTCCAAGTTCTTTTTTCTTTTCTTCGATTTCTTTTTTCTCTTCATGCCACCATAGCGCTTGTTCAGGTTTTTCCAGAATTTCCTTAATCTCATGGCGCTCTTCAACAACAGGCAGTGATCCCCGAAGGGATTTGCCGGAAGTTTCCTTAATAAAATATGTTACAACAATTATACCGATTATAGACGAGAATATGACGTAATAAGCTGGTACCAGCCTGTTATTCGTTTGACTTATCAACCATGAAACGATTAATGGCGTAGTTCCTCCAAACAAGGATGCTGATATGTTATACGTAATCGCCAACGCTCCATTACGTACATGCGTAAAGAATAATGAAGGTAACAAAGATGGCATTGTTCCTTGAAACGATGAAGAAAAAACAGCCAAAATCATTAAACCTATAAATACAAGAATTGTATTGTTACTACCTATTAATAAAAATGACGGAACGGACAGCAATATCAATCCGATTAAACCGCCCTGTATTATTTTTTTCGTACCAATCCGGTCACTAAAGTATCCCATAAATAAAACAATCGGGATCATAATAATCATAACGATAACAATTAATAAAAGCCCTTCCGCTTCCCCATAACCCAGTACCGATGTTAAATGTGAAGGCATGTATGACAAGACCGTATAATTGACAACATTATAAAAGAAAACAACAATCATCCCAGTGAGAACAGGTTTCCAGTGAATCTGGAAAATATCTTTTACAGAAGCATAATCATTCTCTTCACCTTCTGAAATTCTGTTCTCCATAGCTTCAAATGCAGGTGTTTCTTCCAATTTGTTGCGTAAATAAAAGCCAATCAAACCAATTGGTGCGGCAATAATAAACGGAATTCTCCATCCCCATTTCAGCATTGCCTGCTGGCCTAATATATAGGTGAGAATAGTGACGAGACCTGCTCCAGCTATATAGCCGGTTAAAGTCCCCACTTCCAAACCGCTTGACATAAAGCCCCGTTTTTTGTCAGGTGTTGATTCAGCAATAAAAGTCATGGCTCCGGCGTACTCACCGCCTGTTGAGAAGCCTTGCACCAAACGTGCCACAAGCAGCAAGACGGTTGCTGTTATACCAATAGCAGCATATCCTGGAATCAAGCCAATGCTTAATGTCGCAATTGCCATCAAAATCAAGGTCATAGCCAGGATCTTTTTTCGCCCCATCCGATCACCAAGCATCCCGAAAAATATTCCTCCTATGGGCCGAACAATAAACGCAACTGCAAAAGTGGCAAAAGAGTAAACCAATTGCATCGTTCCACTTGCCTCAGGAAAAAACACCCGTCCAATGGTAGCCGCAAGGTATGAATATATACCAAAATCAAACCATTCCATGGCATTGCCAACAGCTGTTGCCACGACAGCTTTTCTTGCAGATTCTGTATTAACAATCGTAATATCATCTTTTTTTAATTTTGGCTTTGTCTTCTTTTTAAATCCAAATCCTTTCTTTTTCTTTTCCTCACTCAATAGGAGTACCTCCCTGTTGATCGGTTCACAACTGTTTATCTTAATTTGTCCTACAGGTGAAAAAAAATAACCAGATAACCGATATAAGGAGTCATCCTGTATTGACTTTTGTTTTAAAAGAAACTCTTTGCAACCGGACAAGACTCTGCCAACCCATAAAACGCATGTTTGTCAGCCACATTTCTTCACCACTCATCTCTCCATTCACATGCTCCGTCTCTTTCCACAGCAAGGACCGGATCCCATAATTGCCTCACCATTCGACAGCCAATGCATTCTGCAATAGCCAGCTCTCCGGCTTTACCGTACTAAGCATTCAAATTATTACCAGTTGACCAATCTGTTATCACTGTATATACTGTAAATATACAGTGATAACAATCAAAAGGGTGTCTAATTGTGAATATTATTGTTTCCAATTCCTCTGATGATCCCATTTATTTACAGATTGTCAAGCAATTAAAACAAAAAATACTTAATGGCGAACTGTCTGAAGCAGAAGCCTTGCCTTCCATCAGAAGTTTGGCCAAAGAATTAAGAATCAGCGTAATTACCACCAAAAGAGCCTATAACGAACTGGAAAAGGAAGGTTTGATCGTGACTGTTGCCGGTAAGGGATCCTACGTAGCGCCAATCAACAGGGCAATGCTCAGAGAAAACAAAATGAAAATCATTGAAGAAAAGATGGCAGAAGCAATTTCAATGGCAAAGCCGATTGGTCTGTCATTGGAAGATTTGCAGGAAATGTTAAAACTGCTTTATGAGGAGTGAACATAGTGAAGAAGGCTTTGAACTTTACCAATGTTTCCAAACACTACAAGGATTTCTCATTGAAAAATATTACTTTCTCACTTGATAAAGGTTATATCATGGGTTTTATCGGGCCAAACGGCGCTGGTAAAAGTACGACCATCAAACTGATGATGAATTTGATCAAAAAAGACAGCGGCAAGATTAAAATCTTTGGCCTGGATCATGAAAAAAATGAAATTGCCATTAAGGAAAGAATCGGTTTTGTGTATGATGAAAATCATTTTTATGAAGAATTGACTGTGCAAGAAATGAAAGATTTAATTCGTCCTCTTTATAAAAAGTGGGATGATGGTTTATTTGCTAGATATATAAAAGAATTTAATATACCCATCAAGAAAAAAATCAAACACTTGTCTAAAGGAATGAAGATAAAATTTTCCCTGGCTACTGCTTTTTCCCATCATGCCGATCTGTTAATCATGGATGAACCGACTTCCGGACTGGATCCTGTAATAAGAAATGAAATACTTGATCTGCTCCAATCTTTGCTGCAGGACGAAAACAAGTCTGTTTTTTTCTCCACGCACATCACATCAGATCTGGAAAAAGTTGCCGACTTTATCACCATCATCAATCAGGGCGAAATCCTTTTAAATAAAAGCAAAGATGAACTCCTTGAAGAATATTGTATCGTTAAAGGAAGCAAGGAACTGCTCAACTCCAATCAACAACAATTTACCGGGCTGAAGAAAAACAAATACGGCTTTGAAGCCCTGGCCAACAACAAACAGGAAATCGCAGAACAATTCGGAAATTCGGTCGCCATTGAAAAGCCAACCCTGGACGATATTCTGTTCTTTTTGACAAGAAAGGGTGAGGATCGTGTATCATCTTATTAAAAAAGATATATTAATTCAAAAGAAAGCCTTTCTATTCGCATTTCTGTTAACCTTATTTTTTTCACTTTCCTTCACAGGGATGGGATCAGCCGGATTAGCCCTGAGTGTGTCAACTGTCACTTATGCGCTGGTACTTGGTGCCAGTGCACTGGAGGATAAAAGCAACAGCGACAAGTTGTTAGTCAGCCTGCCGATTCCCCGAAACAAGATCGTATTGGCAAAGTATCTGTCTGTATATCTGTTTGCAGCTTTTGCCATCCTGTTAAACAGTCTGATCAATTTCCTGGCGGATCTTCTTCGCCTGCCACTAGACTCTTTTCCGTTGACTGTCGGGGGAATACTCGGCTCGATTGCAATGGTAACTGTATTATTCTCTGTTTCTCTTCCGCTTATTTTCAAATTTGGTTACATAAAATCAAAAATCATCAATTTTGTCCTTCTCTTTACCGTGATGTTTGCTGGAGCTTCTTTCATTGATAGCATTCTCAGTCAGAATACCCTGGAATCTTTTGCAAAAAGCTTCCCGTTCACAATGCCCGCGGTAATCCTGGCTGCCACTTTTATTATCCTGCTCATCTCCTGTTTGCTTTCTTTAACTTTTTATAAAAACAGGGAGTTTTAAGTTTTATTGATACCTGCCTCTCCCGTTTTCACCCCGGGATAAACAACAGAAATATGCTGCTCCCATCTGAAGCAGCATATTTCTGGGCCCCGTCCGTGATCGTGTATAAACAGACTTTTACTTTATTTAATTTTTCCCGTTTCCGTGATAAGGTGCTGAACAGGAATATCATACGAATCGATGGGCAAGTCCCCCTTGATCTGGCTGGAATGAGCCAGGGAAACCGTTTTGTTGGGGAAATCCATCAGAAAGCGGTCATAATAACCGCCGCCAAATCCAATGCGATAGCCGTTTTTGTCGAAGACCAATCCGGGGACAATCAGCAAGTCGATTTGTGGTTTTTCCACTTTTGCCGTTTCTTCCGCTTTTGGCTCCAACAGATTGTAAAAGCTTTTCTCCAATTGCCTGAAATTATCAAGTTTATAGAAGACAAGCTTTCTTTCCTCGGGAATGCATTTTGGCACACACATCGTTTTTCCCTGTTTCCATCCTGATTCAATGATTGGCCCGGTGTTCCACTCAAACCCTTGGGAGACAGTAACGCCAATGGTTCTGGCGTCTTTCCACAAACTTGATGATAACAGATTCCCCAGGATTTTCTCTTCAAACTTCTGCCTTTCCCATTCCGGCAATTTCTTTAAATAATCTATCATCGTTTTGCGAAGTTCTGACTTTAACATGGCTTCACCTCTTAACAGGATATCAACAGCGGGGGTATAAAGCCGCCGCTGTTGATATGAAAATCCAGGCATATTTATAATTATCTTCTTTTATTTTAAAAATGATTAAAACAGGCCAACAATTTTCCCTTCTTCATTGATATCGATTTTTTCCGCTGAAGGCCGTTTAGGAAGACCAGGCATGGTCATAATGTTTCCAGTCAGAACAACAATAAAGCCTGCACCCGCTGAAACTTTAACTTCTCTGATAGTAATGTCAAATTCGCTGGGACGCCCCAGTCTGGTTGCATCATCACTCAAGGAATATTGTGTTTTGGCCATACAAATCGGGAGATTGCCAAATCCCAATGCTTCCAGTCTTTCAATTTCTTTTTTTGCGGCTGTTGTAAGGACGATTCCTTTCCCGCCATAAACTTTTTGCACCAATTTTTCCAGTTTGACAGTTATCGGTTCTTCCAGGTCATAGGCAAATGAAAAATGGTTTTCCGTTTCACAAAGCCTTACAACTTCCTTCGCCAAATCTTCTCCTCCGGCTCCCCCTTTGGCCCAAACATCAGAAAGCACTACATTCACACCCAATTCCCTGCACTTGTCTTCTATCAATTGCAATTCTGAATCCGTATCAGTCGGGAATTTGTTAATAGCTACAACCACTGGCAGGCCAAAGATATTTTGCATATTTTCTACATGCTTCATGAGATTGGGCAATCCTTTTTCAAGCGCTTCCAGATTTTCTCCTTTTAATTCATTTTTAGGCACGCCTCCATGCATTTTCAAAGCCCTGACTGTTGCGACAACGACAGTGGCAGAAGGTTTTAAACCGGCATAGCGTGATTTTATATTGATAAATTTCTCCGCTCCCAAATCTGCGCCAAATCCTGCTTCCGTCACAACATAATCGGCACATTTCAATGCCAGTTTTGTAGCAGCAATGCTGTTACAGCCATGGGCAATATTGGCAAAAGGACCACCATGGACGAATGCAGGTGTATGTTCAAGAGTTTGAACAAGGTTTGGTTTAATTGCATCCTTGAGCAAAGCAGCCATTGCCCCTTGCGCCTTTAGGTCACCTGCTGTAACGGGCCGATCATCATACGTATATCCAATAACAATTTTTTTCAGTCTTTCCTTCAAATCCTCTATATTCCGGGCCAAACAAAGAATGGCCATAACCTCGGATGCCACAGTAATATGGAAACCATCTTCCCTTGGAACCCCATTAACTTTCCCGTTTAGCCCATCCACAATAAAGCGAAGTTGGCGATCGTTCATATCTACAGCACGTTTCCATATAATCTTGCGCGGATCTATATTTAATATATTCCCGTGGTGGATATGGTTATCAACCATGGCCGCCAGCAAGTTGTTGGCAGCGCCAATCGCATGGAAATCTCCGGTAAAGTGAAGATTGATATCTTCCATTGGAACTACCTGAGCATAACCTCCGCCCGCTGCCCCGCCTTTGATCCCAAATACCGGTCCCAAAGACGGCTCTCTTAAAGCAATGGCTGTTTTCTTGCCAATTCGCTGAAGTGCATCCCCCAGCCCCACAACAACCGTTGTTTTCCCTTCTCCTGCTGGAGTGGGAGTCATAGCAGTGACCAGAATCAGCTTCCCGTCTTGTTGATCTTTCAAGTAACCCAATTTACTTTCATCAATTTTGGCCTTGTAGTTTCCATAAAGTTCAAGTGCACCGTGTTCAATTCCAATTTTTGCCGCGACTTCTTCGATGGACATCATTGTTGCTTGCTGTGCAATTTCTGCATCCGTTTTAATATTCATTACGAAGCCACCTTTTTAATCTGATTAGAATTATATACACATATAAATAAAACTATATGTGTAAGCGCTTTACTATTATTTAATATAATATAATCCTTCTTTTTGTTCAATTTCATCTTAGCCTTAAGTTTTCCCGTCAGATCAAACACCGCTTCTATCTCCTCTTGACAAAAGAAATGCTGCCCCCGCCCAAGCAAACTTGGCTTTTTCAGGGGCTTTTCCCGATCAACTCATTTTCTTTCAACCTTTCGATTTGCGCTTAATACGCCTGTTTTACTTTTGTTACATCCCGATTTCTTTCTTCATTTTTAAAAGCAGTTGCCAACATCAGTTTTAACCGGTTTATCTGGTTGACGGCAGACTCGCTTGCGTCATAGTCAATCACTGTAATATTGGCTTCTGGATAGATTTTTTTCAAACCTTTCACCATTCCTCTGCCTGTTACATGATTCGGCAAACAGGCGAATGGCTGTACACAGGCAATATTGCGAACTCCAGCTTCAATCAGTTCCATCATTTCAGCAGTCAAAAACCAGCCTTCTCCCGCTTTGTTGGCTAAAGACAACAGTCCACGGGCCTTGTCCGCCAATTCATAAATTGTATGAGGCGCTGAGAAGCGCGTACTTTTCTGCAATGCTTCTTTAAGAGGTTTCCGGAACATTTCCAGAAAACGGATTACTTCATGGCGAATTGGAATCCAGAACTTGCTTTTTTCCAGATTGGAGCCCCTGTCAAAGGCGCAATATAAAAAGAAATCAAGAATATCCGGCATTACTGCTTCTCCGCCTTCGCTCTCAATCAATTCAACAATTTTATTGTTCGCATCAGGATGGTACTTTACCAGGATCTCGCCAACGATCCCGATTTTTGGCTTATTCGCAAAAGCAGCCGGAAGCCGATCAAATTCATTAACCATTTCAGATAAGATCTCCTTGTAATTCATGAAGCGGAACCTGGATAATGAGCTGATACAATCAGCCAGCCATTTTTTATGCAATGCATCCGTGCTTCCCTTTTTTATCTCATACGGTCTGACACGATATATCATTCGCATGAATGCATCACCATATACGGTTGCAGCAATCAATTTCCTGATAAGACTGTAGCTGAATTTAAAGCCAGGGTGCTTTTCCAGTCCCAAAGCATTTAACGAAATAACCGGTATCTGCTCCATGCCCGCATCTTTCAAAGCTCTGCGCAACAAGGCAATATAGTTTGTCGCACGGCATGCCCCTCCTGTCTGGGACATAATCAGTGCGGTACGATTGAGATCGTAGTTCCCGCTTTTTAAGGCATGCACCAATTGCCCCGCTGTTAAAATGGCCGGATAACAGGCATCGTTGTTTACATACCTCAAGCCAACATCTATCGCTTCCTGGGAAACAGACGGAAGCAATTCGGCTTTATACCCCTCACTCTGTAGAGCCGCTTCATACAAGTCAAAGTGGATTGGTGACATTTGCGGAATCAGGATTGTGTAACCCTTTTTCATTTTTTTTGTAAAAACAGGAGCCTGCTTCATTCCTTTGACATCTACAGGGTCAGACGGGTTGTTTTCCCGTTCATCCATGGCCGCTTTCAATGACCGGATGCGAATTCTTGCCGAGCCAAGATTATTCATCTCATCAATTTTAATAGCGGTGTACATTTTCTGATTCTCTTCCAGTATTTCCTGAACCATATCACCCGTAACAGCATCTAATCCGCACCCGAATGAAACAAGCTGTACAAGCTCCAGTTCCTTACATCTGGCAACAACTCTTGCTGCGCGGTACAGCCTGGAATGATAAGTCCATTGATTGACAACGCGCGGGTCTTTTTCAACATCTGCCAGATGTGAAATGGAGTCTTCCGTTAAAACTGCCATATCAAACATTGTAATCAGTTCGGAAATGCCATGATTGATCTCCGGGTCCACATGATAAGGTCTCCCTGCTAAAACAATCCCTTTTTTGCCCGTTTTTTTCAGATATTGAATGGTCTGTTCCCCTTTTTGGCGAATATCCTGTTTTACTCGGGAAGCTTCCAGCAGCCCTGCTTTAACTGCCTGCGCAATTTCTTTTTTTGAAATATCCGGAAAGCAACTTGCCAAGCCAACGGTAATAGCCTTTTCGTTTTCTAATGTTAGAAAAGGCTGTATAAAAGGTATTTGCTTTTCTTTCAGAACATCCATATTAATACGAATCACTTCCGGATAGGAAGCAACAACAGGGCAGTTAAAGTGGTTGGTTGTTTCCTCTGCTTCCTTTTTCTCATAGATGACAGATGGATAAAAAATCAAATCAACATTTTGTTCTACCAGACTTTGAATATGGCCATGCGTCAATTTGGCCGGGTAACAAACAGATTCAGACGGAATCGATTCCATGCCTTTCTCAAACAACTTTTTGCTTGATTTGGGAGACAGAACCACTTCAAAACCAAGTTTCGTAAAAAAAGTATGCCAAAACGGATAATTTTCATACATATTCAGAACACGGGGAATTCCCACTCGTCCCCTTTTTGCTTTATCAGTATGTAATGATTCATAAGCGAATAATCGTTTGTATTTGTACTTGTAAAGATTGGGCATCACCGATTTCTTTCTCGTGTTGCCCGTCCCCCGTTCACAGCGGTTGCCGGTGATAAACAATCGCCTATCCCTGAACCGGCTGATCGTTAAGGAACAGTTATTGGCACAAAGCTTGCAGCGGCTGTGCGATATTTGGCATGTAAAGGTTTTTAATTGCTCTATGTTCAATATTTCACTATCTTTGTTTTCATATCGCTCTTTTGCAATCAAGGCACATCCATAAGCGCCCATCATTCCGGCAATATCGGGGCGGATAACTTCTTTCTGTACTAACAGCTCAAAGGCCCGTAAAACAGCTTCATTATAGAATGTGCCTCCCTGAACAATAATATGTTCACCAAGCTCCTCTGTATCCCGCAATTTCATGACTTTTTGAATGGCGTTTTTGATCACGGAATATGAAAGACCCGCAAACAGATTTGAAAGCGTCACACCTTCTTTTTGCACCTGTTTTACTTTTGAATTCATAAATACCGTACAGCGTGATCCCAGATCGACAGGCTGATCAGAACGCAATGCTTCCCGGGAAAATTCCTCTATCGGGATATTTAAAGAATGGGCAAAGCTTTCCAAAAACGATCCGCAACCGGCAGAACAGGCTTCATTTAACATCAGGTGGTCGATGGCGCCATTTTTGACTTTAATGCATTTCATATCCTGTCCGCCAATATCCAAAATAAAATCCACATTCGGCAAAAATTTGGCGGCCGCTTTATAATGGGCTATTGTCTCTACTTCTCCTACATCAATATTAAAAGCCGCCTTAACCAGGCCTTCACCATATCCCGTTACTGCCGAATTGGCAATATATACACCCTCCGGCATTTTTGAATACAAATCCTCCAAACCATCCATGACCGATTTTAGCGGATTGCCTTTATTGCTTTCATAAAATGTATATAACAACTCATCATTTTTGGCGCCCATTAACACAATTTTCGTTGTAGTAGAACCTGCATCAACTCCAAGAAAAGCAGGCCCTGCATACGATTCGAGCTTTCCCCTTGGCACTTTTGCCAGTTGATGGCGTTCGCGAAAAGCCTGTAAATCTTTTTCCCCTTCAAACAATCTTGGCAGTGTATCAATTCCTTGCCCCGATGAATACAAAGAATAGACTTCCAGTCGTTTGCACAACTCAGAGAGTGCAACGGGTTTGCTTTTCACACTGCAAAAAGCTGCTCCATAGGCTACGAAATACTGGCTGTTTGGAGGAAAAACAACATCTGATCCGGCCAGTTTCAAGGTTTCGATAAAACGTTGACGCAACTCTGACAAGTATGTAAGCGGCCCACCCAAAAAGGCAACCTTCCCCCGAATCGGACGCCCGCAAGCCAAACCGCTGATTGTCTGTGTTACAACACTTTGAAAAACGGAGACAGCTATATCTTCTTTGCTTATGCCTTCATTCAATAACAACTGAACATCTGTCTTTGCAAACACACCGCACCGCGAAGCAATGAGATGAATTTTTTGATGGTTTTTGGCCAATTCATTCAATCCTGCGGCATCCGTTTGGAGAAGCGCAGCAATTTGATCAATAAACGCACCCGTTCCGCCCGCACAGGCTGAATTCATACGCTGTTCGATCCCGTCCCGAAAATAAATCAGCTTCGCATCCTCACCGCCAAGTTCAATAACCACATCCGTTTCCGGAATATAATATTCAACCGCTTCCATACACGCCATCACTTCTTGAACAAAAGGTATTTCAACTTTCCTGGCCATTGAAATACCAGCTGAACCAGCTATATTCATTGTTACCTGTGCTTTGGGGTACCGGTTTAATACTTCATTCAGCATTTGGAGTGTTGTATTTTTTATATCTGAATAATGTCTGCAATATTTTTGATAGACTGTCTTCCCTGCTGTATTAAGGACTACCAGCTTGGATGTGATCGAACCAACATCTAACCCAATACGAAATAACATAGTTTATTCTCCCCTCTTTTTTTATAGCCGTTAACTGTTAAAATAACAGGTTGAGCTCGGGTAAAAACCGGTTTATTGGCTCCTGATCAGCTGTTATTTCTTTTGGGATCAATTAATAGTAGGTAAAACTCTCGTCAGCAAAGTATGTAAAGAGACAACCCCTCTAAAATAGACTCTTATCCTTTTTCATCAAAATCAAACCGATATTTCTGGTAAAATGTAAGAATAGTATCCATTATATTGATTGTTTTAAAGGTTGTTTTAAGGACCGCTCTATTTTCTGCAGAAAAAGGTTGTGCTTATGAATTTTTGTCTGTTTCTTCAAATTATCACCGCCTTTCCAGCTGCCAGCATTTTTTCGTTTCCAAAGTTAGCAGACGTTTTCTGGATCTTTTTCAAATCTCCATTTTTCCATATTTTTTTCGATCCTTAAATTGCTTCATTTCCCTTGCATATGGAGTTTTAATCTTGGATCAGATGTATTAAATGGCAGTATTTAAAAATAAAGTAACATAAAACTGGAATGAATTTTTTTCATCACTTGTATTGCCTGTTTCCAGGTTTAAACAAAAAAACAAAGGAGAATAACAATGGCACACATTTTACAAGTTGATTTTAAAATGCATGGGCCATTCGGGAATCAAATGGCGAAGGCGTTTTCTGATTTGGCAAAAAGCATTAATGAAGAAGAAGGATTCATTTGGAAAATTTGGACTGAAAATCCCGAGACCAATGAAGCAGGAGGAATTTATTTCTTCGAAACAAAAGAAACGGCTGAAAAATATTTGCACATGCATTCCAAAAGATTGGCCGATTTTGGAATAACAGATATAAACGCAAAGATCTTTGCAATTAATTCAAAACTTACCATGATTACCAAAGGTCCAATATAATAAACCAAAAAAATCACAAAATATTATAATAAAAGTTCTTGCGTTTTAATGATCCTTGATCAAGAAAACAAGCTCGGAATGGCTTTAGTTGCCATTCCTTTTTTATTTGACAATTCCCTTCAGGGGAAAACCGCAACATTTTTGTTAACCCCATAAAGAACATTCCAGTCTCCACTTGCGAATTGCTTGTAATTTTTTTATATAATCTCGTTCATAAATTCATAACATTATTATTAAGATTAAAAGTAGACACAAACTCTCTTTTACTATATAATCATTATCAGATAATAATTATTATAATTTGGAGGTAGGAAAATGAGCGAAAATACAAATGGTGAAGTACGTTCCCTGCCGCGAATCGGGGCAAAAGCACCGCAATTTGAAGCAGTTACATCCCAAGGTACTATTCGTTTGTCAGACTATGAAGGTAGCTGGCTTGTCCTGTTTTCACATCCTGCTGACTTTACACCAGTATGTACAACAGAATTTATTGCATTCCAACAAATTTATCCTGAACTCCGCAAATTAAATACAGAGCTGCTTGGTTTAAGTGTTGACAGCGTGTCCTCCCACATTTCCTGGATTCGCAATGTCAAAGAAAAATTTGGCGTTAACCTGGAATTTCCCATCATCGCCGACCTGAACAAAGACGTTGCCCAATTATACGGCATGATTATGCCCGACGAAAGCACAACTGAAACCTCACGGGCAGTGTTTGTCATCGATGATAAACAGGTTGTCCGTGCTATTATCTACTATCCACTGACGACAGGAAGAAATATGGATGAAATTCTCCGCCTGGTAAAGGCACTTCAAACCACGGATGAAAACGGGGTTGCCACTCCGGCGAACTGGCGCGAAGGTGATAAAGTATTGTTGCCTACACCGCCAAATATTGAAGTGGCTGAAGAACGCTTGAACGATGAAAAGCTGGAATGTACGGATTGGTACTTCTGCAAAAAACAATTATAAAGGGGAATCTCCATGGCATGTCTCACAGATAGCGGACATTTATCGGAATCGGCAAAAAAACTTTTGCAAAGCATTGAAAAGGAATTCCTCACCGCACAGGAAATCTCCAAAAAAACAGGTCTTCCACTTTTCAAAGTACGCAGCAGTTTACGGGAACTGGAAGACATGGAACTGGTCATAAAAGAAAACAATCAATACAAAATGGCTGCGAAAGCCCTTGAATACCTTAACTGAAAATGTGATCAAAAAATATGAAATGGACAGGATGTCAACATTGGACACCCTGTCCTGTTTTTTTATTACTTTGTTCTAATTTTTTATAACTTGCCATTCAATTTTATATGCATAAAGAAAAAACAGCTCTTTCCATGGATATGGTCATTCCTGAAAGCAAAACAGGTATTGATCATTAGCCATCTTTAAAATTATGCAAGACCTCACTCGGTAGCTGAGTATTTATCTTTTATTCACACTAATATTATAGTAAAATTTTTTACATTGAAGAATCTGCTTATCGGAGGTGAAAATTATGAGGCTTTGGAAAAAAATACTGTTATCATCCGTCATTGGATTGGCAATAGGGGTACTTACTGTCCTGGGGCAGGGAGTTCTCCCGGGAAGCTGGAATTGGCTTGCCAATCAAGGAACTGTATGGCTAATACCAGCATTTTTTGCGGGAGCACTTGGCTCAAAAAAATTTCAAAGTGCAATGCTTGGCATAATAAGTCTTATTGGAATGGTAACCGGATATTATCTTTATGCCATGCTGATTCAAAATGTCCCGCATTCAATATATTTTATATTGGTATGGACTGGAGCAGCTGTCGTTGGCGGTTTCATTTTTGGAATCGCGGGATTTTTATGGGGAAAGGATCACAGTTCAAAACATAAATTCGGCAGTGCACTTATCGGCGGAATCTTCATTGCTGAGGGAGCGGACAAATTTATTCATATAGAAAGTTACCGCCATATACTCGATGTCGCTACTGTTCAAATTATAGTTGGCTTTACTCTGGTTTTGCTTTTGGAGCGTACAGCCAAAAATCGAATAGCTTCTTTGTATATGTTGATACCTGTCGTAATTTTATGCCTGATCGGATATCAGAGTTTACATTTAATAACGTAAGAACTTCTAAAAAATCAATTAGTTTGCAAATAATATCTCGATCAGATCGATTTATCCTGCATTCCGAAAGTTGGTTAAGGGGGGCAGCTAAATAGTGTTAAAAAAAGTTTCTTTATTCTTGTTCATGTCGCTTCTTATTGTTTCTCCTGTTTTTGCCCATGATGGTAATCATGGTTATGAGCCGGAATATATTGCTCCTCTTACAGGATCATCTGAAGCAAGGACAGACACATGAAAGAATGGTTTCGAGCACATTGGAAAACGGTTATCCTGGGCGCCCTTTTCTTTTTGTTGTTCTTCCTGGTGATGGTTCCAAACTTCCTTCGTTGGGTGATCAATGGACCCTGGGGAAACTTCTGGCCCCATGAGAAGACGAGTCCGGAAGTGGACACCGCTTTTGTCAATGCCATTATCGGATTTATGACGGTGGGCGTGACCGTCCTGGCAACCTATCTCATCAACCGGCAGACAATCAAGGAAACCGCCAAGATGAACAACCAGATGCTAAACTTGATGGCGAAACAGCTGGAGATTCAGGAACAGCAGGCGAGGAGTTCATTGAGGGATTATGTGTTTCAGCAGAGGTTGGAGTTTTATTTATACTTGCTGGATAAAACAGGGGAAATTTCGGAAAGGCTCCTTTACTTTGGTGATGATTTTCACGGTTCTCCGTTTGACAACTATTACGAACAAGAAGAACCGGAACCCGTAAACAGAAAAAAATTGCAAGAATCACACGATAGACAGACAATCAATCAAATCCTTTCCCTTCGGGATTCCATCAACGAAAAATACCTGATCGCTTCGACACGATTGCAAAAGGTATTAGTACACTATACAGGACTATGTGATAATCTGGAATATCCTGATTTTGATATGGATTATTCCTTATACTTTGAGCCTGTTCAAACATACCACAATCTAATCGGCAGAATGATTTATCTGGAGTTAAACCTGCATCAAATTGATCAGGATATGGACGACCTCCTGGATGCCTCCAGCAAAGAGGAACCCGAGAAATTAGATAAAGAAGCAGAACAGTCTGAGCGGAAAATGTTCGATACATAAAAAGAGCCTCCAGCACGGAGGCTTTACTCATCAATCGACTTACATCATGGATGGTTAAGTATTGGCAAAAGGCTTTTTCATTCCTGCTTTTGGCTATTCTCCAGATTTACTTTGATTGGAATCGTTTTCGATTCATATTCTTCTTTAATCAACACTTCTTTTAGCTGAGAATCTGTTCCCACTTGAAAGATATACCGGTTATCCACAGCCACCTTCTGCTTTCCTTGTCCCTGGTGATTGGTGAAATAAGCCATATCATTAGATAAACCATCTTTCGAACCGTATCCATAAGAAATCTGCTCTCTAATGGGTTTTCCTTGTGGATCAACCATCTGAAAAGTAACTTCAATGATTTTTGCCGGTTTCCCCTCTTCCTCCGGAATTCGAACATCCCGTAAACATCATGATCCATAAAGAAAAGATCAATAAACTAATTTTTTTCATAACAACCACCTTGAACGGGATTGATCTTTTAGTATGGAAATATAATACCTGCAGTAATACACAACCACTATGTGAATAAACCCCTTCTGAAAGTGAATGGATCAGGCAAAAGAACTTGCAGGCTTTAATTATTGTAGAGCAAATTCTTTCTTTCTAAAAATTCTCTGGCCACATTGTTAGCCTTTTTCTTCTCTACAGCTACTTCATAATTCATTTTTCTCATTTCACCATCAGTAATTTTACCAGAAAGTTTGTTCAAAATTCCTCTTAATTCGGGATACTTTTCCAACGTCTCTCTCTTTAATAAAGGTGCTCCCTGATAAGGAGGAAACAAATGCTTGTCATCTTCGAGTACAGTAAGATTGTATCTTTCTATCTCGCTATCTGTTGAATAGGCATCTACTAAATTTATATCCCCTGTTTTTATAGCACCGTATCTTAGTTCCGGCTGCATAATATTTACTTTTGGAAATTGAATTCCGTAAAGTTTCCGGATCCCCGGATATCCGTCTTCACGCTCTGGAAATTCCGGTGTAAACCCCGCCTTGATTATACCTTCTACCGATTTAAGATCAGAAATAGCCTTCAGGTTATGCTGTCTTGCAAATGTAGCAGGAACAGCTAGTGTATAAGTATTATTAAATTTCATTGGCTCAAGCAAAACCAGATCCAATTTGTTTAATAATCCTTCCCTGGCTTGTCTGTATACTTTGTTTTCATCCGTGCTTTTTGGCTGTTCTTTTAACAGATCAGCAATGACCGTCCCCGTGAATTCAGGATAGATATCAATATTTCCAGATGTCAATGCATTGTAGACAAAAGTGGTTCCCCCCATGTTAGGTTTAAGCTCAACAGTAAGGTCTGAATTCTGTTCAATTAACAACTTGTACATATTCATCAAAATTTCCGGTTCTGCCCCCATCTTCCCCCCAATAACTATATCGGCTTTTCCAGGCTGGCTGAATGTAGACAGTGTCATAAGTAATAAAACTGCAACGGTAACAGAGACAATGGAAACCAATGAGTTCCTGAATGATAACTTTTCAAGCTTCCTCAGCAAAAAATCAAAAGATAAAGCTAATATTGCCGCAGGAATAGCCCCTAATAAGATGAGATCTGAATCGTTTCGGCTAATACCAACAAGAATCAAATCACCTAGTCCACCAGCTCCGATAAGGGCTGCAATCGTAGCAGTACCGATGATAAGAACCATTGCCGTTCTGATCCCTGCCATAATAACAGGAATAGCAAGGGGAAGCTCAACCTTTAAAAGCAGTCTTCGGTTATTCATGCCTAAACCTTTGGCTGCTTCTATTAAATTCGGATCAACATCTTTTATTCCAGTATAAACATTCCTTAAAACAGGAAGTAAAGCATACATCACCAGAGCAATGATAGAAGGTATTGTACCAATGCCTACCAGTGGTATAAGAAGACCTAACAATGCCAATGACGGAATTGTTTGAAAAACAGCCGTAACGCCTATGACAACCTCTGCAACTTTTTTCTTTCTGGTAAGGTAAATTCCAAGGGGAATTGCAATCAATAATGCAAAAAAGAGAGCAATAAAAGATATTTCAATATGCTGTATCAGACCATTTGCCAACTCTCCTTTTCTGGTTAAGAAGGTATCATATAAATCGTTCATTCTTTTTCACCTTCTTTCAGGTTGTTTAATATATGCTGAATCATCGACTGTCTATTTAAACAACCGACCATTTTCCCGCCTTTTTCAACACCAACTTGCTCTTGTTGCGACAATGCTTCCAAGGTTTGCTGCAGTGAACTGGTAATCGGTATCACCGACATTCTTTCTGCATCAGATTTCCCGGCACCGGTTCTTAACAACGCATGTTCCAGGTTAAAATCAAAATCATTATGGCCGGTCTTTTTTCCAATAAATTCTTTTACAAAATCATTGACTGGATGACATATTAATTCATTCGGGTTCCCCACTTGCACAATCTCTCCATCTTTCATAACACAAATACGTTCTCCTATCTTAAGAGCTTCCTGCATATCATGAGTAACGAAAACGATTGTTTTCTTTATATTTTTTTGCAACTTGACGATATCATCCTGTAACTTTTCTCTGCTTATTGGATCAAGGGCGCTGAAAGGCTCGTCCATAAGAATAATCTCCGGATCGGCCGCTAATGCCCTGACAACCCCAATTCTTTGCTGCTGCCCGCCAGATAACTCACCTGGCTTTCTATGTTTATATTTATGAGGTTCCAATCCAACCATTTCAAGCAGTTCGTCAACTCTATTTTCGATTGTATGTTTATTCCACTTCTTCATTTCAGGGACAACAGCAATATTTGCCCCAATAGACATATGGGGAAACAGGGCGATTTGCTGGAGTACATACCCGATATTCCAGCGCAGTTCATGAATATCATACTCGCTTATTTTTTTTCCATTGATAAAAATAGTGCCCTGAGATAGCTCTATTAAACGATTGATCATCTTCAGGGTTGTAGTTTTGCCGCTGCCGCTTGGTCCAATCAGAACAAAAAATTCTCCTTTATTGATTGTGAAGTTTAAAGACTTCACAGCAGGAGTACCATCATCAAACTGTTTGGATACATCTTCAAATCGAATCATTTTTAGACTCCTTGGATTTGGATTAACAACAATAATTTTCTCTTCTGTTAAATTGGGTAATGTATCAGAAAGAATATCGACTGTCAAACCGGATAATGTAACATGGTTGTTAATATTCTTCCGGAATTGCCCCCTGCTTTAATCAGAAACCCGAGTGGAAAGAATAAAGGAATAACTGATATCCACTTGTTTCCAAAACTCCATCAACGGGCGGACCCTTTGTCCTTGTAAAAGAGCGATCAGAAGGGCTGCTATTTTTAAAACACATTCAATCTCAATAATGGTGCAACTTTACTGCTGAAAATTGCATGCAAGAGAAATGTTGAATAAGAGAAAGGCGATACCTATGTTTCAGTATCGCCTCTTTAAATTGAATTGAGTCAGCCAAACACCGGGCAGTTTGTTCTCAACGGGAATCTGGACATCTTTCCACATGCACCTTCAGTAAAAATCAGGAATTATTAACACCTGATTTACCAGTGCCCTGTAAAAACAGGTCTTTCAAACGAGCCCACAATCCCTTTCCTTCTTTTGCCGGTTTTTCTGTCTCATCCGGTTTCTCTTGTTTAACGCTTTCTGTTTTGAAGACAAACTGGACCGAATTAATATTCTTGTTCATGGGTGAAACAAAGGAGACCGCTTCAAAATCGGATTTATCATAATCTGTTATCATCCGGTCAACTTTTTGTTTCATTTGGTCGGGCAAATCACTGGTAGACTTATGAAGTTCATCTGTTCCCTCGTGCAATCCTCCTGCGCCATTTTCCAATTCGCCTGTCCCTTTGGACAGATCTTCAATCCCCTTGTGCATCTCTTTATAAGAGCTGGATAATTGGCCTACTCCAGCAGTATATTTCACTAATCCTGAATGGAACTCTTTATAGTTGGAAGACAGAGTGTCTAACCCTTTCTGCAATTTGGCTAATGAATCAGCTATATCCATAGCTTCCTCCGTGGACGAAAGCCCATTTGCCACTTTATCCAGGTTGTTTGCCATCCCTGCCAGGGAACTTCCAATTTGCTCCAGGGTTACATCTACAGCACCAAAACCTTCTTTTACAGACGAATAGGTTCCTTTTGCAACGCGTGCAGCAGAATAGGTTTCAATCAATTGATCCAGTACTGTATGATCCGCGCCGCTCCTGTAAAGCTGCTTGATTTCCTTTTCCGAAATCTCATGTTCAGGAATATCTTTCATAGCTTTGTTTAATGCGCTGTAAGCAATGGCGTAATTTTCTTTCAAGGAAGCCAGGTTTTCTGACGCTTTTCGTAGCCCGCCTGCCATTTGGGAAAGTCCTTCTTTCAGCTTTTTCAAATCACCGATCCCTGTTTCTCCCGGATTGCTATTTAGAGATTCATTCAATGTTTCAAGAGCCTGATCTATATCTCGGGAGGCATTAACAAGTTCAGAAGAAGAAGCAGCGATTGCAGAAATTCCCTCTTTATAATCACTGGAACCGTTTCGCAGATTTTTTACACCATCATTTAACTCAGTAATCCCGTTTTCTAATTGCCCAACACCTTTATTAACCTCTCCAATAGCGCTCGTCAAAGTTTTCATACCACCTGTCAAATTGTTTATATCTGGTGCATCAACAGGCAGAGTAGATGGAATTGCCGTGATATCGATGCCTTCCAGTTCAAAATCAACTGCATCCGCTTCAAGAATCAGTTCTTTCTCTTTTTCAGGCATTACTGTAAATGTTATCTGTTTATTCTTCCCCGCATTGGCGATCATCGCTCCGGGAGCCTTGATGTTGCTGCAGATATCCTGATTAAGAGGAACAGAAATTTGTAACAGGTAGTTTTCAATAAATGTTGGGTCTGCTTTTTCATTGGCAGAAGTTGCAATCCGGATTTGTACATGCCCGTCTTTCCCGGCAAGCTCTTCAGGGGCAATTTTTTTTCCGTCCAAAAAATAGGAGACGGAAATATCCCATGGCAAGGATTTTTTATCCATATTCCCCTGATAATAAAATTTTCCCCCTGGAGCAGTAAATTCCACTCTATTGTCCATTTGTTCCATACGGGATAAATCAGTCAAGTTTTTCAGACTGGAATACGAACCATAATCGACGATTTTCCCCGCTTTTTCTACGTCCAAAATGTTTACAACATAGGTATCCCGGCTTTTGCCGGCAGCATTTAATTTTGCGTAGACAACTTCATCCTTTGAGGAGATTTTTCCCTTTTCCCGGGATGAATCTTCCCCTGGCTTGCTGTCATTTGAAGCCGCCGTAACATGAAATGACGGCAGCATTAAAATGATTGTTGCAAAGACAAGCAGAAACTTTTTTATTCTCCTCATCGTAATTACTCCTTACAGAAATTTGCTTTCCACGTTGTTTTCACAATCAATTTATCGAGAACCAGTAACATGGCTGGCAGGAAGAAAATTACCATAATCATGGCAAGCAGCGCACCTCTCCCAAGCAGTAACCCGATTGATGCCACAATTGGGTTGGACGAGGTAATCCATAAAATAAAACCTACACTTGATAAAATTGAAGCCGATACCGCAATAGGGAAAACTTTCTTGTCTACCGTTTTCCTGATTGCTTTAAGTGCAGGCATTTCTTTTCGAACTTTAATATATGCATCCATCAGAAGAATTGCATAATCTACAGTTGCTGCAAGCTGAATGATACTGACAAGCAGATAACCTACATATACTAATGATGAATCAGTAAAATAGGGAACGGAAAGATTGATCCAGACCGCCGATTGAATGGTAAACAACAATATCAATGGAACCGAAACAGATTTAAATGTCATGAACAACACAAAGGCAATGGTAACAATGGTCAAAAGATTGACCAATTTCAGACTGTAGATAAACCCCTTCTAATAACTGAGTACAGAAGGGGTTTTCTAAT
>CBEULT010000022.1:0-46412 GCA_965544045.1 uncultured Thermoactinomyces sp.
CGTCCTCCTAATTATAACTTAGCTTTTGTCTGGGGGCTCAGGGGTTCAGTATACAGAGTATAGCGCTTGCTATAGAAATTAGGTAAGCCACTTTATATAAATATCTATTTTATAGAAATGTCTGTTTAAGTAAATGTTTTTTCGCATTTATAATAATAAAAAACCCGACAGTTTGCCAAGGGTTTACTTATTTGATAAAAAAACCTTATACTTATTTTTTGGAAGCTCCTTTTTTCTTGATGACCTTTCGGTATTTGAAAGCGAATGGACTTGCGTTTGGATCGATGGGTTCAATTGCTCCTTGTCTTCTCAATCGCTGGAAAGCTTTTTTGACCTTATTTTTTGAACTTCCCCCTGTCAACGTTCTTACTATTTTATTCGTTACAAATTCATGAGTATTAAGGTATTCCATAATTTGATCTTCGATTGCAGCAAGTTTTTGACGTTTTAATGTAACGATGACAGAGTTTTCTAATTCATTGTTTCCGGAGCTACTAGACCTGCCTGATTCATTACGTTAAAGGAGGTATTTAAGCCTTCCCCAATATCATAATTCACTGGGTTAGGAAGGTTATGCAGTAATCGTACAATATTGGGATTACGTGCGTATCGCTCTTCCATAATATTTTCCGTCGTGATATAACCTGGTAGTTTACCCGGGCTTTGAATTTCGACTCTATTGTCGAAAATCCGTACATGAATGTCATCATTTAAGCTCTATAGTCACGATGTATAACGGCGTTTACAAGTACCTCTTTTAATGCTTCATATGGATAATCTAATTTAATAAGATTGTCCCCAATCTGATAAGTAGCATTCTTTAAGAAATCCTCAACGCATTCCATGACTTTGTGTATTTGAACTTCAATTGGACCGTTTATGGTAATGGGCTTTCCTTCTAAATATTCTCTTTTGTACTTTGAATCAGTTGTTTTCAAACGATATACCTTTATGGCACATCTTGTATCAAGAGATGCTTGTGGTTCTTCATCAAATAATAAGATACAACCGATATATAAACACTTAGAGTAAGTATTTTATTACATTGTTGGATTCTTATTTTCTAGAGCATTTCTACATTTCGAAATGATACATAACAAAGATTCTTTTGTATATGTATATTTTGAATCTTTATGCATGACTTCTTAAACCAGTAAAAGAAGCGATAGTAGATCCCGCCACAAGCAAGCTTTCTAAACATGTTTTGGACCCTCTAGCAAATAAAGCCAAAAAACATATCATTGATCCATTAGCAGATAAGTTTAATAAGTATATAGGTAAGCCAGTATCAAAGAAGGTTGATTAAGTAAGGGAAGGCATTGCAGAGTTTGCATGTAGCCGGTTTGCGTATTCGAATTCTCCAACTCCATATGCCTTAATAATGCTTGTATCTGGTGGAGGGAATGAAGAATGTAAAGAAGAAGTTGTTGATTTACTTGGTGGCGATAAAAAACAACAAACACAAAAGAAAGTAGAAAAAGACAAGTCGTTAAAACCAGGTACACCTGAACACAAGGAAAATCGCTGGGAAGTGTATAAAGCTAATGGGGGAAAGATGAAGTATGAACATTGGAGCAATCGTTATGACGCTAATATGGGAAAACCATCACGGTCACATAAATTAGTAGAAGAGTATCAGAAATCCCTTGGTTGGGGAACTACACAGTATTCAGTTGATACTCCAAAAGGCTTACGAATACTTGATATTGCTGATGGTAAAGCTTTAAAAGGAATTGAACATAAAACGACAACGAAAACAGATGGCACTAAAGGTTATTTCTCAAGAGATCCACGAATTCGAGAAGAGACAGAAAAGAATAAGTACCTGGTTCAAGTTGAAAACTGGGATATTACATGGGTATTTGAAAATGCCGATGTAAGTAAACCCTTGATCGAAGATCTAAAACGAGCAGGAATAAAGGTAGTGATTAAGTAGTACGGAGGGGATTTTGTTGGTAGAAAAAAATCACGAGAACAATGGGGATTGGTTTCAGGAATGGCTTATGTTTCTTCCTGATGAATTAGAGAAACTACAGGAGCAACTTAATCATCTTGATTTGGATTACTCGCCAGAATCATTGCTACGGTTAGAGGGATGGATATTAGAGAAATATCCTACAATGGATTCTGTACTGGAAGATAAAATGACATTAGATGCTTTGCTACGTTATGTTGGAGAAGTATATAGGATACATCTGCAAGGAAAATGGGATATTGTGCTCGATGACCCTCAATATATTTTTTATAATTTGCCTATTATCAGTTATCCGGAGAACGCCCCCAACACTTCTCCATTATCATTAGTTACGGCAAGCATCGACCGACAAACAGATAATTTTATCTATGATTCATTTATGAAGAAAAAGAAATGGATGGAGGGTGAAGGATTGATTTAAGATGGAAGATCAAATGTTTTTAACGAATTTATTACAAGGTTAGAAAAAAGTTTGGAAACGGCGGTTTCTGTATGTTGCCGTCTTTTTTGTGCTAAACTACAGAAGAATATTTTGGAAATGATGTCATCAAAATCACCTGATTCAGGAGGAGTTTCCATGCATCATGAACCAGTTAATCATAGAAAACCAAACCGCTTAAGCCAGGAAAAATCGCCTTATCTTCTCCAGCATGCCCACAACCCTGTTGATTGGTATCCATGGGGAGAAGAGGCACTGGAAAAGGCTAAGCAGGAAGATAAACCTATTTTCTTGAGCATTGGTTATAGCACTTGCCACTGGTGCCATGTGATGGCAAGGGAATCGTTTGAGGATGAAGAGGTGGCGAAGGTTTTAAACGAAGGATTTGTATCGGTCAAGGTGGATCGGGAGGAGCGGCCTGATGTGGATCAGGTATATATGACGGTTTGCCAGGCGATGACGGGGCAGGGAGGCTGGCCGCTGACGATTATTATGACACCGGAGCAAAAGCCTTTTTTTGCCGGAACTTATTTGCCGAAGCAGGCGATGTACGGACGGATGGGTTTAATGGATCTTCTGGGGAAGATTTCGAGGTTATGGAAAGAGGAACGGAACCGGGCTTACGAAGCCGGAGAGCAAATTGTGGGTGCAGTAAAAGAATATTTGAATGGGACAGAAGCCTGGGAAGCTCGGATAGAAATTGCGGATCATGCGTATGAACAGTTTGCCAGCCAGTTTGACGAGGATTATGGCGGTTTTGGCGGTGCACCCAAATTTCCCCGTCCCCACGATCTGCTTTTTTTGCTTCGGTACTATCGGCGGACGGGAGAACCGGAAGCGTTACAGATGGTGACATCCACACTTGATGCGATGCGCCGCGGCGGGATCTTTGACCATTTGGGATATGGATTTGCCCGTTATTCGGTTGACCGGGAGTGGCTGGTTCCCCATTTTGAAAAAATGCTCTATGACAATGCCTTGCTGGCGATAGCCTATCTGGAAGCATACCAGGTAACGAAGGAGAAACGTTATGCGGATGTTGCCCGCGAAATTTTCCAATACGGCCTGCGCGATATGAAATCGCCGGAAGGTGCCTTTTATTCGGCAGAGGACGCCGATTCGGAAGGAGTGGAAGGAAAGTTTTATGTCTGGACTCCCCGGGAAATTGCCGATGTGCTGGGTGAGGCCGATGCCAAGGTTTTCTGCCAGGCTTACGGGGTGACGGAAGAAGGAAATTTTGAGCAGCAGACCAGTATTTTGAACCAGATTGGCGTACGGCTGGATGAGGTGGCAAAAAGTTGCGGGCTTTCGCTTGAGGAATTGCAATCAAAATTGGCCGAGGGGCGCCGGCAATTGTTTGCAGCCAGAGAAAAGCGCGTTCATCCGGGAAAAGATGATAAAATTCTTACTTCCTGGAATGGGTTGATGATCGCGGCTCTGGCCAGGGGAGCAAGAATATTGGGAGAGAAGGAGTATGAGCATGCAGCGGCAAAGGCAGTACGGTTTATTTCCGGGCAATTGATGCGGAAAGACGGACGCCTGCTGGCTCGCTACCGTGATGGAGACGCCGCTTATCCCGGCTATCTGGATGATTATGCGTTTCTGGTCTGGGGACTGATGGAGCTGTATGAGGCGACTTTTCAGCCGGGTTATCTGGAGCGGGCCGTTTCTTTGACGCGTGAAATGCTGGAACTGTTTGGGGATAAAGAGCATGGCGGGCTTTATTTCTATGGGAAAGACGCTGAGTCTCTGTTTGCCCGTCCGAAAGAAATCTATGATGGAGCGACGCCGTCCGGCAATTCTGTGGCCGCATTGAACCTGATCCGGTTGGCCAGGCTGACTGCGGATGAAACCCTGCTTCATGAAGCGAACAGGCAGATTCGGGCATTTGCCAAAGCTGTTGAAGCTTCACCTATATCCTATTCGTTCTATCTGATGGCTTTGCTGTTTGCAGAGGGGCCAAGCAAGGAAATCATCATTTCCGGATCACTGGGTGATGGGAAAATGAAAGAAATGATCAGGCTGGTGCAGACTGCTTACTTGCCGGAAGCCGTGATTGCCCTTGATCCCCAGGAAGATGACGCCGGGACGGTAAAGTTTTTTCTTCCCGAAACGGTGGAGAAATCCGGGCAACCCGTGGGAGCAAAGGTTTACATCTGTGAAAACTATGCTTGCCAGGCGCCCGTCTCTGATGTGGAATCCTTGAAAAAACAGTTGCAATAACAGAAAACGAGCTCCAGGCATGACAGCTTCGGAGCTCGCTTCAGTTTATTCTTTGTAAAGTATAATTTTGAGATGGATAGTTTTTTGGGATTTTGTGGCGTCGACAGGAACCCGCTTCATCAGAAAACCCTGTTTTTGGACGATGAAAGCGTAGGAGCCGCCAGGAACGTACCAGGTAAAATTTCCTTGTTCGTCTGTAAACTTGGCGATTTCCGGAATTGGACCGCCTGTTTTCCCTTTCGGTTCCGGGAAAACCAGCGCCTGGGCAAGCGGGGTTCCCGTTGCGTCTGTGACGGTTCCGGTTACTTTTACTTTGTCTGTCGGGACGGATCCGAAAGATCCTCCGCAGCCAACCAGCAAAGAAAAGCAAAAGCCAAGAAACAGAAAAGCCAACCCTTTTTTTGACTTGAACAACAGAGAAATCCTCCTTCAAGAGAGGAAAACTGCTCTCTTAAAAAATACAGGTATATATAATGACGACTTTGGCAGGTAGAAAGTTCCATTTTACTGGTTATTCCATATGTTTAGATTATTAAATACCTGTTTGGTGATACGGGTTCCACGGTTGCTGTTTTTTCCTCCGTAAACTCCGTTGACATGGATGGCGAGGCTGCAAGTACCGCAATTTTGGTAACTGTCCTGATAAACTGGAGCTCCGCTTTGCCCGGCATAGGTATCGTTATTGTAAATTAGCTTGTACGAAGTTGTTTCCCGGATTTGATCCCGATGTTCCCACTGTGTGCCGTAATCTTTATCACCGGGGTAGCCGCTTACATTTTCTCTGACGCCGTTAAGGGAACCGGTTTGCCAGCGATAGCCCAGCCATCCTGTTTGATTTCCCAGGTTTTTGTCCAATTTGATGGCACCGTAATCAAAATTGTGATTGCCTTGGACAGTCCATCCTGTCACGGAATAAAACCGTTTGGCATTGGCTGAACCGTAGGGTGCTTCGTTGCCGTTTCGCCCGGGATAAACTCTTGCCCAGGATGCCCATTCTTTCTGATTTGGATCATAGACACAATGGCCAGCAGTGGCAACTGTATCGGGGCCAATCATCCAACCGGTGCAATTGCCGATATCACTTTCGATATGTACGATAGCCCGGTAGGGATAAGCGGAAGGGTCTTTAACACGAGTCCGGCTGTCAGAGCCGATGATCGACTCGGTAGACGTTTCGCTGGCTGTTGCTGTCGGGGAGTTCCTGTTTGGAACAAACTTTTCCAGCTGGTGTTCATTAATGCCTTTAGCTCCTTTGCTATAGGCACCATTATCTGTTTGCACAATACCACCCGATCCAGGTGCGTGCGGGTCGATCCGGATTCCGTCATTGGCCACGGGTGTATGGGGGTCTGAGGAAGCAGAAACGGGCTCAGCGAAAACGAAAGTACCGGGAAAGAATGCGACCAGTCCCACCAGAATGAGGGCGAATGAACGGAAAAGGGAATTTCTCACTTTCATCCTCCTTAAATAGAATATTCATTACAAAAATATTATAAATAAATTAAAGAATCGTTACAATCGGGGAAGGAACATAGAAAACGAAAATTGAAAGACAATTGCCGAAATTTTTTATTTAAAGATATAAAAGAAGACGTGAAATTTAGTTTTTGTATTTTTATCTTCGGTCCAGTGCCTGTTTTTATGAAAAAGCCTGAAAGGTTAGGACTTTCAGGCTTTTTTTGTTCCTTTCCTCATATGGAAAGGATGCGGTTTAAAAGAGATAAGACGACCAGTCACGTGAAAAATGCGATGTGGCTTGTCTTGATGACCGTTTTCCGAGATCCAGGCGTAACCGAGTGTTTTGGCTTCATCATCATTTGTTGCGTTGATTGGACCATCATACAACAAATCACCATCGACGTTATATACCGTCATATGGTACACGGATTAAATCACCTCGAAAAAGGGATATATTATCATTATAACACTTTTTAAAGTTATGTGGATTCTGATAAAAGATAACCGAATGACGGGTCGATGATTTTTAGCAGTTGTTTCCGCAGAATGCATATAATATTTCAAATGGTAAACTTCAACTTGGAAATAAGCTCCGAAAGTAAAATTGTTTAAAAAAGATAATGGCTTGATTAAAAAAATCATCGGAATGATGAAAAATTCTTTAAAAAGGACAGAAAAAATGTCTTATCTTCGAATAAAAAAGGGAAGTACAACCCAATCAATGTTCCCCAAAAAGGCTACCATTCAG
This sequence comes from uncultured Thermoactinomyces sp., assembly GCA_965544045.1. GTDB lineage: Bacteria > Bacillota > Bacilli > Thermoactinomycetales > Thermoactinomycetaceae > Thermoactinomyces. Next base: position 6,844 of record CBEULT010000022.1, read on the forward strand.
GTAGCTCTTTTTTTGACGGATCTTACATATCGTATAGTTTTATCTGTTTATTTTGTACCAGCGTCTTTTTTGAGACTCGTTTGATACGGGCGGAATGCCGAGACTATTTCCGAGAAGACTAATGACTTCCCAGACCTGGAAGTTTTCCTTCAAGCCAACGCGTTCCACCGTTCCAAAAAGAGAAATAAATGATGACAACAGGTGATGTATACCAGGATAGTTTTGACCCGCTGCTGCGTGTTATTTCCCGGGTTGCTGGCGATGATGCGGACAATTATTTTGCGGTCGGATTGTAAAGAGGATGATGATTCCAATAGCAAAAAGAATGCGGCAATCGATCCTTCAATTGATGTTTATATGAATATTCCTCTTGACGACCTACATATTTCGTATTGCGAAATGATTTGAATGTAAAATATAATTTTTACAATCTTATAGGCAGGGAAGGCGAGAATATGGCGCGATCATGGTCTGCCCGGATATTCCGTTTGATGGTCTGGATTGTTTGTGTTGCCGGAATAACGCAAGGTTTGTTAATTCCACTATTGACAATGCTGTTGGAAGAAAAGGGAGTCACTGCCGGGTTTAATGGATTAAGTGCTTCAGCCCTTTATATCGGAATATTGATCGCATCTCCCCTTGGGCCAACTGTAATCCGGCGGTTCGGGGTGAAGAAAACCATTTTATTGGGACTGTCCATTGTGATGACTGCCACCAGTTTTTTTCCGGTTTTCTCCGGATTCTGGGTGTGGACAGGGTTGCGCCTGGTTGTCGGGATCGGCGACAGTTTCTTGCATTATGCGACCCAATTATGGATCACTATGAATGCGCCCGGACAAGAGCGGGGGAGACGTATTTCCCAATATGGTTTTGCCTATGGCTTGGGTTTCGGAATCGGCCCTTTGGGGCTAAATCTGTTATCATTCGGCCAGACAGCACCATTTTTGGCGGCTTTGGCAATTCTTGCCATCTCCTTTTATCTGGCGGCCAGGTTAAAACTGGCCCGATCTTCTGAGGAATCCCTGAAAGAACCGGAAGAAAAAAAAGGGCGTACACAACCGGGAAGGGTGTATCGCCTCGGTTTTATTGCTTTTTGTTCACCGCTTGTTTACGGATTGCTGGAAACCGCCCTGACAGGAAATTTTCCCATTGTCGGTTTGCGTGAGGGAATTGAGAAAAGCTGGATCTCTTTGTTAATTTCGGCATTTGTTTGGGGAAGTCTTCTGTTTCAGGTGCCGCTTGGTGTTTTTGGCGATAAAATCGGGCGTAGAAACCTGCTGCTGGTTGTGTGCTCTCTTGGTTCAGCGGGCATGTTTCTGATTCCGCTGTTTCTGAACAATGTACTTTATTTGTTTATTGTTTTTTTACTGATCGGCGGGCTTGTCGGGTCATTGTTTTCGTTGGGGCTTGCTTTTGCTGCCGATTTGCTGCCGATCCGATTTTTGCCGGTAGCGAATGTAATAGCTTCAGTCCATTTCAGTACAGGAAGCATTATTGGCCCATATACGGGTGGGCTTTTGATCGAAAAGGCGGGAGGCAAAGCCTTGTTTGTGCTGATCGGATCTGTCTTGGCCGGTTACGTTTTAATAATGATTCTGGAGAAAATCGGGAACAAATCAAAGCCGGTCAAGCAGACCGATCGTCAAGCGGTGTAAAGATTGGCGCAAAACCATTATGTTTTAATAGTTTCGCTGTTTCCATCCTTCCCCTTGAAGATAGATCGGGATGGATCGTCCGCGGGTCTCAATCACCGGGTCTTTTAAATACCATCCGCGCCCGTTGACGGTTTTGTCCGTTTGATAGCGAAAGCGAATGAAGCGGGCTTCCCAGGGAACAGAGATGGAACTTGATTTCCATCCGGGGCTGTTTCCTGTCAAGGTTCCCTGTTTTAATGCCTGCCAGTGCAAGCCGTCAGTCGAGATTTCAATCGTGCCCCGATCAGCTTCGGATTCCATACGGTACCAGGTGGAAAAACGGAGTGTCCGTTCATCGGATATAAGTGGGAGAGACGCGACAAGCGAACGGGAGAGCTGGTCGCCATATCCCGAAAACCAGACTGGGATTTTTCCAGGGATCCTGACCGGGATGGCGTCTGCTGTCATCCGGGTTATCTGCCGGCGCAACGGATTGGTCGAAACTGTCTCCCGGGTGGGGTGAACCCGATTGGTCAGAAGAATGGTTATGGTTCCGTGGTTTCGATGGATTACCAGCGATGTTCCTGTAAAACCAGTGTGTCCCACAGCATCGGGGCTTGCCAGGGCATCCATGTACCATCCCTGGTTTAATTCCCATCCCAGTCCGTGGTCATTGCCCGGAAACGGAGTCGCATAATTTTTTTCCATCAGACGGATTGTCTCTTTTTTCAATATCCGGGTTGAGCCGTATTTTCCGTCCATCAAAAACATATGGGCAAAAATGGCCAGGTCATGGGCTGTTGAAAAGATACCGGCGTGCCCTGCTACACCATCCAGTGCGGCGGCGTTTTCATCGTGCACTTCTCCCCAGACCATGTTTCGGCCTGTCCAGGGCTGATATTCTGTTGCTGCGATTCGATGTTTCAACGATTGGGGAGGGTTGTAAAATGTGTCGTGCATATGGAGAGGGTCGGTGATCTCTTGCCGGACAAATTGATCGAGGCGTTTGCCGGACAGGCGCTCGACAAGAACACCGAGTGTAATCATGTTTAAATCACTATAGATATAAGAAGTTCCCGGCCGATTTTCCAGCGGCCAGCTTAGCGCAATCTGTAAACGTTGTTCGCGGTTCTTTCCCATTTTATAAAGAGGAATTCCTGAACGAAGGCCAGAGGTATGGGTAAGAAGCTGGCGGATGGTAACGGCCTGTTTTCCGTTTTCTGCAAATTCAGGGATATATTCATAGACAGGATCGTCCAGTTGGAAGCGTCCCTGTTCATACAGTTTCATGACAGCAGCAGCAGTAAATATTTTGCTGATGGAAGCCAGATCAAAGATTGTATTATTTAGCATGGGGAGCGGATGCTCCATTGGCGTAAATTGATCATCGCTATAACGGGCGGAGTACCCGTATGCCTGATGTTTTACAATTGTTCCTTTTCGGGCAATCAGCAGAACTGCTCCCGGAGTAATCCTTTGCTCGATAGCCTTTTTCAGACAGGAATCAAGTTGTTTTAAAGGTTTGGAAACCATTCCTGCTGTTTGTGGGAAGCCGGGTTCAAGAAATGGCCTTGCAGGACGGGAATCTCCCCAGCTGTCCAGCTTTTCAGCATGAGTGGCAGCAGGATGAATTGTTTTTTTCTCCCTGCGTTCCATGCTGTGTTTTGGTTGTTCAGCCGTTTTGACACTGGCTGCAAGGGATGCGGAGGGAGAAACGGTCTGGAAGATCAGTCCTGTTACAAGCAGCAGGCGGAAACAGGGTTTTTTAAACACACAGATTCCTCCTCCTTTAACGGTTTTAATACCATTTTAGCAAATGGGAGGATAACAGATTACTTTTAATTCCAGTTTCCCCTGCAACTGTAAAAACATAAACAACCATACTGAAAAGCGGCTTGTTAAGGCAAAGAAAAACAGCATCCGTCACAGGCGATTTTTGTTGCCGGAAAGATGGCCTGCGCTTCTTCCAATAAAAGCCGGGCTTCATCTTCTTGGAAGCGGGAACTGATATGATTAAGGATCAGTTGTTTGACACCGGCTTTTTTGGCGATAGCAGCCGCCTCGGTACAGGTGGAGTGGAAATAACTGGCTGCCAACTTTTCCTGCCCCGCACGATAGGTGGCTTCATGAATCAATACATCACACCCTTTGGCGAGGAGAAATGAATTTTCTGTGGCTCGCGTATCCCCCAGGATGGCAATTGTTCTACCCTTTTTGGGAGATCCGGTAAAGTCTTTTCCGTTGATGGTGCGCCCATCCGCAAGAGTGACTGTCTCCCCCTGTTTTAGCAACTTGTAGTGAGGGCCTGGGAGGATACCCGCTTTTTTCAGTTTTTCCACATGCAGGCTTCCCGGCTGGTCCTGTTCCACTATCCGATATCCGTATGAAGGGATCCCGTGATCCAGTTTCTTTACTGAAATGGAGAAAAAAGGGACCTCCAGCCTGGTTCCATCTTCAACTTCAATTATTTGCAGAGGATAACGGAGAAAGGTCTGACTTGTCTTCAGGGCAACATCCACAAATTGTTCCAGGCCTTTGGGGCCATACAGGACAAGAGGAGTCTCTGCTCCCTGAAATGAGCGGCTGCCAAGGATTCCCGGCAATCCAAAGATATGGTCGCCATGTAAATGAGTGATGAAAATACGCTCGATTCTGTTCAATTTTACAGGCGAGTCCCATATTTTGTGCTGTGTTGCTTCTCCACAATCAAAAAGCCAAATTTGCCCGTGATATTCCGGCAAGGTGAGTGCGAGTGAAGAAACATTCCGCCTCCGCGAAGGAACTCCGGCTCCTGTTCCCAAAAAATAAAATTGCATGATCCAGATATTCCTTTCTCCTGGCTAGGCCAATGATTCCGAATGTATCCGGTTGTGTGCAAGTACCTTCTCAGCCGCTTCATGGACAGACGAGACCAGATGGGTTGCCTGCTCTTTTACTTCAGCAGGAGCATGCTGCATGGCAAAACTGTGGGGGGTGAAGCGCAGCATGGATACATCATTGAAAGAATCGCCGACTGTTGCAATTTCTTCGGGTTGTAATCCGAACTCATCTGCCAGTTTTTTGAGCGAAGCGCCTTTGGATATACCGGGCGGCATGAAGTCAAGGCAGTCTCTGTCAGAAATAAAAGAGTCTACTTGAGTGGTGAAGGTTTGCTTGATGTGTTCGCCAAGTCGCTTTATTTTATCTGGTTCCCCAAAATAGGTTATTTTACTGGGAAAAAGGGTTCTTCCCAATTCCATGGCCATTTCCGGAAGTACATGAACCTTGAGTTTCATTCGTTTTTGTATGGCAAGAACGGTATCTGTCTTTTCCGTGACAAACATTTCGTTTTTCTGATTGATAAAGCAAGGAAGTCCAAACGGTTTGGCTTCTTTATAGATTTGTCTGGAAAGATCTCCTGTAAAAGTAGCCGATTGCAAGCACTGTCCATCCCTGGTATAAATATAGGCTCCGTTTTGGCTGATTCGATGAAACCGGCTTTCAAGCAAGTTCATGATTTTCACCAATTCATAATCCATTCTTCCCGAAGCCAGCGCAATGTGAAGTCCTGCTGCCATCAACGATTTGAGGGCTTTCTGGTCATGGGGTGAAACTTTTTTTTCGTGATTAAAAAGGGTATTATCCAAGTCGCTTACAAAAAGTTTAATCATTTTTTCCACTCTTTCTAGTTAACACTTGTTAAATTGCGTCTTTATGAGGGTATCATATACGAGACTCTTCATAGATGCAATCTGCCGCGTATGTGAATTGTAAAGGTGTTAGAAAATATTTTTGTTAACAGGGAAGGAAGTTATGAACTTTTTTTATTCATATGAATAAAACAGCTTCCATCATCAACAAGGATGAGGAAACTGTTTTTTTGCGTCTTGCAGCATTTCTCTTTTTACAATTGCCGCCTTGATTGCCATATAATCGACAGAATCAGGCAACTCGTCCTTGATGGGACGCAGCTTGTGGGCTCCCAGTTCTTCAATTTTCTGCATAATCTGTTCTTCATACTCAGCCGGTATAAATTGATCCCAGTCCAGTTCAAAACCTTCCAGGCCAGCGCGCAACAAATGGTCTTCAACTGTTCCGTGCTTCAGGTTCCGTTCACTGGCAATTTCGTGGATTTTCTTTCCTTGCAAAAACATATGATAGGTTTTTAAGTGACTGGGGTTTTTCGGATTTTTTTTCGCCAGTTTCTTTCGGGATGGCGTAGGGCTGTGCTTCCTGGCATACTCCCGGATCGTTTTCAGAAACTGGTGTCCGTATTTGTTAAACTTCATTTCTCCCACACCGGAGATTAAGCGCAACTCTTCATCGGTTACAGGTAAAAGGCGACACATTTCTTTCAAGGTACTGTCCGGAAAAATCATATAAGGAGGAAGCTGTTCTGCTTCAGATAACTGTTTGCGCAGGGACTGAAGATTGTCAAGAAGGGGATTTGTTTTGCTTTCTGCTGTTTTGACCAGTTTTTCAGTGTCCCGGTGAAGGTAAACGTTCTGCTCTCCTTTTAGCACGGCTAATGCTTTGTTTGTCAGCCTGGCAAAGGGAAAAGGTCGGTGATCGTGGACAAGAGACAAATAGCCTTCAGAAACAAGGAACTGGCACAAACGGAGTATTTCCTTTTCGGTGTACTCTTTCATAATTCCATAGGTAGGAATGTGGTTCAGTTTCCAATCCCCAAGCCGCCTGCTCCTGGAACCTCTCAGAACCTTTGCGATTATTGTCAGCCCAAACCGCTCGCCCGTCCGTTTGATGCAGGAGAAAATCTTTTGCGCTTCAACTGTGTAGTTGGCCAAATCACCTGTTTGCTTGCGGCAGTTTCCGCATTTTCCGCACGGCTGAACAGATGAACTGCCAAAATAGGCAACCATTTCCTGTTGCCAGCATTTCCGGGAATAGCAATAGTTGATCATTGCTTGCAATTTATCGATTTCCAGGGTTTTTCGTTCTATGGCAAGCCCGGAGTGCTCAATCAGGAATTTCTGCACCGGAATATCCTTGGGCGAAAACAGCAGGATGCATTCACTTTCCTCTCCATCCCGGCCTGCCCGGCCGGCCTCCTGATAATAGCTTTCCAGATTGCGTGGTATTTGGAAATGGATAACGAATCGCAAATTGGATTTATTAATCCCCATGCCAAAAGCGTTGGTCGCCACAATTACCTGAACCCGATCATAGGAAAATAGTTCCTGGGCATGTTCCCGTTCTTCTTCAGTTAGCCCGGCGTGGTATTTGGCTGCCGAAAAACCAGCCTCAACCAGGGATTGATAAACATGATCTGTATCTTTTCTTGTTGCACAATAAATGATCCCTGTTTGATGCCGATGATTTTGTAAATGATGGTGGATATAGTCCAGTTTGTTGTCGTCATGGCGTACAAAAAAGGACAGGTTTGGACGATGCAATTTTGTCGAATAGATATGTGATGATTCAATTTTCAGGAGCTGGGCAATGTCCTCTTTTACATCTGGCGTGGCTGTGGCCGTCAATGCGACAACCAATGGCCGGCGCGGCAGGGACAGCAACTTTTCCGCCATGGAACGGTAGCTTGGACGAAAATCATGCCCCCAATGGGAAATGCAGTGTGCCTCATCAACGGTAACAAAGTAAATGGGCAAGGTTGAAAAAATCTCCTGAAAAGCTTCTGATTCCAGACGTTCGGGAGCAATATACAGAATCTTGTAGGCGCCTTCTTTCAATTTTGCTATCCTTTGTCCAATTTCTGCTCGTGACAGTGAACTGTTGATATAGGTGGCAGCTATATTAAATTGCCGCAAACTGTCCACCTGGTCTTTCATGAGTGAAATTAACGGTGAAATAACCAGTGTAATTCCAGGAAACAATAAAGCCGGAATCTGATAGCAGAGGGATTTTCCTCCCCCTGTTGGCATGATGCCCATCGTATGATGACCGGCCAGGATGCTCTCAATAATTTTCTTTTGCCCGCTCCGAAAAGAAGGATAACCAAAAACCTTTTGCAGCAACAATTCAGCCTGTTGTATCAATTGATCAACCCCCGGCTCTTGCTATCAGGCGAAAAAAGAAATATTCATTAAGGTAAAGATATTACCAAAAGACGAAATTGTAAACAAGGTGCGTAAAGTATCAGTAGAAGGTTTAATTGACTGCCGGCAGACCAAGACCATAAAATAAGGACGGCATAGTACGTACTTGTACAGATGGGAGGAAAGGACATGCTGTTTATAGACAATCAAAATATTACAGATCCCCGAGTAAATTTGGCGATTGAAGAATATGCGCTGAAAAATCTGGATATCGACAAGACTTATCTGCTTTTTTATATAAATGAACCCTCGATTATTATTGGTAAACATCAAAATACGGTTGAGGAAATTCACGTAGATTACGTACGGGAGCATAATATCCATGTAGTTCGCCGTTTATCCGGAGGTGGGGCCGTCTATCATGATCTGGGAAATCTGAATTTCAGCTTTATTACCAAAGATGATGGCAAAAGCTTTGCCAACTTCAGCAAATTTACCAAACCAGTGATTGAGGCATTAAATTTGCTGGGGATCAAAGCAGAACTGAGCGGGCGCAATGATATTTTGGCCGAAGGCAGGAAAATATCCGGAAATGCCCAGTTTTCCACAAAAGGACGCATGTTTAGCCATGGCACGTTAATGTTTGATGTGAATTTGGATGATGTTGTGAAAGCGCTTCAGGTGAAAAAGGAAAAAATCGAGTCTAAAGGGATTAAATCCATCCGAAGCCGGGTAGCCAATATTGCTGATTTCCTGCAAAAGCCGCTTACTATCCTGGAGTTTCGAAAGCTCTTGCTGGAGCATATTTTTCAGGGGCAAAAACCGATTCCGGAATATGTACTGTCGGAAAAGGATTGGAAAAAAATCCGCGAGATCTCAGATAGCCGCTATAAAAATTGGGATTGGAACTATGGAGAGTCTCCTGCATCTAACATTCAGCAGAGTCACCGCTTTTCTGTCGGAACGATTGACGTTCGACTGAATGTGGAAAAGGGAATCATCCGCTCCTGCAAGATTTATGGTGATTTTTTCGGAGTCGGGGATGTCAGGGATGTTGAAAATCGGCTTGTTGGAACCAGATATGAACGGGGTGAGATTGAAAAGTCTCTGGTTGGTATAGATCTGAAACATTATTTTGGAGCTGTCAGTAGAGAAGATTTTATTAATCTTGTTTATTGATCCTGCCAGTCGGCAAACTTGTGAAAAGACGGAAGGAAGGGGAATGGCTCCCTTCATCCCGTCTCTTTTTTTTACTTGTTTTCCACCGGTTCTTCTTCCAGCTGCCGCCAGTGGGCCAACGTCTTTTTTACAATTTTTTGGACGACAGCGGCAGGATCAGTCTGATTGTCTTGTGCGACGGTTTCCAGCTGTTCTATCTCTTCCAGTGTTAACCAAAAGTTAAAAGACATAAAGGCATCTTCGCTTGACGGGCCTGGTTGCTTCTTTTTAAACAACACGAATGAACCCCCGCTTTCTCCTTCTCGATTTAAATCAATCCTGATTGTAGGTTTTGATAAAAATTACCAAAATCCTTTTTGTTTTACTCCAAATTGAAAAAGATCCTCTTTTTGGCTGATGTTTGGCAATAAAATATTCCACACATAGATAACAAAGAATTATAATAAAAATAATTATAAAAATATTTTGATTAAAGTTTAAGTATATGTAAAATTAACTTGCATATTGCAGATGTTTTTCTTTTTTAAACAAAGATAGTTATTGAGGAAAGGGGTTGATCCTTTGGAAAAGGGAGAAACATGGATTGGCCGGCACGGGACTGTGTATGAAGGAGTAGAAGCAACCATTGATGAGATTACAGCCAGAAAAGTGAGTGTCAGTTATGATCGGTTTGTTAGTGTCAACGGATCTCAAGTAAAAGACCAGACAATGTACAAAGGGGAATTTCAACGGATGTTTGATCCGGTTCAGCAACTGGAACTTGATTTTTAGAGACATTGGAAGTCTGCTTGGTTTTTCTGCCGGAAACACTGAAAACGTTACCAGTTGAGCCTGTTGCTACAGCTTGACAAAGCTATTAAAACCGTTGCAAATCAGAAACAAATGATAGAAAAAAACAAATATTTGAACGTTTCCAAGTGGGGACCCACCTGGAATTAAATGCGGGTTTGCCAATGGTGCTTCCCCTGAAAGGCGAAAAATTGTCTTACTATATATGTTTTTCTATGGTTTGTACACTCCGGTTTTAGACATTGTTGGAACCTTTTGATTGTACCTTTATTGTCAAGAAACCAAGTGAAAATAAAAATAATTAAATTTTCAGTAAATAAGTATTATTTTTAATATACAAAATATTATTGACAAATATGCATATTTTTTATTACGATTAAAACGAGCAAGCGCTTGTTTGATAGAAAAGGGAGGGAGTATGCCAAGACCTGATCGAAGAGAAGAAATTTTGAGGGTTGCTTGCCGTTTGTTCAGCAAAAAAGGCTATTATGGGACAACGATCCGGGATATTTCCGAAATGTGTGGCATTTTGTCCGGCAGTCTGTATGCCCATATCAAAACAAAGGAAGATTTGTTGTATGAAATTACGGACCGGGGAGCGGAATGCTTTTTGCAGTCGTTGCGCCCCATTTTGGAAAATGACGCCCCGGCTACGGAAAAGTTGAGACAAGCTGTGCGGGCACATATGAAAGTGGTTGAAGCAAATTTGGAAGCAGCAACAGTATTTTTTCAGGAATGGAAGGCTTTGTCCAGAAACAGATTTGGCAAAATTCAGGCGAAACGGGATCAATATGAAGCAATGTGGAAAGAAATTTTGGAACAGGGAATCAGGCAGGGGGAGTTTCGCGATGCCGATGAAAAATTTGCCCGGCTGTTGCTGTTGGCTGTAGGAAATTGGGCTTATCAGTGGTACCGTCCTGAAGGAGAATTGTCGTCGGAAGAGATTGCCGACCGGTTTGTGGACATGTTGCTTGAGGGGTTGAAAAAGAGAACATGAAAGTGAAACCAAGGAGGGGTGTATGTTGACAGAAGAGGTACGTTTTCAGGCATTTATGGAGAGGATTAATAATGGTGAAAAAATTGAGGCCACAGACTGGATGCCTGAAGAATACCGCATGTTGTTAATCAAACTTATTCATATGCATGGTGTAAGCGAAATTATGGGGGCATATCCGGAAAAAGAATGGGTGCCCAAAGCTCCTACCTTGAAAAGAAAACTGGCTATTATGGCCAAGGTGCAAGATGAAGTGGGACATGGCCAGCTGTTGCTACGGGTTGTTGAGGACTTGGCGGCACCATTAAATAAAACCCGTGAAGATCTTATCGAAGATATTTATAAAAATAAAGTCAAGTTTCACAATGTTTTTCACATGGAAGCCAGAAGCTGGGCGGACGCCGGTCTTATCGGATGGCTGGTGGACGGTGCAGCCATTACGATTCAGGCTTCATTATTGCAGTCATCATATGGTCCATACGCCCGAGTGTTAAAGCGGGTTTGCGCAGAGGAAAGCTTCCATATGAAACATGGCGAAAGTATTATTCTTGCCTTGGCTACAGGGACCCCTGAGCAGCGGAAGATGCTTCAGGAAGCGCTTGAATATTGGTGGGAGTCCCTTCTCTTCTTCTTTGGCCCCAGAGAGATCACTCCTGCTGTAGATCGCATGCTTTATTACCGGATTCGCGTTTTGACCAATGAAGAACTGCGGCAAAAATATCTGGACAAATATGTACCCAGAATACAGTCACTTGGCATCAAAATCCCCGACCCTGAATTGCGCTTTGACCGGGAAAAGAATTGTTGGGTTTATACTGATCCCGACTGGGATAAATTCAGTCGGATCGTTCATTATAACGAAGGACCCAAGTCCAGGGAGAGAGTGGAAATGCGGCGTCAGGCTCATGAAGACCAGCGATGGGTAAGGGAAGCTCTGTTGCGTGCCCGTACACAAGCAGTGTAAAGGAGGGGATACAAATGACAGAAAATAAAAATGATTTCGATGTATTTGAAATATTCGTCCAGGAAACACACCTGGATTCGCATGTCCATGTTGGAAGTCTGGTGGCTGCATCTGCTGACCTGGCTATGCAAGTGGCGCGTGAAAACTTTTTACGGCGGGATGATGCCGTAAACCTGTGGGTTGTTCCCCGGAATCAGATCACGGCAACTTCCTATGAATCGCCTTTTTTCAGCCGGGAAATGGACAGGAAGTATCGAGAAGTTTCCGGTTATACCGAAAATGGACGGCTCTGGCGGATGTTTAAGGAAAGAGACATGGATATTGAAGAAATTGTCAAGCATGTTCGGGAGAAAAACAATTCGGGTGTACAGGAAGAAAAGGAGCTGGAAAGGAGAGAGTCCCGTTGAAAATAGAGCAGGCATCTGTTGCAAAAAGCAATCCAGTCTATTCTGAGGCACTTGTCAACTTGCTTTACCAACTTGCTGATGATGAACTGATTATTGGACACCGCGATTCCGAATGGTTGGGGATGTGCCCGGACATTGAGGGGGATGTGGCTTTCAGTTCGATTGCCCAGGAAGAAGTGGGACATGCCAGTTTTTATTATAATCTCCTGCATGAACTGGGAGAAAAAGATGAGGACGCTCTGGCTTTTTCCCGTCCAGCAAACAGCCGGCGCAATGCCCTGATTCTGGAGCGTGGAAACAAAGACTGGGCTTATTCCATCGTTCGCCATATGTTTTATGACCTGTGGGATGAGTTGCGGTTAAAAGCAATCAGTAATTCTTCCTATTCTCCTTTAGCGCAGGGAGCTGCAAGAATGTTGCGGGAAGAATACTACCATTCCCTCCATATGACAACCTGGTTTGTTCAGTTGGGAAATGCCGGCGGAGAAGCAACAGAAAAAATGAATGCGGCAATTGAAAAAATATGGCCTGAGCTGGGAGACCTCTTTTATATCGATCAGGAAAAAACGTTGCTGCAATTTGGAATTATTCAGGAGAGCTCTGCCTCGCTGGTGAAGAAATGGGAAGAGCGGGTAAAAGAACTGTTTCAGCAAGCCGGACTCACCTGGCCAGGACCCGTCCCCGGTGCCCGAATAAATGGCCGCCTTGGAGAGCATAGCAAAGATTTGCAACATCTCATTGAGACAATGGGAGAAGTGTATAATCTGGATCCGGCGGCAAAGTGGTAAAGGGAAGGGGAGATTACATGAGTAAGGAGTTGCTGGAAATTTTGCAAGAGGTAAAAGATCCGGAAATCCCGACAGTATCCGTGGTCGAAATGGGGATGATTAACCGGGTAAACCAGCAGGATGATACGATTTTTGTTGAGATGATCCCCACTTTTGTAGGATGTCCCGCTCTTGATATGATTCGGCAAAATGTCCAGGATGAGTTGAAACAAAAGACAGGTGCAAAAAAAGTTGAAGTGGAGTATACTTTCCATCCACCATGGACAAGTGAACGAATTACCAAAGAAGGATGGCAAAAATTAAGAGAGTTTGGGATTGCATCTCCTGGAAAACAGCATACAGATATACCATCGTGCCCCTACTGTGGAGCAGATGAAGGAGATGTGGAAAATATATTCGGACCAGCAGCGTGTCGTGCAATTTATTATTGCAAGAACTGCCATCAGCCTTATGAAGGGATGAAAAAGATGTGAACTCCTTATTCCTGAAGTGGAAGAGCTTATTGCCTTTTTGGGTCTCCAGCGAGTACTCTCTTCGAGTGTCAATCAATTTCCGTAGTCCCTGCGTAAAAAAAGGATGGTAGGCTTTTCCACATGACAGGAATCAGTTTGCGTGGTGCCGTTCTTTTCTCACCACACCCCCGTATGATTCAATTCAGATATCAAGGTGCAGCACATATGTGCGTATAAGGATTTCAGTAAAGGAAAAAAGTCGGTTCGAAGCATCTCCATAAGGGGCTACCGAGTAAAGTTCGCTTTTATCTCCCCATTAAAGTGGGGAGGATTCACGCTTGTACTTCATAAAAAGGGGAATCGCACATGTTTCAACCCGAATTGGAAAAGATTTCGCGCGATGGGTTGCATCAATTGCAAAGTGAACGGTTGCGAACAACCGTGCAAAGGGTTTATGAGCATGTCCCATTTTACAGAAAGCAACTGGATAAAACAGGGATTCATCCCAGGGATATTGATGGTATCAATGATTTGTCCCAACTCCCGTTTACCTTCAAAAAGGATTTGCGGGATTATTATCCTAAAGGTTTGTTCGCAGTCAGGTCTCATGAAATTGCCCGCTTGCATGCTTCTTCAGGCACGAAAGGAAAACCGACGATTGTCGGTTATACCCGCCAGGATCTGAGTAACTGGGCTGACGTATGCGCGCGTTCCATTGTTGCGGCAGGCGGAACACCTGGTGATATTTTTCACAACGCGTATGGGTACGGTTTGTTTACCGGCGGTCTGGGCATCCATGCAGGTGGCGAAAAATTGGGAGTTTCCGTGGTTCCAGCTTCAGCCGGAAGCAGAATAAGACATATTATGCTGATTGAGGATCTGAAACCTCGTGGGATTGCTGGAACTCCTTCTTTTCTTTTAAGTGTTGGAGAAACCATGAGGCAAAATGGAAAGGATCCTAAAAAGTCCAGTCTGGAATATGGCATTTTTGGTGCTGAACCCTGGACAGAGGAAATGCGTCAGGAATTGGAAGAGATGTGGGGAATTCAGGCGGTAGATATTTATGGGCTTTCGGAAGTAATGGGACCAGGCGTCGCAATTGAATGTTGGGAAGAAAAACAGGGGCTGCATGTATTTGAAGATCATTTTTTGGTCGAGGTGATTAATCCGGATACTGGTCAGCCTGTCAGTGAAAATGAAACAGGTGAACTGGTATTTACCAGTTTGACAAAAGAGGCGCTCCCTCTTTTGCGCTATCGAACCGGGGACCTCGCCTCTCTTTCAACGAAACCATGCCGATGCGGACGGACTCACGTTCGAATGTCACGGGTAAAAGGACGGATTGATGATATGCTCATCATCCGGGGAGTTAACATTTTCCCGATGGAAATTGAACCGGTTGTCCTGGAACAACCTGAATTGGCACCTCATTATCAGGTTGTCGTTGAGAAGAAAGGGCCGCTCGATGAATTAACGGTCGAGGTGGAACTGGCAGACACTTGCCAGGGTGTGAATATGGAAGCTTTAAGCCGCCATTTGCGCCGAAAACTGAAAGATGTGTTACAAATACAGGTTCATGTACGCATTGGATCGCCCGGCACAATTCCCCGCAGCCAGGGAAAAGCCGTGCGGATTATTGACAGGCGGGTCAGTTGAAGGAACCAATTACAGAAAGGGTAGGTTTTCATGGTCAAATTAACCGCTTTGTACAAACATCCAGACGATCAAAAAGCATTTGACGAGCATTATTATCAAACCCATTTGCCACTGGCCGGGAAAATGCCCGGACTCTTGAAAGTGGAAGTAACCAAATATTCAGCAACGGCGATGGGAACCGAGTCCCCTTATTATTTGCAAGCAGATTTGTATTTTGAAGACAAAAAGGCACTCGACGATGCGATGAAATCTCCTGAGGGAAAAGCGGCAGCCAAGGATGTGATGAGTTTTGCGGGAAAACTGGTTACCATGATTGTTGGAGAAGTTCAAGGTGAGAAAGAGTGAGTGAATCTTGCTTTGAAAAGCTGGCAGTCATTGGGGCAGGTACGATGGGGCTTGGCATTGCGGAGGTATTTGCCGCGGGTGGTCGGGATGTGAAAGTTGTTGAAGTCAGTGAGCAGGTTTTCCAAAATGCAATCGAGGGATTGAAAAAACGCCTTCAAAAGCGGGTAGAACGCGGAAAGATCCAGCATGAATTCGCTACCAAACTGCTAAGAAATATTCATTATGTTCCGAATATTGGGCATTTGGCTGATGCTGATCTTGTCATCGAGGCAATCGTTGAAAAACTTGATGTCAAGCAAAATGTCTTTAGAAGGCTTGCTGAAGTTACTTCTTCCAAAACTGTTTTGGCATCCAATACTTCTTCATTATCCATCACGTCGATTGCATCAGTGGTGCGCCATCCGGAACGGGTGATGGGAATCCATTTCTTTAATCCGGCGCCCCGAATGCCACTGGTGGAGGTGGTTCTGGGTGCCGAAACGGCCCCCGTTCTGGCGGAACAGGTAAAAGAATGGTTAAAATGGCTGGACAAAGAGCCAGTGACCGTAAAAGATACCCCCGGTTTTCTGGTAAACCGGATTGCCCGTCCTTTTCATCTGGAAGCATACCGCTATGTTCAGGACCAGATAGCTTCCAAAGAGCAAGTGGACCGGATTATGCGTACGGCCGGTTTTAAAATGGGACCGTTTGAATTGCAGGATCTGATCGGGATTGATATCAATTTTGCAGCCTCTGTGTCCGTTTTTGAAGGGAATTTTTATGAAGCGCGCTATCGTCCCCATCCCTTGCAGCGGAAAATGGTTGAACAGGGAGCAATTGGCAGGAAAGCAGGAAAGGGGCACTATTCATATGAAAAATAAAGTGATTGTTTTGGGAACAGGCCCCCTCGCCAATTCGGTATGCCAATATTTGCAAGATCGCGGCTATCAGTCCGTGAGGGCTGAAGAAAAAACAGCTGATGTAATGGCTTTGATCGATATTACCACAGGAATGGAAGGTGAGAAAAAAACAGCGCTGACTGCATGGGAACAACGCATTTCTCCCGATATACCCATTTTTACTTCAGTTCTTCATCTGACAGCGACACAGATTGCGTCCTGGCTGAAACAACCCTGCCGTGTTGTCGGGTTCTCCCCGCTCTCTTTTGAAAAACGGGAGCGGGTGGAAGTTTCCTGCCCCTTGCAGGCAGAAGGAGACAGTCGCTGGGAGTCGACTCTTTCCCCGCTTGAAAAATGGGGAAAAAAAGTTGAGATCGTTGGGGATGAACCGGGACTGGTTTTTCCGAGAACATTGGCATTATTGGTAAATGAAGCGGCCTGCTGCTTGCAGGAAAAGACAGCAAGCAGAGAAGATATTGATTTGGCGATGAAGAAAGGGACCAATTTCCCGAAAGGCCCGCTTGAGTGGGCGGATGATATAGGGATTGACCAGATTGTTGCCGTTCTGACGGGACTTCACCGCGAATTGGGAGACGATCGGTACCGTCCTGTTTCTCTTCTGCGCAAGATGTATTATGCAGGGTATTGGGGAAAAGTGACTGGCCGGGGATTTTATGAATATGGTCAGGTTTTGGGCCGTGTGACGAAAGAACCGAGGTGAAAAGAGTGAGAGAAGTTGTAATAGCAGATGCTGTACGCACACCTATTGGAAGGTTCAGGGGAAGTTTGAGCCATGTGCGTGCTGATGATCTGGCTGCCCGTGTGATTGGGGCATTGCTTACTCGCAACAGGGCGGTGTCGGCAGAAGAGGTTGAAGATGTCCTTTTTGGCTGTGCCAATCAGGCTGGGGAGGATAATCGGAATGTTGCGCGAATGGCCGCTTTACTGGCCGGGTTGCCGGAAAAAACAGGGGGAGTCACTGTCAACCGTTTGTGCGGATCAGGTCTGGAAGCGATCAACCAGGCAGCGGCCGCGATTGCCATGGGTTGTGGAGATATCATGATTGCTGGTGGTGTGGAGAATATGACGCGTGCGCCACTGGTGATGCTGAAGCCGGAGACAGCGCTGGCAAGGGGAAATCATGAACTTGTGGACACCACACTTGGCTGGCGGTTTGTCAATCCGCGTTTGGCTGCGATGTATGATCCTGTCAGTATGGGGGAAACGGCGGAAAATGTAGCAAGCAAGTATGAAATCAGCCGCGAGGACCAGGATCAGTTTGCTGTCTTCAGCCAGCAAAAGGCAAAACTGGCCTGGGAAGAAGGACGGTTTGATGATGAAATGATTCCGGTTGAAGTTCAGGAACCGGGAGGCGAAAAAAGAATTTTTTCACGCGATGAGCATCCTCGCCCGCAAACAACCCTTGCCAGACTGTCCGGTTTAAAGCCGGCTTTTCGGCAAGGTGGGACAGTGACAGCTGGCAATTCATCGGGGATCAATGACGGGGCTTCGGCTCTTTTATTAATGAGCAAAGAAAAAGCGGCTGCGTTGGGACTGAAGCCGTTAGCCAAGGTAGTTACATTTGCGGTTGAGGGAACGAATCCGCTTTTTATGGGAATTGGCCCTGTTGGCGCAACACGCAAGGCCCTGGCTCGGGCAAGGTTAAAGCCTGAAGATCTGGATCTGGTCGAATTAAACGAAGCTTTTGCTTCGCAGTCACTGGCATGCATTCGCCAGTTGGGATTAAATGAAGATCGTGTAAATGTAAACGGCGGCGCGATTGCGCTGGGCCATCCGCTGGGAGCCAGTGGAGCGCGTATTGTGACAACGCTGGTTCATGAATTGAAACGGCGGAACGGACGATATGGGTTGGCTACGATGTGTATTGGCGTGGGGCAGGGTATAGCTACGGTAATTGAACGGGAAAGTGAGTAGTAATCAAAACAGGAAAAGGAGCTGAATCAGGATGTTAAAAGAAAAAGTAAAACTCCTCCAGGAGAAATATGATCTGGTTATTGATGGACAACAAGTTCCAGGTACCACTAATGAATATTTTGCCGTCTATAATCCAGCCACTGGAGAAAAGATAAGCGAAGTGGCGAAAGCGACCGCAAAAGATGTGGACAAGGCAGTAGAAGCGGCAAGAGAAGCGCTTGTCCGCAGCAAATGGGCACGGTGGCCTGCAAGCCGGCGCGGACAGATTCTAAACAAAATTGCGCAAATTATGCGGAGTCGTTTTCAGGATCTGGTAGAATTGGAAATACTTAATACAGGAAAAGCATTATCAGCTGCACAGGGACAAGTCATGCAGGCAATTGAAGATATTGAGCTTTACGCTGGATCAACAACGACAATCCAGGGACATACCAAGCCGGTTCCAAGCGGTTTCTTTCACTACAGTGTCAAAGAGCCGGTCGGTGTTTGCGCGCAAATCGTGCCCTGGAATTATCCTTTGATGATGACTGCATGGAAAATAGCTCCGGCTCTGGCGGCCGGATGTACCATTATTCTGAAACCGGCCAGCTTGACTCCCCTTACCGCTCTGGCTCTGGCCGACATTTGCCATGAAGCAGGTGTTCCGGCTGGGGTAATCAATGTTGTGACAGGAAGCGGTGCTGAAATCGGTTCTTATCTGGTTGAGCATCCAGGTGTGGATAAAGTGGCATTTACGGGGGAAACCACCACAGGCAAAGATATTATGGCCAAAGCATCCGAGACGTTAAAGCGGGTAACCTTGGAACTGGGCGGCAAGTCACCGAATATCGTGTTCCCTGATGCTGACCTTGAAGGAGCCGTCAACGGTTCAGTTTTTGGCATCTATTATAATACAGGGCAATCCTGTGAAGCCCGGTCGCGTTTATTTGTTCATGAGGATATTTACGATAAATTTGTAGAGAAATTTGTTGAACAGACAAAAAAACTTAAACTTGGGGACCCTTTCAGCAAGGAAACGCATGTAGGAGCCATTATTTCCCGAGGTCAATGGGAAACAATTGATGGATATGTCAAATTGGCTGAAGAAGAAGGAGCCCGTGTGATCTATGGCGGAAGGCGGCCGGATGGAGAAGAGTTTTCCAAAGGATACTGGTATATGCCGACGGTTATCGCGGATGTTGCAAACGATATGCGTGTAGCTCAGGAAGAAATTTTTGGCCCGGTCGTTGTCATTATCAAGTTCAGGGAAGAAAAAGAAGTGATCCAGATGGCCAACGATTCCATTTACGGTTTGGCAGCTGCCGTATGGACACAGAACCATGGCCTCGCCCATCGTGTTACTTCCCGGCTGAAAGCGGGAATCATTATGGTAAACAACCCCATTTCCACCTTCCCGGGACTGCCGTTTGGCGGTTATAAACAATCCGGATTTGGTCGGGAACTGGCACTGGAATCACTTGACTTGTACATGGAAACGAAAAGTGTTCTCTCCTATGTCGGTTCAAAACCGCTCAATATCTTCGGAATCTGAGGAGGAAGAAGATGAAACCAGGTCTTGAGCCCGGTTACCAGGAAACAATGACAGTAGTTGTAACAGAAGATATGGTTGCCTCTTTTGGCGGACAAATGGTTCATCCGGTTTTGTCTACGGTGTCGATGGTCTATTATATGGAATGGACCGGGCGCAAAGTGATATTGCCTTTTTTGGAAAATGGCGAAGAAGGCGTGGGAGCATCGGTTGATATCAGACATCGGGCACCGGCCCCTGTCGGCAAAATGGTATCGTTTGTTGCAACCGTTACAGAAGTAACCCCGCAAAAAGTGGTGTGTAATGTGATAGCTGAACATGACCGCGCCATTGTGGGAGAAGGTGAGTTTGTCCAGGTTATTGTGCCTAAAGAAAAACTGGAAGAAAGTATCGAACGGATGAGATGAAAAATGGCAGCGCTGGCAGTGTTGCCATTTTTTTATGGAAACAGGCATCCAATTTTGACTTGGCTTACGAATAATAAAATAAAGGGGGCACAAGGGGGAACGTTTATGCATAAATGGGTTGTCAGTCTGTTTGCAATGGTGCTGGTATTTACCTTCTCTGTCCAGGTGGCTTCTGCAAAAACGTTTGCCAGAGGGTTCGCAGATATTACATCCACTTATGATACTGAAGTCTTTTATGCCAAAGAAGGGATAATCGTCTTTGAAGAGAAGATGCGCCTTACGGAAGAGGAGTATATTGATGTTCGTGTTGAACTTCGTACTGCTGACGGTGAAGTGATCCAGACGCGTGTCGGAAATGTCTACAATTTTAACTCAAGTGCGGAATCCCCGTTTACCGTGCCTGAAGATGGGGAGTATTATTTCCACCTTGTCAATGAAACACCGGACAGCCATTGGTGGCTGAAATACAAAATTCATGATCATTATAAACCCATTTAAAAAAGGTGTGGAGCTTGCTGGAAATGCTTATGCAGCAGATTCAGCAAGCTTTTTTTATTTCGATTATTAAAATATTAACAATAATTTCAAAGAGACACAGATTTATTATCTGTTTTTGGGAAACATAAATTGTCAGTTTTCACGGATTTGGAACAAATGAGTTTAAAATATATTAACTGACCCATACTGTTCAGGGAAATTGCTTCCCCAAGATGTATTTCTTGTTTCTTTTTTTGTTATTGACAAATTATATTATTGATGATATATTACTTTTTGTCGGCTTTGAAAAATCTTTACAAACAAAATTGAAGATCTTGCCGAAGTGGCGGAATTGGCAGACGCGCACGACTCAAAATCGTGTTCCTTTTGGAGTGTGGGTTCGACTCCCACCTTCGGCACCATAAGAAAAAGCGATCTCCTGTTATTCAGGAATCGTTTTTTCTTATGTTTTGTGCTTTTTTGCTCACGAACCAATAACAGATGAATCGTTTAGTTATAGCAACATGTACATGCGAATTTGTGCTGATTACCCAACAGGTGGATTTTAAAATGATTTTTATTAAATTACCGGATGGGCAATTCTGTCCGTTTAACTAACAAACTGATTTACCATTATTCTGGCAGGAAACCTGCATAGAAAGAGGATGAATATGATTGAAATTAAGCGGGCCAATGAGTTGAAGGGAAATACTAAAAAGCGGATGAGTGAGATTTTTGTTGATGGATTCGGCCAACATCTTACCTTTTTTTCAAACGACCCTGAAAAACTGGCAGCTGCTTTGGAGCATATGTTTGTGCCGGATGTTTTCTATGTGGCAATAGCGGATGGTGAGATTGCCGGGATGGCAGCCTGTACGAATGGAAAGGTTTTTTCTGTAAAACTGGATCAAAAGGAATTGAAAAGACATCTGGGGGTTTATAAAGGAACAATGGCCCACCTTGCATTAAAGCCCCAGTTTGAAAAACCCCCGGTTAAAATCGGGGATGATATTGCATCGGTCGAATTTGTTGCAACGGCTTCAAAACACCGGGGTAAAGGGGTTGCAACAGCGATTCTGAATCATATCCTGGCACTTCCGGAGTACCAGGAGTATATTCTGGAAGTTGCCGATAACAATACCAATGCGGTTAAACTGTATGAAAAAGCGGGTTTTAAGGAATTTGAGCGAATTAAACAAAGATGGAGCCGAATAAGCGGTGTCAATTACCTGGTATATATGGAATATATAAAACGAAATAACAAATAAAAGTAAGTGTTTTTGTACTTGCGTGATCTCATCTAGTGTGAGGTCACTTTTTTCTCAAGGAAAACCCTGCGTCTTTGAACATAACCTTCTTCTGTAGTAAAATAAAAATAATTCAAAATATTAAATCAGGTGATAAAAGATGGCTATTCAAGCAGGCAATATATATACATGGGAAAAAACGTTTACTGAAGAGGATGTATTGGCATTTGCCGAGTTCTCGGGAGACAAGGGGCGCCATCATGTTGAGAAGGATGAGAGGGGGCGATTAATGGTTCAAGGCTTGCTCACAGCTTCAATCGTCACCAAAATAGGGGGTGATTTGAACTTTGTAGCAAGGAAGTTTGAAATGGATTTTTTGCGCCCTGTCTTCACTGGTGATACCATTCGATGTGAGGCAAAGGTAACCGAGGTAATCCAAACTGAAAAGTATTTAAAAACCAAAATAGAATCTGTTTTTCATAATCAGAGTGGGAAAGAGGTCTTGATCTTAAACATTGTTGGAGTTGTTTTTAATAATTAGCAGATTGTTTACATTAATGATATTTTTGTTCCATTAAACTCTTAAACTTTATCTGCAGCTATACGGGCATCTGCTTTTTTTAATTTGTTTAGGCAATCACCGCAAAGGATTTCCCTTTTTCTGCATATGATGATGCTGGGGCTGGATTTACCGGCTCACTTTACGGATAAGGGGAGAATGCGGTGAACTGGATGAGCCGTTGTCGCAACTATGGTTTCTGGTTATCAGCGGTAGCATTTATTGTTGGTGCGATCAGGTATACAGGGGTAGATTTGGGCATTGCTGAAGATAGTGTAATTGCTGATCTTATTATAGGTGTTCTTGTGGCGCTGGGGATTATTAATAATCCGGTCACTGAGAGCAAATGGTACAAGGATGATGACAAGTCGTAATGGATTAAATTGATTGTTGACAACAAGAGCATTGCATGATAAATTATATTTTGTCGTTTGATACGATTTCTATACTTGATAGTCGGGATGTGGCTCAGCTTGGCAGAGCACCTGGTTTGGGACCAGGGGGTCGCAGGTTCGAATCCTGTCATCCCGACCATTTCTGTAATTTTCAATCAGATCATATCGGGACGTGGCTCAGCTTGGTAGAGCACCTGGTTTGGGACCAGGGGGTCGCAGGTTCGAATCCTGTCGTCCCGACCACAAAGAAAGACCTTCAAAAAGGTCTTTTTTTTATGGCCTTTTAAACAAAGATGACAGAGAGGAAAGATCCCTGCCACCCATTTTCTGTTTGCATATCTGTTTATAAGAGTGCCTGTGCCCTTTGGGGGAGCAGATATTTCCTGATAAAATATGCTACTCCTCCATGGTTGTGGGAAGGTACATGAACAGAAGCCTGTTTCAGCACGAGTGGATGTGCATTGGCAACAGCCGCAGGCAACCCGGCTTTGGATAACATGGACAAGTCATTGCAGTGGTCGCCAATGGCGGCGACCTGGTGCGCTTTGATATTGATGCTTTTTAAAACCTGAACCAGGGCATTTCCTTTGGAGACTCCTGATGGTAAAATTTCAAAATAATTATCCGATGATAAAAAGAAATCAAACGGAAAATGTTTCAGTTGCTCGAATTGATCCGTCACCCGCTTCATCTCCTCGTTTTCCGAAACCAGAACAATTTTCAGGTAAGGAGAGTCGGGCAGGTTGTCAAATGAAGATATCAATTCAATCCGGAAATCACCATCCAGGCTGGCTTTTGCAACCGGACCTACTTTTTCTGCGAACACTTTATCCAAGCCGTACACAAATACGTCAATACGGTCAGAAAGAAACTTTTTCAGTTCATTCAACATTCCGAGAATAGTTTTTCGGTTAACCGTTCGCACCGGAACCAGCTTTCTTGAGGCTGGATCATACAAAGTGGCACCGTTACACAGAATTACCGGAAGGTGTATGTTTAGCTGATCAATGTATTGTTTAGCTTCCAGATATGTCCGGCCTGTGGCCAGCGTAAACAGGCCGCCTGATCTCTGGAATAAAGCAATTTTATCTTTATTGTCCTGTGAGATTCGCCGTTTGGTATCAAGAAGAGTTCCATCGATGTCTGAAACAAAAAAAGGATAAGGTAAAATACCCATCTGTGATCAACTCCTTTGTTAGTTTAAGGATAAAGAAGCAAGATCAATGGGGCGTTGAGTTTATGTTAAATCTTTTGAAATGGAATTCCTAAGAGTATAACATATTTATTGATGGCAGATAAAGCAAAATTTATCAAGTTTGAACATCAGGCACAAGGAGACAAACAGAAAAAAGGGGAGTCGTTGTATGGATTTGGAGACACTCGCGAAAAGGTATCGGAATTGTACCATGTGCCCGTTACACCAGGGAAGAACCCGAGTTGTCATGGGAGAGGGAAACCCGCATTCTCCTTTAATGATTGTGGGTGAAGGCCCCGGGGCGGATGAAGATCGCCAGGGACGCCCCTTTATAGGCAAAGCTGGACAACTGTTGAACAAGATCCTGGCTGCGGCTGAAATTCCCCGAGAGGATATATATATTACCAATATAGTTAAATGCCGTCCGCCAGGGAATCGAACCCCTCACAATGAAGAAATGGATACGTGTATTTCCATTTTACGCCAACAATATGTATTGATTCATCCAAAAATCATTGTTACGCTGGGGTCAGCGCCAACAAGGGCCTTGATTGCCCCGTCTGCCAGGATTACACGCGTTCGCGGAAAATGGGTAGAAAAAAAAGGCGTTCGTTTTTTGCCTTCTTATCATCCGTCATATCTGCTGCGCAATCCAAGTGCCAAAAAGGAAGCGTGGATTGATTTTCAGCAAATCCGGGACGCCTACAAAGAACTGTTGCAAGAGCAGGCGGAAACATTTTGTAAAGCAGACTTGGAAAGATGAAGGTGTGATCAGGAAGAATGGAAAGGTTACGTCAAATATTGTATCGCATTGACGGAAAAGGGTATAAAGCATATAAAGATCTGGAGGGAGTATATAGGTTTCCTGCATTTCGGCTATGGATCGATTATGTACAGGGAGATCCGTTCGCGTCTCCTTCCCGAATCCGTATTGAACTGCAAAAAGAACAATCCCGCCTTGAACCGGACTGGATCAAGACACCTGAACGGCAAACGGCGTTTCAGGATTGGGTAGCCCGCAAGTGGGTACAACATTTGGATAAATTTTCATTTAAAGCAAAAGGAACTGGAAAAAGTGGCCTGATGGCAATGGATCGTCCAGGGCAGGTCATCTTAAGAAGGACAGCTGTTATTGCGGAGCCGGATCGGTTTGAGGTTCGTCTGCAGATCGGCCTTCCTGCCCGAGGACGGACGGTGTTGGGGAAACAGGCCGAACAGATGCTGCTTGCATACATACCCTGTCTGGTTAAGGAAACATCATTCACAGAACAGGACAGAAAGCAGATCAGGCAACAGCTGGAGCTGGCAGATAATCAGCATGCCATTCGGCAGACACTGCGGAAAAAAGGTTGGATCGCTTTTATCTCCGATGGAGCGGTGTTACCCCGTGAAAGCGGAATTTCCGACCGGCCGCTGATGCAGGGACAAGTTGTTCCTTTCCGGTCACCGGAGTCATTGCGTGTCGAAATCTCTGTTCCTCACGGTAAACCTGTAACCGGCATGGCGATTCCGGAGGGAATTACCCTGATAGCCGGCGGGGGTTATCATGGAAAAAGTACGTTGCTAAAAGCGATTGAACGTGGTGTATATAACCATATTGCCGGAGATGGACGGGAATATGTGCTTACTGTGGAAGATGCAGTAAAGATTCGTGCGGAAGACGGGCGCCGGGTGGAAAAAGTGAATATCTCCCCATTTATCAACCAGTTGCCGTTTGGAAAGGAAACAGTTCGGTTTTCCACAGACGATGCCAGCGGAAGTACATCACAAGCCGCCAATATTATGGAGAGCCTGGAAATCGGCTGTTCATGCCTGCTCATTGACGAGGATACAAGTGCGACCAATTTCATGATTCGTGATGCGCGGATGCAGGCATTGGTGGCCAAGGACAAGGAGCCGATTACGCCATTTATCGATAAAATCCGTCAGTTGTATGATGAGAAAAATGTATCGACTATCCTGGTTCTTGGAGGATCAGGAGATTATTTTGATGTGGCCGATCGCGTAATTATGATGGATCATTATGAACCTCACGATGTAACAGCCCAGGCAAAAGAGATTGCCTGTGCATACCAGTCAAAAAGAAGGCAGGAAGGTGGCCAGGGCTTTGGCACTGTTACTTTGCGCAAGCCGCGTCCGGTCAGTTTTCAGGCGCAAAAGGGACGAAAGGAAAAAGTGGATGCGAAAGGGCTCAGGACAATCGTACTGGGGGCTACGACCATTGACCTGTCATATTTGGAGCAGCTTGTAGATCCCAGTCAGACTCGCGCGATTGCCCAGGTGTTGCGTTTATTGGGCAAACGGGCCAATGGGAATAAAAATCTTCTCCAGCTGCTTCGTGAAATAGAGGAAGAAATCAGGCAAAAGGGATTGGACTTTATTTCCCCATTTCATGGGCACCCCGGGGATCTGGCAATGCCTCGCAAATATGAAATTGCAGCTGCCATCAACCGGATGCGTACGCTGGATGTAAAAGGAGAGAATATGCGTTGAAAGAAGTGATTGTTTATACAGATGGCGCGTGCTCCAATAATCCCGGTCCAGGCGGTTGGGCAGCTGTCTTGATGTACGGAGAACATCGGAAGGAAATATCCGGGGGGGAAGAGGGTACAACCAATAATCGGATGGAGTTGACCGCCGTTATCAAAGCGCTCTCTTCATTAAAAGAGCCTTGCCGGGTAAAGATCCATTCCGACAGTGCTTACATCGTAAATTGTTTCAAACAGAAATGGTATGAGAAATGGGCTCGAAACGGCTGGATGACGGCAAGCAAAAAACCTGTAGAGAACAAGGATTTATGGCTACAATTGCTGGAGTTGACCGAAAAGCACAAGGTAGAGTTTGTGAAAGTTAAAGGACACAGCGATGTAACCTGGAACAATCGTTGCGATGAGTTGGCGCGTTCCGCTGTGCCCAGGTAGTGGGATAAACTGGATAACCCCAACTTGTCACCAAAGATGTTATAATTACCTGTTATAAAAAGGGGGTGAGCAAGGTCAAACCGGAAGAGTTGAAACAAAGATTAAAACAAAAAGCCAAACAGATCGGGATTGACAAGATCGGGATTGCCAGTGCAGATCCGTTTATGGAGTTGAAAGAGCGGTTGAAGGAAAGCCAGGCTAAAGGCTATGCATCCGGTTTTGAAATTCAGGATATTGATAAACGGATAGATCCTTGTCTTTCGCTTCCCCGGGCGAAGTCGATCATTGCTATCGCCCTTGCTTACCCTTCCAGATTGAAAAATCCGCCCCGTTCAGAAGAGGGAGCATACCGGGGCATCTTTTGCCGTGCGTCCTGGGGTGAAGATTACCACCATGTTTTAAAAGAACGCCTTTTTCGGTTGGAAGCGGCTTTAAAAGAGTGGGTTCCGAAAGCACGCACAATGGTCATGGTAGATACCGGAGCGCTTTGTGACCGGGCAGTGGCAGAACGGGCAGGCATTGGGTGGGTTGGGAAAAATACTGCCCTGATTACAGAAGAATTCGGTTCCTGGTTGTATCTGGGAGAAATGATTACTGATGTTTATCTGCCGCCTGATGATTCAGTAATGGACGGATGTGGTGATTGTACTCGCTGCCTGGAGGCATGCCCGACTGGAGCGCTGGTGCAGCCCGGACAGTTGGATGCCCAATCCTGTTTGGGTTTTCTCACCCAGACAAAAAACTTTCTACCTGACCGATACCGGAACAAGATCGGGAATCGGTTGTACGGTTGTGATACCTGCCAGGTTGTCTGTCCCAAAAACCGGAAAATCGATTTTGGCCATCAGCAGGAGTTCCATCCGGAACCAGACAAAGTCAAACCGCTTTTAAAGCAACTTCTGTCCATACGTAACCGTGAATTCAAAAAAAAATTTGGCACGATGGCGGGTTCATGGCGGGGGAAAAAGCCGATCCAGCGAAATGCTATCCTGGCATTGGCTCATTTTCGCGACCAATCTTCTGTTCCTGACCTTACCCGCATTCTTTTTGATGACCCGCGCCCGGTTATTCGCGGTACGTCTGCCTGGGCGCTGGGGAAAATTGGAGGGGATGAAGCGAAACAGGCTTTACTGATAGCCAAAGATCAGGAGTCCGACTTTGCCGTACTTGAGGAAATTGAAAAAGGACTGCAATTCTTTTGCAATGATGAAATGGCTGGTAGCAGCAACAGGGAGTAGCGGGCTTTTGGTATTTTGATAAGATAGCATTCGGCTTGCGCGTTATAATATAAATTAAAGAGGTAGTATTATTGAAAGTTTATGATTGTTTTATAGTTATATAAAAACTATTATTTAAACGAAACATTCCACCAGCAATGCCGTCTATTAAGAGAAGATGTATTTTCTCGACAGTTATGAAATCCCAGATGGGAGGTTTTAATTCCATGGCCTCAGGAGCAAAAAAAATTGCCTGGAACCAGATGGAAAGTCCGGTTGGCTTATTAACTCTTGTTGCAAGTGATCGGGGAATATGTTATCTGGACTTTTGCAAGCAAAAAAATGGTTCCATTGTGGGAGTCCAGATATGGCTGAATCATTGGTTCCCCCATTATTCATTGGAACGAAATGACCAGGTGTTTATTCCATATATGGAGCAACTTCAGGAATATTTTCAGCGTGAGCGCAAGGAATTTGAATTTCCGATTGATCTGCATGGCACTCCGTTTCAAAAACGGGTCTGGCGGCAACTGCAAACCATTCCTTATGGAGAAGTTCGCTCATACAAAGAAATCGCTCTTGCACTTGGGGCACCCAAAGCTGTAAGAGCAGTAGGCGGGGCTAACAACAAGAATCCTTTATCGATTATCATTCCTTGCCATCGGGTTATAGGATCAAATGGTTCGCTGGTGGGATATGGAGGAGGTCTTCACATTAAGGAATACCTGCTTACTCTTGAGGGGTGGTTAAAGTGAACTACTCTGATATAGCGATCTTCTCATTTCATCTGGTGTTAAAAATTTTACGCCAATCATAGGTGAGTCTCGTGCTCGTAAATCATAATTGTGGTCAGGGCAAACGATTTTTTAGAAAGCGAGCGGAGTTACAGGCGTTTGCTGGAAGAAAAAAGGTTGAAATGTTTGAACACAAGCTTTTGCAGCCTGTCTGAAAGCAAACGCTGGAGCACCTGTTTGTTTCTTCGGGAGGGTGTTGGAATTTTCCCGGATCGTATCAATTGTATATCTTTTTTACAGTCTGAAAACGGAGGACATATCCGTTTTTTATTTTATAAATGGAAGCAATACGAGGTTATAGCAAATTTTAAATGATAAAACAGTTATATTATTTAGATATTTTATATAATTAAAGGGTTAAGCAGGGTATTTTTTAAAAAATGGCATCATAACCTGTTTGTAAAAGTTAGCGGAGGGGGTTATGATGTTGACAAACGTTTACAACCGTCAGCGGGCGGTAAACTATGCCAACCGATACTGGAACAGCCATAATCCTTACTATCTTCTGTTTCCCGACGACTGCACAAATTATGTTTCCCAGTGCCTTCATGCCGGTGGATTGCCTATGGTGTCCGGAAAGAACCGAAATCAGGGCTGGTGGTATCGGCGGGTATCGGGAGGACACTCGTGGAGCTACAGTTGGGCTGTTGCCCACAGCCTTTATACACTTCTGAGAAACGGCGGGCCAACAGGACGGTGCCGGGTGGTTTCTTCACCAAGAGATCTGGAATTGGGAGACGTGCTTTGTTATGATTGGGAAGGTGACGGACGCTGGAATCACAATACGATCATTACTGCTTTCGATGCTGAAGGACAGCCGTTAGTCAATGCCCACACATTCAATAGCCAATTTCGGCGCTGGGAATATCGCAACTCACCAGCATGGACGCCGCGTACCCGATATTCCTTTTTTCATATTGAATAAAAAGCAGTTCTGAAAATATGCTGTTTGTTTAGTTGAAGCAGGGTTTCTTTTGGATAAAACAGATAACGCTTATAAAAATGGAAGGGATGAAACTGTGTCGTTTCATATTGTACTCGTTGAACCAGAAATTCCGCAAAATACAGGAAATATTGCCCGTACCTGTTCTGTAACCGGGGCGAAGTTGCACCTGGTTCGACCGTTTGGCTTTGAAATCAATGATACCCGCCTGAAACGTGCCGGTCTGGATTATTGGCATGAACTGAATATTGAATACCATGATTCCTTTTTCGAATTGGAGGAAAAGTACCCGGACGGGCGCTTTTTTTGTGTTGAAACAAATGCGGCCAAATATTATACTGAACCGGTTTACCAGGAAAATGACTTCTTTGTCTTCGGCAAGGAAACAAAAGGATTGGCGCCAGAAATTTTGGAAGCCCATCAGGATACGATGATCCGCGTTCCCATGCGTCCAGTCTCCCGTTCACTAAACCTGGCAAACTGTGTCGCGATTGTGTTATATGAGGGATTGAGCCAAATCGGTTTTCCCGGACTTGTCTGAAACAGACAGGCCCGGTTTTTGAAATGATAGAAAGAAGGGACTTTATGATTAAAGCTTGCTTGTTTGATTTGGATGGAACTTTGTTGCCAATGGATACGATGAAGTTTGCCAAAATGTATTTAAATGCACTTGCTTCCAAAGTAGATCATCTCATTCCTCCGGAGAATTTGATCAGATCGATCTGGCAGGCAACAGAGGCTGTGATCAGGAGTAAAGAAGACGACTTGACCAATAAGCAGGTATTTGAGCGGGAATTTGTTCGACTTACAGGAATTGGTCGGGAAGAGATTTGGCCATATTTTGATAATTTTTACGCGCATGATTTTCCAAAGCTTTCCAAATATACACAAATGAGCCCTTTGTCCCGAAAGATTGTGGAAACGTCTATCCAGCACGGGTATAAAGTTGCGGTGGCAACAAATCCGATCTTCCCCGAGATGGCGATTCTGGAACGATTAAGATGGGCAAATATCGATGACTTGCCTTTTGAATGCATCACTGTTTATGAGAATTGCCATTATTGCAAACCCGATCCGCAATATTATTTGTCTGTGGCAGAGAGGGTTGGTGTTCGTCCAGAGGAATGTGTTATGATTGGAAACGACATGCAGGAAGATATGATTGCATCAACTGTCGGAATGAAAACGTATCTTGTAACAGATTATCGCATTGATTCAGGACAACCTGCTTATCCGGTTGATGAAGAAGGGAGTTTGCAAGATTTGTTGGAAGCACTTGAGACCCGAACCGGACTGTTTGGTGATTTATCGGATTGAGTGTGATCAATTTATTTGGATAAAAAACCTCAGACTTTTTCTGAGGTTTTTCTATCTTTTTCCTTTAAATTCTGATAAAATAGAAGTAACAACTTTATATATGGCGCATATATATGATAGAAAATCGTGCCTTAACTTTCATTGTTTTTTCAGATTATTTTGTCA
Source organism: uncultured Thermoactinomyces sp. (assembly GCA_965544045.1). GTDB lineage: Bacteria > Bacillota > Bacilli > Thermoactinomycetales > Thermoactinomycetaceae > Thermoactinomyces. The sequence goes on from CBEULT010000022.1 coordinate 38,023, forward strand.
CCAGGGGATATGATGAGGCAGGTATAAAATCAGAATAGTCGAAACGATCTGGGCGTGTATTTTTCCGGAACAAAAGAGAGGAGGCTTTCCATGGATATCCTCAAACGGATTGAGGAGTATCGCAATCGTAAAAAAGAGTTAGTATGGGAAGGGACCTTCGCTGAGTACCTGGATATTGTGAAAAAGAATCCCCGTGTGGCTCAAACTGCTCATTCACGAGTTTACGATATGATAGCCAAAAGTGGTGTGAAAACTGATTCTCAGGGAAATAAAAAATATCTCTTCTTTGGTAAAGAGCTGTTCGGGTTAGATCGGGCGATTGAGCGTCTTGTAGAAGAGTATTTCCACTCTGCGGCCCGGCGATTGGATGTCCGGAAACGGGTTCTGTTATTGATGGGACCGGTCAGTGGAGGAAAGTCAACTATTGTTACAATGTTGAAAAAGGGATTGGAAGAGTATAGCATGACGGATGAAGGAGCGCTTTACGCGATTAAAGGGTGCCCGATGCATGAGCAGCCGTTAAATTTGATACCTGACGAATTAAGGCCGGAGTTCGAAAAAGAGTTTGGTGTGAGAATTGAAGGCAATCTCTGTCCGTCCTGCCGTTTTCGGCTCAAGGAAGAATATGACGGAAAGATTGAGGATATGGCCGTGAAACGGATTTTGCTGTCTGAGGATGAACGTGTCGGGATCGGAACATTTAGTCCGTCAGATCCCAAATCCCAGGATATTGCCGATTTGACAGGCAGTATTGATTTTTCCACCATTACTGACTACGGTTCTGAATCTGATCCGCGCGCATACCGGTTTGACGGAGAACTGAACAAAGCCAACCGAGGGTTGATGGAGTTTCAGGAAATGCTCAAGTGTGATGAGAAATTCCTGTGGAACCTGTTGTCCCTTACCCAGGAAGGTAATTTTAAAGCTGGCCGGTTTGCTCTGATCTCTGCTGATGAAGTGATTGTTGCCCATACCAATGAGGCGGAGTACAAATCATTTATTGCCAACAAGAAAAATGAAGCTCTGCAATCACGGATTATTGTCATGCCGATTCCGTACAACCTGAGTGTAACAGAAGAAGAGAAAATTTATAAAAAGCTTATTGGACAAAGCGATTTGGCTCACATCCACATTGCGCCGCATTCCTTGCGGGCAGCTGCGATCTTTTCCATTCTCACCCGTTTAAAAGAGTCGAAAAAGCAAGGAGTCGATTTACTGACCAAAATGCGTCTGTATGATGGGGAAGCGATCGAAGGAATGAAAGACATTGATGTGGAAGAGCTGCGTAGCGAACACCTGGATGAAGGAATGTCCGGAATTGATCCCCGCTATGTGATAAACCGCATTTCCAGCGCTTTGATCAAAACGGAAGCCAACTTTATTAACGCTCTTGATATTCTCCGCTCCCTTAAAGATGGACTGGACCAGCATCCTTCCATTACTCCGGAACAACGCGAAAAATTTCTTCACTATATATCCATTGCCCGTAAAGAATATGATGAAATTGCCAAAAAAGAAGTACAAAAAGCTTTTGTCTACTCCTATGAAGAATCTGCCAGGACACTGATGGACAATTATCTGGACAATGTGGAAGCTTTTTGCAACTGGCAAAAAATCCGGGATCCGATTACAGGGGAGGAATTGCAGCCGGATGAAAGGTTGATGCGCTCCATCGAAGAACAAATCGGAATTTCCGAAAATGCCAAGAAGGCATTCCGTGAAGAATTACTGATCCGGATTTCGGCTTATGCCCGCAAAGGAAAAAAATTTGATTATAATATTCACCCGCGCCTGCGCGAGGCGATTCAGAAAAAACTGTTTGCCGATCTGAAAGATGTCGTGAAGATTACGACTTCTACCAAAACCCCTGATGAAAACCAGTTGAAAAAGATTAACGAGGTCATTAACCGGTTGGTTTCTGACTACGGATACACGCCTGCCAGTGCCAATGAACTTTTGCGTTATGTAGGAAGTTTGCTAAACCGTTGACAAGCCGACAAGTGGCAAGAATCTCCCGTAAATTCCGGATATTGGGAAGATTCTTGCCGCTAACAGTCTTTAAAGGCACTTTTCAGCTTAAGGGAGGTGAAACCCGTGCCACACCCCCTGTATATCGTCTCTGAGGAAGACTGGTCCCTCCATCGCAAAGGATACCAGGACCAAATGCGCCATCAGGAAAAAGTAAAGGAAGCGATTCGGAAGAATCTGCCTGATCTGGTCAGCGAAGAAAGCATCATTATGTCAGATGGCAAACAAATCATCAAGATTCCAATCCGCTCGATGGAAGAGTATCGTTTCCGCTACAATTACAATAAAGGCAAACATGTGGGACAAGGCGACGGGAACAGTCAAGTGGGAGATGTGTTGGGGAAAGATTCCGATTCTGCTCAGGCTGGTCCAGGCAAAGGACAGGGAGCGGGTAATCAACCAGGGGCTGATTATTACGAAGCGGAAATTTCAATAGAAGAATTGGAAGGCATTCTGTTTTCTGAACTGGAACTTCCTCACATGGAAAATAAAGAAAATCAGGATATGATTGTGGAAGATATCCGTTTTAATGATGTTCGCAAAAAAGGTCTGATGGGCAATATCGACAAAAAGCGCACCCTGATTTCTGCGATCAAGCGAAATGCACTGAAAGGCAAAAAAAAGATAAGAATTTCCGTCGACGATTTGCGTTTCAAAACATGGGAAGACATTGTCATTCCTCATTCCAACGCGGTTGTAATTGCCATGATGGATACCAGCGGCTCGATGGGGATTTTTGAAAAATATATTGCCCGCAGTTTCTTTTTCTGGATGACCCGTTTCCTGCGCACAAAATACGAAAACGTCGAAATCGTCTTCATTGCCCACCATACCGAAGCTAAAGAAGTGAGTGAAGAACACTTCTTTACCAAAGGCGAAAGCGGCGGTACCATTTGTTCCTCTGCGTATCGGAAGGCACTTGAAATCATTGACTCCCGCTTTCCGCAGGATCGTTACAACATTTATCCGTTCCACTTCTCCGATGGAGACAACCTGAGCTCCGACAATGAGCGATGTGTTTCTCTTGTCAAGGAAATCCTCAAACGGTCAAATATGTTTGGTTATGGGGAAGTCAACCAGTATAACCGACATTCTACCCTCATGAGTGCTTATCGGCATATTAAGGTCCCGCGTTTCTCTCACTTTGTCATCCGGGAAAAAGGGCAGGTTTATGACGCATTGCGACATTTTTTCGGGAAGAAAGAGGCGTAAGTGTAAGGAAAGCCTCCCTGAGTACGACTTGGGGAGGCTTTCCAGGTTGGTTTGTTTTTTTATAACCCCTGTTTCAATTGCATCAATGAACAATTTTATCAGATTTCTCTTCCTTGTTCGCTTTCTGATACACCAATTGAGTTTCAACACGAATCTCCTTTATTCTTGCTCTGCTGATGTATGCCAGCTTTTCGGGTAGTGATCGAAAGGATGGACGTTTAGCATAATTGGTGACGGTTTTTATTGCATTTCCTTGGTATATTTATTGACATATAAACATAGCAGTTTTTCCGTTGAGGGAAAAGCAAGTTGATTCCATGGGATTTCATCGAAAGCGAAAAAACGGCCTTGCTTGCTTTCGATGTTAACAGACACGTTCTCATGATCGGAAATGGCTTCAAAAGTTAATTGGACAAGTCCCTGATCAGGAGCAGAAAATGCGTTGATAATCTCATGAACTTCAACATTTAAACCGGTCTCTTCTCTTACCTCGTTTTTAATGGTCGCAAAAAGATCTTGTCCTCGCTCCACGTGACCTCCAGGGAAAGCCCATAAACCTTTTCCAGGATCTTCGTTTCTTTGGAGAAGTAATTCTTTGTCTCTTGTACGGTTAAGGATCACCGCCACAACGACAAGCTTAGGATCTATGTAGAATTTGCAGTGATGGCAAAGCAGTTGAGGTTGGTTGGGAATATGCAAGTCTTCCAATGCAAAGTGATTTCCACAACGGGGACAAAATTTTAAGTCTTCTTTTTTGTAGCGCCATTGGTATATGGTGATAAGAACAACAACAAATGAGACAATGAGGAACTGGGAATTGATAAAATTCAAGTTTCTCTTGATGGAGCATTGGCAGAAACACATGATTCGTTCAGGGGGAAAGCCGAAGCTTTTGCCCAAACGGTTAAAGGAATCCTTCGTTTACGATCTAGAATGGATGCTTCACTTGAGGTAAACATACATAATAAAAACGCTGATGAAGTGGAGCAAACAAGAACAGTATCCGCATATTCGTATCAACTATGGAAGTAATTGCAATGATATTACGCAAAAAAACAGTTCAATTTGTTGTTGGGGCTAATGTTGATGAACGGGGGAATGTATTACCTTGCATCATGGGAATTTCAATCCCAAGTCTATATGCTGGAAACGTATTAAAAGAGCGATTTCCTGCTATCTGGTACTATTAACCGGTATTAAAAAAGATGCGTCACCTGCCGGATCAACCTGGTGCAAGTTGTAGCTCTTGTAATTGGAGAGTGGAATGCAAAAGCAGATGTGCCGTGATCGCACATACTACGGCCCAAGATCCGTGCCATTTATCACCGGTTAACCTTTTTTCACATTTTAATAAACTAGTCGAGGAGATCAACCGATGAAGGTTATGGTCATTACTCCCAGGACGGTCAAATTCAATGCTCAAACATCCTATTTATGTATCTTTCTAACCTCTAAAGGGTTTGAAGTTATCGTGCCTGATTGCAATTGGAAATCGTCTGACACAATTCTTGCATTTCATGAAGCAGGAGATTTAATTGTCGATGGAATTGTTATTGTTAGCGATAACACCTTGGTATATGGGAAAAGACTGCAAAGGATTATTGATACATGTGAGGAATTAAGAATGAAAGGAAAAGTTAGTGTCATATGGCTTACTGGTTATATGACTACATCGTTAAGCAGTTGGTTGGTATATGTGATGCAGATGGAATTCGTTGGATTCCGGGCGGAATGGAACAAGGGAGAAAACTGGGTGAATTAGTTGTTGAGCATGTCATGTTTAATGATGATCATCCAGGAATTACAGCGCTCGATCAGTCAATACAATTTGATTCAGAGGATCGCCTGTCGTTACATCGATTACTGCTTGAACCAATGGAAAAAATTAACCGTCTTCCTGGAAGACGGTCGCCTGGAATTGGATAATAGTCGCAGCGAACGCTCCATCAAGCCCTTTGTCATTGGTCGCAAAAACTGGCTCTTCGCTAACACGCCGCGTGGGGCAAAGACCAGTGCCATCATCTACAGCATCATCGAGACAGCCAAAGAAAACAGTTTAAACCCCTTTGTCTATCTCACCTGGCTCTTTGAGAAATTACCGCAACTAAACGACCTGAAAGATCCGAAGGAGCTGGATCTATTTCTTCCTTGATCTCCTCTATTCCCCTTACATGCCAAGTACATGACCAGCATACCTAAGTCCCCATCTTCCGAACAGGGGGGGCTATTTTCTGCTTACGTGATGATAATTGACAGGTAGATAGATCATTTAGGTACTGCTTGTTTACAGTACTTTATTTAAAAATTGAGGGTTAGAAATATGATTGAATTCAAAAGTCGTCAGGTTGTCAAATTTAATGAATTGGATGTTTTAGTAGGTATTGTGCGGAAATTGTCGATGGTTTTTGCCCTTCCCTTTCTTCTGCGGAAGAACAAGAAGTATTATTCGCAAGCTACTACGATTTAAATGGAGATTCTATAAGTGATTTACAGGAAAATATGTTTTAATGTGGAATTGTTGAGATAGAGTGTTTTCGTCAATTTCGCAAGGGATGCCTAAACAACCAAAAGCGAAATTTGGCTTGTCAAAACGTAATATTTGAATTTCCCGTGAAGTTTGATGATTTAGATGGCAAAAAGTTATTTGGATGGCCGCATTATTCACTTAAGGTATTATATACTCAGGTTGGAATCATGTTAGGAAAGTTTTGGATAAAGAAAAAAGATGTGGGAAGGAATGGATTAGATATCCCCAAACCAACTTGCCATTTTCTTTCGATTAGACCAGTAGTAAAAAGTAGAGACCCTAAGAATTGTTTTTGCTGTAAGCGTTATTTGAGTCGGGAGGATAAAGGATAGAATGTACATAAATTTCACTTACCTAAAGAATGTGATATTTCCTCAGTAGAAAGCAGCATGCGTAAACACCACTACTATCAACAAGTAAAAGAATGGGTGAAGAGAGAAAAACTTTTAGAAACTTAGGAGGCAAAAACTGGTGAAAGACCTTGTTAATAGTATCAATGAGTCAACAGGGTTAAAATTGAATGTTGTAAAATCTCTCCAAACCAGGAAAGGGTTTGCCTATAAAGTTGAAGAGTATGGTACTGAAATACTTCTCAAAGGGATTGAGTTAAAAACAGGTCGTACAAGATCATTGCAACAAGAAGCACATATATTGAAAAATCTTAATGATTATACTGATAACCTGTATGTAAATAGTGGAGAGGTAGACTGGCATTTTGGGCTTCTTCGCAAGTGGTTAGAAGGTAAAACAGCTTTAAAGCATACATCTATATTAGAGAAAATCCGCAAATACCAGAGAATAAACAAAGGTTTGTGAAAGAACAAATTCAAATGCTCGAAAAAATAATAGAGTTTTATGATCTCGGTTACTTGCATGGTGATTTTCAGCCTGGGCATTCCATTATCGATTCAAATGGGAATTTTTCACTTAATTGATTTAGAACTTTCTGTTAATGTAAATGATCCAGAGACTACCTATCGTGGTGCATTAGTCCATTTGTTCCTCCTGAGACAGCCACGGGATGCTAGTTAATGATCAGAAAATTCACCTTGATCAAATTTCTGAAGTATATAGTTTCGGGGCAGTTGCTTTTTATATGTATACAGAGGTTGTACCTGTTGCATATGGTAAATCGATGGAAGACCCAAGCTTTGATTTTCCTTTTGAAAAGATGTTACAGGCGGTAGCCCAATGCAGAGTTCGTTCATTTAAACAAGCAGGTGTAGAGCCATTTCCTAAATTGGAACGAATATTAATGAGATGTCTTGAAAATGACAGGACTCAAAGATATCAAACCTTTAAGTCTTTGCTAGCTACATTGAGCTGCTATGAGCATATGTTTGTAATAGTTTTCGATAACACCTCCAACATCTAAAAGGTGTTGGGGGGTGTTTCTTTGCTGAATTTTCTTACCCATAATCCAAAGATATAGTCATAATGTTTAAATTGAATATATAAATACTAAATCTATAATTAAGCTGTAGCCGTAACAAAGTTCATGCCGATGTTAAAATTTGAGGAGATCGTATAAGATCTGTTAGGTAGGTGTGTTGCTATACACCGCACGAAATGTAAGTTATTAGAGTCGCATGCTTTAATGATTTACAATGGGCATTCTTTATTAAAATATAGCATAATTTAATTGCGTATCTATCTATTTTATAACGAATGGATAAATTTTTATACGCAGAAGAAGGTTAGGGTATGAAAAAGGGTTTGTTGAGATACTTAGGTTTGTCTTGGATTGTCGTATCTGTTATACTTCCGTCTTATGTTTATGCATCAACCGAGAGTATGGAAATTCCTGAGACTACTAAACTGGAATTAGAGCAGGGAGAAGCAGAAGCAAGTAGGATGGCGAAAAATTGGAGTAACAAAATTGATGTCATTAGTGTGAAAGAGGAATTGAAAAATCAGGGTGTTAAAGACCCTGATAAACTACAAATCTCTGAGGACGGCGGTAGTCGCAACCCGGCTGGGGAAGTTAGTGTTCAGGCTGGTCAAGTTGGTTATACAGGAGATGTCTTGGTGACTTTGGATGGCAGCAGCTCAAAAGGGATATTCAATGTTGGGCATGCAGGGATTGTTTCGAATTATTCCAGCACATATACAGTGGAGAGTTTTCCTGAAGGAGATGGAAGACCTGATGGTGTTGCCCATTATCCGAACAATTGGGCAATAAGGTATAATAAGGTCAAAGGGATGTACGTGAGTGGAGCTCAAAGTTCTCATTACACTGAGGCTGGAAAAGCAGCTCGATCATTAATTGGAAAGCCGTATAATTGGGTTTTTACAGACAAGACAACGTATGCGAAATTTTATTGTTCACAATTGGTTTGGAGAGCCTGGATAAATCAAGGCTGGGATATCGACGCTAATTACGGCTCTGTTGTGACTCCTTCCGATATAATTAACGACGCACACACAATAGCCTTCTATTCAAAAGGATTTTAAAATTTAAAAAAGAGGAGTAAGGCATTTACATGTTCAGTGCCTTACTCCATATTTTGTAAAAAGGGGAAGGACAAATGAGAAGAATTGTAATTACAATGGGTATTATTTTTTTATTGATTATAGGCTTGGTTTCGTGCAGTAATGATAATCATATTGATTTGTCCAGTGG
>CBEULT010000023.1:0-41295 GCA_965544045.1 uncultured Thermoactinomyces sp.
CGACAAAAAAGCTTGTCGACCTGTTAAGAAAACAGACTTTGTCGACAAGCTGAGCACTTCCTTTAAAGTGCTAAATTATTTCATTAAACTGTTTAAATTTGAACAGACTTAGGCCAAAAAGAGAAAAAGCTGATAAAAAGGAACATGGTGATGAGTCAGGATGAACTGGATCACTTTTTATTTGCAAAGAAAGAGGAAAAAACCGGGCAGAACTGCCACAGACCGAGGAGAGACCAAAAGATGAAAAAATTATTACAGAAAATAATCTTATAAGTTTTAACAGCAATTTTAATCAGGATCTTGCGTTCACCGGCTTATTCAAGAACTTTTTGTGTAATTTCTTCTTTTATCACATTGACAGCAACATCATTGTTGTTCCACAAAAGATCAGAATAAAAATCCTCGTTTCCGTTTTAAAAAAAGGGAGGTGAAAAGTTTACCAAAAATATAGTATAATTTTCAGAAATAGAATTATCTTCTTAATTATATGTTTATTTTAATGTGGCAGGATTTACGGGGGTGATCAACGGGGCGCAATATAAGCAGAAATTTTCATCAGGACAAATTGTAAATTTATGAGATTTTAGAAATTAATTAGTTTAAATTGTAATATTTGTAAATGATGAGATTTGATCGATTTGCATTTGAAAGGAGCACGGGAAGGTATGAAGCATTTTTCAAAAGTAATGGTTGCAAACCGTGGGGAAATTGCGACCAGAATATTTCGTGCATGTTCAGAATTAGGCATACGTACAGTTGCGGTATATACTGAGCAGGACAACTTGTCTCTCCACCGGTTCAAAGCCGATGAAGCTTACCTGATCGGTGAAGGAAAAGGCCCAATCGAGGCATATCTGGATATGGATGATATTATCGAAGTGGCCAGGCGCCATCAGGTAGATGCGATTCATCCTGGTTACGGATTTCTTGCCGAGAATGCAGAATTCGCCAAACGATGTCAACGAGAAGGGATCGTTTTTATCGGACCTTCCCCTGAACATATTCAGATGTTTGGCAATAAAGTGGATGCGCGAGAAATGGCTGTAAAAGCCGGAATTCCCGTTATCCCCGGTACGTCTGATCCGATTCAGTCATTGGAAGAGGCAAAAGAGTTCGTGAAAAAATATGATTATCCCATTATTATAAAAGCTGCCTCTGGCGGAGGCGGACGCGGAATGCGCATTGTCCGCAGTCAAAGTGAATTGAAGGATGCCATTGAGCGTGCGCAATCTGAAGCCAAGTCGGCGTTTGGCAATTCGGAAGTTTATATCGAGAAGTATCTGGAAAATCCCAAACATATTGAAGTGCAAATTTTGGCCGATTATTACGGGAATGTGGTTCACTTGTTCGAACGGGATTGTTCCATTCAACGCCGGCATCAAAAATTGGTAGAAGTAGCACCAAGCCTGTCTCTGACAGAAACGTTACGTTTCAAAATATGTGACGCGGCCTTGAGTCTCATGAAAAAGGCCAAATATACCAATGCGGGAACAGTCGAATTTCTTGTAACGCCTGATAAAAAGTTTTATTTCATCGAGGTCAATCCGCGCGTGCAGGTGGAACATACCATTACCGAGATGATAACCGGAGTAGATATTGTCCAGTCCCAGGTCAGAATTGCCGAAGGATATGCGTTAACCGATCCGGAATTGGGAGTGCCCCCCCAGGAGGAACTGGTAACGCATGGTTACGCTATTCAGTGCCGTGTGACAACGGAAGATCCGGCTCAAAATTTCTTGCCGGAAACAGGAAAGTTGCTTGCCTACCGGTCAGGCGGCGGGTTCGGAATTCGTCTGGACTCCGGCAGTGCCTATACTGGTGCTGTCATTACCCCTCATTATGATTCGCTTTTGGTCAAAGTTTCGTCATGGGCGGTGACATACGAACAGGCTGCCAAAAAGATGTTGCGCACCCTGACAGAGTTCCGAATTCGCGGTGTAAAAACAAACATTCAGTTTCTGGAAAATGTAGTTCAACATCCCGTATTTTTAAGAGGAAGATATGATACCACGTTTATTGACAGCACACCGGAACTGTTTGAGTTTCCGAAGCGAAAGGATCGCGGTACCAAGATCTTGAACTATATAGGGCAGATTGTGGTCAACGGCTATCCGGGATTGCCGGATTGTCGCAAACCGGCTTTTCCGAAACCCCGCATTCCGACTGTAACCTATAACCAGGAATTTGAGCGCGGAACAAAACAGATTCTGGATGAGCAGGGAGCAGAAGGCCTTATTGACTGGATTAAGACCAGCAATCGCCTGTTAGTAACGGATACAACCTTTCGCGATGCTCATCAATCCTTGTTTGCCACAAGGCTTCGCACCCATGATTTGTTAAAGATTGCCGAAGCAACGGGCAAATTGGCTCCCGAACTGTTTTCTCTGGAAATGTGGGGAGGCGCTACCTTTGATACCAGTTTGCGTTTTTTAAATGAAGATCCATGGGAAAGGCTTTGCCTGCTTCGTGAGCAAATTCCCAACGTCCTGTTCCAGATGCTGTTTCGGGGTGCAAATGCTGTTGGCTATAGCAATTACCCCGATAATGTCATTCGAAAGTTTATCCATTTGGCTGCGGAAAGCGGAATTGATATTTTTCGCATTTTTGACAGTTTAAACTGGATTGAAGGTATGAGAACAGCGATTGGTGCAGTACGGGAAACCGGAAAAATCGCTGAAGCTACCATATGTTATACAGGTGATATTCTGGATGTGAAAAGGGATAAATACTCGTTAAAATATTATGTGGATCTGGCAAAAAAGTTGGAAGCAGCGGGTGCCCAAATCCTGGCCATCAAGGATATGGCCGGGTTGCTGAAACCATACGCCGCATATAAATTGGTCAAAGCGTTGAAAGAAGAAATTGGCATACCCGTTCATTTGCATACCCATGACACAAGCGGTATACAAATGTCCACCCTGATCAAGGCTTATGAAGCAGGTATCGATATTGTGGATACTGCACTAAGTTCAATGTCCGGCTTTACTTCCCAACCCGGCTTGAACGGGTTTGTCGCTGCCATACAAGGACAGGAACGGGAAACGGGCTTGAATCTCGACAATTTGCAAAAGCTTTCTGATTACTGGGAAGATGTCCGTGTTTACTACAAAGATTTTGAAATCGGTATTAAATCTCCAACGGCAGAAGTATATATCCATGAAATGCCTGGAGGACAGTATTCCAATTTGCAGCAGCAGGCGATCGCCGTAGGCCTTGGCGAACAGTGGGAAGAAGTGAAAAAGGCCTATGCGGTCGTGAATCGGATGTTTGGCGATATTGTCAAAGTAACACCGTCTTCCAAAGTGGTTGGAGATATGGCTTTGTTTATGGTACAAAACAACCTGACCGAGCAGGATATTTATGAAAAAGGGAAACGGCTTGATTTTCCGGAGTCGGTAGTTCAGTTCTTTCGGGGCTGTCTGGGACAGCCACCTGGCGGATTTCCTGAAAAATTGAGGAATATCATTCTGAAAGGACGCGATTATATCACCTGCCGCCCGGGAGAGCTGTTGGAGCCGGTTGATTTTAACCAGGTTCGGGCTGAGCTGGAGAAAAAAACAGGCCGGATTGTAAGTGAGAAAGATCTTATCAGCTATATTATGTATCCAAAAGTATTTTTGGACAGGGAAAAGAAAGCAGAGGAGTTCGGTGATGTCTCAGTACTGGATACACCTACATTCTTCTATGGACTCCGGTTTGGTGAAGAGATCAATGTCGAAATTGAAAAAGGAAAAATATTGATTATCAAGCTGATGACGATCGGACCATTAACTCCTGAGGGAACAAGGAGAGTATATTATGAGCTGAACGGACAACCGCGGGAAGTGACAATTCGTGACCTGTCAGCGAAGACGACGGTGAATACGCGTCGAAAGGCAGATCCTGATGAAGAGGGACAGATTGGCGCTACCATGCCTGGTCATGTTCTCAAAATACTGGTTGAGCCGGGAAATAAAGTGAAGAAAGGTGAGCATCTTCTTGTCACAGAGGCCATGAAAATGGAAACAACTGTTCAAGCCCCTTTCGATACTATTGTGAAAGAAATTCATGTGAAATCAGGAGACGCTATTGAAACAGGCGATTTGTTAATTGAATTGGAATAAATATTATTGCCTGGATGATTGACAATTTATACTATTTCATGTATAACCATTTATAAATCTTGTATATGTAAAAGCAATGAAAGAGTGAATCGATCCGGAGATGTGATTCAGAGAGTGGGTTTCTTGGCTGGAAAAACCCGCCACTTAACCGGGTTGTCCCGCCTCTTGAGCTTTCCGTGAAAAGCGGATACGGCAACTGTCCGTTATTCAGATTGAGTGGGTATATTCCGTCGCTGTGTTGGATGGGATTTATCAATGAAGGTGGTACCGCGAAAAAGCCATTCGTCCTTCTGGGATGAGGGCTTTTTTTTTAGAAGAGGTGAAGCAATGAGTATGAAACGCATCGTTGTAAAAGTGGGTTCCAGCAGTTTGACAGAACGAAATGGAAATCTATGTGAGAAAAAGATGAAAGAGATTATCAGGCAGATTGCACAACTGAGACAGCACGATATTGAAGTGATTCTTGTTTCGTCCGGGGCTGTGGCTGCCGGAATGGGCCGGCTGGGATGGAATCCGGGTTCCATAACTGTTCCGGAGAAACAGGCGGCAGCCGCAGTGGGGCAGGGTGCCTTGATTGACACGTACCAAAAATATTTTAAGCAACAAGGAATTTCTGTTGCACAATTATTGCTTACCCGGCTGGATCTGGAAGATCGAAAACGATTTATCCATATTCGTAACACTTTGGAAACACTGATCAAAAAAGGAGTCATTCCCATCGTAAACGAGAATGACACAGTCGCAGTAGATGAAATCCGCGTGGGTGACAATGATACATTGAGCAGTTTGGTTGCCATAGTGGCAGAAGCGGACTTACTTGTTATGCTGACAGATATTGACGGTTTGTACACTGAAGATCCCAGAAAAGATCCCGGGGCCAAAAAAATTGACGAAGTTCGTTCTATTACGCCTGAGTTAGAGAAAATTGCCGGTGATCCCGGGAGTTTGGTGGGGACAGGCGGCATGCGGACAAAATTGATAGCAGCCAAGATTGCCGTACGTTCAGGAATGGAGGTCGTGATTGCTTCAAGCAATGAACAGGAAATCTTGAATAAGATTTTGCTTGGTGAAAAAGCAGGGACTCACTTTTTCCCGCAAAGCCGTTTGCCAAGCAAAAAATCATGGCTGGCCTTCAGTACCCGGGCGGAAGGAAAAATTATTGTTGATATGGGGGCAAAAGAAGCACTTTTGCGAAGAAATGGAAGCTTGTTGTTTGGAGGAGTAATCGATGTGGGTGGCAGCTTTCTGGAAGGAGCCATCGTTGAAATCAGCGATCCGCATGGCCAATCTATCGGGAAAGGTATGAGCAGTTTTTCCAGTGCCGATTTGCACTTGTTACTGGAAAGAAAGGCCCGGAACACAGGACATGAAAAAATTCACGAAGTTATCCATCGGGATATGATGGTCATTATGGAAGAGGAGGAAAAAGTATTATGATGATTAATGATCTCAAGGAGTATGTAACAGGCAAGACACAGGCGGCAAAGCAGGCCTCGCGAAAATGTTCGATCGTGTCAGCAGCAGAGAAGAATCAGGCTTTGAAACAGATGGGCGAAGCAATCTGGAGCAGGCGGCGACAGATTTTTGAGGCGAATGAAAAAGACTTGGAAAATGCTGTTTTAAACGGCTTGCCATCAGCAAGGCAAGATCGATTGCTGATTACGGAAAAGCGTCTTGACGAGATGATTCAGGGCTTGAATGCGTTGGCAGAGTATGTCGATCCTGTGGGAGAAGTTATGTCTTCTTTTCAACGTCCCAATGGGTTGAAAATTGAAAAGGTACGTGTTCCTTTCGGAGTTATTGCCATCATTTACGAATCGCGGCCCAATGTAACGGCAGACGCAGCCGGACTGGCAATTAAAGCGGGGAATGCTGTTGTGCTTCGCGGAGGAAAAGAAGCAATCCATTCCAACCAGGCTCTGGTAGAGGCCATGAAGGACGGATTAGCCCAAACTGCAATTCCTGTCGAATCGATCCAGTTCATTGAACGGACTGAACGGGATTCCATTGATGTTCTGATTCGCGCTAAAGATACTGTGGATCTTGTGATTCCGCGTGGAGGCTCCGGACTGATCCAGCGAGTTGTGAAGCAGGCCCATGTACCCGTCATTGAAACAGGAGTCGGGAATTGCCATATCTATGTGCATGCTTCAGCCAATTTGGCGATGGCTCAGTCTGTTGTTGTTAATGCGAAAACACAACGCCCTTCTGTTTGCAATGCCATGGAAACCCTTCTCGTTGACAGGCAGATTGCTGACAGATATTTGCCACAACTGGGGAAAGATCTGGCAGATAAAGGCATACAAGTAAGAGGCTGCGAGCAGACTTGTCAGATTCTTCAAGATCAAGAGGAGCTTGATTTGGAACCTGCGACTGATGAAGATTATGCTACCGAGTTTTTGGATCTGATTCTGGCGGTAAAAGTGGTAAAGGGCTTGAGTGAAGCGGTGGATCACATCGGACAATATGGAACCCTTCATTCTGAAGCAATCATTGCTGAAGATGAGTCAGCCGTCGAATTCTTTTTAAACCAGGTAGATGCCGCTGCTGTTTATCATAATGCTTCGACCCGGTTTACAGATGGCGCAGAGTTTGGATTTGGTGCAGAAATGGGAATTTCCACCCAAAAAATGCATGCGCGTGGCCCGATGGGACTCAGGGAATTGACAAGTTATAAATATGTGATTCGGGGAAATGGCCAGGTGAGGGAGTAAAGATAACCGCTCCTTTTAATAAAAAATTAAAAAGTGAATGACGGGAATCCCTGTCATTCACTTTGAATATCATTACATACTGAACAGTACCCAATGATGCAGGAAACTGATTTTTTCGCCGAACTGCTGGTTTGCCCAAAACAAAAGACCAATCAGGATGGAAATCAGCGGAATTATCTTAAATGTAAATTTGAAGATCGGGATCAGTTTCAGATCATTGAATATCTGATACAGAATCGACATGACTCCAATTCCCTGTTTTCTCATGTACAGCTGGAATCCATAGGCATAGAACCAAACAATATGTAAAGCAATCAATGAAATGATCACCCACATCATCGGGGCTCCAATCTGGTTATATAACCAGGACCCTGCCAATGGTCCCCAACTCAATCCGATTTGTGCAAAGTTGGCTGCACCGTAATAGGCACCGCGATATTGATCTTTTGCCAATTGGTCAACCAGTTGGTTGGTTACAGGGAAAATAAGAATTTCTCCCAGGGTGAACAAAATGGTTCCGCTAATAAAGATCAGATTTTGATTCCCTAATGAAAATGTTGCATAACCAACGGAAAACAATAGACAGCCCAAAACAATATTGCTTAACGAATTTTTTTTCTCCGCCCAATTGGTAATCAGGGGTTGAAATAAAATCACCATTAACGCATTAATTATCAGTAACAGGGAATAGGTTTTTTCTCCCCCGGTGATTTCATTTGTTAAAAACATGGGCAGGCTCGTTTCCAATTGGGAGTAGACACCGAAAAATATCATACCACCTAAAATATAATATCCAAGCGTATGGTCTTTTCTCATTACATGGACACATTCGGATAACTGAACGGTTGCTTCAGGTCTCGTATTGTTGATGTCTTTTTTGTATTTAGCCAGAAAAACGATCAACATAAAAGAGAAGAGGATAAATAGCAAACCGGTTATCACAAAAGTGTAGGCACCAATTGTTTGGAAAAAGTATGTGCCTAACAAGGGACCGATCACCATTCCGATATTAATTGTGGTATAACGATAACCAAACACTTTCAGGCGCCTGTTGGGAATGGTCAGATCCGCCATTAATGCCTGGGATGTCGGTTCAAAAAATGCGCGGCATAACCCGTGTGCCAGGCTTAATATGAGGAAAAACTCATAATCCTGTGCAATAACAAAACCGAAGAAACAAAAGGTCCAGGCAAATAATGAAATAACCAGGATCGACCCGCGCCCAAAGAGGTCAGACAAATATCCTCCGAAAAATCCCCCCAATGCTGCACCCAGTCCCATCATCGCCATTACTGTCCCCACTTGCATTGGTGTTAAATGGATAAAATGGGTCAAGTAGAAAACCAGAAATGGCAAGCTCATAAAAGCGGCTGTTCTGGTAAAGCCTGTTCCAAAAAGGAGAAAAATGACCAGTGGATGCAAGCGTTCTCTCTGATGCCTCTCCCTTCTAGACATTAAAACCTGCTGATGGCCTGTTATGTGACACCACCTCTTTGACGGGATCAAAATCTAGAGAACCAAATATGAACATTGTAATGCAATTCGATTAAGACAGCAAAAAAACATTTAAGGGAGGGAGTTTAGAACAGCTTCAATGACAAATTTATTTGTTTTTGGTTGGTTATAAAAAAACCTCTTCTATTTCGATTATTCTGTATCAAAAGTTTATTTTTCCAATGCAGACAACTATTTGCAAATCTTTAAAAATTTTTCCAGATCGCTCTCCTGCCTTATCTGTTTTTTATGCTGAAACCTGTTTCAGAAAAAAGGTTCTACTTCTATCTTAATGCTTGTTTCGAAAATTTCAATATATAATTTTGAAATTCCTCTAAAATAGCAATTATTTCAGCTGGTATATCAAATATTTTATAAATAGCATATGTTTTTTATTGTTTTTTTCGCTATTCTGTTTTTGTTAAAACTAACTTTTTACTGAAAGCGGTTAATTATGAGGATTGTTTCATATGTAATTATAGTAGATTTAAAAATTGTTAAAATTATCATATGTGAAGGTTTTATGGACTTTAATGACGATAAGGCTGTTTCCCTTTTTACTGGTCCATAGGAAACGGGAGGAATCACAAAGAAAGTAATAAAAGGGAATAAAGTAAAAACCTGGGGTGAGAAAATGACAGGAATTTTTTCAAATCATGATAAAAAAAAGAAATGGTTTTTGGGTGTACAACAGGATGCGGTGTTAGACTGCTATCATCTGGGGGATTATCCCCGCTTGCCTGAAGAGACTGATGATACCGGGAGATTTCGTCGAGCGATTACTGCTATTCCGTCAGGTTCACTGCTGATTGTGCCGGAAGGCCATTATTATCTAGAAGAGATTTGTATTCGTAAACCTGTTTCGATTCGGTTTGCAAAAGAGGCGGTCGTAGAAGCAGTCCATGTAAATGCACCTTATATTTTCAAATGGGAGGGAGGCTTGGGTTACCATCAATACTGCCTGGCAGAGAATTTAAAACGGGGAGATCGCAGTTTTACAATCATGCAGACTCCCTGGGATTTGCAAGCGGGAGATTTGATTGTACTTGCAGATGATTCCAAAAGATATTCGGACGGACAGGCAAATGTCAATGTGGAAGTACACGAAATTGAAAGCATCTGTCCATCCAATCAGGAATTGCTGCCCAGCTCGCATTTGAACAGGTGGAATCGGCAAAGCAATTTGGGCGATTGCGCTTCTTTTTCGTGGGATGCAAATGAATCTGCATTTCAGATTGAGCTGGAACATTTGACGGAAACGGGATTTGCGCTGATTGAGCAGCAGACATGTAGGATCAGGGAAGGAATGCGGTATAATTTGCAAGTTTACGGTCGGTTGGAAACCAGGGGTGCGGTTGTGGGAACGTGTTATGTATCTTGGCATGACAAATACAATCGATTGCTGGCTTATTCAAAAATTGAAGAGTTTGCCCCCATCTGTTGGAAGCGGATTACAAACGGAAATCTGCTTGCCCCTGCTGGAGCAGTTAGTGCCCGTGTTGTTGTTGCCATCCACGCAAATGAAACAGGATATGGCGGTTGCCTCTGGATTAAAGAGGTGTCATTCAAAAGTGCGATCACCAAAATTGTTTTAAAGGATGAAGTGCGCCTTCCAAAGCAAGTTTCGCTGAAACAGAACGTGTATAAAGTAAAACCGCTAAAAGATGTATCCATAGAAAATTTCCATTATCGGTTAAAGGAAGGATCAACAAAAGGCTTTGGAATCCTGGCATTTAATATGTACAGATTTCGGGTTTCCGGTCTGAAGGGAGAGCGGGGGGCAGAATCTGCCATCCAAATTCAGCGAAGCAAGGATGTTATAGTAGAAGATTTTTATTTGAAAAATCCACAAGTTGTGGGATCAGGGCAAGGATATGGAATCCAGTTTTATGGCGGAAACCAGGGGGTTGTAGTCAAAAATGGCTATACCAGACGAATGCGGCATAGTGTGGACTTTGAAGGGACTTTCGACGTTCTGGTGGAAAATGTCGTGGATGAAAAGGGGAAAGGTGCTTCTTTTATGATTTCGCATAACGGGTGGTGTTCTGACATTACATTTTCCCGTTGCAAGTCGCTTGAGTCACGGTCTTCGGGATTTGTGGCAGAGGCGCAAGGTGTTGAAGACCCTTATGATTTGAAACATTACAATATTCATATTCGCCATTGTAAATGGCAGCGGGCAAGCGATCCTGATGATCCTGCAGGATACGGGTTTGGGGTTTGGCTGAAAGCACCTGTTTCCGGGAGTATTTCGCATTTTATTGCTGCATACGGAAATGGAGAAAAGCCATCCGTACTGCGGGATAACGGAGCCATTCGCTTATTGCCAACTCATAATAAACTCCTTATCGAGCATATTGTCGGTGAGGGGTTAAGGCGAGGTGTGGTCATAGTCCATCCGGCTGCCCGTATAGAGACAGGATTAAAGAACAGACTGGAGTTTCGCCATATTTATTTGCGGAAATGCCGAACCGGTTTTTTTATTAACGACGGGGATCGAAAAAGGCTGTTTTTGCATGATATTCATATGGATGGGGTGTCAGAGTGGCTGTTTGAGGGAAATTGGAACGGAACTTATGAAAAGTTTATCCTGGATGGATTAACGGTAAATCATTGCAACCAGGCGGGTTTTATGCAAAAATATCCGCAGGCGGCAAACCAATCGTTGCTTAAGGGCAGAATTTGCAGAATTGAATCTGATCAATGCAGCCCCTTGTATTCGCTTGATGAAGGCTGGTCTATTTCCTTGCATGACTTAATGCTAAGGGGAGACGGAAAGACCGTTTGGTTTACGGGCAAAATGAAAAATTCCTGCGCCTCAGCCATTCCGGATGGGATTGTTGAAGGACAACAGTTACTGCTTGTTTCAAAATCATTTTCAAAATTTACAATTTACTCGAAAAATATTTTGTACCGCGATGGAGAGAAGGGAATTACCCTGTCTCCAAAACAGCGTTCGGCTTTATTGATCTGGCAGGATGGGAGACACTGGGTACATATTGCTTGATTATCGAAAGGCATATTTTTTATATTGATAAATCTGTGTCTTTCCCAAAAATATGTTAATATTTTATGAGAGATGATTTATTTTCATAGAGACTTGAAACTAGAAAGTGTGAGTAAAATTAGACAGAAAGGTGAACGGAATCTGGACAAGGTGGAAGAGAAGAGCAGAAATCCCATGGTTAAGAAATACGGTGTTACCTGGACCATGTATAAATGTGAAACCTGTAAATATTTAGTTCCTTATCGAAAAAGTTTTCGCTGTGTTCACCATGAAGGCCGCCACTATTCCAGTTGGGATGCCTGTGGTCTGTATCGTCCACAATCATAACTCTCGCTTGCTTGCGAGAGTTTTTTTATGGAGGTTATAAATAGTTTGTGATGATCTTTGCTGCATTGATTGCTGATTGCGGTTTTCCAATCTGTGATGCGTTGGATTGCATTTTATGAAGCGGTTCAGGATGTTCTATAAAAAAAGAGAGTTCCCTGGGCAGTTTTTTTGGTTCGTCTTGCCGGATAGCCACGTTTTTATCTAACAGGAATCGGCTGTTGTTTTCTTCCTGTCCGGGAATCGGCTTGCAAATGACAATGGGCAGACCTGTTGCCAATGCTTCGGAGCTGGTCATGCCACCTGGTTTTGTAATAATAAAATCAGAGGCACACATAAAATCTACCATGTTATGAACAAAAGAAAACAGATAGATATGCGCCTGATTTCCGAGCTGTTTTGACAGTTCCTCGAATAACGCCTTGTTTTTTCCTGTAATGATAAGCAATTGGATATGATGGTCGGCGATGGATTGTTTCAGTGAGGCAATACAAGAGTGCATGGGACCGATCCCGATGCCGCCACCCATAAGCAACACGGTAAAACGTTCCGGATCAACATGGATGCTTCTTCGGGCATCTTTTTTTTCCTTTTGCCGAATGGAAAAATCGGGATGGATCGGGATGCCGGTAGAATATATATCGGCCTGACTGCTTTTTTGACTGATCTTCATTCCAATTTCATCATGGGCTGAGATATAAAAGTCAACAGCCGGGTGAACCCAGAAACTGTGGACGTCAAAGTCAGTGACAACCGCTCCCAAACGGAAGCCGCAGGATGGAGCATGGCTTTTAAGATATGAGCAGGCACTGAGGCAAAAAGCATGAGTACACACAATAACGCTCGGATTTGCTTCTTCAATGATGAGCTGCAATCTGTTGGCGACAAACTTCCCCATCGGATCGCGAAACAGCTTGCTGAACCGGTTATCGCGCTGATAGGCGGCTCCCCAAAGGCTGGGGGCGTAACGCAATGTTTGCAAATAACACCTATTGATGAATGATTCCAGTGGCTTGCTGATTAAAGGGAGGACACAGACGATTTGGACTTCACCTTTGGGGTATGTTAATTGCAGTCCTTTTTTCAATGAGCAGGCAGCGCTGTAATGTCCATAACCGGCAACAGTTTCAGTCAGAATCAATATTTTATCCATTGTCAGTTTTCACTCCCCAAATAACGTTTTAATTTCTCTTTCGATATAAATACCCGCTTGGGGATGAAATCTTGTTTTCGCCTGAAAATTTCCTTCAAGCCTCGCGGATGGCAAAACAGGAATATAATCCGGATTCCAAGTGATTTCCACAACTTGTAGCGGGTAAAGGGAATATCTGTTATTTCAAAGCCGAGTTTGGTCGCTCCACGATGCAAGAAGGTTGTGCCAAGAATCACCCGGATCTGTTTGGAATGGGGATGTTGTTCGATAAACTCAGCCAATTGCGGCAGAGATGAAAGAATGATCTTTTTTAAAGTAACAGCCCATACGAATTCTTGCCGGGTTGTCTGCCGAATTATTTTGGCGAGCAATACATTATGCAAATGAAGCTGTGCATACAAATCACCGGGTTGCAAATGATAGCCATCAACCGTTTTTAGCGGTTCACCCCGGTAATGTTTTACAGCCACCCGGAATATGTTCTTGCCTTTATCTACATATCTTAAACGTGTGCATCGGTAATAGATCATGTCCCATCCGTTCCACAGCCGGATCATGAGTTGTTGCATAATAAGTACCACCTTTATCATTCAAGTAAAATGATCATTGCATCTATCATATTTCCATTCCCTATTTTTTCCCGTAGCAAAGAAAAATATTTTATGTTTATCAGCAATCAGCTTTTTGAAATGTTGTTTTTATTAAATAGACAGGAAGTTTTACAAAAGAAAAAGAACCAAAAGGAAAAGGTATCCTGATGGTCCGTTATGTATAAAAATAAAAAAGAACCCTGTACTAAACAGAGTTCTTTAAGAACTATTCAAACAGAAAATTTTTAACCTTGTTCAGGAAATTGTCATTTTTCTCCGGACCGGCGCTTTGCCATTCAGAGGGAGTGGCGAAACCTACTTGCAATTTCATCAGCGTTTTGTTGGAGCCATCCTTGTTCATGATATAGAAACTGCTTGATTCATCTTCTTTTCCTTTTTCTTCATTTACCGTATACAGAACTTTGTTGCCATCTTCTGACCAGATTGATCCGGAAACGGGCTGATCAAAATCCCTGGTGATGTTTTGCGCCTGTTTATTGGCCATATTCATTACGTAGATATCCGTCTTGCCTTCTTTGCTTTTTTCAAACAGAAGATATTTCCCGTCTGGTGAAAAGTGGGGGGCATATTCAGAGGAATTTTTTTCGTTTTTGCCCGTGATTTGTGAGATGTTGCTTCCATCGGCATTCATCATATACAGATCAGCATATCCATTTTTGCCGTTGGAGTGGAAAACAATTTTTGACCCGTCTGGTGACCAGTCGGGACTGGAATGATAAATACCTTTTTCAGCATGGGTTAACCGGGTCACTTTCTTGCTTTCAGCATCCACTGTATAGATGTTGCCGTCACTGCGGGCAAACACAATCTTTTTGCCATCCGGTGACCAGCGTGGCGAAGCGTCAAATTCGGGAAACTTGCCATTTGTAAGACGAACCGGGTCGCTTCCGTCGCTGTTGGCCATATAGACGCTGTCATCTTTTATATAGGTAATCAAATCACTGGCTGGAGACATGTCAACGGAACTCCCCGAGGTGATCTGTTTGGTTTGCAGAGTGTCTGGATTAAATACATAAATGTCTGGCTTGTCTAAACCGCCGCTAAAAAGAATGGATTTTGCTTCATCTTTTGCATAGACGGGCAAAGAAAGAGAAGTAGCTAGTATAAGTGCACCTACTACACCCGTCACTTTTCTGGAAACTTTCTTCATTGGCCCTCTCCTTTCCTGTTAGTGTAATCATAATAATTATAAATGATTTTTTAGGATTTGAGGGCGTTTGTTGCAAAATTTACAAATATTAATTTCTCCTGTTCGATTCGGGCATTTGTAAATAGTCGCTATTTGTGTCAATTTATGGATTGCATCAATTAATCCATTTTATGCGAATCCCTGAATTGATTTCCTGAACGGCATTCGCTAGACTGTGAAGAGATATCTGGAAAGAAAAAGGAGGAACGCATCTGGGAAATGATGCGTAAAAAAAGGAATGAAAATTTTTGTAGTGACTGGTCTGGAGCAGACCTTTTATCGGGATATTGAACTGATTGCCAGGCTGTTTTTTGAAGAAGTTCGGGTGGCTGGCGGAGAAACGGCACAGGAAGGAGACTTTTATCTCAATTTTGTTGTCAAGGGAACAAGCTCTGTTAATGCTGATTTAACATTGAAAGATGTTCAGCAAGATCAAACTGTTCGGGCTGTTCATCAACGTGAAGCGGAATCGGGTCTGAACACAAAAGAGTTTCGTAAACTTGTGAAACAGGCAATCAGTTATGTTTTTTTGCAGGCAATGGAAAAAGCGACCGGAATAAAACAGCCATGGGGCATTTTGACAGGGGTTCGCCCTGTAAAGCTGTTTCACTCTTTTTTGTTAAGAGGCCTTTCTGTGAGTGAAATTATACAACGTTTACAAAAAGACTATTTACTGCATCCGGAAAAGACAGATATTTTAACAGAAATTGTTGAACGCCAGAAAAAAGTTTTGCCGGACTTATATACATTGAATCAGGAAGTAAGTTTGTATATCGGAATTCCTTTTTGTCCGACCAAATGTGCGTATTGTACTTTTCCTGCATATGCGATCCGGGGCAGAAATGGTTCGGTTGAATCATTTCTGGCAGGACTTCATGAAGAAATTGCGGCGGTTGGAAAATGGTTGAGAGTGAATAATTTGCCGGTGACAACCATTTATTTTGGCGGAGGTACGCCTACGTCTGTCAGCACAGATCAGTTGGACAGGCTTTTTGAGATGCTGAAGCAGTATATCCCGGATTACGATAAAATTCGTGAACTTACCGTTGAAGCCGGCCGTCCGGATACATTAAACGAGGAGAAAATGGAATTGTTGAAAGTGCAGGGTGTTGATCGCATCAGCATTAATCCACAAAGCTTTCGGGAAGAAACATTAAAGTTGATCGGACGGCACCATACTGTAAAAGAAACCCTGGATAAATTCAGCCTGGCACGTCAAATGGGATTGGGTAACATTAATATGGATCTGATTATCGGGCTGCCAAACGAGGATAAAGCAGCTTTTGCGAAAACGCTGGCTACCATGCGGGAATTAAAGCCGGATTCACTAACAGTACATACGTTGTCTTTTAAAAGTGGATCGACCATGACACAAAACAAGGACAAGTATCGGGTGGCAGGTCGTGAAGAAGTCAGAGAGATGGTAAAAACAGCCCGGGACTGGGCTAAAGAAGTTGGGTACAGGCCATACTACCTGTACAGGCAGAAAAATATATTAGGGAATCAGGAAAATGTCGGCTATGCATTTCCAGGGAAAGAAAGTTTGTATAATATCCTGATTATGGAAGAAAAACAGACAATCATCGGACTGGGATGCGGTGCTGTGAGCAAAATGGTATCTCCCCATACCGGACGCATCTCCCGCTTTCCCAATCCGAAAGAGCCGAAGGTTTACCATGAAACTTTTCGTCATCATTTAAAAGAAAAGATAAAGAGATTAAACGAGATTTATAAATTTGGAGAATAGCAGGCGAATATGTTTATTCATATAAAACAGACTTCTATAAAAAACCCCTGAAGCCATAAAAATTGACAGCTGTCGCTGGTTTGGGATATTTTACGGCAACAGGGGAAGATTGAAAGATTAAAGTGACATTTCCCTTGATTGGGGCAATTCGCCAGTCTGATCTTAAACGGGTGTGAAAAACAGTTGATAATCATTACCCGCTTTTTCACTCTTTTACCTCAGGAAATGATCGTTTTTAAGATGTACTTCGCAGAGTTATTAGTTCCGGCACATGCCAAGGGTAGTTGAATAAATCAGTCATTCTTTCGCATCTTTACCCAAAACCGGGCTGGCCGAGCTTTCCTGCGGTTCTTTTAAATATACTACTTTAATGCCAAGGACAGCCAGGATGATCCCGGTAACCGGGACAACATAATTCAAAATGGCATACGGAGCATATTGAAAAGCATTAACTCCCAGTGTCGATGTGATGAAAACGCCACACGTATTCCACGGTACCAATGCGGATGTCATCGTTCCCCCGTCTTCCAGGGCGCGCGACAGGTTTTTGGAATGCAGATTTTTTTCCTTGTAGGCATTGGCATACATTCTGCCCGGGATCAGGATGGAGATATATTGTTCCGCTGCTGCGATGTTGGTGAGGAAAGACGATAATATGGTCGTTGAAATAAGACCTTTTGCTGATTTGGTCAATTTGAGAATCTGGTTTACTATTGCTTTTAACATGCCGGTAACTTCCATGATCCCGCCAAATGTCATTGCCACAATAGTCAAAGAAACAGTATACATCATGTCTTCGACTCCGCCACGGTTAAACAGTTCATCTACCAATGCATGCCCGGTTTCAATGGAATAACCGTCATGCAATACATTAACTGCGTCTCCTGTTGCTCCGCCCTGTACAAAAATGTGGCACAGCCAGCCCAAAATGACTCCAACTGTCAGTGCCGGCAGTGCCGGTATTTTTTTTGCAACCAATAAAATAACAATCGCAGGCACCAATAATAACCATGGTGAAATAACAAAATGATTTTCCAAAACAGAAATAATTTCATTAATACTTTGTGAATTCATTCTTTCTGTACTAAAACGTATTCCCATTAAAAGGTAAACAACTACTGCTATGATGAGTCCAGGAATTGTTGTATAAAACATATGTTTGATATGGTCAAACAAGTCTGTTCCTGTTATTCCTGAAGCCATATTTGTTGTATCCGACAGCGGCGACATTTTATCTCCAAAATAGGCCCCTGAGATAATGGCTCCTGCAACGATGGGGGCCGCGATACCCATACTGATTCCAATGCCCATACCAGCCACGCCGATTGTTCCCATGGTTGACCAGGAACTGCCGATAGACAAGGCGACAAGGCCGCAAATCAGGCAAATACTGGCCAGGAACAGGGAAGGTGTAATGATTTTCAGACCATAATAAATCAGTGAGGCAATAATTCCGCCGCCAATCCAGGATGCAATGATCAGTCCAACCAGGATAATAATCAAAACTGCCGGCAAAGCCAATTTGATGCCGTTATATATCCCATCTTCCATGTCCTTCCACGTATGGCCAAACCGCCACGCAATCAATCCCGCTGTAACTGTACCGACAATCAGAGGCACATGGGGGCTGCCTTCAAATTTGATAATGGTCACTCCCATGATACAGATCATAACAAAGAGTGGGACAAGGGCCCAAAAAAACGGAATCTCTTTCTTATGATTTTCCATCAATTTTCCTCCTTTTGGTTTGATGTAATTGTTGCCGATAGGTATTACGCGTGAACAACATAAAGAATCATCAGGGAGAAGAAGCTTTAAAGCATTTTTTTACCTTTAAACAATTTTATAAATATAATAAAAAAACAGTAACCGCATAAATATATATTTGGCTAAATATATATTAGTTTATAATAAAATTACTTCAAAATAAATAGATTTTCTATAAATTTGATAAAAAGACAGTTTGCAAAATTTAAACGTTGGCTGTTGGTTCGGCCAGCAGCAACTCTTCCCGAAATGAGATTTCCATTAGGATGGATGACATTCCGAAATAACAGCATCTGCTTTCGTCAGGATACAGGGGGACAGTGGTGGAAAAGACTGACGGAGAATGGTATGTACGATTTTGCAATGTTAACTTGAATTTTTTGGGAAGAAGTATGTAAAACTGAAGATGCAAACAGGGAATAAGATCTGTATCCGGGATTTTTAGTTTAAAATAATAAAACATTTTTTGTACCAAGCAAATATTACCCGGGAAATAGATGGTTTTGTGAAAAAATACAGTAATTTGTCTGAAATTGGTTTTAAAAACAAAGAGAGGGCGAAAAATGCCCTCTCTTTGTGTGTGGATTACAACAAGTTGGATACAGAATTTTTGTGGCTGTTGCAGAATGTTGTCGCATCCCCCAGATTAATTGGAACTTGAACATTCAGGTTGACCAACCCGGCGCTTTGTGCTCCTGTTTCAGGTGCGTTATCTACCCGTGCCGAGCAGACCGGACCGCGGCGGCGTCTGCGACGTTTAACTACAACACAAACGACTTTTTTTCTTCTTTTTCTTGGGAAGCAATCCATGTTGCTTCACCTCCTTTCATCAATTTGCGCCAATCTTTTAACTTGAACTCTGGAAGAAGGTTAATATGATAGGGACCGGATGGGGAAGAGGGGAAAATTTCCCCCTTTCCGTCAGCCTTAGAGGAGGTTGCTTACAGAGTTGCCTTTGCTGCCGCAGAATGCTTGAGCATCCCCCAGGTTGATTGGTACTTGGACATTCAGGTTGACCAACCCGGCACTTTGTGCTCCTGTTTTCGGTCCATTATCCACCTTTGCGCGGGCACTGCAGGAACGGCGGCGTCTGCGGCGTCTGGCCACAACACAAACAATTTTCTTTTTGCTATGGCAATCCATAGTCAGGTACCTCCTTTCTGGAATTGTTTAAAATTTCAGTTGGTTACTGATTGTTTTGTGGTGCCGGATTCTGGTTTTTTGGAGCCAATTGCTGTTCAATTTGCTGTTGAATATTTTGTTTTTGCGCTTCTGAAACGGGGACATGTTTCGTTATTACATTAACCAGGCTTGGTGCCAGGGATTGCATGATTGAAGCACCTGCTCCATTGGTTCCAGTGAGTAATCCCAACAGACGGCTGAGAATTCCAATCAGTGAATCAACCAAAGTAGACAGGATTCCTGTCGCGCCGCTGACAACTCCGCCTAGGGAGTTAATTAAGGTAGTTGGCAGTGAGGTAATTAAGGAAATTAAATCGGGAATCAATTGTTGAGCCTGCATCTGCTGGGATTTGGGGACATTTTCCCGGATTGCTTCTTCCAACAATGCCCGGATTTGTTCCAATTCTTCAGGAGTAAAGGAGTTTTGACTCATCCTGTTTCACCTCCTTTCAAATAGGGTGACAGAAAATCACACGGTATTGGAAATGGAGTTTTCGTTACTTTCATTCAGAGATGTTGCATCACCCGCATTAACGGGGATTTGTACAATAATATTAATGAGTCCGCTGATTGGGCCATCGATGGTTGCGGAGTTGTTTACAGAGCTTTTGGCAGAGGAACGGCGTGGAGCAGGATGCTTTTTGTGTTTGGGAGAAGAACAGGAGAGTGATTTTTTAAGAAGTAAGCGGCAGTGCCTGCACAGGGACGGATTTCTTTTTCTTTTGCGGATCTTCCGTTTACAGTAGCCCATTGCCGGAATTCCCTTTCTTTCGGGATGTCGGGGGGGTTTTTTGTTGCATCAAGTCTCGATGCAATATATTTTTGATCATATTTTTCGTTCCTGGCTGAAACGTCTCTGCCAAATTGATTAAATTCTGAACTTTCCCTGGAGCCTGTTCATGATCCAGGCTTTTCATGATTAGGTTATAGATTTGCATTTTAATCTTTTTTTCCATTTGATTGGAAAGCTGATCGAGGTGTTCCTTTTGTAGCTTCAATTATGACACCTCCTCTATCATTCTGTTGAGTTACTATAATATATTCTTTGCCAATAAAAAGGTGATTAATAATCTTATAAATAGTTTTATATCATCAATAAGCTTTAAATTTAGAATAAAAAATCCCCTCTCAAACAGAGAGGAGATTGAAGTACAGAAAAGTATTCGCATAGGACAAAGGTTGAAGAACTAATGGAGTGACTTCAAAGTCTTGTCATCGTCATTCCCCAGAGTGCGAGACGGAATGGTAAGCCTGATAAATTTATCTTATATTCTTGTATAATTTTGAATTTTCCAATTTTAATCAGTGAGTCTGCCAAATGATAAACAACAAGGAGGAATCAGGTATAAAAAGCAGTGGTTGTTAATCAGTTTTACGGAAATTGGAAATTAAGGGATTTCCGGTTCCGGATCTTGATTACAGCGAGATTTAATAAAGACCGATTCCACACGGACTTGCAAGCTGTATACGTAAATCCCCCGATTTCCGGACATGAAGGGACCGTGTGGTTGTAAAACAGGTCAGGGCTTAACTTCTGTCAAGGTAATAGATTGCAGGCTTCCATGGTTTTATTCCGTTTCAGGTGTATGCGCATATTGATACGTCTGGGAAATATTATATCCAAAGCAACTGATTTCAGTTTGTTTGTTGGTTGCAATTATGTGGAATATCGCAAAGCACTCGCAGCCTAGGTTGGCCAGGATTCCAGAGAATATCCCCCTTCAGGAAGCAGCCCCAGTCTTTGATTGACGGTTTCGGGCATGTTGATAAGTTAACAGCAAATTTGTCAATAGTGTCAAGACTCTTGAGAAGAAAGCAGGAGGTGAATATGTGGTGTCAAGTGTGGCTGTAAATTCCAAAGCATTTGGGCAGCGTGGTACATTGGTTATTGTATTGTCGGTCTTTCGACCGTAGAGCTGCCGTTTTTCTTTTTTGATACAGTTCTAAACGGTGTTTATGGTAAAGATTCCATTGTCCATACGGGAAAAGACTTTTAAGAAGCTTGGATTTTCCGCAGCAAATTGAAGAAAGTTATTGAAACACAGCCTCCTTTAGAAAATTAATCAAATTTCGAACGGATGAAAATGCATCGTATTAACACTGGAATGAGTTGAAGCGCATTGGCAAATAAGATCCGTTTGACAGACGGAGTGGCATCCGGTCGCAAAATTTCCCAGGCCATGTCCAACATCACTGAGTAGGTTATCTGCTCCTGGTCCAAAGAAGAAATGAGTTTCCAATCTATCATCTCTATCTGTAGCCAAGGGTTTTTCCGGTAATTAAAGGCTATTTCATACACTGGCATGATCCTTGAAATACTCGGGAAATTCATGGATAAAGGTTTGTACCACCTGTTCATATTCGGCTTCTTCAATTTCAGCAATTCCATCATCAGAACGTTCAAAAAAATAAATGGCCTCTGTCGGAAATTCAGGGTCATAGTACATAAGCATGATGCGGTCCTGATAAGAGAAAGTCGCCCCCAAAATGGCAAGAAATGCTCTTTCTCCAGATTCCAGACGTTGAAAAAAAACCGGTTCAATATCTTTCAAGACCATTTCAATATACGTTTCCCCGGGAAATCTGAGTGCCATTTCTCCATCATTTTCTTCCTCGACAATATACAGGTCCCGTTTGTGTTCCTTCTGCCATAATAAAAGCAGATGCTTGATCCCTTCATGGATAAAAACATACTGATAAGATGTTTGAAAGCGAATATTCATATTATTCCTCCCTGTTTAAGAGTTTGATTGGCAGTTAATTAGTTCCATTTTACCATAATTTTATGATTTGTTAACTGCTGGAAAACACTCTGAAATTCGTTTGTTCAATACTCTTTATAATAATTTTTTTACACTTTTAATCTTGTGTCAATTGGCGAAATTTCGATTTTTTATTGAAAGAAGTGTGAAAGCGACAGTATAATAGAATAAAAGAAAGAAACAGGAGGGGGAATTTTGCAAACTGACACGCTAAAAAAAGATGAATATAACAATCAGGAAAATGATTTTACTGACGCTGTCAAAGGAACAATCATATCTGCAGCTATTTTTTTTGTGATTTTTGTTGTTGCCACCTTTATCGGTTTTATGCGTTAAATCGTTAAAACGGGAGGATAGGCGAAAAATCCTTCCGTTTTTGTATGTATCAGGGGTGGCAGTACCCTTTGGCAAATGATTGAGCGTAGGCTATACTTCAAGATGTGAACCAAACGAAAAAATTTTTTTGTTCTGCCTGACCTGTGACTGATAAATGATGGGGGATACAGGAAAAGGAAGGATACATAAACGACAGGTAATGTCTGGTTGTTTTTTTATGGTTATGACCAAGGATTGGGGGATCGCGGAATGAACGTTCATGAGTATCAAGGAAAGCAAATCCTGAAAAAATATGGTGTGGTCGTTCCTGACGGATTTGTCGCGTTTTCGCCGGATGAAGCCGTAGAAGCGGCCAAAAAACTGGATGGAGATCTTTGGGTTGTAAAAGCCCAGATTCATGCCGGAGGTCGGGGAAAAGCCGGTGGCGTGAAACTGGCCAAGAGCCCTGATGAGGTTCGTCAATATGCCGACGAGCTGCTTGGAAAAATATTGGTAACCCATCAAACGGGTCCGGAAGGCAAAGAAGTAAAACGATTGTTAATTGAAGAGGGACTTCCCATTGAAAAAGAATATTATGTGGGAGTCGTAATTGACCGTTCCAGCAATCGGGTTGTCATGATGGCCTCTGAAGAAGGAGGCACAGAGATTGAGGAAGTGGCAGCCAAAACTCCGGAGAAAATTTTTAAAGAAGAGATTGACCCGGCTGTAGGTTTGTTGCCGTTTCAGGCACGCCGTTTGGCATACAATATTCGTATTCCAAAAGATAAGGTTACTAAAGCGGTTATATTCATGTTGGGCCTTTATAAGGCATTTGTGGATAATGATTGTTCCCTGGCGGAAATCAATCCGCTCATTACAACCAAGGATGGCCGCGTCGTTGCATTGGACGCCAAATTAAATTTTGATTCTAATGCATTGTTTCGACATTCTGATATTTTAGAAATGCGCGACCTGGATGAAGAAGATACAAAAGAGATTGAAGCTTCAAAATATGATTTGAATTATATTGCATTGGATGGAAATATCGGGTGTATGGTAAATGGAGCCGGATTGGCCATGGCCACCATGGACATTATCAAACATTTTGAAGGCGAACCTGCAAATTTCCTTGATGTTGGCGGAGGCGCTACAGCCGATAAAGTAAGGGAAGCATTTAAAATCATTTTATCTGATAAAAATGTGAAGGGAATATTTATCAATATTTTTGGCGGAATTATGAAATGTGACGTAATTGCCAGCGGAGTTGTTGAAGCAGCAAGACAGATCAGCCTGGATCGTCCGTTAGTTGTCCGCCTTGAAGGAACCAATGTCGATCTGGGTAAAAAAATCCTGAAAGAATCCGGTCTGGAAATTGTAGCCGCCGATTCTATGGAAGATGGCGCGAAAAAAATTGTTCAACTTGTCAAGTAATTATACAGATGATTAATTGCCCGGGAAAGGTGGGGTTTACGTGAGTATTTTTGTTAATGAGGATACAAAAGTTATTACACAAGGTATTACGGGAGCAACAGGATTGTTTCATACCAAACAGGCTTTGGAATACGGCACAAAGATAGTAGGAGGAGTAACCCCGGGTAAAGGGGGAACAAGAATCGAAGGCGTGCCGATTTTCAATACGGTTGCCGAAGCCGCTCAGGCAACTGGTGCCAATGCATCTGTGATTTATGTGCCGCCGGCGTTTGCTGCAGATGCCATTATGGAAGCAGTGGATGCAGAACTGGATTTGGTTGTCTGCATTACTGAAGGAATTCCGGTTCTTGACATGGTAAAAGTTAAACGTTATATGGAAGGGAAAAAGACACGCCTGATCGGCCCAAACTGTCCGGGAGTTATCAGTCCAGGCAAATGTAAAATTGGTATCATGCCCGGATATATTCATACACCCGGACATGTTGGGATAGTCTCACGGAGTGGAACTCTTACGTATGAAGCGGTTCATCAATTGACAACACGTGGGATCGGACAGACAACCGCGGTTGGAATTGGAGGAGACCCCGTCAACGGCACCAATTTTATTGATTGTTTAAAAGCTTTTGAAGAAGATCCGGATACTGAGGCTGTCATCATGATTGGGGAAATTGGCGGTACGGCGGAAGAGGAAGCAGCCGGGTGGATCAGGACCAATATGACAAAACCGGTTGTGGGCTTTATTGGCGGACAAACTGCACCTCCTGGAAAACGGATGGGGCATGCTGGAGCCATTATTTCCGGAGGGAAAGGAACAGCTGCTGAAAAAATTGCGACTCTGCAACGCTGTGGTGTAAAAGTGGCTGCTACTCCAGCGGTTATTGGTGAAACACTGATTGAGGTCTTAAAAGAAAAAGGTTTGATGGAAGCCTGCACTACTACCAAATAAGAAGATATTATCCAATAAAGGGAACCCTCTCAGGGTTCCCTTTATTTTGTCTTTTCTCCACTTTCAAACTTACCTTTCTCAAGCAGTTTTTCCCGTTTTTTTCTCCAATAATGCTTCCGTTTACCAGCGATTCACGCATTTGAAAGACGTTTTTCTTTACCCTTTGTTATCATATTCACAAACTGAATACTGGATGGTTTTTGTTTCAAGATAATGGAATAATCCAGGAATTTAACAAACTAAGCATTTTAAAAAATATTCGGTACTGGACAAGCCCCTTATAAAAAAACATTTTTAGCCCGGAAAGTGTTGACCAGTTGTTAAAGGATATTGGAATTCCTTTATCGAAAAATAAGCCGGGTGTCATGTAAAAAATGGAAATAATATTTAGCACTTTTTTGATTATTTTACAGAAAAAATGAGGTGTTTTTGTTGAATCTATATCCGGTTCTGGTTGCGTTGAATCAAATTCCTTCTGTCCGGTGGCGAACTATCAAAATTTTACTTGAATTGGGATGGGAACCCCAGGATTCAGTACCGGGCAAATTTCTTGATCAATTATTGTTGTATGGGGTGAAAAGCGCGGAAATTCAAAAAATCAGGCAGGAATTGACCTCATCTTTTATAACCAAAGTGACTCAGGATTTAAAAAAAAATCACATTCAGACGGTAACATTTTTCGATGAAGAATACCCTTCGTTATTAAAAGAGATTGCTCAACCTCCCTGGGTATTATATATTCGAGGGGATGCCTCCTTACTGTCTGCCAAGACACTGGCGGTGGTTGGTACGCGAAGGCCAACTCCGTATGGATTGCGGGTTACAAGGGAATTGGTTGCAGGAATGGTCGAATTGGATTGGACGATCGTCAGCGGTATGGCTGGCGGCATTGACGGTGAAGCACACCGCGCGGCACTGGAGGCTAATGGCAAGACGATTGCTGTGCTGGGAACAGGAATTGACGTGATTTATCCAAGGCATCACCGTTCCCTGTATGGAAAAATCGTAAGAGAAGGAGCTGTGATTTCTGAAATGCCTCCTGGCACACAGCCTTTCCCCTGGGTTTTTCCACAGCGGAATCGAATTATCAGCGGATTGGCTCATGGAACTCTGGTCATTGAGGCTGCAGAGAGATCCGGTTCCCTGATCACTGCTGAATATAGCATGGAGCAGGGAAGGGAAGTATTTGCCGTTCCGGGGCCCATGACATCCAGGCAAAGCCAGGGAACTTTGAAATTGATCCAGGATGGAGCCAAATGCGTATGCTCTGTTGCAGATATTGTGGAGGAGTTGGAGGGACTTCATTTTTCCGGATCAATATTTACTAGTATGAATAATTTGGACAAAATTAACTTAAATAATATAGAAGAACAAGTTTACCAGCAAATTGCATCAGATGAACCGATTCACATCGATGCTCTGATCGAACGGTTACATCAAAAAGGAAGTTTTGCAGAAATACACCAGGCTTTACTTGCGCTGGAAATGAAAAAAGTGATCGCCCAGTTGCCCGGTGCCAGATATATCCGTAAATAATCAGGGGCTTGCGGGAGTATATACATATATTTGCAAGGTTGAAGAAATGGAGACAGGAAGTTGAACAATTTGGCTACAATTTGGTATTGTAACAAATACGAGTGCCAACAAGGAATGCAATGCAGAGGTGGCCAAAATGAGGGGAGGGCCATATAATGGCCGATTCGTTAGTTATTGTTGAATCACCTGCGAAAGCAAAAACAATAAAAAAATATCTGGGAAAAAAATTTATTGTTAAGGCTTCGATGGGACATGTACGGGATTTGCCAAAAAGCCAGCTTGGCGTTAATGTGGAAAACGGTTTTGAACCAAAATACATTACTGTGCGCGGTAAAGGCGAAGTGTTAAAAGAATTGCGGAATGCGAAAAAAAAGGTAAAGCGGGTTTTTCTTGCTGCTGACCCTGACCGGGAAGGGGAAGCAATTGCCTGGCATTTGGCACATAGCCTGAATGTACCGCTGAACGAACGATGTCGCGTAGTATTTAATGAAATCACTAAACAGGCAGTTAAAGAAGCATTCAAGCATCCGCGTAAGATTGATACAGATTTGGTCAATGCCCAGCAGGCAAGACGCATTTTGGATCGCCTGGTCGGGTATGGGATCAGTCCGATTCTATGGAAGAAAATAAAAAAAGGGTTAAGTGCCGGCAGAGTCCAATCGGTGGCAGTTAAATTGATTATTGATCGGGAAAATGAAATTCGTCACTTCAAACCGGAAGAATACTGGACAGTTACGGCAGTTCTATTAAGTGGTGAAGAGCCGTTTGAAGCGAAATTTTACGGTTATGGGAATAAAAAACAGGGACTTTCTTCCAAAGAAGAGGTGGACCAACTTCTGGAAGAAATTAAAGGCAAGCGCTTTGTTGTGGAAAAGGTGAAAAAAACCGAACGGAAAAGGAATCCTGCTTCTCCCTTTATTACCAGCACCTTGCAGCAGGAAGCAGCCCGCAAGCTCAATTTTCGGGCTTATAAAACCATGGCTTTGGCGCAGCAGTTGTATGAAGGAGTAGATATCGGAAAAGAAGGGACGGTTGGCCTGATTACCTACATGAGGACTGACTCTTCCCGTATTTCGGAAACGGCGCAGGCTGAGTCAGTTAAATATATCAGGGAAAATTTTGGAGAGAACTACCTGCCGAATACAACGCGCAAATATAAACAAAAATCAGGAGCGCAAGATGCGCATGAAGCTGTTCGTCCAACGTCGGTATTTCGGACACCTGCAGAAATGAAAAAAAATTTGTCCCGAGACCAGTACCGACTGTACAAATTGATTTGGGAACGTTTTGTGGCTTCGCAGATGGCTGCGGCCGTATATGACGTCGTGTCGGCTGATATTCGCGTCGGGGACGCCATGTTTAAAGCGAGCGGATCCAAAATAAAATTTCCCGGTTTTATAAAGGTATATGTCGAAGGCAATGATGACAATAAAAAAGAAGAAAACAAATATTTGCCGGAATTGACCGAAGGACAGAGGCTAAAACGGAAATCGATCGATCCCAGGCAGCATTTTACGCAGCCTCCACCACGTTTTACAGAGGCGAGCCTGGTTAAGGAACTGGAGGATAAAGGCATCGGTCGCCCGAGTACTTACGCCCCAATTCTGGATACAATCCAAAAACGGGGCTATGTTCTCCTGGATGAGAAACGGTTTGTTCCTTCCGAACTTGGAGAAATTGTGATTGATATGATCAAGGAATTCTTTCCGGATATTTTAAATATCGAATTTACTGCTAACATGGAAGAAGATCTTGATTTGGTCGAAGAAGGAAAAGCTGATTGGATCCAGATTTTGAACAATTTCTATGATCCGTTTCAAAAACAGTTGCAAGTGGCCGAAAAAGAAATGGCTGAAGTGGAAATCAAGGATGAGGTATCTGACGAAGTGTGTGAAAAATGCGGAAGCCAGATGGTATACAAATTTGGCCGTTTCGGAAAGTTTCTGGCCTGTTCGGCCTTTCCTGAATGTCGCAATACCAAGCCGATCCTTAAGTCAACCGGAGTGACCTGCCCCAAATGTAAAGAAGGGGAAATCGTAGAAAGAAAAAGCAAAAAATCGCGGCTTTTTTATGGATGCAGCCGTTATCCGAAATGTGACTTTGTATCATGGGACCGGCCTGTTCCCCGGCCTTGCCCTAAATGCGGACAATTGCTGGTGGAGAAAAAGGCGAAGAAAAAGCCAACCATGATTCGTTGTACAGCATGTGATTATGAAGAAGAGAAAAAATGACGGGGAGAAGTGAAGCCATGACGAAACAGCAGATTACCGTCGTAGGAGCCGGTTTGGCCGGAAGTGAAGCTGCCTGGCAGATTGCTGAACGGGGAATAAAAGTAAAACTTTATGAAATGAGACCCTTAAAGATGACTCCGGCTCATCGCGGAGAAAAGTTTGCAGAATTGGTCTGCAGCAATTCGTTAAGGGGAGCTTCTTTAGCCAACGCGGTCGGTATATTAAAGGAAGAAATGCGCCAGCTTCAATCCCTTATTATGAAAGCGGCAGACCGGCATGCTGTGCCGGCAGGCGGGGCGCTGGCGGTAGATCGTGAAGCTTTCGCCCAGGAAATTACCGATACTCTCAATCAGCATGAAAATGTCGAAGTGCGGCATGAAGAGGTAACCCGATTGCCGGAAGGACCCGCCGTTATTGCTACCGGACCGCTTACATCCCCAACCTTGTCTGAAGTGCTGCGTTCTTTGACGGGAGAAGAATATCTTTATTTTTATGATGCAGCCGCTCCAATTATTGAAAAAGATTCGATTGATATGGAAAAAGTGTTCGTCCAGTCGCGGTATGACAAAGGAGAAGCAGCTTATTTGAATTGTCCGATGGATGAAAAGGAATTCAACCGTTTTTATGAGGCGCTGGTTCAAGCAGAAACGGCACCGGTGAAAAAGTTTGAGAAAGAGATTTTTTTTGAAGGATGCATGCCGGTCGAAGTGCTTGCCCGGCGCGGCAAAAAAACTTTGCTGTTTGGCCCGATGAAGCCGGTTGGCTTGACAGACCCGCGAACAGGAAAACGCCCTTTTGCCGTTGTGCAATTAAGGCAGGATAATCATGCGGGTACGCTATACAATATAGTCGGCTTTCAGACTCATTTGAAATGGGGTTCGCAAAAAGAAGTGGTCCGCCTGATTCCTGGTCTCGAAAAAGCAGAGATTGTACGTTATGGGGTAATGCATCGGAATACGTTTATCAATTCCCCAAAACTTCTTCATCCCACCTGTCAATTTAAAGGAAGGGATGATCTCTTCTTTGCCGGCCAGATGACAGGAGTGGAAGGATATGTCGAATCAGCGGCATCCGGTTTGCTCGCGGGGTTGAATGCAGCCCGCTTCATAAAAGGGGAAGATCTGGCTGTTCCTCCAAAAACAACAGCATTGGGCAGCATGAGTTATTATATTGCGAATGCTGATCCCCACCATTTTCAGCCAATGAATATAAATTTTGGCTTGTTTGAGGCATTGCCTGAACGAATCAGAAACAAAAAAGAGCGAGCGGAGCAAATTGCAGCGCGTGCCTTGCGGGAAATTGAGAAATTTCGGCAATATGTAACCGGATTTTCTTGCTCATAAGCAAGTTTGAACGATAAAGTAGTAAGGGAAAACATTTGAATTATCAAGAGTAACCAGGGCATAAACAGGAACATTTGTTAGGAAGGTTGCCATCCTGCTTGTGAAGCTTTTTGAATCTGTGGATGATTAGTTCCGGTTTAAAGTTTGCTTTTAAGAAGGAGGAAAAATGATTGGGAGACTTCCATGCAACAACAATATTTGCCATTAGGCATGAAGGACAGGCTGCAATGGCAGGAGATGGGCAGGTCACTTTTGGAAATCAAATGATTATGAAGCATGGGGCAAAAAAAGTACGCCGATTATATAAAGGAAAAGTGGTGGCCGGTTTTGCGGGATCTGTCGCTGATGCCATTACTCTGTTCGAAAAGTTCGAGGGGAAACTGGAAGAGTATCATGGCAATCTGGCCAGAGCTGCTGTGGAATTGGCCAAGGAATGGCGTTCGGATAAAGTCTTGCGGAAACTGGAGGCCATGCTGATTGTGATGAACCAGGAGAAATTGTTTTTAATATCCGGGACAGGGGAAGTGATTGAGCCGGATGATGCCATGCTGGCGATTGGTTCGGGAGGCAGCTTTGCCTTGTCAGCCGGAAAAGCACTGAAGCGGTATGCTCCTCATCTTGCAGCAAAAGATATAGCAAAGGCAGCCCTTACGATTGCGGGAGAGATTTGTGTTTTTACAAATGACCATATCATTGTGGAGGAGGTTTAACGATGACTCCAGTATTTAACTCGCGTGAAAAATGGACGCCAAGAAAAATTGTCGCTGAACTGGATAAATATATTATCGGACAAAATCAGGCTAAAAAAGCGGTTGCCATTGCGCTTCGCAACCGGTACCGGCGTTCGCTTCTGCCGGATGAGTTAAAAGAGGAAGTGGTTCCCAAAAATATTTTGATGATTGGACCAACTGGTGTGGGAAAAACAGAAATAGCTCGCCGCTTGGCAAGATTGGTCGGTGCGCCGTTTGTGAAGCTGGAGGCAACCAAATTCACGGAAGTCGGTTATGTAGGACGCGATGTGGAATCGATGGTACGGGATTTGGTGGAAACAGGAATTCGCATGGTAAAAGTTGAAAAACTGGAAAGTGTTAAGGAACAGGCGCGGGCGATGGCAAACGACCGGATTGTGGAGATTCTGGTTCCCGGAAAAAAAGGCTCTTCTACTTTTAAGAATCCGATTGAATTTCTTTTTCAACAAAATCAACCTTCGCCCAATGCGAATAATAATCAACAACAAGAGAATAAAATGAAAATAAAGGAAGAACGACGCCAGGTCAAGGAAAAACTATTGCGCGGAGAACTGGAAGAATTGGTTATTGAGATTGAAGTTGAAGAACAGGCTCCGGCAATGTTTGACATGTTTGCCGGCATGGGTGCTGAGCAAATGGGAATGAACATGCAGGAAATGCTGGGACAGTTTATGCCTAAAAAAACAAAGCGGCGGAAACTTCCCATCAAAGAGGCGCGGGAAGTATTAACCCAGCAGGAAGGACAAAAACTGATTGATATGGATCAGGTAACACAAGAAGCTTTGGAGCGCGTGGAACAATCAGGTATCATTTTTATAGATGAGATCGACAAAGTTGCAGGAAAAGACGGCAAAGGCCCGGATGTGTCCCGGGAAGGCGTGCAGCGGGATATTCTGCCGATCGTGGAAGGTTCCACCATAATGACCAAATATGGCCCGGTCAAAACGGATCATATCCTGTTTATTGCGGCCGGAGCATTTCATGTATCCAAACCATCAGATCTGATTCCTGAATTACAGGGACGTTTCCCCATTCGTGTAGAATTAAGCGATTTGACGGCCGATGATTTTGTCCGCATTCTTACTGAACCCAAAAGTGCGCTTATCAAACAATATACGGCGCTGCTGGAAACAGAGGGAATCATCGTTACCTTTACCGACGGAGCAATCTCGGAGATTGCGCGGTTATCAGCGGAAGTGAATAATACAACTGAAAATATCGGTGCCCGTCGCCTTCATACCATTCTGGAACGTATGCTGGAAGAGTTGTCGTTTAATGCGCCCGAGATTGGAGCAGGTGAAATCAAAATTACGGAAGAATATGTGAAAGAACGACTGCAAGATATTGTGGAAGATCGTGATTTAAGCCAATATATTCTATAGTAAAGCTTATTTGGGGTTTTTTTGGAATTGACGAAGGGCAGTACTTTTTGCTTGCGGTTTCGCTTGGGAATATGGTATATTCATCAATGGTGTAAAACACACACGTCGAAAAAAGCGGGCAGTGGTGCCATGGATTTGGATGGTTTCTGTTTGTGATGATTTCGACGGAGGGATAACCAATAAGGAGGATTTTCAAATGGCAGTTGTATCAATGAAACAGTTGTTGGAAGCTGGCGTTCACTTTGGTCATCAGACACGTCGCTGGAATCCAAAGATGAGTAAGTATATTTTTACAGAAAGAAATGGTATTTACATTATCGATTTGCAAAAAACAGTCAAAATGATGGAGCATGCATACAATTTCGTTCGTGATCTGGCTGCAAACGATGGTACACTTTTGTTTGTGGGAACCAAGAAACAGGCACAGGAAGCTGTAAAAGAAGAAGCAACCCGTTCGAATATGTTTTACGTAAACCATCGCTGGTTGGGAGGAACCCTGACCAACTTCCAAACGATTCGCAAACGGATTGAACGCCTGCATGAACTGGGGCGAATGGAAGAAGATGGAACATTCGATGTGTTGCCGAAAAAAGAAGTTATTCTCTTGAAAAAAGAACAGGCCAAACTGGAAAAGTTCCTTGGCGGCATTAAACACATGAAAAAATTGCCTGACGCCGTATTTGTGATTGATCCCCGCAAAGAACGCATCGCAGTTGCTGAAGCCCGCAAATTGAACATTCCTATCATTGCTATTGTTGATACCAACTGTGATCCCGATGAAGTGGATTACGTTATTCCGGGTAATGATGATGCGATTCGTGCGGTTCGGCTCTTTACCGGCAAAATGGCAGATGCCATTCTGGAAGGAAAACAAGGCGAACAACAAGACACAACCGCTTCTTGATAAAAAACAGAGAGGGTGGCATGATTACTCGTGCCCGCCCCTTTTTATACGTAATATCAAAAAGGAGGACCATTCATGGCAATCAGCGCAAAATTGGTAAAAGAATTGCGTGATAAAACAGGCGCAGGTATGATGGATTGTAAAAAAGCTTTAACGGAAACAAACGGAGATATGGATAAAGCCGTGGAATATCTTCGTGAAAAAGGAATTGCAAAGGCCGCGAAAAAAGCGGATCGGATTGCTGCTGAAGGTGTGGTTGAATCCTACATACATGCTGGCGGCCGGATCGGTGTATTGGTAGAGGTTAACTGTGAGACCGACTTTGTTGCTAAAACAGATGAGTTCAAAGCTTTTGTCCGTGATGTTGCAATGCAAATTGCTGCTATGAATCCAAAATATGTACGCAGTGAAGAGATCCCGGAAAGCGAAGTTGAAAAAGAACGCCAACTCCTGAGACAACAGGCGCTTGAAGAAGGCAAACCGGAAAAAATTGTTGATAAAATGGTGGAAGGCCGCCTTAAAAAGCACTTTAAAGAAATTTGCCTCCTGGACCAGGCCTATGTTAAAGACCCGGATAAAACGGTAGATCAAATGGTTAAAGAGATGATCGCCAAAATCGGGGAAAATATTAATGTTCGCCGTTTTGTTCGTTTTGAAATGGGAGAAGGCATTGAAAAAGGCGGATGTAACTTTGTGGAAGAAGTTATGTCTCAGGTCAAGAAAGATTAATGGGATATATGGGAACACAAACGGGGTGTTCCCTTTTTTTTAAGAAACAATTATAAAAACAGCAACTTGGACAAGTTGCTGTTTTGAAGAGGAATTTTTTCAGATTTTATGTGGATGGCTGATTTTGTTTGAAACGGAGGAAAACCATGAGTACTCCCAAATATAAAAGAGTCATATTAAAATTAAGTGGTGAAGCTTTGTCTGGTAAACAGGGGTATGGAATTGATGCATTGGTAATACAATCACTTGCCAAACAGATTAAAGAAGTTGTAGAACTGGGGGTAGAAGTAGCTGTTGTGGTAGGAGGCGGCAATATTTGGCGGGGAATTCACGGATCTTCCCGGGGAATTGACCGTGCAACTGCAGATTACATGGGAATGTTGGCCACTGTCATGAATTCCCTGGCGTTGCAGGATGCGCTGGAAAGCATTGATGTGCCTACCCGTGTACAGACTTCGATTGAAATGCGTCAGGTAGCAGAACCCTATATTCGCCGGCGGGCCATTCGTCATCTGGAAAAAGGGCGTGTTGTTATTTTTGCAGGAGGAAATGGAAATCCTTTCTTCTCAACGGATACAACATCAGCGCTCAGAGCAGCTGAAATAGAGGCGGATGTCATCTTGATGGCCAAAAATAACGTCGATGGAGTTTACACGGCTGATCCGGTCAAAGAACCTTCAGCTAAAAAATATGATACCCTTACTTATTTGGAAATTCTCAATAAAGGCTTGAAAGTTATGGATTCGACTGCCTCCTCGTTGTGTATGGATAACAATATTCCTTTAATTGTTTTCAATATTTCAGAAGAGGGCAATATTCGTCGCGTGCTTTTAGGAGAACATATTGGAACTTTGGTAAAGGGGAGCGTGTAAGCATATGAATGAAGTAAAAAAACAGGCAGAAGGAAAAATGGAAAAGGCTGTCCAGGTTTTGAAGAGAGATTTGATTGCTATTCGTGCTGGTCGGGCAAACCCTGCATTGCTTGACAAGGTTGTTGTCGAGTATTATGGTTCTGAGATGCCCATTAATCAAATGGCCAGTATCTCCACACCGGATCCTCGGACATTGTTGATCCAGCCATGGGATAAGAGCGCGCTTGGTGAAATTGAACGCGGAATCTTGAAATCGGAACTCGGCCTTACTCCGAACAATGATGGATCGGTGATTCGCATTTCCATTCCTGCCTTGACAGAAGAAAGACGCAGTGAACTGGTCAAAGTGGCCCGCAAAACGGGAGAGGATGCCAAGGTGGCGATTCGCAACATTCGTCGGGACGCTAATGATGAGTTGAAAAAGATGAGAAAAAATGGGGATATCCCGGAAGATGCTCTTCATCGGGGCCAAGATGAAATACAAAAACTGACAGATCAATTCATCAAAGTTGTGGATCGGGTTGTTGCGGATAAAGAAAAAGAAATTATGGAGATCTAAGGAATTATTCATCTGGGTTAAACCCCCTTCTGCACAGAGGGGGTTTTCTGGCTAAATTTGTAATACAATTGAAGGAAAAAGATTTATCCATACCAAAAATATGGTGAGATCTATTTGCGGAGGAATGTTCCATGATCAGATCAATCAAACGTTTGGTGGGATCAGAGAAGCAACAGGATTCAGTCGAAAATTTGTTAAAAAAGATCAAAAAAGCACCTTTACCTAAGCATGTAGCAATAATTACAGATGGAAACGGACGTTGGGCCAAAAAAAGGGGATTGCCCCGAACAGCCGGACATGCGGCCGGAATGAAGCGAGTACGTGAAATTATTCGTTGTGCAGATCAGTTGGGAATCAAGGTGTTGACGTATTATTCCTTTTCCACCGAGAACTGGAAACGCCCCAAGGATGAAGTGGAATATCTGATGAAACTGCCCATGGAATTTTTGAAAACAGACTTGGGTGAATTGATTGAGCGGAATGTGAAGGTTCAAATGCTGGGAGAAAAAAGCAAGACACCTGGACACACGCAAAGAGCACTGGCAGAGTTTGAAGAAAAGACGAAAAACAATACCGGTCTGATTTTAAATTTTGCGATCAATTACGGATCAAGAGATGAAATTTTGCACGCAGTACATCAGATTATAGATGACGTAAAAAATGGTCATATTGATAAAGAGCAAGTAACAGAGGAATTGATGGGCCAATATTTATTAACCAAAGGACTTCCAGATCCTGATCTGGTGATTCGGACAAGTGGTGAAATTCGGGTAAGCAACTTTCTGTTATGGCAAATTGCTTATAGTGAGTTATGGTTTACAGATGTTCTCTGGCCTGATTTTTCATCTGAATATTTTTACAGGGCTATCGAAGATTTCCAGCATCGTTCAAGACGCTTTGGGGCAGTGTAAATAGAACAGGGGAAATAGACGATGAAACAGAGAATAATTACAGGTATATTGGGAGCTGTGATTTTCTTACTTCTTATGAGCCAGGCCTGGCTGTATACCCTCTTTTTATTTTTTTTAGGAATAGTAGCCTTTATTGAATATGCTAAAATGAAACATATTTCTATTCGCACCCCACAAATATATATTGGGATGATCCTTGTCACCATGGTTTATTTCAGCGGATTAGCAAATCGACCCATTTTCTCTGATTTCTCTTTTTTGAAAGGAACTACACCAATCATATTAGGGCTTATTCTATATTTTTTATGGATTGTACTCAGTCGAAACCGGTTTGACCTGTTTCAGATGGCTTATTTATTCGTCGGTGCGATATACATAGGATATGGCTTCTCCTATATGATGCTCACAATTTGGGAGGAAAACGGTTTAGCCTGGTCATTATTGATTATCTTTGCCACCTGGGCCAACGATACCGGTGCCTATTTTATCGGGAAGAGATGGGGAAATCGGAAGTTATGGCCGGAAATCAGCCCTAATAAAACAATTGAAGGAGCATTTGGCGGAATTTTAAGCGGCACTTTTATGAGTTTGGTTATCTTTTTTATTTTTCCTGGCTTGG
This sequence comes from uncultured Thermoactinomyces sp., assembly GCA_965544045.1. Lineage (GTDB taxonomy): Bacteria > Bacillota > Bacilli > Thermoactinomycetales > Thermoactinomycetaceae > Thermoactinomyces. Next base: position 36,581 of record CBEULT010000023.1, read on the forward strand.
GTAATCCATTACTGGCTTTGGGATTGGGTGTGCTAATAACCGTTGTTGGGCAAATCGGCGACCTGGTGGAATCAGCCTGGAAGAGAAGTACTGGCGTGAAAGATTCAGGTGCATTTTTACCTGGGCATGGCGGTTTCCTGGATCGTTTTGACAGTTTATTGTTTACGTTTATCATTCTTCATTTGGTTAAGATTTTGTAGTTACTGATTTTGAAAGGAGCAATGGAATGTTGGAAAAGGTGGCTATTCTCGGTTCTACCGGTTCCATTGGAAAAAATACTTTGGCTGTCATCAAAGAACACCCCGACCGGTTTGAGGTTGTTGCATTGGCTGCGGGGGAAAATATCGACGAAATGATCCGGCAGGTAAGATCATTCAGACCCCGGCTGGTGTCGATGGCAACCAGAAAAGCGGCGGATGAAGTAAAACGGGAAGTGGATGATACTGTCAAAGTGCTGTGGGGAGACGAAGGGCTTAACGCTGTTGCTGTTTGCAGTGATTCTACTTATCTGGTCTCTTCTTTGGTTGGAAGCAAAGGATTGGCACCTACGCTTGCAGCGATTCAGGCAGGTAAAAAAATCGGATTGGCAAATAAAGAAACGCTGGTAACTGCAGGACACATTGTCACAGCGGAAGCAAAGAAACACCAAGTACCGTTGCTGCCAATCGACAGTGAACACTCTGCGCTGTTTCAATGTTTGAACGGAGAACGGCCCGCTGAAGCAGAGCGGTTGATCATTACCGCTTCCGGAGGAGCGTTTCGCGATTGGAGCAGGGAGCAACTGGCTTATGCAACAGTGGAACAGGCATTGAAACACCCCAACTGGTCAATGGGAAAAAAGATTACAATTGACAGTGCGACCATGATAAACAAAGGTTTTGAAGTAATTGAAGCGCACTGGTTATTTGGATTCCCTTATGGGAAAATAGATGTAATCCTTCATCCCCAAAGCGTGGTTCATTCCATGATAGAATTTGTCGATGGTGCCGTAATGGCTCAATTGGGAACACCGGATATGAAAATACCCATTCAATATGCTTTGGCCTATCCGCAAAGAATGCCGCTTGAGACCGAACGACTGGATCTTGTTACTTTATCCCGCCTGGACTTCCGTGCGCCGGATTATGACAGGTATCCGTGTCTGAAAATGGCTTATGAAGCCGGAAAAGCCGGGGGTACCTTGCCGACCGTGCTGAATGCGGCTAACGAAGTGGCAGTGGATATATTTTTGAGAGGAAATTGCAAATTCCTGGATATTGAAGAAATTGTAAAACGGGCGTTAGATGCCCACCAGAGCATTTCCAATCCTTCATTGGAAGAAATTGAGGAAGCGGACAAATGGGCACGACAATTCGCCAAAAATTGTCTTGTTCCTTTGGCTTAACGCAGTTGTGTGATCAACCAGGGTGGTGATGAACAATCCATGCAAACATTAATTGTATTTATTTTTGTACTAAGCTTCTTGGTCTTTGTGCATGAATTAGGACATTTTATCTTTGCCAAACGTTCAGGAATTTTAGTACGAGAGTTTGCAATCGGCTTTGGACCAAAAATTTTTACCAAGATGCACGGGGAAACCCTCTATTCGGTTCGAATGTTACCTTTAGGCGGCTATGTGCGTATGGCTGGTGAAGATGCAGAGATAGTGGAAATCAAAACAGGCACAACTGTATACGCCACGCTGTCTGATGACAGTAAACTGGATCACTTGTATCTTTATGAGCCGCCGCAAATGGATGTCCATTCTTTTGCAGCGGGAAGATTGCTTGAAGCCGATTTAGAAAAACAACTGTATGTGGTGTTGGAAAAACAGGATGGAACAGAACAGAAGTATTTTTTGGATTCACAAGCGATTATTCACTACGATGAAAAGACGCAAATGCAAATTGCTCCGTATGATCGCCAGTTCGGTTCAAAAACAGCAGGGCAAAAAGCAATGACTATATTTGCCGGGCCGCTGTTTAATGTGATTCTGACCATTGTACTGTTTGGCGTTTATACATTTGTTACGGGAATTGAAGATCGCCTTCCGGTTGATAAAGTAATTGCCAATTCACCGGCGGCCCAAGCCGGCATACAAGCCGATGATCTGATTGTGGCGATTAATGGCGAAAAGGTAAATAATATGGATTCTTTAAGATATAATCTGTTGGAATCCAGGGGGAATCCTGTTACCATTACTGTTAAACGGGACGGAAAAGAATTGAATGTTCCGGTGACACCGCAAAAAAGCGGGGAAGCTTATCAGATTGGGGTTTACTTTAACGTCAATGATATGAAACGCGAAGCGACACTGATGGAGTCCGTCACAGACGGTTTTAAACAGACCTACGACTGGTCGGTAATTATTCTTGACGGATTTGGACAATTAATTACAGGGCAGCTGGGAATTAAGAGTCTGGGCGGTCCAGTGCAAATGGGCTCCATAACCGGTGAGGCAGCGAAAGCCGGAGTTGAGCAGCTGCTTCGATGGACAGCGCTTCTCAGCCTGAACCTTGGGATTTTCAATCTTCTTCCAATTCCAGCGTTGGACGGGAGCCGGCTTGTATTTATCGGGATTGAAGCAATTCGCGGGCGTCCTGTGAACCCGAACAAGGAAAGTTTTGTTCATTTTGTTGGTTTCGCGTTACTCATTATGTTGATGATTGTGGTCACATTTAATGACATTAAGAAAGTTTTCTTCCCCGGATAATGCGAAAACCCAGCTCCCTTGACAGGGTTCTGGGTTTTCCCTTTATTGGGGAAGATACAGGGGAAATTCTCTTTTTTCTTTGGTCTGTTTTGTGTATGATAAGACAATGATGCAGCTTTTGAAAGTGAGGGATGAACATGCGTCAAAAAAATATGCTGGCTCCGACACTTCGTACGGTGGGAGAAGCAGAGACAGTCAGCCACCAGTTATTGTTGCGCGGAGGTTTTATTAGGCAATTGGCAGCCGGAATTTATACCTATTTGCCGCTGGGGTATCGTGTTTTACATAAAGTGGAAAAAATTGTCCGGGAAGAAATGGATCGAATTGGTGCTCAGGAGCTTCTGATGCCAACCTTGCATCCTTCTGAATTGTGGAAGGAATCTGGGCGTTGGGAGACGTACGGGCCAGATTTGTTTACTATGAAAGACCGTCATGAACGGACATTTGCAGTCGGACCGACCCATGAAGAGGTTATAACCGACTTGTTGCGTGGAGAAATAAATACTTACAAGAAACTCCCCATGATTCTGTACCAGATCCAAACAAAATTCCGTGATGAGAAGCGTCCGCGTTCAGGTTTGTTAAGGGGACGTGAATTCTTGATGAAAGATGCTTACTCTTTCCATGCGGACCGTGATTCATTAGATGAAGCCTATGAAAAGATGTACCAGGCATATAACAGGATTTTCACACGGATCGGACTCAATTTCCGGGCTGTGGAAGCGGACTCCGGCTCAATGGGGGGAAAGGGCACCCATGAATTTATGGCTTTGGCTGATGCCGGTGAGGATACGGTGGTTATTTGCGAAGCGTGCAATTACTCTGCCAACGTTGAAATGGCCGAAGTTGTTGGGAATCAAAAACTGGCTGTACAAATTCCTGCGGTTCCTGCGGAAAAGGTGGATACTCCGCAAATGCGGACAATCGACGAAGTATCGGTTTTTCTTGATGTTCCAACTTCTCAACTGGTCAAAAGCCTGATTTTTGTAGTGGATCAAGAGCCTGTACTTGTATTGGTTCGCGGAGATCATGAGGTCAACGATGTTAAAGTGAAAAATTTCCTGAATGGAATGGTTTGCGAACTGGCTGATGAAGAAACGGTAAAAGAGATTGCCGGTGTACCTGCTGGATTTGTGGGACCAGTCGGCCTGCAGAAAAAGATAAGAATTCTGGCTGATCAAGCAGTCATGCAATTGAATGAAATGGTTACGGGAGCTAATGAAACAGACAAGCATTTGCTTCATGTACAGGCTGGACGTGATTTCGAAGCCGATGATATCGGAGATTTCAGATACATTGAAGAAGGGGACATCTGTCCTCGTTGCGGAGGAGCTATCTTCCTTCGCCGTGGTATTGAAATTGGCCATGTGTTTAAGCTTGGTACCCGCTATAGTGATTCCATGAACGCCCGCTTTTTGGACGCCAATGGGAAAGAACAGCCATTTATCATGGGGTGTTATGGAATTGGCGTTTCGCGCGCGGTTTCTTCAATCGCAGAGCAAAACCATGATGACAACGGAATTTTTTGGCCAGTGGATATTGCTCCGTATACCGTGCATCTGATTGCGGTCAATATGAAGAATGAACAGCAGGCAGAAACCGCAGAGACCTTGTATGCTGAACTCAAAGCTGCAGGATATGAGGTTTTGTTTGATGATCGTAAAGAGCGGGCGGGAGTCAAATTTAAAGATGCTGATTTATTTGGAATTCCGGTTCGCATTACGGTGGGATCCAAAGTTGGAGATGGTTTGGTTGAATTGAAGCTGCGCCGATCCGGTGTGTCACAGGATGTGCCGGTTGAGCAAGCAATTCGCGAATTGCCGAATTGGATCAGGCGGGCAGATGAAAAGTGATTGGACAGCCCTTCTTTTCAATGCGAAAGGAAGGGCTTTGTTTATGATTATAAATTAGATATAAGTTTTATAAAAAAATGCTTGACCTTTTTAAGTTACCGTGATATATTACTACTTGTCGCCGCGATGAGCGGTTGAAAAAATGCACCTTGAAAATGAGATATGGAAGA
>CBEULT010000024.1:0-40707 GCA_965544045.1 uncultured Thermoactinomyces sp.
GGTGCTAGTGACTGGAGTTCAGACTGTGCTCTTCCGATCTTTTCCTTGATTTCCATCCAAAACTATTTGCGATTTCGTTTAGATCGTACCTATGAGGAATTGAAACGCTATTTCAACCATTCGGTCAAGCATCGTTTTTCCCCGTTTAGATCGTACCTATGAGGAATTGAAACGAGGATGACACTGATTGAACTGAAAACTATTTTAGAGTTTAGATCGTACCTATGAGGAATTGAAACCCTTTTACAACCACATCTCCATATTCCGTCTCAACCGTTGCGTTTAGATCGTACCTATGAGGAATTGAAACTTTGTATGATCGTACATATAAATGGTTCAAATCTACAATAAAGTTTAGATCGTACCTATGAGGAATTGAAACCTCCGTTGAAACATCCGGCAGAAATAGAAATCATTAGTTTAGATCGTACCTATGAGGAATTGAAACGCCGTTAGATTATCCCGTACAGCTGTAGGCATAAACGTTTAGATCATACCTATGAGGAATTGAAACCTGATTAGTTTTTCAAGGCGGTTAATCTGATCTTGGGTTTAGATCGTACCTGTTTGGAAGAAAACCAATTACATGTGAAGAAGATTTGACCGTGGATAAGGCTTCCAATAGTAAAACCTTTTGGAAATGCCTGAGGATGTTCCTGTTGCAAGGATTGTACGGAAAACGTTTGATGCATCCAGCAAACTGGTAGAATATTGTCTGTTAACCAGCCGGACCGATTTGTATAAATTTACATATAAATTTACTTTGTAAATGGAGGTTTTTTATAGTGAACCATGAAGATACCAAACATCTTGCCTTGGAACATTACAAGCGGACCGGGATGCCACTTGTTACAATGAAAACGGCAATGACCCTGGACGGAAAAATTGCCACTTCAGACGGCGACAGCAAATGGGTAACCAATGAATCTTCAAGAGAAAACGTTCACTATATGCGACATTGGAACGACGGTATTATGGTCGGGATCGGAACCGTTTTAAAAGATCGTCCAAGCTTGACTACACGTTTACCTGGGGGCGGAGGCAAAAATCCAACCCGGATTGTGGCCGACAGCCTGCTCAGAATTCCGCTTGATACACCACTGGTGACAACTACAGACGAAGCCCCAACCTGGGTATTTTGTACGGACGAAGCCGAAACAGAAAAAGAAAAACAACTGATTGAACGTGGAGTAAAAGTAATCCGCACGGGCAGTGGACCACGTGTAGACTTGGCAAAAGCAATGAAGCATTTGGCTGAAAACGGAATTCTATCAGTGCTGCTTGAGGGCGGCGGAGGACTCAACTGGTCAATGCTTGAAGCTAAACTTGTAGGGAAAGTAGTTTCCTTTATTGCCCCAAAATTACTCGGCGGCCAGGAAAGTATCACTCCGATTTCAGGGCCAGGATTTGAACGGATGGCATTGGCAGTTGAACTTGAAAATATTACTGTTGAACGCTTTGGAGAAGATATTTGTATTACCGGATATCCCAAATATTGATTCAAATTAAGGGCAAATCTTTTTTAAGTGGTTTAATATATATTTTTATCTATATAAGCCGATTTATCTAGCTTTCAAGAAATGAGTTAAATCGTTTCAATTCCAACCATGGATAGAACAAAACCCGTGTGTAAACACCAGTAAAATCAACTGTTTTCGGTATAGCAAAATCATAAAAAGTCTGTAAACCGCAGATCGTGCAAAAACCCCGGGAGGTTCACAGACTTTTATAGGATAGACGGTAGCCAAGAGTTTTTTGGTATATTCCTCCAATTTACGTTATAACCGAAATAGTTCTCTTGCAAATTAACCCGATATAAGCCGATTCGCTGTTAACGCATCTGGAGAACTTTCTATTTGTGGGGAATACTTTTAGCGCTTAATCTGCTTGCTCCGGAAATCGTCTTGCATATCAGTCCCATTAAGCTGTTGAAGCAGTAGCTTCTCTTTAATTAAACAAACCATTCTCGTTTTACGAACGATCTTCTACCTAGAAATAGATAGACACAAAAAGTGGTCAAGATGATAAGAAGATAAGGGACTAAATCAAACCGGGGAGAAAGATTGATTCCCTGGGGAAACATCACATAGTAAGGAGCGGTAAAAGGTAACCAACTTCCGATGGAAGAGTGCAAACCGGTTAGCACAATATTGGGCAGCACACAAGATACATTGATCACCATGGCCGCACTAAAATTTTTTATTTTGGATGAAATCCATAACTGCGCAGCCATTAAAGGAAATAAGCTAAGCCATCCCCCCGTCATGTTAATAAAGACCATCTTCCAGGGAATGACACCAGGGACAGAAATCAGCATACCTGTTAGTAAATACCCAAGTAAAAAGGTGATTTGGGTAATGAGTGTGAGAAACATGAGAATGATCCCTTTAGCGTAATAGAACTGTTGGCGTTCATAGGGAAGGGTTGCTAATTGTTTCCATCCGCCATTCCGGTGTTCATAGAAACAAAGGAACGTTGCGAATATCCCCACATAAAGAGGAAAAAAGAACATGGCGTGAAAAGTGACAGCATGCATGTAAAAAGTGAACCAATTGGGTTTGAAGAAGTAGTCTAAATCATTTAAATAAACGATTCCCAGACCCATATTTACTAAGACATTGCACAAGATCAGGAGGGTGGCCTTTTTCCATTCTACCTTGATAAATTCTGTTGTAATTAGCTCTTTCATCAGATTTCCTCCTCCTATAATATGTGTATCAATATCAACTTCCAGTTAAAACTTGCTCTTTGAAAAAAGACTATCTCCGTTTTATCCAGGGATGGACTTTTTATGATGCCCTGGATAATGATCATAGGTATTTAGAGAAGTTCGTCTTAACGGCAAGAAAACTTATGCGTTTGGTTGATGCATTGCTACGTAGCAAACAAATATACACGCAAGGAAGGGTGGTTAAACCAGCCTTCTTTTGGTAGCTTGACATATTACCGCAGGACTTACACATATTGATCTTTCCTTGAAAAGAAGCAGCCTCCCAAACCCAATAAAATCAAGCCGAATGCAATACTCAGGCCGAGCCAATTCAAATAATCAGGAAAAAATGGAGTAACTCTTCCGGGATAAGCCCATGGCAAGAAGTGGAGTATTTCGATTTGGCTTCGGGATATAAATAAACTTGAAATGGAACCCAAAATCCCCACACTTAACGGAAATGATTGATTGACCCATTGAACTGAAAGCCAAAGTTGAATTGCCAACACGGGCAGCCCTGCAAGGAAACTGGAAAAAGTTTGTTCAACCAAAAACTGTACAGGCAGTGGGCGATCTGTATATAGGATCCACAATGCGACCACACCAATAACAATGATTAACGCGGTGATAAAAAGCAATACGATAACCCAAAATGCCTTGGCCAGCAGAAAGTGAACGCGCGAAACAGGCAAGGAACACATCCATTTCCAACCGAGCGCTTCATGCTCAGTGGTCGCAATCAAACTGGATAGTATGGAGATTTCCAATAAGACGGTAAAAGATAAAAACAGGTACATGACATTGAACGCCGAATAAATTCCTCCTGGTCCCGAGCGGAAATATAAATACCATTCCAAGGCTGTCATGCTGATAAAAATAACTGAAACAATGACGGGCATGGCGAAAGTCAGCTTCTTCAACTTTAATCCTTCTGCCTGGATTACCCGAATCATAAACTCTGATCCTTTTCTGTAAACTCGATAAATATTTCTTCTAAAGTTTTTTCTTTTTCGAATATGCGGGAAATCGTAAACGGCTTTAACGCCGCAAGGATGCTTTGGGTACAGTCTTGGTGCGACAAAGGGATATAAATCACTCCGTCTGCATAATGAGCTTGCCAGCCCAGTGATTCTAACTGTTTCATCGCTTCCTGAGGGCGATCAATCCCAATAACCAACTTCCTGTTGCCCATTTTCCTCAACTTTTCCATATTGTCTTGGTACAAAAGTTTTCCTTGATGAATGATGCCGACATGGGTGGCCATCTGTTCTATTTCACTGAGCAGATGACTGGAAACGAGAATGGTCATACCATATTGCCGGGGCATGTCAATAACCATCTGGCGAATTTCTTTGATTCCGTTTGGATCCAAGCCGTTGGTCGGCTCATCCAAAATCAAAAGCTCTGGTTGATGAAGAACCGCTGACGCGATACCCAGACGTTGCTTCATCCCGAAAGAATATTCTTTGACGGGATGGTGGGCGGCTTCGGTCAAACGGACAAGTTCAAGTACCTCATCAATTCGTTTTAGAGGGACGCGGAGTAGGATGCTTAGAATTTTTAAATTTTGGTAACCACTTAAATGTGCGTAACAGGAAGGAGATTCTACCAAAGAACCAACTCTCTTCATCAGTTGCTTGCGATGCTGATGGAGTTTTTTACCAAATAGATGGATTTCTCCTTCGGTTGGTTTAATCAGGCTTAGTAGCATGCGGATAGTTGTTGTTTTTCCCGCTCCATTGGGTCCAAGAAAACCATAGATACTGCCTTTGGGCACTTGCAAATTTAATCCATGTACGGAGACCTTTCGCCCGAACCGGCGAGTAAGATTTTGTGTTTGGACGATATTGTCCATTAAGACCCCTCCCTTAAGTTCAATCTTTTATTCATGATAAGGAAGGGAGTTCAATAACTATTAACAGGTGAGTAACAATAAAGTAAAAATTATTTTTTCATTGGCAAACGGAGGGTAATGGTGGTTCCTTTACCAAGATGACTGCTTGCCTCAACCGTTCCGGCCTGAGCCTCTATCCATTGCTTTGTCAAGGCCATCCCCCATCCGGTTCCTCTTAATGTGCCACGATGTTTTTTTTGAAATAAATTTAATAGCGTATCTTCATCCATCCCACATCCATCATCTGTTACACAGACTTCAATGTTCTTTTTTCTTTGCCTGATTGTGGTGTGGATGTTGGTTTCTTCAGGATTATGTATTGCGGCGTTAATTAAGATATTTTGTAAAGCTCGTCTCAATAATGGAGGATAAACGATAGCTATAATAGACGATGATTCACTTTGGAAGGAAAAGGAATATGAGGCGAATCGAGGGGTGTTGGCTATATCAATCACCGTTTCTTTAACGAGGCGAACGATTGGGTAAGGCTGTAGATCAAAAGGAAATTTTTCTTTTTCCAGTTCTTCGGTAAAATCCAGAACGTTAAACAATTGCTCAATTTCATCTGTTTTTGTTTCGATTTTTTTGGCAAAACTCTCGATTTCATGCCTTTGCCACTTATTGCTGGCATAAATCATCGAGGCATACCCTTTGATGTAGGAAAGTGGTGTTTTTAAGTCGTGTTTAATTCCGGTGATCCATTCGTTCCTTTTTTCTTTTAACTGTTGTTGCGTCTTTTTGCTTTGCATCAAGATTTGGGTTAACTTCTGCATGTGTTCAAATAGTTCTTTATACAATTGAACAGACAAAGAAAACCATTTTGTTTTTGAAAAGAGAAACGGAGGTTCCTCATAACGCCCGCCAGCTAAATAAGCTAACCACTGGATAATATGAATGATCGGCATACTGATAAAAAAAGCAAAGGCGATGAAAAAAAGGATTGCCCATACGGAAAACAAAACCATTAGCCACTGGTGGTAATCCATTGCATTTAAGTTTAAAAATCCGTATAAAATGCTGATTAACAATATATTAAGGATCAAGAAAGTAACAGCAAAGAACAACAGAAATCCTCCAAAGGCGATGAACAAACGAGCCCCCATTTTAGTCAACCATTTCATTTTTTGGTCACTTCCCCATTATAAACTTATACCCCAGCCCTCTTACTGTGATGAGATGTTGGGGATGCTTTGGTTCTTTTTCCAGTTTTTTTCTAAGACGCGAAATTACCATCGCTACTGTTTTTTCTTCTCCCATATAAGGTTGTTCCCAAACCTGTTCATAGAGTTGTTCAATGGAAAAGATGCGGTTCGGATGGCGGCAAAAGAAGCGAAGTAATAAAAATTCTTTAGGAGTGCAGTTTATTTCTTTCCCATCAACAAACAATTGGCCACATGTCACATTGACTTGAAAGTGGCCACAATGATAAATTTCTTGTTCCTTATCCCGTTTTTGATAGAATTGTTGCCTTCTTAACTGGGCTTTGATACGCGCCAACAGCTCAAGAATGTTGAAAGGTTTGGTAATGTAATCATCACCGCCTACGCCAAAACCCATCAACTTATCCAGATCGTCTGTCCGAGAAGTCAAAAAGAGAATGGGGGCATCGGTCCATTTGCGCATGTTGGTGCAAACGGCAAACCCATCTAGATCTGGCAAAGCCACGTCCAATAAAACTAAATGAAAGGATTCTTGTTTCACCCTTTTTATTGCCTCCCTCCCATTTGTGACACAAACCACCTCTTGGAATCCTTCCTGGATTAAAAAGGTGTGCACCATTTCCAGTAGGCCGATTTCATCATCCACTATAAGAATTTTTGTTTTCACTTTTCCTGACTCCTTTAAAATCACATTATCGATATGTCAACAGAAGACCTGTCTTCTTTTTCTTCCAATTGTATAACCCATTTGTTGAGCTTGTTGACAAAGTGCGCAGGGTCGATTTTTGTCAGCGTTCCCTAGCCGCTTCTTCGGAAACAGTTGCGTTACCGTACTACGGCGCGGGCAAAGTCACTGCCATTCTTAAGGATTGCCCGCTTTCCTCCTTCGCTTACGCACTATGCTTCATAAAACTCCCAGTCACTTAAGCTTTCAAAGATCTCCCTCCATTTGTGTTTATCTTCAGTCTGAAGCCGATTATCACAGCTTCTTTATTGTCAATAGGATCTCTGATCTCTTCAATTATAAGAAGGGTCATATAAAGGATCGATAATAAAAAAGGCTACCTGCCTTGAGGGGTCACATCATATACCTTTGCTGTTGCAATTATTTATCAATTATATACCTGGCTTAAAAAAATGGCTAAACGGAAAACCATATGTACTTATTCAACATAGGGATATCAATACGGATAGATTACGAAAAGAAAAGATGCCGATTGAAACATTGCAGGCAGAACCAAGAATCAAAGGAATACAACAATCCTGACGCAGACGCTTATATTGAGGTTGGTTTCGCAAAGAAGAAACTGTTTGGCTCCAGGAATATTCTTTCTTCTTTCCAGGAAGCTAAAAACGACATTGATCAATATATAAAATTCTACAATAATGAGAGGCCACATTCTGCTTTGGGATATTTATCCCTTAAGAGTTTCGTCAATCTATAACTTCAAAGATTGCTTAAATGTCTGTACAAACGGGATTCATTAAGCAAATAATAACTTAACAGAAGAATATAAAGAACAGCATTTGAATTTTCTTTTTTATCAATTTTTGGCTTTGGGTTTATAAAATATATATTACCCTTTAACTACAATTTTTTGTAATTTCTTTATATGTGGAATATGTAGTTAAAAAACAACTATAAACTTGTTATATGAGACTTGAAAAAGATTAGGAAGGAAAATGATTATGGCTGTTATCCAAAAAATACTTGACTTTACCATGAACGTTGCCGCCGATGTATACAGAAAAAAATTTGAAGAGGATACCCGACGGGCGACTGAAGTGAACCAAGCAGTATTAAAGGAAATACTGCAGTTAAACAGCGAATCAGAATATGGACGCAAATACCAATTTTCTTCTATAACTTCAGCCGCAGATTATCAAAAGCAAGTTCCTTTAACCACTTATGAAGACTACCGGCCTTATATTGAAAGAATGGCGGATGGTGAAACCGATATTCTTACCTCTTTACCCGTAATATATTTTGGGCAGAGTTCCGGGACTACGGGAAAGAGCAAATTAATACCAGTTACGGCAGAAAGCAGGAAAGTGGTTAATAGTAATATGATGTTGTTAACCCGGGGCATGCTGCTGAAGGCTGTGCCAGGGGCCCGGAGCGGCGGTAGGGGGTTGTTTCTGATGAACAGTGTAAAGGCCGGGAATACCAAGGGCGGTATCCCCGTCGGAGCAGCAACCTCGGGAGGCATGAATTCCATGAAGTTTATCGTACCTTACATGTGGACATCGCCACCAGAAATATTGCAACTGAAAAACCAACGTACTGCCCTATACTTACACTTGCTTTTTGCCCTGCGAGAAATAGATCTGGCCTATATTAACGCGCCTTTTCCATCACCTATTTTGCAGTTATTCCGGGTGTTGGAACAGGAGTGGCCGAATTTAGCGGAAGACCTGGGCGAGGGCAAAATAAACAAACATTTGGAACTGGCGCAGGATATCAGGCTTAAGCTGACCAGGCGGATGAGCCCTGATGCAATGCGTGCCAAGCAGTTGGCGGCAGAAGCCAAACGAGGCATGGAGAATATAGCACATCGATTATGGCCCAAAATACAATATATTTGTTGTGTGGCTGGAGGAAGTTTTAGTATCTACATGGATAAACTTCGCTGGTATACCGGTGCAATCCCTTACTATTCGGCAGTGTACGGTTCTACTGAGGCTATGATTGGAATATGTACCCGCACGAATGATATTAGTTATGTGGTTACACCCCGCACTGCTTTCCATGAATTTATCCCGGTTGCAGAGTCAGAAATGCCCAAGCCCACTGTGTTAAACCTGGGGCAACTGGAGAAGGGTGAGAGTTATGAGGTGGTGGTAACCAATCAAGCCGGGCTTTATCGCTATAAACTGGGCGATGTCGTCAAGGTGGTGGATTACTATAACGGCAGTCCGGTAATTGAATTCTTATACAGAAAAGGGCAATTGCTTAACGTGGCGGCCGAAAAAACCCCGGAGGAGGCCGTTTTGGCTGCATTAAAGTCCTCTGCTCGGCAATGGGGAACTGATTTACTGGACTATACAACCTCTATTGACCTGGATGGGCTTGTGGGAAGGTATGTATTTTACGTTGAGGTGCAGGACCCTGAAAAAGCAACAGACATTACCACTTGGCAAGAGATTTTGGAAAAAGCTCTACAGCAAACGAATCCCCGTTACGAGGCTGGCATTAAGGCCGGACGAATAGCAAACCTGTTGCTGCAAATTGTAAAACCGGGCTGCTTTCAGCGTTTAAAACAGGAATTAATTCTGAGAGGGGCTTCAGAAAATCAGGTCAAAATACCCAGATTATTACGTGATAAAGGGCTGAAGGACTTTTTGGATCAACATATATTGAAAAGCGGGGATTAAAGAATGGGTAAAAATTTTAAGCCGATAGTGGTTTTATTTGTTACTTTGTTATTGGTAATGGTGGGGTTCGGGATTGTGATTCCTATTTTCCCGTTTTTAATTTTTGATTTGGGCGGTGGGGCAACTGCGTTAGGCTTTTTTATGGCTGCTTATTCAGTAATGCAGTTTATTTGCGCTCCTTTCTGGGGCAAGTTGTCTGACCGGATTGGCCGAAGACCGGTATTGTTAATCGGCTTGATTGGCTATGGAATTACCTTTACTTTGTTCGGTTTTGTGTCTGAGCTGTGGATGATGTTTGCGATCAGAGTATTATCAGGCGTTCTTTCTTCGGCTACTTTGCCTACCGCGATGGCTTATATTGCCGATACCACCAGTGGCGCAGAAAGGTCCAAGGGGATGGGCATACTTGGTGCAGGCATGGGATTGGGGATGGTTATCGGGCCGGCTTTGGGGGGGTGGTTGGGCAGCGATAATTTTGCCCTGCCCTTTTTTGTAGCTGGTGGTCTGGCTGTGTTGACCGTGCCCTTTGCCATTTTCTTTTTGCCCGAGTCCTTAAAGGAACATGATAAAACAACAGATAGAGAAAGGCCCGGCATTACCTGGGAAGTGGTAAAAAACCCACTGTTCATGTTGTTTGTAATATGCTTTGTTTTTAATTTTACTTCGTCCCTGTTTCAAGGGATCTTTGCCCCATATGCTGCGGATAAAGTCGGCTTTGGTCCCAAGGAGATAGGCATTTTATTTGCTGTTTTGGGTATTGTCAGTATAGTTCTGCAAGGAGGTCTGATTGGTCGGCTGGTTAAGCGCTTTGGTGATGTAAAATTAGTAAAAGCAGGTTTGCTGATTGGTTCGGCAGGTATGCTGCTAATGCTGTTGGCGCCCAATGTATTATGGTTATACGTAACATCTGCGATATTTAATATAGGTTGGACATTGCTGGGTCCCACTACTTCGAGCCTGGTAACCAATAATGCATCAGGTGGGCAGGGGGCTGCTTTGGGGATTATGCAATCGTTCAACAGCTTTGGGCGTATCTTCGGGCCGATGGTCGGCGGGGCATTGTATGATGTGCAGATGAATATTCCATTTACCTTAGGTGCAGTGATTATGTTGCTGATGTTTATATTGTCAGAAAGTAAACTCTCTCGCTTGCGTGAGGGTAAAACCCTTGAAAGGGTATCTGATTATACTGAACCCCTGAGCCCCCAGACAAAAGCCAAGTCATAATCTGGAGGACGAAAAGGTTGATTATGCCTTATATCTTGTAGGTCAAGGGATGAGTCGTACGGATGCTGCACCGAAAACCGGAATCTCCAGAATAACATTATATCGAAAGCTAAAAGATGATAAGTATTACCCCATGTATAAGGAAATCATTCCGTTAAAAAATTTTCAAAAACTGGATAACGAGATGCAAAGAAAGATCCTAATCAGATATCATGATTTATTTACCATCGAGGAAATTTGCGAAAAATGGGGCTGGTACAAAGGGAATTGTCGGATGTTGGCCAAAAAACCAAAAAATTGTCCGTCCAGAAAAAATGAGGAGAAAGAAACCATCCGCCTCCCTGCAAGAAATAGCAGCCGCTGTAGTATTTCAGGAAAGGGAGATCAAACCCCGCCGCAACAGCCATCGGAGCCAGAGGTCCAATCCTGAGAGAAAAAACAGGAAATCTTTGCTGGCTTGATGTTGGAATGGATTGGAGTAATACCAGCGGCTTTACATGCGGGGAACAAAAAATGCTGCTGGAACATCTTTTGTTCCCCTCTCCCCAGGAAGATCGGGAGTAAATCCATCTTCTAAACAAATGACATAAATGTTCTGATTCAAAAACATTTCCTTAGCCTGTCCACTCTTCACTCAACAAAAATAACCGGCTGCTCCCGATCCACAATTTGCTTCCTATAAACAACATTGTTCCTGGACGCCTTCACCTTCTCCAGTTCAAACCCTGACTGTACAATGATTTTGTTACCTTGTTTTGTGTCTATATCATGTTGACGATATGTGCCACCAAACGAAGATTATGCTCAATCAGCCGATTGCGTGCTTCTGGATCTCCTTCTGCCATTAATTTCAACGCTTTTTCCTCTTCTTCCGCTGAAAGGGGCTGGGGAAAAGCATTGTTCTTAATATAGGAAATGAATGTGATTACCTCTTTAACCAATAAAGCCATAGCGGTAAATATGCCTGGCAACCTTTACGCACCTCCATCCCGCTGGCAAATGGGCCTGGTCATGATTACCCTATGTTTATCTGGGCTCATGGGTGAATATCATTTTGAAACAATCGCTTTTTATTTATATGCGGAATAGAGCTTGGCTTATCGATGAAAGATGTTGACTGGTTCACAGTTTTGATTGCAATCAATATATTTCATATTCAGTACGAAAGACTTTGATCTTTTTTGATAGATTAAATGATTAGGCATGATATTAAAAAATATAAAAAGTAATTATAATGAAAAATTTTTTATATTGCTTCTAAAGGAATGATGATCGCCTTCTTATTTCCACTTTAACAAGTTTAATTGTTCGATGCTCATTGGCAAGTCAAAGATACGTTTAGAATATACTCTTCCAAACAGAAAAAGCGGTTCCTTTAATTGGCTCAGCTTTGGTTATGAACAATTATTTATAATTTCTCCACGCAATCATGTCCTCCGCTGTAAGCACCTTTAATCATCATGGTCTTGTCCTGATAAGGAACTTCCTTCTTTTATAATAAACAATCCATTAACTGTCCAAAATATAATCGAATGATTTGTCTAAACACTGAAGTTACCAAATATGGGAGGATACGATCATGCCGATTTCCCAAATAAAGCGCATTGAGTACAATGACGAAGAAATAGGAATGGGCTTTAACAGCGAAACCGGAGAAGTTGTTGGTACTGCTTTAGAAGGATTCTCTGTTACAGAAAATCCTGTTGCACCTGGAATGGAGGTTCATTCATCAGTCACAATCATTAACTCGCATGAAGAACTTATGAATCGTTTGGGAATGTCATTTGAAGGAAAGGGGCGATACGGGTTTATTTCAGCCTCTGCCAAAGCACAGTTCTCAGAATCCACGAACTTTAACTCGACTTCCTCCTTCCTCGTTGCAAGCTGTATTGTCCAAAATCCATTTATGCGAGGAAAAAATTTTCGTGTAAAACCTGAAGCAAAAGCCTTACTTGACGCACTTCGCTTTGATGAATTCAAGACAGCATACGGAGACAGTTTTGTACGAGGAATCCAAACAGGAGGAGAGTTTTACGCCGTAATCCGGATCACTTCTGTTTCAATATCCAAACAGACTGAATTGACTACAACGCTGCAAGCTGAATTAAACGGATTGCTTTATGGAGGGTCTTTCAAAGGTCAATATGAGCAGGCTAATCAGAGTACAAGTACGAGGTCTGAATATCACGCAACAATGTTTCAGAGAGGAAGTGGCGCAACAATTAGTCCTACCATAGAGATTAATGAAGTGATCAACAGATTCAAGAACTTCCCGGAAATAGCAAAAGCAAACGCCTTTGGATATGAAACGGAGATTGCATCTTACAATACGCTTCCTCTTCCGGTTCCCACCCCGGAAGAACAAGATGATTTTCTGTTTGCTCTTCGTGATGCTCGAGAGAAAAAATTGTACTATATCCAGGTCAGGAATGATCTCCAGTTTGCCCTTAGAAATCCAATGTTTTTCAAAGATCTTCCCCCGAATGATGTACTTTTGGATGCGATCAACAAGTATACAAAGTTGATAAATGCCGTTATGGACCATGCCATTAAACTGTCGAGAGGACAAATTAACCCTCCAAAAGTTTTTGATCCGAGTAATGTCTCCCTCACCAAACCTGCTGCCATTCCTTTGCGCAGAGTGACAACCCCTGAAGGTCCCATGATTCGTGTACCAAATATGATTGGGACATATAACATGGCTCTTGAAGAAGCATTACGCTGCTTTTCAGCAGGTACCGTAAATGATTGCGTTACCGGAACCGCAAATCTTAACCAGGATGGGAATCCCAGACCTATTCAGGTTGGTCGGGAAATCGCCGAATTCCTCAACTCGATAAAAATAGTCGAAGATCCCGAGGTCATTGGATCATCTACGCCCTATAAAGTAAAGGCACAGTTTCCATCTGCCGGAACACTCGTTCCAGTCGGTTCTGAAATCATTCTACAATTTGAAGAATTTTTTCCGTAAAAACAAACTTTGGATATGTTGTATCGGAAAATATAAAAATCCACAAGACTTAAAAGCGGAGGTTAGCTATGGCAATTTATGTAGTAAAACTTGTTGATCATACAAATTCAGATGAAAGCTGGTTGCTTGGTCTTAATAGTACGATTCAGGACCTTTTTGATGAATGTATGCAAGGTTCACCACATCGCGTTGAAGTAGTATGGGGAACTGGAGCAGTTACAGATAATTTGGTGCTACATTTCGTCAACGATGTAGACCATTCGTATATTCAACAAAAAATGCCCGGTGCCCCTCTTTCAGAATTAATTGCAGGGCATACCCGCCACAAAAACGGGATCACAGGTACTGAATTCTATAAATTCATTGGACCTGGAGGGAACCGTAGACAATACTCTTATACCGGTTATGCCAAAATCGCCCTTCATGAGTCATTGCACAACCTTTTTCCAGGTTGGACTGAAGCAGATTTACATGGCCCTGACGGTGGTGGTGGCTTGGCATCCTCACCCCCGCAACTTCCGCCGACTGATACTAATAAGGAAATGATTCAAAGAGGGCTTTCCGTGAGAAATAAGCAACTATTGTAGAACCTGCAACGGCCTGGATGCTGTAAATAAATCTCAGTGCTTTCTCCTCTCCCCCCTCGAAAGGGGTTGGGAGAAAGCATTGTTCTTAGTATAGGTAAATATGCCTGGCAACCCTTACACAACTCCATCCCGCCGGCAAATAGTCTGGGGTCCATCTCTTGTTTGACACTGAGCATCCAACATAAGAAATTCTATTCCGGTAACCGACTTATTGACAAACCTGTTCGATGTATCGTATGAACTCACTAACGGTGGAAAATAACTTGTCTGGTCGCAAAGACTGAAGTTGTTCCTTATCGGCAGTATTTGCCCATGCCGCCGCAATTATTGGGACTTTGGCTTCTCTTGCCGCAATAATATCGCTTGGAGAATCGCCGACATATAAGCTTTCCTCGGGGGCAACTCGAAGTTGCTCCAAAACATTCCTAATTCCCTGTACCTTCCTGGGCCCATTCGGAGAACCTGTTTCGATTAACTCAAAATAAGATCGAATGCCAAATACTGACAGGGTAATTTCTGTACTCTGTTCTCCCTTTCCAGTAACCATAGCTAAACGTACATTCCTTTTTTTTGCAAATTCAAGTACTTCGATAATCCCATCAAAAGGAGAGTCACATATTCTGTGCAGATCACAATAATATCTAATATAATCCCTGATTCCCTGATCGAAATGTTCCGGGATCAGTGCCCGAACCGTTCCCTCTTCAGAAGGCCCGAAAGTATCAATGATCTCCTGATCACTTAAAGTTCTGCCGGCCAGTGGTTCTATCGACTTCTTAAATGCTGTAATACACAAAGGCAACGTTTTTCCGATCGTGCCATCCAAATCAAATATGATACATTTAATCATGGTTTGCCTCCTCCCAACAACCGAAAAATTATTGTATGATCGCTGAGTCTGCAACACTAAAAAACAAGCCGAGAGTTCCAGTTCTTTAACAACGTAACTGTGAAAAAGACTATTCTAAAAGTAAATCTATCATGTCTCTTTTTTTATGTATATTTGAAATGCGTACACTCCAAAACAAAGGAATTATAAGACTATTCCAACTTTATTTTTTGATAGATTAAAGATAAGCACTTCAAATGTTTTAATAATGTTAAAATATAAAAGACGGTCTAATATCATTCTTCTTCTATCTTAAGAAATGATAATATTAAATAGTTATTTGTATTTCCTTAAAAATAAAAGAGAACACGATTATGATTGATGTCACCTTTCATGGGTCGATATACTGGGAAAATCAATCCAAAGCAGCATTAATGTAATCAGCAAAACAATGTCTAAACGACATGGTCAGGTATACAAAAATAAGGGCAAATGAAAAAAACGGTGGCGGTTAGTATTGAGCTGTCCTGTTGATTAGCCTCAAGTTCCAGGGGGGATGTGGCGCACATATTCCCGAAATCATCCAATCACTCCTGAATGATTCATGCAAACCAAAATATAACAAAGGAGGAAATACGTTGTCTGAAGATCTTTTACTGGCATTTGGATTGACGCTCATGGCAGGTCTTGCAACAGGAATCGGAAGTTGTCTGGCATTTATGACATCCACAACAAACACCAAATTTTTATCGCTAGCCCTTGGATTTTCTGCCGGTGTAATGATCTATGTATCCATGATTGAGATTTTTGTAAAGGCAAAGGATGCACTTGTGGCAGCGATGGGTGTTGAAATGGGGAACTGGGTAACCGTTGCCGGTTTTTTTGGCGGGATGATTTTTATTGCTTTAATTGACAAGTTCGTTCCAACATACGGAAACCCGCATGAGCCTAAAAAAGTGGAAGATATGAATCAAGCAAAAAAAGCGGTGGATAACCCGGAATTATTAAAAATGGGCACATTTATTGCACTCGCTATTTCCATTCATAACTTTCCGGAAGGGATCGCTACTTTTACTTCCGCCCTTCAGGATCCAAAACTCGGTATCGTGATTGCAGTTGCGATTGCGATTCATAATATTCCGGAGGGCATTGCTGTATCCGTACCTATCTACTTTGCAACAGGCGATAAAAGAAAAGCATTTAAACATTCCTTTTTATCCGGATTATCTGAACCAGTCGGCGCAATTCTTGCGTACCTTATTTTAATGCCTTTTCTTAATGACATCCTGTTCGGAATAATTTTTGCAGCTGTAGCAGGCATTATGGTTTTTATATCGCTTGATGAATTATTGCCCGCCGCCAAAAAATATGATGAAGCTCACTTATCCATCTATGGGTTGATCGGCGGCATGGCGGTGATGGCAGTCAGCCTGTTGTTATTTATATAGGGAATAAGGCAGATGGTTGGAGGTTATCTTCTATCCAGTTACGACTAAAGAAGCTTAAGTTGGTGAAACGATGAATCAGCATAAACTTATCCCTTTTCAGTTGGATTATCTGGATGAATTATACCGATGGAAAGCAGAGGACAACGGGAGAGAATTCTTTACATGCCGGCCTTTAACAGCTTCGGGTACAAAGGAAGATTATAAAAACCTGTTAATGAACAAAATGCAGATTGACGGAAATAAAATGTTTCTGTTGATTGATTCACGACAAAACTTGATAGGTAAAATCAACTTGTTTGATTTTAACAGCAGAAACCGAAGTGCCGAATTTGGGTACTATCTCCCAAAACATCATCGCAGCCGGGGTTGGGGAAAGATTATGGTTAAACTTTTTCTTGACCGTATTTTTTCTGATCAACACCTCAATCTGAATAAAATTTATGCTACCACTTATTCCGTCAATATTCCTTCCATCAGAATCCTTGAGAATTTTAATTTTATATTGGAAGGACGTTTAAGAGAACATTATTGGATTCAACAAAGTAAATACGATCAACTTATATTTTCTCTGTTTAAGGATGAATGGCAAAAATAGAAGAATATTATCAATTAATATCATCAACTATAAAGGAAATAACAAGGCTGCCCCAATTTTTCAGTAATGTGGGCAGCTTTCATGAATGTTGCCGCATCCATCAAAATGGGCTCCAGTTTCTGAAAGAAGTCAGTTTTAATAAACTCAAATATGCGAATGCCGCCCACATCGATGTACCCCAGTGGTAAACGGGGATATATGAACAATTTGATTTCAGATAATGAGTCAATTTTAAAGAAACATTTGCAACGTACGGCGCGGGAATTCCCTGGTAAAAATAACCAACCCCTGTTCACTGGCACGTTGGTGCATCCATTGATGGAAACTTGCAAGATTCTCAATGGTTATAATTCTCCTGGAATAAACCGAACGGATTTGCATTTCTTTCACGGTCAAGGCAAAAGCCCTGCATGGTATATGCCTGGGCTCGGGACAATTCATCAAGCGTGAATTGGGATTCAGTATTATTGGAAACCCTGTCTTTATCTCTGTCATTAAAATGGATCTCTTGTTTTCGATCAACTTCTGCAGCAAGTCGCGCATTACATTCAAGCAAATTCAAAATCTTTCTCGTTGCGACAGTTCAAACAGAAGCGGCAAGGCTTCTGCATACAAGTGTTTATTGGTTCCTGCCAATAAATAAAAGAACTGTTCTGGTAAAACTCCAAACAACCTCATCGTAAATTCTCCCGGATTGATATTCTATATCTTAACTATCGCAGATGAGGATAAATAAAATACAGATTATACAAAAATAATATAATCTCCAACAAAAAAAGCTACTCATATGAAACGAGTAACTTTTCGAACCTTACTTTTTAATTTGATTTGAAATTGTAAAGTGGCTTTATAATATACCGGATTTCAACACTGTCACCAATATTGTCCACAATTTCTTCAATTGGTTTATATGCCAGAGGGGATTCATCCAGTGTATTCTGGCCAACTGAAGTCGTCCATACACCTTTCATACTCTCCTTAAAAGCCTCGAGCTCAATCTGTTTCTTGGCCTTTGAACGGCTTAGTACCCGTCCTGCACCATGTGGACCAGAAAAATTCCAATCAGGATTGCCTTTGCCAATAGCAATAATGCTGCCATCCCTCATGTTGATTGGAATGATGACACGCTCCCCTGACCGGGAGGATATGGCACCTTTACGAAGAATCATACTTTTTGTGTCAATGTAATTGTGGACCGTAGTGAAGCTATCAACAACATCCCAGTTCATTCGTTTAATAATTTCATCTGCCATAGCTTTACGATTTTGCATAGCATATTCCTGGGCAAGCTGCATGTCATTTATATAATCACGGAAACTTTGACCTTCCAGGTAAGCCAGGTCCCTGGAAATTTCCACCTTCTTTACAGAACGCAAAGTTTCCTGAATTTCAGCCTGCCGTCCTTCTTTCTTCAACCTGTTAATAATTTTTTCAGCCTTTGTATTCATTAATTCATCATAAGCATGTTTTTGGTAATACTCAGCAATTTGTTTACCAAAGTAACGAGAACCGGAATGAATCACCAAAACAATCTGATCATCCAGTTCATTTAATTCGATGAAATGATTTCCAGAGCCGAGTGTACCAATGGAATCCTTAGCTCTGTTCACACTAAACGGAGCACGAACATCCCTGAAGTTTACACGTTTAGAAAGGGGATGGCGCTGTGATTTGGAACGAACACCAAATCTATGGGGAATATTTTTACGAATAATATCATCCAGTTGGTCAAAATTCACTTCATCTTTATGTTTATTAATAATTGCAGTATACATGCCGCAACCAATATCTACCCCAACCAGATTGGGAACGATTTTATCTTGTATCGTCATTGTTGTTCCTATTGTGCATCCTGCACCTGCATGGACGTCAGGCATAATACGTATTTTACTTTTTCCGGCAAATTCCTGATTACATAATTCAATAATCTGTCCAACGGCTTTTTCATCGATATTATTTGTAAAAACTTTTGCTGTGTTATATTTTCCCCTTAATTCTATCATTCCAGATTCCTCCTTAGAAATCAGTGCAATCGGCAAGTTTCATGAATGGCAAAAAAGAATGCTTTTACTTGAACACCAGGAGATTACCTAAGTATAATATAATATTCTTATAGATTTAAAATAAAGTTGGTGATATGGAGTAGAGTCAGAATAAAGCAATTATCCCCCATAAAAAACATTGCTGATGAGATAAGTTTAATCAAATGATGGTTGAAAATGCGATTTACATCAAATAGCGAACAAATTATCGGTTGGATGAATTTTTTATGAACATGGCTGCATTACCAGTCTCTTTTGCGCCAGAAAGGGACGGATTTTCTGAAAAAAAGAGGTGGAAAATGATGAAAATCGTCATTGCTTCTGATTCCTTTAAAGAAAGCATGAGCGCCGCAGAAGTTTGTCAGGGGATCGAAGAAGGTTTTCGCAGAGTTGATCCATCCGCCGACTTCGTCAAGATTCCGATTGGGGATGGCGGTGAGGGAACAGCGCTGTCACTTGTTAATGCAACTGGCGGAAAGGTGATTCGCCTGCCGGTCACAGGCCCTCTGGGAAACAGGCTGAACGGATTTTATGGCATATCCGGCGACGGAAAGACAGCTTTTATTGAGATGGCTGCCGCGTCAGGGCTCCATCTGGTACCAAGTGATCGGAGAAATCCAATGATCACCACCACCAAAGGCACAGGAGAATTGATTATTGATGCATTAAACCATGGTGTAAAGCACATTATACTGGGACTTGGCGGTTCTGCCACTAACGATGGCGGAATCGGGATGGCTGCTGCCTTGGGAGCCCGGTTTCTGGACCAAAATGGAAAGGAATTGTCCCCCCGGGCTGATTTGCTTGGCAAACTCGCCTCTATTGACATCACTTCCCTGGATAAGCGATTAAACAATGTAAAAATTGAAGCCGCTTGCGATGTGGATAATCCGCTTACCGGAAAAAAAGGAGCTTCTGTTGTTTTCGGTCCCCAAAAAGGAGCCACGAAAGAAATGGTGCAAATCCTGGATGAAAATCTGGCCAATTATGGCAGGGTATTGGAAAAATGTCTCGGAAAACCCGTAAAAGACATCCCCGGCGCAGGTGCAGCAGGCGGGCTGGGAGCGGCCGTCGTTGCCTTTCTGGATGGAAAATTGAAAAAAGGCATTGATATAGTCCTTGATTTTGCCAAGTTCGACCACCATTTACTCAATGCCGATCTGGTTATTACCGGCGAGGGAAAAATCGATTCCCAGACTGTTTATGGCAAAGCCCCGGCCGGAGTGGCCGAGCGGGCCAAAAAACATGGTATTCCTGTGATCGCTGTTGCCGGTTCGCTTGGGTCAGATTATGAAGCTGTGTTTGACCATGGAATTGATGCTGCTTTCAGCATCGTCCAGGGAGTGACAACTCTACCGGAAGCCTTGAAACACGGGCCGGAAAACCTGGTAAAAACGTGTGAAAACATTGCCAGACTGCTTCAAATAAAAAACAGGAATACCAGAGATTAAGTAAAAAATCTTTTCCATTTTTACATTCTGAAGCCACTCTCGCCAAGTGGCTTGTTTTATATCTTTCAATCACGGGACTACTGCGTATTTTTATCACTATTTTACTACAAATATTGTCATTAAAATTATAATATATTATTATATTCAAATGATTGTTATAATATTTAAAAAGGCAGGGTTTATAAATGTGTATGAATGGAGGATAAAAATTATGGAGCAAGCAAAAATACGGGCTAAATACCGCCGGCGCTACCGGGCTATTCCCTACGGTGTTAGTTCAACCGGCAAAATTGTTTTGCCAAAAGAAGCTGTTCGCCATAAAACATACCATTGCCCTGAATGTAAAGGGAAATTAGTACAACGCATGAGCAGATTAAAGAATCCTTTCTTTTCGCATGCTCCAGAAAAAAAGCGCATCTGCAAATTAAACATCTCCTCTGTCTCTTTAGCCAAACATGTTCTTCGCTTAGCACTAGAGCAATGGATAAATGGAAATGGCAATCCTGTTGAAGTTCAATTATTCATTGGTGAACGACATGAACTCCCGCAGGACCAGATAACCGAGATAAGATTGGACCAACGCATACATTTTCATCAAAAACGTGGTTACCATTCCCACATTACTCTCCTGGACCGTTACGGTCAAACTGTGCTCAATATAGAACTCAGAGAAGCGGACAGAAAGCGCCATATCAAACATCCTTCCTGGCTGGAAGTATCTGCTGAAGAAATCCTGGCTAACCCCTGCTTGCTCTCATCACTTAATCCGCATATGAACATTCCTTACTTCCTTCAACCTGTCCAGCTGAATTTGTTTTAGTCTGGCACTCTTATATATATAAATAAATTCATCTCAAACTTCCTTTATTTTAAAAACAATATGATAAGGAACACCAAACCTCTGCAAAGCAGGATTGTATGCCGGAAGGGAAACAGGCAAACATTGTCGCTTTGTGGTTACTCCGCTTCTAAAAGTCGCATCCTCAACCTTTGTCGATAAGATGAGAGCTACCCTTCATTCGGGCAGCTCTTTTGATGTTACTGATTCAATTCGTTTCAATCGTGGTATTGGCATACAGGGGCTGCGGAACCAGCCAATTCTTTTTCTTCATTATTCTCAGCAGTTTTAGACCGTATTGGGCTGCTTCCATATGAAACTTTCCGAACATCATGGCAATATCTTCCCGAAATGCCTTGCCCATAGCCTGGGAGCATGCGACCAGCCCCAGGGAAATATCTTTGGCCACAGCAACAGCAATCTCAGCATCATTAATCCTTGCACCCGGCGGAATGCTCTCCAGGTCGGCATTCGGCCTTTCCGGCGGGGCGGGCGGCAAAACAATACCATTTATTTTCAGGATCTCAGTTAACTGGTCAATTTGCGGGCGAAGCAAATTGTCAACCTTGTCTCTGAGAAAATTTCCAAGATCCTCATCCCCCGCATTGTTAACAAATATCTGGCAAGAAGCTTACTCCCGCCTGGGCAACAGACAAGGCATTATAAATATCGAACACTTCCCCGCAATGAAGCGGTTCTTGCTGCGGATTCCCGCCTAAAATACCCATTTCCTTTCCTCCTTCAAGATAACCGGAAGTATTATTAGATTGCCCGGAAAAAAGGAAACTATCCAAAAAAAACCAGGACAAAATATCACCTGTAAATCCAAAATCTATTTTAAAACTGGAGGAATCAATCACACCGAATCCGCAAAAGGCTCCCATTCTGATTTCTTAACTCGCCGTTTTAACTCCAGCAATTCTTTTTGTATTTGGAAACTGGCTGTTTCCGGCGTCATCATTTGACCATCAAGCAGGCAAACTTGCGCCTCGTTTTCGAGCGATCCAGATGCTTCCGAATTCGTTTCATTGGCGGTAGCCCGGTTCAGTTCTGCCAAACGTTCATCCATCTCGGCTACTTGACGTTTCAATTCTTTCTGTTGTTTCGCCAGTTGCCGGACAGCCAATAAAATCAGATCCAGTTTTTTCTCATTCATATTCCCCTCTTGCATTTGCATAACCCCCTAAATAGTTTTCAAACTGTTCTCTTTTAATAATGTGGCAACCTTCCTAAAAGTGTGTATTTTTTCCGGACTGTATCAGATTCAAATGTTGCTCTTTTCCTTCACTTGGAAATAATCCGATTTTTGAATCATTTCCTCATTCGGTTTACCAAGTTGGTTCTGGTGTAAAAGTTCATTTTCTTTTTTACACCAATAGCAACAAGTTGTTAGATAATTATTATTAATTACTCTAGTTGAAAATGTAACATATCCTGGCAAGAAACAGCGTGTAACTGTTATAATTTATTGAAACTTTTACACTTGATTAACAACTTCCTTAATCCTGGTATTTTATGAACCGGAATAATTAAAACCAATCATTACTAATTTGCTAAATGCACAAAAGCTGCTATCTATGAAAAAGGCCAATCATAACAATTGCGGGCAAACTCTTTGACAGCTGCATTCCCACATTACTTTGTTGCTATAAAACCAAACACCAACCCGGTAATTTGGCGTTTCATAATTAATGACCGGGTTGGTCAAACGAGTTATAAAAAATATAATCTCAAGTTTTTTTAGTGAAGTTTGTTTTATATCTTGCGGGATCAGATCCGGGAACCTCAGGTACTATGTGGTATAGCCTGTCAGCTCTATTCTCCGCCTTTGCTTAAATGTCAGGACTCTTTAAAAACGAGACCATAAACATAACAGAAATCAATATCACCAATAAAACAGATGCCAGTATGGCAATATGAATCTCAACATTGTTGAGGATCAATCCATACACAAATGCACCAAGCGGTATACCCCCCTTCGTAATCATTCCAACAATCGAAAACACCCGGGACATATATTCGTTGGGAGTATTTCGCTGAATAAAGGTCTGAACCGGAACGTTAACAAACATCATAGCGATACTTAACAGACAAAGAACCCCCGCCAGCAAAGCAAA
Organism: uncultured Thermoactinomyces sp.; assembly: GCA_965544045.1. GTDB lineage: Bacteria > Bacillota > Bacilli > Thermoactinomycetales > Thermoactinomycetaceae > Thermoactinomyces. The sequence continues at coordinate 23,245 of CBEULT010000024.1, forward strand.
GTATAAAATCGTATCATTTCCCAGTACTGATAAACTGTACGGGAACAACAAGATCGAAAACGCCAGCAACGTACCCATGAGCTGGATACATCCAATTACAAGCGATTTGGTCACCTTTTTCTCTTTGCCAAACAATACACCTGTCAGAATGCTGCCCAACAACGCCCCCAATATAAATATCATTTGCAAATAACCGTAATAAGTGTCGGAATATTCCAGCCGTGTCCTGAAAAACAAAGGCAGGGCTACAGAAAATACAGGTTGAATCAAAGCGTATATGACCAAAAAATAAACGCATAGTTTACGAATGACTTTATTATTAAAAATGAATCTGATACCTACCGACAAATCTGTTAAAATTCCTGGCACCTCTTCGTCCGTTTCTTGTATAAAATGCTCATACTTGATCATCAGCTCGCTTAGGCTCGCAAGCAAAAAGGTAACTCCGTTAATAAAAAACAGGATTGTGATGCCTGTGCTTGCATACAGAGCTGCACCAATGACAGGTCCGAGCATGGCCGACAAGGTTCTGAGCGATGCGACTGCTGAGTTGGCTCGGGTCAATTCATCCTGAGTCACCAGCTGGGGTAACATTCCTTTTGTTGCCGGATCAAACAACCCGTTCAATAAAGACACGATTACCTGAATCGAAAGCAGCAAGGCAAGGCTCATTTGGTCTGAATATGCCGCTAAAGCCAAACCCAGTAATACCAGGCCGCTGGCCAGGTTGGTTGCTACCATGATCGTCTTCCGGTTCAATCTGTCCCCAAGCACTCCGGCAAATGGGTACATAAGCAAAGCAGGCATCAAAGACACAAATGAAAATAGTCCCACAGTGGCCGCCGAACCGCCAATATCAATGATATACAGAGGAATAATTCCCATAAGTACGCTTGTCCCTGTATCAGAGACCATTCTGCCAAGCAAGAGCAGGAGGAAGTTTGTATTTACTTTTTTCTTTTTCACAAGCTGGCACCCCAATTCTTTTCTTACCCTGTAGAAGCGACCCTTTGCCAGTTCTACAGTTTCACATTATTTATCCAGCCGCACAGCAGGAAAATAACATCTTCCTTGTTACAGGATTTCTACATATCCTAAGGTTCCGTTTACCCGGATTCGCTGCCCGTCTTTGATCAGCTTGGTAGCGTTTTGCACACTTGCAACTGCGGGCAGACCATATTCCCGCGCAACAATGGCGCCATGTGTCGCCATCCCGCCTATTTCCGTTACCAGGCCTTTGACAGACACAAACAGCGGTGTCCAACCGGGATCGGTGAATTTGGCGACCAAAATATCGCCTTCCTCTATATTGGCGTCCTCGATCCTTAACAAGACCCGCGCCCGCCCCTCGGTAATACCGGATGAAACGGGGGCACCCACCAAAGCTCCCTGTGGAATATTGATCGTGTCATATTCACCAGATATTATCTCGCCCTCGGAGGTCATCACCCGCGGCGGCGTCAGCTTCTCATTAGCCTTGTGTTCCTCTTTTCGCCTGGTTATAATGCTGTAATCCAGCCGGTTTGTTTTAATTACCTCTCTGAGTTCCTCAAAAGTTAGATAATAAATGTCCTCTTTCTCCCGGATGACTCCCTTTTGCACCAGCTTGCCGGCCTCCTTGAGCAGCGCCTGCTTGATGATCCAGAAATACCAGACCATGAAATACTTCGGGTATTCCCGATAGCCAATAAAATTGCGCAAAACGCTGATCATCTTCCTTGTTTTTTTGGCCTTTCTCTTACCGCCGGGCAATTGCTCCAGGCGGCTCAGTAGATCCCGTGCCTTTTGTTCCGCTTCCTGCCGTCCCTGCTCGAATTTGATGCCGTGGGCACCCGGTTCGAAATTCCTGATATTGCTGAGAATCATGGGAATGAGTATGGTCGGCTTTTCACCCCATCGTGGCCTGGTTATATCGATTTCCCCGGTACAACGCATTCCGTATTTTTTCAGGTATGCCCGTATGGAATCACTGACGGCATCGCCGCCTTCCAGTCCGGCCAGATCCTCAAAAAAAGTTTTATCACTGGCATGCCTGAAATATTCAAGCACTGCCGGATATTTCCGGACAACATCCGCTACATCCATCAGCTCGAGTCCCATCTCCGAAGTAACATTGTTAGATACCGACTGGGAAAGAATATCGGCAACATTTTTCTCGCCTAACCATTTTTCCATGTTCTTATTGAGCCGGTTTGAGACGAAGCCCCCGACAACCATCAATGCCATGCCATTAGAAGTGCTGTCCGCCAGTTCCTTTCCAGTCTGAAGAATAAGATCAAACAGGTCGTCCCCGGACATGCTAGCGGCCCGTTGCTCCACTGCCCGGATCAGTGCCCTGTTGCGGGCAATCGTTTTTTCGACGACCATCATATCGTTCTTCCGGTAGAGCTTTATAGCTTTAATCACCATGGCCAAAATCCCCAATAGCATGGTATTCGAGGTCAACGCTGACTTTTCTCGAGACAGCGTCTTGAGGAAATCTCTCCGTTCCATCAATTTGAAAAGGGCATTCGATCCCAGAACGTCGGAACTGCGATATCTGCTGAGGACTACTTTCCCCACCCGCGAGATAAGTGAGCTCGATACATCCATGTAAAGCCTTCCGCCAGCATCGACCAGATCCGAGCCGCTGACCATCTTGAAAAAAGGTTTGTAAAAGGTTATGCCCAATGGTTTCATGGCATCGGTCATCATCTGTTGATGGCCGAACGACAGGTACACGTGGTTTTTCCCGTCTTTCACATCCGGTACAGGGTATAAAGTAGTGATAGGGCGGCTCTGTACGATATAGAAAGTATCATCAGCAAGGCACCACTCGATGTCCTGGGGGCAGCCAAAACAGGTTTCAATTGTTCTGCCCATTTTCTCAAGCTGTATAATCTGTTCGTCCGTCAGCGTCTGCCTGTTCTGTTGTTCCGGTTCAATCTCCCGCTTTTCCGTACCGCCCTCTTCTAATCCATAGATGGCCAGTTTCTTGGTGGATATCTTCTTATCAACGATGCTGCCGTCCCGTACTTTGTATATATCAGCATTTACCAGGCCGGAAACCAGAGCTTCACCCAGCCCAAAGCTGGCATCAATGGACAGCACTTTCCGGTTGGAGGTGACAGGATCGGCTGTAAACATAATTCCGGCAGCCTGCGGAAAGATCATCTTCTGTATGATGACAGACAAATAAACCTTGCGATGGTCGAACCCGTTTTGGACGCGGTAAGTTACGGCACGGTCGGTAAACAGTGACGCCCAGCACTTGCTGATATGATGTAAAATCGCATCTTTTCCCTTGATATTCAAATACGTATCCTGCTGGCCGGCAAAGGAGGCAGTCGGCAAGTCTTCTGCCGTGGCACTGGATCGTACGGCATAGGCATAATCCTCACCAAGCTTTGCGAGATGACCGATAACCGCTTCTTCAATATCATCAGGAATTTTTACCCTTTCGATAACCCCACGGATCCGGCCACTGATTGCACTGATTTTTTTCCTGTCGTCCGCCTTCAAAAGCGACAGTTGATCAAGCAAAGCGTTTAATTCTGGCGTTTCCCTGATGATTCTTTTATACGATTCGGTGGTAACACAAAAGCCCTCCGGAACCCGTATTCCATCAATCCTGGACAGTTCTCCCAAGCTAGCGCCTTTGCCTCCGACAACCATGAGCTGATTTTTATCGATCTCTTTAAGCCTGAGCACATATGATTTCATACATATTCTCCTTTTATTTGTTAATTTGCCAGCCAAATCTACCAGGTAATCGTATTTGTCAATCCTTCTCCATTGCTATTCCTTCTTTTAGCATTTTAAAGGCATCGTTAAGCCTCTTTAAAAAAAGCTTCTCGTCTGATCCCGTCCGGAAATACTCTTGTATAGTGAATGTGTAAATCAGATCAAAAACCAGATCGGCATCCGTTTCCGGCTTGATGAGACCGCGCTCCTTATCACGCTCGATCATTTTTCTCAACTTTTTGGCCGAAGCAGCACGAAGGTTGGTAATGAATTCGCTATTATCTATCTCCATCAACATGCCTATCTCGGTATATTCCGGTTTTATCCTGCCCAATTCAAATGAATTTCTGGTTTTCTGTATAATAGTTTCAAAAAAGTCAGCATCCGGGTCTATAACTTCTTTGTTTCTGATAAACTCTTTCTTTTCCTTGGAGATTTCTTCCAGCATATAAAGATAAATATCCTCTTTACCAGTGAAATATTGATAGAAACTGCCTTTAGGTATACCTGCATTTTTAATGATCTGGTTGACAGAAGCTTCGCTGAAACGCCGGGTTGAAAACTCCTGCACAGCCGCATCAAATATTCGCCCTTTCTTTTCATCACTTAAATGATAAAAAGTATTTTTTGGCATAACTATTATCCTCCTATAAAAACCGGGTAGTCATTGTTACAAGCAAAAATCCAACTGGTATGACCAGGTGGTCATACTTTAACAGTATAATATGACCGCCTGGTCGCATTGTCAATATAGAAAACTTTGTCCATGTGTCTCTTCTTTAAACATTATTGGATGTTGGATTTTACAAAAATAGCAGTTTTACAGAATCGTAAACAGTTAAGAAAGAGTTGGCGGAAAAAAGGAGAAAAACCGAATTAACAAACAGAGGAGTTTATGGAGATATAGATGTGTCCCGATTCAGGGTTGGTTTGGATATTGAAAAATGCAAACAACTTGTTTCCTGGACTATAGGTGGATTTGCAAATCAGGTACTTGAAAAAGTAAGGCATTCAGGAATTGTTGTATTAGATTATAAAAAGATCCGAGCGGAATTTGACAGCTACCACCATCTGATCCACAAGATAAAAAATTTTACTGATCTTTACTTTATCTATGACCTCATTGAAGATTATTTTGCTGCCATGAATCTAAAGAATTGGCGATGGCGAAAACCGTTGCCTTAATCAGTTTGTTGGCACTCCCCTTCTGAATACTGACACAGAAGGGAAGTGCCTGCAGTCTGATAGCTACCCTATAAGATAGCTCGAGGCTGTTGACGAATTCTGGTCAATGTCGCTATAGCAGAACATATGTTCCGTCAGAAATCCCGTCAACACTCGCCAATGCGGTTACACCTGTCCGGCAGACTCTTGATATATCTTTTTCAATGCCGCTTTATCCACCTTTCCCAGCTCGTTACGTGAAATGTGTCTACAAAGTGAACAGCCATGACTTTATGCTTTTCCATCCGGGAATGGGCAAAAGCCAACACTTGCTCTTTGGTCAGGTCTTCTTTTGGTTTCCGGACAATGAAAGCACAGGGGATTTCTCCGTAATACTCGTGTTGTACGCCGATCAGTGCCACGTCAGCCACACCATCCAGTTTGCGAAGCTCAGCTTCCACCGGGCTGGGGTAAATGGCATCCAATCCACTGACATAGATAACATCCTTGTACCGATCCACAATGTATACGAAGCCGCGTTCATCAATTCTGGCCGCATCACCGCTCAAGAACCCGCCGTTGTGGAACTCTTCGCGAGTGGTAGCCGGATCGCGCCAGTACTCCTTGAACACAATTGGCCCCCGAACTGCCAACTCTCCAATCTTTCCGGGTGGTAGTACTTCGCGCGTCTGATGATCCAAAATACAGATTTCATTCATGAACGGCTTTCCGACCGAAGCACAGGTATCATAGCCCATGGTTGGGAACCAGATCGTGATGTTTCCCGTGCACTCTGTCATGCCGTATCCCTGGACAATATGGAATCCGAGGGTTTCATACTCCCGAATGAGTTTTTCCGGCACAAGGGATCCGGCAGTAAGGATCTCCTTCAGCGAACCGAGTGTCAACCCGCTTTTGTAAATGAACGGGAGCATCAGACCCAGCATGGCAGGTACCAGAAAGACCGAGTTGACACGCTCCCTTTCGATCGTTTCCAGAAGAAGTTCCGGTTCAAGCCGTGGCATGAAAACAAAGGTATATCCACATAACGGCATGAACCCGACATTTCCGGTACCTGAAATGTGGAAAAGCGGAGTGACATACAGCAAACGGTAGCCAGCTTCACGTACCGGAGTAAAGAAGCCGTAATGAATTCCGGCAGCATAGATGTTGTTGTGGGTTATCACCACTCCCTTGGGGCGGGCGGTTGTGCCGGATGTAAACGTAATGCAAACAGGATCTTCACCACTAATTTTAGCCTCCGGCGGAGTGGCAGGATATTTGCTAAGAGCAGTTTTCCATTGCAATTCCAGGTCAAACTCGTATGAAGTCTGCACCGTCTGGATGTCTTTCAAGTTCAGGGATTGGATCAGGCCCCGGAATCTTTCGTCATAGAAGATGACGGATGGCTCAGTGTATTCAATGGCCCACCGGGTCAACTCCGGAGTCCATCGCCAATTGATCACCACCGTGATTGCCCCGATCTTCGCTGCTCCGAAATATACCAAAGGAAAGATCACATTGGTCTCGCTAAACACCATTACCCGGTCGCCTTTTTTTACTCCATCGCCAAGTAACCAGTGACCGATACGGTTGGCAATCTCCTCAAATTCAGCATAGGTGAACCGACGCTTTGATCCCACCAGCGCTTCCAGTTCGGGGTTTACAGATGCCCGGTGACTGAGCAGCGCGCCGATTGTTTTCTCGATGGGATTCAATTCTATCACCTCGTTATATTGCGTTGAAAGAGTAAGTTCCGATACAGCGACTGGTTAGTGTCAAGCGGACAAAAAAGGAAGTTTGGTCGACAGCCTCGAGCTACTCCATAGGATAGCTTTGAATTGGCCTGCTCCCAGTTTCTTCACTTGTCAACGACTTCTCCGCTCAAATCCACTTATCTTCATGTTACTATAAACTATGGAACAGCACAGGCTCTCGTAGTGCAAAACTACTTCAAACTTTGAATTATTGCCAATCTCTTTATTCCAATCCTTATACCAGTCCATACTTCATTACCCTTGAATTTCTGATTTCATCTTTCTGTTCAGCTCGGACAATTCCATCATTTATTCATATCTTTGATAACATTCTCAATCTGAAATAAGGTATTATATTCAGAAGCTGTCGGACTCCAATGAAACCGTCATACAAGAGAGAAAGTTGTTTCTTCTTCTCCCGTTACTGTGAGGATAAACATGGCGGAGAAAATAACTTTATTTAATGTAATGGAAGAAACCCGTACATAATCCAAAAACCATGCACGCAAAAGATTGCATACGGTATTATTGATGATGGAAAAAATCTGAAGGAGGTTACCGAATTGAGCCTGGGAAGAAGACTTTTATACTGTACTGCCCTATTTGCAATTTTAATTGTCTATGGTTCAATCAAACATGGAACAGAGAATATAGAGTTTCAAATAATACTGTCCTTTTATATCTCTGTTCTGTTTTTTATCGGCTTTACCTGGAAAAAACATATCAAAAATGCTGCTGGCCGTATCAATGAGTGGTGCTCGGATTACAGGCCATGGAAGTTTCTTGTACTTGTCATGAGCCTCATAATTGTCGCACCGATCGTTATGTTCATACTTTCTATTCCAATAATTATTATAAGCCAAATTTTATAACGTATTGAAACTCTATTTTGCATCAGCAGTTCAAAGCATAATAAAAGCCAGCTGCCTTTCGGTTAGCTGGCTTGATTTGCTTTCAATTTCTTGCATTTTACGGAAAATCTGGGTATAATAAAAATTATCTCTTTAAATAGTAATATTTTACGCACAATACCTCAATTCTAATTATATAATAACAACCCTCTCTTGTCAATTATTTATTTTGTTTTGTAGGAGTGAAATAATGAACCATCCCAAAAACAAATGGTTGGAAGAACAAAAGCGGGTAGATCGCGTTGTCCGTGAAATCGAGAGGCGCCTCACCCTCTTTAGCCAGGAAGCGAGTGGAGTCAAAACGGATATTGTGGATATACGCAAAAATTTTTGGGAAGATGTACGGGTCAACTTTTCTGATGAAGTTGAAGCCGCCGAAACGGCTGCCAGCATCAAGCAACAGACAGAGGTCTTATCGGAAAGGGAGCGCAGGCATCGGTCCATAAAAAATCAGGTCAGTACCCTGAAAAAGCTCAAATACTCCCCTTATTTCGGAAGAATCGATTTTACAGAAAACGGAGAAGAAAAAGAAAAAATCTATCTGGGGATTGCCTCCCTTACGGATGAACGGAATGATGATTTTCTAATTTATGACTGGCGCGCCCCGATATCCAGTTTGTACTATGACTATCCGCCAGGTCCGGCAAAGTACAAGACCCCAGGCGGAACAATCAAAGGGGTGATTCACCTCAAACGCCAGTTTATGATCCGCAAAGGTTTGATTGAAAGCCTGTTTGATACCAGCATTACGATTGGCGATGATCTCCTGAAAGAGGTGCTCGGCAAACAATCCGATTCCCAAATGAAAAGCATTGTAGCGACGATTCAAAAAGAGCAGAACCAAATTATCCGCAATGAACACAGCCATCTGGTTATCGTACAAGGTTCAGCGGGAAGCGGTAAAACTTCAGCAGCCCTGCAACGAATCGCCTATTTGCTTTATCGGTATCGCAAAACCCTGCGGGCGGAAAACATTCTTCTGTTTTCGCCAAACCCGATGTTTAACCGGTATGTCTCCACAGTGCTTCCGGAACTTGGAGAAGAAAACATGCAACAAACCACTTTTCAGGAGTTGATTGAACGCCAGTTGGGGAAATCCTTTGACATAGAAGATCCCTTTTCTCAAATCGAATATACGTTAACCGCTATCAATGAACCGGATTATGCGGAGCGGATCGAAGGAATCCGGTATAAAGCCTCCCGCCGGTTTATGGAATTGTTGGATCGCTATCTTTCTTTTCTGGAGCAGGAAAAGCTGATATTCCGGGATATTCCGTTCCGAAATGGCATTATCATATCTGCGGATCAGATTCAACAGATTTTTGCTTCCCTTGACCCCTCTATCTCGCTTCCAAATCGTATCTCATTGCTGACCAACCAACTGATTGCAAACTTGAGGAAACTGGCAAAAAAGGAAGAGAAAAAAGCCTGGGTGGAAGAGGAAATCCAGTGGCTGGACAAAAGCGATTATATTCGTACCGATCAGCAACTGCAAAAAGAAAAGCATTTTTCCGACACTACCTTTGACGATATTGAGCGGGAACAAAATCTGCTTGCCCGGAAGATTGTGCAAAAACGGATAAAAAGATCCATCCAATTTGTGAAACATCTTCGCTATCTGAACAGTTTCATGTTATATCGCCAATTATTTACCGATCCGAACTTTGCAAAAAACGAACTTGGAATGGTTGATCTTCCTGAACAGTGGACTGCCATTTGCCGGCAAACAGTAGCCAAACTGGATCAACAAGAGCTCTTATATGAAGATGCAACTCCCTATTTGTTTTTAAAAACCCGATTGGAAGGACTCCAGACAAACACTTCCATTCGGCACGTATTTATTGATGAAGCACAGGATTATTCTCCTTTTCAGTTCACTTTTATCAAACGATTATATCCACGTTGCAAAATGACGGTCCTCGGCGATTTTAACCAGGCGGTTTTCGCCCATGTTCCCGTAAATAACAACTTGAATATACTCTCTTCCCTTTATGGAAGTGAACAGACGGTAATGTTTGAACTCAGGCGCAGCTATCGTTCCACTTACCCCATTATCCAATTTACGCGCCACCTGATTAAAGATAAAGATACAATTGAACCGTTTTACCGGCAAGGAGAAAAACCAACCATAACTGAAACAAATCATCAGACAGATCTCCATAAACAGTTGATCAGGAGGGTTAAAACATTAAAAAGCACCGGGCATAAAACGATTGCTGTCATCTGCAAAACAGCCCGGGAAAGCAGGGATATATACAAGGCTTTAAGAGAAAAGGCTCCTTTTGCTGTACAATGGGTCCGAAAAGAGACAATTCAATACAAACCTGGAGTACTGGTGATTCCCATCTATCTTGCCAAGGGTATTGAATTTGATGCAGTTATCCTTTACGATGCATCGGAAAAAAAGTATTTCCGGGGAAATGAACGCAACCTTTTATACACAGCATGCACTCGTGCCATGCATGCCTTGCACATTTACTGTTTGGGCAAAATGAGCCCTTTCTTTGCCAACGTACCGACAGATACCTATATAAAAGATAAAGATAACAAGTAAATCTCCAAACAGGGGCAACAGACTTTTAAAAAAGCCATTTCTGACATTAATGTCAGAAATGGCTTTTTTAATAAACTCAGCTCGAAGAATTCTTATAGAGCGGATAGAGCAGACTGAATAACCAATCCGTTTGATTTAATGCAACATCTCCCTCAACCGGTGAATATGATCAGGACTTCCGCTGATCAGAAGGCGATCCCCAATCTCCAGCACCGTATCCCCATGAGGAAAGATAGTTTCGTTATTCCGGAAAATGCGCACAATCAAGGTATCTCCCCAAAAAGTCAGATCCCGGACACGGGATAAATGATAACGGTGGTTGATCAGTGGAATCTCCATAAGATTGCTGGTGTCATGAGTAATCAGATCAAAGACAGATGGGCATTCGATCAATGCTTTAACCAGTGTTTTGTTGGAAAAAAAAGCAGACACTTGCTGGATTCCCAAGTCCTTTAATTGCAAAGACTGGTCTTCCACCCGGGCAATTATCCGTTCAACCCCATGGTTCCTGGCTGCCTTGGCCAATTCCACATTCTTTTTGTCATGAGGGGTAAACAGGACAACAATATCGTTTGCAAATCCATCCTCCCTGGCCAGGTATTCTTCATCCAACGCAGGCAATTGAATAATCGGATATGGTCGGTGATCCACTTCCAGGTTGGATTTGTCCGCACCATATAATTGGACATCGTAACCGTCTTTCTCCAGATCATGGGCAAGTGTTAACGTAACCGCATTAATCCCCACCAAAGATACAGACGGAGGTTTAATCTCTCCTGAAGCATCAGGCAGTATCTTTTGAAAAAGAATCGGCGGAATAATTACCGTAATGGCTGCGGCCAGGATTAATGCCGTATTCATGGTGTTGCTGATAATTTCCAGATCCATCCCCACGGCTGCAGCAGCAATGACCAGACTGATCGTTGATGTCAGCAAAATCCCGGAACTGATGGATTCACGCCACGAGAACCACTTGCGGAACACAAAAACGACCAAACTCTTGGACAAAATAAAAGCCAGCAATAATAACGGAAACATGATCAGGGCGCGGGTATCTTGCACTAAAGAAACCAAATCCAACTCGGCTCCTACCATGACAAAGAAAATAGGAATCAAAAAACCAAAGCCAAATGCATTCATTTGGCTGACAAATTCTTTTTTTGGCCCTAACAGGGAAACAATTACACCGGCCAGAAACGAACCCAAAATGTTTTCTGCCCCCACTGTTTCAGATAAGGCTACAAAAAACAAAATTAAAGCAAAAACACCACGCGTTCCAATCGAAACAGTTTCCTTTGAAATACATTCTGACAGATTGGTTGGCTTGAATGCCTGAATCATGCGATATACTACAAAGAAAACAACAAAGAACAACAATAACAACAAAATGTTGAAAAAACCTTTATCTGATCGGAGTGCTACATAAACTGCCAGTAAAATCATAGTCAAAAAATCGGCAAAAACGGCAGTTACCAAAATGGACTGCCCCAGCGGATGTTTCACAATTCCTTTATCCTTAACAACCGGCAAAGCAACACTTAATGAAATGGTAGAAAGAATCAGGGTAAGGAAATAAGGCTCTTCCACCAGCCTTAACATGTAAAATCCCCAGCTGATTGCAAAAGACAGAAACAGAATACCAAGAAAACTGATTATGCCAATCAGAAGCGGATTTTGGCCATTTTTTCTTCTTTGTTCTTGTTGAAAAATCATACTAAAATCGATTTCAAGACCACTTAAAAACATCAGGAAAATGATCCCCAACATAGACAGCATTTCCAGCCACGTATCCTGTCCGATTACTCCAATGCCGCTTTTTCCCAATATTAATCCAAGCAAAATTTCTGCAACTACAACCGGGATCGTCCTCCACCCCAAACGATGCAAAACAATCGGCACAATAAAAGCGGCAATTACTACAATCATTACTGAAATCAGTGAATGGTGTCCTTCCATATTCTATCCCCCAACATTACGCAACAATATACATATAGACTTTAAAGAAATTTACAAAGTTGCGTTTTCCAACTTATATAGCTTTCATGAATTGTTTTCGTAGATCAGAAAATTCCGCAGCCAAAATGACAGAACTCTAATAATCCCAAGCATGATGGCAATCTAAGGGAGAAGCCCTTAAATAAACTACCCTGTCACCACACCGGAAAAGACTATCCCCATTGTAACCATTGAGTATGTGGTTAGCATCATTGTTAAATCAAAGGATTAATTTACCATTTCCTTTGCGCTTTTTGGTGTTGCCCCGGCATCAGTGCGAAACAGAAAACGCAAGTCATACAAAGATGCTCTTTCTCAGCCTGAAAGATACCTCGCTTCAATTTCTAACGGTATATTCAGATGCACAAGTTCAAGAGCTTTTCCAAATCTTGATCTTTTACTATTCCCTGATCGGAAAATATCAAACCACAAACAAATTTTCTTGTCATTCAAAAGCAGAGTCGATTTGCGGACAATTTCAAAACGCAATTGAACCGGCGACCTGTTCCCCGATAAACAATTTCTCTTTTCTACTGCCTTTCGCCAGCAATTCTTGTCACTGTCTGTGAAGGAATTTTACTTGCACATTAATCAATTTGAATTTGATTTGGGAAAAACACCAGTTATCCTACTTATCTGTAAAATATATATAAAACAAAATTTATGATTGATAGATTTTCTTTGCAATCATTAATATAATAAGAAACAATATCGATCCAGATCATTAAAGGAGCGAACAGAAAATGAAACCACACAAAGGCATACCAGCACCAATTGATGCAAACCGGGGAACAATTGTCGTTTCTTGTCCGGAGAAACCGGGAATTGTTGCAACAGTCACGCAATTTCTTTATGAACACGGAGCCAATATATTAAACTCCGACCAATTTTCATCAGATCCGCATGATGGCTTCTTTTTTATGCGCATTGAATTTTGCATGAATCACTTAACAAAGCAAACCGGCCGGCTGCAGCAGCAATTTGTGCCGATTGCCAGCGAGTTTCAAATGTCCTGGCGAATTACACATCTGCTGGAAAGAAAAAAATTGGCGATTTTCGTGTCCAAAGAAGACCATGTTTTGCGGGAATTGTTATGGCGTTGGAATATAAAAGAACTTAAAGCAGATATTGTAGCTGTTATTTCCAATCACCCGGATATGGAGCCAGTCGTCACTCCGCTTGGTATTCCCTATTATCATGTGCCTGTTATAAAAGAGACTCGCGAGGAAGCGGCAAACATCCATCTTCAATTGTTGGAAAAGCATCAGGCAGATACCCTCATCCTTGCTCGGTATATGCAAATTATCCCCGGCAAAATCATTGAACGCTATCCCAATCAAATTATCAATATCCATCATTCATTTTTGCCTGCCTTTATTGGTGGAAAACCTTATCATCAAGCCTTTACACGCGGAGTAAAACTGATCGGGGCCACCGCCCACTATGTGACGGAGAACCTGGATGAAGGTCCTATTATCGAACAAGACGTAAGCCGTGTCAACCATCGGCAACAAATTGATGATCTGAAGAGAGTTGGACGGGATCTGGAACGGATTGTTCTGGCACGTGCTGTACAATGGCACATCAATGATCGGATCATTGTTCACGACAATAAAACAATTGTATTCCGTTAGATATTGTGCAATAAAAAAGGAGCAGGCTTCGGTGCCTGCCCCAAATCTGACTTGACTGGAAAAACAGTTTTTATAAAAATGCAAAATGATTTTTCCATTTAGCCTACTACAAATCAATTGGTCTTCGGTTTTGTGGCAAATGCTTTCTTACTTTTCGGCACTTCCTTCCGAAAAGCTTCAACCAGGGAGAAACTGATTCCGATCAATATGAAAGCAAATGGAAAAGCAACGATGATGGAAGCCATTTGCAAACCTTCCAACCCCCCGGAGTAAAGCAGAACAGCTGCAAACGAAGAGATAATGGTACCCCAAATCCATTTGACCGGATTGGAAGGATTCAAACTTCCATTCGTCGATTGCATACCCAAAACAAATGTTGCGGAATCAGCAGAAGTAACAAAGAAACTGCTGATCAAAAAGACTGCCAGGAAAATCATAACATTGCTCATGGGCAATTGGGACAGCATCGAAAACAGCGCAATTTCCGTTCCGCGCTCACTCATCACTTCAAAGAGCGGGATATTTAATGACATATCCATATGAAGCCCCGTTCCGCCCAACACTGCAAACCAGAATGCGCCAAAAATGGTCGGCACCAGCAATACACCAATAACAAACTCCCGCACTGTTCTCCCTTTGGAGACGCGGGCAATAAATGTTCCTACAAATGGAGCCCAGGCAATCCACCATGCCCAGTAAAAAATCGTCCAGTCCTGAATCCAATTGTTCGCTTGCCTGTTAAACGGACCAAGATAAAAACTCATTTGCGGCAGCTCTTGAATATATGAACCAAGCGTGGATGTAAACAGATTCATGATAAATTTGGTCGGTCCTGTAAACAGGACAAACAGCATTAATAAGAGAGCCAACGAAATATTTAAATTGCTTAAATATTTGATTCCTTTATTTAACCCTGTTGTTGCTGACAAGATAAACAGGAAGGTCACTGTAATAATAATAAGCATCTGGGTCATAAAATTATTTTCCAGCGGTGTGACAAAGGAAAGCCCTCCGCTGATTTGGATGGCGCCCATTCCCAGAGAAGTGGCCACGCCGATCACTGTTGCATAAACCACAATGATATCGATTGCTTTGCCAAATGGCCCTTTTACTTTTTCCTTTAGCAGCGGATGAAATGTATAACTGATTAAACCCGGTGCTCCCTTGCGAAATTTGAAATAAGCCAGTGCTAATGCCAGAAGGGAATAAATAGCCCATGGATGAAGTCCCCAATGAAAAAAAGAATAGCGCATGGCGGCACTGGCTGCCTGAACAGAACCGGCTTCTCCAAATATGGGATTGTGAAGATGAGACAGCGGCTCGGCAGTCCCCCAAAAAACAAGTCCGATTCCCATACCTGCACTAAAAAGCATTGCAAACCATGTGATATTGCTAAATTCCGGTCGGTCGGTATCTTTACCCAAGCGAATTTTTCCATATCGGCTAAAAATCAGATAGAGGCACAAAGCTAGAAAACCGGTAGTGCTGAATAAGTAAAACCAGC
This sequence comes from uncultured Thermoactinomyces sp., assembly GCA_965544045.1. GTDB lineage: Bacteria > Bacillota > Bacilli > Thermoactinomycetales > Thermoactinomycetaceae > Thermoactinomyces. The sequence continues at coordinate 38,487 of CBEULT010000024.1, forward strand.
CAAACTTATCCTGCAAGAAGGTTTGAATTGATGTCATAACCCCGGCTATGTGTTTTGGCGCGACAACTCCCCATAGTATAAAAAGAAATGAAATAATAACGGAAATGATAAATACATTTGTAAATTTTTTCATGCTTCAATCCTTCCTACCTATATTGTGTGAATGAAAGCACATACGGTCACATATTACCTTTAACTACCCGAATTATTTTTCCCTGAAACATCTTTTTTCAATAAAAAGGATCGAGGCGTCTTAAATCCTCAATCCTCTCCTATCAGTATTCTCCTAAGTCGATCATCTCATTCAGTTCTTCGTATTGCTCCCGGAGCCAATTTTTCAAATTCAAACTCCAATGTTTGGACAAGAAACTTACAGCATCATCCAGATTTTTGATTACCCTGCGTTCATCCCGGTAAATAATCACCCATCCCTCGTCCAAACCCGCAAAAATTCTCTCAACCTCAATCTGCTCATCCGTGTTTGTCGTCGAAAAATGAATTGGTTCCCCAACCTTTATGCTTTTCAGGATACTTCTAACTTCTCTCTCTTTCATCTCTGATCCCCTTCAATGTAACAGCACATTTTTCCAATTGCTTGATAAACCGACCAAAATGAATCCCCAGCGTAAGTTCCCTGATTTTTTATTTCATTACTATGATAACATGTGTAATGGCAATCGAATATATTTAAAAAAAGCGCCATCTGAATCTGGAAAATCAGTGGCGCTTTTTTGTCATTTAGCGAGAAAATGGATATTGGTTGGGGGCAACAAATGTATTTGGGCCGTGATATTGATTGGGAGAAGCATACTGGCTATGCGGAGTGGGGTATTGATTGCCACCGGGCGGCATCGGCAAAGCCTTTTCCACTGAATGCTGCTGCCCTTGTACTTCTTCTTCAAGCCCTTCCATTCCAAACTCTTCTAATACACGCCGTGCCAATTTCAGCTCATCGTTGACCATTTCATCCTGATCTTTTGATTTGAGCAAAAGATTTTGATATTGCAAAAGAGCTTCTTCGATTAAATCAAGTTCAGCCTTTGACAGATTCACGGTGATTTTCATGACTTCTACTCCTTTAATTTAAACCTACAATACTACTAATATCATAATCGGACAGGAATAACAAAACAACCGGAAGAAGTTCCAGTTTCGGTTATATTTTATTACATCATTGTGCAAAGCAATTATGCTTATCCCCTTGTTTTTCTGTTTTTGCGCCTAATATTTCTTCATTTTTTCCGTTTTAAATTCTCCAATTTGGCCAATTCGTTCATCACTTTTTCAAAAATTCGAATCGCTCTTGGATCGTCCGAGTCAGAAACAGAACGCAACACCACCGCGACGGAGTAACGCGGATGATCGGCCGGGCCAAATCCAATCATCCACTTGTTATAATTGTCTCCATTTGGTCCGATTTGGGCAGTTCCTGTCTTACCCGCCAATTTCCATCTGGCTTTTTTGGCGGAAGTTGCCGTTCCGCTTTCCACTACCTTTTCCATAAATTTCTTCATTGATCTGGTCGTACTTGATTTAAGCGGTTTTGCTCCCTCAACAGTCTGTTTTGGAAAACGAAATACTGTACGGCCATGTACATCCTGTATCTCTTTTACCAATCGGGGTTCTATTGTTTTCCCCTGATGGAAAAGCGATGTCACCATATTAGCCGCCTGAACCGGGGTCATACGAACGTCCCGCTGACCAATTCCCGTCTGTACAAGGACACCCCCGTCTTTTTTGTCCGTTTTTGAAGCAAAGATCAAGCCCGTCTGCTCCTCAGGCAATTGGGCAAACGATGAATCATGAAATATTTTTCCGTCCCAGATAACTTTCTGGGCCAGACCCAGTCGTTTAGCGTAGGTTTCCAGATTTTCCGCCCCTAGTATTTCGGCGACTGTCCCCAAGACAACATTGCAAGACTCTGCATAAGCTTCGGCAAATGTAATTTTCCCGTGGCCACCCGGCTTGGAATCACTCAAGTGATAATGATTCAATTTTCCATCACAATGAAAAACCGTATTTTCCTTGACTATTCCTTGTTCCAAGGCAGCTGCGGCAACCACCGTCTTGAAAATCGACCCGGGGGTTGCTTCCATGACAGCCCTGTTTTTCCAGGGATTCAGCTCTTTCGGAGCAGAAGCTCCTTTCGGCGCACTTCCCATTGCCAAAATATCTCCCGATTTGATTTCCTGAACTACGACTGCCCCGTCATCAACTTTTT
>CBEULT010000025.1:0-38258 GCA_965544045.1 uncultured Thermoactinomyces sp.
CGACAAAAAAGCTTGTCGACCTGTTAAGAAAACAGACTTTGTCGACAAGCTGAGACAGTATTATGCTAATACTGTCTTTCTGGAAAGAATGGTCAAAAAAATACCATCTCATCTTTTTTCTCCTGCAAAAAAATCCTCATGATTGTATAAGAATATCAGGATAAATTTGTTCACAGGCTCAATATTTATCAGATCCTGATAAAAACTTACCGGGATCAATGGCTTTACCGAGAGTATTCTAGTTATGAAGACGATATTTTCGTTGAACAACATTGAATAACCATTTCAAGGAGGTAATTTTCCATGATCAAAGAAGCGCTGGGCATGGTTGAAACAAAAGGGTTGGTTGGATCGATTGAAGCAGCAGATGCCATGTTGAAAGCAGCGAATGTTTCCCTTGTCGGATATGAAAAAATAGGTTCAGGACTGGTCACTGTCATGGTCAGAGGCGATGTAGGGGCCGTCAAGGCTGCGACAGATGCCGGAGTCGCAGCTGCCCAGAAAGTAGGGGAAGTTGTCTCTACTCACGTAATTCCGAGACCGCATGCTGAAGTAGAACTGATCCTTCCAAAATTGAATAATGAAAAATAGGATGTCAGGGGGTGCAAACTGTGCAAGAAGAGTATATTGAAAAAATCATTGATGAGGTAATGAAAAAAGTTGAAGGCCGATCGACCGAAAAAAGCCTGGAAACAATTACAGAAAGAAATGTGGGTAAATCGGTTAATCTGACCCAGTTTGTGGGTGTGAGCGAGGGAGACACGATTGGGCTTGTAATCGCCAATGTCGATTCCACCCTTCATGAAGCCATGAATCTGGACAAAAAATACCGCTCTATTGGCATCATTGGTGGACGAACAGGAGCAGGTCCCCAGATTATGGCTGCTGATGAAGCTGTGAAAGCAACGAACACCGAAATTCTGGCAATTGAACTTGCCCGTGATACCAAGGGGGGAGCGGGTCATGGAAGTTTAATCATCTTCGGTGCCGAAGATGTCGCAGATGCCAGAAGAGCGGTAGAAGTTGCCTTGAAGGAATTGAAAAGGACTTTTGGTGATGTTTATAGCAATGAAGCGGGACACCTTGAGTTTCAATATACTGCAAGGGCCAGTTATGCATGTGAAAAGGCATTTAATGCAGTAGTCGGGAAATCATTCGGGCTGGTAGTAGGAGCACCGGCAGCAATCGGTGTGGTTCTTGCCGATACTGCTGTAAAAGCTGCCAATGTTGATGTGATCGCTTACAGTTCACCGGCAAAAGGAACAAGCTTTACAAATGAAGTGATTTTATCCTTCAACGGTGATTCGGGTGCTGTGCGACAGGCATTGATCGCCGCCAGAGAAGTTGGGCTCAAGCTGCTTGGCGTCATGGGCAGTGAACCTGTCTCTTCTACGACTCCATATATTTAGGGAGTTTTCATTTTAGCAAGGAGGGAGTACGAAATGAAATCGAGGCGCTTTCAAGTTTTGTCCGAACGGCCGGTCAACAAGGACGGTTTCGTCCAGGAATGGTCTGACGTCGGACTGATTGCAATGGAAAATCCAAACGATCCGAAACCGGGCATAAAAATTGAAAATGGAAAAGTTATTGAATTGGATGGCAAAAAAAGAAGTGAGTTCGACTTTATTGACCGTTTTATTGCCGATTATGCCATTCAATTGGATAACTCCGAAAAAGTTATGCAGATGGACTCTCTGGAGATTGCAAGGATGCTGGTTGACATCAATGTGCCAAGGCAAAAAATTATTTCACTTACAACGGCAATGACACCGGCTAAAATTGTTGATGTTGTAGAAAAGTTAAATGTTGTAGAAATGATGATGGCACTTCAAAAAATGCGCGCCAGAAAGATTCCTTCAAATCAATGCCATGTAACAAATGTGAAAGATAATCCGGTACTGATCGCTGCAGATGCGGCAGAAGCAGCATTGAGGGGATTTGATGAACAGGAAACTACTTTGGGCATCGTACGTTATGCACCGCTTGCCGCACTTGCCATTCTTGTCGGGTCCCAAACAGGACGCGGCGGGGTTTTGACCCAATGTTCCGTTGAAGAAGCTACAGAACTTCAGCTGGGCATGAAGGGCTTGTCACTGTATGCTGAAACAGTTTCAGTGTATGGTACGGAACCTGTTTTTGTTGATGGGGACGATACTCCATGGTCTAAAGCTTTTTTGGCCTCCGCCTATGCATCCAGGGGAATGAAAATGAGATTTACATCCGGTTCAGGTTCAGAGGTACAGATGGGTTATGCGGAAGGAAAGTCAATGCTTTATCTTGAAGCGCGCTGTATTTTCGTTGCTAAAGGTGCCGGTTCACAAGGGCTGCAAAATGGATCAATCAGTTGCATTGGAATTCCGGGTGCCGTTCCTTCGGGGATCCGCGCCGTACTAGCCGAAAACCTGATTACCACCATGCTGGATATGGAAGTTGCTTCTGGCAATGACCAGACCTTTTCCCATTCAGATATCAGAAGGACAGCCCGTACTCTGATGCAAATGCTGCCGGGAACTGATTTTATTTTCTCCGGTTACAGTGCAGTTCCGAATTATGACAATATGTTCGCTGGATCAAATTTCGATGCTGAAGACTTTGATGACTACAATGTCCTTCAACGCGATCTGAAAGTGGATGGCGGGTTGCGACCGGTGTCAGAAAAAGAGGTTGTGGCTGTCAGAAACAAGGCGGCAAAAGCGATTCAGGCCATATTTGCAGAACTGGGCTTGCCGCAAGTGTCAGATGAAGAAGTGGAAGCTGCAACCTATGCCCATGGCAGCAAAGATGTTCCTGATCGGCATGTAGTAGAGGACCTGAGAGCAGCAGAAGAGATCATGCGCGGTGAGACAACCGGCCTTGATATTGTTAAAGCCCTGTACAAACACGGCTTTGAAGATGTGGCGCAAAATGTTTTGAATATGTTGAAACAACGGGTCTCTGGCGATTATTTGCATACATCGGCCATTGTCGATGAGAATTTTCATATTGTCAGTGCGGTAAATAATCTTAATGATTATCAAGGTCCGGATACTGGTTACAAAATGAGCGAAGAACGATGGAAAGAAATTAAAGATATACCTTTGGCGTTAAATCCCGAAGAAGTCGATTAAAAAGAGAAAGAGGTGTCAAAATGGAGATCAGCGAAAAAATGATTCGCCGCGTGGTCGAAGAAGTTTTGGCGAACATGCGGCAAGAGCAAAATGAAACATCTTCCTCCCGTCCGAAACCGCTTTCGCAGGATGATGGCGAACTGTTTGAGGAAATCGGCAATGCAAAACGCGGGACAAGAAATGACGAAATTGTTGTTGCAATCGGGCCGGCCTTTGGGAAAACACAGACAAAAACCATTGTAAAAATTTCGCACAGGGATGTCATCAGAGAAATCATGGCAGGTGTTGAAGAAGAAGGATTGTCCTGCCGATTGATCAGGGTTAAAAGAACCTCCGATGTTGCTTTTATCGCCCATAATGCGGCAAGATACAGCGGTTCCGGTATTGGGATCGGAATCCAATCCAAGGGCACTACCGTAATTCATCAAAAAGATCTGGTACCACTGAGCAATCTTGAATTATTTCCTCAGGCTCCACTGATTACTCTGGAAACGTATCGGGCTATTGGAAGAAATGCAGCCAAATATGCCAAAGGCGAATCTCCTAATCCGGTACCAACCATGAATGACCAGATGGCCAGGCCAAAATTCCAGGCAATCGCCGCATTGCTTCACATTAAAGAGACCCAGTATGTGGACAACAAAGCCAAACCGGTCGAGCTGAGACTTAAATAGTTCAGGAAAAGCGGGAGGTGTATGAAATGAACGAACGGTTGTTGGAAGAAATTATCAAAGATGTTATTTCGTCCATGAGAGAAAACAAAAGTGAAACGGTGGAGAGAAAAAGCAATAACAAACCCGACAGATCCCAAACGAGCGGGAAACGCCGCAAGCTCACAACAGAAGATTATCCAGTACAGGAAAAACACCCGGAATTAATCAAAACACCTACAGGAAAAAAACTGGATGAAATCACGATGGAAAAAGTAATCAATGGGGGGATTACAGCAAAGGATATACGTGTCTCACCGGAAACCTTGGAGCTTCAGGCGCAAGTGGCAGAATCGGCTGGAAGATTGCCGTTGGCCTTGAATTTGAGAAGAGCTGCGGAATTAACTGTCATTCCGGATACCAGAATACTGGAAATATATAATGCATTGAGACCGCATCGTTCAACAAAGGAAGAATTGTTGGCAATTGCCGATGAAGTTGAAACAAAATTTGGTGCAAACATTAATGCGGACTTCATCAGAGAAGCGACTGAGGTCTATTCAGACAGAAATATGTTGAGAACTGATTAGGAAGATTGGCGGGAAAAAACAGGAGGTATCGTAATGGGGTTGGTTGCAGGTGTTGATATCGGCAATGCCACAACCGAAGTGGCCATTGTCCGTACAAAGGAAAAAAACGGAATTGATTTTCTTGCAAGTACCATAGTCAAAACATCCGGCATCAAAGGGACCCGCCAAAATATTCACGGAGTAATTGCTGCATTAAAAAAGGCTTTGAAAAAAATTCACAAGAATATTGAAGATCTGGATATGGTTCGAATCAATGAGGCGGCGCCGGTGATCGGGGATGTGGCAATGGAGACTATCACTGAAACGATTATTACTGAGTCTACTATGATCGGCCACAATCCTTCGACTCCGGGCGGCACAGGACTGGGTACGGGAATAACGGTTCAATTGAAAAATCTGCATCAGGCGGAACCAGATGAAGAAATCATCGTGATCGTACCCGGTTCTGCAGACTTTGAGGCTGCTGCCAGAGATATCAATGATGCGGGCAAAAGAGGCATCAAGGTAACCGGGGCGATAGTACAAAAAGATGATGGCGTTTTAATCAGCAATCGCCTTGAGAAAAAAATCCCGATTGTCGATGAAGTCCAGTTGATTGAAAAAGTACCGGTAGGCATGAAGGCGACCATCGAAGTTGCTCCAGCTGGCAGCGTGGTGGAAGTTTTGTCCAATCCGTACGGGATTGCCACGGTATTTGGTTTGACCGGGGAAGAGACAAAAATGATTGTTCCGATATCCAGGGCGTTAATTGGAAACAGATCGGCTGTTGTGATTAAAACTCCCAAGGGAGATATCAAGGAAAAACGAATTTCTGCGGGCAAGATTTTATTTGAAGGAAGCCGAAAAACAGAAGTCAATGTTGATGATGGTGCTGACAAAATCATGGATACCTTGAATTCAGCTTCTCCCGTCCGGGATATCAAAGGAGAGCCTGGTACCAACGCCGGCGGAATGCTGGAACGTGTCAGACAAGTGATGTCCGATTTGACAAATCAGCATCCCAGAGACATAAAAATCCAGGATCTGCTTGCGGTTGATACATTTGTTCCACAAAAAGTTAAAGGTGGTCTGGCAGAGGAATTCTCAATGGAAAATGCAGTCGGGATTGCAGCCATGGTAAAAGCGGACAAATTGCAAATGCAGATGATCGCCGACGAATTGGAAAAACAGATTGGAGTAAAAGTTGAAGTTGGCGGAGAGGAAGCAGATATGGCGATTATTGGAGCACTTTCTACCCCTGGAACGAACACACCTGTAGCAATTCTTGATATGGGTGCGGGATCAACTGATGCATCTTTTATGGACAAAGAAGGAAAAATAACATCAGTTCATCTGGCAGGAGCCGGAAATATGGTTACCATGCTGATCAATTCCGAGCTTGGTCTTGACGATTTGCAGTTGGCTGAGGATATCAAAAAATATTCGCTGGCCAAAGTAGAAAGTCTGTTTCATATCCGTCATGAAGATGGAACGATTCAGTTTTTTGAAAAACCGCTTGATCCCAAGGTTTTTTCAAGGGTTGTCATTTTGAAGGAAAACGATATGATTCCAATACCCCATGATTTGTCTGTTGAGAAAATAAAAATGGTCAGGCGTACCGCCAAAGAAAAAGTGTTTGTGACAAATGCTTTGAGAACATTAAAAAGAGTTTTTCCTACAGGAAACATAAGGGATATGGATTTTGTTGTTTTGCTGGGAGGATCAGCACTCGATTTTGAAATCCCCCAATTGGTTACAGATGCCCTTTCACATTACGGGGTTGTAGCCGGAAGGGGAAATATAAGGGGTTGTGAAGGACCGCGCAATGCGGTGGCAACGGGACTGATTTTATCCCTGACCAAAAGGGGCGGATCCGGTTGAATCGAATGGATATGGAAATCCCGGCTATCCGGATCTTCTTCAGCCCAAATATAGAGGAAGCAATCTTCAGGGAAATTTTATACGGGATTGAAGAAGAAACAGTTCCGTTTATCATGGAAAAAACAGACAAAGATTCTGCGCATCAACTTGGTTATGAGGCAGCACAAGGTTCCAGGTTGGGAGTTGGAATAGGAATTGGCAGCAATCAGTTGGTGGTACTTCATTATGAAAGATTGAACAAAGATAAGCCACTGTTTCAAATAAATTTAAATGATCACCCGGCAAATTTGCGTGTTTTGGGGTCCAATGCGGCACGGCTGGTTAAGGGAATGCCATTCAAGAATTTCAGGGATAAACATATTTTAAGGTCTGAACAAAGTAAAAAGGTAGAAGAAGAGCCTGCAAGAGAAAAAATTGTTTCCATTATAAAAAAGGTTTTGTCCGAGGCAAATGATTGAGGAGGTGCGGCCTTTGTCAGCTTCTCTTGGACTGATTGAGACGGTTGGACTTGCTGCGGCAATTACAGCGGCAGATGCAGCAGCAAAATCGGCGAACGTTCAAGTATGGGGTTATGAATTGACCCGTGGCAGCGGATTGGTAACCGTAAAATTTACCGGTGATGTAAATGCTGTGAAAGCAGCGTTGGATGCAGCGGTTGCAGCAGCTCGGCCAATTGGGAAAGTTTACAGCCGGCTGGTGATTCCAAGGCCGGATGATAAATTGAAAACATTAATGAAGAACAAAGATGATAGAACAGCCAGGGAAACTGAAGTTACAACGGACAAAAACACTGGCAAAAAACCCCAAAAAGATGAAAAAACCGGAACTGATTGGTCAGATGAAAACAGGAAGTCAACCGATTTGGCAGACAAAAGCAAGCTGCTGACAGATGCGAATGAAAAAGAAAGTGAAGAAGTTTGCAATTTATGTCATGACTCGGCTTGTCCAAGAAGAAAAGGAGACTTGAGAACGAAATGTATCCATTTTAGTGATTAATGATTAGGAGGAAAGAAAATGGGTGACGCTTTAGGATTGATTGAAGTGAAAGGCCTTGTTGGTGCAATTGAAGCTGCAGATGCGATGACAAAAGCGGCAAACGTTGTCCTGGTAGGATATGAAAAAATCGGTTCAGGACTGGTGACAGTGATGGTCAGAGGTGATGTAGGTGCAGTAAAAGCCTCAACAGATGCTGGTGCCGCAGCTGCAAAAGGAATAGGGGAACTCATATCTGTCCATGTTATTCCAAGGCCACACAAAGATGTGGAAAAAATACTGTCCAATCGTATTGATTCATGAAGTATCGCATGGCAGAGGCGATAACTTATGATTGAAAAAAAATTGATTGAAAGAGTAAAGTCGGAAGTCTTGAAAAGAATGAAAGAAAAAAACGGAGATCATGAAATACAGGAACCGGTTACCACCATTGGCGTATCCAACCGGCACGTTCATTTAAGGAGGAAAGATCTGGAAACGCTGTTTGGGGAAGGGTACAAACTGAACAAATTAACTGATTTGAAACAGCCGGAACAATTTGCTGCCAAAGAAACAGTGATGCTTATCGGTCCTGAAGGGATCATTAAAAATGTCCGAATTCTGGGGCCTGTCCGCAGCAAGACACAAGTCGAGGTATCACTTACAGACAGTTACAAGCTGGGAATCAAGGTACCAGTCAGGGAATCGGGGGATATTGAAGGCACACCGGGTATTGTGATCAAAGGCCCAAAAGGCATTGTTGAAATAAAGAAAGGTCTCATTGTTGCCAAAAGACATATTCACATGTCGCCGGAGTTTGCAAATCGATTCGGATTCAGGGACAAAGAAGTGGTAAGTGTCCGGTTTGACGGTAAACGCGGCCTGGTTTTTGACAATGTAATGGTGAGAGTATCCGATCAATTTGTCGATGAAATGCATCTTGATACAGATGAGGCAAATGCAGGCGATATCAAAAACGGCGATATTGGAAAAATATTGAAGGGCCAGGATAGTTATGACCATAAATCTGGGAAAAGTGAATCGATATATTCATGACTTTGTGGAATTGCTCCATGAATCGAAACAGCCAGCCCATGAAGGAAATTTTAAGGTTGGCGTTGATCTGGGAACAGCCAATATAGTGATTTCCGTTTTAACGGAAGAAAACATTCCGGTTGCAGGTTCCCTGTATCCGGCCTCAGTAGTCAGGGATGGTCTGGTTGTTGATTATGTCGGCGCCGTTGATATTGTCAAAAAACTGAAGACCGGATTGGAAGAACGATTGGGTACCACTTTGACTGAGGCAGCCGGGGCAGTACCGCCTGGAACTGTTGGAGGAAACAGAAAAGCGATTCAAAACGTTCTTGAATCAGCTTTCTTTGATGTTACCAATATTGTAGATGAACCCACTGCGGCCGCATCGGTTTTGGGAATAAAAAAAGGGGTTGTAGTGGATGTTGGCGGCGGAACGACAGGAATCAGCATATTGAGGGATGGTAAAGTGATTTATACTGCAGATGAACCAACTGGCGGTACACATATGACGCTTGTACTGTCTGGCTATTATCACATTTCCTTTGAAGAAGCTGAACAGTTGAAAACGGACAGGGAGCGGGAAGAAGAAGTTTTTTTGCGGATCAAGCCGGTTGTTGAAAAAATGGCGTCAATTGTAGAGAAACATATTCAGGGATACAGAGTTGATACCATCTATCTGGTAGGTGGTGCTTCAAGTTTTACCAAAATTACTGATGTATTCAGGGAACAGACCGGAATTGAAACAGTCAGGCCAGATAATCCGCTTTTTATCACTCCGTTGGGTATAGCCATGAATTGTTAAGACAACCGAGGTGAGCAATATGAATACAGATGAGGTTATTGACCTGATCGTGGAAAGAGTGCTTGAAAAACTCAAGCAAAGAGAAAAGCAGGCTCTGGTTATTTTTAACGGGAGCTTCACCGGGTTGAAAGAATCTCTGGTACAGTTGAAAAAAATGCAGGAAAGAAACTGGAAGTTAAAAGTTGTCCTTTCCAAAGGTGCTGGCTATCTCTTTGATCCGGGTCATTTGAAGAAAGAGTTGTCTCTGCAGGAAATCAGCATAGAGGGCAGGGACAAAAATTTGCATTCATTATATAAGGATCATTCTCTTTTGATTTTGCCAACGCTGACAAAAAATTCAGCAGCCAAGATTGCACTGGGAATAGCGGACAGTCTCACAACCAGCCTGGTATCCCGATTTATTATGAGAGGATTGCCAATCATTGCGGCCAAAGATGCCTGCATTCCTGAAGAAAGGAAAAAAACTCCATCAGATTATCTGAATATGTTCAGGAATTATTCAGACAAGTTGGAGAGCTTCGGTTTGAAATTGGTAAAGACGGATGGAATTTTCCGGGCTGTGTCGGAAAACGAGCCTGGCTCTGTACACCACTTTTTTCCCGAAACAGCAGTAAAACCCCAGCCACAGAAAATATGCGGGAAAAAGATAGTGACGCAATCGGATATTCTTGATGCCGTCGATACTGGCAGGGTGCTGAATGTTCAGGCCAAAGCAATCATCACCCCACTGGCGATGGAAACAGCAAATGATGCTGGTGTAAAAATTGTAAGGTTGGGTGAATGAGATGTATATAGGCAGAGTAATAGGCAATGTGGTTGCCACGACAAAGGACTTGAGTCTGAAAGGGAAAAAAATGCTGGTCGTAGAGAAGCTGAATATTCAAACAAATACTGCCGAAAACTCGGAAGTAGCAATTGATACAGTTGGAGCAGGCAATGGTGAATATGTGCTTGTTACAAAAGGAAGTTCTGCAAGGGTTTCATCTGGAAAGGATTCGGCAGTAGACGCTGCCATTGTCGCCATCATCGACAGCATTGAAATTGAAAGCAGGAAGGAGTGAAACAGGTGGCGATTTATTCCAGAAAAGGGGATCAGGGAGAGACAGGCCTGTTGGGCGGGTCAAGGGCAGAAAAAGACAGCACTAAAGTTTCCTGTTATGGGACCCTTGATGAAGCGAATGCTTCCCTAGGGATTGCATATTCCTTAATAAAAAATGACCATTTGAAAGAAAGTATAAGAAAAATACAAAAACAGCTTTTTGTTGTCGGCTCAGAACTGGCCAGTGATTCTAAAGGAAAGGACTTGTTGAAAAACAAGATTCAATTATCCGATATTACCGATTTGGAACAAACCATTGACACGCTGGAAAAACATCTTGGCCAGCTTCATGAATTTGTCATTCCAGGCGAGACGCCAGCCTCCGCAGCCTTGCACCAGGCAAGAGCAATCATCCGTCGGGCTGAGCGGCAGATGGTTAAACTTGATAAAACAGAACCGGTGCGTGAAGAATTAATGAAATATATGAACCGTTTGTCCGATACCGTGTTTATGCTGGCCAGGGCGGAAGTCAGATCCGGTTTTGCTGGTAGAGTAAAAAGCCGGGTTATGCAGTCAGGGAAAGACCTGTCAACAGGGCTACTTCTTGATACAGCCAAAAAAATGGCCGAGGTTGCGCAAACATATGCCGATGAAATCGGGGTTCCCATTACTTTTTCCGTAGTTGATGAACACGGAAACCTGATTCTTGTTCATCGCATGGAGGGAAGTTTGTTGGCCAGCCTCGATATTTCCCAAAACAAGGCATACAGTTCACTGGCGCTAAAAATGCCCACACATGAAATTTCCCGACAGGCCCAACCCAATAAAGATTTATATGGAATCGCAAATACAAATCGGAACAGAATTGTTACGTTTGGCGGCGGTTACCCGATCAGGGAAAACGGTAAAGTGATTGGCGGAATAGGCATAAGTGGCGGAACAGTAGCGGAAGATATGTGGATTGCTGAAAAAGTGGTAGAAAAATTTGAAGCAGGTTTGAGGTGATTAGATGAGTATTGAAATGGATGATATTCGGGCTCTGGTTACCAAAGTGATCAGAGAGATGGAGAGCGAACATTCGAAAAGTGATATCAGGCATGGAATATATTCTGATATGAACGATGCAATCGATGCTGCTGAAAGAGCACAGCTGGAGTTGATCAGGCTAACTCTTGAGGAAAGGCAAAAAATTATTCAGGCCATCAGAAATACGGCGAAAGAAAACGCGGAATTGTTTGCTGAAATGGCGGTTGAAGAAACTGGCATGGGAAGAGTGGAGGATAAAATTGTAAAGAACCTGGTGGCAGCAGAAAAAACACCTGGAATTGAAGATCTGAAATCGGAATCGGTTTCGGGAGATAATGGACTGACACTGATTGAGTTATCTCCATATGGTCTGATTGGTTCCATTACCCCGACCACCAATCCGACGGAAACAGTTATAAACAATGCAATTGGAATGGTTGCAGCCGGTAATGCTGTTGTTTTTTCCCCCCATCCGGCAGCTAAAAACACAACCATTAAAGCTATAACCTTGCTGAATGAAGCCATAGTGAAAGCCGGAGGACCGGAAAATCTGATTACCTCTGTGGAAGAACCGTCGGTCGAGCAGGCACAAGTGCTAATAAAACACAAAAAAATCCGGATGATTGTTGCGACCGGCGGACATGGAGTGGTTAAGGCGGCATTGTCATCAGGCAAGAAAGCGATTGGTGCGGGCGCGGGAAATCCGCCAGCGGTAGTGGATGAAACTGCAGATATCGAAAAAGCTGCCAAGGATATCATTGATGGATGCAGCTTTGATAACAATCTTCCCTGTACTTCGGAAAAAGAAGTTATCGTTGTTGATTCCGTTGCCGATTACCTGATTTTCAACATGAAAAAACATGCCGTTTATGAAGTGGAATCTCCGCAGGAATTGAGAAATCTGGAAGAATTACTGATACATGACGGGAAAGTAAACAAAAAATATGTCGGAAAAAATGCGACTTACATTTTAAACCAGATTGGAGTTCAATGCGACAGAAATATCAATGCCATTATTATGGAGACGGATGTCAATCATCCATTTGTTCAACTTGAACTTATGATGCCTGTGCTTCCCGTTGTGCGAGTGAAAGATATTGATGAAGCGATTCGTGTCGCTGTTGAGGTGGAGCACGGATTCAGGCATACAGCGGTAATGCATTCAAAAAATATTGATAACCTTACCAACTTTGCGAGGGCTATCCAAACAACAATTTTTGTAAAAAATGGACCCTCTTTTGCCGGCATTGGAGTAGGCGGTGAAGGATACACAACCTTTACGATTGCAGGTCCGACCGGAGAAGGTTTAACTTCAGCGAAGAATTTTGCCAGAAAAAGAAGATGTGTACTGATCGACGGATTGTTCATTCGTTAAGTTTAGGTATACGCCGGAAACGAATGGAGAGGCAGGATGCAGTTGCTTCAGGGGAATTTCATCAGATGGAGGTTGATGTGAAACGATGGACAGCTTCTGTGTAGGGCCGGAGATTATTTACGGAGATCAGGGATTGGGATACCTGGAGCAGATCGATGGCGAGAATATTATGATTTTTACGGACGAGTCAATGGTTAAATTAGAGGTAGTCCGGAATATCGAAAAGATTATTGAACGAAGAAGAATACCTTATAACATATTTTCCGGAGTGGAGCCTGATCCTTCCATAAATGTGGTAAAAAAAGGACTTGCTCAATTTACAAAAGTAAAACCGGATACTGTGATTGCCATCGGCGGGGGTTCAGTCATTGATAGTGCCAAAGCTGTGCTGTTTTTTTTCATGAAAATTCAAAAACAATTCGTGGATAAAAAGTCTGTTTACAAGCCATTATTTATTGCTATACCTACAACCAGCGGAACGGGTTCGGAAGTTACTTCCTACTCGGTAGTGACCGATCAGGAAAATGCAATCAAAGTGCCAATAAGAGACAGGATGATGATCCCTGATGTGGCGATATTGGATGAATCACTGACACAAAGTGTGCCTCCAAAGGTAACAGCCGACACCGGAATGGATGTACTTGCACACGCTTTGGAGGCACTTGTTTCAAGAGAATCTTCGGTGTTTACAGATATGTTGGCAGAAAAAGCAATCAAAATGGTATTTGCCTATTTGCCACAAGCCTTCCATAATGGTAAAGATGCGCTTGCCAGAAGAAATATGCATCTGGCCTCATGTATGGCAGGAATCGCATTTGAAAATGCTTCTTTGGGAATCAATCACAGCCTTGCCCATTCGATTGGTGCAAAATACCATCTCTCGCATGGCAGAAGTAATGCCATTTTGCTTCCATGCGTGGTTGCTTATAACGCCGGTATTTATGATGGTACGGTAAATCAATCCGAAGCTGCCGGAAAGTATGCTGAAGCAGCGGCCTGGATCGGACTTCGAGCAGAATCGATCGAACAGGGTGTCAAAAATCTGATTGAGGCAATTAAAAATTTGAACAGAGAACTGTCGTTACCAGTCTCGTTACATGAAACTTTTATTGACAGGAATATATTTGAAAAGAATCTTCCCCAAATTACGAACGTTGCAATGAAAGATATTTGCACCAAAGGAAATCCAAAAAAAGTCAGTCAAAAAGATTTGGCGGATATATTAAAAAAAGCTTATTAGCTTTCCTCTTGAGGATTTGCAAATATGAATTCTTTTTTAAAAGAAGGAAGTTTTTGGGATAACCCAAAAACTTTTTGTGTAAATAATTCACAAAATTGTCTATAAAGGGATAGTTTTGACGATAACACTGTTGCATTGAAAAAGTTTTGCATAGATTGATACCAAATGGTACCGCTATGTTGAGAAAATGTTGACACATATTGCGATGCTTTCTGCATTGATGACATAAATTAACCATGATATGCTTTAAATAAAAAAAGTAATGTAAATGTTAAATAACTATTCAACATAATTTACTTATACAAGAGGTGTAATTGTGGAGCGATTTTTTATCGGAATAGATCTGGGTGGAACCAGTATGAAGCTGGGAGTGGTCAGTGAACTGGGTAAAGTGATCAAGGAAACAGAGAAGCCCACTATTAAAGAGGAAGGGGCTGACGGGGTAATCAGGCGGATGGTTCTTCACGCAAGAAGCCTGGCGAAAGAAGCCAGTATCTCCTGGAAGGAGATCCAGGGGATTGGGGTAGGATTGCCTGGTTTTCTTGATATACCTGGAGGTGTTGTCAAGTATATGACCAATCTGGGTTGGACAGACATCCCCATCCGTGATCAACTGGAATCCGCCTGGAAAGTTCCTGTGAAAATCGATAACGATGCCAATGTTGCAGCGCTTGGTGAAGTGTGGTCCGGGGTGGGAACCGGTGAGCAAAATGCCGTTTGCATTACGCTCGGTACAGGTGTAGGCGGTGGAATCATCGCTGAAGGAAAGCTTTTGCACGGGGCGAAGGGTTTTGCAGGGGAGATAGGCCATATTCAAATCGATTCTGCAGGCAGTTTATGCAATTGCGGGCAGACGGGCTGCCTGGAAACCATCTCATCAGCAACCGGGATGGTGCGTCTGGTTCATCATGCCGTTTCTGCGGGAGAAGAGACGAGCCTGGCTTCATTTGTCAATGATGGAAGTTTAACCACCCGGCATATCTTTGCAGAAGCAAACCGGGGAGATCCTGTTGCAAAAAAAACGATAGACCGGGCGGTTCATGCACTTGCACAGGCAATGGCAATTCTTTCGGTCGTAGTCAATCCCTCTTTGTTTATTATTGGAGGTGGTGTATCCCGGGCAGGCGAAGCATTGCTTTATCCTTTAAGAAAAAAATACCAATGTCTTACACAGAAAAACGCCAGGCAAGATGTAAGGATTGTTCTGGCGCAACTCGGCAATCGGGCTGGATTTATCGGGGCAGCTGGTCTTTTAGCGCGTTTATAAAAATAATGTATAATAGAGGAAATGAGCTGCAATAGAGGTGATGACCATGGAAAAAAAACAAGAAGTGAATCTGGTTGTCATCACCGGTATGTCTGGAGCGGGAAAAACAGTAGCGATGCAGAGTCTGGAAGACCAGGGCTTTTTTTGTGTAGATAATTTACCCCCGATATTGCTACCTAAATTTGCTGAACTCCTTAAAGAGTCGAGCAGCAAATACCGTAAAGTTGCATTGGTGATTGACTTGAGAGGAAGGGAATTTTTTTCTTCCCTGCTTGATTCACTGGATCAGTTGGTAAGATGTCACGGAATAAACTATCAGATCATCTTTTTGGATGCGGACGATGAGACGCTTGTTCGAAGGTATAAGGAGACAAGACGCCGCCATCCGATTGCTCCTGACAGTACACCGCTTGGTGCGATCGTGCAAGAGCGCAGGATGTTGGAGGAAATAAAAGGACGTGCACATCATATTATTGATACAAGCGATATGAAGCCATCTGTATTAAAAGAGAAGATTGCTTTACTAATTACGCAAAAAGACACGACTAAAATGACTGTAACGTTCATGTCGTTCGGTTTCAAATATGGGATTCCCATTGATGCAGACCTGATCTTTGATGTGCGTTTTTTGCCAAATCCATATTATGTTGATTCGCTTCGGCCGCAAACAGGAAAGGATTTCGAAGTTGCACAATATGTTATGAAATGGACGGAAACAAAACAGTTTCTGGACAAGATCGTTGACTTGTTTGATTTTCTGATTCCGCAGTATATTCGGGAAGGCAAGTCGCAACTGGTCATTGGAATCGGCTGTACCGGAGGGAAACATCGCTCAGTAGCGATTTCAGAATATCTGTATAATACATTCAAGGGGTATGAGGATTGTCAAGTAGCACATCGAGACATCGAGAAAGGCGGATAACCATTGTCAGCAAAGAAAAAACTGGATTCGAGCATCTTTAAGCGCCCACGGGTTGTGTGCATTGGTGGGGGTACAGGGTTATCAGTAATCTTGCGCGGTTTAAAAAAACTTCCAATTGATATTACTGCGATTGTTACCGTAGCCGATGACGGGGGCAGCTCAGGGCGGCTGCGCAATGATCTGCGAATGCCACCACCCGGGGACATCCGCAATGTTTTGATTGCGCTTGCAGATACCGAACCTTTGTTGGAAAGTGTGCTGCAATACCGTTTTGAAAATGGCCAGGGTTTGGCAGGTCATACTTTGGGGAATCTGATGATTGCAGCGATGAAAGAAATTACAGGAGATTTTACGCAAGCTGTAAAGGAGATGAGCCGTGTTCTTGCTGTACATGGACGAGTGCTTCCGGCCAGTGATCAAGATGTAAAGCTGGTTGCTGAAATGGCAGACGGCACGGTTGTACAGGGCGAATCAAGTATTCCCCAAAGCGGTAAACCGATTCGCCGTGTCTTTTTGGATCCGCCCGAACCCCATCCACTTCGCGAAGCGGTTGAGGCGATTCGGGAGGCGGACGGCATCATTGTTGGTCCAGGCAGTTTATATACAAGTATCCTTCCAAATCTGTTAGTAAAAGATATTAGTAAACTGATTCGTTCATCCAAAGCCTATAAAATCTATGTGTGCAATATGATGACACAGCCTGGGGAGACAGATGGATTTTCTGCGAGCGATCATATCCGGGCGATCTATGAACATGTAGGAGAGCGGCTTTTCGACCTGACTATTATCAATAATGAAGTTCCTCCACTATCCATACAACAGAAATACGCCAAAAAAGGACAAAGAATGGTCATGCCGGATATTGAGGGAATTCACCAACTCGGATGTGATGTACTGGCAGATAATTTACTGTTGTATCAAACGGTAGTGCGCCATGATGCCGAGCGGATCAGCCGGCATATCCTTCGCCTGGTCCATGAGCGAATAAAAAAATGGCAAAGTGTTTAAAGAAGGGATGCTATATGTCGTTTACAGCAACAATCAAAAAAGAGCTGACCCGGCTGGATTCAAAACCCTGTTGCAAAAAGGCCGAGCTCTCGGCATTGGTACGTATGAACGGGGTGGTGCACATTCAGAAAAGAACATTCATGGTTGATATAGTAACTGAAAACCCTTCCACAGCACGATACATTTTTTCCCTGATCAAGAAATTATATCAGGTTCAGCCGGAAGTTCTTGTACGTAAAAAAGTCCGTCTGAAGAAAAACAATGTCTATTTGATCCGTTTGGCTTCCAAGGCAAATCAGATCCTGGAAGATTTATGTATCATGAAAAAAGATTCATGGGAACGGATTGAAGGGATTTCCCCGGAATTCCTCAAACGGTCTTGTTGCAGGCGGGCTTATTTACGAGGAGCTTTTCTTGCTGCCGGGTCTGTCAATAATCCGGACAGTGCTTCTTATCATCTTGAAATTGTATCAACATATAACGACCATAGTCAATCACTTTGTCAATTGATGAACGAGTATTATCTGCATGCCAAAGTAATTGAACGCAAAAAAGGATTTGTGACTTATATTAAAGAAGGGGATAAAATCGGAGAGTTTTTAAATATTATTGGTGCTCACCCTTCATTGCTCAAGTTTGAAAATGTGCGTATTATGAAAGATATGCGGAATTCAGTGAACCGTCTTGTCAACTGCGAGACAGCCAATTTAAATAAAACCATTCAGGCAGCAATGCGGCAAATCGAAAACATCAAACGTATCGATGAGGAAATCGGTCTGGATTATTTGCCCCAGAAATTACGGGAAGTAGCGGAAACCCGTTTAAAATACCCTGAAGCAAACCTGGCAGAATTGGGACAGCTTTTGCCTGGCGGAAAGGTTAGCAAATCAGCTGTTAATCACCGTTTGCGCAAATTGGAAGAAATAGCCAAAAAATTTGTTACTGGCAATGATACAAAGGAGGATTAGCATGGCAGAAAAGAAAGTAATTGTGCAATTGGAAACAGGGCTTCATGCGCGCCCTGCCGCTTTATTTGTTCAAGAGGCGAATAATTTTTCATCGGAAATTTTCGTTATTAAAGGAAACAAGAAAGTAAATGCCAAAAGCATTATGGGCATTATGAGTCTGGCTGTTTCGCGCGGAACAGAAATTACAATTGTTGCCGAAGGGGCTGACGCTGAGGAAGCAGTAGATAAATTGGCCCAAATGGTAAGCAAACCGGAGTAGTAATATAAATGGAAAATGCGGGCTGTTTGGCCCGCTTTCAGTACCGTAGTACAGCAAACAATGGGTTCCTTTGACAAAAATGATTGAAAATGACATAAAACCGTATGATTGATGTCACATTATTCTTAGGAACCTTATTTTACAATAGTATTAAATAAGGAGAGGAAGTACGTTTTCAGATATTTAATCACAGGAAATCAGACTTTCGTACATTCCACTGGAGGAAATTATGGATTCTTTCCTATACCCAGTATTGACAGTCGGATACCTTGTTTTGTTTATATGGAGTTTCCGTTCTTTTCGCGAGTCTTTTTTTTGGGGAACTTCATGGGTATTGTTTCTGATTTTGACACTGGTTTATGACAAGGCGATTCTTTCCCTGGGAATTTTTTTCGGAGGGTCAGATTTATTTGAAATGCTAAGTTTGATCCGGCATTTGCTACGGGTTTTACTGGTGCCAACATTGGCTTATGTTTCTCTTGATGTTCTGCGGCGGATACGTGTTGAATGGTCAGAATACTTTGTGGTTCATGCATTTTATCATATTTACACATTCTGTTTGACAGTATTGGGTGTATTTATGAATATTTTATGGGTTGAATTTGTCCCGCAGAAGATTAATGGCGTTATTCAATATATGCCTCAGGAGCCGAATTTCCCCGTTGTTACCATGCTTATATTTATTCCACTATTTGTCTCAGGATACCTGGTCTGGCAAAAATCACGCTGGCCAATCCTGCTTATGGGTGTGTCATTGGCAATATTGGGGGGAGCGGTTTCATATGCTCTGTTTCAGCCGGGAATCGGAGCGGTCTTTGAATTTCTGTTGATGAGCAGCATTGTTTTGACAGAACAAATGTTAATGCCGGAGGATTATCATCAAAACTCATAAGTATTGTCGAAGCGGCGACTTCGGCTTTTTTAAATGAATAAGGAATCTCTCCTTCATCAAACCAAGCAGGGCGGTGTGAAGGTGAATGAAGCAACTCTCCTTTTCTCTGTCTGTTAAAACCTTGCATCATACAAAATATCGGGAAAGGTCAATCCTGTCTATAAAAAGGTAAACCGGGCAAAGCCGGTCAACCCGTTTCGGTGTGATCGTTCCTCTTAAAATGTTGGAAACATCTTGATAGTCCTAACAGGACATGCCTTTGGATTGAAATATCCAAAGGCATGTCGTTTTTATAAAAAAATGCCACAGGAAAGACTCACCAGGATTGGCGTAGATGAAAGCGGGCGTCAGCAAGAGAGGATTTCTCTCTCTTCCTTTCTGCCCCTCTTGATCTGTTTGGGGAATGCTCATCGAATCTATGACTTTTAAAGCGGAGTATTCTGCAAGACGATTGATATTGTGGCTGTCTATCACAATACATCACAGGCTTGCTTTAAGTGCGGAAGTATTGCAAAGAAAACATTAAAAGGACGTACCTATCGCTGTAATTGTGGATATGTGGGCAGACAGTGACGACGATGTCGTCATAAATATCCTTAAAACAACCGATGGATACGTCCCGAAAGCCTGTGGAAAACCGGAATTACAACTATTCCAGGCATGGAACACGCTTGGTGTACGATTGCCACGCCAAGATGGAAATGAGAAGCTTGCTATTTGGGGGCGTAGCTGTTTATTTGGTTTTCATGATTTTATCAATTACCCCATAGTTTAGAGCTTCTTCTGCACTCATAAAGTAATCCCGGTCGGTGTCACGTTCGATTTTTTCAAGTGGTTGTCCGGTAAATTCAGACAGAAGTTTGTTGATCCGGTCTCTGGTACGCAAGATCCGTTTTGCCCTGATTTCGATATCTGATGCCTGACCCTCTGCACCGCCCAAAGGCTGGTGAATCATTACTTCGCTGTTAGGCAAAGCCAGGCGTTTCCCTTTTTTGCCTGATGCCAGAAGGAAGGCCCCCATCGAGGCTGCCAAGCCCACGCAAATCGTAGACACATCGGGTTTTACATATTGTATGGCATCAAAGATCGCCATTCCCGCTGTTATCGAACCGCCTGGAGAGTTGATGTAAAGATGGATGTCTTTTTCCGGATCTTCAGCTTCCAGGAAAAGAAGCTGTGCCACGATCAGGTTTGCCACTTCATCGGTAACGGGACTCCCCAGTAGAATAATCCGGTCTTTTAAAAGCCGGGAATAAATGTCATAGGAACGTTCGCCGCGATTGGTCTGTTCTACAACCATTGGTACTAAATTCATGTTGCAGGTGCCGCAACCGGCACCTTTCCCCCCTTTCCTCAATTCAGGAATTCCACTTCTATATTTACTATACGGTAAAATAGTTTTTTACTGATTAATCTTATGATACCTTAATGGTCAAAAAAGGTCAAATAAATAACAATAAAAAAACAGGAGGTCAAAAAGCCGCCTGTTTTTTGTTTCTTTTATATAAATAGGGGGAGTTTCAAAAAAAGAGAGAGGGTAAAGACTTTTTGCTTTACCCGCATATACAGAACAAGAGAAGGCCTTTTTCAACTTTACAAAAAGCTTTGGGAACGAAGTAGTTCCAGATAGTAGGAGAACAACTACTTAATTAGACGCTTTAAAAGACAAAAGGTTGCACATAGAGAAACTTTTTTTAAAAAATGCGTTAGTAGAAACATATTCAGGAAGCAATTTTAAGGATAAGCCCCGTCTCTGCCTAAGAAAACTTTGGGGACGTTCGGTATCCGCTTTCAGGAAAAGCAGACGAAACTTTTTGAGTATAGTGAGGCTTTTGGATGTGATGGCTTTCGCCCTTTAGCAGCATTAATATCACTTTGCTGAGAAAATCGTTTCTGCAACCTTGTCAACATGTTCGCATTTCAAAAGTTCCCCGCTTGTAGATTGGTATTGTCAGATGTTCAGGAATTCTGTTACTGTCTGGTCAATTTGCTCAACCAGTCCGTCGAGTAAAGCTTTCCCTTTTTTCCTGGAGGCCCGTGAGGGGTAGCCGATGGTTCCCGTTTGCGTATAAGCACGCATCCCCAATACTTCCAGCAGCGGGCGGTTTTCAGACTCAACATTGATTACCTGGTTCATGCGCACAGCCTGTTCCTGGAACAAATAAAGCAATATGGAAGTTTCCCCTTCTCCGGCATGCATATCTTCATAAGGAGATGTTGAGAGTCCGGCCAATTGATATGCTTTTTCCCAGTGTTTGCGACTGGGAGTAACCAGCAGTTGTATTTGTTGTCTCTGGTTGATTTCCTGCGCGATGTTGGCAAGAAGTTTGTTTCCTCCATGCCCGTTGATGATTACGCAACGTTCTATTCCCGACTGTTCCATGGAATACAGAATATCTTCAATAATGGCGAATATGGTGGTTACGCGCAAGGAAAGGCACCCGGGAAACCCCATATGTTCGTAGGATGCGGAATAAGGCAGGGTCGGAACAACAAAAGCCTTGTGCTTTTCTGCGAGCTGCTGGGCTATGGCAGTGGCGATAATGCTGTCCGTATTGGTGGACAAATGAAAGCCATGCTGTTCAGTCGAGCCGATTGGGAAGAAAGCGAGTTCCATCTTTTCCAAATCAGTCCAGGTTGGGAAATGATTCATCTTTTTACGCCCCTTTTTTGTTTTTGAGTACATCTTTTGCTTAATTTAATTAATTCCTGTTAAAATAAATGTGAAAGTTCATAGAGAAAAAATATCTTGTGCGATTTTTTCAATCATGATATAATACTCTTTGTCAGTTTGAAAACATGCGCCTATAGCTCAGGGGATAGAGCACTGGTCTCCGGAACCAGGTGCCCAGGTTCGAATCCTGGTAGGCGCGCCATACAAAAAAGCGCTTTAAGAGTTAAGGCGCTTTTTTTATGCCCAAATTCATGAATTTATATTTGCTTGTTCCCTCACTTCCAAATCCTGTTGGACTTCATCGTGTGGTAAAAAAGTACAAAAAGAGAACGCTTATATTATGTTAAAATATAATTAATAGGAATTATCGATAAAAACTTTGAGTATTTAAAAAAACAATCTTTTCGACATGTAAAAAAACGGGCGGGGGTGAATAACTGCCAATGGCTATACAAATGGGCTTTGGCCTGATTCAGGAACAACGGATGAAGATGGTAATGACGCCGGAACTGCGTCAGGCCATTCAAATTTTACAATACTCCGCAACAGATTTACAAAAGTATATTGAAGAGCAAATGGAGGAAAACCCGGCCTTGAGCCTGTCTGAACCAGACAGGGAACAAAAGGAATTGGAAAAATGGGCTGAATATATACGGGATCTTCCCCGGGAGCGGAACTGGGCCGGAAATCATGACGTGGATCATCAATCCTTTGAGTTGTATACAACTGAGGGAGGCTCGCTTGCGGATGAACTGGAATCGCAGCTCTATGAGTTCAATTTGACTCCTTTGAAACGAAAAGTTTGCCTGTACCTGATTCACAACCTGGATGAAAGAGGTTATCTTGTCCTGGATTCGGGTGATGTCTGTAAGCGTTTGCTTATACCTGAAGAGATGTTCGCTGATGCGCTGAAAACTATTCAATCCATGGAACCGGTCGGAGTGGGAGCCCGTTCACTGGAGGAATGTGTTGAATTGCAATTGCGCAGTTCTGAACCGCTTAACGGGACTGCAATTCGGATTGCCCGCAATCATCTGCACGATGTGGCCGATGCCAAATGGCGCAAAATTGCTGATGCCCTGCAAGTTGAAATGAACGATGTCATTGAAGCCGTAGAAGAGATAAAAAAATGTGACCCGAGACCGGGGCTTCAATTTAACCATACTCCTCCCCACTATGTATATCCGGATATTTATGTAGAAAAAATTGATAATGAATATGTCGTGTTATTTAATGAGCGGGATACCCCCATGCTGACTGTAAATCGCCATTACCAGCAGTTGCTCAAACAGAAAGATCAGCTTGGGGAAGAGGTTACACAGTATTTGAAAAACTGGATTCAATCTGCATTATGGCTGGTCAAGAGCATTGAGCAGCGTCGGGATACCATTTATCGGGTAGCCCAGGCTATTGTTTCCAGACAATCGGATTTTTTTGAACATGGCATTGATTATCTCAAACCGCTGACATTAAAACAGATTGCAGAAGAATTGAATCTTCACGAATCAACTGTCAGCCGTGCGACACAACACAAATATATGCAAACACCAAATGGCTTGTTTTCATTTCGATTTTTCTTCCCCTCCGGTTTGCAAACAGAAATGGGAATTGATTTGGCTCAAGGTACGGTGCAGAAAAAGATTCAACAGATGATTGATCAGGAAAACAAAAAAAATCCCCTGTCTGACCAAAAAATAGCTGATCGCTTGAAAGAAGAAGGTATTCGTATTTCCCGCCGTACAGTAGCCAAATATCGGGATGAACTGGGGATTGTTTCGTCAACCAAGCGAAAGTGCTTTCTGTGAATTTTCGATAAAATATAGAGAAGCTTGTCAAATTATATTTTCTTAAGTTACAATGAACATGAAACCCAGAATGGGGATTTTTTTTGAATAAGTCGGGACGTTTTCTTACTATATGGGACGTACAACGTCCCTAAAGGGGGGTGGCTGATGAAAGAAATTTTGCATATGCAAAAGAAATTATTGCCTGATCTTTTACAAGTCATGCATAAGCGTTATTGGATTCTTCGTCATATCCAGTTAATGCAGCCGGTTGGAAGACGAAGTCTTACCGCAGCCCTGGATACGACTGAGCGAACATTACGTACAGAAATTGATTTTTTGCGTACGCAGGATCTGGTTGCTGTCGATCCCAGAGGAATGCGTCTTACAGAAAACGGCTCCAGTCTGCTGGCTGAAATGGAGCCAGTAATGAAGGAGATTTTCGGTTTGAACCGGTTGGAAGAAGAGCTTCAAGCGTGCTTGAATCTGAAAAATGTAGTCATTGTACCTGGCGATTCCGATCAATCCGATTTGGTAAAAAAAGAGATTGGAAGAGCTGCTGCGCGATTTCTGCGCAAAACTTCCAAACCCGATCAGATTGTGGCGGTATCCGGAGGAAGCACGATGCTGGCTATCGCTGAAATGATGAAGCCAACATCTGCCTTGAAAATGACAACATTTATTCCAGCTCGTGGAGGGGTTGGAGAATCGGTTGAACTGGAAGCCAATTATATTGCTTCTTTAATGGCCAAAAATACAAAAGGAAAGTATCGCCTGATGCATGTCCCGGAACAGGTAAGCGATGAAGCTTACGAAATGCTGCTTCGGGAACCTAGTATTCGAGAGGTAATGGAGTTCCTGAAAAAAGCCGGCATTGTCGTTCATGGGATCGGAGATGCTAAAGCCATGGCGATCCGTCGCAAATCAAATGCATCTGTATTGAAAAAACTGGAACAGGAAAAAGCAGTGGGGGAAACATTTGGCTATTATTTCAACCGGGACGGTAAAATAGTAGAACGTGTACCAACTTTGGGGTTAAAGCTGGAAGATCTGGAAAAGGCGGAGAAATTGATTGCAGTGGCAGGGGGATCAAGCAAAGCTGAAGCCATCCTGGCGATTTGCAGTAAAGTGTCCCAAGATACCCTGATTACTGATGAAGGAGCCGCCAAAGCAATCTTGGATATACAATCGTTATACTCAGAATGATTTATTCCCTGATTGGTGATAATACCTGTAGAATATGAGGAGGAATTTGATCATGGAGAAAGTGAAAGTTGGAATTAACGGCTTTGGGCGTATTGGACGTAATGTATTACGGGCTATGGTGAATACTCCTGAATTGGAAGTGGCTGTAGTTAACGATTTGACAGATTCAAAAACACTGGCTCATCTTTTGAAATATGATTCTGTACATGGAAAATTTGACGGGGAAGTTGCTGCTTCGGAAAACGGCATTCTTGTAAATGGACGGGAAATTAAGGTTCTGGCTGAACGGGATCCCGCCCAAATCAGATGGGCAGACTATGGTGTTGAAGTTGTGATAGAGTCTACCGGACGTTTCACCAAACGAGACGATGCCGCAAAACACCTGGTAGGTGGAGCGAAAAAAGTGATTATTTCTGCACCTGCCAAAGAAGAAGACATTACGATTGTTATGGGTGTCAACCATGATAAATATGATGCTGAATCCCATCAGGTTATTTCCAATGCATCCTGTACAACCAACTGTCTCGCTCCGTTTGCCAAAGTTCTGCATGAGAAATTTGGTATTCGCCGCGGACTGATGACAACTGTTCACTCATATACCAATGACCAGCAAATTCTGGATCTTCCCCATAAAGATTTGCGCCGTGCACGTGCAGCTGGCCAATCGATTATTCCTACCACAACCGGTGCGGCAAAAGCTGTTTCCCTGGTATTGCCTGAGTTAAAAGGAAAATTGAACGGTTTTGCTATGCGTGTACCTACGAAAAACGTATCTGTCGTTGATTTGGTTGTTGAAGTGGAAAAGGACGTAACAGCAGAAGAGGTAAATGAAGCTATGCGCCAGGCTGCAGAAGGTGAATTGAAAGGAATTCTTGACTATTCCGAAGAGCCGCTGGTATCTGTTGACTATAACGGAGATCCCCACTCTTCCACCATTGACGGATTGTCCACAATGGTCATGGAAGGAAACCTGGTCAAAGTAGTTTCCTGGTATGATAATGAATGGGGTTATTCCAACCGTGTCGTAGATCTGGCAAAATATATTGCCAGCAAAGGTTTATAAGTTTTCATTATAAATAAGTTATACTAATTAAAATTATATGCTATACTGACTTCGGAATTGAAACTTGGAAAGAGGAGAGGGATCTCCTCTTTCTCATGCATAAATGTATAAAGGAGGGGACCGCTTTGAATAAGAAATCAGTAAAAGATGTAGATGTTCAAGGTAAACGTGTGTTTTGCCGCGTTGATTTCAATGTGCCGATCGAAGAGGGAAAAATAACGGATGATATACGCATTCGCGCAGCACTCCCCACCATTCAGTACCTGGTAGAGCAAGGTGCCAGGGTCATACTGGCCAGCCACCTTGGACGACCAAAAGGGAAAGTCGTCGAAAAGTTCCGTCTGACTCCTGTTGCCGAGCGGCTTTCCGAATACTTGAATCAACCTGTCATGAAAGTGGATGAACTAACAGGCCCCGAAGTGGAAGAGAAAGTTTTTTCCTTGAATAATGGAGAAGTATTGTTGCTGGAAAATGTACGCTTTCATCCCGGAGAAGAAAAAAATGATTCCAGTCTGGCCAAAGCTTTCTCCAATTTGGCGGATGTGTATGTAAATGATGCGTTTGGTGCTGCTCACCGTGCGCATGCGTCAACAGCCGGGATTGCGGAATATTTGCCGGCTGTGGCAGGATTTTTGATGCAGAAGGAAATTGAAACACTGGGCCGTGCACTTACCAGTCCGGAGCGTCCCTTTACCGCGATTATTGGTGGAGCAAAAGTAAAAGACAAAATCGGTGTGATTGAAAACTTGCTGGATAAAGTGGATCACCTGATTATTGGCGGCGGGCTTGCTTATACATTTGTTCATGCCAAAGGCTATGAAATTGGGAAATCCCTGTTTGAGGCAGAAAAGGTGGAATTGGCCAAAGAATTTATGCAAAAAGCCGAACAAAAAGGGGTTCGGATGGTTTTGCCTGTTGATGTTGTGGTTGTCGATGAATTTGGCCCTGATCCGTCTGTGGTAAAAATAGTCGATATTGACCAAATCCCGGCTGATATGGAAGCGTTGGATATCGGTCCCAAAACGAGAGAACTGTTCAGTGATATTGTCAAAGCTTCCAGACTGGTTATCTGGAATGGACCGATGGGTGTCTTCGAATATGACCGGTTTGCGGCAGGCACCAATGCAGTCGCGGAAGCCGTCGCCAAAAGCGAAGCCACATCCATCATCGGCGGTGGCGATTCAGCAGCGGCGATTAAAAAATCCGGGTTGGCCGGCGAAGTGGATCATATCTCGACAGGTGGAGGCGCATCCCTGGAATTTTTGGAAGGAAAAGAATTGCCAGGAGTTGCCGTATTACAAGATAAATAACGGGAGGTTGCATTGATGCGGAAACCAGTCATTGCCGGAAACTGGAAAATGCACAAAACCGTCAGTGAAGCATTGGGATTTGTAAAAGAGTTGAAAAAAACAGAGATTCCTACAGATGTTGAAGTGGTTTTGTGTGCACCTTTTTTGGCGCTGCCAGCGATGGTTGAAGAAACGAAAGCAACGGGAATCGGTGTTGGCGCGCAAAATGCCCATTATGAAAAACAAGGGGCTTTTACCGGCGAAATAAGCATGTCGATGTTGCAAGAAGTTGGCGTGAAATATATCATTATTGGACATTCTGAACGGCGCGCCTATTATAATGAAACGGATGAGTCCGTAAACAAGAAAACAAAAGCTGCCCATGCCAATGGATTCACACCGATTGTTTGCGTCGGGGAAGTATTGAAAGAAAGAGAACAGGGACAAACCAGGGAAGTTGTTACTTCTCAGGTAAAAGCAGCTTTTCAGGGTCTTTCTGCAGAGGAAATGAAAAAAACAATCATTGCTTATGAACCGGTTTGGGCAATTGGAACCGGAAAAGCTTCAACCGCAGATGATGCAGAGGAAGTATGTCGCTTGATCCGGACAACCGTCGCTGATCTGTTTGACAAGTCCGTTGCGGATGAAGTACGCATTCAATATGGCGGCAGTGTTAAACCGGAAAACGTCGCTTCCTTTATGAAACAGGCTGATATTGACGGGGCTTTGATAGGAGGAGCCAGTTTGAAAGCAGATTCTTTTACCGTGTTGATGAAAGCAGCGAGTGCAGGTGAAAATAAATGAGTCGTCCGAAACCTTTGCTTTTGTGTATTTTAGATGGCTTTGCACTTCGGGAGGAGCAGGAAGGAAATGCGATCAAGCAGGCGAATACGCCCAATATTGATCGTTTCTGGAATGAATATCCCCATGCGACCCTTGGAGCAAGCGGTGAATCAGTCGGCCTTCCTGACGGGCAAATGGGAAATTCCGAAGTGGGTCATTTAAATATTGGCGCGGGACGGATTGTCTATCAGGATCTGACCCGGGTCAGCAAAGCGATCGAGGATGGAAGCTTTTTTGAAAACAAAACCTTCCTGAAAGCGATCGAGCATGTAAAAAGAAACAACAGTCGTCTTCATTTATATGGTTTATTGTCCGATGGCGGTGTGCACAGCCATATCGATCATCTGTTTGCTTTGTTGGAATTGGCTGCCAAAGAAAAAGTAAATGAAGTATATGTGCATACGTTCATGGATGGACGTGACGTGCCGCCGGATAGCGGAATCAACTATATAAAACAACTGCAGGGCAAACTTGACAAAATCGGAGTCGGGAAAATCGCCACCGTACAAGGACGCTACTATGCAATGGACCGGGACAAACGGTGGGACCGTACGGAAAAATCCTATCGGGCCATGGTCTATGGCGAAGGTTCAATGTCCAATGATCCGGTCAAAGCTGTTCAGGACTCCTATGATCAGGACGTTTTGGATGAATTCATCTTGCCAACGGTCATTGTGGATGAAAATCAGGAACCTGTTGGAAAAATCCGGGATCATGACAGTATTATTTTCTTTAATTTCCGACCGGACCGGGCAATCCAGATTTCTCTGGCATTTACCGATGACGGTTTTAGCGGCTTTGACCGTGGACCGGGAAAACCGGAAGACCTGAGTTACGTTTGTCTGACCCATTACAGCGATATGGTAAATGGTGCTGTCGCATATAAACCGACAGACCTTCATAATACGCTGGGGGAAATTGTCAGCAAGCATCAATTGAAGCAGCTGCGCATTGCTGAAACAGAAAAATACCCGCATGTCACCTTCTTCTTTAATGGCGGACGTGAGGAAGAATTCCCGGGTGAAAAACGGATTCTGATCAATTCTCCCAAAGTGGCGACGTATGACCTGAAACCGGAAATGAGCGCTTATGAGGTAACAGAAGCACTCTTGAACGAGCTTGAAGCCGAAAACCACGATGTAATTATTCTCAACTTCGCCAATCCGGATATGGTGGGACACTCCGGAAAGCTGAAACCAACCATTCGCGCCGTGGAAGCGGTAGATGAATGTGTGGGGAAAGTGGTTGACCTGGCTATAGAAAAAGGCGGAGCTGCCATCATTATCGCCGACCATGGGAATGCGGATATGGTGATTGATTCCGATGGAAATTCATATACGGCGCATACGACTTTTCCGGTACCGTTCATTGTTACGGAAAAAGGGCTTAAGTTGCGGGAAAAAGGTATTCTGGCTGATGTTTCCCCGACCATCCTTCATTTGTTAAACATTGAACAACCAGCAGAAATGACAGGGAAATCCATGATCACCGATAACAACCCGCTCTAGAGCGGCTAGTCACTTGATTAACTGGCTCCAAGCTTCAGTAAGGGAAAACAATCGCCCTCTGAAGCCAAGACCCGGTTGAACAAATCAGAATGAAAAGCGAGGGATTATTGATGACGAGTATCATTGAAGTATACGGCCGTGAAGTATTGGATTCCCGCGGCAACCCAACCGTTGAAGTAGAAGTTGTGCTTGAATCTGGAGCAATGGGGCGTGCTATTGTTCCATCTGGCGCATCCACCGGTGCTTATGAAGCAGTTGAACTTCGTGATGGGGATAAAGAACGTTTTCTCGGCAAAGGTGTTCTCAAAGCTGTCCAGAATGTAAACGACGTAATCGCACCGCAAATCGTGGGAATGGATGCTCTTGATCAAGTTTCCATCGACAACTTCCTGATTGAACTGGATGGCACCGAAAACAAAGGGAACCTGGGAGCCAACGCCATCCTTGGTGTGTCCATGGCTGTAGCGCGTGCAGCAGCTGATGCTTTGGGTGTTCCGTTATATACTTACCTGGGTGGCTTCAATTCCAAAGTGTTGCCAGTTCCGATGATGAATATCTTAAACGGTGGAGCACATGCCGACAACAATGTCGATATTCAGGAATTCATGGTTATGCCTGTTGGAGCCAAAGATATCCATGAAGCAGTCAGGATGGGCTCGGAAATTTTCCATAGCCTGAAAAAAGTTCTGCAAGAAAAAGGTTATGCTACCGGCGTGGGGGATGAAGGCGGATTTGCCCCGAATCTGAGCTCCAATGAAGAAGCCCTGGCTACGATTGTTACAGCCATTGAACGCGCCGGCTATAAACCCGGAACAGATGTCATGCTGGCGCTTGATGTCGCTTCCACGGAAATCTACAAAGATGGCAAATATTATTTTGCCGGAGAAGACATTACCCGTACTTCTGATGAAATGGTTTCTTTTTATGAAGAGTTGATCACCAAATACCCGATCGTTTCCATCGAAGACGGTTTGGCTGAAGATGACTGGGATGGATGGAAAAAAATGACCGAACGTTTGGGCGGTAAAGTCCAATTGGTCGGGGACGATCTCTTTGTAACCAACACCAAACGCTTGAGTGACGGAATCGAAAAAGGAGTAGCCAACTCTATTCTGATCAAAGTAAACCAGATTGGTACACTGACCGAAACCTTTGATGCAATTGAAATGGCCAAGCGTGCCGGATATACAGCCGTTATCTCACACAGATCCGGCGAATCGGAAGATACGACCATTGCCGATATTGCCGTGGCTACTGGCGCCGGACAAATCAAAACCGGTGCACCTTCCCGCACTGACCGGGTAGCCAAATACAATCAATTGATGCGTATTGAAGATCAACTGGGGTCTGTTACTGCTCAATATCCTGGTCGTTTTGCCTTCTACAATTTGAGTTCCAAATAAGAAATGGTACTGATTTGAAATGATTGGGCACCAGAGTTTCAGGCTCTGGTGCCTGTTATTGAAAAGACGCTTTTTATGTGGTAAAGTCAATTCAGTGAATGTGGTGCAAGGAGGTTGTAAAGTGGAACTGGTATCAAAATGGATCCTTGCGATTATAAGTATTGGATTGATTGTAGTTGTATTGATGCAATCCGGGAAAAGTGCCGGATTATCCGGAGCGATTGCTGGTGGTGCCGAGCACTTGATGGGCAAAGCAAAAGCACGCGGTCTGGATGCCTTTCTGAGCCGGTTAACAACCATTTTGGCAACATTGTTTATGGTATTGGCACTGGTTGTTGGCTTCTTCATGAAGTGATGGAGTTTTCTCCCATAGGAATTCCTTGGAGTGGTTTCTCTTAAGGAATTCTTATTTTGTTCCTTTTTCTAAAAAAAGGTCTTGCCAAAACACAAGTGGCATGCTATTATACTAGTTGTCTGGTGACAATAGCGGAGGGGATCCACCCGTTCCCATCCCGAACACGGAAGTTAAGCCCTCCAGCGCCGATGGTACTTGGGGTCATCCCTGGGAGAGTAGGTCGTTGCCAGGCTAACAAAACCACGATAATACATCGTGGTTTTTTATTTTTGCCAAATAGTTGACAAGTATCCGCTGCCTGAACAAACGGGAGCAAAGAGGTTAGCGAAATTTCTCCCAAACGAGTTTGATTGGATTAAATCAGGCCGTGAAATTACGTTTGTTTAAAATCATCCAAAGTGACAGTGTTCGCTGAAAGGAAAAACAGACGAAACCGTCTGAGCGCAGCAAGTGAAGAGCCCGCCTGAAGGTGAACGCTGCAGTGCCCGTGCACTTTCCTTGCAAGGCAAAGACGGAAATGAAGTCCTGAAAATTAATTTATCAGCCCCATTTGAACAGACGGGTTTTTTATTTGCCTTATTGACGGGTGATTTCCTTTTTATTCTGTTCTATGCTATCGTTAGAATGATTTAAAACTTGTTACAAGGTGATGGATCCCATGAAAGCAACACTGCGTTCGCCAGAACCCTTTTTTTATTCTGGCGGCAAAACGGGTATTCTATTAATACATGGTTTTACAGGAACTCCCTCTGAATTAAGGCCGATGGGGGAATACTTGAGAGATAAAGGGTATACGGTTTATGCACCGCTTTTGGCAGGACATGGAACCTGCCCGGAAGAAATGGAAAAAACAGGCTGGCGGGATTGGTGGCAAAGTACGCTGGATGCCTATAACCGATTGCGGAAATTGGACCTGGATCATTTGTTTGTGGCTGGTCTGTCTATGGGCGGTGTCCTTTCACTTCTGCTGGCTGTAGAAAAACCGGCAGATGGTGTGATTTCGATGTGCGCACCTGTCTGGGTCCGTGACCGGCGCGCGTTCCTGGCAGGCATTGCTTATCCTTTTTATCGGTACAAGCCGAACGGCAAGCACCGTGATCCGGATATCGATGCCCATCTTGTTCCCTATGACCGCACACCAATCAAGAGCGTTGGGGAGCTGAACCGGCTACTCAGGCGGTTAAAGCGATGTTTGTCAAAGGTCGAGATCCCGGCACTGGTGGTCCAGTCGCTTAATGACGAGACCATCCAGCCCCGGAGTGCCAACCATATTTATGGAAGGATCTCATCCAAAGTTAAACAACTGTCCTGGTATGAAAAATCATCCCATATTATCACAGTGGACAAAGAAAGAAGGAAGCTGTTTGCCGAAGTCGACCAGTTTATCAGGCAGGTATCTTCATCATCAACTATTGGTGAAAAAGTGAGGTGAGGCATCTGTAGGGGAAATATCCCATATACAGATGAGGTATGATCACAGAACAAGAGATACGACGATTTATGCTGGAAAAAGCATATAAACCACTTGAATTGGAAGAATTGATCGATGAGTTTGGTATCGGTGATGATGAACGGGAGCAATTTGCCAAGCTCCTTAGGGATATGGAGAGTAACGGGAAAATTGTATTAACCCGTACCAAGCGATATGGGGTACCGGAACGGTTCAATCTTGTGCGTGGCACATTGCAAGGCACTTCCAAGGGATTTGGTTTTGTCATTCCCGATACAGCGGGTCAGGCGGATATTTATATCCATTTGAATGATATGAACGGAGCCATGGATGGCGACCTGGTCCTGGCCAGGATTCATAAACGCAAAACCGACAACCGGCGCCCGGAAGGGGAAATCGTCCGAATTCTGAAACGTAGCCGGGATCGTATTGTCGGAACCTTTAGCCGACTGTCATCTTATTTCGGGTTTGTCATACCTGATGACAAGCGCATAACCGCGGATATTTTCATCGCGCCTGAATTGCAGATGAATGCCCGGGATGGGCAAAAAGTAGTTGTGAAGTTACACCAGATTACCGGCCGGCACAGCGCCGAAGGGGAGATCATCGAAATCCTCGGACACAAGGATGATCCGGGTGTCGATATTCTGTCCATCATTCGGAAACATGGGTTGCCGGAACAATTCCCGGAAGAAGTGCTGGCTGAGGCGGATCAGGTTCCTGACAAGATCAGTGAAGAAGAGATTCAGGGCAGGCGTGATTTGCGAAAGCGCACCATGGTGACAATTGACGGTGCGGATGCCAAGGATCTGGATGACGCTGTTTCCGTGGAACGCCTGGAAAATGGCAATATTCGCCTTGGTGTGCATATTGCCGATGTCAGTTATTATGTCAGGGAAGGATCGATGTTGGACCGGGAAGCCTTTGAGCGGGGATGCAGTGTCTACCTGGTGGACCGGGTTATCCCGATGCTGCCCAAACGCCTGTCCAATGGCATTTGCAGCCTCAACCCGCAAGTGGACCGGCTTGCCATGTCCTGCGATATGGAAATCGACGCTGAGGGCAATGTGGTTGCTTATGATATTTTCCAAAGTGTGATCCGGACCAATGAACGCATGACTTATACCGATGTCAAAAAAATTGTCGTTGACGAAGATCCGGAATTGATCAAGCGGTATGGCCCCTTGGTGGACGATTTTCGTCTGATGGCCGAATTGGCAAAAACTCTTCGCAAAAAGCGTTTGCAGCGGGGAGCGATCGACTTTAACTTTCCGGAAGCAAAAGTGATTGTCAACGAAGGCGGAGAACCTGTTGATATCGTCAAGCGCCCCCGTACCATCGCCGAGCAATTGATCGAAGAATTTATGCTGAAAGCAAACGAAACGGTAGCTGAACACTTTTTTCGCCTTGAGATCCCGTTTGTATACCGGATTCACGAAAACCCGGATGCCGAGAAACTTAAAGCGTTTTTTGAGTTTATTACCAGCTTTGGTTATTCCGTCAAGGGAAAACCGGATCAGGTAAAGCCCCACGCCTTGCAGACCTTGCTGGAAAAAGTGGCAGGAACTCCCGAAGAGAACGTGATCAGTACCGTTATGCTGCGATCCATGAAACAGGCTAAATATGCTGCGGAATGCATCGGCCACTTTGGTTTGGCCGCTCCATATTACAGTCACTTTACTTCCCCGATTCGCCGTTATCCCGACCTCATGATTCATCGCATCATTCGGGAAGTGTTTGCCAAAGGGACCTTGACCGTGGAGCGGATCGACGAATTGAACGAAACCCTCCCTGAAGCCGCCCAGCAGTCTTCCGTCCGGGAACGTGTCGCGGTAGATGCCGAACGGGAAAGCAAAGATTTGAAAGTGGCCGAGTACATGATGGATAAAATCGGTGATGAGTATGACGGAATCATCAGCAGCGTTACTTCGTTCGGGATCTTTGTGGAACTTCCCAACACAGTGGAAGGATTGATTCATGTCAGCTTTCTGACCGATGACTATTACCATTATGATGAAGGCTCCTATTCGCTGATTGGCGAACGGACTGGCCGCATTATGCGGATCGGGGACAAGGTACGCATCAAGGTGAGCGGTGTCAACATCGAAGAGAGAAAGGTCGACTTTGAATTACTGGAGCATTTTCCGGATGAAGATTTTGTCCCAGGAAAAAAAGGAAAGAAAGTAAAGGTCCGCAAAGCCGCAAAGGAGACAGAAAAAAAGCGGGGCAAAAAAGGAAAACTCTATGAAGTAGACCGCAATGAATTTGTGAAAAAGGAAAAAGAACAGAAACAGCACAAGAAAAAGAAAAAGAAGAAAAAATACCGAAACAAGGCAAAGCGGAAATAGGCGAAGGGGACAACGGTCTCCTTCGCTTTTGGTTTCGGGAGGAGGGTACGGACTCTCTGAATCGTCTTCCGCCTATGCTATCAGGGAAGAGATCCTTTGCTTTTTGTTCATTGACGAACTTGTTTGTTTGTTGCTATAATTAGACCTGCTATCATTTCACGGGTATGGGGAAAGAAGTGAAAACGATGAAAAACAAAGGCGTCAAAGTGATCGCCAAGAACAAAAAAGCGTTCCACGATTATCAGATTGAAGATCAGTTTGAAGCAGGCATTGCTCTTACCGGAACGGAAATCAAGTCGATCCGGAAAGGCAGTGTCAATTTGCGTGATGCCTATGCGCGGATCGACCGCGGCGAAGTTTTCCTGCTTGGCATGCATATCAGCCCGTTTGAACAAGGAAACCGCTTTAATGTGGACCCCACCCGTACCCGGAAGTTACTGATGCACCGGAAAGAAATCGACAAGCTGACAGGGTTGATCAAGACCAAGGGGCTTACCCTCATCCCGCTCGACATCCACCTTCGAAACGGATTCGCCAAAGTACAATTGGGCCTGGCTCGTGGGAAAAAGCTCTATGACAAGCGCGCTACCGCCGCCAGACGGGATGCGGAGCGCATGATCCAGCGCAAGCTGAAAGAGCAAAACTATCGCTAAAAAACTTGTATGATCTTCTATACGATGATATAATATAGCTTGTGCCAATAAAATATTGGCTCGATATTTTCTTTAGAATCTCGGGGGCGTTTATGGGATTCGACGGGAACAGATCGAGCGTCAGTAGCGAGCCGAGGGGTTGCGCACTCGTTAAAAACGCAAACGCCAAATGTAACTGGCAAACAACAAAACTACGCTCTGGCTGCTTAATAAACCAGCCAGGACTCGCTTCTCCATTGCCTGTGTGGAGTTGCCGGGTCTCATAATCCAGCAGGCTAGCTGACCGGTCGGCCACTGGCCGCAAAGCGAAAAGAATGTGGCTAGTCTTTCATAACGCCTGTCACTGGGCAGCATGGAAGGCGAACCGGCTAATACAGTGACTGCGCTCGGAGAATCTGGCGTGGCGATGTTTTCGGACAGCGGTTCGACTCCGCTCGCCTCCACCAAAATCAATAACCATGCTGGTGTAGCTCAGTTGGTAGAGCACTTCACTCGTAATGAAGGGGTCGCAGGTTCGAGTCCTGTCTCCAGCACCAACGAAAAGCCCGATATTACGGGCTTTTTTCGTGTGTAAAAAAGTGGGAATGGCTCATTAGAAGCCGATCTTCTAATGAATTTCTAACGTTAGTCTGCTAAAGTGTTTTTATCATTTGAATGTGCTTGGTGACTAAATAAGAATCAGGATTAAGAAGTCTAATATTTGTTAGTGTTTTTTGATTTTTATTCATTTCCATCAACCTCCTGTTGACTTAATATTGTAATGAAATCTTTTCATCGGGGATGGTGAGAAATTATTTGAACAATTTTTTTGATTACCTCAAAAACCTTCTGCGATGGACTCGAAAACGCCAAGGCTCGTCCACATTGGAATATGTAGTCGTAATGGCAGCAGGAGTGGCTTTAGCGCTTATTCTCAATCAAGTGACAGCCAGTGCAGAAATCCAAGGCATGTTAAAAGACAAGATTGTCGAAGTAGTTACCGGACAATCCACGCAGTCAGCACTCAAAGAGAAGCCGATAGAGCCAGAGGAAGACTCAATTAATGAACGCAATCAGAAGCTGTTTGGGAAACCGGATTTATCAGGCGGTTTGGTTGATCAAGCGAAAGGACTTTGGGACAAAGCAACCAATAGTTTAAAGGAAGCTTGGGATGATATTTCTGACAGTGTTTCAGATGACTGGCAGTCATTGAAGGAAAAAGCCCAGTCGTTTATGCAAGAGGATGATCGAAGTCTTGTCCAAACCATCAAGAAGTTTGGCTCCTTATTGAATCCACTGACATTAATGAATGAAGTCGTGAAGCAAACAACAGGCTTTGATCCACTAGGGAGTCTGATGGATTATGTTGTGGACCATCCTAAAGAAGCGGCTCTAACCTCCGGATTGATTTTGTTAACCATTTTCCAACCGGAGATTGGATTAGCGGGATTATTGGGAGAAGCGGGTGGAGCATTATCGGGAAGTTTGTTTGCGGGTGGACTGAGTGGTTTAGCGGGTTGGGCAGCATTTCGCGGGATTGCCGCATGGATGTTACGAAGTCGCTTGGGTGCCTGGCTGGCGAGAGCCACATCTCCATTGATGCAAAGAATGACACGTTATGGGATTTCCGGAATGTTTGGAGCGGTTACTGATACGGCATTTTTCCACTGGCTTCAAGGAAAATGGCCGACCATCCGAAACGTGGCGATTGCAGGTTTAGTCGGTTTAACGATTCCTTTTGGCGGAGAATGGATCGCGGCAAAAGCTCCCAACCTGATTTCTAAAATTAATAACACACCACTCACCGCTTTTGAAGTCTTCACTGGTAAGGAAACAGCAACGGCTTCTGGATCGAAGACAATTGGAGATACGCCATTAGGAGAGTGGTTGCAGAAGTTTGCTTCTAGTGGTAATCGTAATGTTAATCTTGACTCAGTTCCAAGTGTAAAGAATGGTGAATTTAATAGGTGGTTTAATTCACTGACACCTGATGAATTTGATCGAGCTTGGTCTGATCCTGGTTTAAGAAAAGCTATTAAAAGTAGGCTTTATACTGAACCCCTGAGCCCCCAGACAAAAGCTAAGTTATAATTAGGAGGCGAAAGGGGCGTTTTTTATGGGGAGAAGAAAATGGACGGCTGAACAGAAAATGGTAAAGTTCGGCTTATTGTAGACCGAAATGGGAAGACGATAAAGGTCTTTGATTTTATTTAGAACATATATATTGGATACTTGGAGATTATCCAAGTATCCAATATATATTTAAAAAGGGATTATATTCATGTGAAAGGAGCGGGAGAAAAAGAGAACGATATACTAAAAGAATTTAAATGGCAAATTCGCAAAATCCATTATATCTTATCCGATAATCTGATGAAAGACAGCTCATTCCGCTATAATTCGAATAATTTATAGTAGCTGTCAAATTTTATTGTAAGTTACTTTTTTAGCTTTAGAACATGCCATTATATCCTTCTCTGTTTCTTTAAACAAC
Source organism: uncultured Thermoactinomyces sp. (assembly GCA_965544045.1). Classification (GTDB taxonomy): domain Bacteria; phylum Bacillota; class Bacilli; order Thermoactinomycetales; family Thermoactinomycetaceae; genus Thermoactinomyces. Next base: position 38,062 of record CBEULT010000025.1, read on the forward strand.
GGCATAAATTCAGCAACCGTTGAAATTGTAATGTTATCCATCTCGCTTTTCATAGACAGATTATTTTCAGATTTGAATTTACGCATATCAGCAACAACTTTTTTTACCTCTTCACCAAAGGAAAGAATGGACTTATCGATCTCTTAATGAACCCCATATGTCCAGACAATTATGCAACCATTGAAGTTACAGATTGA
>CBEULT010000026.1:0-37715 GCA_965544045.1 uncultured Thermoactinomyces sp.
TCAATCTGTAACTTCAATGGTTGCATAATTGTCTGGACATATGGGGTTCATTAAGCCCTCCAAATACAACATACTATCAACATTGATAATAGCCAAATTAATTTACCTACTGGAAACAGGATTATTAATGCCAACATGGTGGTTAAAAATGAAGTTGACAAGGATGGAAATTATGCGGAAGAAGATATTATATAATCCAATAAGCCAGTTCTTTTTAGTGTAAAATCATTGATATACTAACTAATTATATAATAATTCGATCCCATCCTGATCATTACTTATTTTACTTCCAACCAACAGAAAGAGAAAAAATCGTTTTCACTATCTAGGATTATCTTGTTCAGATTCGATATCTGCCTTCAGTCAGAAAAAATCTATCTGGGGGGTAAGGGGTTGGTATATACGGACATCAAGGAGGTTTTTCTTTTGGATGGTATGTTAACGATCAATGTGTATGGTATCTTAATCATCCTGATTGTACTTTTATTTCTTTTCTTTGCTATTCGAAACTGGATACGTTATTTCAAAAAGAGGAAATCCAACAAATCCTTGGAAAGCTAAATGTATAAAAATTGGAGTGACTTATTATTTCAGTGGGATTTTTTCGTTATATATAAAGTGTATGAGGCAGTCTCAAAGCCACAAATATATTTGTGAGCCTTCAATTGTTTTGTGAGTGCCTTTATGTTAATACCAAGCGACATGGGAAACCATGCATAAGATAAATCTCGCGCCATAAATAAACCCGTCAGATCGAAGAAGAAACTACATGAAATCCCAATTCCTTTGCTTCCTTTTCGTTAAATCCCTCGTCAAGATGCATGCAGTAAACTTTGTCCCTTACGTTCCGGTCAACTAATTGATCCAGCTTTTTTAACGACAAATGGACGTTGCCTTCATAATCGGCTTTGCAGGTATCCTGATAAAACAAATCGATCTCACCGTTGTGCAGTTTATCAAGTATTCTTCGCGGAATCTCATAACAATCGCCGCTATAATAGATGGTTTTGTTTTCATAGTGAATGATATAGCCATAGCAATTCATTTCTTTTATATGTTTTACCGGAACCGCTTCCAGTTCAATGTGAAAATGATTCAGATGAAATTCTATTGTCTCATTGAATTGGGTTAATTTGCAGGTTTTCTCTTTTACTCCCATCAATTTTAACAGATGGTCAATTCTTAAATCATATGGAGCAAAAACGTATACATTCGGTTCTCTGGTTCGGCCTGTTGCATAATATCCATATGCGATCAGATCTCCCAACGAGCCAATATGGTCAGCATGCGTATGGGTCAGAATGACACAGACATATTCCACACCACTTAACAAATTGCTGTTTTTCAGTCTGTTGAAAGTACTGCTTCCGCAATCAATTAAAAACAATACATTGTCTTTCTTAACGAATGCTGCATTATTTCCCAATTGGGTGTTAAACGCACTTCCACAGCCAATAAAATTCAACAACTTTATTCCCTCCATTTTTAAAAAAACAATTATGATTTCCAAAATATTCTTATGTAGTTTGGCACAAATAAGACGGGCACATACAGCATCCCGCATCCAAACACTTTTTTGGCGCAACTACAATGGAAAGGGGACATATAACTCCTGACAGTACTGGAATGTTTCTTTTGTCCCCCATCAACTGTAAGTCAAACCAAAATACTTGTTTATCCGGATTTTCCGTTTTTTCCTCTATTTGTTCAAAGAGAGATGTTTTTATACTTTTACGGACTATAGTACACTCTTTTTTTAAATCCTTTCAGCAATTTGTAACCAGGTTTTCTTGGTCAAAAAACTTTCTTCAACCTGTTCCTCCAACTCCAAAAAACGTTTATACGGTATACTGAATGAAAGTATATCTTTATCAATAAATTTACGAGCCGATGGGTCAGTAAGCCCAATAACGCACTTGGGGTTCTGTGAATTCATTTGTTCCATTGTATAAAGTATTGCCTGACTACAGCCGGAAGCAAAATCAACTTTGACATTATCCTGAGTTGGCTTGTCGTAATTGGCGAAAAATACCAGGGCGGAAAGTTGGTCGGCATTAACCAGGAAAATAATGATCTCCGGTACTTCTTCCTCAGTCAACTGGGCCAAGGGCTTAAAAACAATATAGTTTTCTGTCTTGAATTCGGGCAATTCCGTAACAAATTTTTTGGCCAGCTCAGGATTCTTCTTATAAAATTCTCCCTCCCTATCTCCTGTACCGCCGGTTGACAGGAAATATTCAATAAACCCTGTCTCAAACCGGTTGAAACCCAGACCAACCTTACCACCTGGACAGGTAGTTGTATCAGCATCAAATACAGCGACACGACCTTTGGAAGCTGCATTTAGCATAGAGATGACACATCCCCATTTTCCTTTCTTGAACTGTAAAGCGTTCTCAGGCTTAACATCTGTTCGGAATACGGCAACCGGCTGACTTTCAAGTTTTATTGCCTCTGCAATCTTGCTATTCATAATAACACTTCCTTAATTAACATTTTCCATAACTGCTGGCAACAACGGAACTGTCATAATGCTCCCGATCGGTCTCCAAATAATCAATGCTTCTGTTCCCGGGACAAACCGGATAAGATTCAGTTCATAGACATTCCGCCATTGACCGGTACGTAAGCGCCTGTGATGAACTGACAATCATCGCTCACATACATCGCAATGACTCTTGCAATATCTTCCGGATTGGAAAACTACCCCTTCTGATAGATTAAACAGTATTTCAATTAGACAACCAATTGACTAATTGTGTAAAAAAAAGACCTCATTCAGGTCCATCTGTTTGTTGACTAAGATGTATCACCAGTCGGTCAATCAGGGAAGCAAACACCATGAATTCTTCGGGTTCAAATATCTCAAATGTCCGGTCATTGCTGGTGCAGGTTAATGGCTTGAGTGCGTCCAATATCTGTTTGCCTTGCTCAGTCAATTTCACCCGTGTGATACGCCGGTCGGATAAATCTTTTGATGCAGTTACATAGCCGGCCTGGCGTAAACGTTCCACTATACTGGATATGTTCTGTTTAGTTACCAATGTATCTTCTCGTAATTCTTTAAGTGATATTCCCTCATTCCTGGAAATCATACTAAGTATTATCCATTGTTGGACACTGGGCAACCCAACCTTTGCAGTCAGTTTGCCACCGATCCGTGACAGGAGGTTGGAAGCACGGAAGATATTCAAGACTGTGTCCGCTTGGAAATCATCTTTGTTTTTCATTGAATTTCCCCACCATAATAGTCAATTAGTTGACCTTTTTATTATAGGATATTACCAATAAAACCAGCAGGTATATTATCCTTGAAAAATGATATTTATATGAACAAAACTTGCATAACAGTTAAACTCTCCCACTTGCGCTAACTTCGTATTCAAAAACAAGGTCGTCTGATAAAGGTGTATCCAGACTATTGACAGTGTCAAGGAAAAATACATACACAGTTTGATAGCTGTTTTTGAAGGAAAGTGATTTCAGTCTGAAAATAATCGCATCATATGAGATAATGACCTTGCGGGAGGGTAAATTTTATGACAGATATAAAAAAACATGCAATTAAAGCTGTGATTTTTGATTTGGATGGAACCTTGATTGACAGTGAAACAAACTATTTTGAAGCAGAAAGAAAACTTTTGGCTGAATACGGTGTAAACAGTTTCGATTTTGAAACGAAAAAGAAGTATATTGGAAAAAGCACAAAAGATATACTGGAAGATTTTAAAAAGAACTATTCAATTGAGGAGTCCATTGAAACATTTACAAAGAAAAAGAACAAGTATTATTTAAACATTGCAAAAAACAATACGGTGGTTTTTCCGGAAATGCACAAGTTTTTGGACCTGCTAAAGGCTAATAACTATCCAATCGCACTGGCTTCCGGCTCATCAACGGAAATAATTGATGAGATTCTCTTTATCACCGGATTAAAAAATTTTTTTGATGTAACTCTCTCTTCCGAATCTGTAAAAAAAGGAAAACCAGCCCCCGATGTATTTCTTGAAACAGCAAAATTGCTTCAAATACCTCCGGAAAATTGTCTGGTACTGGAAGATACCAATTATGGAGTTGAAGCAGCCAAAAATGCCTCCATGTATTGTATTGCGATTCCTTATTTTACAGAAAAACCTTTGGCAGAAAGCTTTTTTGCGTCTGATTTGCTAATCAAGGACGGGATAAAAAATTTTTGCGCTGAAGAAGCATTTGAATGGATGCGGAATATCCATAAAAAATAACAAAAGCCGGGGAATTCCCCCTGGCTTTACAAAAGACTTCAGAACCAAAAGTGCTGTAGCCAATCGAAAGAAAAATCGGCACGTCTCTTTCTTCGCCCAGGTAGCGTCCTTCTTCAAATCCATCAAGTTCAATATCTCCCGCTAATCCTTTTGTTGTACGTTGAAGAACTTCCCGCATCAGGTCCTTGTATACAATTGCCCTGTTGTTCATGATTTTGTAAGTTAATTCTTGCGGTATGGTCATCATATACTTTTACTTGTGGCCTGTAAAAAACAGATTCACCTCTTCAACGCCCGATTTCAAAAAGAAATAATCTTTTCCCGGTGTAAAGCAATTACATAAAATGGCGACCGGGCATTTTTCATTTCAGCCGTCCAATTGACTTACTGCCATTTGAATAACGTCAGTACACCTAACTTTGTGTTTTTTTGATTTTAACTCTTTTATCCGGTCTGTTCCCACTGTTGCCAAACCAATATTAAAGATAAAATCTTCCACCGGGAGCAGCTGGCTCTTTCACACGCCGGACAACATACTGCTCGCTTGTTCCTGACGCAAAGGTTTAACAATTTAGACAGGAACCGGCAAAAACGCGATACCGCAATTACCCGGAAATTATTCTCGCCTCAGACTGTAGATCAACATAACAGGAAGACAATTTTTTACACTTGTCGACAAGCTGTGCCCGGGAAATTTTCCCGACACCAATGGTTCTCCGTTTCCTGCACAACTACAAGAACTCTTCCCCTTCTGCAACTACCCTGCTTTTTAGATATTCAATCGCACAGATAACTTCTGAAGGAATCTGATCTGCTTTCATCTTCTCTGCAACTTTTTTTCCAATAGTTGCTTGTGATATGTTATTGCCTAGAATTTCCCTTAACCGATTCTTCACATCCTCATCATCCCCAAAGACTACTGAACGAAGATCTGCTGCGGGAAAAGCCTTCTGGATAGCTTCTTTCGGATAATAATTTTCTATCTCCCGTTTCTCAAAGATAAAGCAGGCATCCTTCTCGATCTTTGTATTCTTGATCAGATAGCGGCATAACTCTTCCGGGTTATCCTCGTCGGAATCCAGAATTACCGCATAGGGGATGCCAAAATCATCCAGAATATTGGCATTGGCATAATGATGCGTTTTGTATTTGCCACTCATCACCAGAATCTTGATACCGATGCTGTCCAGATTGTACCCCAATTTCCTGGCCCAAATATCGATAACTTTTCTTTCTGTATCTCCTTCTACCATCAGGACAGCATCCCATAACAACCAATCACTGTTTCTGAATTCAAGTTCTTCCTGAATGGCACTGGTATCGCGGTCTTTTTTAATTCTTTTTGCCACGATTTCCCTGTTCCCGTCCCTTTTAAGAAGAGTAATTCCTTTAAGATTACCCCTGTCGATAAACACCATTGAGTGGGTTGTCAAAATAACCTGTCCATAATTTTGCGTAATCAATTGCAAGGAATGAACAATCTTCCTTTGTGCCCCCACATGCAGGTAGGCATCCGGTTCTTCAATGCCAAAAACAATATTCTTTTGCAAGTGACGCTTGGCGTATGCCCGAAACAAGGAGACAATCAGGGAACTTTGAATTCCGGAACCTTTTCTTTCAATTTGCGTCATAGTATACCCGTCATCAACGGAAATTCTGAAATTAATCGCCCGCTCAATCCTGATTTCGGGTTCTGCTTCCAATCTGCGCACATCTGGTGATTGTCCCTTGAGGATACTTTCAATGTCCTGAAAAACATCCTTGATCTGCGAAGAAATCGATGCTTTGAGTTTTTCTTTTTCGTCACAAACAGTTTTCTCTTTCTCAATAAGAGGAAGCATAAGTTTTCCCAAGATGGATTGTGAATTCACTTTTGATGCCTTATCAATATCTCTTACAGATTGAATATATATAAACTGGGGCAAAAATTTTTTGAGATTCTTCCACTCTTTAGTCTTAATGAGTTTTTCTCCTGGTTCAACATAGATTTCCGGTGCTTTTACTTTGTCATCATCTGAAACAAATACTTTTCGAACCGTTAACTTGTCATTATTCAGATATAAGCCTGCTCGATCAATAATTTCCTGGTCTTCCAATTCCTCATTGGTTAACAAAAATGTTACTGTTATTTCCATTTGCTTTTCCCCGTTTGTAAACTCATCGATATCTGGTTTTGCATCATTCAGAAATATATCCAGTGCCCTGAGTGAAGTTGATTTGCCGATATCGTTTTTGCCGATAATGATGCTGAACTTGTCAAATCTGAATCTTACATTTTTCAGGCATTTCAATCCTTTCACAACAAGTTTGTCTATAAACAACCAATTCCCCTCCTAAATGGTACGTCACCAGGTAATATTCATTTCATCAGTATTATAGATTCAAAAAAGCAAGAGAAAATTGAATGATTTACAAATTATCCAAACATCTGGGGTCTTGTCCGGATTCCTTTCCTGTCCAGTATTTCCGTTTATAATCGTTTGTAAAATACCTTTATATTTCTATACCAAGAAAAAACATAGCTTCGAGGGAATGCAACAGATATTTTGCCAATCTGATAAGGGATGGATTAAAAGACAAATTAAACCCCCTAAGTTTTTCAACACTAAAAAATCAACACAACACACACATAGAAATAAATAAAATAATGCTATAACATATAGGATAATATGTTTGAAAGGATTGATAATATGACAGATGTAAAGAAACATGCAATTAAGGCTGTGATTTTTGATTTGGATGGAACCTTGATTGACAGTGAACCAAACTATTTTGAAGCAGAAAGAAAACTTTTGGCGGAATATGGTATAAACGATTTCGATTTTGAAATGAAAAAGCAGTATGTTGGTAAAAGCACAAATGATACACTCGAAAATTTTAAAAGGAATTATTCAATTGAGGAATCCATTGAAACATTGATAAAGAAAATGAACAAGTATTATTTAGACATTGCAAAGAACAACACGGTAATTTTTCCGGAAATGCACAAGTTTTTGGACCTGCTAAAGGCTAACAACTATCCAATTGCACTGGCTTCCGGCTCATCATCAGAAATAATTGATGAGATTCTGCTTATCACCGGATTAAGAAATTTTTTTGATGTGATTCTCTCTTCTGAATCTGTAAAAAGAGGAAAACCGGCACCTGATGTATTTCTTGAAACAGCAAAATTGCTTCAAATACCTCCGGAAAATTGTCTTGTACTGGAAGATTCCAATCATGGTGTTGAAGCAGCCAAAAGTGCCTCCATGTATTGTATGGCGATCCCTTATTTTACAGATAAACCTTTGGCAGAAAGCTTTTTTGTTTCAGATTTTTTACTCAAAAACGGGATGAAAAGTTTTAGTGCAGAAAAAGCATTTAAGTGGATGCAAAATATCTGTACAAAATAGCAAAAGCCAGGAAATTCCCCCTGGCTTTACAATACCCTTATCTTCAGCACCAATGACACAACTTGATCCAGAATGTGTGGGTTTTTGTCTTCATTCTGTTTTTCCTTATCACCATCTTCAGCAGGCTTCTCTTCCGAACCAGTGTTTCCATCCTGATCAGAATCTGCCGGTTGTTTGTCAGACGGGGGTTTCTCTTCACCCGCTGGCGGTTTATCGGATGGGGGATTTGCCGGTTCTTGTCCAGCCGGATTTTCTTTTTTTGGTGGCTTGGAAGGTTCTTCATTGCCTTGTGGGGGTGGTGTCTGTTCCGGCCTGGATTCCGGTTTGGAATTGCCGGATGTATTGGACACGTCATTTGCCGGTTTGCTTTGTTTTCCAGAACTTGCCGTACCGGATTGAATTTCAGGTTCCTGTTTCGCCTCAGATGCTTTATGTTGAATTTTTTCTTCAACAGCTTGATTTGATACGGGCGGGTTCATGGCGGTGATGGGTTGTCCATCTTCTGCTCCAATAGGAGAACCTGGTTTCTGCTGCTCTGTTAATTCGACCAATTCCACTTCGGAAGAACCTGCCAGAATTTTGGTGGCTTCGGGATTGGCATCAACCAATTCTGTTACGGTTAATAATTTTAACATCCCAAGAGAAGGAGTATTCTCTTCACCAACAGAATCAGCAATCATGGCGATCGAGAATTTTCCGGGTGTCACACCAAGTTGATATGCTTTCAGGGCAGTCTGATAAGGGATCGGAACGGTTAACACTTCAATTTCATTCGACTTGATAAAGTCACTTTGCTCAATTGTTTCTCTTATATTCCTGAGAATGTCATCTCTCGTCTTGATATGATCATCAGATACAACGGAAATGATTGCTTTATCCTCTGCACCTATATACCCTTCTTTTTTCATTTCTTCAAAGTAATCATTGATAAATTCAGTTACCGGCTCGCCTTCCGAATCCAGGTTGCTTGCCACTCTGGTTCCTGATTTGTTCAAAGGAATTACTTCAACAACCTCTTGTTCTTTGGTCAATTTTACTTGTACATCTGATTTTGATTCGATAAATATATCAGCATACACATCTTTTGGGGAACTCACATTCCATACCGGGGAAAAGATGCTGGCCATAATAAGAAGAAAGGCAACACAAACAGCACTGGCATAACGAATCACTCTGCTCCAATTCAAACCTTTTTTGATTTCAATCTCCTGTCTGAATGAGATCTCTTCCCCAATATCATAGGGGCGATGGGGTCTTACTTTTTGCATGTCCCCATCAGGCATAAGAACAATCACTTTCCGTTCGCTATTCAGGATATCCACAACAATTCCCTTACGGATCTTTTTATTTTCGTTCATTCCACTTCACCTCCTTTCTGAAAAAATCAAGATAATCCCTAAGCAAAGGAAAATCATAGATCGAAACAATGATCAAGGCACACAAATATGGCCTGTATCTTGTCAAGGTTCTGCGCTGCACCTCTTTTCCAATCATTCTTTTCAATGTTCTGGAACACGGGTTTTCTTGCAAAAACCGCTCTCCCAGGCCAAGATTCACAATATACAGGGCAATCTTCCGAAGCGAATCTATACTGTCCCTGTGCTGCGGCCTGTTTTCCATAATATCTACCCATGTGTAACCAAGGCAGGCAATCATTTTGATAAACCTCAGAATCTCCTCCCTTCTTTTTTCAGTCAAATCATTCAGGATCTGTTGATTCTGAAATTCGGCAGCCAATTTGTAATCGGACAAAAACCTTATTTTCTCGTTGTCAAACGAAACACTATGTTTGCTCTCCTTTTCTTCCCTGAAAAAATCAATTAATCGGAACGTTATTACCTTTTTGGCAAAAGCTTCAAAACTGGAGTTTTTTTCTATATTGAAGTGATCAATTGCTTCGTTCAAGCCATTCAGAGCTACTGCATATTCTTCATTGGTAGGGTTACGGCCATATTTTAAACAATGTTTTTTAGTTATCTCAAAAGCTTTTTCTTTCAACTCATAGAGAAGGAGATCTTTGGTTTTGTTTGAATGACTTTTTTGGACATCCAAAATTTGTGGGATGATTTCCGTCTCATCCACCTTTTCCCCCACCTTTCCCTGATAAATTTCTTCTCCTCTCTATATATATTCGGAAGAAAATATATTTTCATGTCTATTTTTAATAAAAATTCAAATTTAATATTGTTTACAATAAAAAAACGCTCTTTATAAGAGCGCACAGACTGCATTTTAAGAGAATGACCTTTTCTACTTAGTCAGGAATATAATCGGGAGTACACTATAAGCTGTGTTAACAATAAAATGACAAACAATCAGAGGAAACAATCTCTCTTGTTTATGATAAATAACTCCACTGCCAATTCCCCAGACAAAAAAAGCCACAGCATAGACAATAGCTCCTTGTAAACTTGCAGCTAACATAACATGTTGTAAGGCAAAGCCAATCGATGGGATTAAAATACCAACCCACACTTTTTTATAATGCCGGATCAAAGTTGTTTGTGCATAGCCACGATACATCAATTCTTCAATCGGGGCATTTAAAAAGGGGAAAATTAAAGATATGGAAGCTGCAAACCACATTAACCACTCAGGACGCGAAAAAGAATTATTTTCCGGATCTCCGGCAAAAACGGTTTGAAAATGGTTGATAAAATCCGCTCCATACATAATAAACATCGTTCCCATGACAGCCATAACAAATGGAATATACAAAATAAAAAGCCATAAAAACCCGTACAAAAGATCTTTGCCCAAACGTTCCGGATGAAAATCCATCATTTTTTTGATAGAGCGCTTTTCATTTATTAATATACGATGTAAAAGTAAAAAACAAATTACATTAACAACTGTAAAATAAACGACCGATAAATCCGGCAAAAAAGGGTCAAAACCAAACAATTTTAACAGTAAAAAAAGAAACATTGACATAACAAGCAACAATGGAATTCTTATGAATGAAACAAGCCATGCATTAATCAAGAAACGGGCACCTACTTTTTTCGATAATAAACTGCTTGCATAATTTTATTAATAAATGGATCTACTGATACGTCTTCACAAATCAATCTGCCTCGTCGGTTTAAAGTACACATTATAAAATTGTTTTTAAATACTTAACAGCCTTATAAAGGAAGCAATTCTCTTTTTCGCTTCCTGAAAATGGCCCACTCTTTATAACCGATCGTCTTTAAAAACCGCCTTACTTTTTCCAGGTCATCTGCTACGCGTTCCGGTTTATGCGCGTCAGAACCAAACGTTACTTTTACTCCATAGAAACGGGCTCTTTCCAGAATTTCGTCTGCCGGATACCATCCGCCGCAATCTTTTGTCTTTCCGGAAGTATTTACTTCAATCACTGTATCGTGATCCGCAATAATCTTTAATGTCTCATCCACGATGTCTGTTTTGACATGTGAGAAATAAGGATGTCGTGCCTTGATTGCGTCAATGTGGCCAAGTATATCAAATGCCCTGCTTTTTGCTGCTTCCTGTACTAAAGAATAGTAAGCTTCCTTTTCTCTTAGAATATCCGCTTCGCCCAGACCTTCCCAGCTCTCTTTCAGAAATATGCTTCTCATTCCACCGATATAATGCACCGATCCAATGATATAGTCAAAAGGGAACTTTTCAAGTTGGCTTTTATAAATTTCCATATGTTCGGGAAAGAAATCCGACTCTACTCCCAACAGCACCTCTATTTGATCCCGATAAGCTTCTTTAAGTTTCAAAACCTCTTGCACATAGCCCGGAAACTCACTTTTTGCCATGGCAATACGGGGTTTTGCCTGGTCTTCGCCGTTTGCAAAAAAAGGAGAATGATCAGAGATGCCAATTACTTGCAGACCATAACGGATCGCCGATTTTATATAGTCTTCTATAGTTTCAACCGCGTGGCCACATCGGGCATGATGCGTGTGTAAATCAAATTTCATATTTCCCTCTCCTTACTTGATCGTTCTGTCATAACTTCTTCAGAAAACATCCAAATGGTTATATTGAGGCAGTTATTTGTCTTTGCCCCCTATACTTACTTTACCAGAATTATTTCAGCCGGACATCCCGGAGTTGTTCAAATAAACGGGGATCAGCCTCGCAAGCCAGAAACAATGCATTGGAATTATATTCGATTTGTCTTTACAACATGGCAAAAAACCATACCTGACATCCTTTTCTTCAAAATTTGCATCACTTGGTTCAATCCAGGAAAAAATACGGTTAAAACAGGAGGAAAGGATTCGTGATGATGAATGGTAAAGGTTTTTTTTATTTAACGTTGCTGATGATTATGCTAACGGGTACAGCCTGTTCCGGGAACAACGGTACAACACAGTTTGGCACTAAAGAAATGCAAAATATGACGCAAAAGTTGGCCATGAATTCCCAGGTGCAACGTGCCTTCCTGAAGGGCAGAGAACTGACTATGCAGCAAGACGGCAACTTGCGCAAAGAAATGTTCACCCAGAATCTGAGGGAACAAGAAGAAATGATAAGCGACCCGGGGCTGTTTTCACAAATGGCGGACATAAATATCAATTTGACACGAAAAACCCTGAATACACCTGGGGATATGCAGAATCGCCTGCTTGAGACCAATCTGGAAACTTTCCAAAAAATCAAGGATTCCCCGGTTAAAAGAAATCAACTGATCCAGACATTGCAACAGGCAAGGGATGCGGCAATGAAAGATAAACAGATGAAAAATCTGTTGCTTAAAAAAGGAATGGAGGAGCATTATCTGGCACTGAATGACCCTGCTGTTACTTCCATGGTGCTTGATTACACCCAGGACGTACAGGATCGGATGTTGACAAGTCCGACTTACAAAAAGAGAATGCTGAAAAACCAGTTAAAAGGCCTGAAAGCGATGGCTGCCGATTCGGAAATACGCCCGCAACTGATGGCCTTTATGATGGAGCTAATGAAAGATCCCGCCATGCAGGCAGAAATGAAAAAAATGATGATGCAAATGATGAAAACACAGATTAAAAAATCAGCGGGGCAATCACCACCTCCAGCAAAACAGCCTTCTTCACAGCCACAGGAAAATCCCGCAAAAAAATCGGACAAATCGCCTCAATTCAGTCCGAATCAATCCCAAAGCAATCGATCACCATAGTTGAAACCGGTTAAGGAGATTCTCTTTCTTCACCGGTTCGACGTTAAAAAATATGTCTGTTTCCCTTACAGCTTGTTTATTCATGATAGATACGCACCCATCAATATATGAGTGCGTATCTTATTATTGATGTTACTTTCAGTTACGGAGGAAAAAACATGGGATACTTTGTTCCTGTAGAACCAGGTATAAACCTGTATATTGAAGATTTAAACCCCGGGGGAAGCAAGACTATCGTGTTTTTACATGGTTGGCCATTTAACCATAGACAGTTTGAGTATCAGTTTGATGTCCTTCCGGCAATGGGATACCGTTGTATAGGAATTGACTGGAGAGGGTTTGGAAAGTCGGATAAACCGATCGGCGGCTACAATTATGACCGATTGGCAGATGATATTCTTGCTGTAGTAGTTTCTCTGCAACTGGACCACTTCACACTCGCGGGCCACTCCACGGGTGGAGCCATTGCTATTCGATATATGGCCAGGCACAACGGTTACGGAGTATCCAAACTTGTCCTGATTGATGCGGCAGCCCCCACAGGTTTTACAAAAGAAACCGCCAGCCAACTTCTTGCCGAAACCTTGAATGACCGGCCCAAGATGATCCGGGGAGTAATAGACAACTTTTTCTTTCAGAATATATCCAGGCCATTCTCAGACTGGTTTTTTCAATTGGGATTACAAGCAGCTGGCTGGTCAACCGCAGCAATTATAATGACACTAAGAGATGAAAAACTGAATTCAGACTTGCAAAAAATATTTGTCCCTGCTTTAATCATTCACGGCGTTCACGACAAGGTAATTCCGTACGCTCAAGCCCGGGATTTAAATCAAAGAATAAAAAATTCGCAGCTTGTCCCCTTCAAGTACAGCGGCCATGGTCCTTTTTGGGAAGAACGCGACAAGTTTAACCGTTTATTGCAACAATTTACCAGCTGAATAACTCTCAAGACAAACGGGTTTCAGAAAAACAGGGAACCCTTTTGGCTCCCTGCTCCTTCTATTTAAACTGAGAATATCAGTACATTTAATCCAATAAAGTCCTATTTATCATCTTTTGCAACAAAAAGAGAATTTTAATCCGCTTGTTGTGGAGTTCCCTGTTTATCCCCACTTATCAAACGAATTAATACTTGCATCAGAACCCCAATGATCTACCAAGGAATGCCGTACATGCAACTGCAAGAATAACAAAAATAACAAACATGAATGCGCAACCAATTAACCATTTTTTCATTATAGTCCCCCCTGTTTTCCTATATATAATTAAATTCTTAAAAAACAGTTTATAAACCTCTTTAAAATCAATATATTTGAATTAAAAAAAGCCCGAAAAACGGGCTTTTTTGCCTTACAGGTTAAATTGATGAACCTGCTCCACAATTAATTTCATCAGGTCGCTATCTGGCGGAATTTGCGTAAAATATTCAATCGTTGACTCCAACCCGCTTTGTTGAATGCTTTCCTGAATGGCAACAGCATCCGGGTCCTCTTCAAAATCATACAATAGAGCCGCTGCAATCCCTTTAGCCAAATAAACGGGCTGTTTTTTGACATATTCAATATATTGTCTGGCGGGGCTGACCAGCCTGTCATTGGGACCTAGTTTACGGATTGGTGAACGCCCCACTCTCGTTACTTCATCAGAGATATGCGGATTGGAAAATCTTTGGATAATTTTATCGATATAGGCCTGATGCTCCTGTTCCTGAAATGGATACTTGCTGATCAAGAGCTCGCCTGTTTCCTGCAATGTATTTTTGACATGTTTTTTGACCCCCGGATCGGCCATTGCTTCATTGATTGTTTTAACCCCGGCCTGATATCCCAGGTATGCAGCTGTGGCATGTCCGGTATTTACAGTATACAGCTTTCTTTCAATATAGGGATTTAAATTGTTAACCAATGTCATACCCTTAATGTGGACTTCCTCAACCATGCCAGTACGGTCAACCACCCATTCATAAAATGGTTCGACAACGACTTTCAAAAGATCCTGATGCGACTGGTTGGGTACAATCCGATCAACCGCTGCATTGGGAAACCCGATTAATTTGTCGCATTTTTCTTTTTCGCTTTCGTTCAACTGTTCATAAACCTTTTCCTTTAACAGGGAACTTCCCCCGATCATATTTTCGCAAGCAATAATATTTAAAGGCTTGTCCGTGGTTTGCACCCGTTTTTCAAGTCCTTTGGCCAGAATCCCGGCAATCAGTGGCAACACGTTGGGACCGACTGCAGTCGTAACAAGTTCTGCTTCTGCAATTGCAGATACCGCCTGTTCCGGATGAAGCTGGCTGGAAACCGCGCGAACATTTTTAACGGTCATCTCTTTATTGGAATCATCAGCATAACCGATTTGGTAGGACTGTCTTTGATTCAACAAATCAACAAGTTCCTGATTTACATCGATAAAACAAACCTCATAACCGGATTGGTACAACAAACTTCCAATAAATCCCCTGCCTATATTTCCCGCTCCAAAATGAACAGCCAGCATTTCATTCAACTCCTTCAAACATCGACATAATTTCTTCGGTCGATGAAGATTGGACAATTTTCAGGACGTTGTCTTCATCCGAAATAATAATTGCGATTTTTGATAAAACTTCCAAATGTTCATCGCCTTTTCCCGCAATCCCTATTAACAGTTTCACGATATTTCCGTTTCCAAAATCGACTCCTTTTGGAACCTGGATGATGACAATCCCCGATTTTTTTACATTTTGTTTCGCATCATCGGTTCCATGAGGGATGGCAACAAAATTGCCCATATACGTAGAAGTTAATTGCTCTCTTTCCAGCATTTTATCGATATACTCCGGTTCAACGTATCCGCGTTCAACCAGCAATTCTCCGGTTAGCCGAATCGCTTCTTCCTTGCTGTCAACGGTTACGTCAAAACGGATATTTTCCGGGGATAAAATGGTCAATGACATACTAGACACTCCTCAACTCACTGATTTTTTCATAAAAAAACTGTTCAAACCGTGCCGAAAGGTAAGCTGAAATGGAACTGGTCTCCGCTAATTCAAACAGCGTGATGCTTTCCTCATTCTCAATCAGGATAGAACTGATATAACTGAGAACTTCCAAGCCCTGAATGGAATAATTCCGGGGAGCCAGCAATAACATCAGGATATCCGTCTTCATATCAGACTGGTCCATCGCTTTTACGGAAAACAGCTTTTCAGACCGATGAATAGTAAAGGATGGACGAATCACCTGATCACTCCGGGTATGAAACAACGCCAGGCGGGAACCCGGAATACCCAGGCCGCCATGTTTCTCCCGATCCAATAAAGCGCTGACTATCTTCTCCTGATTTCGGATCACTCCTTTATTCCATAAAGAAAAGCAGGCTTCTTCCAAGCCCGCTCTGACTGACTTGGCATCTTTTAAGGAAGATACATAAAACCCTTCAAGCACTTTAATTATTGTTTCGGTATACCTGTTCATCTTTTGCATATTTTCCAATGTTTGCCCCATCTTTCGAGAGGGAAACAGTTTCGGACTGTTCAAGTTTTTTCCCCGGGAGTAATCCTCGTCCCAAATGTGTTCCTGGATAAAGGCCCGAATTTTTTCGGTTTCCTCCCTGGTCAGCATCGGACTGGCAACCAGATAATCCGTCTCCAAATTGGGCAACGGGATCGTTGAAATGATCACGTCAAATTCCCCCGGATCAACCTGGTCGAGTTCGAAGGCCGATATGTTGGACAGTTTTTTTATCTCAGGAATTTCCTGCCTGATCCGGGTGGCGAGCATTTTAGAAGTTCCGATTCCGCTGGAGCAAATAATCAGTGCCTTTAAATCCGGGATACCCTGATTTCTTAACAATGCCGATCCAAAATGCATAACAAGATAGCCTATTTCTTCATCGGGAACGGACAAGTCTGTAAAAATGGCGTCTGTGCCTTTTTTTACCACCTCAAATAATTCACTGTAATCTTCCTTGATCTTTGGCAGCATCGGATTACTGATCCCCATATTCTGCTTGATGCGGTAAAATGCCGGCTTTAAATGGGTAAGCAGCCCTTGAAACAGGGATGCCTGATTTATTAATTTGAACCCCAATTCTTTTTCTACAAAATGAATCAGTTTTTTTGTCTTGACCGCCAATGGATAACGATCCTCTTCAATCGGGTATTCCCGGTCATGCCTGAGTTTGGCTCCCTGCAAATGCATGGTGATAAACCCTGTTTCCGCCTCGGGAATTTTAATACCAAACACTTTGCTCAGTTTGCTTGCAACTTCTTTTGCCATTTTATATTCAGGGGAGTTTTGCAAATCTTGCAGGTAAGCAGAGTCCATTTCGATGTTTTCCCCTTGCAGGATCCGCTCAATGGCCAATGTCAAATGGACCACCAAACCAATATAGGCACTGTCCGCCAGAGCATAAGGCAACTTCCTGTTCATCTCATCCACAACTTTTTCCACAAGCAAGAGCTTTTTCTTTTCGATCAGCCCCAATAGTCTTTCCGAGATCAACTCCGTTGTTTGCGCCGTCTGTTTTGTCTTGTTCTGGATGTTTTCCCTGATCAGAGACAGAAATTGAACCTCGTCAAAGTTTTCGGCGATCAGACTTCTCATGGCTCTCCGTTTGGCTGATTCACTTCCGGCAATTTCTATGCCATAGCCGCGTTTTCTAACCAGGGACAAGTTGAATTTCTCCAACTCATCTTCCAGTTTTGTCAAGTCGTGGCTGATGGTACCCATTGTCACATGCAAATCATTGGCAAGAGCCATAAGCTTGATCGGGTCTTTTGCTTCTAAAAGAGAACATAAAATCATGGTTTGCCGTTCACCGGGAGTATAGTCCTGATGTGATTGTTGAAAGAGAGTTGCTTTCAGTTCTTCAATCTTCCCTTTCTCTCCTGCCAGCCGAATCCCGACTCCGGGTTTTTTAAGCAACTGCAGTGGATAATTCTTTAACAGCCGCTCAATTTCTTTCAGATCCCTGTGAATGGTACGAACGCTTACATCCAGTTCCCTGGCAAGACTTTTCACGGTTACTTTTTCCGCTCCGGATAACAATATTTCCAGAATAAGCCTTTCTCTGGCAGTAATATACATAGTGCCCACTCCAATAAAAAACAATGTTTCCGATCAATTTATTGCTTATTTTTTGGACAAAACTCCCGTTTCATTCCTTTGTGAGTTCTCCCACCAGTTCATCATATTTTGGGCTGTTCAGGAAGTTATCAACTGAAATATGATGAGCGTCTGGCAATTTTGCTTTCGCCCGGCTTGTCAAATCCTTGTGCGTAACGACAATATCCGTGTCCGCCGGCAAATCATTGATCGATGTGTTGGAGACAGTAAGATCGAGTCCTGCTTTTTTCACTTTATTCCTTAATATCGATGCTCCCATGGCACTTGAACCCATTCCCGCATCACAGGCGAAAACGATTTTTTTCACATCCTTCAGCGATCTTTCCGGTTCTGCTTTTTGTTCCTGTCCGGATTCGGTTTGGATGAGTTTGGCTGCTTGGCCTTCTTTTCCTTTCAACTCAGATGTTTTTTCAACTGCTTTGGTCAAATCTTCTTCTTCAGATGACTTTGACGCTTTCAGAATGAATGATGCAATGATAAAGGATACTGCTGTTGCAACAATTACTCCGGATAATACTCCCAAATAATTCCCCTTTGGTGTCATGGCAAACAATGAGAAAATACTTCCCGGAGACGGCACAGCAATCAGTCCCGCGTCAAACAATAACAGTGTAAAAACTCCGCAAACCCCTCCGGCCATGGCAGCCAAAACAAGAAAAGGTTTCATCAGGATATAAGGGAAATAGATTTCATGAATTCCGCCTAAAAAGTGGATAATGGCCGCGCCCGGTGCAGATTGTTTGGCTGTTCCTTTTCCGAACAGCATGTAAGCCAGCAAAATCCCAAATCCCGGTCCCGGGTTGGTCTCCAACAGAAAGAGTATTGATTTTCCCTGTTCAGAAACCTGTTCAATCCCGATCGGGCTTAAGATACCATGATTAATGGCATTATTCAAAAACAGGACTTTGGCCGGTTCAATAAACAGGCTGGTAAGCGGTAACAGATGAGCGTCAATGATGGCTTGTACTCCAGCTGCAAGAGCATTGTTTAACAGTAAGACAACCGGGCCAATCGCTTTGAAAGCAAGTATTGTCAGCAAACCCGCGATAATACCGGCAGAAAAATTGTTGACCAGCATTTCAAAACCTTGTCTTACTTTTCCCTGTATAACTTCATCCCATTTTTTTATGCACCAGCCACCCAAGGGTCCCATCACCATGGCTCCCAGGAACATGGGGGCGTCCGAACCAACAATGACACCCATAGTGGCTGTCGCTCCGACAATTCCACCCCTTAAATCATATACAAGCCGACCACCTGAAAACCCAATTAAAATCGGCAATAAAAATTTGATCATGGGATCAACAAGTTTGGCCAAATCCTCATTGGGATACCATCCTGTGGGAATAAAAAGTGCAGTTATCAGTCCCCAGGCAATAAAGGCACCGATATTCGGCATGATCATTCCGCTTAAATAACTGCCAAACCGTTGAATCTTTACTTTAAATCCGGAACCTGCCTGATTTTGTTCCATACCCTGTACTCCTCTCTAATGTTAGAGTTTACATAAATATATTTTGGTGTTTTTCTGCTATTTTTATTGTAATGCGCTTACACAAAGTGGTTCAATTTGAAGTAAAAACTATTTTGTCTATTGAATTGTTGCCATAATTAAATAAGCACGCAAAAAAACCCTCTCCGTTAATAATGGAGAGGGTCGATAAATTATTATTGCCGGCTTTTTATAAATGCCTGATCCAGATCCTGAATTATATCTTCCACCGCTTCAATTCCGACAGATAAACGAATCAGTTCCGGACGCACACCCGCACTGATCTGTTCTTCTTCTGACAATTGCTGGTGAGTGGTGCTTGCCGGATGGATTACCAGTGATTTGACATCGCCAACGTTTGCCAAATGGGAGAAAAGCTCCAGGCTTTCAATAAATTTCCTGCCTGCTTCCAATCCACCTTTAATGCCAAAGGTGAAAATCGCCCCTTGGCCTTTGGGCAGGTATTTTTGCGCCAATTCGTATGTGCTGTGACTTGGCAAACCTGGATGATTCACCCATTCCACCGCTTCATGCTGATTCAGGTATTTAGCTACCTTAAGGGCGTTTTCACTGTGGCGCTCCATACGCAGATGCAATGTTTCCAAACCTTGCAGGAGCAAAAAAGCGTTAAATGGAGCGATAGCCGCTCCGGTGTCACGAAGCAGTTGAACACGCGCCTTGGTAATATAGGCCAGAGGTCCCAAAGCTTCTGTATAGCGTACACCATGATAACTGGGATCCGGCTCGGTCAATTCCGGGAACTTTCCATTATCCCATTCAAATTTTCCGGAGTCGATAATGACTCCCCCGATACTGTTGCCATGTCCGCCAATAAATTTGGTTGCGGAGTGAACGACAATATCTGCTCCGAAATCAATGGGTCGGCACAAATACGGGGAAGCGAAGGTATTGTCAACAATCAGCGGAATACCACTCTCATGGGCAATCCGGGCAACCTCTTCAATATTGAGTATATCGATCTGGGGATTGCCGATTGTCTCCGCATAAACGGCTTTGGTTTTATCGGTAATCGCTTTGCGGAAATTTTCCGGATCGGACTGGTCAACAAAGTTTACTTTAATGCCTAATTTCGAAAGAGTATGATTAAACAGATTAAATGTGCCCCCGTATAATGCGCCGGAAGAAACAATTTCATCCCCTGAACCCGCAATATTCAGGATAGCATAAGTAATGGCAGACTGGCCGGAGCTGGTTGCCAGTGCTCCCACTCCGCCTTCCAGTTCGGCAACTCTTTTTTCAAACACATCCTGGGTCGGGTTCATAATACGGGTATATATATTTCCGGGCTCTTTTAAAGAAAACAGATTGGCAGCATGTTCAGTACTGTTAAACACATAAGATGTCGTTTGGTAAATGGGCACTGCCCGGGAATTGGTTGCGGGATCAGGCACTTGTCCTCCATGTACGGCAATTGTTTCACTCCGATATTTTGCAGATTGACTCATGTCTTTTCCTCCTTATTAGTAAAAAAACCTCTTCTCTATTCCAGAGAAGAGGTTTTCCAGTCGAATTCCTCTCCTATCTCTTAGAAACCCTCAGGTTTCTACAGGAATTGGCACCTTCCGGTATATATCACCGGGGTTGCCGGGCTTCATAGGGCCAGTCCCTCAGCCACTCTGGATAAGAGTAAAATCTGATGTGAAAAGTTGTTTTTATTGAATTTGACTCCATTATAAAGATTGGAAAGCATTTTCGTCAATCTTTTTCTAAAAATTTCTTAAGCTTTTCCATGGCAAGGAAAAGATTTCTGTCAGAGTATCATTCAATCAACATTAGAGTTTAATTACGTTTTCTGCTTGAGGACCACGATTACCTTCCACGATGGTAAACTCTACACGTTGTCCTTCTTCCAGAGTTTTGAATCCTTCGCCTTGAATTGCACTGAAGTGAACAAATACATCGTTTCCTTCTGCAACCTGAATAAATCCAAAACCTTTCTCAGCATTAAACCATTTTACTGTACCCGTTGTTTTCATTGGGCAAACCTCCGTAATAATAAAATTATATGCTTCTCCTATTTACATGTGTAAATAAAAATTCACATATTTTTAGGATTCACCGCAATAAATGAAGAAGACAATAATCCCTAAAAATATGTGAATTATGAACTTCCCATATATTTTCTTAAACCCTAAAAGACTAACCAAGTTTACCATGGCATAACAAAAAAAGCAATCTTTTTTGAAAGACAAAAAAAACCAGGGCAGTTTGCCCTGGTGATTACTCCCTTTTAAACAAGGCATTAACCAGTGTCCTTGTTTATAAGGGATGTGAAGAGATTTAACAGGAGTCACACTTACCTATTTATTCGAAACATCTTCAAAATTTATGTCCTGGTCCGTTAATAAAAGTTTTTCCCGTAGGCGTAAACCTTTCCCTTTTTGTTTTAACTGCATAATTTATATCAAATTGACAAAAAGGGAGGGATCTTATTTGGCCGCATTAGAAAGATTATGCCGGCAATTCGGAAGGATTGTCGGGGGACAGTCCAGTGTTATGAACGGCGTATGTTTCATCCAGAAATTCAGAAATATTAATGCAACCATATTGGGACGGCGCTCGCGTTCTCCTCTGGTTCTGCCAACCTTTTTTTCCTTCGAAAGTATCGACCGGCAAGGACGGGCGCTCAATCTCGGAGAAACGGTTATTTTACAAAGAGAGATTAACCCGTTTATTTCCGAATTGCGCAAACGGGGAATTATCGTGACGGCACTCCACAACCACTGGCTGTTTGAACGCCCCCGCTTGTTTTACATTCACTTTGAATCGGTCGAAAATCCGATCACTTTTGCCCGAAAATCTGCCGCTGCCCTCAGAGTGTTGAGAAACTGATCCAAGCCACCCGACCTGAAACCAGGACTAAAGTGAAAAATGTATAGAAAAAATGAGGCTCTTACTTTGTGATATGAACATAAAGTAAGAGCTTGTTTATTAGAGGATCCGACACATGCCCATCAGACCAGAAATCGAAATCACCCCAAAATGAGGGAGAGAATCGCACCTAAGGGTTTTGATCTTTGCTATAATGACCACTTTGGGCTTTAATTGTCAATAACCAGGAAAGCGGAGTGACATATGGAAAATAACGTTTTTTATCTTAAATAATGGCGGCAAGCTGATTATAATTGATTTTGACAAAAATGATAAAATAAATCATCCCAAAGTTCATAACGGTTTTTCACATGAAGAACTGAAAAAAAGATTATCCGAAGTTGGTTTCAAATCAATTGAAATTAAGACATTCTATCATGGTAATCTTATTTTTATGAATCAAGATGCCTCAATGTTTATATCCAGTAGTATAAAGTAATTTCTTGTTTTTTTATTTCCCAGTTCACACTATCTCTGAAAAAGAACCATTCGTTTCAACATTGTGAAATTTCATTGATCCGGCTTATCCCCTGTTGATGTGACTGGTCTTTGGACAACGAAAAGTGAATTAATATTAATATCTGAAGGAAAGTCCTAATCATTGAAGAGAATTATCCCCTCTTTTTTGATCATCCAAAAACCCGGGACACGGACTCCTCCAACTTAAGTTGTAAACCATAAGTCAATTTTGGGGACGTGTTTCTGAACCGTTATAATGTACATATCATCATTATGGAGGTCTTAAATGGAAGAAACCTGGGTTAACATCATGTTAGAGCTTGGAATGTGGGCCATACCCCTTAATTTATTGGTAAACTCTCTTTTGAACCTGATTGGATTTATCCCGTCAGTATTTATCACCACAACCAATGTTTTGCTCTGGGGACCATTGTGGGGTGGAATCTTATCCTGGCTGGGTGAAATTCTGGGAGCGGTGGCTGCGTTTATTCTCTATGGCAAAGGGCTGCGTACCATCCATATCAATGCCCCGGATCGCTGGAACTGGCTGAGATCTCTTCATCATCAACCACATTACCGGCAATGGCTGCTATTAACCCTGGCCAGACTGATTCCGTGGATTCCGACCGGTGCAGTAAATCTCCTGACCGCCCTGGCTTCTGTCCCATTCCTTCTTTTTCTCAGCTCAACCGCCCTGGGAAAAATCCCGTCAATTGCGTTAGAAGCCGGTACGGGCTATGGCGTTCTGCAATTGGGAAATTTTTTTTGGCAGACAAGATAAAAAACAAAAAAGGAGCCGGGACAATCCCGACTTCTTTTTTATCTGTTTAAAACAAGGCCAATTGATTGCTCTGTGGCAAACCATTCAAACAGCCTAACCGCTCCAGTACTTCGATGACAGTGCTGGACAGCCGTGACCTTTTTTGCAGATCTTCAATCGACAGGAACTCTCCCTGTTCACGGGCAGTAACAATGTTTTGCGCTGCGTTTTCTCCAACCCCGGAGATTGAAGCAAACGGCGGGATTAACCTTTTTTCATCATCAAGCCAAAACTTGACAGAATCAGATTGATACAAATCAATCGGTGCAAACTGAATCCCGCGTGCATACATCTCCAGCACCAATTCCAGGGTAGCTGCCATCGTTTTTTCCTTGGCGGATGCCTGGAAGCCCAGTTCATTGATTTCATTCAATTTGCGTTTTACAGTATCGTATCCTTTTAGAACCAGCTCAATATCGAATTCGCCCACACGTGTGCTAAATAATGCTGCGTAAAAAGCTTCCGGATAATAAACCTTGAACCAGCCAATCCGAACGGCGGCAGTCACATAAGCCGCTGCATGGGCACGAGGGAACATATATTTGATCTTGCGGCAGCAATCAATATACCATTCAGGAACTCCGTTTTCCCTCATCAGGTCAGCCTCTTCGTCCGTCACGCCTTTTCCTTTTCTCACTTTTTCCATAAGAGTAAAGGAGGTTTTGGGAGGAAGCCCTTTCCTGAGCAAGTACAGCATAATGTCATCACGGCAGCAAATTGCTTCGGAAATCGTACATGTACCTTCATTGATCAGGTCTTGTACATTTCCCTGCCAGACGTCGGTTCCATGGGACAGACCCGATATACGAACCAGTTCACTGAAACGTCTGGGTCTGGCGTCTTTCAGGATTCCACGTGCAAAGAAAGTGCCAAATTCAGGAATTCCCAACGTACCATGTTCAATTCCATTAATATCTTCGGGACTGATACCAATGCTTTTGGTGCTGTGAAAAAGTTCAATCACTTTTTTATCTCCAAGCGGCACCTTGGTCGGATCAATACCTGTCAATTTGCGCAGCAGGCGCTGAATTGTCGGCCCGGTATGGCCGAGCAGGTCCAGTTTCAATATTTTCCCGGAAATTGCTTTGTAATCAAAATGGGTTGTAACCGTACCTGATTTGGTATCATCAGCCGGATGCTGAATCGGGGTAAAATCAAATACCTCTTTCTCCTGTGGTACAACCATCAACCCGCCGGGATGCTGTCCGGTCGATCTTTTGACACCGACACATCCCTGAGCCAGTCGCTCAATTTCTGCACGCCGCAAGTTCATGTTGTTCAGTTCGGCGTATTTCTTTACATATCCAAACGCAGTCTTTTCTTTGACTGTATTAATGCTTCCGGCACGAAAAATGTATTCTTTCCCAAACAGTTCCTCCGTGTATTGGTGAGAACGCAACTGATATTCGCCGTCAAAGTTCAGATCGATATCAGGCTCCTTGTCTCCCTCAAAGCCAAGAAATGTTTCGAAAGGAATGTCGTGTCCGTCTTTCCAAAGTTCTTCCCCGCAGTTGGGGCATTTCTTGTCTGGCAAATCAAATCCGCTCTCATAGGAACCGTCAGTAATAAATTCGCTGTACTTGCATTTTTTGCAACGGTAATGGGGCGGTAACGGATTGACTTCGGAAATATAACTCAAGCAGGCTACAACTGATGAGCCGACGGACCCGCGTGATCCAACCAGATACCCATCTTCAAGCGACTTGTTGACAATCTTTTGCGAAATCATATACAACACGCTAAAGCCATGTTTAATAATTGAGTTAAGTTCTCGTTCAAGCCTGTTTGCCACAATCTCCGGCAATTTTTCCCCATACCATTCATATGCCGTTTTATAGCAAATCTCTTTTAATTCTTCTTCTGCTCCCTCCAGGTGAGGAGTATATGTTTCGTCCGGGAAAGGCTTCACCTTCTCGATTTGGCCGGCAATGGCACGCGGATGGTGAATCACCACTTCTTTGGCTTTTTCCTCGCCAAGATAGCGAAACTCCTGCAACATCTCGTCAGTTGTCCGGAAACAGGCTTTGGGCAAAGGACCCTGCGGTTTTACCCCTGTCTGGTTGGCGGCCACAATATCCCGGAAAATAGCATCCTGTTCATCCAGATAGTGCACATTTGCTGTCGCCACAACAGGTTTACCCAGTTTTTCTCCCAGTTCAGCGATCAGGCGGTTTGCCTGACGCAACCGATCCGCACTTTCAACCAATCCTTTTTCTACCAGGTGCATGTTGTAATCAACCGGTTGAATTTCCAGGTAATCATAGAAACGGGCGATTTCTTCCACTTCTGTTTCCGACTTGTTTAAAGCCGCCTCAAACAGTTCTCCCTTCTCACACCCCGAACCTACCAGCAGTCCCTGGCGATGTTTGGTCAGTTCACTGCGCGGAATACGGGGAACCCGGTAAAAGTATTTAAGATGAGACATGGAAATCAATTTGTACAAATTTTTCATGCCTTCCTGGTTTTGTACCAGCAAAATGGCATGAAATGGCCGAGTCCGTAACAAATCTCGTTTGCCGCGGTTTTCATTCAGTTGGTTCAAATGGGTAATCTCTTTCTTTTCGTTCACCATCATTATCATTTTCCACAAGATATGTCCGGTTGTTTCCGCGTCGTAAATGGCCCGGTGATGCTGCTCCAGCCTGATTCCCAATTTGTCCGCAAGTGTGTTCAAACGATGATTCCGCATATCGGGAAACAGCATTCTCGCCAATTCAAGCGTATCAATAACAGGATTTTTTACAGGATTTTGACCGATCCGTTTGACAGCCTCCTGCAAAAAGCCCATATCAAAACGTGCATTGTGCGCAACCAGAACGCTGCCTTCAATAAACTCCAAAAAGTCAGCAACAACACTATCCACCTCAGGCGCATCTTTCAACATTTCGTCGGTGATATGGGTCAGTTCAACTATCTTTTTGGACAGAAACCGGTGTGGATTGGCAAAGGTAGAAAAACGATCAATGATTTTTCCTTCTCTCATTTTAACACCCGCCAGCTCGATAATCACATCGTGAACCGCTGACAGACCGGTTGTCTCCACATCAAATATGACATACGTATCTTCAAGCAGATTCCGATCCTCTTCATTGGTTACAATCGGAATTCCGTCATCGACGATATTGGCCTCAACGCCATACAGCACCTTTATATCGTGTTTGGCACTCGCTTTATAGGCATCGGGATAAGCCTGGGCCACAGCATGGTCAGTAATAGCCACAGCCGGATGCCCCCATTCGGCCGCCCTTTTAATCATTTGTTCAGCACTTGCAATTCCGTCCATTGCCGACATGTTTGTATGCATGTGGAGCTCGACCCGTTTTTCTTCTGCTGTGTCTCTGCGAACAAACATTTCCGGCTCTACTTCAGCAAAGTCATTCACTATGACGGCCAGTTCACGGGAAAAGGTATCAAACTGGACGCCACCCCGCACCTTCAGCCAGTCACCATCCCGGACTTGCGCCAGAATAGCGGCTTGTTCCTTGTCCCGGGCAAATACCTTGCAGGAAATGGAACTGGTAAAATCGGTAAGGTTAAATGTGAGCAACTTCCGGCCACTCTTTAATACTTTTATATCACTTTTGAAAACCTTCCCTTTGATCACAACGCTCCGTTCTTCTTCTACAATATCTATTATTTTGATCGGATCACCCTGAATGGTATGCCCGATCTTTTTCTCGACCGGCTTGCCGTTTGACTCTTCCCGCCCTGTATCTTTTCGTTTTCTGGCCACCTCGTTTTGTTGTTCTGCCAATGTTTTCTTCACCAGCGACTGCTCTTCCAGCACTCTTTTCTCCTGGAACTGTTCAATCATTGACTGGCTTGTTTCCTCTTCCCTGGTTTCGAAAATAACAGGCAGCCTGACACCAGTAATCCGTTCATAATACTTCATAATGTAACGGTCCACTTCCCGTTTTCTTGCCATCTGCAGCACTGTGGAATTAGGAAAGATGACAACAATCCGATTCCCCTCCACACGCCACTTTGCTTGCCCAAACCAGGTGGAAGCAGCCGGGGTTACCTGGTCTTGCAAATGCTTTTGAATAAAATACTTATATTTCTGCAAGACTACGTTATGTTGTATTTGATCATAAGAAAAGTACATTTGAACCCGGATCAATGGCTGAAAATGTTTCTTCACACGAATCTGGAATTCTTGCCACAGATCAGCATCAATCGGTTCAGTCAGATTCAGGTGAATCTTCCAGATCCCTTCCTGGGTGCTAACCTTTACCTCTTTGATCACACCGTCTTTAAACTGCTGATTCAGCCACTCTTCCGGCAGATCGGCCTCACGGAACAGATTGACAAGAGCTTGCCTCCCTTTCATTTCTTTGACCTCCAAATGCTTGGTATGTCTGCAATCATTCCATTTTCCCTTCTTTTTAAATACTGCTCCTGATGAAATATCGAGTCATTTATTTATTGTATCTAACAAAATCAGGGAGAGAAAGAGGCTATTTTTTCTAATCCATCACTAACCTTTATCGACATGCTAAGCAGTAGCAAATGCAACAAGGCAGAAACATCATTGCAAATCCCGCCCGAAAGAAATTCAGCCATATTTCTAAATAAAAAATTTATCAGATTAAATTTAAGAAGGAATACAAATGCAGTTTACTGAAATTTATATATATATTGAGTTTTCCAAAATTTAGTTTGCAAGGAGGATACTTGAATGAGTGTTAGGTTGTCCGGTTTTAAAGCCCCCAATACAGAGGGAAGCCTGCTTCATTACAAATTACGTTACAATAATTTTATCGGTGGGGAATGGGTTGCACCTGTAAACGGCGAGTATTTTGACAATATTTCTCCGATTGACGGCAAGGTGTTTACAAAAGTTGCCCGTTCCCGGAAAGAAGATGTTGAACTGGCTCTGGACAAAGCACATCAGGCTCGGGAAAAATGGGGCAACACCCCTGTAGCAAAAAGAAGTAAAGTCCTCCTGAAAATTGCAGATCGTCTGGAAGAAAACAAAGAAAAATTAGCCCTTTCGGAAACATGGGATAACGGGAAACCGATTCGTGAAACTCTCGCTGCGGACATTCCCCTGGCAATTGATCATTTCCGTTATTTTGCCGGAGTCATCCGCAGTGAAGAAGGCAGCGTTTCGGAAATCGATTCCAAAACCCTTTCAGTCCATATCAAAGAACCAATTGGTGTTGTCGGACAAATTATCCCCTGGAATTTTCCCTTGCTTATGGCTGCATGGAAACTGGCACCCGCTCTGGCTGCAGGAAACTGTGTCATTCTGAAACCGGCTGAACAAACTCCGGTTACCGCTCTCCTGTTTGCTGAACTGATACAGGATTTACTGCCACCCGGCGTACTCAATGTTGTCAACGGGTTTGGCCCGGAAGCAGGTCAGGCATTGGCCACTTCGCCACGGGTCGGAAAAATTGCTTTTACCGGAGAAACAACAACTGGCCGCCTGATCATGCAATTTGCATCAGAAAACATTATTCCTGTCACCCTTGAGTTGGGAGGAAAATCGCCAAATATATTTACTGAAAGTATTTTTAGCAAAAACGACAGTTTTGTGGAAAAAGCGGTCGAAGGTTTTGCCATGTTCGCGTTAAACCAGGGAGAGGTTTGCACATGCCCGTCCCGCGTTTTAATTCAGGAATCCATATACGAAGAATTTATCGAAAGGGCAATTGATCGTGTCCGCCAGATCAGAATGGGCGATCCGTTAAACCCTGAAACAATGATGGGGGCACAAGCTTCTCAGGACCAATTCGAAAAAATCATGAGTTATATTGAATTGGGGCGCGAAGAGGGTGCCAAATGCCTGACCGGCGGAAAACCTTACAAAAATAAAAAATACCCCGATGGCTTTTATATCGAGCCAACTGTTTTTGTCGGGAACAATCGCATGCGCATTTTCCAGGAAGAAATTTTCGGGCCTGTCGTCTCTGTTACTACTTTTAAAGATGAGCAGGATCTTTTGCAAATAGCAAACGACACCCTTTACGGGTTGGGAGCTGGTCTGTGGACCCGGGATGCCCATCAGGCGTACCAGATTGCAAGAAAAATCGAAGCAGGCCGGGTCTGGGTAAACTGCTATCATCAATATCCGGCACACGCCGCATTTGGCGGTTACAAACAATCAGGAATTGGCCGTGAAACCCACAAAATGATGCTGGACTATTACCAACAGACAAAAAATATGCTTATCTCATACGATAAAAATCCGACTGGATTGTTCTAGGGGGAATCGCATGACATCAGTACAAAGGGTGCAAGTAACAAAGGAAGCCGCCAAAGTAATTAAGCTCTTGAGACAGAAGCATGGCAATTTACTGTTTCATCAGAGCGGCGGCTGTTGTGACGGATCCTCTCCCATGTGTTTTAAAGCGGACATCTTTCGGATCGGAGCCAATGATGTATTGCTGGGCGAGATTTCCGGTTGCCCATTCTACATGTCACGTAAGCAATACGAGCATTGGAAACATACCCAACTTATCGTTGATGTAACAGAAGGGCGCGGTGCGTCATTTTCCCTTGAAATTCCTCTCGGTGTCCGGTTCATCATCCGTTCACGTTTGTTCACCGATGAGGAGCAAACACAATTGAACCTCAGTTGACAAAAAGAACCCCTGCATTTTTACAGGGGTTCTTTTCATAAACCTGTTTATTTTTGAATGAACATTTGTGTCCAATAAGTCCCATAATCTCCGCCCTCGATATAGCCAATTCCGATATGGGTAAAGTCAGGATTCAAAATATTGGCGAGATGCCCTTCACTGTTCATCCAGCCGTCCATCACTTCTTTTGCTGTTTTCTGACCTGCAGCAATATTTTCTCCTGCTGCCCGGAAAGTTACACCATGTTGTTGCAACATCTCAAATGGAGATCCGTATGTTGGGGATTGATGATCAAAATAATGCTTTTCTTTCATATCCTGTGATTTCTTGTCTGCCACTTTTGAAACATCTGTATCAACCTGAAGAGGTTTCAAACCGTGTTTTTGCCGTTCCTGGTTTACCAGTTGAAAAACCTCTTTTTCAACTGGCAATAACTCAGCATCATCCGCAGTTCCTTGTGTTTGGCCAGCTGTTGATGGCTGTTGGGCCGGTACCGTTTGTGATGGTTGTTTAACCGACTCTTTATTGTCCGGTACCGACTTAGCTGGTAAAGGTTGGGCATTTTGCGGTGCCTCTTGTGACACAATGACCTGTTCGGCCCGTTGTATATGCTTTAAAACTTCCTGCTTTTCAATGCCAAAAAAATCCAAAACAGCGTCAAACCCTGTTAGAGAAGAGAAAAATACCATCAATCCCACAGCTAATGCTTGGAAACTCATTATTTAACCCCTTTTCTAATTGGTTTTAATTCATTTTCTAATCTAACATGAATCAAACGGCTATCTGACTGTTTAATAATGGAAAAAGGGGTGTGCAAATTTCCTCTTATTGATTAACCAGGGCATCAAACTGATCAGAAGTCAATTCCTGTTCAGGAGTGATTAACATATTTAAACTTATTGGATAATTGCGTTTCTGGTGTTCTACCTGCAAGGCAATATTGACATTGTTCATCTTCCATAACGCCATCATAATTCCCATATATTGGTCACGCGGAAAATCAGAATCCCAATATTCTCCATAAAAAGCAGGTGGGCCCCAAAACACTGTCAAAAACCGAACGGCGGCATCCAGTTTATATAATCTTTCTATTGTTAATTCATTGATTTTATCATCGCTTCCACTACTATATTTTAACAATAAATCTGTTTCCCGGAATGTATCAATGTCCAACCATACAGATTGAATCTGTTCCTGTTCACGTTCAAGAAATATACGTGGAAAACCATCGTTATGGTTACAAAAACAAACCCCTTTAGATTCTTCCCACATCATGCGATATCCCAGCAAATCAGCAAGTACGGAAAATATATGGACCATCTTCTCTTTTTCCCACTCATAGGAAATACCAGGCAGATATGCAGCAATCATATGTAACTGACGATGATGTTGTTCACTCAGCATTATCAAGCTCCACCCTATTCGTTCAATTGATTTAATTCAAAATATACCTTATATGTACGGCGATTGAAGAGCCTTTTTTCCATGTCTTATACGGTTATGCTTTTTTATTTTAATATGAAAACAAAGAATAAATGAGTGCTATAATTTGTACATTATATGATCAATCTTCCGATTTCACCCCAATCTCCTTCTGGAAAACCTGTTTGCCAGATAATCAAGTTCTAGATTTAATTATTTAATTATAGCAAGATATAGGTGCAACTTATTTTTACAGGTTATCTCAAAACTGTTCCCTGATACAACCTTATTATATATTCTTTTTGTCTGTTCTTGGAGCAAAATGTATAGAGAAGTCCTGCATCACATAAATATGAGTCAACTTAAAATTTTTTTAAAGGAGAAGCAAGTATCCATACAAATTCATGTTGTCAGACGAAAACCAGACATTGCAAGGAATCGCCGAGGCATATGCCATTTCGTCCAGTGTTCCTGTTCAGTCCAATCAGATTTCCAATATAAATAATCTTGTTCCCGGCCAAACGATTGTTATTCCAATCACCGGACAGTATTATTGGGTAAATCGCGGGGATACTCTGTACTCTATCGCGCAAAGATTTGGAATTCCATTGCAAACATTGATATATGCCAATCGGGTTTCGTCTCGATGAACTTGGAAAAAGTTTGCGGGAGGAAGCCTCACACCTTACCTATCTGTCAGCATTCAGTTATCGGGTAAATCGGGATGGCTCTCTTACAGCACCAGATATCGCCGATTTAACACAAATCGCTGCCGAAGCAAGGACATCTATGGTCATGGTCATCACCAATATCGAACAGGACGGCTTCAGCGGAGAACTGGGGCATGTGATTCTTACCAATGAACAAGTACAAAATACATTATTAAGCAACATTATTGCCATAGCAAATCGGGTTGGCTACAGAGATATCCATTTTGATTTTGAATTCCTGCTTCCTTGAGACCGTGAAACATATAACCGGTTCTTGCGCAAAAATAGGCGCAACCCGGCGCGGACAATGGTAATAGGCACACGATTACAGAACTCATGGGCAGATAGTAGATTTTGTTGTATTGATGACTTATGAATGGGGCTATAGCGGCGGCCCGCCAATGACAGTATCCATGATTACAGAGGTACGCAAGGTCGTCGATTATGCACTAACCGAAATCCCTTCTTCCAAAATTATGCTCGGGCAGAATTTATATGGTTACGACTGGACATTGCCCTATGAGCCAGGAAATCCGCCCGCAAGGGCTATCAGTCCACAGGAAGCAATTCGCATTGCAGCCCGGGAAAATGTCTCTATCCAATATGACCAGCGTGTCCAAGCTCCTTATTTCAGGTATACAGATAATGAGGGAAACCAACAGCAGGTGTGGTTTGAGGATGCCCGCTCCATACAAGCGAAATTCAACCTGTTAAAAAACAGGCAACTGCGTGGAGTCAGCTATTGGAAATTGGAGTTGCCCTTTCCGCAAAACTGGTTATTGATTGAAGATCAATTCAATGTTTTAAAGAAAGAATAATTCCTGAAATATATTTTAACGACAGACGGAAAATTGGGATTTTAACACGAGACCTTCCTCTATCAGAAGGTCTCATCCGGAAAAATCTGATTAAGATCAACCAGCAGATCCGAAAAAATACTTACCGTAAATACATCGCCTTTTACATAAACATTGCGATTTTGATAAGCATTATCTTCAATAAGAT
Source organism: uncultured Thermoactinomyces sp. (assembly GCA_965544045.1). GTDB lineage: Bacteria > Bacillota > Bacilli > Thermoactinomycetales > Thermoactinomycetaceae > Thermoactinomyces. The sequence continues at coordinate 33,257 of CBEULT010000026.1, forward strand.
ACACCTCGATATTTTCATGGAAAGGGTCGACAATCCAATATTCTCTTACCTTGTATTTTTCATACAATTGAAATTTGACAACCTTGTCCCTCTTGGCTGAAGCCCCGGGAGACAATATTTCCACTATCAGATCAGGACTGCCTTTTAAACCGCGCTGATCAATTTTCGTAACATCGCAAACCACCGTTACATCAGGCTGGACCACGTTAAATATTTCTTCATCCTTTTTACTGTCTGACAGCCTTACTTCAAATGGAGCCATGTAAACTTTTCCTTTTTTGTCTGCCAAATAATTGTAAAACAGAGCAAAAATACTCCCTAACACTTCCTGATGCCTGGAGGAAGGAGCAGGTGTCATATCAAACGGAATCCCTTCAATAATTTCCCACCGTTCATCTTCTTGATCCCAGTTCAAATAATCTTTATAGGAGTAACGCGCATTTCTTTGTGAAGCAGGCAATTTCATAGATAACGCCTCCCTGTTGCCTCCTTCCTGTTATTATACACAATTCACCATTTCTGACTCCAGCCGTTTTTTCTTCAATCTGCCAATTTTCTAATGTTTGCGAATAAAGGCGAGAAAGCAGGAGTATGGAAATTATCAACGTAATAAATATTAGAAACAGATTCTGATCATTTTATGGAGGGGACAATATGTTACGTGAATTCACTATCGAGGGTTGGTTGTACGAACATATAACCATCACTTGGAAAGAGGGAAAACTGTATAGTGATTGCCCCGAAGTATTGGAAGTGATCAACCGGCAAATTCAACAGCTTGAAAAATTAAGAGCTTTTATTTTTTGCCCGGAAACAAAACTTTTCTTCACAGAAAACTATTTACAAAAACCCTACTCAGCCTATCTGGTTTTAAAACATATTTTGGACGAAGTTTACGAACTGCCAGCTAAAGAAGAAATCCTGGCTCTGAATAATCAGTCGCCTTCCTCTCTCCTCACTTCTTGACACCACCCGACGCCCTGCGGATCAGCGGGGCGTCTTTGATTTTTTTATCAAAAAAACTCCATTTCCTGATGGAATGGAGTATACGCTGGTGCTGAGGGTCGGACTTGAACCGACACGGTAGAAACCTACCGCAGGATTTTAAGTCCTGTGCGTCTGCCTATTCCGCCACCCCAGCATAATCATTTGGTGCCGAAGGTGGGAGTCGAACCCACACTCCATAAAGGAACACGATTTTGAGTCGTGCGCGTCTGCCTATTCCGCCACTTCGGCTTGTTTATTCAGTTGAGTTGAATCGACAGAATTTATCATAGCACCGTTCTTGATAACTGTCAATATTTTTTCTCGAAAAAATAACCGTTATCATAGGCGAGATTTAGCTTTTAAATATTGATGATATCATGTCAATAAAGATTAGTGGAGCGATTAGCTTCAAAACTGTTGCAAAGCGGAAACATTCACAGGAAGATGACAGGCGAAACTGTTTGAGCCAGCGAATGGAGAGTCCCACTGAAGGTGAGCACTGAAAAGTCCTGCTCTTAATTCCCGCAGTGGAAGAAGGAGGTCTGAAAATCGTCTGTTTTCCATAAAATATTTTCCATAAAATACAACGATCAGTCTATACAATATTCCAGCACAGAAATTTGACGTTCAGAGCTCATTTATAATCCTCTGCTTACTCTTGAACAGTAATTTTAAAAAAAGAGCGAGATGATATATAATAAAAGAGTTTAACAAAAAAAATTGGGAATGAATGATGCCCTCTTTTATCTATACATCTTACTGCATAAACGGAAAGGGTGACCAAGCATTGATGTTGGCTGAGCTTATGGCCAATTTCCCGCTTTGGGCTTCATTAACTGCAATCATTTTGGCACAGCTGTTTAAAGTCCCCTGGAATTTTATTATTACCCGCCAGTGGGACTGGGGATGGACCATTAACTCCGGGGGAATGCCCAGCGCTCATACTGCGGCGGTTACATCGCTTGCTACATCATTAGGACTTGCAAACGGTTGGGATTCTTCATCTTTTGCTGTGTCAACCATTATTGGAATCATCGTAATGTATGATGCAACAGGGGTGCGCCGGCAAGCGGGAATGCACGCACAAGTACTCAATCAATTGGCGGAAGATTTTTCTTCACTGCTGAACGAAATACGCCATATGAAAGAAAAACCGGTAACAGAAGCAAGCGTTCGATTAAAAGAAATTTTGGGACATAAGCCGATTGAAGTTTTCACAGGAGCCTGGTTTGGAATTTTGGTATCCATCTTCATGTACTGGATTTGGCACTGAAATATCGTTAAGCCAATTGCGGGTATTTACCAACTCCAATACCCGCATATTGTATTATCCTTCCGCTTTGCGATATCCCTTACAAAAGGAGAAGCGAACCTGGCTCTACTTCCACCCGAACAGGAGTGGTCCCCATAATTTCCCCATCAACATGATAGGGAAGAGGAGACATCCCTGATATCATTATGTATCGCCCCCGTTTCATATGTACAGCCGGATGATCCGTGTGACACCCGCGGTAAGCCAGGGGAAAAGCTCGCAAAAACCCGCTCTTCGTAACATTTTGGATGCTGCATATATCCAGATGTCCGTCAGTTGTTTCTGCCTGAGGGCAAATTTGAATCCCTCCACCGTATTGGCCAATATTTACAACTGCGACGATCCAGTTTTGTCCAATCTTTTCTTCCTTTCCGTCAATGGTTAGCTTTACTTCCTGCGGTTTGAAAGAAAACAGGCTTTTTATTGCTTCCATTCCGTATGAAAGTGAACCAAGCCATTTTTTATGTACAGAGCGGTTGGTTCGGTCAACAATGATCGCATCCAGGCCAACCCCCATCGAACCAATCATAGGCTGTCCATTGACATAAGCAGTATCAATCCGTCTCGTTTGAAAATCAAGAATGCGGGAAAGTGCTTTTTCCGTATCAAATGGAATTCTGTGATGAGTGGCAAAATCATTACCCGTTCCAGTTGGAATGATCCCAAACGGTATTTTTTCACCAATAACCCCGCCTCCGGTTTCATTTACTGTACCATCACCTCCTACTGCCACAACCGCTCGCACTTGCTTTTTTTTTAATTCGCTCCGGAGCGCTTGTGTCAATTTTCTCTCCTTTTGTGTAAACCATACCTGATAAGCGATTGAATGCGTCTCCAAACTTTTTTGCACCTTTTGCCAAACAGCCCGTCCTTTACCTCTTCCGGATTCAGTATTTACCACAAATAAAAACATAACTTTTCACCTTCTGTTCTGCCTCTGGGCCGATTTCACAAAAAAGCCAGGGGGAGAGATCCCTGGTTTATTTAAAACATTTGATAACCTTTTGACCGAAGAGTGCGAATAGACAATATTCCGCCAAATACACCCAAAAATCCCGAAAAAAACAAGACCGAATTGACAACAGTAATAATTTGCGTCACATCGCGTCCAACATATAATACGACACCAAAGAATACAATCAGCGGCAGCCAAGTCGTCTTTAATATCATATTCAGGATAAAGCCAAGCCCAAAAAACAACACAAACAACAAGGGGATGGAAATAATCAACTGGGCGAGCGTCAATTTGCCATCGCCTCCATTCGCAAAAAGTTCTCACTCATTTTACTGAATATCCATCAGCAGGTCAATAATCAACTATGAAAATAGAGAATTTTTAAAATTTTTGTGTTTGCTGTCTTTTTTTCGGTAAAAAAACTGAAAGCTTTTTAAAATAATGCAAAAGTTTGGCTGCCAAAACAGTTTGAACAAAAATATCGGTATTGGTTGTCAGGTCACATTTTCTGATTGATAAAAGCATCCCGTAAAACCCGGGATGCGCCAGCTTGTCGACAAAGTGAGAGAAAGCGATTTTTAGAAGCGGAGTGACTTCGGAGCCGCTACAAAGCGAAAGCATTCCCTTCCAGGAAAAACGGGCGAAACTGTTTGAGCGTAGCGAGTTTTGCAGCCCGCCTGGAAGGGAATGCTGAGCGTCATGACTGCTTCCTTGCAAAGCGGAGACGGAACGGAGTCCTAAAAATCGTCTTCCTATAGTTGTTTTTCTACAGTCTGGAGCATCCCGTAAAACCCGGGATGCTCCATCGGACTAATATTTTGAATTTTCGGTCTGTTTTTGAGCTTTTTTGCTTTTGGTCTTGCCTGTTCCCCGACAGGCATAACAGCTTTCCGATCCCCCCAGAAGCAAATGCACATATCCCTGTCCATTGCAGTATTCACACTTTTGTTCAGAAACAACCATCACTACCAGCTCCTGTTCAAATAGTTGTTTTCAAAAACAATATAATATTTCCATTATAAAGAAAAATACCATTTAGAAGAAGAATGTTATGTTATTGCCGATGTAAGCGTTAACAGCATCCATATCCGGTAATTTTGGTACAATTCCTGCCCAGTTTATAGAAAAAGCCCTTCCAAATGAAGGAAGGGCTCAGCTTGTCGACAAAGTCTGTTTTCTTAACAGGTCGACAAGCTTTTTTGTCG
>CBEULT010000027.1:0-32425 GCA_965544045.1 uncultured Thermoactinomyces sp.
CCGGCACCAAACGGATCGGATAAATCAGCCGTAAACGTATGCCAGTAAGCGACACTGAAACGGAGAATTTCTTTCATTGTTTTGCCGCCGATTTTTTCCTCCGCGTCATAAAATTTAAATGCGCGCGGATTTCCCGACGTCGGACCTTCAAATTCAATCACGTCAATGTTATTAAAGTAGGCCATTTTCTGTGCCTCCAATTTTTTATTTCTTATGATAATTTCGTTTTGTAAATGCTTACATGGCAATTATAACAATCAAAAAACGGTATTTGTGAACATCATACCAAAGTTACTAAAAAATACAAAAATATAATAATACTAATTTAGGCAGATATTTTTTCATTTTACCATCATTTTTAGTGACAAATTCGTCAATCGCGAAAACATTTTAAGAATATTTATAATACAACCTTGTAAATAGATTATACATACATCACCTTTTAGCATCCCCAACTTCCCTGTAAAAATGAAAAAACTGCGCAGAAATTCCGCACAGCTATCTGTTAATTATATTGAACAATCACTGGCCGCTTTGAATCAATCCCAACTGCCGGCACAATTCATAATGTAGCGACTGGCGTTCCTGATTAAAACGAACCAGAACTTTCCTGCCTGGTGCAACTCCCTTAACAGGGACAACATCTTCTACAATCCCTATTCCAAATTGCGTATGACAGATTTCTGATCCAACAGATATTTTTTCATGAATATAACGCATTTGCGGCTGCTCATTTAATTTTTTCCGGTTCATCGATTCAAACATTTTGTTCGTGTTTTGCCCCGTATCCTGTATATGTTTGACATGTTCACGAATTCCGTAAATATCCTGCAAAAAGGGGGACGGGTACGCACGTTTTCCCTGTCTGGTTTTTGTTCCTGACAAAACCAGCTCATTTCTGGCTCGTGTCATTCCTACATACAACAGGCGCCGCTCCTCCTCCCAAGCCTCATTTTTCCGGTCTTCCGGCACATTCAGACTACGGTAATGAGGGATAACCATCGCGTGCAGACCAATAATAAAGACACGGTCAAATTCCAATCCTTTTGAGCGGTGAAGAGTCATCAACTTTATTTTCGATGCCGGATCGGATTGTTTTAATGCTTCTTCGATCCGGGAAACGTGTGTGATCATCGATGAAAGGTCTGGAAAAAGTTCAACGGCAACCATGAGTTCATCCAATGGTTCCAGCAAGTGAACCAGATCGGTTCCGGTTTCCTCGGCAAAAGCCTCCAAATAACGATCATAGCCTACTGTCGTACGAATACAGGCAATGGCTTCTGCAGGAGGCAACTGCTTTAGTCTGCCAATCTGACCGTAAAGTTCAGTCAAATAACGCACCTGATATCTTTCCAGCCCTGGCAGATCTGGCAATGCTTCCAATACTGGCCGATTTATCTTTTTTGACAGATACCAGCATGCATCAATCCAGTCTTCGCCAAACAGATACCGTTTTGGCTTGTTGATAATGCGAACAAGTGCATCCAAATCATTCGGATCATTCGCCAGACGGAAATAGGCAAACACATCCTGTACCTGCCATCTCCGGTAAAAGGATTGCTTACCAGGCATAAAAAACGAAATTCCCTTGCTAACCAATACATCTGTCAACGCTCGTGCCTGTGTGGCTGTCCTGAACAAAATCGCCGTTTCTACACCATCCCGTATTCGAAAAATGATCCGTTCCGCTTCTTCGTTCTCATCTTGCGGTTCAATCCATTCAACCTTGGCCCCATCAATTCCAAGCCCCCGATATGGTTTCGCCTGTCTTGACCGATTTTGGCGAATAAGTTGTTGGCTCGCGCAAATAATAGGTTCAGAAGAACGGTAATTCACAGACAAAACAATACGCTCAAGGTCAGGAAAATCCTTGTGCATCTGGAGCATAATCCGTGGATTGCTGCCACGAAATCCATAAATGGCTTGATCATCGTCACCAACAACAAATAATGACCGGTGCTGATTCGCCAGTTTTACGAGAATCTGGTATTGAATCCAGTTAATATCCTGAAATTCGTCAACCAGAATATGTATAAACTGTTCCTTCAAGTCAGCCTGTTCTTTCGGATCGTTCACCCGATGGTACATCGCCAGTAAAATATCATCATAATCCCAAAAATTATTTTCCCGCTTCCACTCCTCATATTGAGCAAAGATATCCCGAAACAGGATGTTTTTCTTTTTATGTACGTTCATTCGCTCTGGTAAAATCGCTTTTCCTTTGCACAAGCCAATCTGATTCAAATATGTGCTGATGCTTTCCTCATCTGCTGGTTGTTCCAAATCCGATAAAAGTTTTCTGATGATCTCCTTTTGCCTTTTTCCTCCCAACAATGCAGGAATCGTTTCGCCCTTTTCCTGCAATATGGCCAAAAAAAGTGAATGAAATGTCCCAATTCCCAGTTTTTCAGCTTCTTTTGGCATAACTTCCTGCAAACGAAATTTCATCTCCTGTGCCGCGGCCCGGGTAAAAGTAACGATCATAAAATTTTCAGGGCGATCTCCCTGTTCAAGCAGATATAAAACTCTTCGGGTCAACACAGTAGTTTTTCCGCTTCCCGGCCCTGCAAAGACAACGGTCGGTTTCTTTTCGGCAACTACCGCTTCTATCTGTTTCTCATTAAGCCCTGACAAAATCAAATCGGCTCCTGTAATCATATATAAACTTCCTCCCTTCCTGAAGAAATCCCGAACAACTGAATGAATAGATTCATGTTAACATAATCAGTTTATACATTGTCTGCTTAATTTTTTTAAATCATGACTTGACAGTCTCAAATTACCATGTTAAATTAATTATCAAATTTCAGATGATTAAAGCAATGAAGGAGCCAAGTATCAAAAACAAACTCTCAGAGAGCCGAGGTTGCTGCGAATCGGCAGTTTGTTTGATACGGAGCACTCCCGAGCGATCTGCTGAACCTGCTGAAGTAGGCAGATACGGCTATTGATCCGTTATTTATCACAAGTCCCTGTTCGGACTTACTGAGGCAATTGGTGTGAACCAATTGCAAATGAGGGTGGCACCACGACCTTACGTCCCTCACCTATTTTGCGGTAGGTGTGGAGACGTAAGGTCTTTTATTAATTTTTCCCACAAGAAACAGTGAAGAATCAGGAGGAGAACAACATGGTATTTCAAGACAAGTTTCATCTACGGATTCCGGGCCCGACACCCATCCCGCCCCGGATTCAACAGGCTATGGCAAAACCGATGATTGGACATCGCAGCAATATAGCATCCAAACTGCTTCAGGAATGTACCAGTCAACTAAAACCGTTATTTGGTACCAGTCTGCAACCGGTAGTCTTGGCAGGAAGCGGTACTTCTGCCCTTGAGGCTGCTGTAGTTAACACGCTATCTGAGGGTGATGAAGCTATCGTTGTCTCTACGGGTGCGTTTGGAGACCGCTTTGTCAAGATAATTCAAAAATATGGATTTAATTTGCATGTTCTTGAACTTCCCTGGGGAAATGCTTGTGAACCTGAGCAACTTTCTGCCTTTATACAGAAATATCCCCAAACCAAAGCGGTGTTCCTTACCTATTGCGAAACTTCTACAGGAGTTTTAAATCCGGTTTCTGAGCTGGCAAAAGCCGTGCAACAACATTCTGACGCACTCGTTGTGGTCGATGGAGTCAGCTGCATTGGAGCCGTTCCCTGCCAGATGGATGCATGGAATATTGATGTGATCGTTACCGGTTCGCAAAAAGCATTGATGTTGCCGCCGGGACTGGCTGTTGTCGCTGCCAGTGAGCGTGCATGGAAAACAATAGAGGTCAATGATCAGCCCAGCTTCTACCTTGATCTTAATTCCTATCGAAAAAAACTGGAGCAGCAAACCACGACACCTTTCACACCGCCCGTTTCGCTCTTGTATGGATTGAAAGAAGCACTGTCGATGCTTGAAGAAGAAGGATATGAACAGGTATTTGCACGCCATGAGCGCTTAAGAAATATAACACGTGCAGGAATCAGGGCATTGGGGCTTTCCCTGATGGTTGAAGATCGTTACGCTTCCCCAACGGTAACCTCTATCGATACTTCTCACGAAAAATGGGATGTTGAACTGTTCCGAAAAAAAATGCAGGCAAACGGGTTTATTGTGGCCGGCGGACAGCAGCATCTGAAAGGCAGGATTTTCCGCATCGGTCATATGGGTTACTGTGATGATTGGGACATCGTCTCTGTTCTGGCAGCCATTGAGTTTACACTTCATCAAATGGAAATCCCGATTGAACCGGGGGCTGCAACAAAAGCTGCCCAAGGGGTGATGCTTGATGTATAAAGTATTGATTACCGATCCATTAAGCGATCAGGGAATTGAAAAAATATTGCAGGCTGAAGATCTTGAAGTCGTTAGAAAAACTGGTCTCTCCCATGATGAATTACTTCTTGCCATTGAAGATGCCGACGCCTTGCTTGTTCGAAGCCAAACCAAAGTTACAGCTGATGTGATAGAAAAAGCCGACCGATTAAAAGTAATTGCCCGGGCTGGAGTCGGAGTGGACAATATTGATCTTGCTGCCGCTACCCAAAAAGGGATTATTGTTGTAAATGCCCCCGATGGCAATACTATTTCTACGGCGGAGCATACTTTTGCCATGCTTATCTCATTAGCCCGTAATATTCCACAAGCCTACCATTCACTCCTTCAAGGCGAATGGAAACGCAAGGCATTTGTCGGAACGGAACTGAATCAGAAAACCCTCAGCATCCTTGGTCTGGGACGGATCGGTTCAGAGTTGGCCAAACGTGCAAAAGCTTTCCGGATGAACGTGATCGCTTATGATCCTTATTTGTCAGATGAACGAGCCGAAAAATTGGGAGTCAAAAAAGCCGATCTGGAAGAAGCGATTGCCCAGGGCGATTTTATTACCGTCCATACTCCTCTCACCAAAGAAACAAGACACTTGATTGGCCCGGACATGTTCGCCAAAATGAAGGATGGTGTACGGATCCTCAATTGTGCCCGTGGCGGAATCATTGATGAACAGGCGCTATATGATGCGATCCAGGAAGGAAAAGTTGCAGGTGCAGCACTTGATGTATTTGAATCAGAACCGCCCAGGAACCACCCGCTGCTCACATTGCCACAGGTAATTGCTACACCGCATTTGGGTGCATCCACGGTGGAAGCTCAGGAGAATGTTGCGATTGACGTATCGGAAGAAGTTCTCCATATATTGCATGGTGAGCCTTTTAAAAACGCGGTCAACCTTCCTTCTGTCCCGGCCGAATTGCAGCAAAAACTGCAACCATACCAGGAGTTGGCTGAAACTCTGGGAAAATTTGTTTCCCAAATCAGCAAAGGCGCTTTGTCCCAAATTACGATTACTTATGCCGGGGAAGTATCAGAATATGACGTTTCTCCCCTGACTCGGACGATTTTAAAAGGGGTGCTTTCCCATTACCTGAGCAATGTAAATGATGTCAACGCACCACATCTCGCCAAAAAACGCGGGGTCCATGTTGTGGAACAAAAAACCATATCCAGCCATGGTTTTACCCAATATATAAAAGTGGAGGTAAAAACATCCAAGGAAATCCGCAGTGTTGCCGGAACCCTGTTAAATGGATTCGGTTCCCGCATTACCAAAATCAACGACTATTCAGTTGACGTAAATACCCATGGTCATCTTCTGTTTATTGAACACCAGGATTTGCCGGGTGCTATTGGGCGGGTAGGAACACTGCTGGGCAGCCACAATATTAATATCGCCACCATGCAAGTGGGAAGACAAATGATTGGCGGGCAGGCAATTATGGTTCTGCAGATTGACAAGCCGCTTCCCGACAAACTGATCGAATCATTTATGCAAATTGACGAAATTCAATCTCTGCACGAAGTTGATTTATAATAAAGTTAATCAGATTGCAGGATTGGAGGACGTATTAATATGGAATCACAAACTCAAAAAGTAGCCATTGTCACCGGTGCCAGTATGGGATTGGGGGCAGCGATAGCCCGCCGCCTGGCCAAAGAAAAAATTAAAGTTGTAGCCAGTGCTCGCAGTACAGACAGACTTGAAAAACTGGCACAGGAATCTGGAGATACTATCGATCCCATTTCCTGTGATGTAACTGACAGCACTCAGGTTCAAGAGGTAATCCGCCATACAATCCATCGCTATGGCCGTCTGGATTACCTCCTGAATAATGCCGGTCTTGGACACTTTGCTCCTGTTGAATACTTGAGCGAAGACGAGTGGGATGAAATGATGAACGTGAATTTAAAAGGAGCTTTCCTTCACTGCAAATATGCCATCCCGCATTTGAAAAATACGGAAGGGCACATTGTAAATATCTCCAGTATTGCAGGAACGGAGGCTTTTGCTACAGGAGCTGGTTATTGTGCATCAAAGTTCGGAATGATGGCATTGACAGATACACTTGCTTTAGAATTAAAACCACATCAGGTAAAGGTAACGGCTCTGTGCCCGGGATCAATGAAAACTGACTTTAATCATTACAAGGAATACGCCATGGAAGCAGAACAGGTAGCCGAAACCGTCTGGACCATTATATCTGCACCCAAAGGAATTATTTACAACCAAATCTTGATGCGTCCTCTGGTTCCCAGGGAATTTCAAAAATAACTGATTTGCACAAAAAAGCACGGGTCCCTGAAAGATCCGTGCTCCTCCCTGTTTATGCTTTTACGCGAATCGGCAATTCAACTCTGAACGTCGCTCCTTTACCCAATTGGCTTTTTACCGTAACACTTCCTCTATGGGCGTTGACCAGATGCCTTACAATCGACAGACCCAGTCCGGTTCCGCCTGAATATCCGCGGGTTCTGGCTTTATCCGCTTTATAAAACCGCTCAAACACAAAAGGCAAATCTTCTTCGGCAATCCCTGAACCAGTATCTTCCACTTCTAAATAAACCTTTTCACTTTTGAAATAAACACGTACTGTAACTGTACCTTTGCTGGGTGTATGACGAATGGCATTATCGACGAGATTGGTCAAAACCTGCTCAATCTTGTCTTCATCCCAGTAAACAACTGGCAGTCTATTGTCCAGTTCAGTATGCAAACAGACCTGGCGTTCCCTGGCCAATCCCTGGAACTTGCGAATTACACGAAAAACGAGTTCATTTAACGAAAGTTCAACAGGTTCAATCTGAATATGTCCTGATTCCATACGGGCGAGATTCAGAAGCTCACGAACCAGACGGCTCATCCGTTGGGACTCCTCATTGATGACTTGCGCCAATTCCATACGTTCCTCGGGGGTTTCAGCGATGTCATCCATCAAAGCTTCACTGTATCCCTGCAACATTTGCAACGGTGTACGCAATTCATGAGACACATTGGCTACAAAATCTTTTCGCATCTTATCCAAACGTCTTTCTTCTGTTACATCACGCAAAACGGCAACAACACCCCGGACCTGATTTTCAGTGTAAAGCAGGGACATAACCACAACCCATGTACGTCCACTTTCTGAAATGTCCCCAGTGTATTCTTTTTGGTCATCAGTTACTTGATTAAAAAGATCCTGTAACGGAGGCGGCAAGGTGTTTTTTTTCGTTTCATCCTCCCATAAGGAAAGAAATTGATCTGCAACCGGATTGGATAAAATGATCTTGCCAAACTTGCTAATGGTTAAAACACCATCAGACATGCTTTTTAAAATACTGGCCAATTGTTCCTTTTCCTGAGACAATTGATGAATGGTATCTTCCAGTTGTGCTGCCATTCGGTTAAAAGTCATGGAAAGATCTGCAATTTCATCCTGTTCATGATAGCGTACCGGAACGCGGGTGGAAAACTCACCACGTGCCATTTTTTCTACAGCTTTTTTCATTTGAATCAGCGGCAATGTTATCCTTGTCGATAAGAAAAAAGCAAAAATCGTTGTCAAGGTAATGCCAATCAAGGAAGAATAAAAAATCCACCGCTTAATATCCGTTTCGCTTAGCTGTTCCTGGGTCTGGTATAACACAATGGCTCCTACCGTCTTTCCACCCACAATATGGGGAACAGCCACCAGTAAAACATCATTTTTCAAAAAAGGAAACTGATTGGGATTATTATCCTGTACTTTTCCTTTGATAAAAACCGTTTCTCCCCTGATTACCCGATCCAAATCCTTTTGCGATAAAATTTCCTGCCAAGGAACATTTGGAACATGGGGCGATACTCCGTAATTGCTTACAGAACCGCTTGCATCCAAGGTTACGATATATGTATGGAAAAGTTCGGATACTTGCAGCACATTGTTTAGGTACTGGATCTGGTCTTGCCCTGGCTGATCAAACTTTTTCTGAATCTCTACTGCAAGCTGTTCCAAACTTTTCCTTTGGTCACGAACATAAGTTTTTTCCACCTGTTCATTTAAAAACAAATTTAACAAAACCAGTACCAATGTAACCAGAATTATAATAGTGATCCAAAGCTTTCCAACAACGCTTCTCCATATCACTCTTTAGGCACCTCTAATTTATAACCAACTCCCCAAACCGTTGTAATCATTTTGGCTGCTTTTATGGAAGCGCGGTTAAGTTTTTCGCGCAAACGCTTTACATGCGTGTCAACAGTGCGCAAATCTCCAAAAAATTCATAATGCCATACATCTCTTAACAATTGTTCTCTTGTAAACACTTTATCGGGGGATTTTGCCAAATAATAAAGAAGCTCGTATTCTTTCGGGGTTAACTGGATTTTTTTGCCTCCTGCTTTTACTTCATGGGCATCATGGTCGATGGTGAGTTCCGGAAAGACAAGCACATTGTTTGTCTCCATATCTGTCGTCAGAAAAGCTGTTGCCGAAGCCCTTCGCAGAACGGCTTTTACCCGGTGTACCAATTCCCGGGGGCTGAACGGTTTTACCACATAATCATCTGTTCCCGCCTCAAAACCTTCGACACGGTTTGTTTCTTCTCCCCGTGCTGTTAGCATAATGACCGGTGTTGCCTTCTTCTTCCGTATTTCTTCACATACATCCAACCCATCCATCCCCGGAAGCATTAAATCCAGCAAGATCAGATCATAATCCTTTTTCAAAGCCAATTCCATGGCTATTTCTCCATTTTCAGCCTCTTCAATTCCAAATCCTTCTCTTTCCAAATACATGCGAAGCAACCGACGAATACGGTCTTCATCATCTACCACCAGGATCTGATACTGTTTGTCCAAGTTACTTCACCTCTGCTGCCTTATTTTAAGCATAAGAATGCAAACCAGTAATGACAAGATTGATTGCAATTAAATTTATCATAATAATTACAAAACCGCCAACTGCCAGCCATGATGACTTCAAGCCATGCCAACCGCGGGACAGGCGCAAATGAAGATAAGCGCTGTAAAAAAGCCATGTAATTAAAGCCCAGACTTCTTTAGGATCCCATCCCCAAAACCGTCCCCAGGCTTCATGTGCCCAAATCATGGCAAAAATGAGTCCACCAAGTGTAAAAATCGGAAATCCAATCGCAATAGCCCGATACGAAATTTCATCAACCAGATCCAAATCCAGCATTTTTACCAGAGGGTGTAATGCCATTCTTAACGGCTTGTGCAACATTACGCGCAAGATGCCATACAAGATCAACCCGGCAATCACTGACCAGATAACGGAATTCAATTTGCTTGCTGCTTCCTTTCCTTTCATCCAGACTGGTGCTTCAAACAGCGATTCATCCAGCCCCGGAAATGAATCAAGTTGAATGACCTGACTATCAGCCGGACTGACAATAGGTGGAAGAGAGTATTCTTGTACGTTTGCCTCTCCATCCACAAAATGGGAGAATTTTGCTTCATAATCCACCATGCCAAAACCCAGATGAAAGAAACTGAATCCAACAAACATCAAAACCATAACAAGGGTAACTTCTAACCAAAAGGCATTTTTTCCTGCTTTTTGGTTACCAACTGATTTAATCAGGTAGATCATTCCAGCAATAAAACCAACTGCAAATGCACCTTGCCCCAAAGCGGCCGTTGACACATGGATCGGGAGCCAGTAACTTTGCAGGGCGGGGATCAAGGGGGGGATATCTTTTGGAAATACGGAGGCATACGCCAGCAGAATAACCGCCAGAGGCATGACAAATGCGCCTAAAACAACTGTCCGATATATAAAATAAAGCACAATAAACGCTATGGCAATTGCATAACAAAGAAAAGCAGTAAATTCAAACATGTTAGTTATCGGAAAGTGGCCGCCAATAATCATCCGTGTCCAGATAAACAGGGTTTGAAATACTACCCCCACAATCGTGAGCCCGATTCCAATATTTCCCCAACGTTTCTTTTTTTGTTCATTCTTATCATTTTTATCTTTCGAAATTCCCATAACAAAGGCTACCGATGCAATCAAGTATAAAAAGAAAGTACAAAAGAGGAGATTTCCCATAAGTTGTTCCATCATTTTTCCTCCCCCCTATTTCTTCGTTGGCTGAAACTGATATTCCCTGAAAACTTCCATCATGGACAGTTCATGATAAAAACTGAACCAGTTTTTATTGGTGTATCCGCCAACATATAAAGTTCCATTGCTAAAACGAACCCATACCCGACGATGATGCCAGTAAAAGCCCATGATCAACCCGATCATAAAAATGATACCACCCACAAAAATAATGGGTAAACTTCGATCCACCCGAACCATCAACCCTGATGCATCAACTGTATGGATTTTGGCCAAATCAATGTTGTATTGATTCTCAGCCATCAGGTTTTCAAGATTGGTACCAGAAATCACCCATGATTTCTCTCCGGTCTTCTCTCCCTTTTCCTTTACTTCAAATATAAAAGCAGGACGGTTTGGTTCCTGGGATTTGGTGACAGGACGATTGTTTTCAAGTGCAAAATCGGGGTAATATTCAAGCGGTCTAACAGTCAGATCTCCAACCTGATAAACTTCGTCCTGACGGATATTGTTCAGATTTACAATAAATGTTCCTAATTCTTTTTTTGATTTTTTCTCTGTCACTTTGAAGGTAATCTGTTCAAGCAAGCCGGTTTGAAAGCTGGATTGATATAACAATAAATCTTTGTATTCCAGCGGGTGATTTACAATAATCGGATATTTTTTCACTGCTTTCAATTTGCCAGTCTGGCTGTCTTTTTCGTACAATACGGCATTTGTCTGGTATTTCTTAACAATTGCACCTTCATCCTTAAATGATTCTGGCGTTTTTTCCTCTCCATAAAATTCCATGATAAAACGCTCGTTTTTGACATAATATGGTGTTTCCGGAACCTTTTTTGTTTCCCCTTCACGAACCCAGATGCTTTCATTCAGATACCAACCTGGAATATAGCGAAACAACAAACCGAGCAAAAAGATAATTAATCCAATATGATTAATATAGGGGCCCCATCTGCTGATCCGCCCTTTTTCCGCCAGGAGCGCTCCTTGTTCACGTCGTATATTGTAGAATCGCTTGCTTAATTCATAAGCAATCCGGTCTATTTTCTGTTCTTTCTCCTCTTCCGAAATGCTTTGTGAATGCGAGATGCGTTGTCTCTGAATAAATTCAACACTTTTTACAACCTGTTGATTCTTCAATGCCCTATAGAGAGGAATGGCTCGATCCAAACTGCAAATTACCAGCGAGATTCCAATTAGAGATACCAGCACGACAAACCACCAGGAATTATACATGTCGGAAAACCCTGACAAATAGTAGAATTTTCCCCAAATTCCATAATGTTCTACATAATAACTTGCGGGATCAGACGAGGGAACAAATACTTCTTGCGGAAAGATGGTACCAATTCCGGCAACAGCCAGAGTTATGATAATGAGAATGATTGCGACTTTCACTGAGGAAAAAAAATTCCATATCACATCAAAAGGGGATGTTTGTGCGGTTTGTGAGCGCCTGGCCTTTCCTTCGTAACGCATCTCCTGCACAATATTATCTTTGTCTGAAATGGCATCATCCAGCGGTTTTCCACAATACTCGCACAAAATAGTGCCAACAGGGTTATTATGTCCACACTCGCATTTACTGTTCTCTATCATCAGATCTCCCCCTGTGATCTACAACAGTTCTCATTATCTGATTACTATTATACTGTCAAGTTTTTCAACGATCGAAAACTTCCATTTAAAGATCATTCAAATAAAATATATCACAATTTTTCAAAACGGAGGAGTTCCTCATCTTTTAATTCTCGTGCCTCTCCCCTTTTCAAGCCTTCAAGTGTCAAAAAACCTATTCTGGTACGAACAAGATGAATAACCGGATGGTCTATTGCCTTAAACATACGTCTTACCTGACGGTTTCTTCCTTCATGGATCGTTATTTCCAATCGGGAGGTTTGACCGGTTTGGAAATGGGAAAGCAAACGAACTTTTGCCGGTGCAGTCCATCCATCCCGCAACCTGACTCCCTGCTCCAACCTTCTGATCTTCATCGGGTCAGGTTTTCCGGCGACTGTAGCCAAATATACCTTGTCCACTTCATGGCGCGGATGAAGCAAACGATTCGCAAGCTCCCCATCATTGGTCATCAATAACAGGCCTTCTGTTTCATAATCCAGTCGCCCCACCGGAAAAATCCGTTCAGGTATATGCCGGAAAAAGTCGGCAACCACCCTTCTTCCTTGTGGATCATCCATACTGGTTATAACATGTGCCGGCTTGTAAAACAAAAAGGTCCTCTTTTTCTCCAAAGTTACTCGCTTACCATCCACCTCAATCCGATCTTGGACAGGATCCACTTTTATTCCCAGCTCTGTTACCAGGACGCCATTTACTTTCACTCTTCCGGATCGGATCAATTCTTCAGAACGTCTTCTGGAAGCAATTCCGGCTTGTGCCATCACTTTTTGCAAACGCTCCATTTATTTGTTCACCTCTCTGTCATATTAACTGTTTACATAAATTAGTACAAGTAGAAAACGATTCACTATTACACTGAAGAAATAAGTAAACCCAGCTTCACAGAAGAAGTTCCCCCTTCTCTCAGCTGGGCAAAAAAATTATTGTACATATTATCCAGGACGCCAGAAAGCCCGCCAAATCAGCCCACAAGCCCACTTTTAGGGCATATAGCGAATTGCGGATTCCCACAGCACCAAAATAGACGGTCAGCACATACAATGTGGTATCCGTACTGCCCTGAATGGTAGAAGCCAACTTTCCCAAAAAAGAATCTGGTCCATAAGTCCGAAGAATACTCTCCACAAAAGCAAGCGATCCAGTGCCTGAAATAGGCCGTAATATGCCAATCGGAATCACTTCATCAGGAATGTTAATCCAACTGAGGACAGGGCTTAAAAAGCGTAAATAAAATTGTAGGGCACCCGTATCACGAAATATGGATACCGCCACCATCATGCCTACCAGGTGCGGAATGATCGATATGACGGTTGGAAATCCTTCCTTGGCTCCTTCAATAAAACTGTCATAAACCGGAACCTTGCGAAAAATAGCATAAAGCGGAACAAATACGATAATTGCCGGCAGCATCATTTTGGATATAAAGCTAACCACTTCAACCATTTTGGCTTCCTTCTTTCCTCCCCCTCACTTTTTGCGCTGGCCAGTTATGTCAAAAGTACGATTCCGGTAGTAGCGATCCAACATGATAGCAATGCATGTGGCAAAAATAGTTGCCATGAAAGTCGGGCCGATGATTTCAGTCGGATTGATGGAACCATGTTTTAATCGAATCCCGATAATCGTGGTCGGAATCAGTGTCAAGCCCGATGTGTTTAGGGCCAGGAGAGTGCACATAGCTGGGGTCGCCGTCTTTTTATCCCTGTTCAGTTTTTGCAGTTCTTCCATCGCTTTCAGTCCCATGGGAGTTGCCGCGTTTCCCAAACCGAACAGATTTGCACTCATGTTAGACAAAATATATCCCATAGCCGGATGATCGTAAGGAACAGACGGAAACAGAAATTTGGCCACAGGACGCAGAACCTTTGCCAGTTTTTCCAATAATCCTGCATCCTGGGCAATCCGCATCATCCCCAACCAGAATACCATGATACTTATTAATCCAAAACAGACTGAAACGCCTTCTTCAGCGCCTTTAAGGGCAGCTGTAGTTACAAGGTTCAGTTTTCCCTGAAATGCCGCTGCGGCTACTCCGCTTAAAATCATGAACACCCATATATAGTGGATCATTCTCTCTCATCCTTTCCACACAATCAAACTGAATAATTGTTTCCACCATGTCATGACGGAAGATTCAGATTGCATTTTCACTTCCAGAGGAATTGATCCAATCAATTGCTTTTCCAAATAAATGCGGGCATTTCCTATTTGCATTTGATCGTGTGACACCAATCGGAGCGGATAACTGACCAAAGGCTGGACGGTAATCTTCTTTTTCTCATCATCGGTCAGAGGATAAACAAAAGATGAGCCCGCAACCACCTGAAATTTTTTCCCCTCTTCATTCTGGTAGGTTTTGTCTGAAATAAATTGTCCTTTTTTCATGACAGAAACCAGATCATAATGGTTAAACCCGTATTCCAGCATAAACATGGAATCTTTCCAGTCATCCCCGTCGTTAAGGGTAACTGTAATCATTTGATGACCATCTTTAGTAGCAGAAGAGACCAGCGTCCGTCTGGCTTTTTTGGTAAACCCTGTCTTCACACCATCAGCCCATTTATAAAAACGCAGCATTTTGTTTTTATTGTAAAATTTTCGCTTCCATTGTTCTCCTGGCCAGTAAACCGTCTTCACCTCTGTTTTTACAATCTCCTGAAAAAAAGGATTTTTCAGCGCATATGCCGTCAAAATGGCCAGATCTTTTGCTGTAGAATAATGCTCGGAATGGTCCAGACCATGGGGATTGGCAAAATGTGTATGTTCCATGCCCAAATAAGCCGCTTTTTCATTCATCAGATAAACAAACCCTTCAACAGATCCTCCAATATGTTCAGCAATGGCTGTTGCTGCATCATTTCCGGAACGCAGCATCAATCCGTACAATAAAGTACCAAGAGGAATCTTTTCTCCAGCTTTCAGATAAATAGAGGAACCTTCCACTCCTTCTGCATTAGGGCTCACTGTTACCCGTTCATTCAAATCTCCGTTTTCGATCGCTACAATGGCCGTCATGATTTTTGTTAAACTGGCAATCAACATGGGGTTGTCCGCATTCTTTTCGTATAGGATACGACCAGAAGAAGCATCAAATAAAATAGCTGATTGGGCTCCCGGAGCCAGATCTTCTTCAGCCCGTGCCAACGTTCCCACCGGAAAAACAAAGTTTGTCATGATGATAAGTAAAAAAAGAAAAACCATGCAGCGCGAACTGCAAGCAACCACGTTTTCACCCCATTTTCGCTTGGGTTTGTACAAATATATGCGAATGGGACGGGATTATGTAAAAAAACGACACTGCTTCAAGCTGTGTCGTTAGGATCCTTCTGTAATTGTGACTAAATGCAACCATTATTCTTGTTTTTGTCGTTTTTGCTGACCATATTTTTCAATTGATCCACAAATTCAGGAACGGCATCGATCAGACGATCAAACAGGTGTGTTTGCCCATCCATATTCAGTATGCGGATTCCTTTGTCATTTACAACCAGAAAAGCGACTGGTGTTACTGATACGCCTCCACCGCTTCCGCCGCCAAAGGGTAAGTCACCTTCCCCTTTTTTTTGATTACTGGTGTCTTCTTTATTTCCTTTTCCTTGGTTCCCGGATTCCCGGTTGCGCCCACCTTCATGATCCCCTTTAAATTCACTGCCTCCGGCGGCAAAACCAAATCCGACCTTTGAAACAGGGATGATGATTTGTCCGTCTGCTGTTTCCACGGGATCGCCAATAATTGTATTTACATCAATCATATCCCTGATATTTTCCATGGCTGTTTTCATCAAGTTTTGAATAGGGTGTTCAGACATTTACCGTACCCTCCCTTTTCGCGTATGATCTGATAAACGTTTTATGGTAAGGATAGCATGCCCGGTTCGAAAACGAATTATGCTGTGAAAGTATGTTTCCAGGATCGCACGATTGAAATCAGGATCAACTTTCAATTGGGGGGTAAAATTCCACCGAATACGACTTCCCAACATGCCAATCAGGGCCCACTTGATCCCCCAGGCCAAACCTGTCAATATACCCGCTTCTGCGGCATCACCTGTCCCCAGTCTGGTGTTCCACACCAGTTTTTCACAAGTAATTTTTCCAAAAAACCAGTTTATGATTTGCTGAAATTCGTCAATTCGATGAAGTATATCCATGTATTTACGCCGAAAAACTTTAATCATCCGTTTATTGACCTGAACTTTTTCCTTTTTTTGTCCAGTTGGGGTTTTAGCAGTTTCATTCATCAGTTTGCCTTTGACCTGAACGCCTTCCTCAATCCCTTGCCATTTGAATTGGGGCAAATTTGCTTTAAAACGCAATAAACCGCCAAAAAACACAATTTTTACTTTACCTTGGTCATTTTGTTGTTTACGTTTATACAACACTTCCACTCGAACCGTTGAATGCCAAACAAGCAGCAAGAGAAGGAATAAAAACCCCAAAACAATAAGAAAAAAAATCAACCCCACCACCTGCCATCTCAATGAGTAGTCTTGGCAAGATGATGGGGTTATATACAGATTGCCGGACAATTTTTCCGGAAACATTTTTTGCATTTCTGCAAAAAGAGGGAAAATTGGCAAACGGAAAATAAGGCGACGCATCAATTTAAATACATCCTATGTTAAGGTTCTACGAAAACCTTTCTTTATGTTTGTACTTCAAATATTCGATTTAAATACATCCTATGTTAAGGTTCTACCTTTATCCATATGTTATGGTCACGGCTCCGCATTAATTTAAATACATCCTATGTTAAGGTTCTACCCAGTTAAATCAAGCTTCCTGTCTTTCAGATTAAGCCAAAA
This sequence comes from uncultured Thermoactinomyces sp., assembly GCA_965544045.1. GTDB lineage: Bacteria > Bacillota > Bacilli > Thermoactinomycetales > Thermoactinomycetaceae > Thermoactinomyces. Next base: position 16,827 of record CBEULT010000027.1, read on the forward strand.
TGGCTGAAACAGCAAGGCTTTTGCCAAATTTTCTCCAACCGCTGCAATGTCCTGAACTAATCTGCCTGTTTTGCGCTCCACCTCAATGATATCAAGCCTCTCCGCTTTTTTTGCATTGCACACGGTTGGGAAAAAGTGCTTTACTATCTTCTTTCGTTGATGTTCCAAGTTAATTCTTCAACTAAAGGATGCATTTATCATGATAATCATATAGATGGGCAAAGAAAAAAATGTAACTTTAAAGAAGGTGATTTCACAACCACCTCCTTTTAGACACCAAGGTTATTAAGTAGTCACATGAAATGAATTACTCATGTCCCTTTTCTCTCCACAAGATGAACTTTATATAGTAGGCAATCCACATCATCAACAGAAAATTAACCATTTTCTTTTAAATAATCCCAGTCGGTCATTCCCGCGTCTCACTCTTTTACAATCGTCCCGTGAAACTTGATAGGCCTGTAAAAAACGACCCACTCTTTTCTCGCCTTTCAGTATCTTTGTTCTTCCGCTGGGAATGTGAATCACATGGATCTGGTCTTTGGATTGATCGTGCCAGAAACGAATCTCAGCTTTCTCCACTATCTGGAACCCCTTTCCCGAAATCCCGGCTATGCTATAATGGAGATACAATTTTTCTGTGTGGGCCATATTAACGGCTCTTTTTTTGTGGAGCGGCGAAAATGTCATAGCTGCGTCCTGCGATCAGGCTTGTTTCATTCGCCATATCTACCTTCATGACATCCAGAAGCGGAATCCGAATCTCTACTCCATCCCGGCAGAGGAGTTGAGCAATTCGTACCCGCCGCTGTGGATTGGAACTTCGATCAACATAGCAGGTTACGGAAATTTTATCGTCTGGTTGAAGCCCCTCAATAAATTTTTTGTATCTTTTTACAATAAGATCTGAGCGCTGATCCAAATCCATCAGAAATGGCTGGACCTGTTTTGCCCGCCCTTCAACCAGAAGTTTCAGCATTTCAACCACCCTCTCAATAAAATAGAATTTGATATTGCTTATAAGCATACTAAATAGTAAGATAATTTACAAATATGTAAAGTTTACTGCATTTTACTATTTATTCTCGGAAAAATACACTGACTTCTCCAGTTATAGACAATTCATCAATAATCAAGTAAACCATATCCAGCAATTAATTTACCAATTTTCCAAAAAGGTTGTTTTTCACAACCAATTCGACTGAGATTTTTTAAAATTTTTTTGGGAGGGGTTTTTTCTTGTGGAAATCTGGGATCTGAATAAGCTGGCCAGATTATTTAAAGAGAAGTTAAAGGAATCAGGTTTGAAACAAAAAGATATGGTAGATGAAACAGTCTCCCCCTCAACCATAAGTAACCTGGCAACCGGGAAAAAAAGAGTGGGTAAAGAAATCGTCGTTCACGTTTTCAAAAAACTGGGGATCGGTGAAGAAGAACTTCCTTTATTGTTGACAGAAGAAAAGAATGAAGCAAAGATAGAGCATTCCGGCCTTATGCTAAAACTCCGCTCTATTGAGAACAACATCGACTTTGTTAGCCCTGATCAAGGCTTAAAAGAACTGAAACAACTAAAAATGGAAAACAACGATCCCTATTTGTCACATACGGAGTATCTGATCGCAAAAGCCTACCAGTATAAGGGGAATTGGAGAAAAGCTTGCGATCACTATCAAAGAGCGATTCAGATTTATGATAATCATCCGGAAATCGCCGACACCAATCTCAAGTCCGCCTGCTTATATAATTTAGGCCGGATTTGTTATCGGAAAAATGATATTTGCCAAGCCTTGGAATTTGCAAACAAAGGCTTAAAAGCATTTATCTCGGATGGAGCAAGAATTTTTGATAAATATAATTTACTGATTAGTAAGGTAATCTACCTGGAAAAATTAGAACGCAATGATGAAGCACTGGATATTTTGCTCGACTTGTTGCAAAATCATATGGATCAAATCAACAGTGAAATCAAGTTAAATCTGTATCAGATGCTGGCCCTGCTCTATAACAAAAAGAAAATGTATCCCAAAGCGATATACTATGCCACCATTGGAATAGATATGGCCCGCCGTGAGAAAAACTATGACCGCAGTTTCGAATTGTGGACAACGTTAGCCAGTTCTTATAAAAATACAGGGGATTTTGAAAAAGCAAAGCTCTGTTTTGAAACCGCCTCCCGGTTTGAAGATAAAATCAGACGCAAATTTTTGTCGGTGTCTAACCATCTTCAACTTGGATTATTGTATATTAAGGAAGGAAATATCCAGCTGGCCCAGTCCGTTTTGGAAGAGGCTGTTCAAAAAGGGAAAAAGGAAAACGATGCCTTATTGCTTTTTAAATCTTTGAACGCTCTAGGAGACTGTTTGCTCAGGCAAAATAAAAACGAAGAAGCCATTCAGTATTATCAGCTGGCCGATCACATTGCCCAAAAACATTCATTTAAAGCCCAGGAACGTGAGCTTGTCCTTAAATTGGCCCTCTATTACAAAAAGAGGGATTTAGTGAAATATCAAGAATACTCTACACGCCATTTTGAGCTTAGTGTACAATTATCACAAAATGGAGGTGACGAAATGAACTTGAATGAACAAATTCAACATCTGTTAACTGAAGTGAAGGCAGTTGGAGACCCGCCAGACAATTAAAATGCTCCTTTATCAAAAAGTAAGGGGTGAGCGAAGTGAAACTGAATGAGCAAATTCAACATCTGTTAACCGAAATGAAAACAATTGGGGATCCACCAGATCGTTAAAAAGCTGTTATCACAAAACAGGGGGACAGCGATGAGGATGAACGAGCATATTCAACATTTGTTACCTGGACACCACCCCAATTGCTGATCCCCTTTATAATAAAGATCTGCTTTACATACAAATTGCTGATGAAAATATCCAATCATTGAATTCTCAACTAGAGAATTAATCAATTCAGCTCACAATTAACCAAATTTTTAAAAGAACCGGGAATATAAAAACCCGGTTCTTTTATCATAAGCGATTCGTTTGCAGAGTCCTTATTCATAAACACAATGCTGAAATTTAAATACATCCTATGTTAAGGTTCTACACTTTTTCAACTCAGACACCACAATCAACAAAGTCTATTTAAATACATCCTATGTTAAGGTTCTACAAAATCAGCTTCCAACCGATATTTTTCCATTTTTTAATTTAAATACATCCTATGTTAAGGTTCTACATACTTCTGCAAATCGCGTTTGACGATAGGGTCTTATTTAAATACATCCTATGTTAAGGTTCTACACGCCGGAACCAAAACAGATGATAGAACGAGACATTATTTAAATACATCCTATGTTAAGGTTCTACGGATGCCTAAAAAGGAATCTTCCGGTGGTTCTGGAAATTTAAATACATCCTATGTTAAGGTTCTACTTATAGTTCTTATTTGTGGACAGTTTGGTATCAGTAATTTAAATACATCCTATGTTCTGGTTCTACCTTGGTTAAATCAAGCTTCCTGTCTTTTAGATTAAGCCAAAATTGCTGAAACAGAAATGCTTTCTTTACATTTTCTCCAACCTCTGTTATGTTCTGAAGCAATCAGCCTGTTTTACGCTCCCGATTCAATGATATCAAGCCTCTCCTCTTTTTTTACTCTGCATATGGTTGGGAAAATCACAAAACCAAGCAAAGTGAAGACGAAAGAGTTCTGCCTTTTATATACTCTTCTAACGTTTAAATGGAGGCAACCATGCCTCCATTAGATAAATATCCATGTATTTTTCATTTTGCCAGGCTTGTTTCCAACTCGTCTTCCTTTGAATTTGCCTCTAATTCAGACTCAACGCCTAACCGCTTAAACAGATCCTGTCTTTCCTGTTCCCATTCCTGCCAATTGAAAATAGACTCTGTTGGCGGCAGTTCGTCAATGTGATTCAGCCCAAAATACTCGAGGAATTCCTTACTTGTCCCGTATAATATTGGCCGGCCGGCTCCTTCGGCCCTTCCGGTTTCCCGAATCAGCCCTTTTCGGGAGAGAACATGCAGGATCCGCTCGCTTTTCACTCCCCGGATTTCCTCAATTTCTATGCGGGTAATGGGTTGGCGGTAGGCAATAATGGCCAACGTTTCAAGTTGAGCCCGTGAAAGGCGTGACCTGGCGGGAGCCTGAGCCAGCTTTTCAAAATAGGGTGCGTGCTCAGGCAATGTTGTCATTTGGTACACTTGAGCCACTTTTACAATTTGTATGCCTCTTTGCTGTTCTTTGTAATCAATCCGCAAATCGAACAAAAGTTGTTCCAGTTCATATTTGGACAAGCCGGTTACATCAGCCATTTCCTTAAGGCTTAAGCCTTCTTCTCCGGACGCAAACAGAAGCCCTTCAATTACTGCTTTCATTTCCTTGCTCACCCAGGCAACACCTCCACCCGAATTTCTCCAAACAACCCTTCCTGATAACAAATAATCTTTTTCAGTTTCATTAATTCCAGCAATGCCAGAAAAGTGGTGATAACCCATTCCCTGGTCACTGAATTCCAATCGATCAGTCTGCTAAATAACAACTGTCCCTCACTGGACAGAAGGGAAACAATTTCATTCATGCGGTCGCTGACAGAAATTTCCTCCCGAGCCAAACGGGTAACTTGTTCTTTGGGTTTATGGTTTTTTAATGCTTCCACAAATGCTTGCAACAAATCATCGGGCGAAAGACCCTCAACCGGATTTTCCTCAGGGGTATAGGGCGTCAAATCCATGGCTTGCCGGGGATAAACCTTGCTTCTTTCCTCTTCCCGCAGACGAAGCACCTCGCCCAAGCGCTTGTATTTCTTGTATTCCAACAGGCGCTCGACCAATTCTGTCCGCGGATCTTCAAACCACCGCTCCTCATCCGCCAGGAAATCTTCTTCCAGTAATTCATGTTTTGGCAACAGCATTTTGCTTTTAATTGCCAACAGGGTTGCCGCCATCACCAAAAACTCACTGACCACTTCCAATTCCATTTGTTTGGCTTCGTTTAAAACCTGCATATACTGATCAGTAATTGTAGCAATGGGAACCTGATAAATGTCCACTTCAGCCGTTTCAATCAGATGAAGCAATAAATCCAGGGGGCCCTCAAACATATCCAGCTTGACTTTTACTTCCATGTTTAATCCCCCGTTTCTCCATTAACGATTTAATTGTTTCATCAGGTTTGCCATTTCAATGGCACCGACAGCACTATCCCATCCTTTGTTGCCAGCTTTGGTACCAGCCCGCTCAATCGCCTGTTCGATATTTTCCGTGGTCACAATACCAAAAATAACCGGCAGGTGATGACGGACACTGGCTGCTGCGACTCCTTTGGAAACCTCATTGCACACATAATCGTAGTGGGTTGTCGCACCGCGAATGACACAGCCCAAAGTTACGATCGCATCATACTTTCCGGTGGCTGCCAGTTGCTCAGCAACAAGCGGAATTTCAAATGCACCTGGCACCCAGACGACATCTGTTTCCTCTTCTTCTACTCCGTGACGCTTCAAAGCATCCAGTGCTCCATCCAACAATTTGGCGGTAATAAATTCGTTAAACCGGGCTACTACAATCCCGAATCGCAATCCTTTACCAACAAGACTTCCCTCATATACATTTTTCATGATTTTTCCTCCCTCTTTACAAGTGCAACAAGTGCCCCAGTTTTTCCTTTTTCGTTTCCATATATCGCCGATTGTTTTTATTTGGCGGAAGTTCAAGAGGTACTACTTCTGTCACTTCCAGTCCATAACCTTTTAAACCGGTAATTTTGCGTGGATTATTTGTCATAAGCCGAATTTTTCCCACACCCAGATCGCGCAAAATCTGTGCCCCGATCCCGTATTCACGCAAGTCATCCCGAAAGCCCAGGTGCAGATTTGCTTCTACAGTATCCATTCCTTCATCCTGCAATTTATAAGCTTTCAATTTATTAATGAGGCCAATTCCTCTTCCTTCCTGCCTCATGTACAAAAGAACTCCCTGTCCGGCTTCCTCAATTTTTCTCAGTGCTGAATCCAGTTGCGGCCCGCAATCACATCGCTGGGAATGAAAAACATCGCCGGTTAAACATTCAGAATGAACACGGACCAACACAGGCTCTTCCGGATGGATCTCTCCTTTGACAAAAGCAACATGTTCTTTTTCATCAATTTGATTGGTATAGCCAATCATTTTAAAGTCTCCGTATTCGGTAGGCATATTGACAGAAACGACCCGCTCAATCAGAGTTTCCTTATGACGACGATACGTTATGAGATCCTGAATCGTAATCATTTTCAGGCCAAATTTTTCGCTCATTTTTTTCAGATCAGGCACACGTGCCATGGTACCGTCTGCTTTGATCACCTCACAAATCACACCGGCAGGATAGGCCCCGCTCAATCGGGCCAGGTCAACAGCTGCTTCGGTATGGCCTGCACGCCGCAACACACCGCCTGACCGCGCAACAAGGGGAAAGATATGACCTGGTCGCCGGAAATCGTCCGGTCCCCTGTTTTGGTCAATCAACTGCATAACTGTATCTGAGCGTTCAAAAGCAGAAATGCCGGTAGTGGTATTCATGGCATCGACGGAAACTGTAAATGCTGTTCCATGGTTGTCTGTATTACGATTAACCATTTGCGGCAAGTCCAGCTCTATAGCCCGTTCTTCTGTTAGCGGAGCACAAACAAGTCCCCTCGCATGCGTAATCATGAAATTAATTACTTCCGGTGTTGCCTTTTCGGCAAGCGCCAGCAAATCCCCCTCATTCTCACGGTCTTCATCATCAACGACAATAATCATTTCTCCTTTTTTCAAGGAAGTGATTGCCTCATCAATGGAATGAAAAGTCATACATGGTTCCTCCTTAATTGTTCAACTGGGTCTTGGCTTCAGAGAGGGATCGTTTTCCCTCACTGAAGCTTAAAGCCAATTAATACAGTGAATAGCCGCTCTAATACCCCCGCTTGAAGAAGCAGGGGTATTAGAGCGGGTTGTCATCTGTGATAAATCCATGTTTCTTTAAATGATCCCAGGTAACCGCACCCGAACCTGATTTTCCTTCAAGCCATTTATTCAAATACTTTCCGATCATATCCACTTCAATATTTACATCATCCCCCTGTTTGGCATCACGAAGCTGTGTATTTTTTATCGTGTGCGGGATCAATGAAACGGTAAACTGTGTTGCTCCAACCTCAACAATAGTCAAACTGATCCCGTTTACTGCTACCGAACCTTTTTCAATCATATAATGGGTTAAACTGCTGCCTGCTTCGATGCGGAACAGGACAGCGTTCTCATAGGGGGAAACCGAAAGGATGGTACCGATTCCATCCACATGCCCCTGGACAAAGTGCCCTCCCATGCGTTGCCCGGCTGCAACAGCCCGCTCCAGGTTTACGGAATCAGAAACATTCAGTTTCCCGAGATTCGTTCGTTTCATGGTTTCAGGCATGGCATCGGCAGTAAAACAATCACTGCCTATTTCAGTAACTGTCAGGCAGGCACCATTGACTGCAATGCTGTCCCCTAACCGGGTTCCTTCCAAAACATGCCGGCATCCAATCGTTAACTCCATCGTCAGAGGAGTTTTTCGCAGTTGTTTTACCCGGCCTACTTCTTCAACAATTCCTGTAAACAAATTACTTCAACCCCTTCTCAGGATCTTGCAATTCCTGCTTAATCAATATACCCGGAAATCAAAATCTGTGGTGATTTCCGACCGGACGCCCTATCATCCGGATCGGAGCACCAGCCTCTAAAAATGCGACGAATACATGGAGACGTACGGCCAAAGTGGTTGCGCAGGTTCCAAAGTAACAGAAAGAATACAGTGCACGGCATTTTCTGAAGACAGGTTCAAGGCTTGAATTCCGGCGATTGCTGTACATGCTTTTAAAATATTCCTGTAGTAATAACTTGTCCATTTTCACAAAAGTTTCCGCCATCAGTTTGGAAGATGTTTGCCTCCTTGGCTGTTTCAGCCGGCAGCAAAGGCAGGCACATCAGGTTCATGTGTTGTCAGGAAATTCCTCTCATCAAACTTTTTAATGAAAGACACTAAAAAACCTCGAATCAAATATTCGAGGCATAGAAAGGACAAAGCAGTTGTGTATATAAATAGGCCAAGTGCTTTGGCAACAGAAATAAGCCCTTTATCAATCGTGAAATAAAATTCACAAACCAAAGGTACACATCTGCTCATCCTTCTCCCATCCAGACTATACTGTCGGCTTCGGAGTTTCACCGAATCCACCGCTTGCGCGGGTCACGGACTAAGGCTTTTTAAGATAGCCATCACCGTCGGTCGGGAATTTCACCCTGCCCCGAAGGATGCAAAAATGAATTATTTGCTTTTCATACTTTAAGATAACTATAGCTTATTTTTAATTTATTGTCGAGATTTCTTCTTTCGCCTTCCCAAATCTGCTTAAATTAACAATTATTTCCGAAATATAAAAAATAGAAAAAGAAGTGATTTTTAGTGCTTCATCCTTGCCTTCTAAAAATCACTCCCTGATTCTATCCTTTATTTATTACTGTTTGGTACAACCCATTTTATCGATTGTTTGAAAAAGTTAGTATTTTTTTGCCATGGAAAACCGATTTGCATGCACATATAAGCTAGAACAGCAAAGAAACCGGAAATAATGGTGGTATGTATCAGTTCCACAATCAGTTTTCCTCCTGTCCAAACAATCAGGGCTCCGCTCGCCGCTTGCAGGATAATCAGGATCAGTGCAAGCAGACTTCCCCGAACCAGATCCTTCCGGTCATCATATTTTCTCCGAATTAACATGAACAAGCCACATACCAGGAAAAAAAGCAGAAAGGCAAAATAGCGGTGCAAAACATGAATTCCCGCAAGCGATGACAAGTCCGGCAAATAAACTGAACCGCAAAACGGGAAGGAATAACCGCAGCCCATCGTTGCATCAGCATGGCGAACCAACGCTCCTGTGTAAACGACCACATAGGTATAAGCAGCCAATCCCCAGATCCATTTTGCCAATCGTTCATGCTTCCGGGCAGGCACAGGATTTCCCTGTTTTTTCTCAGAGATTTGGAACAGATAAACAGTCAGCAAAATGACACTGGCAAAGGAGATCAAGGAAAATCCGAAGTGGAGAGCCAATGAAAACTGTTTGGAGAAAGGTCCTTCAAAAACAACAGTTAACGCTCCCAAAATCCCTTGAAATACAACAAAGAACAGACTCATAAAAGCCAGGAATTTGACGCGCCGATTTTCTTTAAATACCGTCCAGGACCAGACAGCCAAAATAAGAATCAGCAAACCGTCCAGACTTGAAACAATCCGATGGCCATATTCAATAACAGTTTCCATGGGCAAAGATGCAGGAATCAGTTGCCCATGGCAAAAAGGCCAGGTATTTCCACAACCCTTGCCAGATTCGGTTGCACTAACAATGGCACCCATGAGCAGCATGAAATAAGCTCCGATCGATGTTATAACCCCAAAGATTTGCAATCCACGCAAGTGTTTCATGATAAACCCTCCTTTCAAAAAACAGACAAGTATTCATTTTTTAGAATACCACATTCAGCTTATAGAATATATGGAATAAACAAAAATAAATAAATATTTAAACACTTGGCTTGAAAAGTATAATAAATGGGTGGAAAACCCAATCGTCCACCCATTTTTACTGGCAACTCTGCTGAAATCGGGATAAAATCAGTTGTAACGCTTTGGTTGTAACCGGCGCTCCGATCTTTGCTTCATCCCGGTGCTGCATTTTCCCCAGATCACCGATCCCAACCACAAACGGAATTGATAATTCATTTAATACTTCCAAAGTATCCCCAAATATCCGTAGCGGTTGGCCATAGATAATATGACCGGATTTATCTACCGGAGCAGAAATAATCTGCCCGTTTTGGTCAATGGCAACATGAACCGGTGTGCCTTTGCACTTCTTGCAATTTGAAGCAACGGCGATCGCTCCAATTACATCGATTTCCGGATGTGTTGCAACATATTTCAGGGATTGTTCTCCGATCCCCCTTTCTTCATCTCCACAATCATCAAACATGACTATGACAGGATTATTTGTTGTCTTTCTGACAAGTTCCACCAGCTCCGGGCCGCCAAATGTACCGGGATTACCAGCCGAAAGGGAAATAGAGTGCACTCCGATTTGTTCTGCAGCCTTTTCCAATGCTTGCTTTGCTATTTGGTCACCATCGGTTACAATCATAATTTTTCGTTTGTACATTTTAACCTTTGGGTTTAAAAACAGCAGCTGTCAAAAAACCAAAAATAATGGCTGCAGAAATTCCGGCACTGGTAATCTGGAAAATTCCTGATAAAACCCCGACAAAGCCATGTTTGTGAGCTTCAGACAATGCTCCATGTACCAGTGAGTTGCCAAAACTCGTTATAGGCACAGTAGCACCCGCCCCGGCAAATTGAATTAACGGATCATATAAGCCAAATCCATCCAGTACAGCACCCGCAACTACCAGAAGACTAAGAACATGTGCTGGTGTCATATTGGTAAGATCAATTAAAAGCTGGCCAATCACACAAATAATTCCTCCCACCAGAAACGCACTCCAGAATGACCCCATTTTCACCACTTCCTCATCACTTGAAAATTTTAAAAAAACAGCCACTCTACCAATGAACCGGTTACTTTTCCCAACGCCATGGCGGCCAAAAAATAAATCAGGTAACCTTGCATATTCAATCGTCTTGCAGTAATCGGAATTACATTGACAACTTCTGTTAATGCTGCCGCCAACATTCCTACATAGATTCCCATATTAAGACCAATGATCACAGTAAAAACACCGGGCAAAGAAAACAACAGTGTGCGAAAATCAATCCAGGTGAAAAACAGTACACCAAGTCCCATAGCATATTCGTAAACATAAATCAAAGATTGTGTCCGGGTTACCTGAGCCAGTCGCGGAACAATATCAAGTACCGCTATAAAAGCAACAAAGCCACTGCCTACTGCTACTCCACCAGCCAGGCCAATCAATGCCAAAAGCAGGTCATGTACCAGAGTCATAATGCTTGCAATCCACTTTCTGTTTTTCGTCATTGATCATGTATTGGTCTATGTTTTCCTGATATAGATACATTTCCAGTTCCAATGGACTTGGCTCTTCATTAATACGTTTTTTAAACAAACGGTTGAAAAATAAAAAGATTCCCAGGCCGATCCCCAGAGAATAGGGTATTTGCAAAATCAACGGTGATTTTTTATGCACTCCTGTAATCAGATAATAAATACGCTCATGGACCTGCGGCATGCTCACATCCATATGGAAATTCATAATGGCCAGTCCGGAACCGATAAACAGGAGCAGCATGGCAAATATGACAGCCATAATTGATGTGGATTTTGAATCTGTATTAATTTCAACCAGAGTTTGTGAAGGACCCACATAATGAATATCAAGCGATGGAAAATATCTTCGAATCAATTTTATTACTTTAAAAATGTCGATCACAACAAAATTTCCATTGATCAAAGACGATTCGCATACTAACAATTTCCGGATATCCTCCGACACATCCCCCTGCAGATCCAGTTCAGCAATATCCTTTAAAAACAAGCGTTGCCCAGGTTTTACCGTTACTTTCTTTTTCAGTCTGATGGTGAGTATGCTCTTCATAAACGGGCAACTCCTTTTTTGAAACGTTTGGGCTCCCCTTAGTATGTGCAGGACAGGCAAAATATAAAAAAGCACCCGTAAAAGGTGCTTTAAGTCCAATCATCCGTTTTCTTTACTTAAATCCAGTTCTTCCCGCATTTTGGCAATAATCTTTTTCTCCAGTCGTGAAACCTGTACCTGTGAAATTCCCAACCGATCGGCTACCTCCGATTGGGTCTGATCCTTGTAGTAGCGAAGATAGACAATCAGTTTTTCGCGGTCGCCCAGGCGGTGAATCGCATCTTTCAATGTCAATTTGTCAAACCACTCCGCAAACTGCTCATCGGCAATTTGATCCATCAGGGTAATCGGGTCTCCATCGTTCTCATAAACCGTTTCATGAATAGATGTAGGTGCCCGGTTTGCTTCTTGCGCAAAAACAATTTCCTCGGGATCAACTCCGATTTCAGCGGCAATTTCCTGAATGGTTGGCAGACGGTTATATTTTTTTGATAATTCATCTTTTGTTTTTCGAATCCGGTTGGCCATTTCCTTCAATGACCGGCTGACTTTTACCATCCCGTCATCGCGCAGAAAACGCTGTATCTCACCAATGATCATCGGGACTGCGTAGGTTGAGAATTTCACATCATAATTCAAATCAAACTTGTCCACCGCTTTCAGAAGTCCGATGCAGCCGATCTGAAACAAATCTTCCGCTTCATAACCCCGGTTGAGAAATCGCTGCACAACAGACCAAACCAAACGAATGTTGTGACTGATCAGCATGTTGCGGGACTCCAAGTCTCCCTGCTGACTGGCTTTTATCAAGTCCTTCACTTTTTCGTCCGACAGATGGCGATGCCTGTTATTATGTACATCCGGTTCCATAGACATCCCTCAATGAGCCATCGTCTGCTGACGGCTTTTCAAATATTTAACCATATGAACAGTGGTGCCTTTGCCCGGTTTGGAATGAATCATTACCTCATCCATGAAATTTTCCATAATGGTAAAACCCATCCCCGACCGCTCCAGTTCCGGCTTTGAAGTATATAACGGCTGTCTTGCTTCATTCACATCGCCAATGCCTGTCCCTTGATCAGAAATGGTAATGCTTACCCGTGCACCATCAATCTCGGTGCGAACATAAATAACGCCATCTGTTTTTTCCTCGTAACCATGAATCACTGCATTGGTTACTGCTTCAGACACAACCGTTTTTATGTCTGTCAATTCTTCCACAGTCGGGTCCAACTGGGATATAAACGATGCCACAGCAACTCTGGCAAATGCTTCATTTTCTGAACGACTGGCAAACTTGAGTTCCATAAAATTTTTCCCTGATTCGGTCATGACGCCACCCCGCAAGCATTAATCGCACTTTCTTCGTCATCATATGTAGGCAAGATCTTGAACAATCCCGACATCGCCATTAAACGATACACTGATGGCCTGATCGAACAAAGAAACATTTTCCCACCCAATTGCGACACCCTTTTATACCGTCCCAAAATAACGCCCAGACCGGAACTGTCCATAAAATCCAACTCAGCCAGGTTTAATATCAGATGCGTACACTCTCTCCGATCCAACTCGTCCTCAATCGATGTACGTACTTTTTCTGCAGCATGATGATCCAACTCTCCACAAAGCCGGACAACTAGGATGTTTTGATTTCGCTTCATTTGCAGGGATAAACCCATAATGTTCTCCGCTCCTTTCTCTTTTGATCCATAACTTCTATCATTTTCCGATTCTTTCCTTCTATCCGCAGAAATTATCCATAAAAAGAGGATTCCCGACATATTCAACCGGAATCCTCTTTTTTTTTACATCTGTGAGCTCACATCATTTGGCAAAAAGAATATATCTTGCAAAGATCGTTTAAACGAAGTCCATAAATTGGCCTGTTTAACCTCCATCGAACTGACCAGATTCCATTCGCCAACAATATTTCCGTCTTGCACGATTTGAAGTTTTCCGAGGCGGTCCCCTTTATGAACAGGGGCTTTTAATTCATTCCAAATCCATCTTTTTTCGTAGTTCGTCTGTTCCGTTCCTTTTTTGATCAACATGTCCAAAGGCTGGTTGGCCTGAATCCGAATTTTATCAGGATTTCCTTTATCAATCCATTTTTCTGCCAGGATATCCCCCTTGTTAAATATGCGCTTGCTGGTATAGTGATTAAACGCATAATCGAGCATAGAGACTACTTCCTGATTTCGCTTCTTGGCATCAGGTTCTCCCATTACCACCGCGATGAAGCGGAGATTTCCCCGTTTTGCAGTTGCTGTCAGACAAAATCTCGCTTCAGATGTATATCCGGTCTTTAATCCGTCCATTCCCGGATAAAATCGGATCAGCTTATTAGTGTTAACAAGCCAGAACGGTTTCTTTGTATTTTTTCGCAAATAATCCTCATACAGACCTGTATAGTTGGTAACCTTGGAGTAGGATAGCAATTCTTTTGACATAACTGCAATATCATGAGCAGATGTATAATGGTCAGGAGCCGGAAGTCCATTGGCATTTTGAAAATGTGTATTTTTCAAGCCCAATTGTTTGGCTTTATTATTCATCATTTGCACAAAATTTTGTTCGGTGCCTCCCAAATACTCAGCCAGCGCAACTGCTGCATCGTTGGCGGAAGAAATAGCCATGGCCTTAAACAAATCATGTACGGTCATCCGTTCCCCATGTTCCAGGAAAATCTGGCTTCCTCCCATAGAAGCGGCATGTTCACTGATCGTAACCGGATCGGACCAGGAAATTTTTCCATGATCGATGGCTTCCATCACCATCAACATGGTCATCACTTTGGTAATACTTGCCGGGGGCAGAGCCTGATGGCTGTTTTTTTCAAACAGGACTTTTCCTGTCCCTGCATCAAGCAAAATCGCTGACACAGCTTCAGGAGCCAAATCGGTTTCTGATCCTTTCGCCTGAACCTGAATGGGCAAAATAAACGGGTTAACCATCAAGCTCAGTGAAATCATGATACAGCTGAACTTTTTCAGCATTCCAACTTCCCTCCTATGTAGCAAGTACCTTTAGTTTGAACAAGCATCCGGGGAATTATGCCAAAAAAGGAAAAAGACTTTTCTGCGCCTGTCAGAAAAGTCTCAGACTGTGTTTGAAGGCTATTTTTGGTCTCTCATTTCACTTCCGCTTTTAAGCGGCACAAGCATCCCTTCGCTTCCAGGAATTGCTCCGTTAATCTTATCGACAATTCCGTCTCATGAAAGGAAACATTTAAAACAAGCAATAAAACCTTTTTTATTATTCATAGCAACCTTTTTAACACCACATCATTGTTCTTCCCATTCATCTTGAACCTGGATCTATTTTTGCGTTTTGGATATTTCCACCAACACGGTTTTATTCCCGATTTCTTTTTTCAATTCTATCCGGATCCCGTGCCGGGGCAAAATTTTTCCACCATCCGGATTAAATGGGCTGGCGTAATTCCTGTGATCGTGAAATACCGGAATACCTGGCAACGGATCATATTTCATGGAATAGCCGAGATAATGAATATCAATGGATGATGTCGGCTTGAACCCGAACGCAGCATCATTCACCTGATAACGGGTGGAAGCGACCATTCCATCATCCCAATAATGTCCGCGTTGATGGGCATCAACCACACCAAGGAATCCTTCTCCCGGATGAAGCCCTGTCATATTGTCCTCCCCCCAGCGGGCATCATAATACCAGATCACCATCCCGGAATCATACTTCATCATCGTATCATCGCGGCGCAGATGGGCAAGAGCCCGATCCATCCCCCGATGTGTCCGCCACTCAACCAAATAAAAGTGTTCAAACGGAATTTTGGCTCCGTCAAATACCTTGAATCCGTCCATGGCAAATTTCGGTTCCCCTTCAACATCATCAGAAAAGACTGTTTTCCCGTTTGCTGCGACAACAATATTGTCTACATAGAACCCTTCTGGCGCAAGTCCTATATCTGTCACATAGTTAAATTCTATTTTGATTTTTTTGCCG
>CBEULT010000028.1:0-24537 GCA_965544045.1 uncultured Thermoactinomyces sp.
TTGGTTTGGCAGAAATCAAAAATGAATCGGGGCGGTTGGAAGAAATCAAAGCAACTATCAACCAATACTTGTTAACCATGTATAATGGGAGAATAACATTGCTTTAATGAACCTGCCTGAATTTTGGGTTCCAAAAAAGGAAAAGCCTTTTTTGGAACCTTTTTTTAATGTATAAGAAAGTATAAATTTTGGGGAGCCACGGGGTTTTCCTTTTTTTCCAAGATACTGAAGGTTTTTGCGTATACGCCCCCAATCTCACCCTTTCTGAAGTTTGGAGCAGTACTGTGGTACTTTAAATAATTCAGGATAAATTAAAGAATTCAGGGATTATATTCTTTGCTATAGGACGTAAACGTTCAGCTTCATATTCTGGTATCCAATGGTATGGCCAACGTAAACGGGTTCCGACCTGAGACCAACCACCGATCGAAGCTAATAATTTATCTACTGCTTGATTAGAATAACCGCCTTTTGTAATAAAAGGTAGAATATAATTAGAGTTAAACTTCTGAATTTTCTTTTCTAATTCTAATGCTCCTTCTAAATCTGTCTTCATTTGTTCATACCACTTTTGTGCTCCTACAGGATTTAAGCAAGCCATGTTTGAATAAGAACCTGCTGCCCCACGAGAAAAACCAGTTGCTAGATGGTGCCCGGGGACGAATACAGATAAATGTGAGCAATGCTTCTCCACAGCTCTATACCAATCATTATCACCATCTGAAACCTTGATCCCTAAAAGGTTTGGAATATTGGTTTTTACCTTTGAATATACTTCAGGTTTCAATACTCTCTTTGAATGAGGAGGATTATATAAAATAATCCCGATAGGAAATGCTTCTTCTGCAAAACGTTGTAAACATGTTATTACTTCTTCATCATTTACTGGAGACCAATCAGGCAGTATTACCTGAATCGCCTTAGGTTTTAATTTTTTTGCTCTTTTAATTCTCTCTAAAGAAATATGGGGACTCATATGACTAGCTCCAATCTGGAATGATACATTTTTACGTTTACAAGAAGTGGCTAGAATTTCATTAATACGATCGAATTCTTCTTCACTCTGAGTATAGAACTCTCCAGCTGTTCCATTGGAATATATACCATTCAATCCACAATGGGTTAAATACTCTATCTGTTCACTTAATACAGAGTAGTTAATAGAATCATCATGTTCGATAGGTAGCAAAACCGTAGCCCAATTTCCAAAAATTTCATCACTAGATTTGAAAGGTTCCATTAAACTTCACTTCCTTATCACATCGATTTTTAGGATAACCTCACTTGAACAACAACTGGTTTAGGCGTATTGAGTCTGCTTTCACTAAATTTTTGACACCGCTTTATATAAAGCGGCACCATCTGACCGATTGATAACCCTGGTACATAGTAAATACTTATTGAAGCTTTTTTTTGCACGTGTATCACAAAAAATTTTTCTTAAATAAAAAGAGCAGTCCAACCACACTTACAAAAGGCCTATTCCCAAAATGCTGAAGGTTTCTACGTATTTGCCCCCAAGCAGAAATAGGACATAGAACAGCTTCGTTATATTGGGCGTTATATGCGCCGTCCCGCCATCGGATTAAATGGATTGAGATCTATGACGGGCAATATGTGGCAACCAGTAGTATCCAAACATCGGAAAAAGCCGATGTTACAAAAAAGGAAACAATCGAAGATCGTCAATTACATTTGCTTGCAATGTGATGAAGTGGAAACCATCTATGCGGCTTGCTTATGTGTATAGTTCTCTGTATTACAGATCACCAAACGTATATTGTGGTCGTGGGCAATATCCTCCACTCCCCCAAAATCTCCGGATATGTATCATCCATAATATTGGGGATAACAAGAGTCCAATTGTGAATTTTGCTCTCTTTGGATGTATCGGCCATTCTGAACGTTTCAGCCACATAAGTTCCGCCTCCGTCAATAGCGTTTAGGTAGCCCTCTTCAATCAGTTCAGAAATCACCCGATCCACTGTTGTTTTTGAAACATTATATTTTTTTACCAGTTTTGTCCTGGAGGGGATCCGGTTGCCAACGCTCATTTTTTTAATCTCCTCGATACAAGGGCAATTTGTGTTTATCCACGGTACTGTCACTCCTCGATCAGACAGTCAGGTTTAACCTGGCTGTCTGATTTGATTTTAAGTGCTTGTTTTTGACAAGTCAATACTGTTGTGCTGTTTTGTTACACAACAACAAAGAATGATCCTGTAGAAGAAACTTTGCCTGTTTCAAAACCATAGGGTTTTATCCTGCATAATTCCTGGAGCTATTTTTAAAAGAATGAAAAGTCAGACAGGTTCTCGGAACCTGTCTGCTTGGTTGAGGAAAAATTGATTCATTAAAGAAAATTCTCCAGTCAACAAACTGTCACTTCTGTACAAGTTTCTGTTCCGTATATAAAAGTGTATTAGAAGGAACATCCCTGGTTACAATAGCTCCCGACCCTGTGGCAGATTATCAATTATTTCCAAGGAATTCTAACCAAAGCAGTGTAATATCCCAGGTGTCTGAAATAAAGGCTGTTTTTTTGAATCCTTGGGCAATCAATGTTTCGTCGCAACACAACCACCATAATAGTTGTTTGAAATCACCCGGTGGGCATTTACCCCTTCCACTTCTCTGTTGTGATAAACAACAGGAATTCCGTTTTTAATGAGCTTGTTATACGGGTCTGGACCATGATTGCCAATAATGGCAGGAACAATGATAAGCCGCGAGCTCCCGAATTTATCAATTTATCAATATCGTTCGATGTTGTACAACTCTTGATGGATAGTGGTGATCCGAGTGTGCCACCGCAATTTGTTGTGAGCGTTGCGAAGGGGAGATGTAACTGGAATACTACAAAGGCGTTCACGGATACACGTACAAACTTTCGGATTTAAACTAATCTAAAGGACTGGGGGGCGCTTTCCCCCAGTTTTTCTTTGCCGGGAATAATATGATACACTCTGAAATAGAGAATATGAGCGTACCGGAAGATACGATTTTTTTAAAAAGTTTTTGAGACAGAGTTTAAAAATAATGGAAGGCATGGTGAAAGTGCTTTTGGATAGTATTGTTGTTTCGATTGTAATTATTTTTCTCCTGATTATTATGAACGGTATTTTTTCAATGACTGAGCTGGCTATTGTTACTTCAAGAAAAGTCAGGCTTAACCAAAAAGCAAAGGAAGGCAATACCCGGGCAAAAACGGCACTCAAGCTGGCCGAAAAACCAAACGAACTGCTGTCAACGATTCAGATCGGAATCACTTTGATCGGGATTGTAACAGGTGCATTTGGTGGAGCGGCACTGTCCGGCAAAGTGGCGGCAATTATTGCCCGGATGGAAGTTTTGGCCCCATTTAGCCAGGAAATCAGCATGACGTTGGTTATTGTGCTGACTACTTACCTGTCGCTGATTATCGGGGAACTGGTCCCAAAGCAAATTGCACTTGTTAATCCTGAGAAAACCGCTATGGTTGTAGCCAGGCCAATGTATTATTTTTCTGTTATCGGCAAACCGATTATTTGGGTGCTTAGCAAATCAACGGCTTTGGTATTGAAAATGCTCGGAGTGAAAAAAACAAATAAGCCGGATGTTACCGGGGAAGAGATTCAGCATATGATAGAACAGGGTGTTTATAGCGGCGCTGTCGAAGAAATTGAACATGAAATGGTGGACCAGATTTTTTATATGAGCGACAAGCGCTTGAGTGATATTTTGACACCCCGTACCCAGCTGGTCTGGATTGATATAGAGAGTTCGTTTGAGGAAAATATGCAGATTATCAACGATAGCTACCATTCACGGTTTCCGGCAGGCAAAGGCAGCCTGGATGAATTTCTTGGAATTATTCACACAAAGGAAGTATTTCGCTTTTTACTCAAGGGAGAGAAATTTTCCATCGAGGATTGCATTGAGGAAACATTGCTTCTCCCGGAACACATGAAAGCTTTTCAGGCTTTGGAAACAGTAAAAGAGTCCGGAATGCATGAAGCGATTGTTGTCGATGAATATGGAGGGATCGAAGGATTTGTAACACTGCATGATTTCATGGAAAACATTTTTGGAGATTTGCCCTACCACGAAGAAGAAGAGGAACCGCAGATCACCAGACGCGATGATTTAACATGGCTGGCAGACGGCCTGGTTTCTGTTGATACGTTTATCAGGTATTTTGATCTTGAAGATGACATGGATCTGGACAGTGGTGATTACCATACACTGGGGGGATTCTTCACCAATTATTTGGGTGATATACCCAAAGTGGGCGATGTTATAGAAGTACGGGATCTGAAGCTGGAAATTGTAGACATGGACCATGTTCGTGTTGATAAAATCATGATTACCAGACAGGAAAAGACAACAGAAGCCGGTTGATCGCAGTTGAATTATTGGGTTCTCCGTATAAAAAGTGGATAAAATTTCCGGTTTTTGAAACGTGCAGAGAAATGAATAAGTTTTTTATAAATGGAAGTCAATCATCAAGGAAGATAAAAAATCTCTCTTGATGATTGATCAAAAAGAACTATAATATTATAATAATATTGTAGAATATATTTAATAAGTGTTTTTATTTTTGCTGATTATATTTTTTAAAATCAAATGTTATGACATTATACTATTATAAAGGCTTGTCTTTATAAAAGGGGTGATGAAGTGATCGGTATGATATTGGCCAGCCATGGAAATTTGTCTGAGGGTATACGGGATGCCGGACAAACGATTTACGGAAAGGTAAAAGCCGTAAAATGCGTTTCTTTGACAAATGAAAACGGGATTGACCAGTTTGACAAAGATTTGCTAAAAGCGATTGAAAATTTGATGGAAAGTTGTTCAGGCATTCTGATTATGTGTGATTTGCAAGGCGGAACACCGTTTAACTGCAGTTTGAAGTATTCATTAGATGAACATTACCAGTCAAAAATCAGGGTTGTTTCCGGAGCCAATTTGCCGATGTTTCTTGAAACAATTGCTTTGAGACAAACATCTGAACTGGAAGATTTGGCGGAGATTGCAAAAAAAAGCGGCAAGAACGGGATTGTGGTTCCTGACCCAAATTAATTATTCTACAGTGGAGAGGATATTATGACAATTTCATTCATTCGCATTGACGACAGAATTATTCACGGACAGGTTGTAACAAGATGGGCCAGAGAGAAAAAATGTGACGGGATCTTGGCGGTTGACGATAAAACAGCGAACGACAAGATTTTGTCTATGGTTGTGAAAAATGCTGTCCCTCCTGGAATAAAGGCAGGAATTTATACGGTCGAAGATGCAGTTTCCGTTCTCGAAAAAGCGTCAAAAAGCAAAAAACATTATTTTTTAATCGTAAAAACACCTGTAACGCTGGCAAATTTAATTGAAAAAGGGTTGTCATTTGAAAAAGAGATTAATGTCGGTCCGTTGAGTAGCAAGCCGGATACTGTGACAGTAGGGGCAAATGCCAGTGTGACAAAAGAGGAAATCCAGGCTTTTGAATCGCTTCATCAAGCAGGCTATGTTATTCAATTTCAACTTGTTCCGGACGGCAAGGCATTTACCTGGAAAAGTGTAAGGGGCAAATTGATATAATCGGGAGATGGTCAAATGCTTTTACAAGCCATATTAATCGGTATTTTTTGTTATCTGGGAGCGCTCAGTGTCCCGTGGGTGTTCGGACTTACCGGAGGTTGGTATACGTTGAGCCGTCCACTTGTATCAGGTATGATTGTCGGTATTATTCTGGGGGATGTAACGACGGGCATTATTATTGGTGTGGCAGTACAAGCTGTTTACATCGCTATTATTACACCGGGAGGTACCATGCCTGCTGATTTGAACTTTGTTGCTTATCCGGCGATTGCTCTCGGGATTTTATCAGGGGCGGATACAGAAGTTGCAGTAACGTTAGCAGCTACCATAGGTATATTGGGAACAGTTATCCACAATTTTATGATGATCCTGAATTCTTACTGGAACAGCTTAAGCGATAAAGCCGCAGAGGCGGGAAATACAAGAAAACTTTATTTCACACATGCTATCTATCCGCAAGTTACAACATTTTTAATGAGGTTTGTCCCAACCACAGTAACAGTCTATTTGGGAGCCCGGTACATGGAAGGATTAATCAATGCCACACCACAAACGGTAATTGATATTATGACGATTGTTGGCGGTATTTTGCCCGCTGTGGGAATCGCAATTTTGTTAAAACAACTGGTAAAAAAAAGTACCATGTTTATCTATTTTATGGCTGGCTTTATAGCAATGGTTTTTTCGGATATCAATATGATCGGGCTTGCTGTCATGGCTGCATTGATCGCTTTTATCACATACCAGTCAAAACAGCAGGAAGAGGAGGT
This sequence comes from uncultured Thermoactinomyces sp., assembly GCA_965544045.1. Classification (GTDB taxonomy): domain Bacteria; phylum Bacillota; class Bacilli; order Thermoactinomycetales; family Thermoactinomycetaceae; genus Thermoactinomyces. The sequence continues at coordinate 6,348 of CBEULT010000028.1, forward strand.
GCTATAAATGGAAGTGACCACCCGGCAAAGAATAGAGAACGAAAAGAAGCTGTCCAAAAAAGACCTCAGGAAAAGCTGGCGTATCTGGATGATGCACAATTTGTCTTCCATGAGTTTCGAAAGGTTTCAGGCATTTGGTTTTTGTCTGTCTATGCTTCCAGTCATAAAAAAACTGTATAAAGATAAAGAGGAACAAAGACAGGCGATGAAACGCCATTCTGTTTTTTATAATACGGAGCCGCAGTTAGGCAGTATTGTAAACGGTATTGCGGCAGGATTGGAAGAGAAAAAAGCCAATGGAGAAGAAATCGATGACGAAGTGATCAATGGTTTGAAAGTCGGTTTGATGGGTCCTTTGGCCGGAATAGGTGATTCAATGGTTCCGGGTATGCTTATCCCAATTTTGTTGAGTATTGGCATGGGATTGGCACAGGGAGGAAGTTTACTTGGACCGGTATTTTATATTTTAAGCTATAATTTTATAATCATAATCGGATCATACTACCTTTTTATGAAAGGTTACCAATTGGGAACGGATGCTGTTGAGCTGTTGGTAGGTGAAAAAGCAAACCGGGTCAGGGAAGCATTTACCATTCTTGGCACCATTGTCATGGGTGGAATTACCGCAAGTTATGTCAAATTGAGTACCAAATTGGAGTTCCAGCAAGGTAAAGTGGATATTCAGGTACAGGAGATGATTGATAATATCCTTCCAAATTTGTTGCCACTGGTAGTAGTGATTTTATCATGGTATTTGATGACTAAAAAGGGTGTTTCCTCAATCATGATGATGCTGATTTTGTTAGGTGTGGCAACAGCGGGAGTATTACTGGGGATTTTTTAAAGGCTGATAATATTACATTTACAGGTAAAGGAGAAAAGATGTGAAGATTAATCCGGGATTTGATATTCAGCCAACCTGTAGTCCGTTAGGATTTACTTACGGACCAGACAGTTTTGGCCCTGAAGTAGAACACAGGTTATTGGAATCAATCAGGAAAAGTTTGGAAGATCCGAATTGTGAAGGACCGTATATTGTGTATTCGATTGCCATGGATGTAGGAAAGAAAGAACATAAAAATCTGCTGGAAGACATGATGCTGCTTTTCGGTGCCGTCACGTTTGCTAAAGGTAAGCTGGGTAAAGAACCGATACGAAGCCAGGGGCATATTCACAAAGTCTCAAGGCACAGTGGCTGGTCGCCACCGGAGGTGTATGAGATCTGGTCGGGACAAGCCGTAATATATATGCAAGAAACAGCCAAAGACAATCCGGGCAGATGTTTTGCGGTATATGCAGAACCGGGAGATATAGTCATTGTGCCTCCTGGTTGGGCGCATGCCACAATCAGTGCAGATTCAAAGCAACCGTTAACTTTTGGCGCCTGGTGTGATCGGGAATACGGGTTTGAGTATGATGAAATAAGAAGGCATAACGGATTGGCATGGTATCCGGTTTTTAATGATGACAATTCTTTAAAGTGGATTGCCAACAGCAGATATCAATCGGATAACATTATTGTAAAAAAACCGAATACCTATGATTTTTCGGGAATCAAACAGGGAGTTCCAATTTATACCCAGTTTGAATATAATCCCCAAAAGTTCCAGTTTGTCTCCAAGCCATTTTTGCAAGCAGATAAATGGATTGACTTTATCCCTTGATTTTTTCTTTCTATAAAGGCAGGGAAATATCAATGCATCTAAATTTATAGTTCCGGAAATCCGGGTTAACTTTCTGACCGGGAATTTAGCAGGGGCGCATGTAATTGTCAGTGTAAGAAGGATATCCGATTTGGCAGGCATATTTGAGGATTAGCATGTTAAATCCCGATCAGGTGGTTTGCCAGGTAGAGACGCATTGGTTTGTATTTTGGAACAAGTTATGTTTTTTCGGAACAGTATTTTCATGACCAAAGGGGATTTTTACGACAAATTGAGCGTGCAGAGTATTATTGGTGTATAAAATGGGAAGGAATGCTGATTTTAATGGATAAACACAGAAATTGCCGGAGAGAGAAGATGTTTCCGGAATCGCTCCATTACATTCCGGAAAAATTTATGCATCGCCTAGCCCAATGCGGGAAACGGAGTTTTGGCGGTTGGAGCATACTGGCCTTCAGATGCAGGATATGACTATTACTCTGTTTCCAAAAAAGGGTTTGTGGCAAGATTAAAGAAAGTAAATGAAAGGCTAAAATTGGTTAACGTAAAATAACCTTGATAGTCTTATATCATAATGAAAGGGGTGTAACCGCCATAATGCTTGATTTCAGCAAAGGAGCATTGCCATTATACTCACAAATTAAAAATATCCTGCTTGAGAAAATCGATAATGAAGAGTATGTTCCGGGAGATATCATACCATCGGAAGCAGAACTGCAAAAAAAGTTTAATGTAAGCAGGATTACTGTCAGGCAAGCTATTAATGAGCTTGTCGTAGAAGGTTATTTGTCGAGACAAAGAGGAATAGGAACGGTTGTCATTTCAAATAAAATCGAAGAAAAGCTTTCAAAGGTGATGAGTTTTACTAACGAAATGAAATCAAGAGGTCTGGAGCCGTCGACAAAGTATGCCGAAATAGGCATGGAGAAGGCGAATAAGAAAGTGGCCAAAGCATTGGAGATTAATCCAGGGGATTATGTTTACAAGTTAGTCAGGATCCGGTGTGCAGATGGTGAACCAATTGTTGTTTTTATCACCTATTTGAAAGAAGACCTGGATCTGTCACTTGATAAGGAAAATTATTACGGATCATTGTATGAGCTTATCCACGAAAAAAATAATAGACGTGTGACAAAAGTAAAAGAGTTTATCGAAGCAACAATATCTGGTACGTCGTTGAGTGAAATGCTGGATATTGAGGATGGATCACCGATTCTAAAAAGAATCAGGACCTCGTTTGATCAAAACCATAGAACTCTGGAATACACCGAATCATTTTACAGATCGGATAAATACAGATATTATATTGAACTGTCAGGATAAGTTTGGAAATACGGCTATTTGCCGTGTTTGAAATAAATGTTATAACAATAGGACAATATGATTATTTCAGATAAACTTTTTGGGAAAACGGGGGCTACACAATGAGTTTGAAAAGCAGAAAGTCCAATTATAATAAAAATCCCTTTGTTGAAATCAAGGGAATGGATCACCATGCCTGGCAGGGGTATGAGAGAATTGCAGAAGAAATCAATAGACAGATTGAGAAGAGTGGCAAACGGAAATTTGTGATTACTGTCGACTGTTATCCGGGTGTAGATGACAGTGAGGTGTTAAGCGCCTTGAAAAATATGTTTGGCCATACACTGTTTGTTATTCATGCGGATACTGCCAGTTTTAGCGGGAAAAAAATAACCTCTATGATTAAAAGAAATTTGACCGATGATCGGGTATTTGGATTGATGTCGCATTACTCAATAGAAGAATTTTTTGATCAGGACATAATCAAAGAGTTACAACAAAAAATTGAGAGTATTACAGAAGGGGTTATTCTTATTTACGGGACCGGTGCTGCACTTATTTATGGGCAGCCTGATTTGCTCGTTTACGCAGATCTTGCCAGGTGGGAGATTCAACAGCGTTTCCGCAAAGGTGAACTTGGCAATTGGAAAATGGATAATTACGATGAAGATATTTTAAGAAAATATAAACGGGCATATTTTGTTGAATGGCGTGTAGCAGACCGACATAAAAAGAACCTGTTTGAAAAAATCGATTATTTATTGGATACCAACCAGAAAAATAATCCAAAAATGATCACCAAATATGCCTTTTTAACTGGACTTAAAGAGACAACTCACCGACCATTTCGTGTTGTACCTTTTTTTGATACTGGTGTATGGGGAGGCCAGTGGATGAAAGAAGTTTGCGACTTGAACCGGGAAGTGGAGAATTATGCCTGGGGTTTTGATTGTGTACCGGAGGAGAATAGTCTGTATTTAAAATACGGGGATATTCAGGTGGAAATTCCCTCAATCAATGTTGTTTTTTATCAACCGGTAGAGCTTCTTGGGGAAAAGGTACATGCGAGATTTGGGACGGAGTTCCCCATTCGTTTTGACCTTCTCGACACAATGGGAGGCCAAAATTTGAGTCTTCAGGTCCACCCTCTAACAGAATATATCCAGGAAAATTTTGGAGTGCCATACACACAAGATGAAAGTTATTATCTGCTGGATGCGAAAGACGGGGCAGAAGTTTTTCTTGGCTTAAAAGAAGGGGTTAATAAAGAAGAATTTTTACAGGATCTTGAAGAGGCAGAAAAAGGATTGTTGCCATTCCCGGACAAAAAATATATCAACCGCTTTCCCGTCAAAAAACACGATCATATTTTGATCCCCGCCGGGACGATCCACTGCTCGGGAGAGGGATGTATGGTGCTTGAAATAAGCGCAACTCCGTATATTTTCACATTCAAGCTGTGGGATTGGGGCCGTTTGGGACTGGACGGATTACCTCGACCCGTTCATTTGGAACACGGGAAACAGGTTATTCAGTGGGATCGTACGACCAAATGGGTAGAAAAAAAACTGGTGAACCAGGTTGAAGTTGTTGCAAAAGGCGACGGATGGATAGAAGAAAGGACAGGACTGCACGAGCGAGAGTTTATTGAAACGAGAAGACACTGGTTTACCAATCCGGTTACTCATGATACAAAAGGGACCGTTAATGTGCTTAATCTGGTTGAAGGTGAAGAAGCAATCGTCGAAAGCCCGGATCATGCTTTTGAACCATTTGTTGTACATTATGCTGAAACTTTTATTGTTCCGGCTTTTGTGGGAAGGTATACAATTTCTCCATATGGTAAAAGTGAAGGAAAACGAATAGCAACCATTAAGGCATTTGTTCGCGGGTAACTCCACCTGGAAAAGTAAAACAAAAAACCGCTTTTTATAAGTAACAAAGCGGTTTTTTGTCTTTCAACAGGACTTGTCATTGTTTGCTGAAGAACAGCTGTTTTTGATGGAACAGTTTTCGCATTTTCCCTGTTTACTGACTTTGAATCGCCGGTAAATCACCCAACCTGCATACCCGAAGATCAAACTGCCCAACAGGAGGTTCACAATCATTTTCCGATTCCTCCTTCATTTAATAAATTAACCAAGGCCAAGAAGTTTTCCACCCTGATAGATAACAAGTGAAAAGAGATAGGCGATTACCAGGGCGTAACCGATCGTAAACAAAGTCCAGCGGCGTGAGTTGGTTTCTTTGCGGATTACAGCCACTGTTGCCAGACAAGGAATATAAAGTAGAATGAAAACGATAAAGCTTACAGCCTGCAACGGAGTAAAAGCTCCTGCGATAATTCCTTGCAAACTGGATATATCAGGTGATATATATAAGATATTCATAGTGGAGACAATTACTTCTTTAGCCAGGAATCCGGTAATGAGCGCTGCGCCCGCTTGCCAGGTGCCAAAACCAATTGGTGCAAGCAATGTTCCCAGAAGCCCTCCGATCATGGCCAGATAGCTATCATTCATATCTACTCCCAAACCGTCAGGTCCGGCATAACTGAGGAACCAGATCAGCACGGAGCCTCCCAGAATAAATGTTCCTGCTTTCTTGATAAATCCTTTTCCTTTTTCCCATGTACTGCGCAATAAAATTTTTCCTTGTGGAAAGCGGTAGGGTGGCAGTTCCACGACGAATACAGATTCTTCGTGTTTTAACAAAGTGGATGTTAAAATTTTTGCCATTAGCAAAGCCACCAAAATTCCCAGAAAGTACATGGAGAATACAACCAAAGCCTGGTTTTTGGAAAAGAAAGCGCCGGCAAAGAGAGTATATACGGGAAGTCTTGCTGAACAGGACATCATTGGTGTCAAGATAATCGTGAGCAGCCGTTCATTAGGCTGTTCAATCGACCGTGCTGCCATAATTCCTGGCACATTGCACCCGAAGCCGATAATCATGGGAATAAACGCTTTTCCGTTCAAGCCGAAAATCTCCATCAAGCGGTCCATAACCATTGCCACCCGTGCCATGTATCCTGAATCCTCCAAAAGAGAAATAAAGAAAAACAGGATCAAAATTTGCGGCACGAAAACCAAAACTCCGCCTACACCAGCCACAATTCCATCCAGGATAACTGCCTTAATGAAAGATGAAGCTCCGATTGCTGCCAACCCCGTCTCCAGTCCAGATGTAACCGGTCCGGTGATGAGGGCGTCCACTGCATCGGATAGCGGGGATCCCAGCCAGTCAAAAGTGAATTTGAAAATTAAATACATGAGCAGCATAAATATGGGCATGCCCCATACTTTATGGATAACAATCCGGTCAATCCGTTCGCTGATCGGCACTTTTTTGTTTGGATTACGAGAAATGGTTTTTTCCAATACATTGGAAATCCATTGACCGCGAACATGGCGGATATACCGATCCAGGGAAGGAATCCCATCTGTTTGTACAATCTGCTTTTCAGTTTCTGCATATAATTTTTGCAGCGTGGATTCATCGATATGTTTTTTCAACAGTTTCCAGACAGGGTCGTTTCCTTCAAAGAACTGCAAGGCCAGCCAGCGTTTCGGAAGCTTTAAATCTGGCAATTGATTGCTCAGCTTCTGGATGGCGTCTTCCAGAATATCCCCGTAGTTAATGAACAAAGCTTCGTGATTTTCAAAGTCAAGCTGGTGAAGTTGCTGTTTTACCTGATTGATGCCGGTGCCTTTGCGGGCGACTACAGGGATCACCGGTGTTTTCATACAGGAGGAAAGTTTTTCGGCGTCAATTTTCAGCCCCTGGCTTTTTGCCACATCAAACATGTTCAAGGCAATTACTGCCGGTTTACCAAACTCCAGGATCTGAAGGGTTAAATACAAGTTTCGTTCCAGTTGGGAAGCATCCACAATATTTAACACAGCTGAAAAATCCTCGGTCAGCAAAAAATTGGAAACAACCGCTTCATCTTCAGATAAAGGATTTAGTGAATAGATCCCGGGCAAATCGATCAACTGACCCAGCTGATCCTTTAGATTGCCCACCTTTTTTTCGACGGTAACGCCTGACCAGTTTCCAACATATTCGTAAAACCCGGTCAAGGCATTAAAAAGAGAAGTTTTCCCCGTATTGGGGTTCCCGATCAAAGCAACATTCATCATAGATTTGCCACCTCAATCAAGGAAGCTTCCCGGCGGCGAATGCCAATGGATTGCCCGCCAGCCTCCAATGTACAAGGACCTCCAAAAGGCAGCGAATTTTTCAGGTGAACAACTGAACCTTCCATAATTCCCAAATCAATTAAACGCCGGCGTACCAACTTATTCACATTTTCAATAGAAACAATTTTGGCTTTTGTTCCTGGTTGAATATCAGCTAGTGTCATAAAGCACCACTCCCATATCCATATCTGTGCGTATAATTGAAAATTATTATCACCGAATGTTACTATCTCCATTATATGAAATTGATTCTCAATAGTAAACTAATTGAAATTGGACAAAAAAGTAATATTGTCCATTTATGTAGAAAATCATATATAGACCGTAAAAAAATAATGGAAAACGAAAATTTGGTGACATTAGTGTAAGTGTAAAGGGAAGAAATCGATTTCCGGTACAACCGGTTGGGAGTTGGGAAGAAAATTTTCAGGATCAGATATTAAACAGTTTAAAAGTTTTTGTGGTGAAATTCTCAGAGAATTCGTTTTGGCTATCGTGATAAAATGAGTATGCGCTATAGTTAATAGATGATTTCATCCAATCAACGCGACTAACAAAAGGAAAAAGGATGTTGAACATGAAAACAGCCATTATACTTGCTGCCGGTTTGGGAAGTAAAATGTGGCCATACAACGAATATTGGCCCAAGGCAGTTCTGCCTGTCGGTGCCCAATCAAATCTGGAACATTTGATCCGCAGTTTGAAAGACATGTCTTTTGGTCGAATTATCATCGTGACCCATTATCTTTATAAACGGATTCAATCTGCAGTATACGGCTACGAAGGAGTGGAAGTTGTGGTGCTCCCTTCATTGGAGGGGACAGCTGATTCGTTAGCCAAAGCTGTTGGTACAATCAAGGATGAATATATTCTTGTTGTCTATGGAGATATTGCTATAACCAAAAAAAGGCTGCAACAGTTTGTTGACCATTTTTATAATCAATTACCGGACGGGATGCTGCTGTGCAAGCCCATAGACAAGGAAAGACCGCAAGACTGGCTTTGTACGCGTTTAAAAGATGAGAAGGTTGAGCAGGTTTATGGCCATCCAAGGCCACATTATGTAACCCATCGCCTGTTGGGAGTTTATGCATTGCGAACTGAACCATTATGTATGTCGTTAATGAAAAATCCCGGTTTTATGCAGAGTGTCAGTGTTGGAGTGATTCCTTCGCCGGAATCTGAACTGGAACAGTCACTCCAGATTTTGATTGAAAACGGAAATCATATCATTGGCCATATTATTGAAGATGGAGTTGTCGATATGGATAAACCATGGGATTTAATGGCAGCAAATGTTATGGCGATCAAGGAGGAAATGGAATCTTTAAGCCATGATATGATTCCTGAGTCAGCAACCATTCATCCGACAGCACAAATCGATGGAAAAATAAAATTGGGAGAAAATGTAACAATAGGCCGGAATGTCATGATCAACGGGGATGTCTCCATTGGTCACGGAACAGTCATTGATAATGGAGCTACCATTGCAGGCAATGTCATAATTGGCAAACATTGCACTATCCGGGATTTTTGCAGAATCGGTCCATATAGCGTCATCGGCAACAGGAACCGATTTGGGCACTGTGCCGAATTTGCGGGAGTTACCTTTGATCGAACCAGTTTTGTTCACTACGGAGAGGTTTACGGGATTATTGGAGAATCTGCGGATATTGCGGCTGGTGTTACCGTAGGGATCATGCGGTTTGATGACCAACCCCAAAGTCAGCGTGTTCATGGAAGGATGGAAATTCCTGAACAATATGGAAATGCGGTGTATTTCGGGGATTTCACAAGAACAGGTATTGCCAGCCAGTATATGCCAGGGGTGAAAGTAGGCTGCAATTCCGCCATAGGATCGGGAGTTATTGTAACCAGGGATGTTCCTTCTAACACGCTTTTATATACGGAACAGAAACTTGTACAGAAAAGATGGGGGCCTGAACGTTACGGATGGTGATTCAGGGTTTGTTGACTGGAGAATTTTCTTTAATGAATCAACTTATTTTTTAATCAGACAGTCAGGTTTCCGAAAACCTGACTGCTTTGTATCTCTTTTAAGAATAACTCCAGGAATTATACAGGATAAAACGTTGCATGGGTTTTGAAACAGGCAAGTTTCGTCTACAGGATCATTCTTTGTTGTTGTGTAAAAAAACTGCAAAACAAGTATTGACATGTCAAAAGCAAGCACTTAAAATTAAATCAGACAGTCAGGTTTAACCTGACTGTCTGATTGAGGAGTGACAGTATCTTGGATAAACACAAATTGCCTTTGTATTTAAAGATCAAAGAGGAGATGATCGAGGAGATTAAAAAAATGAGCGTTGGCAGCCGGATTCCCTCCAGGACAAAACTGGTAAAAAAATATAATGTTTCGAGGACAACAGTGGATCGGGTGATTTCTGAACTGATTGGAGAGGGTTACCTAAACGCTATTGACGGAAGCGGAACGTATGTGGCTGAAACGTTCAGAATGGCCGATACATCCAAAGAGAGCAAAATTCACAATTGGGCTCTTGTTATCCCCAATATTATGGATGATACATATCCGGAGATTTTGCGGGGAGTGGAGGATATTGCCCACTATCACAATATCAATTTGGTGATCTGTAATACAGACAACTATACACACAAGCAAGCCGCATATATTGATAAACTGATAAATTCAGGAATCCGCGGGCTTATCATTGTTCCTGCCATTATTGGCAATCACAGTTCAGATCCGTTTAACAAGCTCATTAAAAACGGAATTCCTGTTGTTTTTTGCAACAGAGGAGTGGAAGGGGTAAATGCCCACCGGGTGATTTCAAACAACTATTATGGTGGCTATGTTGCGACAAACCATTTGATTGCCCAAGGATTCAAAAGAATAGCCTATATTTCAAAACCGCTGTATTCCATATCATCTGAAAGATATCAGGGATATTACAGCGCTTTGGTTGAGAATTCTTTGGAAATAAATGATGAATACATTGTATTCGAAGAGAACTTCAAAATCGATCATCCCGGTTATGAAAGCTCGTTAAAATTGTTTTCCAGTACTTACCCTCCTGATGCTGTTTTTTGTTTTAATGATGTTATCGCCAGAGGGGTCTACCATGCGGCGAAAGAACTTGGATTTGTGATTGGAAAAGATGTTGGGATTGTCGGATATGATAATTCTTTCATCTGTGAGAGCCTTGAACCCAGGTTAACCTCAATGAAATTCAACTCTTATGAAATAGGAAAAAATGCTGCAAACGTTTTGCTTAGCTTGATTACTAAAACAAATATCCCACAAAACAAAACTATTTTATTACAACCTGAATTGGTCGTCCGCGATAGTTGCGGAGAATCGCAGAAAGGATAATATCTGGCAGGAGGAGTTCGTTATGGAAGGAATTATAGCGGCATTGGTTGTCCCTTATCATGATAATGGAAAAATCGATGAACAGGGGCTTAGAAAAATTGTTCGGTTCAATATGGATGTAAATCATATTGATGGTTTGTATGTTAACGGGAGTACTGGCGAGAATTTTTTGATTTCAACAGAAGAAAAGAAGCAAATCTTTAAGATAGTAAAGGACGAAGCGCAAAACGATGTACATTTAATCGCCCAAATTGGTTCGATTAATCTTTATGAAGCAGTGGAGCTGGGACAATTTGCTACAGAACTGGGGTATTCATGTCTGTCGGCCGTTACTCCTTTCTATTATAATTTCAGCTTTGAAGAAATAAAGGATTATTATCTGACAATTGTAAACGAGACCCAAAACAACATGATAATATACTCGATGCCTTCATTTACCGGTGTTGACATGTCGTTAGGGCATTTTGGAGATTTACTCAAAAATAACAAGATTATTGGGGTTAAATACACGAATTCAGATTTCTTTTTATTGGAGCGCATAAGAAAAATGTTTCCGGAAAAACTCATTTTCTCCGGTTTTGATGAAATGCTGTTATCTGCTTCTGTACTGGGTGTTAATGGAGCAATCGGAAGCACATTTAACATAAATGCGAAAAGAGCAAAAAAAATATTTCAGCTTGTAAAAGACGGACAGATTGAGGAAGCGAGAAAAATCCAGCATGAAACAAACGATTTGATCGAAAAAGTCTTGGAATTGGGAGTTTACCAAACGATTAAAGAAGTTTTTGCCTGTAAAGGAGTTATATCTGTCAGCGGCTCCAGAAAGCCGCTCAAAGGTTTTGACCAAAGTAAAAGAGACCTGGTGGCGGAAATGGTAAAAGAATTCAACTTGTAATCATTAATGTGAAACTGGACGAGTTAAAAATGTTCGATTTTAAGCAGCAAAGGATTGAAGACAATTAATTGAAATGTATTGGTTTAGTGGAAACAGGTATGTCGTCTGCTAAAAATTGCCGTCATCATGTCCGTGTGAAGGTACTTGATTTCGTATATGTTCAAAAGTATTATCCGGAACCGGTTTGGATTTGTGCAAACGTAATCCGGATAAATTTTCCGCCTTATGAAGACAAATGCCTTGTTCCAGAAACCTTTCCGACATCGATCCAATCAGGTTTGGCACATGGACATGAGTTGGTTTGTTTTATCCCGGATTTGCTCCCCGGGTAACTATTAGCAAAGATCGCTTGATTCCGGTTGTGATTTGAGGGGATAAATTCGAAACAAACCAGAAATTCTTTTTCCTGTCTTTTATGAAAGCGCTTGATCAGGAGATTGATAAAGAATGATTTGCATATGGATTTTTGACAGCGCCTGAAATCAAAGGGAGAGGACGAAATGGAAAAAGCAGGTTTCGGTACACTGAACTGGATCGTGTTTATTGTATACCTTGTAGCAATGTTAGGTGTTGGTATGTATTTTTCCAAAAGAGCCGGAAAAAGTACAGATATGTTCTTTACCGGAGGTGGCAAGGTTCCTGGTTGGGCGGTCGGTTTCAGTATATATGCCACAACACTTAGTTCAATTACATATATGTCGACGCCAGAACAAGCATTTTTATCAGATTGGTCATATGCAACAGCCAAATTGGCGATATTTGCGATCATACCTCTGTTAATCTATTCCTATATTCCTTTTTTTAGAAAGCTGAATGTTATAAGCGCATATGAATATTTGGAAAAACGGTTTGATGTATCACTTCGAATTATAGCAAGTTTATTGTTTATATTATTCCACATAGGTCGCATAGCCATTGTCATTTATCTTCCAACGCTGGCAATCACATCTGTTTCAGATATTAATCCAATTGTTATCTCATCTGTGGTTGGTGTCATATGCATTGTTTATACATTTATAGGCGGGATGGAAGGGGTTATCTGGAGCGATGTTATTCAAGGGATTATTCTCCTGATCGGAGCGGTTATGGTTATTGTTGTTGGTATAACTTATATTGATGGAGGACTTTCCACTGTCATCAGTGATGCATTGGAGCATGACAAGATTATTTCTAAAGATAATTTTAAATTTGGGACAGCTGCTTCAGCGATTCCAATTATCTTTTTAGGATCAATTTTTAATAATTTACACCAGTACACATCCAGTCAGGATGTTGTACAACGTTATCAATCAACGAAATCTATTAAAGAGACAAGCAGATCATTATGGACAAATGGATATTTGGCCCTCCTGTCAATACCAATCTTTTTTGGAATGGGAACGATCCTTTACAGTTACTATTCACATGTCACTGTACTTCCGGAAGGGTTTAACACTTCATCCATTCTTCCTTACTTCATTGTAACAACTTTACCAGCAGGTGTTTCCGGATTAATAATTGTGGCGATTTTCGCAGCATGTCAATCGACTGTTTCATCCAGTTTAAATAGTATATCGGCTTGTGTAACGGTAGACTTCAAACAAAGATTTTTTGGCCGTACCGATAAACACAAGGATGTAAAGATTGCAAGAATAGCAATTATTATAGCTGGTGTACTTGGCATGGCAGCTACATTGTATCTGGTTTCAACCAATCAGGCCGAAACCTGGAATTTGTTCCTGGATATAACCGGATTATTCGCTGTTCCAATTGCAGGTATTTTCGCGCTTGGAATCTTTACCAAACGTGCGAATGCTTCAGGAGTTATAGCTGGATTACTATTAAGTGCCATAACCTCCTATTTTGTACAACAGTCAGATTTGATGCCGTTTTATGTAAGTATCATTTCATTTTTCTCGTCATTTGTATTTGGTTATTTAGCGAGTTTCATTTTCAGGAAAACTGATAAAAACATCACGGGACTAACCATATTTACCAGAAATGAACCATATGTATTTGCCAATACAGGTACTTTAGCGGAATCAGATATTAAGAAAGAATAATCCTATGCAAGTGATTTGGAGGAGATGATGAAAATGATAAAACAGCCAAATATTTTGTTGATTATGACCGATCAGCAGAGATGGAATTCACTCGGATGTTACGGGTCTGAAGAGGCTTACACTCCAAATCTGGACAAGTTGGCACAGGAAGGCGTTTTATTTGAGAACTGCTATGTGAACAATCCGATCTGCACACCCAGCAGAGCAAGCATTTTTACGGGCAAACCCCTTCCGGGCCATGGGGTGTACAAGTTACATGATGTTTTAAGGGAAGAGGAAGTGCTTTTTCCAAAAAGACTTCAGCAGGAAGGTTATCATACAGCATTGTTTGGCAAGCTGCATGCAGGTGCCAGAGTTGTGGAGGGAGTACAACGCCATCCGAATGATGGATTTGATGTATATGAAAACGCCCTGGATCCTTATGCCGGGTTGAGTAACGAAAATATACTGAATGGCAGCTATACCAAGTGGCTGAAAGATTATCATCCTGAGTTTTATGAGAACCTGCGGAAGAATGGTAGAAAGACAAGGAATTTTCCGAAGGAAGTCCATTTTACACATTGGGTCGCGGAAAGAACGATTGACTATATCCGAAACCGAAAAAAAGATAAACCGTTTTTCTGCTGTATGAGTTTGTTTGATCCTCATGACCCATATATTGACTATCCATTGGAAATGCTTGGGGCAGTTGATGAAAACACGATCCGTGAACCAATTCGCAAGAAGGGTGAAATTCAGTCCAAACCAGATGACATAAAAAGGGAACATCTTCACAGTTATATCGGTGATTATAATCATTATACAGATGAGCAAATAAGGAAAATGAAGCTTGGGTACTATGCATCCGTCGCTTTTTTGGATGAAGAGATTGGAAGAGTAATTAAAGAATTGGAGAAAGAAAACCTGACTAATGACACCCTGATCATTTTTGTGAGCGACCATGGTGATATGTTGGGTGATCATGAACTGTTGGTGAAAGGAGCTTATTTTTATGATGCGTGCACCAGGGTTCCTTTCATTATGCGACTGCCCGGGAAAGAACAGGCAGGATTGAGAGTAAAGGGAATTGTGCAGCCTCATGACATCGCGGCTACTGTTCTTAAGCAAGCCGGGATGAGTAGCGAAGAACTTAATAAATCTATGCCTGATTCGACCGATCTTTACAAAATGGTCAAAGACCCTGTCGCGATCGAAAAGGGTAGAGACTTTGCTATTTGTATGTATAGAAATTCAGGCGTGAGTGATAACAAATATCCATTCGATCCTCCCATTCATGCAACAATGATTAGAAACGAGAAATTCAAATTGATTGTTTATCACAACTTTACAAGTAATGAGATTTTACAAGGTGAATTGTTTAACATGGAAAAAGATCCGGATGAATTTAAAAATTTATGGGATGATCCTGAGTATGCTGTTGCAAAAAATCATCTTTTGTTGCAAATGATCAATTGGATGTTTAAGAATGATGTAATATATAACGGTTCACCCAAAGGGGAAGTTTTTCCGGACAAGTCCCAATGGTCACTTAATAATGCTTTATAAACAACGACAGTACTGACTATACGTAGAAAAAGTTTACCCGAATACCTCTTATTCATTTTTTCTTTTGCGATCCATTGTTCCAACTGGTTTTCTCCTCCTGTTTGATGAAGTCAAATTGAAGAGCTACAGTAGACTGTCCCATTTTAAAAGGGAAATATAAAACCTTTATGTTTTGAAAGCAGATTGTTAGTTGAATTATTTGGTGAAGAGGATGTTAAAAGAACAATTAATTAAACGAATGTTAAAGGCAGGAGGAGATGTAAGTACACATTGGCTTATAGAGGTGAAAGAAGTGGGACAAGTTTGCCAAACTCCAAAGACTCATGAAAATGTAAGTGTTATGTGGAAAACAGTCTCAGAGGCATGCAACCTTGCATGTGACTATTGTTACTACAGTACTTGTGGGGGACAACCAATTGGAATAGAAAAGATTCGATATGAATTGCTTGAAAAGTTTATTAAAGAATATATGGAACTTGATCAAAGGTTTGCTTCGTTTATTTGGCAAGGAGGTGAACCACTTCTTGCAGGATTGGATTTCTTTAAAAATGTTATTAAATTACAGAAAAGGTATGCTTCAAATGGTACCTTTATTAACAATTCATTACAAACAAACGCAACCTTGATTACTGATGAGTGGGCTCTGTTTTTTAAACAAAATAATTTTTTTATTGGAGTTAGTTTGGATGGCCCCAAAGAAATCAATGATATCAGAAGAGTGAATGCACAGGGAACGGGAAGTTTTGAGTGTATTATGCGTGGTATTGACTGCTTACGCAAATATAATGTCGATTTTAATATATTATCGGTGATCCATGAGGAAAACGTTGATAAAGCAAAAGAGTTAATGAGATTTTATCAAAAAGAGAATTTTACTCATGTACAGTTAATCCCATGTATGGATTTTCAATCCCAATTGCCCGATAAGCCTGGAAAATACGTAGTCACCCCTGAACAATACGGGGATTTTTTATGCGAGGCATTTGATGTTTGGTATAACGATGGGAATCCAGTCATATCTGTCCGTTTTTTTGATAACATGTTAAGTATTTATCTGGACCGGCAAGCGGAGTTGTGCATACATCATCAAATATGTCCGAGGGTTATAGTTCTTGAACAGAATGGAGATGCCTATCCCTGCGATTTCTATATTAATGAAAAATATAAGGTAGGTAATGTTGGCGTTGACCGTTTACATGATATATTAAATAATCCTGTATATTCCAAATTCCTTGATTTGAAACCGGATCTTCCTGAAAAATGCAGAACGTGTAAATTTATAAAAAGTTGTTATGGTGGTTGTCCGAGAAACAGGGCGTACAATGGAATCTCCAATGAAGTAAATCCGGATTATTTTTGTGAAAGCTATATGCAAATCTATGCTTACTCACAAGAGAGAATAGAAAAACTCGCGGAAAAAGTGAGGATTAATTGGGTAAGAGACTATCTGCGTACCAATCAGCGAAAACCAGGTCGTAACAACCTTTGTATTTGTGGAAGCGGGAAAAAGTTTAAAAAGTGTTGTGGGAAATTTATATGAATGCTTCTGGCTATAAAAGGAAGTTTGGAGGGATTACAATGCTTTTTGGCGGAATTGAAGCAGGTGGTACAAAGTTTGTTTGTGCTGTTGGGGACGAGTCTGGGGATATGACGGAAAGAATCCAGATTTCTACAACAGTTCCGGAAGAAACGATGGCACAAGTGATTGACTTTTTTGGCGAATTTGATCTGGCAGCGATAGGGGTCGGTTCGTTTGGGCCAATAGATGTAAATTTGAAAAGCGATACGTATGGCTATATTACGACAACGCCAAAATTGGCATGGTTCAATTATCCTTTTGTGAAAACTCTTCAAGACTCTTTTGGAGTACCGGTTGGATTTAATACTGATGTTAACGCTGCAGCGTTAGGGGAAGCAACATTTGGTGCGGCGGAAGGATTGGATAGTTGTTTATATATTACGGTTGGCACTGGTATTGGAGCGGGAGCGATTGTACAGGGACAACTTTTGCAAGGGCTATCGCATCCTGAAATGGGGCATATTCTTGTTCGACGCCATCCAAATGACCATTATTCGGGGAAATGCCCGTATCATCGTGATTGTTTGGAAGGTCTTGCGTCTGGACCGGCAATTGAGGAGCGTTGGGGAAAGAAGGGACAAGCTCTGGCAAAAGAAAATGAAGTATGGGAATTGGAAGGATATTATCTGGCCCAGGCGCTTGCGCAATATATTTTAATTCTTTCACCTGAAAAGATCATTCTTGGCGGCGGTGTAATGAAGCAAAAACAGGTTTTCCATTATGTCTATAAATATGTGAAAGAGTTATTGAACGGATATGTTTCTTTTCCGGAAATATCAAGCAAAATTGATGATTATATTGTATCTCCGAAGCTTGGTGATAATGCAGGGATTACTGGAGCGCTTCTTTTGGCCCGGTCTGCATATGAGGCAAAACAAGCTATTGTTCAATTGGATTGATTATAGCGTATTTTGAAGCTGTATACTCATTCATTATTCAATTTAAAAGACAGGGAACTTCTATGGGGGAACAACAGATGGATCTGACAGCTGGGCTTTTGCTTCTAATAATCGGGATTATAGCCGGTGGTTATGGAACAATTGTGGGAGTGGGTGGAGGCTTTATTATTGTGCCAACATTGCTGGTTGTATTTCACATGGAACCTGTAATTGCAGCTGGGTCAGGTTTGGTTATTGTATTTATCAATTCATTATCGGGAGTAATTGGTTATGCAAGAAAAAGAAAAATCAATTATAGAATAGGACTGATATTGGCAATCGGGGCATTGCCAGGATCGCTTATAGGTGTTTGGTTACTGCAAATATACTCATCAGCTTGTTTTTATTTTATTTTTGCAAGCATTTTAGTCTGCCTGGGTGTTTTTCTGTTTTTAAAGAATCCACCTGTTGTACTAAAGAGGAACGTAAAAGCACCCCCTGAAAGGGGTATTAAAAGTTTAGCCAGCAAGGCAATGGAATCAAACAATTCTGAAAGTCCAATTCAGACAAAATGGTTACTGCCACTGGGTTTCATGATGGGAGTGGTATCAAGCTATTTGGGTATAGGTGGAGGATGGTTGCTTGTTCCAATTTTGATTTATTTATTTCGGGTACCTACTCACTATGCAACAGCTACATCAATATTTTCGTTATGCTTATATTCCTTGGTT
>CBEULT010000029.1:0-24174 GCA_965544045.1 uncultured Thermoactinomyces sp.
TCAAGAATTAACGAGTCACGTCTTCACTCTTCAGTTTTCAAGGAACACTTTGTTTTGTTTATTTGCCGCTCTCTCGCAGCGACAGCTAGAATAGTATCACGATAAAAATTTCTTGTCAACAAAAAATTTAGGATTCTATAAAATAATTGTTAAACAAGTTCCTGCAATTGATTTGATTCGGAAACCATTTTAAATAATTCATGATCCAGGACTGAAATGAATATTTGTTAAACAGGGCAAGCAAATAAAATTCTTCACATTTACAGAGTAAAAAAACGATCACAAATCATGAGAAACAAATGGATTTTGCAGTAGAGTACCCCCTCTTCCCCTTTGCGAGGCGAAGCGGAGATCTGGAGTTTGCATTCAATGTAAGTATATTTCTCCAGCCTATTTATAAAATAAATTCTCACAAAAATTAAAATCGAAAATTGATTGATTCAATGAGTCTGTAACCCGATTTTGCAGTAGTTTCGCCATCTTTATAACTATGATATAATTATTTGAAAATTGGTTTCACATTTTTTACATTCACCTGCTTTTACTTGATCCGGCAGGCAAATTATATACTACAAAAATAATAGTTTTAATAAAACTTTATAAATTGCTTGATGTGGAAACCAATTACAGTCTTTACATTCTTCAAAACATATCTAATAATGGAGGATGAACAAGTTATTTACTTTTTAATCCTCAAAAAGTTTTTTTCATTACACAGCAAATGTTTATGATCAATTTCTCACAATGTACACATCCTTGAATTTGTGTTTGTTTTCTTTTACAGAGATGGGTTTCTAGTTTTTGCCAATGGGCTGAATAACAATAGTTTTCTGATGATATCATGTAATTCGGAAAGCCGGGATATTCAGATTCAGCCTGAATGTTTTCATTCTCATCATCCTCCCGAATGGGAGCCATCACAGATCACAGGTCAAACGGTTTTCTTCAAAATTGGCTTAATATCTGATGGGTAACACAAAACTACTTAATTGGAGGGAAATCAATGCCAGATGCCCCCCCTTTAAAAGACTTTTATGATAAGTCAGTCGTAACCGTCGGAGAAAATGACCATGCAGCATTGAGAAAATTGATTTATGGAGAAGGAGGTGTGAATGAGGCTTTTACACATTGGCTGATCGCTTTGATCTGGATTGAAGATGACGAGAATCCAGGTTGGAAGGTTGCTGTTTATCCCGTAAGCCAAAACAAACCATTTTGGCATTTTTCACCATTCTATGAAACCCGGTCTCTATATCCTATTGGAACCGCTATGAAATTATCCGAAATATTGGAAGCCCATTCACGAAAAGATTTGCTTACGTCACAATTATTTAATGAAGAGATCGAACAATTGACCAGAGTGCAAACGAGTTATTCGTGAAAATTTGAGTAATGGGTATCACAAAATTTATCTACTCTCTAAATGGAGGTTGCCACATGTTGCATATTGTTGTCTGCATCAAACAAGTTCCTGACAGCAGAGAGATTCGCATCGATCCGGTCACGAACACCTTGATTCGACAAGGTGTCCCCAGTATTGTCAACTTTTATGATTTGCATGGTCTGGAGGAAGCTCTGCGCATCAAAGATGAAATCGGTGCCAGAATTACTGTGGTAACAATGGGACCACCACCTGCCGTTAAAGCTCTTAAAGAATGTATTTCACTAGGGGCAGATGATGCAGTTCTCGTAACAGACCGCAAGTTTGCCGGGGCAGATACGCTTGCCACTTCTTATGTGCTGGCGAAAACAATTGAGAAAGTTGAAGAAAAATGGGGAAAAGTAGACATCGTATTTTGCGGAAAGCAAACCCTGGATGGAGATACTGGCCAGGTTGGACCAGGTATTGCCTGTCGATTGGATCTTGAACAATTAACCTATGTGGGAAAAGTTGAAAATGTTGATCCCGACAAACGCAAAATAACTGTTCACAGATATCTGGAAGACGGAACCGAAGTCGTGGAAACATCCTTGCCAACTTTGATCACGGCATTAAAAGAATTGAATGAAGTCCGCAGAGCATCGCTTCCAGGAATGATCCGGGCAGCCAGATACGAGCCAACCACCTGGACTATCAATGATTTTGAAAATGTTGATATGAGTAAAATCGGTCTTAAAGGATCCCCCACGGTTGTTGGCAAAACCTGGGTACCAAAGGTTAGAAAGATTGATGGAGAAATCATCGAAGGTGATACACCTGAACAAATTGCCGAGCAGTTGACAGTAAAACTGACGGAGAATAACCTGGCAGAAAAATTAGGCTGGATCTGATCAAAGGAGGCGAACTTATGTCTAATCAACAAAAGAAAGACCAGATGCCTGATTGGTCTGATTATCGCGGAATCCTTGTCGTAGTAGAGCAGCGGAATGGAGTTGCCAAAATTGTATCCTGGCAATTGCTTGGTATCGGTAAAAAACTTGCCGACAAATTGGATACTTCACTTATGGCTCTTGTTATCGGTGATAATGTGGAACATTTGGCCAACGAAGCGATCTATTACGGTGCTGACAAAGTATACTTGTGTGAAGGACCAGATTTAAAAGATTACCGTACCCAACCATACAGCCGCATTACCTTGAAGCTGATTGAGGACGCCAAGCCCGAAATCTGTCTCTTTGGCGCTACGGGAACCGGTCGGGATTTGGCTGGCGCCATTGCCACACACGTACCGACGGGCCTGACAGCCGACACGACAGCATTGGATGTAGAACCACCGCCATCAAGACTGTTAATGGCCAGCCGTCCCGCTTTTGGCGAAAAACTGATGGCCACCATTTTATGTAAAGAGTACCGTCCGCAAATGGCTACAGCCCGGGCCGGAGTATTTGAAGCCCTGCCGCGCGATCCGGAACGCACAGGGGAAATAATTCGTATTGAAAACCCGGTTAAAAACGAACAAATAGCTACAAAAGTACTTGATTTTATCGAGAAGAAAAACGAAGTCAATTTGGAAGAAGCAGAAGTTATTGTTGCCGGAGGTAGAGGATTAGGCGGTCAAGAGGGCTTCGACCTTTTGAAAGAGCTGGCTGATGAACTGGGCGGCGAAGTAGGAGCCAGCCGTGCCTGTGTTGATGCCGGTTGGATTAAACATGAACATCAGGTTGGGCAAACGGGATACACTGTAAGACCGAAACTCTATTTTGCTGTTGGTATATCCGGTGCCGTTCAGCACACCGTTGGCATGGCCGATTCTGACGTAATTGTGGCGATCAACAAGGACCCGGATGCTCCTATTTTCCAATTTGCCCACTATGGCATTGTTGGAGATTTATTTAAAATCGTACCCGCTATTACTGCACAAGTTAAAAAAAGAAAAGCGGAAAAATCGGACCCAACTGTAATTAAAGCATAGCATCTTTCAAAAAAACATCGATTTTAATCAATCACTGCTTGAGAAGGAGCGATGTACAGTGAGTGAAAAATTTGATGCCGTTGTAGTAGGTGCGGGTCCGGGAGGAACTGCCGCCGCACTGACAATGGCTAGAGCCGGACTAAACGTGGTCCTGCTGGAACGTGGTGAGTTTCCGGGAGCCAAGAACGTTTTTGGGGGTGTTCTCTACCGCAAGCAGCTTGAAGAGCTTGTGCCTGAGTTTTGGAAAGAACGCAAATTCCCTATTGAACGGAATATTGTAGAACAACGGTTCTGGATGCTGGGACAAGAATCCATGGTAACTTTTAGCCACCGCAACGAAGCATATAAAGACCCAATCAACTGTTTTACAGGATACAGAGTAAAATTCGACCAATGGTTTGCCGATAAAGCAGTAGAAGCTGGAGCGCTGCCGATCTATGAAACTGCGGCTGTCGATTTGCTCCGGGAAGGTAACCGTGTGGTTGGAGTCAAAACAGATCGTGAAGATGGAGATCTTTACGCGGATGTAGTAGTTATTGCCGATGGCGTTAACTCCCTGTTGGGAAAATCCCTTGGAATTCACAAAGAATGGCGTCCTGATGAAGTATCACTGGCTGTTAAGGAAGTAATCTCTCTTCCCAAGGAAAAGATTCAGGACCGCTTTAATGTAGATCAAGATGAAGGGGTTACCATTGAATACATGGGTGAAGTTACGCAAGGCATGGCTGGAATGGGCTTCTTATACACCAACAAGGATACTATTTCTTTGGGTGTCGGTGTCATGGTTAATCATCTGAAAGATAAAAAAATCAAGCCTTATGCCATTCTTGACTCCGTTAAACAGCATCCTATGATCCGCAAGCTGATTGAAGGCGGAGAAAGAGTTGAATATTCAGCTCACCTGATTCCTGAAGGCGGTTATTATTCCATCCCGCCATTATCTGGTGACGGCTGGTGCGTTGTTGGAGATGCAGCACAATTAATCAACTTTGTTCACCGGGAAGGAACCAACCTGGCAATGGCTTCCGGACGAATGGCTGGCGAAGCCATTATAGAAGCAAAAAACAAAGGTGATTTTTCCGCTGAGTCATTGAAACTTTATGATGAAACCTTAAGAAACTCTTACATTATAAAAGATCTGAAAAAATACAAAGGTCTACACAATCTGTTAGAACAAGAAGACCCCGAAATGTTATTTACCAAACTGCCAAAAGCAGTCAACGAAGCAGCTTTCAATATGTTCAATGTTGACGGGGTAGCGAAATCGGAAAAACAAAAACTGGCAATGCGGAAAATTCAAGAGGCTGTCGGTGGACCATTAAATCTGATGAAACTAGGATATAAGGGATGGAGGTCAATAAACGGATGAGTGAAGCCATTTCCGATAAACTGTTTACGATTCGGTTTAAGTGTGACAGCGTTTCTCACTTGACAATCAAGGATCAGAACGCATGCCTCACATGCACTAACAAGGATTGCAATTTCTTCTGCCCTGCTGATGTATACGAATGGGATGAAAAACAGGAAATGACCACAATTGCTTATGAAAACTGTGTTGAATGCGGAACATGCAGAATTGCCTGCCCCAAAGATAACATCGAATGGGTATATCCCAAAGGTGGTTATGGCATCTCATACAAAATGGGATAACCATAAAACTGGTTGACAGCTGGTAAAAGTCAATAGTTTAAACAAGTTATCCTTTATCCTCTTTATAGGATTCAAAAAGATTGCTTTCATGATCTCATCATTTAAAAAACAAACATTCCTACCCCTATTGCTGGTTGGAATGTTTGTTTTTTGCTCTATATGAGCAAAAAATCATCAAGATTATTCCATATTAAAAGAATAGTTCTGTATGCCTTCCTGTGTCCTTCCATGATCAACTTCTGACAAATTCTTTTCATTCACTGTTTGGTGCTTTTTCATAGGCTTCAGCCAGTATTTGCATCGGGTGTTTTACAGTTTTGTCTGTTAATTGATTCAGTGAGTTTTTGCACATACCACATTCTGTTACAATGTAATCCGCTCCGGTTTCCTCAACTGTTTCAGCCATCTGTTTTCCAATTGCTATAGATACCCCGTACTTTTCCTTCTTAAAGCCGAATGTACCGCATTGTCCGCAACAACCTGCAGCTGTATCACTGATTTCATAGCCTGGAATCAGTCCCAATACATCCGGCGCCGGATTTCCTATTCCTTGGGATTTCATATGACATGGTGCATAATATCCCGCTTTCACATTCATTTTCCCGAAATTGGTGTTAAGCTCTCCCTCTTCATATAACATTCTTAAATACTCGTCTGCATCATAAACATGCTCAGCTAATTCACAGGCTTCTTCTGATTGCAAAAATAAAGTATACTCCTTTTTCAATGCCATTGTACAGCTTGTGCATGTAAGAACAACATCATAGCCTTGACGCGTGTACTCCAATAGATTGTTCACATTCTCGTTAGCGTTCTTTAATCCCTGCTTCATTTTCCCATTAGCAAACATTGGAACACCACAGCATTTTTGCTTGGGTTTTGCAACATCTATTCCATTATATTCCATAACCTTCACAAATGATTCTGCTACCTCCGGAGCGTTATATGTGGCATAACATCCCACAAAATAAGCTACTTTCCGATGTGTTTTTGCTGTATTTTTTTTGTAAACCTTATTAAAGTTATTAAATTTGTAATCAGGAAATATACGTTCAGCCGGAATTCCTAAAACACCTTCCATTACCTTTCGGACAGGTTTCATTTTCATGGCCATATTTGTAAGAGGAGCAAAAGTTGAAGCTGCTTTCCCGACTAATTCTGCATTACTTAAAATGAGATCACGGAATCTTGTACCTTCATGTTCACTATGAGACGCCCTGACAAAAGCAGTTAAAGTCGAAACATGGACATTTTCAGGACATGCCATATCACAATTCCCGCAAAGGGTGCAAAATTCAATTCGGGAGTCATCAATGAATTCTTGATTTTTAATTAACCTTTTCAACTCGGGCCCTAAATGCTTTGGACCTCCGAAATCCAGCGTAACGCTGGCAACAGGACAATTTACGACGCAAGCATTACATTTTAAGCATGGGTCAAAGGAGATTTGTGGCCAGGCTGAATTATGCATATATTATATCCCCCTTGCTAAAGCTGGTTTGAACATGGATTGGACCTCATAACCCGATAAAATGGAGAAAACCCCTCCAGTAATTCCATAATGGGTAACTTTTGTACCCTGACTCGCCCCGACTGGAAACACATTTTGCGGGCAATCTGTGTATTGCCCGAATTCATCCACTTCCAATCCCAGAACCCGGTCTTTTAATCCGGCAGATGTTACCTCCAATCCTCCGCCAAGGATACCACCGGAAGCAATAATATAATTCAAACCGGAGATTTCAGTTGTCCTGTTACTTGTTTTTACTTTTAATGATTTCACCAGCTTTTGTTCAATATGGCAGCCCAGAACTTGTGTATCCTCGTAAAAGCGGACACCAAGTCGAACTGCTTCTTTTTTTAACACTTCATGCAAACGAACTGCCGATGCATTTGGGGGCATCCCCGGAGCTTCTGTGACAACCGCATCCAGTGATTCTTCAAGTTCCTTGACAACAGATCTCCACTTATTAACTCCAAAAGATGCTGGAAAAACAGCAAACTGGGGCTTTATATCTTGTTTTGCCAGTTCACTCTTAATTTGTTCAATTACACTTAAACGGACTTCTTGCTGTTCCAACATTCTTGCTGCATCAAACTGTGTCATGGTTCTTAATGAATGTTTTTCCAAACGAACAGTTACAGCTTCAATATTCAATTTGGGCCGTTTTTTTTGAAGGTTTTCTTTCACATGGACTGCTCTGAAATCGCCAATTTCCTGAAATCCCACAATTACAACATCACCCTCTTCAGGAACAGGTGTTATCGTTTCAGGATAGAGAGAGGTCCACTTTACATATCCGGAACCAGTTACAATTGGCACAGGATTATTCAGTTGACCACGATACGGGTAACCCAAATTATTCATTAAGTCCTTGAATCTCTCTGATGCAGCTGCTGCTGTCCCTTCCATGGCCATAGTATTTTCCTTCTTACCCATTCCCGGATGGACATCCATCAGACCCGTTGATTGCAGGATTTTTCCTGTTCCCTGAGAAACCAATGCAACACGGCTTCCTCGTTCCCTTGACCAGATTGCTGAAAGCAAACCAGTTAATCCTTGTCCTACCACCACAACATCATACATGCTGTTCTTCCTCCTCTCCCACTCCAAGAGAAACTCGATAAACAGCTTCCATAAGTTGCAATTGCCTGGCTGTTTCACCGGTTGCTACTACGTCTATCCCTTTCTTTCTTTCATTTATTGCATTTTTCAATGCTTGATCCGCATGTTCAGAAGTGGCAACTCCTTTTTCTACAGCTACAGCTGCGACACGGTGATTACAAAAGGTCCCCTGGCAAGGTCCCATACCCAAGCGGGTTCTGCGACGAATATCTCCTATATTAAAATGCCCCTCCTTCGGAATGATTGACTGAACTTCAGCCCAAGTAACTTGCTCACACTCACAAATCACACCACTTTGTTTTTCTTTTTTTAATTCAGACTCAATTGCTTTTGCTCTGGGACCAGCCCAGTTACGAAGTTTATGCTTTGCCGCAGGAGCCATTTCAACTTCTTTAAAGAAATCATTCGCTTTCCGATGAGGCACAATTTCTTCATAAGATGTGCAAGGTACTGATATACCCAGTTTTTTGAGGGCTAAATCAACCGTAACTTCTGCCATATAACGGAAAGTAGTTAATTTTCCACCTGTTATCGTAATAAAGCCTTCCACACCGTCTCTCAGGTGGTCAACCAATGCTAATCCCCTTGTGACATTTCTTCCAGTTGGATCCGCATCAGCCGATTCCTGATATAAAGGTCGATTTCCGGAAAAAGCGCGAATGATTCGTAATTCATGAATGCCTGGAACGAGCGCCATTCCTTCAGCAAGCATTCCTTCCATCTCCTGCCTGTCTAAAGAAGTATCGTTTGGATCCTTTATATTTATTCCTGTTGTTCCGAATAATGATACATTGTGTCCAGGCACAAAGATTTCCGCATCTCCTGGTTTACGAAGCCTGAAAAGGCCATGTTTGTGGAAACGGCTGTTAAATACAACGAGCATTCCTTTGTTGTTAATCATGGAAAGAGGTATACCGGCGAGTCCAGCCACTTTTCCTGCCCAGGGTCCCGCCGCATTGATAACCATGTCTGCATGAATTTCCGTTTCTTCCCCTGTATAATGATTACGAACTATGACTCCAGTAATTTTGTTTTGCTTTGTGATCATACCCACTACTTTATGATAGGTTAATACCTTTGCTCCACGAGAGACAGCATCAGCCACCACATCGACCAGTGTCATAAACGGATCTATGGATCCATCCGGTGTTACAAAGGCGGCTTCAATTTTTCTGTTTAAATATGGCTCTTCCTCTAATGCTTGACTTACCGGAATTTCCTCAATTGGAATCCCGACTTCCTTGTTTGCCTTCACCCATTGTTTCACATAATCGTTGTCATCCTCTGGTACCTTCACATAGACTCCTCCCGTTTCTTCAATAACACCTGGGAGTATTTTCTTTAAAATAAGATTTTCACGATAGGATTCCTCGGCTGCTTCTTTATCTGTTACTGCATATCGGCTTCCAGAGTGCAGCAGTCCATGGTTTCGGGTAGATGTGCCATAACCCAGGTCTTTTTGTTCAACCAAAATAGCTTTGATACCCCTTATAGCCAGATCACGCAGAACCCCAGTTCCTGTTACACCTCCACCAATGACAACTACTTGAGTTTCTATAATTTGCGGCATCGTATTCGCTCCTTCTAAAAAATTTTTATTATTAAAAACGACATGATAAAACATCGCTTTAAAATAATGGAGCTCTATTTTTTAAAATGTATCTGCCTCAATTTTCAACTCCGTAAATCATTGCAAAAAAACAACAGCCAAAAAACCCCTGTGCAAGCAGATGCAAGGAGTTTCATGGCTGTTCTCCGAAGTCTCATCCATCATTAACTTGTCTAATTACCTGTTTTAAAAGCTCGAGTTGCTTCAACTGCTTTTCTCCAGCCATTATAACATCGAGTGCGGGTATTGTCATCCATCTGTACCTGGAAAGTACGGTCAATCGCCCAATTCTCCTCAATCTCTTTTTTATCTTTCCAGAAACCGACAGCAAGGCCAGCCAGGTATGCTGCACCCAGAGCGGTGGTTTCAAGAACGACAGGCCGTTCAACTGGAACATTTAACAGATCGCTTTGAAATTGCATGAGGAAATTATTTGCTGTCGCTCCCCCATCTACTCGTAATTTTTTGAGTTGTATGCCAGAATCTATTTCCATCACTGTCAGCACATCTTTCGTCTGGTAAGCCAACGACTCCAATGTTGCCCGAACAATATGGGCCTGAGTAGTTCCATGCGTCAGACCAAATACTGCCCCCCGGGCATCCGCATCCCAATAAGGCGTACCCAATCCGACAAATGCCGGCACAAGATAAACTCCATTGGTTGTATTTGCCTGAATGGCCAGGGTTTCGCTATCTCTCGCGTGCTGGATCATTTTCAGTTGATCCCGCAGCCATTGAATTGCCGAACCCGCAACAAAGATACTTCCTTCCAGGGCATACTCCACTTTTCCATCCATGCCCCAGGCAATCGTCGTTAGTAGCCCATGTTCAGACGGAACCGCCTTTTCTCCAGTATTCATAAGCATAAAACAGCCTGTGCCATACGTGTTTTTGGCCATTCCCGCTTCAAAACAGGCTTGGCCAAACAAGGCTGCCTGCTGGTCTCCAGCAATTCCTGAAATAGGAATTTCTTCACCAGAAAACAGGGATTTATCTGTAACCGTATATACTTCAGAAGAAGAGCGGACCTCCGGCATCATGGTTTCCGGTATATCCAAAATTGACAATAATTCCGGGTCCCACTGTAAATCATAAATATGATACATTAATGTCCTGGATGCATTGGAATAATCCGTGATATGCTTCTTGCCGCCCGACATTTTCCAAACCAGCCATGTATCAATCGTGCCAAACAGCAAATCTCCTCTCTCTGCCTTTTCGCGGGCTCCATCCACATGATCCAGAATCCATTTTACTTTCGTTCCGGAGAAATACGGGTCAATGAGAAGACCGGTCTTGGCCCGAAACTTGTCATTGTACCCTTTTCCCCTCAATTCCTCGCAGATGGATGCAGTTTGCCGGGATTGCCAGACAATGGCCGGATAGACGGGAACTCCTGTATTTTTATCCCATACAACCGTTGTTTCCCGTTGGTTGGTAATACCAATTGCGGCAATCTCTGATGCCGCAGCGGCTGTATTTGCCAACACTTCGGAAATAACACTTTGCACCGTATTCCAGATTTCCAGAGCGTCATGCTCCACCCAACCGGCGTTCGGAAAATACTGTTTAAATTCTTTTTGGGCAATATGGACAATATGACCTTGGCGGTCAAATAAAATAGCTCGTGAACTTGTCGTTCCCTGATCAATGGCCATTACATACTTTTTAGACAATTTAACCACCTCATTCAATCGTTAAAAAATCAGGATATAAGCCCACCCAGCCAACAGGCAGCCAACTGTCGGACCGAAAACCGGAATCCAGGAATACCCCCAGCCACTATCTCCCTTGCCGGGAATCGGCAAGACAAAATGGGCAATCCGCGGTCCCAAATCCCGAGCCGGA
The DNA here is from genome assembly GCA_965544045.1 of uncultured Thermoactinomyces sp. GTDB lineage: Bacteria > Bacillota > Bacilli > Thermoactinomycetales > Thermoactinomycetaceae > Thermoactinomyces. Next base: position 11,087 of record CBEULT010000029.1, read on the forward strand.
TTAATCGCATATCCGGTTGTCCCTCCAAGCGAAAGACCAATTGCCACAATCAAAAACCCAACGATCAAGCTTTGCAGTCCATCAGCAAATTTCATGCCTTCTGCACCAAGAGCAAGTAATATGAAAACAAGAAAAAAGGTACCGATCATTTCATTAATGAAATTAGAAAGTTTATTAGGGATTGTAGGAACGGTAGAAAACACCCTTAATTTGGCTATTTTGTCTTCAGTATGCTTCCAATGAGGCAAGTAGTAAAGCCACACAATAACGGCTCCCAAAAAAGCACCAATCATTTGTGCCAGAATATAGGAAGGAACCTCGCTCCAGGGGAATTTTCCGGCAGCGGCAAAACCTAATGTTACAGCAGGATTAATATGAGCACCGCTTATATGCCCCACCGTATACACCCCTAACATGACTGCAAATCCCCAACCAAACACAATCACAATCCAGCCAGACTGATGAGACAATGTTTTTTTAAGATTCACCCCGGCACACACACCTCCGCCAAAAACAATCAAGATCAGCGTTCCAACCAGTTCAGCAACAAATGGCGTCATATAAACTCTCCTTTCATTTGTCCATCCGCGGTGAAACAAAAAAGAATCACAAGGAACCTTTTTCTATCAATGAATAGAAAAAGGGACGTTGTGATTCTCCCCATCTCAACACATTTATTAACTTATCCCAAATGCAAACGCTTACATTTAAATTATAAATTATTTTTTTGTTACTTGCAATTATTTTTTTAATGATTTCTTTTCCAAATATTTTTCATTGATGTTGTAATAGCAACTGCTCCTGCCTCCAACGCTTGCTGCACTTCAGCATTAGTTCGAATCAATCCCCCGGCAAGGACAGGAATTTTTGTTTTTTCAGCCACTTCATTGATGATATGAGGAATAACACCTGGCAACAGTTCAATATAATCCGGTTGAAAAGATTCAAGAAGCCGATAACTTGTATTTAAAGCGTGTGAATCCAACAAAAAAATGCGCTGTATGGCAATCAGTGATCTCTTCTTGGCTACGCTCACCACGGATGTTCGCGTTGAAATCAGGCCGGCGGGTTTGATGTAATGGCAGAGATATTCCGCCCCGTGTTCATCACTGCGCAAACCCTGAATCAAATCTGCATGGAGCAGCACCTTTTTCCGATGATGTTTTGCCAGTTTCATCAATGAAACGAGTTGGAGGATATGGCAGTCCAACAGGATAACATATTCATATTCATAATTAGTGTCCATTAATCTTTCAAATTCCTTAATATTACTTGCAGCCGGCAAAATTTGCTGGTTGTTGAAATGTTTCATCTCCATTCCTCTGCCTTTCTGTTTGCTTGTTCAAAACGGAATCTGCTCCAAGGCCTCAAGTAATCCAACAGGAATTGCTCTTCTTCCACAATTCGTCCGACAACGTTCGTCTTGCCCCTGTTTTCCATCGGTTTTAAAGCTATTTGCAATTCTCCTTTATATTGGCCATAACGTTCATTATCAATCAGAATGTCTCCCCTGCGGATTGGCCTGGTATGATGGGGTGTAAATGTTTCTTTTTTATATTTAATGCGACTGAGAGTAGAACGGATCATATAGTCAGACACGTCCCCGCGGTAATAATGAAGCTCTTCCAAAACAAGCTTTTTCTCCACGGGAGAGACGCCTTCGACCAATTCAACCCGAAATGTCAGAATTTCCGGGACCAGTCGGCTGAGTTTGGCCAATTCCTCTTCAGAAGCATAAGCATTACCAATTAGAACAACATCTATCAAACTGGTTGCAAAAAGGTGTTTTGCCTGAATTTCAACTGGCCTGTCCCTGTGCATTTCCAATGTACACAACCCTTCCATTACAGGCCAAGGCCCAATGGTTCCAGTCTGCGAATTGACAAACGCAGCCGTTTTAAATCCCAATGCTTTAAACGAAGAGCTTGTTTTGGCAAAGTGACTGTAGGAGAGTCCCGTATACCGATGAGGATAAAAGTTGTGACAAGCTGTTAATTGCTGCTTGTTGGGCTGGTAACTCAAAATATTTTCAGCATGTTTTGTTCCCTGGCTCATGTTGATTTCTATCTTCAAACCATAGGGATTATCGGTCATCAATGCTTCCTCCATACCAGTAAAACCCAAATCAAGCCGAATTCCTCCAACCCCCAATTTATGAAACAGGGACAGGTCTGACGGAGAAATATTCAGAGCGGCAAAAACAGGGGGAGCAACGTCAACGATTACTTCCATCCCCAATCGATTCGCAAAAGAGACAATCCTTTTTAATTGATCCATCTGCTCCGGATTTTTATGATCCACCGACAATAAGCAGGTAAATACCCGCTTAAATCCGTATTTGGCCGCCAACTCCAAATAAGCCTGATCTTTTTCAGATGGAAAACGGCCGGGATAAATGGAAACCCCCAATCGATTCAAGTCATTCGCCACCTTTTAACTCAGCTTTTTAAGGATCCTGATCATCCGTTCAATCAGTTTCTGCTCGCTCATCGCCGTCATTAAATGATCTTGTGCATGAATGAGTAGCAAGGTTTTTTCCTGAAGATTGCCATTTAATTCTTCCTGAATTAATTGAGTCTGCACCCGGTGGGCTTTGCCAAGTTCTTGCCCTGCCTGAAAGATCAATTCCTCAGCGCGCTTGAAATTTAAATCTTCTGCGGCATCCAACGCTTCATATGCGTACCCGCGAGCATTCCCGGCATGCAAAATGATTTTAAAAATCTCTTGTTCCAATTCCATCATAACTCCCTTTTTATGATTTCTATAACCTTCTTTGCTCCTGCAGGAGTATATCCTGTTGCCGGAATGAGGTGAACGGGTTTATTTAGCCGCTTGCCAATTTCTGAAAGGGATACATACCAATGCCTGATCTGGGGAGCCACAAGTGCCAAATCCCAGTACGGTAACTCATTTTCCAATTCGTGTGCGCCAATAGCTTCCAGTTTCAGCTCCAGGCCCTGTTTTTCCGCCTCCAACCGGATTGCTTTTAACAGGATGGCACTGGACATGCCTCCGGCACACACAATTAATACTTTCATACATATTCCTCCTCTTCCAAATCTGAAACCCACGAATTTATGAAAAAGAAGCGATAAAATGACAATTAACTTTTGCAAATTGGTTGGCCATCTTTATTTTCGGACCGCGATTTACTCCAGGATAAACCAAAAGACGGTCTTCTCGGGAAATTCAGAAAGGAGTGAAAGCAAAAACAGCCATTACTGACGCCTCTTTTTTGATCTTGAAACTGCAGACAGAAACCCAATCACACATAAGCCCAGTTGATCCGCAAAGTGAAAGGTTATAAGCAACGGGTTTATTTTTTGAAAAATGTCAATTTTAAGATAACATGATGATATAATATTTGTAAATACTTTTATGTTTCTTGGTTTCCAAGGGGGTTTAACATGGAAAGAATTTTAAACTGGATTGAGACCAAATTGATGCCTCCAATGGCCAGACTGGCCGAATTTCGTCATTTGCGAGCAATTCGTGACGGGATAATCGCTACGCTTCCCCTGATTATTGTTGGCTGCTTTTTTTTAATCATTGCTTTTCCACCGGTTCCATCATTGGAAGCCATGGTAAAACCTTATGTAGAGGATATTTTGATCCCTTACCGCCTTACTTTGGGGTTAATGGCTTTGTATGCAGCATTTGGAATGGGGCACAGTTTGGCACGATCCTACCAATTGGATGGCTTGACCGGCGGCCTGTTAAGCGTATCTACATTTATTATGGCAACTCTTCCAGTTAATCTGGATGACAGGCTCCCGAAAGATGAAGCCTTTGGTTGGTTGCTTCCGCTTGTCAATATGGGTGGGTCCGGATTGTTCATGTCTATCATTGCTATGTTGATTGCTGTGGAAACCATGCGTCTTTTTAAAAAATCGGGATTTACAATCAAAATGCCCCAATCTGTTCCGGCTTCTGTTTCCCGCTCATTTGAAGCATTAATACCTGCTGCGGCTATCATCTTCATGATGTACATCACTCGCGTCTGGATCGATATTGACTTGCACGAGGTTTTGCAAGCATTCTTCCGGCCTCTGGGGACATTTGCCGGCAATACATTTCTTGGTGCACTGATTCCTGTTGTTTTTATCATGCTCCTGTGGTGTACCGGTATTCACGGAGTAGCTGTTATAGGAACTGTATTTCAGCCAATCTGGTTCGCTCTCCTGGATGAAAATGCAGCTGCCCAGGCAGCGGGACAACCGTTGCCCAATATGATTGTGGAACCTTTTTTTCAATGGTTTGTATGGATTGGAGGTTCAGGAACAACGATTGCTCTTTGCATACTGATGCTGTTTTCAAAATCCTCTTACTTAAAACAGGTAGGACGCTTTTCTATTATTCCCGGCATTTTTAACATTAACGAACCCGTCATTTTTGGAGTTCCGATTGTTATGAATCCTTTATTGTTTATACCGGCCATTATGGCTCCCGTTTTATGTACAATCACTACTTATCTCACTTTTTCCCTTGACTGGATCAATCGCATATCAATTTTTGCTCCTTGGACACTTCCCGCACCTTTTGGTGCATTTATGGCCACAGGAGGCGACTGGCGCGCAATTGTCCTGGTGTTTGTGAACATTTTCTTGTCTGGCCTTATTTACTATCCGTTTTTTAAAGCTTATGAAAAGAAAATGCTGGCTGAAGAATCCAGTTCATCCGGATAAACATTTCAGCCAGAAATCCTTCAGCGGTACATTAAGGGGTTCCTGCAAACAAGTACAGGTAAGCAGAAAGTCAGTCTTTTCTTCTACTTTTTGGTTACAAAATACGTCATTGCCTCATCCAAAAGCGCAGCAGTGATAAAATAGCAAGGAGAAACCTGCTTTTTAGTTGATCAACAACAGATCAGTTGCATTCCCTATTTAAAGGCGAGGTTGAATTGATATGAAACGAATCGAACGAATATATCAGTATTTGGAGGAAAAATCCTGTTCTTTAAACAAGGAACAGTTATTGGAGATGGAAGGTTTTTCAGCAAGTGACCTGGCCAGTGAAATGGGTATGCTGCGCAACAATGTAAGCCTTGAACTCAATAATCTCGTTCGGGACGGGCGGGTGGTCAAAATCAAGAAGCGTCCCGTCCTGTATATTCCCCGCGATGTGATTAAAAAGTTTTTAGGTAATATTGTTGACAGAACCGTACTGGAAGTCCCCTCATTGGTATCCTTGTATCAAGTCAAGGAAAAGTCGCTGGCCCGTCCGGATGAAAACCCTTTTAACCTGTTGATCGGAGCGGAGGGAAGTTTGAAGAAACTGACTGACCAGGCAAAAGCGGCAGTTGTCTATCCGCCTAATGGACTCCATACCATGATCCTGGGGCCAACCGGATCAGGCAAAACCCTGTTTGCCCATATGATGCACGAATACGCAAAATATGTAAAAAAAATGGACGAAAACTCACCTTTTATTGTCTTTAATTGTGCCGACTATTGCCACAATCCCCAGTTGCTTCTGTCACAGCTTTTTGGCCATGTGAAGGGGGCTTTTACCGGAGCAATCAATAATAAACAAGGGCTTGTCGAAAAAGCAGATGGTGGAATCCTGTTTCTGGATGAAGTTCACCGCTTGCCCCCCGAAGGTCAGGAAATGATATTTTATTTCATGGATACCGGGCGATTCAACAAACTGGGGGAAGTTGAACGGAATCATATGTCAAATGTATTAATTGTCGCTGCCACTACCGAAGACCCCTCATCTTCCTTTTTACGTACTTTCTTGCGCCGGATTCCGATTACGATCACAATGCCCTCTTTTCAAGGAAGAAAAGTGGAAGAGAAGGTTGAACTTTGCATGGATCTGCTGGCTAAAGAAGCCAAACGGATCAATAAAGAACTCCGGGTCCACTCCGATGTGATCAAAGCATTAATCGGAAGTGCAACCTTCGGCAACGTAGGCCAGCTTAAATCCAATATTCAGCTTGTTTGCGCACAAGGCTTTCTTGACAGTATGGAACAGCCTTACATCTGTTTGTCCGGAAGAATGCTCCCTACAGAAATCAAAGAGGGATTGACAAGGGTTTCCAGAAACGCCAAGGAAAACGAGGAAATCACAAAACTGGTTAATACGGTAACCGTGATTACCGGTGAAGGCAGCACGGAACTGATTGAAGATGATGTTTATGATTTGCCCTTTGACATGTATAAAATCATTGAGGACAAAGCGCGCCTGCTTAAGGAAGAAGGAGTGGCCACTGAAGAAATCAAGAAGTTTGTAGAAACTGATATCAAGATCCATATCAAAAGTTTTTACCAACAAGTATCAAAAGTTCACAACATGGAGTTGGCCAAGCTTGTCAGCAAACAGGTTCTCGAGTTGTCCGGAGAACTGCGCTCCTTTGCTGAAAGTATGTTAAATCGGACTTTTAATGACAAGTTTATTTATTTTATCAGCCTTCATATCGATGGTTTCCTGAAAGGGAAAAATCCGGATCGCAGAAACAAACTGCCCGTCCATGGAAATCTGGTTAAAGAGACAGAAAAAGAATATCAGGTAGCATTTAAAATGAAAGAAATCATTGAAGAAAGACTGGATATTTCGCTTCCTGATTTTGAAACGATGTACTTGGCCATGCTGCTAGTTTCAACGAATGAACTGAACAAAAAAGGAAAGGTCGGAATTGTTGTTGCGACCCATGGCGAAAGTACGGCGAGTTCCATGGTTGAAGTTGCCCGGGAATTGCTAGGCGACTACAATATTTCAGCTGTAGATATGCCGCTTGATGTCAGCTTTCAGGATATTCAGGATGATATCGTTGCTGCGGTCCGCAAAGTTGACCAGGGCGAAGGGGTTCTTCTGCTCGTAGATATGGGATCACTTTATTATTTTGAAGAACAGATTTATGAAGAAGCAGGCATTCCTGTCAAAGCCATAGACATGGTATCGATGCCCATGCTGCTCGATGCAATTCGCCGGGCAAATTTCCTGGACATGGATTTAAACACGATCTGCCAGTCAGTTCAAAGATCATACCTCCAAGGGGAAAAAGAAGTTGTCATGAAGCCAAAAGAATCAGGAAAGCCCAGAGCAATCCTGACGATTTGTTCATCCGGCCAGGGAACGGCCTTGAAACTGGAAGAAATGATCAGGCGATTTATTGATGATATCACAGATGAAGCGATCACAATTATTCCCCTTTCGACCATTGGTTTGAATGACGAAGTGGAAAGGGTTGCCAAAATTTTTGATATCATCGTCTCCGTCGGAATTAAAAAACCCCAGCTGGATACGCCTTTTATCTCCCTCGAAAGGTTTATTGAAGGAGACGGCCAGAAGATGATTGAACAAATTATCAGAAGCAGGCATATAACCATAAAAAAAAGCGAATCAGATGTGATTATCCGGGCTTTGTGTGAAGATAACTTGAAATCCATGCTGGTTTATCTCAATCCAGCCCGCGCAATTTCCGTATTGCTCAGGTTCTGTGATCAGTTGGAAAAATGCTTGCACATTCATTTTAAACATACGACATCCATTCGAATTATTGTGCACACCGCTTTTGCATTGGAGCGTGCAATCATTGGAGATGAACTTCTGTATAAAGGCGAGAAGTCAGAACAAGCCACCCTTCTTTTGGGAAAAGTAAAAGATACCGCAGATGTAATAGTGAAAGACCTGAATATCTCTTTATCCGATAATGAATTATGGTATCTGGTTGACCTTCTGTTAGAGGAATTTGGCGATAGAATTTTAAAATAGAAGCAATACACTTCAGTTTGTCGAAAGAGGCTAATAGTGTATTGATTAAGCGTCTTAAAAAAAAGCAGTGTATCAAATAATGAAACAAACAGATTAGTGTATCAAAAAGTGCCTGTATTTACCTGTTGGCACTTTTTTTTTGCAAAAAGTGTATCAAAAATAAAAAAGATTGAAGATGTGTCAACCATTCACCAAAAAATATTTTTATTGCCCAATATTGACAAACAACGTCCTGTCAGTACTTTTAATGTATTTGAATTCGGAAAACCTGTTCGTGTTTTTGTTTGATTATTTGGCTGGCACGATTATTGCATATTTTAGGGATGGGGGCTCAGAGTTAAAAAATCAAGAAGGAGATTTGTAAATGATTGCACTTGTTGTCGCATCTCACGGTGAATTTTCACGGGAAATCGTCAGATCTGCTGAAATGATTCTTGGCGACCAGGAAAATGTCATCGCTGTTACATTTAACCCTGGAGAAGGTTTGGATGATCTCACAGAAAAATACCAAAAAGCACTACAAGAACTGGATACGGATGATGGCGTTCTCTTTCTCGTAGATCTGTTTGTAGGAAGCCCGTTTAATGCAGCCGCCAACTTTATTTCAACCAAGAAACATATGGATATCGTTACGGGGGTCAGTCTTCCAATGCTGATTGAATGCTTTGTCCAGCGTGGAAGCAGCGACCTGGAAAAGCTTGTGACGACGATATCCCAATCGGCAATTGAAGGTGTCAAGTCTTTCAGCAAAACAATGCAAACAAGTAAAAAAGAGGAGGAACTGAAAAGTGATTATTGCCCTGGCAAGGATTGATGATCGCCTTATTCACGGACAGGTCGCAACAGTATGGACAAAAGAAACCAAAGTCAGTCGAATTATTGTTGTCAATGATGAAGTTGCCAAAGATACTGTTCGAAAAACGCTTTTAACCCAGGTAACACCTCCGGGAGTCAAAGCCAGTGTTGTCAGCTGTGATAAAGCAATTCGTGTCTACAACAATCCCAAGTATGCCCAGGATCGGGTCATGCTGCTGTTTACGAATCCAACAGATGTGGAACGTGTTGTAGCAGGCGGTATTGATATCAAGAGTGTAAATATTGGCGGGATGTCTTATAAAGAAGGAAAAACACAAATTACAAATGCTGTTTCCGTTGACAACCAGGATGTTGAAGCATTCAACAACCTTTACAAACGGGGAATCGAATTAGAAATCCGCAAAGTAATCGCTGATTCCAAAGTAGACATCATGCCGCTATTGGAAAAGTTCAAAAAATAACCTTTGCCACCGGTTTTTAAAGAAGCAGGCTTCAACGACTCATTATATTCATGGAAGGCTTTCGTTTTGTCACCTTAATCTTCATTGTCTGATTTGATAATAATGACTCGGATCAATGAAGCGCTGCAAAACTTTTGAGGTTCCTTCATAACAAGTCCTCTTTCAGATGAAGCCTTCAAGGCTGATCAGTCCCGGTACTCCCAGCCCTGTCCGATTTATCTCAGCATAAATCCTTTTTGAAATTATTCAAAGTCACCTTCTAAAAAACTGATCCGTTTGGAAACTGAACAAACCACCGGATCAAATCTTATTATACGAGGAGGGAAAATTCATGGATCTCTCTATGGTTCAAATTGTACTTGTTTTCATTGTTGCGTGTATAGCCGGTATGGGATCGATCCTTGACGAATTTCAAACCCACAGACCACTGATTGCCTGTACACTGATCGGTTTGGTTCTGGGAGATGTAAAGACCGGGATTATCATTGGCGGAACGCTTGAAATGATTGCTCTTGGCTGGATGAACATCGGAGCAGCGGTTGCCCCTGACGCAGCTTTGGCTTCAATCATTTCAACGATTCTTGTTATCGCCGGTGACCAAAGCATTGGCGCAGGGATTGCACTGGCTATCCCGCTTGCTGCGGCGGGGCAGGTTTTAACTATCCTTGTTCGTACGATTACTGTCGGTATGCAGCATGGGGCGGACAGTGCCGCCAAAAAAGCCAACCTACCGTTAATGGACTGGCTCCATATCGGATCTTTGCTCTTGCAAGCCATGCGGATCGCCATTCCGGCCCTGATCGTAGCTCTTACGGTTGGAACTTCAACAGTCAAAAACCTGTTGGAGGCCATTCCTGATGTGGTAACAGGCGGTTTGAATGTTGCCGGCGGAATGATCGTTGTCGTTGGTTATGCCATGGTTATTAACATGATGCGTGCCGGATACCTGATGCCATTTTTCTTCCTGGGCTTTGTCGTCGCAGCATTTACAGAATTCAACCTTGTTGCGCTGGGTGTTATTGGGTTAGTTGCAGCCATTCTCTTTATTCAATTACATCCGAAATATAACCAGCCTGCTTATGCTACAGGAACTCCACCTGCGGATCGATCTGAGCTGGATGACGATTTAGACGATGAACTGGATTAAGCAAAGGGGGTTTGAATAATGAGTGCAAAAGAAAATACCACAAGTCAAAAAAAATTGACAAAACGCGATCTGTTCTGGGTCTTTGTAAGATCAAATCTTTTTCAGGGCTCCTGGAACTTTGAACGAATGCAAGCATTAGGTTACGCCTTTTCCATGACACCGGCCATTAGAAAATTATATCCTGAAGGCAGCGAAGAACGGAAACAAGCCATGAAACGTCATAATGAATTTTTCAATACCCATCCTTACATGGCTGCCCCCATTTTGGGCACAACTCTTGCAATGGAAGAAGAAAAAGCCAATGGTGCTGAAATTGATGATGCAGCCATCAATGGGGTTAAAGTGGGACTTATGGGGCCGCTTGCCGGTGTAGGCGACCCGATCTTCTGGGGAACCGCCCGCCCTGTTTTTGCCGCACTGGGTGCTTCCATTGCTTTAACGGGAAGCATTCTGGGGCCACTGTTATTCTTTGTTCTCTTTAACGCTGTCCGTCTTGGCCTCAGGTGGTGGGGTGTATATTACGGATATAAAAAAGGTTCAGATATTGTAGCGGACATGAAAGGAAATGTACTGCAAAAACTGACTGAAGGCGCCTCCATTCTTGGTCTGTTTGTCATGGGAGCACTGGTCAACAAATGGACTACAGTAAATATACCTGTTGTTATTTCCAAAATTAAAAATCCGGACACAGGTGAAATGGTTGTAACGACAGTGCAAAGCGTATTGGATCAGCTTATGCCGGGAATAGTCCCGTTAGGATTGACATTCCTTTGCATGTGGCTATTGCGTAAACGGGTCAATCCCCTTGTTATCATTCTGGGCTTCTTTGTTGTAGGCATTCTGGGTTATTGGGGAAATATCCTGAAATAGCGGACCACAAACGACAATGGGAGTCAGCAGTATTAACGGATTTTTTGGAGGCTGAAAGCATGTCTATTACAGGGGTTGTCTTATTGATTTTTATTGCCATGATTGCCGGGTATTTAATTTATGAGTCGGCGATTATCCCCTTTTTAAAGGGAGACACAAGGCTTGTCATCCTTTTGAGAAAACGCCTGCTTGGTGATCAAATTATATTTGCCGGATTGCTGGTCATTTTGTATATTACCAATTATGTCCGTGGCGTAAAAGGATGGGACAATTACCTGTTGCTCATTTTAACCATCCTGTTTATCTATTATGTCTCAATTCGTTCGCCAAAGGCATATTTTAAGGATAAAGGATTCTATTACGGGCTGTTTTATACCGAATATGACAAAATAAAAAGTATGCGCTTGTCCAAGGATGGGATTTTGGTTGTTGATACAGATCGCCGTCGTCTGATGTTATTTGCAAGGCAGATTGAGGATTTGGAAAAAATTTTGAAACACCTTATGGAGTATTAGAAAATAAGCAGTTATAAAAAACCCTTTCAGGTGAAACTGAGAGGGTTTTTTATTAAGTATTATATAATCATATGTTTATATTGATAATTATTTTTCTATAACAATATCATTTAATTTAAGATTTACTGGATTAGCTATGGTATCCCCAACTGGACAAGTATTTTCTATAAAGGAAACAAATTCTTTAACTTTTTCCTTTGAAGCATCTGTTTTAATATGGATGTTATACCGAATATCGCTATATCCCCGCCGTACATCAGATTTATTCATAAAGCCGTCTGTATCAAGATCTCCTTCCACTTCTACCCAAAAATCATCAAATTTAATATTAAATTTTCTTGCATAAACACGAGCAACAATTGACTGGCAGGCACCAAGAGCACACAATACCACTTCAACCGGATTCATACCTGTATCTGTTCCACCAAGACCTTTTGGTTCATCAATGGTCATTTCAAATCCTCTGCTCTTTGCTTTTACTTGCATTCCATCCTGCAAATGGGCTGTTGCTTTAAATACGGTTTTTGGCATATAAATACATCTCCTTAAAAAAACAGAATTTGAATTATTACCTGTAAACATTATATCAACTTATTTTTAATATGGCATAAATAAATGTGAAATATTAATCAATATATGCGGGATTTAGACTTCTATGATATACAGCGTCGAATTCCAAATAGGGTAAATCCTTACTTTTACTTGGAATATTTCTATCATTGCAGCAAAATAATTGGTCAATTTATAAATCCATATTTGTGATTTTGTTAACAAACAAAGGGAGGAAGACGAACAGTTTTATGCATGTTCATATCCGGATCATTCAAGTAATAAAAAAAGAAAAGATACCGGGATTCAGTATCTTTTCTTTGTAACACATAGATACTATTTTCCTTGTATCCATTGTTTTACTTTTTCCGGATGGTTCTTGATCCATTTTTCGGCTGCTTTTTCCGGAGACGTTCCTTTATGGATATCCAGCATGACTTCTTCCATATCTTCTGTTGTCCAGTAGAAACGGTCCAGAATTTGGTATACTTCCGGCTTGTCTTCTTTTAATCCTTTGCGAGCAATGGTATGGATCGTTTCTTCCCCACCATAGATTTTTTGCGGATCTTCCAGGAATTTCAAATCATAGTCTGCAAACTTCCAATGAGGCTGCCATCCGGTGACAACAATCCATTCCCTGTTCTTGACCGCTTTTGACAATTCGGCTGCCATCGTTGCATCCGAACCATTGATTAATTGATAATCCAAACCATATTGTTGAATCGCTTTCTCCGTTGATTGCATCACGCCCGCTCCCGGGTCAATCCCGATAATTTTCCCGCCAAACTTCTCTTTATGCTGATTCAATTCCCGAATCGAGTTTGCTTCTACATATTCGGGCACAACCAGTCCTACTTTGGCACCTTTCAGATTGACTCCCAGATCCTCGTATTGCCCTTTAAACTTCTCAGCCATGACCTGGGCTGTCACCGGTAGCCAGGCTGCGACATGGGCATCGGCATCTCCTTGCGCGACTCCTTGCCACATTGGAGTAGCCTGGGTTTCAACCAGATC
>CBEULT010000030.1:0-21705 GCA_965544045.1 uncultured Thermoactinomyces sp.
GTGTTTCTATTGAGACGAATAGAAAAATATATGTTTTGAAAGACTGGCAAAAGTTTCAATCCTCTTTGATGAGGTGTTTCTATTGAGACGAAAAAGGACGGGCGCCGCTCTTCCCTGAAAGGAGAAGTTTCAATCCTCTTTGATGAGGTGTTTCTATTGAGACGTGGATGGTTCCAGGACGGAAAAACAAATTTGAAAAAGTTTCAATCCTCTTTGATGAGGTGTTTCTATTGAGACAGCGTTCGCCAAAACCGTTGTTATCATTGGTTTTCTACGCCGCTTTCCGAACACCTCCTTTTCAAGCAAAATTTTCGAGTCATTTTCCTTGTCATTTGTCAGCCGGGAAACCTGATTTCCCTTATTCTATGCGGGTTTTGGCGTTTCCGAACAACTCCCGGGAGTTTTTCGAAGCACCTGGTGTTCGGAAAATTTTCCGTATATCTTCCAAAGGATCAAGAAGGGTTTGACCAAGTCCCCAGGCTGTTTTGTAACCAAATCCCATCAGCGCGCCATATGCCACCAACTGCCAAACCAGATTCTGCTCCTTATTTGGAAGGGCTTTGGTGCTCATGGCCATTTTGCCCTTGAACCCAACAACATTAAAATTCCCGAAGGAAACCCGCTCGGTGGAAAGCGTCAAATGCTCAATCCGGATCTTCTGGATTAACGGTTCAAGCTCTTCCCAATCCACTTTCTCCCCCGTGCAAAGTTCATATGCCTTGGTAGCACTGGAAAACAGGCGCTTCAATTCCGGTAGTGGGTAATAATTGCCCCGTTGATAAAAGGTCGTCGGGGTCAGGAAATGCAAGGTGAAGCCGGGTGAGAATTTTTCTGCGATCAGGGAGTCAGAAAAGGTTTGACAATGAAGTTCCTGAATCGTTCCCTTCCAATCGATCAAGTCCATATCCGGAAAAACCAACAAATAGCGCTGAAGGCAAGAAATAATCTCCCGATCCGGGGTATTGACCCATACTTCCCCTCTTTTTGGCATCAGTCGTGTCGAAAAAGCCTGCCGCTGTTTTCTGTCATGCAAAAGTTGTGACAAAGAGGGAGATTCACGCTGAATCGATTGCAGGACAAACGCATGGAACCGCTTTGACATAACTCCGACTGCATTTCCCTTGTACGATGTATTGACTTTCAAACATAACCTGTACATGTAATCCTCCTATAATATCGGGTTTCTGTCTTCCGCCAGCCTTGCGGAAAAAGTTCCTTTATGAATGGTGCGTCGTGTACACGACTGGCACAAGATATACACAGACAGCGAGTCTTCTTCATCCAACAGCGATACCAAGCGGAATTCAAGCTGAAGCCAGTTTCTTTCGTCGCATTCCACTTCAAATACGGAGTATTGCACACGCTGTCCGTAATCCTTCAGAAGTTTAAATATCCTGTTTCTTCTGCGATCGTCGATTATATCATAACAGATCACACGTTTCACAGCACAGTCCCCCTGTTTATTTAACCAGGAAGGGGTAATAATCATCCACTTCCCCTTTGATGAATTTGGCCAACAAGATCGCTTGTTTATGGAAAACCTCACGGTAACTCATTTTTCTTTGCAACAGTTGGTGAAACACTTCGTCTTTTCTCCTGCGATCAAATTCCTGCAAAAAGTGTTTTCGGGCATGATCCTTTAGACGTGGCTCTCCCATATCATCGTGAAAGTCTTTGGGTTTGATCACTCCCTGGTTAACCATTTTGATGACCAGATTGTCAACCATGATGGAACGAAACTCTTCCATCATGTCCAGAGACAATGATTCCCTGCCATATTTTTCACGATGAAGATATCCGATATAAGGATCCAAACCGGCAGCTTGCAGGGCTCCCGTCAGTTCCGCTCTCAATAGAGCATATCCGTAGTTCAGCATGGCATTAACCGGATTTTTGGCCGGCCTTCGACTTCTCCCTTCAAACCGGAAATCGCTTTTCCGGATCAACATGGGGAATGTTTCGAAATAACGTTTGGCCACCATTCCTTCAATCCCGCGCAATTCTTCCAGATCCCGCACTTTTAAAGCATGTTCCATCGATTGCTTTATGAACAATATGACCGGACCCAGCTCCAATTCGCGATGACGCGCAAAACGTTGCAGGCTGGTTCGGGTGTTTTTCAATTTGGCCAGGATCAGATTCCGCGCGATGTGAAAGCTTTTTTCCCCGGACAGGTGTGCTTCCACCTGCGCAATCCGCAAGCGGACGTTTTTGTTTTCCGGTCCGATAAACCGGCCAACCATACGATTTCCTGAAAAATACACGACATCAATCCCCTTTTCTGCCAGCAACATCAACGCATCTGTGGTCAACGTCGATGACTCATGGATAAAAAAGCGGGAAAACTCCTGAACCCTCACTTCACGGATCAGAGACCGGTCCTTATAGATTTTGAGTCGTTCCGATTCTTTTCGCACAAAACAATAAGGCTCGCTCAAATAAAATGTTCCCATGGCACTTTCCCCTTCAATCCGGCTCTTTCCTGCGGCAGGCAATAATCTGCCATACTGCACTTTTGGCATTTGGCCCAATCATCAATCCCTTCAGGCGGTAGATCCTGAAAATACAGGGACCGGATTTCTTTGACCGCTTGCTTCGTACGCTCCCTTAAAGACTTGTCAAACATGACCTTTTCCCGTCTGAACGATCCGTAATAAAAGAGGTATCCAAACGCAACTTCTCTGTCAATCCGCTCTTCCAAAGCCAATCCTTGAGCGCAAAGTTGCATGTGGTTGTTTTCCCAACCCGACATTCGTCCCCGTTTATACTCAACAGGGTATACAGACTCGTCTGACTCTTCAATCACATCACACCGGACAGACAACCCCAGACTCTCGGACCGGAGATAAAGGGAACGGAAGAGTTGCCGTTCCCCCCGATGCTCCATGCCAGCATGATCGACATGATCATGCAACAGTTTTCCGTGAATCGTATAGACATTGTGATAAAACACGCGTTCGACGTATTCGTAATAGCAGCGACGGGGGCAGTAAACGTATGCATTGATGGCATGAGCCTCCACCACAATTTCCATTTCAAAAAACCTCGCTTTTTATCGTTTCCCAGACACTCCAGAGTTGAAAAGCTTCAGAATTGAATGCGATGCTCCAGTCCGCTCCCTGTGCCGTTTTAGCCGGATACACCCGGAACATGGGCGGCAGGCAAAGATGATCGTTCAGCTCTCTGACTGACCGCTTGACAATGTATACGATCCAGATAGTTCTCCTCATGGATTGAAATAACATGTTCAACTGATCATTCAGGTCTCTTTCATCTGACTCAAGACTCAGGCGATCCAGCCGAACAAGCTGTTCTGCATAGCGTGATGCCTTGAACGGAAGCCGCCAAACAAGGCTGGCCGGTTTGTCCCGAACCCCCAAAGCAACTGAATATCCCAGAACATGGTCCCGTTTAAGAGACTGCAACAATTCTTCCTGTTCCGGCCCGGCAACATGTCCTTTCACTCGCTTGACAAGCTCTTCCCTGTCCACAAATCGTACCCGGCGACGTCTGAGCACAAAACTGTAATCATAGCGTTTGAGGGGAATATCTGGAGAGGTTTCGTCCCAAAACCAGATATCCGGATAAAAGGTCTCCGACTCTTCAGGTTCCCATCCGAGAATCTGGTATTCAAGGGTATTTTGTCCGCGGAAACTCAAAACAGGCTCCAAAAGTTTCTCACGTTTCCAGCTCAGATATTGGCGCTCCATTTCCTCAAACCCGACGCCGTACATCCGGCCGGCAAAGTCTTTTACTGTTTCAAGAGCCGGATTTTGCTCACGATCCATATGATGCTTTTTCTGCAGATGAAGACTGTGGACCAGGTTCATTCCTCCCACTTTTTCAATGTAGCGGGAGAAATTCTGGAAAGTTTGATACGCCCCTGTCACCATCTCTTCCAGTTCCGTCCTGGAAATTTCAGATGAGGAACTGTCCCGAATTTGCTCAGCCACATAACCCGGCACATAAGCCCAGACATGCAGCGGCGGTTCAGGATTCAGGCGGCCGCCGCGGCCGATACGGCCAAGCCGTTGCATAAAGCTTCCGGCATTGCGCGCTTCAAAAATCAGCAAATCCTTGCGCAACTCATCCTTGAAGTCGACTCCCACTTCCACCGTTGCAGTGGCCACTGTGATTTGCCTGGCCAATGCTTCCCGGCTTCGGCTACGGTCAGAAAGACCGTGTACTTCTCCGACGTCATATCCTTTTTCTCGCAATGAATTGGCCAGAACTTGCGCTTCATGTATGGAATCGAGGATGATCAAGCCTCTCGCATCCGGCCACTCTGACAAATAAACCTCTGTTTCACCCCAATTCTGCAAAATTCGTTCGCCAGTGTTCCATGCCTGCAAATAACCTGAAACCATCTGCAAATGAATCGGCTCCAAAAAGACTCTCTCTTCGTATACTGGCGGATTCTCCTCTTTCAGCCAACGATCTGTTTCTTCCTGGACATTCCAGATCTCTATCCCCGTTCCTTCAAGCAACCGGAACACATCAGGCCGCGGAGTTGCCGAAGACAACATAAATGCAAATGCCTTGTTTGGAAACGAAGCTGCCATGAAGGCCATCCACTGCGCCAGGAAATTCACCTGTGCAATATTGTACAGATGAAATTCATCAAATACCTGAAGGACATATTCACCAAGCCGGTAAAAAGCTTCCACCCGCTCACCCTGCCGATAGGCATATAACCGTTCCTGGGCGATCAGCATCAAGTGGTCCGGATTGGTCATCACGGCCCGGTGATAAGGGGTAGACAAGCGCTTGATCTGTTCCAGCCTGTTTTCTCCCGGCATTCGGTTTTTGCGCATCTCTTCCGCAGTCCAGAGAGAGATTTCATCCCAGATGCCCAGCGGCAAGCCCTGTTTCAATGATTGAAACTGATCCTTTACGAGCTCGTTTACCGGATAGACTCCCAGGGCTCTCATTTGGGGATTTTGAGTCAAATAGCCATAGTTGGCCAGAGTTTTTCCCGCTCCGGTTCGTGCCCTGTTCCATATGATTGCCTTGCCCTTTCCCCCGACAGCCCGTTCAACCAACCGAAGTTGTACGGCCTGGTGCGCGTATGGACGAATATTTCCGATAAATGGCAAGTTATATGTTTTCGCTCTTTCTTCCCGAATCCGGATCATGTCCTCACCTCTGCCAAAATGCTGCTTCCGGCAAAAATATCTCGCCAACCCGGTAACCTTCTGTTTCTTCCTTCCACTCCGCTTCCTTCACCAACCGCGTGGGCAATACATTGTACATGGATGTAAAGTAATCCGGGGTCTTCGGAAGATCCTGAACATTAAGCATGACAGGACTCTGTTTTCCCTTTCCAGGTTCAGGAGCAATCTCTTCCACTTCCAGACGTGCCTGACTCATCCACTTCCCAAGGCGGATCCGTGATGGAAAAGAAAGTGATTTGCGGCTCAAGGAATATGTCTCAAATCTGGCTCCCGGCCGAATGCATTTGATAAATCCCCAGTTTGGGTACCCCAGGCTTTGTGCCCGAGTCATCAGAAAGGATTCAGAGGTGGTGTTATATTGCATGAGCCGGTGCGTTACTTCTGTTGCTAAGGCAGGAAAGATATAGATTCCCTTTTCGTTCAGAGGCTGAAGATGTTGGCTGTATTCCGGTGCCTGGTATTTGTAATAGTAAGGAGAAACTGCCCAGCACATGGCATATGCCAGTGCGTAATTGTGGAGGAGGGGAGCGGTCTCAGCAACCTTCCCCTTCTCGGCGCTTGCGAAAAACAGGTAATCCTCCAACTCAATCACAATACGGTAGGCAAACCGTTTTTCTATTTGGACAATTTTTCGAGATATGCCTGATGGTGATTTTCCAGCTCCCGGAGCCATTCTTCATTCGCCTCCTCACTTCGCCACAGGTCGCGCACACTTGCAAGAAATGCCCGAAGTTCTTCACCGGTACAAATCTCGACCGGGAGATACGACGCATGTGCTTCCTTATTTAACACATCAAGCACTGCTTCTGTCACTTCCGAGCGTTCCAACGGAAACTCGTTGAAATTTTCCCCATTTTTCTCCAACAGCCGGTCATACACACCCTGGGTCAAGGCCAGATTGGAAAGCACCTCCCCCCTGCCAAAGAGCATAGCTGCCACATGATTTTGAACAAAGCCCTGCCGATTGCTCTCCGCTCCGTAACGGGTTGTAGCCAGAATATTGCGCAAGATGTACAGGAATTCAGAGGGTGTAACATCGACGGCCGTTTCAATGGTGGGGAAAAACACCTGGGGCCGGATATGTTCCCGCTCTGCAAACGCGCTCCCGGCGACTCCGCCCTGGGTTGTGTCCTTGATTGCATTCAGGGTAATAGATTTTTGCATCGCATCATAGGAACGGATCGCAAAGCCGGAATCTGTCCACACACGGGAACGCTGGGCTCCTTCACCGCTGGTTGCCGCATACCCGTATATCAGACAGTCGGGGCACCTTCCGCACATCTGCTCCATATATGCGCATTTTTCTCCGAGGCCGCGATCGCGGTTAAACGCCCGGCCTGTCCGGCGTTCCGGCGCGATTTGTTTGCGTTTTTGCAGAAGTACCCGGGAAATCAGCTCCCTGTTTTTCCACCCGCTTCTTACCAACTCCACATCCAGTGTCTGCCCTTCCGTTGTCAACACGGCCGTCGAATCAAACTCCCGGACAATTACCAAGGAAACAGCTTGCCTTTTGGGATAAAGCGGAACCTCGTTCGGGAGATGCCTTTCCAACCTTTTTTTTACCAGAGAATCCTTCCAGCCTGTTTGTGTAATCATTCTGAATCCCTCCTGCCATTTTCGGCTTTTGCCGCCTGTTTTTCCCGAACTTCTTTTACCCGTTCAAGGTGAGTCTCAAAGAAAATTCCATCCGCCAACTGGTTCTGTTTCTGGTTGAGTTTGGCAATATTCCCTCCGCAAACTTCCATGAAAAACCGGTCATAAACCAGATCCACAAACCGCATGACCTTCGTCGCATCAATTCCCGGTACATAGCCTGATCGCTGTTGACCGGAGAGGCGCTCCAGCCGTTTGGTGATCAATCCGCACAATTCGCTTTTATCCCGTTTCTCCTTGATCCCCTTTACAGCTAGTCGAAACAGGTTTTCATAACGATGCGATCTGCCTTTGTGCGAGATATCCGGCTTGTAAAGCTCCAGCGAGGCCAGGGCGATTTCCCTTGCAAGTCCCATTATGTCTCCTCCTTGTTTCTGGTTAATTTCCCTGCATGACCGTTCAAAAGCGCTGGTTGGATACGGATTTTCTGTCAGGAATCTCTTGAAAAAATATGCTCCTGCCATGGGGTGGACATCCAGCTGATGCAATATGGAAGATACATTCTTGTCCGTTGGCTTGGCAAAATCGATCGGATGCACGGTTTGATGAATTTCCCAGATATAGGCCAGGCGATACAACATCTCTCTTACCTGTTCAATCGGAACCACAAAGTCGGCTGTCCCGCGGCTTTCGCTCCTGTTCAACAGCCGGACCACTTTATAAGGAGGAGCATCCAGATGGATTGCATAATGAATCTCACGCACGTCCGACAAAAACACAAACGGCTTCTCCGTCAACAAAATCCGGAAACCATACAGCTTGTGAAGAGAAAGTGCTGCCGTAAGAGCCTTTAACCAGGCCTCCTCCCGGGTACGTTCAAGCGTGTTGCTGTAACAGTCATAGGTAAACATCAGGACATTTCCGGGCGGACTTGCTTTTAGCACATCTCCTGTGCCCGGCGGGCGATTGCGCTCTGCCAGTTCCTGCTGGAAAAATTCACTGTACAATTGGAAATGAACCCGCAAATGATTTCGAAGATGTTCTTTATCATCTTCCACAAAAGGAAACTGCCAAATGTGTTTGAAATTTCCCCGACGATGTACATGAATGGTTCCAAAAAAATGTTTCAGCTCTTCTTGCAACTCAAGCAAGCCTTCTTCTGTAATTTGAAAGGACGGAAAAGCAAACAGATAAATTTGCCGTGACTTGTCCCCTCCCGCAAAACTGTCAACGGAAAACACCTGTCTTAAAATAAATTCCAGTGAACACACACCGCACCAGTGCAAAGCTGCCACATCACTCCGCTTTCCGGGCACCCATCCCTTTGGCAAGATCCGGTTGCTAAAGACGTTGACACTGTCCTGGATCACCTGGCCTTTCACCTTGGGCTGAACACCATCCAGAATCTGCCGGTTGCACAAGTTGCAAATCCGTTTCTGGGACCGTGTTTTCTTTTTCAGCAGATTCCTGGAATCGAGATGGTTCAACTCTCTGCTCTTCTCCCAGGAGACCACCAGTTGCTCCCTGAAATAACTCTTGAGATCCTCATTCATTTTCAACTCATCACTGATCATCTCCATCACTTTCTCGGGAGTAATTTTTCCTTCAAGCAAGCGTACGGCCTTCTTTCTTACCTCCAGCCGCCACTCTTCGATCGGCAAATGAACAGCGCGTTTCCCATCCACTTCGGCACTTTTGATATATCGATAAGCCAGCCAGATCGCACCATCATACCGCTTGTTGTTGCTGTGAAGAGTATCAGGTACCATTCGGACAATGTCATCAGCCTGCAAACCAAAGTTTGCAGCAAGGCTCTTGAGCGATTCAGAAGGCGTCAACCCTTCCAGACGCTGAATCAGGCGTTGCAAAGCAGCCATATACCGGGCGGTATAGTACCATTTCTCCCGGAACTCTTCATCAAAGGAAGGATCTGTTTCAAAGCGGGCAAACAGCTCGTCCACGCTCTTTGCCTGATAGGAAGACAGTTTGCCTTTATCGAAACTGTTTTCCGGAAACGTTTTGCTTTTGCCTGAGGCCTTGAGAAAAATCTCATGAAACAGTCTTGCAAAATCCTGAGGTGAAGAATAAACCAGAAACGCCAGCGTCTGACACTGCAAGGTAGCCCGGTTAAAAAGCTTTTCCCGATCCACCTGATCAGCCGCATCGGCAATGGAACGAAAGAACAGTTGCATCAGGCCGTCAATCAGCAATTTCTTTTCCGGCAAACTTTCGCCGGCAAAAGTGATATAAAGCGTCCCATCCCCGAACCGAAGCCATGGAAAATAATCATGCTGTTTCATCAGCAAGGCCATACCATTGTGCATTTGTGTGGTAACCATGCCGCGTATCTCCTGGACGTAATGGTATACAATCCGCATATTTTCGGTAATTTTGGGCGGCAACAGCCGACAGAGATGTTCAGTCAGGTTATGAATCGTCCGCTTTTCCATACATTCGGCAATACATGTAATAGATGCAGCCTGATCCATCAGCTTGACCCAATCACGAATGCAGGTCCATCGGCATTCGCCGGGCAATGCTCCCAGATCGCCCAATTTGGGTGAGAAACTGGAAACACCGGCCGCCCGGATAAACTTGGCAGGCGGAATATTTGTTTCAAGCGTTTGGCAAAGATGACTAGAAACCCTCTCAATTTCCTCAAGCGGGATCGCATACTCACTTGATTCTTTCTTCCGGATGGACGATTCTTTGTGCAAATCATGCAGGACGAATGCGATCAAAGCAAGCTTCAACTCTTCTTCATCTACGTGGAAACCTAAAGATTTTAGATAGTTCAAGAGAGCCAGGCAGGCTTCCACACCGGTGCGAATATGATCCCACATCGACTGATCCAGCAGGTTGCGTTCAGGGTTATAGTTGAACGATTTTGCAATGGTTTCGGACAGATCCATCTCCTGGAACGCAAGCAGCAGGCGGTCGCTAAATTCGCGCAGTTCCAATTTTTCCAACCTCCCCACTGCCATTATCCGCTTCAGGCACGGAGCAAGGCAATAGCTCAAATTCGTCTGAAAATGAAAAACGGAACCATTTAAAGGTTCCGAAAAGCAGAAATGTAATAAGAGAAAAACTCTGCCATGTTAAAATCAATCACAAAAAAACAGCATCAAGGGCAATCACATCCCGCCTCGATACCGCTTCAGATACATTGTTTTTATCTCTTCACAGATTTCCTTTCGTTTCTCTGCCGGCTTCATCAATTCAATCGCGCTTCCCCAGCCCAATATCCATTTTTTGACTTCCAGCCAGCTGGTTGTATCCGGAAAGGTGATTTCCCCGACCGCTTCCCCTTCAGTAATTGCATGGATCTCCTGTTTGGGATGCCACTGTTTTTCCCGGATCCGTTCAAAAGCCTTTTTATCATGGACCCGGATGACATAGTCCGTTTTTTCCTGACCCTGTTCAGCTTCCAGCATCCTCTCAATATAATCTTTGGCATGATTTTGCTTGTACACCCAGATCTCTTCTTTTTTTTCTCTCTCTGGACACGGGTGAATCGTTCTCTCCAGATCCCGAATCCGGTCCAGCCGCATATGCACAAGTCTGTTGCCGGAGAAATCCGGTTTCATAATTCTTTTTCCGATAAGGTAAAACGTATGCTTGGCATAATATATCGCATAAGGGTCAAAATATTTGATTTTTCCATTATGGTGGAAACGCAAAATCTGGTTGAGTCGGATCGAATCGAACACTTCCTGCAACGATTGGTAAAAATGCTTCCTGTTCAGAGGATACCCGTATTCGCTTACAAAATAGAAATGGGACCAATCTTTCAATCTTCGAACATCTTCTTCGCTTAAAACAGAATACACATGGTTCAACAACTCCTGATATGCTTTTTCTCCGCCTCCCTTCAGCATGGGCCGCAATTGCTGAAGGGCAAGAAACAGATACAGCCTCACCTCGCGGGACAAGTTGGCAACCGCCCGCACAAAGTTGCCTTCGTAATAACCCCGTCTTCGGATGATATACTCTCTCTGGTTCATATCATTAAGCTTGCTGATCAGATAATTGAGATCCTTGCGGAGCTTCTCCTGAGAAATACCGTATCTTTCGGCCTTGTCCCTGATTGAGTGGGGACCGGGATCGCGTAACAACTCGGCAATGATTTCAATCAGCCTGTCGCGGTAATTGGCATGAATCCGATGAACTTTTGACATCGTGTCTTCCCTCTCAGAAATATTGGAATCGTTCTTGTCCCGTTACCCCAGGGAGTGTAATAAAAGGCACTCGGGATCATTATCAGTTTAAGGCAGTCTGGATAATGCGTCCAACCTCAATTTGGCATAACCTTCCGGAAAACTTCAGGCAGACGCCTCTGTATCCCTCATCATGAAAAAGTCCCGCACTTAACGTAGTCCTATTTACAAAAACAAAAAAAGCCCCTTGCCCGATACATTCACAAGGGACTATTCCCGAAACAGTCAACCAAAGCAAGACTTTAACTACAGTAGTTTCGATCCTCTTGGATGAGGTGTTTCTATTGAGACTGGCTTTTGGCTTTGCTATATCCCCGTCCGATGTCGTTTCAATCCTCTTAGATGAGGTGTACTGATTTAGACGATATGTATCCAAAGCAGGCAAGGTCATAGCCTATGTGTTTCAATCCTCTTAGATGAGGTGTACTGATTTAGACTCCAAATAATAATTATATTTGTCCTTTCTTATAGTGTTTCAATCCTCTTAGATGAGGTGTACTGATTTAGACCCTCGAAACTGGAACGTTCTTTCTCGCCGAGTTTTGAGTTTCAATCCTCTTAGATGAGGTGTACTGATTTAGACCCAAAGTCATTTTGCCATCCGCCATCCAAGAACCAGTTTCAATCCTCTTAGATGAGGTGTACTGATTTAGACTGCGTCCGCTGTAGCCGTTGTTATTACTGGTCTTCTACGTCATTTTCCGAACACCTCCTTTTTTGGGGCAAAATTTCGAGTTATTTTCCTTGCCGTTTGCCAGTTGGAAGCTCAGTTTTTCCTTGTTTCATGCTAGATTTGGCGTTTCCGAACAACCCCCGGCTTTTTTTCGAAGCTCCTGGTGTTCGGAAAAGGAGAAATAACTGCCTCTTTGATAAGCCCGATTATATCATAACAGAAAAAAATTCTCCCTGGTTTATGACCATTGGGAGAATACGTGAAAAAATCATGAGAATGGGCAAAACGGAGTAACTTTTTTATCGGGTTTCGTTTAGCCGTGAGGAGGATCACCAGCGGCATGACGCTTGATGGATTGGAAAGTGTCGTTCCTGTTCATGTCTTTATTACCTCCTTCCAGAGTATTTTACTTAAGGCATAGGAGGATCACCAGCAGCATGACGTTTGATGGGTTGGAAAGTACCGTTCATGTCTCTTTCACCTCCTTCAAGTGTCTTCACATAGGAAGAAAAGAAGTCCAGGGCATAGTTTTTAAAATTGGGGTCACCAATGCTTTTTAGATAATTGGCCAGAATCATAAGCAATTCATTTTTCTTGTCCAGAAAGGTGTGCCGATCAGCCAGCTTTAATGCTTCATTCAGAATAGAAAGGGCTTGATCCCGCTGCCCGTTTTTCATCAAACATTTGCCCAACCCGGTCAGGGCCACAATTTCCAGATAGATATCATTCGTTTTGCGGCTGTATTCCAGAGAAAAAGAGAATTCTTTTTCTGCATTTTTGATATCTTCCTGTATATAGTACAACATTCCCAATTGTGAGTAAACGTAGGCCAGCAGATACTCCCGTTTGATTTTTTTCTTCAGGTTAAGGGCACTCCGGAAACAGCATTGCGCCAGATGGATTTTGCCGGTCTCTACAAAGATGCTGCCCAGGGTTGTCCACAGTTCCAGCGACCGCTCATACATTCCATCAATTCTGGCCAATTCGATCCCTTTCAGGGCAAACTTGACAGCTTGCGGATAACGTTTTGCTTTTGCCAGCAGTTTGGCCTCCATTTCATACATGTTTAAGGAGGCTTCCTTGCTTTCGCTGCCATAAACAAGTTGAGCGCTGGTTCCGCTTGAAGCGATTTCATCCAGGATGGTTTGCGCGTCCCCCACCCGATTCAGCTTTTCCAGATAAATAACTTTGCTGATCAGAATCAGGTCTTTGAGATACTGCCTGTCGCCATCCTTGACAAAATATTTGAGCGCTTCGTCGGCATAGATCAGGGCCTGATGGAGTTGGTTTTGTCTGTATTCCAACATACCTAATACATGATAACAGGCACTTTTTATGTTGGATGTTCTCATGCCGGGATAATGCTTGTCTATAAGATGAATGCCATTAAAAAAATAATTGTACGCCTTTTTCCAATTTTTCTTCTTAAAGTAACCTTTAGCTTTCAGATATGCAAGAATAACCTGAAAAGGATGTTTATAGGGCACCGATAATTCTCTCAGTTCCTCCAGGCCCTTGTCAGCGCCAACCAAATCAATCGTATTTTCGACGGCAATCAGATTGATGCGTAGTTCTTCGTTGGCCTCCTCTTCCTCTTTCTTTTCTTTCCGGTCAAGATAAAACTTTGACAGGTCCTCTTCCATCCCCAGTTTCTTCAGGACGTAACGCATTTTGTCTTCGCTAACCTGTCCTTTTCCGCTCTCGATATTGCTGAGGACCGGCTGCGAAAGAAAATCATCGATTAAATCGCTTTGACGAAGCTTCTTTTCCAATCTTATTTCTCTTACAAATTTGCCAAATGCAATTCGATCTACCTGATTCATCCTATCCCCCACCGAAGATTTTTTCAGCAAAAAAGCGGCTGTTCCCATGGAGAAATGGGACATATTCCGAATATAGCGACCCGATTTTCAGGATATTTTAGTTAAATGACGTGTCTTTGGTGATTCATTTCTTATATTTTGATAATCATCGGGTTTCTTTTAAAAATTTGTCACCACTTTTCAGAATATTATATAATAGGAGCGCAACAGATGGCAAGAGCAGGAAAGGAGGAATCGCGATCAAAAGGAAAATCCAAGCCGAAGGAACATGGGAGGAAATCAATAAGTTCCTTAAAATGTTACCGGATCAATTAATATTTAAACATTTCCATCTGGCAACAAACCTTCTTGGACAGAATCATCCCGGTCTGCTTCGGTTGACATGTTCTTTCGGGGAGAAACCAAAAATGCTTCGTTTGGATGTGGGAGATGCGGGAAAGGTCGAAATCCCCATGACCAATTTGCTAGAGATCAAGACGAAAGAGGGGGTTACTGTATTTGCAGGATATACAGTTGATATATTTTCCGCACCAAAAATAAAAGAAGAGCCCCAAAAAGGCTCCACATGCAAACAGTGAATTGTCTCCATTATACCACAGGTTAATGCGAAAACCGTTCAGCGAAACAGGAGAACCAAGTATGGAGGCCGAGACAGATCCATATCTGGAGAAAGAGAGTTTTCGGATTTTATTTGATTCCGTCATGCCGGTAGGGCCACCTTCTGACACTGTTTTGGATCTGACCTGTGTCGATGGAGTATGGCAATACGTGGAGTAAAAAAGAGTGGGCATGCTCTTTGACGGCAAGAGTATGTCCACTGCAAAGCCGGGATCACCAGCCACTTAGCGGTATACTCGAAAAGTCACTGGATCCGATATTTGAATGCTTGGGAAACTGTGTTATCCCCCTGCTACACTTGATACAGTCGGTTTTTTACGCTTTAGCTAAGCCTCCCTCTCTTTGTAGTATATTAAATGGAGGTGGTATATCAATTGAAAAAGCCATTAATTGATTATGAAGCATTTTTAATGGGTATTAAACCTGCTTTACTGGCAAGCACCAATGTCCCAAATCATTTGGAAAATATGCACCTGTTAAAAAAATACCCCCATATTTAAGAAAATATAAGTCCGCATAATAAAGCTGATTTCTTCCTTTTTTTCAAACTGAATCCATGAAAAAGGATTTTCTGGAAAAATGAATAAAGTGGAGCCACTTTCGCCAGAATTTCATGAAATATTAGGAATTGCCCCTGGCTTTCCGCCACTTGCTGTCAAACATTTTGTAAAGTGTAATCGTCTGGAAAAACGTTTGGATGAATTTGAGAGGCAACTTTCATATAAAGTGTCATTCATCTATTCTGGTATCCGTTGCGGTGGACATGTAGATGATTTGGAGGAAAACAGTGTTTGGCCGTGGGAAAAATACTACATCGAAGATGAACCCTTTAAAGTTGGATTTCTCGTTGGAAGTGTTGTAAAATATTTTGATATTAAACCATATGACTTTGCAGAGTTAGAAAAAGTAAAACAACTCAAATTATAAACCATTGAAGAAACCTGTTCATGATTTTAAAGAACAGGTTTCTATATTTTACTGTTCAAAATTTCTTAAAAAGATCCACCTGACTAAGCGCATCAATCAATTAGAAAAAGCACAAGCTACCGTTTCCTCTTCAATGAGGTGTATCTATTGAGACTGGCATCGCTTTTGGCTTCATGAAGGATACTTCCAGTTTCAATCCTCTTCGATGAGGTGTTTCTGTTGAGACGACACTTTATTTAGTTGATAAAATGTGTCCAAATGGATTTTCAATCCTCTTTAATGAGGTGTTTCTGTTGAGACCAAGGCATTTTTGAATACCATTTCCGTATTTATCAGTTTTCAATCCTCTTTAATGAGGTGTTTCTGTTGAGACGCAGCCCAGCTTGCCGCGGCCGGCGAGCTGAGATCGTTTTCAATCCTCTTTAATGAGGTGTTTCTGTTGAGACGGTTGCAAATAAGCCAGATCGACCAATTGTTAAAAATTTTCAATCCTCTTTAATGAGGTGTTTCTGTTGAGACGGCGTTCGCTGTAACCGTTGTTATCACTGGTCTTCTACGCTACTTTCCGAACACCTCCTTTTCAAGCAAAATTTTCGAGCCATTTTCCTTGTCATTTGTCAGTTGGAAACTCAGTTTTTCCTTGTTTCATACGGGTTTTGGCGTTTCCGAACAACCCCGGGGATTTTTTCGAAGCACCTGGTGTTCGGGAAAGGATAATAACTACCTCTTGATAGCCGATTATATCATAATAGACAACACGTTTTCACAGCAAAGTCCTCCCGTTTGTTTAACCAGGATATAATGATGATTGTTTTTTCCCCTTTATTAAATTGGTGAGCAAAATCGGCTTGATAATAAGCCTTGCGATAAATTAACAGAAAAAAACTAATGAGTTGTCCTCCTCCGGATATGCAGCTGTATTGGTCACTACCGTTATGTACCCCGATGTCTCGAGGGTTCGCTCTTTCCGATTGAAAACAGTACTTCCACTATTCCCTCCATCTGCAAGAGTATCATGAATGAAAAGGTAAGTATCAAGTTGAATCGAATGCCCAAAGGATTTATATAAGTCAAAGCTTCAGTCAATTGGAGAGAAGATTGTTTGCTTAAAGGGAAGCCGGGACATCGACCCCTTCTCCTGCTACATGATCATTGTTCCATACAGGTTCGGGCTCTCCTTGTTCTTTATAGTAGTCAAACGCAAAATGGTAAAAACCACCAAAGAAAATAAGGTCTTCCTAAATTTCGTAGAGTTGTAGGAGGATAAGGTATGAAAAGACAGGAGGGGGCTAATCACCCCCTCCTGCTCTATTTGAAACTATTAATAAGAACCAAAACTGGGATCTACTATTACATCTTTGTCTTGGTTTCCAGAAGAACCGGAAGAACCACCGAATTCGGGGTTTATGCCACCGTCAATTCCTTTGAAAATGTCTCCTGGCTTATATGCACCTCCAGGGACATTTTTGTTTTCAGATCCAGGATTTACTTCTTGTGCAGATTCAGCCTCTGATGGGACTGTAATATTTGTCACTTCTCCTTTAAAATCCAGACTCATTTTTTGATCCAGATTTATACTTGCTTCGGGCGCAACCGTAACCGGGATATTTATTTTCACGTCTTGCTCAACATTATTTAATGTGAAATCTTCCCTGTTAATATGTAGAGTAATTTTGAAAGCATTGAATTTAACCTGGTCATATTTTACACTGGGATCTTTTTCCCAGTTTCGCAAGGCGTACTCCATATACGGCTTGATGCGATTTGGATCAATCAAGGTTAACTCCAAAATATAGGAGTCGCTTTGTTCTGTCATGTTTACATCTTTTACATCGATCAGCATTTTCTCCAACAAAAACTGGGGATTACTGTATTCCTGATCTAAACCAAGAAACAGTTCCAGCATATCTGGGGTCATTTTGGTTTTAACCCATTGGTTTGTGTAGCCGTCTTTTATATAGACCATTTGGTCTTTTGCGACCAACTCATAAGAAATGTTTTCACGAGTGTTGTCATAAAAATCAGCGGACATTCCTAAATCAGCACGAAAAGTAACCTCATTGATATAGTCGACATTGCCATTTACTTTTGTATTTGCGTAGACTCCCGGCTCAGAGGCTTTTACATTTTGCTGTGCTGTAGTTTGCCACTTATAGCCTTTCAACGTTTTCATCTCTTCGACCGACTTCTTTAGAACACTTTGGGCATCTAACTTTTCAGTGGTTTGTTTGTTATTCTCTGCGATTATTGTACATCCACTTAAAACAAGTAATAGTGAAGCTACTACAGCCACTACAAATTTATTCACTTTGACTTCTCCTTTATGTATCCCCTTATGTTATTTTATATAAATTTAAGGTAAAAGAAAAGATTTATCTTTAAGCTTAAATTATTGTTTTTGATAATTACAATTTCGATTACCATCTTTCATATATAGCAAACCATTTTCCAATTTTTTTAACTCAATAGTGATGACTCCCTTTTTTACATCAAAAAAATAGCTATTTTCCCCAATTTTTTCAATGGTTCCGGTGATTTCCATTTCAATGTTTGGATGGTACCGGCACGGGTCGCCTGGGTGCCTGGACCTATGCCCTCATTTCCTGAGTCAATTCTTCATCCTCGATATGTTTGCCAGCCGTTTTCATCACTTGGATTGGTTGCCTTTTGGTATATGGTTTCGGTAACTTTGTGATGTCTTCTTGCAACTGGATCTTCGGAGAAAAACGAAATAATTGACAAGGAAAAATTTGTATTTTGGTTAACAAAAATTTTTATGAATCATGATGGACTTTTTGGATTTAAGCAAGTAGTTACATGTGTTCCTTTGGAGTTGTGTAATGTTGGCAATAGAGTAAAGTTAACCTTGGAGCAAAAAAATGGTCAGTGCTTGTGGTACATGAAGAAATTGATGATAGAGCTATAACAACATTTGAAGGCTTTCAAACAACTGAATACCGGACAAGGAAGGGACATTGGGGACGAAAAAACGCAGAATTAAGATAAGTGTTTTTTCTAATTTGATTGGTGTTAATAACTTTGCCGCTTCCAACCTTCACGGCTGAAACAAAAAGCTACCCCAATAAAAAGGGTAGCTGAGCTTAGCTTGATCCCTCACTTTTTTCATTAAAAATCGTATTCGACCTTTTGTGATTCTTTCAGGGTCTCGCCACTTTCATTATCGATCACCATGTCAAAAAACAGCTTGAGATGCTTGATCTCGTCCGCCTTTTTCACCGGAACCCCAAGGAGTCCTTCTTTTCTCACCTTGCCCAAGTAGTCCGACATTTGCATTTCATCATCAAGAATGAAATCATCAAAAGACACTTCGATTTGTTGACCTGTATTCGTGGTGATCGTGCTGATTCCCAGAAAACTGACATTAGCGTCACTGGTATTCTCCGCAGAATATTTAATTTGAAGATAATCCAGGGTGTCCCCCACTTTCTTTTGAGACAGGGATTCGATTCCCTGTTTCAGCTCAGAGGATACCTTCTCCACATGGAAAAGTTTGATGTCTTTGATGGTGACTGTTATCGGTTTCAAGTCTACGGTTTCGTTCACATTCCTGATCTTCTTCAACGTCACATGTCCGACTTTGGGCACATCAGCTTCCTGACCGACTGCGGTAAACGTCACTTGCCCTGTCGCATCCTGGGAAGGCTCATTTTTGGATTGCTGTTCGGCAGGTTGGGGCGGTTGCGCTTGATCCGCTCCCCCACAGCCAACAAGAAGCAACAACAGACTCAGACCAAGAATAAATCCTGTTTTTTCAAAGAAATCCCCGCTTTCTGATAAAATCATCTATCTTTTCATTCGAAAAGGATTTTCGTTTTAAGTCCAATATTCATAGATTTCATTGGTAAGATAGATAGAAGTACCATGAAGGGGGAAAATCACCATAAAAAAATCAGTCTTCTTCTTTTTAGTATTCTGCTGTTACTGACCGGCTGTGACGTAGCCGATACACAAGAAACCGTCCATTTAGTCGATGTTGTCGACGGAGACACGATCAAGGTGGAGATGAATGGGAAGAAAGAAACCGTCCGTCTATTGCTTAGCGATCTTGATTAACAAAACGATTGGATGTAGCCGCTTTGTATACAACTATTTCCTCTCTGTGGGATAAGACATACAAGGTGACGGCAAGGAGAGACGAGGTATCCCTTTTATAACCGCAACCCTGATAATATGGGTTCAGCAAAATTGCGAAGCATGCTAATCTATTACCTGGCAAAGATTCATATGAACGTGCGTTAAAATGACGGGGACACACAGAGTCCCCGTTCTCAAACTTTTCTATCTTCATCCTATAAATATCAAACCATCTTTCTTCTCTATAATTGTGATCACCCCGAGATTATAAGAATGGATATTTACAATACAAATCATCACATTTATAAGGCTCCAGATTTTGAATCTTTCCTTCCCCATTTTTAACGACTGCGGAAAAGCCTGCCCATTCATCAACCGCTTTCCTGTGCATTACCCCAACAATCTCAATAACAGAGGACTGTTTTTTCTTTAACCAGAACAACAAAAATCATTACAGGCAATCTACTTCGTCATTCTCAGATTAACCGTGTTACCAACAAGTCCGGGAAATCATGATCAAATATGAGTATTGAAACAATTGCGTTAATAATGCTTTAAAACGGTTCTTCGCGACAACCATCAGCTGCTTTTAACCAGATCATTTCAATAACACGAAAAACCTCTGCCAATCGCTCCTGCCTTTCTTCATCCGTTTGCTTTACCGCCACGATATGAATCGTGGTATTCCCTATCCTGTAAGTTTTATCAAAGTCCGTTTCTCTCACTTTGACCACCTCTGTAAATCCTATGCAGGAATTACAGAAGGACGGGCATATAAATTATTAAGTAAGGAGGTTATGGCATGGACCGAGTTTGCATGTACCTTCGCAAGAGCCGGGCTGATCTGGAAGCTGAAGCGCGCGGCGAAGGGGAAACACTGGCCAAACATAAAAAAGCCTTGTTGCAGGTTGCTGAACAACAAGGTTTGAACATCGTAAAAATCCGCCAGGAAATTGTATCCGGTGAGAGCTTGATCAACCGTCCCGAAATGATGGAGCTTTTGCGGGAAGTCGAAAGCGGCACTTATGATGCCGTTCTCGTCATGGATATGGATCGGTTGGGGCGCGGAAATATGCGAGAGCAAGGAATCATCCTGGAGACCTTCCAGAAATCAGGGACAAAAATCATCACTCCCCGTAAGGTTTATGATCTGCAAGATGAATTTGACGAAGAGTACAGTGAATTTGAAGCGTTTATGGCGCGAAAAGAGTTGAAAATCATTACACGCCGGCTCCAAAGCGGCCGGATCCGCTCTGTTCAGGACGGGAACTATGTAGGTACCAGGCCACCATATGGATATCAGATCAAAGAGGATACCTCCGGACGCTATCTTGTCCCGGACCCGGATCAGGCTCCCATTGTGAAACAGATTTTTAATTGGTATACCGAAGAGAAAATAGGAACCCGCATTATTGCCAACCGGCTTAATGAAATGGGCATCCCCTCTTACAACAAGACAAAGTGGAATTCAAACGGGGTTCTCAGTATTATTAAAAATCCGGTTTACATCGGGAGAATACAGTGGAGGAAAATGGAGAGAAGAAAAACCCCCGATCATAATGGACAAAAATATAAAACACGGCCCGTAACCGAATGGATTGACGTGGAAGGAAAACATGAATCGATTGTTTCTGCTGATATTTTCAATAAAGCCCAGGAAATCAGGACCAAAAGAAGGAACTCCCCTTATCATTATGTATTCAAGAATCCTTTGGCGGGTCTTGTTGTTTGCGATCAATGCGGCGGTACCATGCTGTTGAAGTATTCGCGGTATAAGGTAGCCCATCTGATTTGTGACAATAAGAAAAGAGGCGGCGGATGCAAAAATAAAAGCAGCCGGCTCGATTATGTGGAATTACGCCTGTTGGAGGCTTTGCACGATTGGCTAAAGGACTACAAGGTAAAATTGGATTTGAATGAAGAGTCCGCAAACGACCAAACAAAAGTTTATGAGATGGCAATCGAAAACCTGGAACAGCAAGAAAAAAACCTGGAAACCCAAAAAGGCAACTTGCATGACTTGTTGGAACAAGGCGTATATGATGTACAGACATACATAGAGCGATCGAACAATATTGCAAAACGATTGGAAGAAGTCCGCAGAAAAATCAAAGAAAACAAAAAGAAACTGGGCATGGCAAAGGCAAGGGAAAATGCGAAGCGGAATGTCATCCCAAAAATCAATCATATTCTCGATACTTATCATCATATTGATGACCCGAAACAAAAAAACATCCTGCTAAAAAGTGTCGTCGATCATTGCCTTTATCATAAGGAAAAACATCAAAAAAATGATGAGTTTACACTCATTGTTTATCCCAAACTTTAAATACAATATGAAGCAAACGTTAATAATGGTACAGAACCACAAGAAATATAGAAAAGTGGAATAGTTCTATTTTCAATAGATTTAAAAACTGCTGCCTGGCAAAAACGGCAGCAGTTTTTGTTTATAGCTCTATTCTGGCGAAGCAGGTGGTTTTTTATCTTGGATTTGCTGGGTTGTCAAGCCCTGGATCAGTTGATTCAAATCGATTCCGGAAACTTGCTTTACCATCTCCGGTGTCTGGGCCATCAGACTGGTT
>CBEULT010000031.1:0-21180 GCA_965544045.1 uncultured Thermoactinomyces sp.
TAGAAAACCCCTTCTGTACTCAGTTATTAGAAGGGGTTTATCTACAGTCTGAGCCTCTATAAACAGAGGCTTCCTCTTTAATACCTTTGTGTTTGTGATGACTTTGGCTCGCTCTGCCTTATTGGTGCTAATCATTTAGTCAACTAAAATGAGTTTACACTAAAATCCGAATCCCCCATATTTTTTCTGATTGGCTATACATATCCTTCAAAAAGGGAAACAATAACAAGTAAATTGAAACGTCCAAAAAATTCTTTAAGTAGATAAAAAGAAAAACACTGTTGTTTATTTGTTTACGGCAGATTGGTCTCCCACACGCCATTTATTAAATTATGCATATTTCATTCCTCTCTTCATACAGTGTTAAACAACCTTTTTAAGATATTCATAATGTACACGTTAATAAAATGTCCAAAGCGGATCCCCGCGAACGGGGATCCGCTTTGTTTGTCAATCTAATTGAAGTCACTCACATTCGGGCATGTTACTCTTCCATGCGTCCAGGGCTCCAATCACCACTGGGTCATTATTCAATAGAAATGAAATATCAGCCGAGTATTCTTTTAATTTCATTTTAAAATATTCCCGAACAATCTCATTTTTCTCCAACAAACTACCTTTCAAACCAATTTTTATTGATGATTTAAATTCAAGTTTCTTAACAAGTTGGAAAGCCTGCTTGGCCAATTCACAGCCAGCATTTTCCAAAAGATGTAATGCATGTTTATTGCCAGTTTTAGCAAGACGATAAACCAGCAATGAAATATGCGCAATATCCGCTTTGGAAGAGGAGTAAACAAATTCTTTCAACCTGGAAGGTTCAAATATGTCATATTCATTAGCCAAGGATTTTGCAAATTCTGTTTGAACACTTCCCTGATCAATTTCTTTAACTATTACTTTCAAAGCCTGAATACCTATATTATATGCACTTCCTTCATCCCCCAGCAAATGACCCCAACCACCAATTACTTGAACTGAGGAATTATTCTTGCCAAGAAAGATCGACCCTGTTCCAGCTATTGCCAAAATCCCGTTTTGATCTCCCAAAACAGAATAAAAGGCAAGTTCTGCATCGTTTAAGACCAAAGCCGGTAATTTGAATTTTTGCTCCAAGTATTGTTTGAATTGCCATTTGGAATTTCCTTTTTCAATCCCTGCAATTCCCAAAACAATAAATTCACAGGAATACCCATGGCCGCTCTTCATACAGGCTGTTATTGCATCTGTAATATTTTCAGTTGCTTTCTCCGTATTTACCGCCATGTTACCCGGACCCTTTTTTACTGAAAAAAGTATATTTCTGTCATGGTCCATAATTGCTGCATAAGTTTTTGTACCACCTGCATCAAGACAAATATAATACATTTCCCCTCACCTACCTCAATTTGGAAAAGGCAAATTTATCCCATGGCTTCAGATAATCAATCAAAAATATCTCATCCTCCCTTATTCTGCCTACAACGTTTGTTTTCCCGGAATTCTTCATATCCTTCAAAGCGATTTGTAATTCCCCGGCATATTGTTTGTACAAATCATTCTCTATAATAATGTCTCCTCTTTTTATATCTGTCGTGTTGTGTGGCGGAAAAGACTCATTTCTGAATTTAACACGGCTTTGTGTAGAACGAATCATATAGTCAGATACATCACCACGATAAAAATGCGGTTCATCAAAAATAATTTTTCTCTCCAAATCACTCGTTGTGTCAACAATTTCAATGTTAAACGTTAATTTTTTTCTGTTAATTTCGCTTAATAGCCTGATTTCCTCTTCAGATGCATAAGCATTGCCAATAATGACATCATCAATTAACCCTGTAGCGAACATATGTTTCGCCTGGACATCAATCGGCAATTCGCGATGCATTTCCAAAGTAGGCAGTCCTTCTGCAACCGGCCATGGCCCAAATGTAGCAACATTTGAAGAAACGAATGCAGCTGTTCTCAATCCATGCTTTTTGAACTTTTCACTGCACTCAACAAAGAAATCATAGGACAATCCAGAATATCGATGGGGATAAAAATTGTGACAGCCAGTTAACTTGTTACGATCAGGTTGGAAACTTAAAATATTTTCAAGGTAATTCGTTGAACTACTCATATTGATTTCGATATTTAACTCATATGGATTAAAAGTCATCACAGATTCTTCATTTCCAGTAAAACCAAGGTCCAAACGAATACCATCTACACCCAGATCATGAAAAAAAGATAATTCATCATATGAAATACCCAACTTCTTGAATATTCGCGGGTTGATATCACATATTACTTCCATATCAAGCTGTTTCGCATAAGCAATTGTCTGCTTGAAGTTCGCCAGGATTTGATCCTTGTTTCCTTCAACAGATAGCAAACATGTAAATACGCGCCTGAATCCATATTTATATGCCAGATTAATGTATTTTTTATCATCTTTGGCTGTTGAATGGTTTGGGTAAACAGATATTCCCAAGTTTCGCATATTCATACTTTCTCCCCATTCCTATTTTCTTCTGTCTCAGCTACTCTGCGCAGTATTTTTATCATTTGTTCTATTAAAGATATCTCACTGATAGCTGACATTAAGTGATCCTGTGCATGAACCATTAACAGAGACATTTCTGTTTTTTCTCCATTAATTTCTTTTTGAATCAGTTCAGTCTGTGTATTATGTGCTTTTGTTAAGGTTTTGTTTGCTTCTTCCATTTTATTTCCAGCCTGTTCAAACCTTCCATTATGAGCTAATTCAAGCGCTTCATAAGCAAAGGCCTTTGCATCCCCACCATTTGAGATAATATTAAAAATCTCCGTTTCCAACTTCATTAATTTAGTCCCTCCAAAGCTTTATCTATAATTTAAAGATATCATAAACCGAAATCTAATTTTAGTATTTTTAGTGAATATATTGAACTTTAATTTCGATTAACTTATAATACAATTAATGAAAACCTTTTCACACAGTGAAACAATAATACCAAACACTCCCGAACATGAATAAACACAATGTTTTATTTGCTGTTAGTACATCTCAAAGGAGGCAATAACATGAAAGTATTATTTGTATGTTCTGGCGGTATGTCCAGTGCAATTGTTGTTAATGCCCTCAAAAAAGAAGCAGAAAAGCATGGTCAAGATCTGGAAGTGAAAGCTGTTGGGTCTAGTGAAATTGTATCGGAACTTGAAAATAAATGGGACGTAGTCATGGTTGCACCGCAAATCAAACATCGTTTTGACAATATAAAAAAAGTAGCAGATGAATCTGGTGTACCGTGTGGCCCGATCCCGCCGCAAGCCTATACTCCACTAGGCGGTCCAGTGCTATTCAAAACGTTAGAAAAATTAATCAAATAAAATAGAAATGAGAGGGATTAGTTTTCATGGAGAAATTCACCGATTTCTTGGAGAAGAAAGTAACCAATCCAATGGCAAGATTAGCCGAACAACGACATCTTCTGGCAATTCGTGATGGTGTTATTTCTTCCTTGCCCTTTATCATTGTAGGTTCATTCTTTTTAATCATTGCATTTCCACCTTTGCCCGAAACATGGATGATTACGCAATGGGCTGTTGACCATGCAGCCGAAATCCTTATTCCTTACCGGATGACTATGTTTATTATGTCTTTGTATGTCGCGTTTGGTATTGGATATAATCTGGCACAATCTTATAAGGTTGACCCTTTATCAGGCGCTCAAATAGCGGTAGCATCCTTGCTGTTGACAATTACTCCATATGTTGTTGAAGAATTGGGTTTTGTGCTGCCAATGCAGTATCTTGGCGGAAATGGGCTTTTCGTGGCAATAATTGTA
Source organism: uncultured Thermoactinomyces sp. (assembly GCA_965544045.1). Taxonomy (GTDB): domain Bacteria; phylum Bacillota; class Bacilli; order Thermoactinomycetales; family Thermoactinomycetaceae; genus Thermoactinomyces. The sequence goes on from CBEULT010000031.1 coordinate 3,795, forward strand.
TCCATCCTTTCTGTAGAAATATTCAGGGTATGTAAGCAAAAAGAAATCACGATCAAACTTCCTGATGCAGTACCAGCATCTGTCAGCAGATCCTTTGAAGCGCTTATCCCTGTAGCAATTGTAATGATTTTGATGACTGTCATCACTGTAATAATGGGAGTAAATTTACATGCCCTTGTTGAAAAACTGGTAACACCACTTGTTACAGCCGGAGATAGTTTATTCGGAGTGTTAGTGCCTGTATTTTTAATTACTTTCTTCTGGTCTTTCGGTATCCATGGTGTATCGGTTGTTGGTTCTGTCGCCCGTCCTTTATGGGAAGTGTACTTGTTGAATAACGGCGAAGCTGTAGCATCAGGTGCCAGCAAGCTTCCTCATATAGCTCCTGAACCTTTATACCAATGGTTTATATGGATTGGTGGTTCTGGCGCCACTCTGGGTCTTGTTATTGTAATGTTGATTTTCGCAAGATCAAAATACTTGAAAAACCTTGGCAAAACGGTCGTTACACCAAGCATATTCAATATTAATGAACCGGTTATTTTTGGTTTGCCGATCGTATTAAATCCAATTTTAATAATGCCGTTTATAATTACACCATTAGTAACTGCCACAGTCGCCTATTTTGCTACTTCAGTCGGACTGGTAACACCAACATTTGTCAAGGCACCATGGACACTGCCTGCACCGATTGGTGCATTTTTGGCAACTGGCGGAGATTGGCGCTCTATCATTCTGGTCTTTGTAAACATTGCTATATCGATGGTTATCTATCTTCCATTCTTAAAAATATATGACAAAAAAATGCTTGCTATGGAACAAGAAAATGCATAAATAATAAATGATAAACAATCATAATAATCAGGGAATCCAATGATTCCCTTTTTTCTTTAGACTCAGGAGGTTTGTAATTATGAACCAGCCAAGAATATTACCTCGTATCAGTTTTAAAGGTGTTTTCGTATTTGTTTTTATCTTATTTTCAGGGGTTTTATTTATTCCCGTCCCTCTTAAGTACATTCATCTATCTGAGACGATGAGTTATTTTTTAGCCGCAGGAATATCTTCATCAATAGGAATGAGTATCGTCTTGTTGAAAATTGATGGAAAAACAGATAACAAACTGTTGTTTAAAAAAAGAGTACTGATCTCAATAGTTGTCGGTTTTGCCGCAAGCGCTTTAATGACTTTTGTATTTGGAGGAGATATCCTTGGCTAAATACGGAATCAAAATAGCCACAATTGGTGGGGGATCAAGTTATACACCAGAATTTGTTGAAGGATTAATAAAAAGATATAAAGAACTCCCGGTCAGGGAATTATGGTTAGTTGATACAGAAGCAGGAAAAGAAAAACTGAACATTGTCGGGAATTTGGCAAAACGAATGGTAAAAAAGGCCAATTTACCTATGGAAGTCCATATGACACTGGACCGGAAAGAAGCATTAAAGGATGCAGATTTTGTCACTACTCAAATGCGTGTAGGCTTGCTGGAAGCAAGAATTAAGGATGAACGGATACCTTTAAAACATGGCATGATTGGTCAAGAGACAAATGGAGCAGGAGGTCTGTTTAAAGCTCTTAGAACTGTTCCGGTATTATTGGATATTGCGGAAGAAATGACCGAATTATGCCCGAATTCATGGTTAATCAATTTTACAAATCCTGCAGGGATGGTAACTGAAGCTGTCATGAAATATAGCCATCATAAAAAAGTAATTGGTGTCTGTAATGTACCGATTAACATGAAGATGTCTATTGCCAAATTGCTGGATGTTCCCAGTGATCAGCTGAGAATAACTTTTGCCGGGTTAAATCATATGTCATATGGGCTTGATGTTCACGTAAGCGGCGAGTCAAGATTAGAGGAAGTAATTGAATTATTGGCCGATCCTGATAAAAAAGTAACTATGGAAAATATTATTCCGCTACCCTGGGAAAAAGAATTTATTAAAGGTTTAAAGCTAATACCAAGTCCTTATCATCGCTATTATTATAAAACCAGTGAAATACTTGAAAACGAATTGGAAGAATTCAAACATGGCAAAACCCGCGCAGAAATTGTGAGACAAATAGAAGATGAGTTGTTTGAACTGTATAAGAACCCTGAACTTGATGTTAAACCCTCACAGCTGGAAAAACGCGGAGGAGCCTATTACAGTGATGCTGCTTGTAATTTAATATCTTCTATATACAATGATAAAGGCGATGTTCAAACACTGAACACTCGCAATGAAGGAGCTATTACCTCTCTTCCAAATGATACGGTTGTTGAAATTAACTGTATCGTCACAAAGCAAGGGCCTGTTCCGCTTTCGATTGGTGAACTTCCCTACTCGATAAATGGACTGATCCAACAAATCAAGTCTTTTGAATTGGTAGCAATTGAAGCTGCTGTTACCGGTTCTTATGAAAAAGCATTATTAGCTCTTTGTATAAATCCACTTATTACAAGTGACAAAAAAGCTAAAATCATTTTGGACGAAATGCTGGAGGCACATAAAGAATTTTTGCCGCAATTTTTCAAACAGGAGAGTTTATAAAATTCCAAGGTTTGCATTTGTTGCTCATGCACTTTCAGCATCACGGAAAAGCTCATGATCTTCAAGAATCAACGGAGGCCAAGGCAAAACACATATGATAACATCAGGTCAATTTTTTGGAGTGAAGAAATACTTAATCAAAAATAAATTGGGGCTTCATGTACAAGCAGTGGGTTTTCATTTTTATTTCTGACTTTCTGCCCCTATACTCTTAGCTTATTTTAAAAATATATTGTACTATTGTTATATCTCTATTAAATATACTTATATTTTAAAAAAAACAGGAGGAAATCGTATGATTGTTTGGAGAGGATGGGGCATTCTAGTAATTATCATCGCGGCATTGTTCCAAGCATTAGTACAACTGGTCATAGGGATGCTGAATATTGGCGCTGATGGTACAATGACAGGAAAAATTTTTACCATGGCTGGATTTTTAGCTGCTGCTCTCGTGATATGGCAACTGGGAAAATATTTGAATCGATCTGAAGGTAATGTATATATTGATAAAGAAACAGGTGAAGAGGTAATAATAAACCGCCAACACAGCCTGTTTGGAATTAAAATGGAGTATTGGGCCTTCATCCTGCCAGTAATTGGAGTCATTGCATTTTTTAGCGGATGGTAGAAGTAAAAAGACTTGAGAACCGCAAAAGGAACTCAAGTCTTTTTTTCATGGCTACTTACTGATTCTTTCTCATTGCTACTCTTTTTTAATCCCTTCGGTTAATTCCGTCCAGTTTTTTTAGTGATCTTTTTAATCTTAGCGATAATAAAGGATAATCTGCCAATTACAGGTATAAATAATCCGGCTTTTCACATTATAAAATGTTCCTGCTGTGTTTTTTGTAAGTGTCAAATCGTTCTCACACAGGAATCCTTTCCAAAGCATGAAACAATCCTCCTGAAATATCAAACAAGGGGATTTTTAAATGAATCAAGACAAGAAAAGCTTTGGAAAATGGCAAGATCAACAAAATTTTGCGAGCATGGCTTTTCAATCCTTCCTCGCCAGTTCCCTCTGACCAGTGAACGATTTGCAATATTTCCTCGTATCGTTTCCTTCGGTTCAAAATTTTGGTTTGTTTTAATTTGAGTGCTTTGCAAAAAAAAATATATAGTCTATAATGCAAACTAGTTAAAGATACATATTGGAGGGTGATCCAATTGATGCCTTTCAAGGAAATGGCGAAATTGAACAAATTGATTCATGAACCGGCTCGCCTGGCAATAATGAGTGCCCTTAATGCCTGCACCATGGCTGAATTCCTTTTTTTGCAGGAATTGACCGGCCTTACCAAAGGAAATCTGTCTTCCCATTTGTCCAAATTGGAAAAGACCGGCTATATTCTGATCAACAAACAATTTGTCCGTAAAAAAATCCCGCATACCACTATTCGCATTACCAATGAAGGCAAGGCGGCTCTTCACAACTATTGGGAACAGCTGGACCGCATTCGTGAAGTGACAAAAAAATGGCAGAAAGATTAGAGTATTTCCCCTCCCCCCACACAAACTGCGGGGATTTTTGTTTATTGGCCTATTCGGTTGGCATCAACACTTTTCGTAAAGACAAGTTGTTTCTTTCTGATAAAGAGAGAAACAACAGCCGTGGTGAGATATAGCCCAAACGCAATCATATATACGGTCCGAACGCCGGTAAGATCCGCAACGTAACCCATTACCAGAACCGACAATCCGAATGTGACAAACATAATGGTTGTGATGGCTGCAAGTACTTTTGGCAACATTTTTTCCGGAGTCTGATATTGAATAAACGTTCTTTCCGCAATGTTTCTTACCTGGTTTGGAATCCCCATGGCAACAGACAGAACAAGCGCCAGCCCGGGATCGGAAGAAAAGCCGAACAGGAAAGTAGCTATACTGAGAAATGTACATCCCAGAAACAGATTTAATACCACTCTTTTTTCAATACTACGTGAAAAGATCCAAACGACCCCTCCTCCCAGTATGGCACCAATAAAATATCCGGAATTAATAAACCCCCACCACTCTTCTCCTTTATGCAAAACTTCTTTCACAAATACCAACAGAATGGAACCGGTCCAGACCGCTTCCCCGATATTTGACACAAACTTCATCACTGAAATAATTCTCAGGTCTGGATCTTTCCATATGTATGCCCAGCCGTCAGCCAGTCGTCTCCATTTGCCGGTCTGGTCTGTTTCTATCGTTTTTTGTGACGGGTCTTTCACAAAAAACAGGCTGAGAGTTGATAAAACCATAAGAACCGTAACTCCCCACAATACAACAGATGAACCAAACTGATAAACCAGCACCCCTCCGAGCGACCAGCCGAGAAGCAGGATCATTTGATCCGATGTTGATAACAGGCTGTTTGCTTTCATTAAATAATCCGGCGTAACCAAGAGTGGAACAAGCGCATTTCTGGCAGGCAGGGCACATCCATGCAAAACGGAAGTCCCAAAAACAAAACAAAGCAAACTGGCAGCAAGCCAGGCTGAGCGGGCATAAAGATTTGTCAGAGATATCATGGCAAGCAGCATTGTTTGCCCGATTTGGGCAATCCAGATAATTTTGAGCAACTTCATGCGATCCATCCATAATGGGACAAAGATCCCGCTCATCGCCTGTCCGGCAACACGCAACACCGGAAAAAAGCCGGAAATAAACGCAGAACCCGTTAATTGATAGATTGCTGTAACAACCGATAAGATATATAATGAATCTCCCAAATTGGAGAGCAACTGGCTAATCCAAAGCATTTGAAAAGAAAAATTTTTCTTCAATCTAAGCCCCCCGTCAAATTATAATAATCCCAGGGTAACTGCCTGATATCTATGGAATCACATTGGACTAGCCCCTTTTTATAGGAAATATAACAATTGAAAGCTTATGTGAATTTGTAATAATAATTATATACAATTTTTTATCTGATTATTTTTTATGCGCTTTTCCGCAAAAACTGCCGAGGAGGATCAACATGCATAGCAAAGACTTTATTATGATTCCTTATGCAGACAGACACAAGAAATCTATATTGGCTTTATCTGAACGTTTTACTCAATTCGAGCTCTCTCACTGGCGTAATCGAAAAATGATCGAAAATGCTCTTGAGAAGGCATTAGCCAAGGCAACAGAGGACTCCACAAGCCAGATTTTTGTTGCAGAAGATCACGAGGGGAAATTTCTGGGATATATTCAATTGGGAGAATTTGTTGATTCTCTTACAAAGGTGAAACAGGGATTTGTTAATTCTGTCGCTGTCACCAAAGAGGCTGAGGGAAAAGGGATAGGACAAGGTTTAATGGATTTTGCAGAAAATTGGGCAAGGAAACGGGGATATATATCAATTGTTCTATATATGTTTGCCGAAAATGATAAGGCACGGAAGCTTTACGAAAAAATGAATTACAACCAGGAAACAATCAAATACGTTAAAATATTGGATTAACCACAATTTGACCAATCCTTGATAAGGAGTTGCAGCATTCATCATTCTTGCGATGGATTGAAACGATTGAATGGTATAACGTACCCAAAACCGGTTCATGTAACTGAACTTTTTTCATGAACAACGATGGGTACGTTTACCATATTACCGTCGTTCCTGATCATCCCAGCTTCTAACCCAAAGCTTTCCCCCTATACGCTTCAACCGTTTTTCAGGTGGCCAGAGACTATTCTGCTTCCATTAAATTTCAGTTGCGTGTCATCCAACCCGGCAAATCATGTTTGCTACTCGCTTTTGTTTGCCCGGTTCATGATCTCCCGGACAATCGAGGTTTTGGCGTCAGCATAATGCTGAACTTGCCTCCATACACGCTGTGCAAGGCTACGCTTGACAAGCGCATACTTGTCCCGATCAGCGTCATTAATCCGTAGCCAGTCACGGAAGCGCAACATTCGATCGATTTCAGATGTTCCTGCACTGAATACATGCAAGTTAATATCAGTATCCGGCCCTTTGAACAGGCGATGCTCAAACCACTCCGGTTCCCGGACACGCAGCGTATAACCGCCAGCCTCCAATGCCGGGACATAGGACGTTTCATCGGCGGAGTCGGCCACGACCAGCAGCATATCGATAATTGGCTTGGCACACAGTCTCGGTACCGAAGTAGAACCAACGTGCTCCACTTGCAATGCCTTGTCTCCAAGTATGGAACGGACCCGGTCTGCCTCCCGCTCAAACAGTTCCGGCCAGCGCGGATCGTACTCGACGAGGGTAATAGGCGCGTTATGCGGTTTCCTCTCACCCACCGTAATCTTTTGAAGATCCTCATCGCTCACTTGCTCAGAGTTGGAACCATCCTGCATTGATGGCATAGGAACGACCTCCTTTGTATCCTTTACTGAACAATTTTGTAAAACCGGTTCCGTCAAGCCTTGATTATATCACTATCTCCGACTTGAAAGTCAAATGGCAACGAGGTAGAAAAGAAAGAGTCTATGCAATCACCCCTGGCAGATACTTTGTCGCCAAACTTCCTGGTGGCTGTCCTGGTATAATGCTAAAAATCCTTATATTTATGTACATTTCGAGCAGTATAATTAATCAAAAAACAACAGCTGGCTCAAATATCCTCCATCCAATTACTGAAGTATTCGCTCCTGCATCTGTGTAGTTGCCAAGTCTCCTCATTTTGAAAACACATATCCTCTGCGGCCGGCCCCCATCCCCGCGAACGTCATAAGAATTGTTGCCAGGGACAGGACAACCAGTGATGAATCCCATGACTGGGTCCAATCAAAGAGAAAACCAAGCAGGATCGGACCAATTGCGGCAAGCACGTATCCGACTGACTGGGACATTCCGGAAAGCCTTGCAGCTTCTCCGGCATTTACAGTTCTCATTCCCAAAAATGCCAAAGCCAGGCTAATGCTTGCTCCCTGGGCAATACCGTTCAGCACAATGCTGATAATCAGAATAAACATATTACTTGCAAACAATCCCAAAATCCCGGCCAATTGAATGGTACCGATAATCATGGCGATGCCTTTTTGATGCGGAAGCCGGTTTGCCAGAACTGGCGTGATAAAAGTCGCCGGCAAACCGATAAATTGCATAATCGAAACCAACCATCCAGCTAATGCTTCATTGATTCCATGGCTTTGCAAAATTGCGGGAAGCCAGGCAACTGTACAATAAAAAAGGAAGGACTGCAATCCCATAAAAAACGTCACTTGCCAGGCTAAAGGCGAACGCCACATAGAACATTGCCCAGTTGCAATCGTTACCGGTTGGACAGAGGAACTTTTGTCATGACTGCCTAATTGGGGAAACCAAATAAGTATGGCGGATATAGCAAATACAATCCAAAACGCCAGGGAACTTTTCCATCCCAGATGCATTCCCTCAGCCAGTGGAATGCTCAACCCTGACCCGACAGCCGCAAAAGTAGCCATGGAGGTAGTGTAAACACTTGTCATCAACCCAACCTTATCAGGAAACTTTTCCTTTACAATACCAGGAAGCAATACATTTCCGATCGCAACACCAATTCCTATCAATGATGTCCCAAGAAAGGCTCCGGGAACAGTTCCGGTTGAACGGATCAGAATTCCGCATGCGAGAATGATCAACCCTGCAAATACTGTTAATTCATTTCCCCACTTACGGGATAATTGCGGAGCGGCCAGTGACAATAACGCAAAAGCAATCAGCGGCAGCGTTGTAAGGAATCCTGCCGTTCCATTGGATATATCAAGGTCTGCACGAATCCACCCGATCAATGGACCGACTGAAGTGATTGCAGGGCGCAAATTAAATGCAACAAAAACAATTCCCAAAACCAAAAGCAATTTTCTCTTCATTTGATTGCTCATTTATAGCTGATTCCTCCATGACACATTGTCCAGTCAAGAGACATTCAATATTTGTTCAGATTCGTAAATGCCCGTTTTCCCTATTTACCGGCTTCCGGGTAAGGGAAAAGTACCGAAATCTTTGTTCCTTCTCCCTCTCTGCTCTCAATCCAGAGTTTCCCTTCATGGGCTTCTACCAGTTTTTTTACAATTGTCAGGCCAATTCCGCTTCCTCCGCCCAAATTCCGGCTGCGTGACTTGTCCACCCGGTAAAACCGTTCAAATACCTTGGGCAGATCGGATAACGGAATTCCCGCCCCGTTATCTGAAATTACCAGCATGCCGCCCTCCGACTCTTGCTTTACCTTTACAGTCACCTTGCCGCCGGAATTGGTAAATTTAAGCGAATTGGACAGGAGGTTGAGCAGAATCTGCATCACCCGCTTGCGGTCCACGTTTACCCGGACAGCTTTATCCGCATTTATCTCAAGCACGATGTCTTTTTGTACATATGCAGCCTGGATTGTACGGACTCCTTGCCGAACGATTTCTGCCAAATCCTCTTCTTTCCTGTTCAGCGTAAAGCCTGGCGACTCTACATGGGTCAATTGCTCCAGGTCTTTGACAAGATGGGTCAGGCGCTCAATCTCTTCATTACAGGAATGAAGACGTTCCGGTGTCGTTTCCAGATGCCGTCCTGAAAGGCTGCCAAATGGCTTCTCAGAGTCGCAAGAGGCGTCCGTAACTCATGAGCAATATCCGAGGTCATATTTTTCCGCAAAGATTCCTGTTTTTCCAGCTCTTCGGTCAAGTGATTCAGTGCCTGGCCAAGATCAGCCAATTCATCTTCTCCTTTGACAGACACCCGTGTTTTTAAATAGCCCTTTGTTATTTTCTCTGCCGCCTGGCGCATTTCAATCAAGGGAGCCGTAATCCGTTTGGTGACATAAAGACTGACCAAAACCGCCAGAACCATGGCTCCAAAAGCGGTTAACAGAGTGGACTGGACCATCGCCTGTTGAAAATGGTAATCCAGATGGGCCGCATGGGGATCCAATCCCGGCAATTGCTTGTGATAAAGCGTCAGATGATAATCAGTAGCAAAGATAAAAAAGAGGCTGGCAATCAACACCGTCCCGGATGCAATCCCGATACATGCAAGAGCCAGGCGCATACGCAGTCCCTTTGTCATTGCCTTTCACCGCCAAACCGGTAGCCAAACCCGTATACGGTAAGGATATAAACCGGACAGGAGGGATCCGTTTCTATTTTGTGGCGCAGGTTTTTAATATGCTGGTCAATGGTTCTGATCTCGCCTGGGTAATCATATCCGAAAACTTTTTCAATCAGTTCTTCCCTGGCAAAAGAACGGCCGGGATGACGTGCCAATACTGTCAGCAGTTTGTATTCAACGGAGGTCAGGGTTACCTCTTCCTCTTTTTTGTTCACCTTGCGCTTCACGGTGTCGATCACTAGATCTCCATTTTGAAAGGAAATATGGTCGGCAAGCAAGTCATTTCCCGTGCGGCGGAGAATAACTTTAACCCGTGCTACCACTTCGCGAGGACTGAACGGTTTCGCTACATAATCATCGGCCCCGATGGCCAGTCCGGTAAGACGGTCTTCTTCGGCTGCTTTGGCAGTAAGCATAAGAATGGGAACCGGAGAAATCTGCCGAACCTGTTGGCATACCTCTTCACCTGACAGATCCGGAAGCATAAGATCAAGAATCATTAAATAAATTGGAAAACGCCGGATCATTTCCACAGCCTGTTTCCCGTTTGCCGCTTCTCTGGTTTGGAATCCTTCGTTTTGCAAGTAAGATGCTATCACATCCCTGATTTTTTCTTCGTCATCTACAATAAGTATCGATTTCACTGTCATTCACCTCTTTCACGGGTAAATGAAAAAACTAACAGTATTGTACACTATTTTTAGCTTCTGCTCACTTCACAAGATCTTCATAACCTCCCTGTAAACTATGAAATTGGAGAAATGGAAAGAATGGGAGGAAAAAGATGAAGCATAGACATTTATGGAATATCGTCGGTCTCCTGTGCTGCTGGAATGTACTTGATGATGGTTATTCTATCCATATTTCTGATTCCTCCGGAAAAAGTGTCCTTTTCCCAAAGTGTTTCGTTTTTTAAAAATTTACGTATCACATTTCAACACCGAAAACTTATGATCTTGACTATCAGTTCTGTGGGATTCTGGGCGTTGTTCACCCAGCTGAACGTGACTGTCCCACTTGCCGTTCACGATTTGAAAATGGATATGTGGATATCCTGGATATTTGGGATCAATGCAGTACTGACCATTCTATTGCAAATTCCGTTAAACAATATAGCAAAACAGCTTGGTTTAAGTCCTCAACAACAAATGTTTTATGGCCTGTTATTGATGGGAATGAGTTTTTTGTTAATCGCTCTTTTGCAGTTAGGTTTAGTCTTCCTGTTATTGTTCACAATCTGTTTTACCATTGGCGAGATTTTGGTGGCGCCGCATTTTGATACAATTGCGAGTTTGCTTGCTGATAAACAAAATGTCGGCACTTTTCTTGGTGTATCCTCTATTGGCTGGGCAATCGGAGGAGGATTTGGAGGAATTGTCGGCGGTTCTTTATTGGATTTTGGAAGGAATATTGGAATTAACCAATTGATATGGATTGTTTGTATGATTACAGCGATTATTTCAAGTATTCTCCTTGCCAAGCAACCGATCGTGAAAACAAAATAAAGAATAATGGGAATTATCTCGATAAAGGTGGTTATTCCTTTGATGAAACGAAAAAAAATTATTCTAATCGGAAGCTATACTCACCATTTGGAACGGGCAATAATGCAGGGATATGATGTGATTTTTATTCAACAGAAAAACAAAATAACTCCTAAAGATTTAAAGTTGGCCAAAGAAGTTTATGCAATAGATTTTCAAAACCCTGACTCGCTTTCGGAACTTGGTAGTTATTTTAAAAAAGCCCACTTGATTGAAGGGGTTTTTTCGTTCACTGAAAACGGCCTGATACCAGCTGCAATACTGGCTGAAAACTTGGGGGTTGAATCAAATTCGTTGAATACGGTTCATCTCTTGAAAAACAAATTGGAAATGAGAAAGCATCTAAGTGAGAAAGGAATTGCTGGGGTAAGTTGCCGGGAAGGAAAACAGTTGGAAGACGTATTCTCGTTCGCGAATGCTCATGGTTATCCCCTTGTGGTGAAGCCGATAGAAGGAACTGGAAGTCAAGGAATCCTGTTACTGAAATCCAATGAAGAAGTCTTTACGAATTTGCCAACATGGCTTTATGAAAATGGCGTTCCATTTTTAATTGAAGAATTTATCGATGGCCCTGAATTTAGCGTGGAAACGTTCAGCATCAACGGGCAGCATCAAGTTATCGCAATTACGCAAAAGGAGGTGCAGGAGAATTTTGTGGAAATTGCCCATTCTGTACCTGCTATTATCAATAAAGAACAAAAGCAACTAATTTCAAATACAGTACATACTTTTCTAGATACGGTAGGACTCCACCATGGGCCCAGCCACACAGAAGTAAAGTGGACTCGCAAAGGTCCAAGAATCATTGAATCCCATAATCGGCCAAGAGGAGATAGAATTACGGATCTAGTATGTATGGTTTACGGAATTGATTTGATTGCCTGGACTCTGGATCCAGGGGGCGGAAACAAGTTTATCAGGTATCCATCTACTGCCAGAGGAGCAGCAATTCGATTTTTGGCGTTGCCACCCGGAACTGTTCAATCCATGAATCCTCCAAATATTCTTAAACACGTTTCGTTTGTAGTAAAGTATCAGGTCAACATCAAACCAGGCGATCGTATTGGCGCAGTCAAAAAGTCTTCAGATAGGCAGGGGTTCGTGATGACAATCGGTGAGTCTTCTCAAACTGCCTTGGAAGCATGCGATCGTGCTATTCAATTGCTGGACATCTGTATAAAGTGAGACAAGGAGTGAAAAAAGGTGCAAGTTGATTTTGGCAGAACTGTAGATGATTACTTAAAATATCGTGCTGAGTATCCCAGTCGATTATTTGATCGATTAAAAGAAAAAGGAATAGGATTAGCTGGCCAAAAAATTTTAGACACAGGGGCGGGTACGGGTTATCTTGCTCGCCCCATGGCAGTGCAAGGAGCACATGTTACCGCATTGGATCCATCTTTGGATATGTTGAAGGCTTCGAAAAAAGTTGATGAAAAGTTTGGTGTGTCTATTAGTTACGTTCAGGGGGTTGCTGAGCAAATTCCGTTTAAGGACAGTTCTTTTCAAGTTGTGACGGCTGGGCAATGCTGGCATTGGTTTCAGGGGGAAAAAGCCGCTTCAGAAATTTTCAGGGTTCTTGAGTCAGAGGGCAAAGTAGCCATTGTCCATTTTGATTGGTTACCAATATCGGGAAATATAGTTTATGCTACGGAAGAATTAATTCTCCATTTTAATCCTGAGTGGAAAGGAGGAGGAGGAACCGGGATTTATCCTCATAGGTTGCTGGATTTGACAAAGGCGGGCTTTCGGAACTTGGAAACCTTTTCATTTGATACAGATATAGTATATTCTCACGAAAGCTGGAGAGGGCGCATTCGTGCCAGCGCAGGTGTCGGAGCAAGCATGTCTTCTGATAAAGTAGTTGAATTCGATTTAAAATTAAAAACCATGTTGGAGGATTCCTTTCCGGAACCCTTGAAAATTCCACATAGAGTTTTTACGGTGATTGGAACAAAATTAAATGATTTGTAGACTTCCCGTCCCTCCTTTTTGGAATAGACGTTGTGATGAACTCAACCAATTAGAGGTAAGTTCGTGACAAGTTCAAAAACGGCACAAAAATTGAAAGATGGCGGGGATTACTATATAAGACATGTGTAACCTCCGCAGACTACAAGCAAATCCCGATTCGGGGTTGATTTATGGATATCAACCTAAAAAGAAATCATGAAAAAAGCCGGAGGTTTTCCTACTCCGGCCTCTTTGTTGCCCCAATTATCTAAAAACTGGAACTTCCAACGTTTCTTCCTGATTCCAGATAGGGTCTCCTTATTCAAATAGTAATTTCTCCATATTAACAGGAGAAAATATTTTAGAAGATCGTATCCATACGCTGATGCTTACATTGAACGTTGGTTTCGTACGCTAAAGGAGGATACGGTTTGGCTCCGGGAATATAAATCGTTCCAGGAAGCCAAACAGAACATCGATCATTACATAGCCTTTTACAATGATGAAAGGCATCACTCTGCGCTTGGATATCTGTCACCGCAAGAATTTCGCCAATCTGTAACTTCAAAGGTTGCATAATTGTCTGGACATGTGGGGTTCATTAAGAATGATATTCTCTATCACTTTCTGTAGATAATTATAACATTTTATTTACCATTCGCATAAAATCGGTTTCAACTCTGCTTAATCACAACGTTACAAAACAATTCTTTTGTAACGTTGCAAAGATCGATTCCTGAAACACCTTATAAATCAAGGGTTTTCGTATACTGTTATCCAGAGGCTGAATAACTTTTTTTCTATCAAAGCTTTATACTTCTCATTCCAAGATAACTTGCATCGAGAAAAAATTACCCTATTTGCCGGACTGGTACACACCCTTGGTACCATAATCACGAGATCGCTTCCCGTGTAGTCTCCTGTTCAGAAATGCCCTGTTTTTTGAATTGCAGCCGGCACCAGAAAGCGGAATTGGCATAATCCCAATGAACTTTGCTAAATTCCCCGTTTTGATGAAAGTAAGCCCATACTTCGGGAAAATACTTTTTCATATCCGACAAAAGCTCCTTCTGCTTTTGGTTCATCAGATGCTGATCATGCCGATATTTTAACCCCAATGCTTCCAAACAGTTTGTCACTTCCAGCGGGACCTGGCGCCAGATTTGTTTCCACTCTTCATAGGAATCTATAAAATAATGAACCTGAAGATCAGAGTCATTATAGATGTCATGCAACAAATGTCCCGGGATGGTTCCGCGATTTTTCATCGAGACCCTCCTGTCTGTTTGGGATATAAAAAGCAATATATTATAGTATTAGGGAGATGATGGAATATTACCTTTATTTTGAAGTTATTTTTTAATTACTTGCGGAGGAATAAAAATGAATAAAGAAAAATTAAATGATCTATTCAGAAATTTCGCATTGAATGAATGCAGAAATTCAAGCCCCTTGTATGAACATTTGTCACTAAGGGTTTCCGAAGATGAGCAATTAATGGAAATTGATGCAAATGTCCGCTTTGGCCAGCCTGTACCCAATCTTTTGTTCGGCGCTGTTCATTATCTGTTATTAAAGGGAAAAAATCATAGATTGAAAAAATATTATCCCGGTATTGTTGATCATCCTCAGGTAGCAGAACTTTCATTTCCTTATTTTCGCGATTTTTGCCTCTCATTTAAGGAAGAAATTATCTCGATCCTCCAGAGAAAAATTGTCCAAACTAATGAAATTGGTCGTTGTGCTTATCTTTACCCCTGTTTTTGCCTGATTTACAGCCAAGCCAGGAAACCTCTGACCCTTATTGAGATCGGTACAAGTGCAGGGTTGCAATTATTATGGGATCAATACCGTTACACCTATGGAGATGGACACACATACGGGCATTCTTCTTCAGATATTCTGATTCACGCAGATATAAAAGGAAACCATAAACCGTTATTACTGCCGGAAAGCCTTCCGGTATTTCTGCGCCTGGGCATTGATTTAAAAGTGATTGATTTATCTGATGAAGAGGATTATTTATGGATGAGGTCATTAATCTGGCCAGAGCATAAACAGAGAGTAGAACTTTTTGAAAAAGCTGCCAAAAGATTGCCATATCATTCTCTAAGGCTGATCGAAGGAAATGGAATCACACTGCTTCCTCAAATTGCATCGCAAATACCGAATGATACCGCTATCTGTATTTTCCACACACATGTCGCCAATCAGATCAGGGAAAAAGACAAGCATAAATTGATGAAGCAGATTCAATCGCTTGGAAAAACCAGAGAGGTATTTCATTTATATAACAACATGTGGGATCGTGACCTTCATCTGGATTCCCTTATTGATGGAGAAAAACACCTTCAGATTTTGGCCCGGACAGACGGCCATGGACGCTGGTTTGAGTGGATACAGTCATAAACGGAAACGGGACATATTCTGCCCCGTTTTTTGCCTTTTCAATATGGAAAACACGCTCTTCTCAACTTCCTTACTAACTTCTTTCTACAGAGATAATTTCAACAATCCCCTGGCTGCCATCCACACGAATCATTTGCCCGTCTTTGATACTTCTGGTAGCATCATCCACTCCCACCACGGCCGGGATCCCATATTCCCGGGCTACTACGGAACCATGCGTCATCAATCCGCCCACTTCCGTCACCAATGCCTTGGCTGATTGGAACAAGGGCGTCCAACCGGGATCGGTATGAGGCGCGACCAGAATTTCTCCTTCATGGAAATCGGCTTCCTCCGGTTTGAAGACAACACGGGCTTTTCCTTCAACCACGCCTGCTGAAGCCGGTGTTCCAGCAAGCACACCTTCGGGAAGTTCACCTCTTTTGGATGCCCCGGTTACAATTTCTCCTTCACTTGTCATCACTTTGGGTGGCCTTAATGTTTGGTGCCAGGCAAATTTTCCTTTGCGGTCAATAATCAGAGTCGTGACATCTTGCGAAAATTCCCCTTTGGCAAGCTGGATCAATTCATCCAAAGTCAGGAAAAATGCATCCTCTGCCTGCTGAAGAAT
This sequence comes from uncultured Thermoactinomyces sp., assembly GCA_965544045.1. Taxonomy (GTDB): domain Bacteria; phylum Bacillota; class Bacilli; order Thermoactinomycetales; family Thermoactinomycetaceae; genus Thermoactinomyces. Next base: position 19,878 of record CBEULT010000031.1, read on the forward strand.
CCCTTTGCTCACCAGTTCTTCCGCTTCCGCCAGTATGTTTTTCTTGAATTCATACCAAATCAACGTCAGCAAATATTTAGGATGTTCACGAAGCCCGCCCGTATATCGATATACTTCAATAAGGCGTTGAATTCGTCTGGCTTTGGATTTACTGTGTCCCGCCTGATCCATGACCCGCCGCATGGCTTCCCGGGCCATCTGTTCACCTTCGACAAATTTACGACGGTGTTCTCCCGGTTTTACACTGCGCATATGCCCCAAAATGGCCGGAACAAGCTGGGTCGGAGCTTCACGCCAACGGGGTCTTGTCATATCGATTTCCCCTGGGCACCGCTGTCCGTATTTGTCCATAAACTTCTCAAATGACTGTTTAAACCGCTCGCCGCCATCTACTTCGAGGAGCCCTTCATAAAAAGCTTCATCCTTGGCCTCTTTCAGATAAGCCTCCACTTCTGGCAGTTCCCGAACGAGATCAGCCAAATCGCCTATCTCCAGCCCCATCTGGCTTGTAATATTTCCAGGAAGCGACTTGTTCAGTTCATACAATTCTTTGGTGTCTCCCAACTTTTTCTTTAACAATATGAATGAGATCGGAAAACAGATAACGTATGGAAAAAGGCTTGGCAATATATCCTTTGCCAAATTATTTAACTGATATTGAATCGCTTTAAGCCGTTTATACCCGCTTACACCCTGCACAGCCTTTTGGTTCTCTTCCCATTTTTGCTGCATGTAATCTTCAACTTTTTTCTTTGCCAGTTTGGGATCGCGTTTATAAAGATTTTTCCACACATTTTTTACAACAGGAATAAAATATTGTCGTTTTGAGAGAATTAAACCCGGTTTGACCTGAACATTCCGGAACACGGGCCTCTCAACCACTTCGGAGATGGCATTGGCAAGTTTTTCATCAAAGGCATTCTTGAATGCAGTTTGAAGTACGGCTCTCCCCAATCTGGTACGTAGAAATTGTGTGGGATTAATAAAGAGACGCCCCCCAGCCTCTATCAGGATGGTCTTCGGGAAAATATTGCGTAAGATTGAAATTCCAAGCGGTTTCATGGCATCTGTCATCATTTGTACATGGCCAAATGAAAACATGACCTGAAACGGTTCCATAGGAATATCCGGCAAGGGATAAAGCGAAGTGATCGGCCGGCTTTGGACGACATAAATCTCTTCGTCTTTAACGCAAAACTCAATATCCTGCGGCGAACCGTAATGGTTCTCAATCCGTTTTCCCAGTTCTGACAGTTGCAGAATCTGGCTGTCTGTCAAAGCCTGCTCAACCTGCTTTTCGGGG
>CBEULT010000032.1:0-18825 GCA_965544045.1 uncultured Thermoactinomyces sp.
AACCAGTCTGATGGCCCAGACACCGGAGATGGTAAAGCAAGTTTCCGGAATCGATCTGAATCAACTGATCCAGGGCTTGACAACCCAGCAAATCCAAGATAAAAAGTCACCTGCTTCGCCAGAATAGAGCTATAAACAAAAACTGCTGCCGTTTTTGCGGGTAGCAGTTTTTGTTTATTTATATATTTAGGCATAGAATCAAAACATGTTTATTCTAATCGTTTCCTGCTTAAAAAATTGTTATATTACCTGGCTTTCAGTGAATAAGTTTACAACGGGTGGGCGTTTGTACTTCAAGTTATATTGGAAAGGCTGTGTTCCATAGCCAGAGGTGGTATTTATCTTTTTGGTGTTTTTAAAGCTTTCCGCCATACCAGCCAGGAGGCGATTCCCAGTACAACTGATGTGAAGATACTTCCTTCGATTCCAAACGGCCCGCCATGAATCAGGCTGGAACCATAGGCAGTCGGCTTGAAAAGGGGTTCGGTCAGGCGCTGACCGCTGATGGCAAAACCATAGATGGAACCCTGGGCCCAATTCCAGACAGAATGAATGGCGCATATTCCCCACAGACTTCCCTCATTCAATACATGTCCGACAGCAAACAATCCAAACAACATGATGTTAAAAAAGGATAATAGAGTGATATCATTATTCAGCAAATGCATGGCAGCAAAAAAAAGCAAAGAGGAAACCACCGCAATCCAAAGTGGGGAACGAACTGCCATAACGGGCAATAGCCAGCCGCGAACCACAATTTCTTCGGCTGCCCCTTGAATGGAGAAAGAGACAAATGAAATTAACAGGAGAAGAATGAGGGATAAATTCACTTTCCCCACATTCAAAGTGAGGAAACCTGTGATGAGAAGGAACAGCACAGGGAGTGAAATTAACCATAACCCCTGAAACCATCCGGTAAAATACTTTTTTATGGCCGCTTTTCTGGTGAAACCAATTGATGAAATCGGTCTCTTTTCAACGAGGTATACCCAGGCAAATACAAACAGGGTAGTGCTCCCGAATGAAAAAATCAACTTCAGGTGCATCATAATGCTTTTCATGAACGGAGTAGAAGGAGCAGGAAAAGGAGTTAAAAAAAATACACCCATGCCACCAATAAAAAAGAAAAGCAGGGCGATGACCGGAACCAAAACGGGATGGATTTTTTTCTCTCCCGATTGAGCCTGTTCAAGTATAAAAAAGGATTGACTCATGAACGTTGTCCTTTCGTTTCCTGACATGGAACTGTATATTGACAAAAATCAGGAAAAGATTTTCTATTCTTTATCATATATGAAAATATAAAGAAAAACTATTTCGGATATTGAGGATTATTTCTTCTGTGTTCCAAACACAAAAAAAGTGTATACTAGTAAGGAATTAAAAACGAGATTTTTGTATTATTGGGGGATATACTAGTGTTCAAGAATCGGGGAAATAAAAAGAATTCATACTTTAAAACCATGATGGATATTACATCAATGATCGCGGAAGCTGCCCGTCTTTTTCGTGAGGATGTGGAAACCCTGAAAGATCGGGAAACATACAGCAAAAAAATCAAGCTGCTGGAATCTAAAGGGGACGAATACACCCAACTTCTGATCACACAGTTAAACAAAGAATATTTTGCACCGATGGATCGTGAAGATATATTTCAACTCGTTACGAAACTGGATGATATTATGGATGGGATCGAGGCTTGTGCGGCTCGCTGTGTATATATTGATGAGTCTTCCCCTCCGCTTCTAAAGTTTGCAGATATACTGGTTGAAATTTGCGAATACTTGCAGGATGCATTTTCGTCTTTAAACGATAAGAAATTTGAAGCCCTTCACAGGATCAGTATTGAGATTAATTCTTTGGAAACAGAGGCTGATGTTCTGTTGAGGGAAATCCTTAGCGATTTATTTGCCAATCCCCGGGATGTCGTTTATGTTATCAAAATGAAAGATATTTATGAGCGACTGGAAAAAACCACAGATGCGGCAGAAGATATTGCGGATGTTTTTGAAAGCATGATTATTAAATATGCTTGAAAAAATGATAATAGAACCGATTCAGCTATAAACTGAATCGGTTTTTTTACAGGAGGCGCATAATTTGGGTGATCATAAAGGTAACGCCAATCGCTGTTGCTGTTGGGATCAGGGCAGACAAAAGGGTCCACTTTATACTTTTCGTTTCTTTATGGATTGTTAACAAAGTGGTTCCGCACGGATAATGGAGAAGAGAAAAAAGCATCATATTGAGTGCCGTTACCAGGTCCATCCATGTTGAGGAATGGATAACAGAAAAGTTGGCCATTAATCATCCCCCTTTCTAACAAGAAACATCAGACGAATGGGGAGGTTTGGCGCAAGGCAACCCAACGGGAGGGAAACGATTCACCAAATATTTCCCTCGTTGGGTTCAATGAATTCAATTTTTTCTTCTATTTCTTCTTTATATTGGATCCGATAGGGACGGGACAATTTTTTTGCATTAGGGAAAAACCAAAACCATGTAAAAGATAATTATACAATAATAGTGTACAATAATTCCAATTTATGGTCAATAAACATATTTTGGTTTATTTGGAATTTACTTTTAATTGAGATTTCGCCAACAGCTTCTACCCGGATCAGGAAAAGTTGTTTTCAATATGTTATGATAATTAAAACAAGTAAATTGCTCCCGATTTATTGGAGGGGTTCCATGACTGCTTCAGAAACATTTGTCCAGTTGTTTGCATATACCAGTAATTGGGATTTTCAGTTAAACATTATTTTTCTTTTGATTGCAATTGCTTACCTTTTTCTGACCGGTCCTTTACGCCGCCACTTTAAAAATGCAAAACCCGTAAAGGATTGGAAAAAAGTAATTTTTTTAACAGGTTTGATGTTGTATTATTTTTCTTTCGGAAGTCCTTTAGATCTCTTGGCGCATGAAATGTTCAGCATGCATATGCTGCAAATGTCTTTTTTGTATTTTGCTGTGCCTCCGCTTTTGTTGCTTGGGCTCCCTGCATATTTGTTTCGCCTGATCCTACGCATCAAGCCGGTGAAAATGATCCTTATCTTTTTTACACGCCCCATTTTTACCTTGTTCTTTTTTAACGGAACGATGTCATTTTATCATGTACCGATTGTATTTGATGCGATCATGTCCAGTGAGACACTACATATTGTGTCGCATGCAATTTTAATGTTTGCAGCACTTTGCATGTGGTGGCCAATTGTTGCGCCAGTGCCTGAACTGGATCAGCGGAAACCCCTGTTTAAATTGGCGCTCATTTTTGGAAACGGTGTCTTGCTTACACCTGCCTGTGCGATGATTACCTTCACGAATGAACTTTTATTCAATACTTATGCAGAAATGTCGCAATTGGTACCATTGCTGTCCCCGATTCATGACCAGCAGCTGGGTGGCGTGATTATGAAAATAATGCAGGAAATTGTTTATATTACCGCTATTTCTACTGTATTGGTACGTTGGATCCGCAGCGAGAGGGCAAAAGATGAAAAAGATTTGCTGGAATTAAAATACCAGGCACAGCTAAATCTGTCAAAAAATGAAGTGTGAGGCCGTGAATATGCTAAAGACAAAAACTGTTTGCATTTCTTTATTGTTGGGAAGTTTCCTTTTACTCACCGCATGCAGTACCAACGCAGGGGCAAACAAGGATGTGGAAACTATGGTGCACGCTCCTGAGAAAATTTACCGGCAGCACTGTGCCAACTGCCATGGCGGCAACTTGCAAGGAGGATTTGGTCCAGCGTTAACAGGAGTAGGCAAGAAATATACCAGAGATGGTATTTTAACCATTATTCAAAAAGGAAAGGGAGATATGCCTTCCCAGGACTATGTAAAGAAAGAAGACCAGCAAAAACTGGCGGAGTGGCTGTCCGAGTCCAAGTAAAGTGAACGGGGCATCAACAAATGAAGTTGATGCTCTCTTTATTGGCAAATTTCAAAAAGATGAATATATTGGTATAGACTCAATTTCAGGACAAAGGTCGGGTGGATGATGGATGAAAAAGAACCACTTGTAATTCGCTTTTCATCTCGTATTCCAACTGCTTATATGGCACCGTTCCCTCCAGGAAAGGCCGATTTTGTTGGCAATCTGTCTGAGGCCCTATCTATCATTACCAAACATGAGGACAACAACAGGATCTATCTGGCAAATCCTCCTGAATCAGTATTGCGGTATCTGTTGGAACGGGTTGAAAATGTTGAAAACATAACATTGTTTTATGATCTGTTGCCAAAGCCGGATAATTGTTCCTTGCTCACTTCATTTCGTATAATCGTTCCATCGCTCGCTTTTTATTATTTTTTCCGTCAGCACGGGGAAAATGTGAAACTGGCCAATTTACTGTCATCGCTAAAAATAGACAGATCCAAAGACAAGAAAAAAGCAAAAAGCAATCTGCAGTCAAAACAAAAAACACGTTTATGGATTGATGAACGCCTGGTGGCACCGCATTACTTAACAAAAGTAGCCCAGGTTATTTGTAAGCTTTTGAAACAACAATCCGGTCTTAAAGTGATTTGGGTCAGTGAAAAAAGGCGCCGATTTTCGTGTGCGGGAATTCGTTTCTTAAAGACGGATGAAGCAGATCGGGAAAAGCTTTGGCAGAATACGGATATCATGCTGACCCTGGGTTCGGTTTACCAATCGTTTGTTCCCTTGCATATACAATTGTTGTCAAAAGGGATTGCCATAATTACGGATGACAGGGGCGATCACGGGGAATGGGTGAATCATCTGTTTACCGGGTTTGTACTGGGGAGAAAAGAGACATGCAAGGAGCTGGGACGTTATTTGTTCCGCTTGGTGAAAAACCCCGGCTTGCTTCAGCAATTCCGTGGAAATAGTCACCTGTTAGTGGAGAGGGTGTTACAAACAGGACATGAGACAGCCACAGGTCAGTTTAATCATTCCTTACAAAAATGATTGGAAACGGCTTCATCATTGTCTGGAGGGTATCAGGCGATACAGCAGCCATAACTATGAAGTTATCCTGGTAGATAATGGATCGCCCAAGATTCCTGACCTGATTTTGAAACGGCCGGAGCTGGCGGTTATTCAGAATAAATGGAACGCGGGGACAGCAGTTTCTTTAAACCGCGGTATGGAAAGAGCTCAAGGAGAGTACATTGGATGGCTCCGTGCCAACGCTTTGCCTTCACACCGCTGGCTAACGCAATTGCTTTATGTTTTAGAGCAGGATAATGCGGTTGGAATGGTGGGGCCTGTCACCAACCGGGGCAACGCAAATCAGAAATTGGGGATTCCTTTTAAGACCATTTCCAAAGTTCACCGTTTTTCCAATCAATTTAACCATTCCAATAGAGCCCGGTGGAAACAGACTGAGGTATTGTCCGGTTTTTGTGTATTGTTTCACCGGAAATTGCTTCATGAAATAGGCTGGTTGGATGAAAGGTATGGACTTGGATCACATGAACACATTGATTATTGCACACGTTTGAGCAAAGCTGGCTACAAATTGATCATTGCTGGAGATACGTATGTACATCAATTTGGAAAAAAGGCTTTACAAAAGGAGGAAGTCCGCGACAGGATCAGAATCAGGAAGCAAAACCGCCGTTATTATTTACGTAAATGGTTTTATTTGCAGAATTGATTCAAAAACTGTGCTGAATGTTTTCCGCACAGTTTTTTTATCTGCCAAAATGGTTGAACAGGGTTTAAAGGTTCTGAAGCAAGTTTTTATAATAAGTAGTAAGTGTTTAGGAAATAGACTGCTTGAACAAACCGTATTCGGTGAAGATAGAGGGGTTTCAATGGGGAAATTAGTGAGATTAAAAAGAAATTGGGTGTATGCGCAGTCATTTCTTAATTGCCCCCGGCTCTGAAAACATACAATGGCTCGTTGATAAAGTTCAGGAGAGAAAGATTTTTTAGAACCTGTTTTTATGGCATTTATTCAAAAATCTGTTGTTTTCACAAAAAAATAAAAAATATGATGTAAATATTGCAGGAGAGATTCTCAAAAAATAGCAGTCTAAGCGACTATTTGGAACGGAACAAGCCTCTGTGGGCTGCTGATGAAACGAGAATCCTGCCATAAGAGTGGTAAACACTGTCTTCATCTTTGACAAAATGTCAAGTACATGATTTGATAATAAGATCAGCAAAATTTGATACTCTTTTAATTATGGGTAATTTTGTGAAATAATTCCTAAAAACAATGAAGGGAGAACCATTGTGTTAAAAAAGGTACGGGCAGATCTGGATATAGAAATTCGTCAGTTTGACATGAACAAAGATTCACTGGAAGAGATGACAAAACTTTTGAATGAAGCATATGCAACGTGGCTTGACAGAGGTTTAAAGTACTTGGCGGCGACGCAGTCAGTGGAGATTACCAGGGCAAGAATCAAAGATGCGGTCAGTCTGGTTGGATGGCATGAGCAGAAAATGATTGGTACGATTACTTACTATTCTCCGAAAATCAATGCTGGATGCAAATGGTATGATCAGGAGGGAGTCGGCAGATTTGGCCTGTTTGCTACACACCCCGATTATCGAAAATTGGGAATAGGAGCCAAGCTTTTGGAGAAAGTGGAAGATATGGCAAGAAGCGAGGGGATTGATGAATTGGCCATGGATACAGCGGAGGATGCAAAGGAATTGATCCAATACTATACAAAGAGAGGATATCAGTTTGTCCAATATGTAGATTGGGACATAACCAATTATCGCAGCGTTGTATTAAGCAAGAAAATAACTTTGTGAAAAAACCCAAGGGTTCCTGGAAGAAATTAAACCGAACCCTTGGGTTTTTTAAACTTGTATAATAATTAAACTAGTTTGCAAAACAAACAAAATAACCAATACATACAAAATAAAACCAATCCTTGCATACCACTTCCATCGCAAACAAGTGTTATAATAATTTAACAAAATTCCAGCAGACAAGCCGATATCGCTTCTGCTGGAATTTACAAGAACAGGGTATGCAAAGTGACAGCTTTGGAAAAGGAAAGGCCAGTTGCCCTTTAAATAAAATATGTCAACTGTATAACTTATTTTCCTTTTTTGAGTGAACCACTCCAGCGCAACAGCCCGCCTTTAAGATGGCTAACTTGCTGAAAGCCAAGTTTGCGCAATTGACGAGCAGCCATTCCGCTGCGTGACCCGCTTTGGCAGTAAAGGTAAACTGGTTCATCTTTGTTCCATTCAGAGGACTTGGTTTTTAACAATTGCTTTTGGCTCAGTGGAATATTTATGGCTCCAGGTATGTGGCCAGACTTGAATTCATCTTTTTCCCGGACATCTACCAAACGAATTTTATGTTTTTTTCTAATATTTACCAATTCGTCCGAATTTATGGTTTGGATACCGCGATTTCTGAAGTTAAAATATAAGATTGCACCTGCTAACAGGATGAGACCAATATAAATAGTATCCACTTTAATATTTTCCTCCCTCAATAATCATTGATTCAGTTATTAAATAATAGACTAAAAACCTTATTCCCAAAAGAAACACTTTTGGAGACTTTTCGGCTAATGGAAAAAGGTGTGCGGAAACTCCTCCTTGTTTTTAATATAAATCATTATACTTATAGAGGGTATATGTAAGGAACTTGTTAAATAATATTAAATGCAAATTGTAAACATATACACCTATAGGTATAATAGATAAGACGATGTTTTTTGTCAACTTTTAGAAAAGTCCTTATGCAAGCGTACACAAGTTGGAAATATTGTTTCTTCCTGCAACAAATTTTTAGCCAGTTGATATTTTATGTGTTCATCTTTATCAAATCTTAACATTTCATGGCTAACATGATGAGAAACAAATTATCAATCGGCAATTTGTTTCTTGAAAAGTGAGGCGGTTGGATGAGTTTCAAGGGGAAGAATATCTTGATTGTAGAAGATGATCCCAACATCAGACGGCTGATCAAAATTTGTCTGGAAAATGAAGGTTATGAGATTTTGGAAGCAGGTAACGGAGAAGAAGGGATGGATATTTTCAGTAAATTTGATCCTTGTTTTGTCATTTTGGATCTCATGCTTCCAAAAGTCAGCGGGGAGGAGTTATGCAAATGGATGCGCGGTGATTTGAAAAGTAACGTCCCCATTATCATGCTGACGGCGAAAGTTGGTGAACAGGACAAGATTCGAGGGTTACAAACAGGAGCTGATGATTATATTACCAAACCGTTCAGTTTGAACGAATTGGCTGCTCGAGTTGAGGCTGTTCTTCGTCGTACCGCCAACCGTTGTAGCAAGATCAGTTATAAAGGCTTGACGATCAAGCCGCTGCGCGGTGAATTGAAATATAACGGCAGATTGATTCCGCTCACACACCATGAGTTTAAACTAATCTACTTTTTCATGAGACATCCGAACCAAATTCTAACCAGAGAGCAGATTCTTGCAGAACTGTATCCCAATGATGAAAAGATCGTCGCCAGTCGAACTGTGGATGTCCATGTAAGTAAATTGAGGGAGAAAATTGAAACTGATAAATCTGTTCCCGACTTTATTGAGACGATTCGTGGAATGGGATATCGCTTTGTCGCCTATTAGCCGAATAATGTTTTGGAAAAGGTCTTTACTATGGAAACTGATTTTTATCAATATTCTTGTTATCAATGTTGTGATCTGGATGGCCGGAGTATCTGTCAAAGATTTTGCGTGCCTCTTGGTGGAGCAGTTCCATTTTGTCGGAGAGGAAAAAAGCCGTTTTTTTGACAGTACGATGCAATTTTATCTGGTCAGAGCCGGCCTGCTGGCGATTATCGTTGCTTCCGTCATCCATTATTTTTTTGTAAAACGAATTCTGGTTCCATTACAAAATCTGGCCAAATCAACCCGTTCCATGACTGAAGGGAAGTATCCAAAGCCCCTTCCGGTATTGTCTGATGACGAAATTGGGAAGTTAACCCGTGATTTCAATCACCTGGTGGTTACCTTGAAGCGAACAGAAGAGAGACGCAAACAAATGTTAAGCGATATCTCGCATGAGCTTCGAACCCCGCTAAGTAATGTGAAAGGGTATATGGAAGCGTTAAGTTCAGGGATGATTCAAGGAGATCCGGACATTTACAAAATGCTTTACCAGGAATCGGTCCATCTTGTGGAACTGGTTGAGCAATTTCATCAGCTGACTGTTTGGGAATCCAGAAAAATGAAGCCACTCATCCGGGATAAAGTAAATATGGAACAATTTTTGCGCAATTATATTCAGCGTTTTAGGCTGGAACTGCAACAAAAGGAGATAACCGTCTGTATTTCTGCATTTCCGGCAATAGTTCAAATCAACAAAGATGGAATTAAAAAAGTTCTCAACAATTTATTAAAAAATGCCATTCAATATGATTTGGGGAAAAAAATTACCGTTACCGGGAAAACCGTGGGTGAGCAATACATAATCACTTTTACGAATTTTGGTCAGCCGATTCCCGAAGAAATGCAATCTCATATTTTTGAACGTTTTTTTCGTGTGGATGATTCCCGTCAACGCCGTACCGGCGGTTCCGGATTGGGGCTTTCTATTGTTAAAGAAATCGTGGAGCAACATGGCGGGAGTGTTGGGCTTCATTCCTGCAAAAACAGGCATTCGTTCTGGTTCAGCCTTCAAAAATAATCCGCACATGATCGTTAGTCTTGCTTAACTAAGGAGGGATGAACCATTATAGATCAGCAAATCCTGCCTTTGGGTCCTTTTCTCGTTCCCCTTCCCTGGTTGGTGGCTTTGAGCCTGATATGGATTACAAGCAAATTGGCGGAACGATGGATTGCCCTGGGCGAAAGCAAGTTGTCCGACCTTGTTCTGCAAGCAATCCTGGTCTATTTTGTTGTTTTCAAACTAACCCCGTTGTTTTTTTCATTCAATAGTATTGTTGAAAACCCGCACTCCTTGCTGTTTCTGACAGGAACTTCAAAAGGCGCTTTGATTGCAGGACTTGTTACTGCTCTTTATTTACTGATTTTGACGAAAAGAAAGCAAATTGCACTACAGCCGTTGCTAGGTGCGGGTGCGGTGGTGACTGTTCTCTCCTATGCCGGATATCAATTTGTTTTTCGCGATTTGGGAGAAGTTACGGCGATGCCATGGGGTCTAAAGGTGGAAGAAGGCAGCTATCAATATCATCCACTTAACTACTATCGATTCCTCTTTCTGGTGCTCCTTGTATTCTTTTGGTGGCGGAAAAATAAAAATTGGAATAAAGGAGAGGGTTTCCAATTTTTATTTGTATTTGGCGGGCTCGGATTATTGTTCATATCTTGTCTCGATTACAAATCACCGTATATCGATGGTCTCACTTTTGAACAATGGATCTATGCCCTGGCCGCAACGTTGGGATGGGTTCAGGGGCTAATGGCGAAACATGTTTTATACAAGTGAAGGGGGATGTCAAAATGAACTGGAAAAATTTACTCATCGGTGCTGTTATTCTGATTGCCGTCGGAGGAGCATTTTGGACAGCCGGTAAGGGAGATTCGCAGAACCGGACAGATTCATCCCGTACGGAACAGGCCAGTGTTCAGCGGGATGAATCTCCGCAAGAAAAAATGAAGGCACCTGACTTCGCATTGAAGGCACTTGACGGTAAAACTGCAGTATTGAGCAAAAACGACGGAAAACCAACCATTATTAACTTTTGGGCCTCCTGGTGCCCCCCTTGTAAAGTGGAAATGCCGTATATTCAAAAAGCGTACGAGAAATACGGAGACCAGGTTAATTTCATGATGGTTAACCTTACTGCGATGGATGACAAAGCCAAAATGAAACAGTTTTTGAAAGAAGGAAGTTATAATTTCCCGGTACTTCTGGATGAGACAGGAAAAGTCGGTGAAATGTATCAGGCGTTTTCCATTCCTACGACCTATATCGTTGATGAGAACGGGATTATCATCAGTCATGTCATGGGAGCAATGTCAGACGACCAACTGACGGAAATCATGGAAAAAATCTCTAAATAAAAAGGAGGGGAAACAGGATGGAATTAACCTGGTGGCTGGCACTGGGAGCGGGTTTTTTATCATTTGTGTCACCTTGTGTTTTACCAGTTTATCCGTCTTATCTTTCCTATATCACCGGAGTTTCGGTGGGACAACTGCAAGAAAGATCCCAGCCGTGGAAATTGCGAAAAACAACAATGTTCCACACTCTTTTCTTCATATTCGGTTTTTCCATTATTTTTTATGTGCTTGGATTTTCGTTCAGCTGGTTGGGAGAGTGGTTTCAGGAATATCAGGATACCATCCGCATGCTGGGAGCCGTATTTATTTTTGCGATGGGGTTATTTATGACGGGAGTTTTTAAACCTTCCTTTTTGATGAGAGAGAAGCGACTGGAAATTTCCAAAAAACCATTGGGGTATCTTGGATCTTCCTTGGTGGGAATTGGCTTTGCAGCTGGGTGGACTCCCTGTATAGGACCGATTTTGTCTTCGATACTGGCTCTTGCTGCGATCAATCCAAGTGCTGGTTTAGGTTATATTACCGCCTATAATTTAGGGTTTGCCATTCCATTTTTTCTGCTGGCCTTTTTTTTGGGACGGATTCAGTGGATTTACAAGTACACCCCTTATCTGGTCAAAATCGGGGGAGGCTTGATGGTTGTTCTTGGAATTTTGTTATACTTTAATCAAATGACCCTGATTATCAATTGGCTGAGTTCATTATTTGGCGGGTTTACCGGTTTTTGAAAATGATATAATCGCTGTATGAATCTAAAGTTGAGGAGAGAAAAATGTCAAATCATCATTTTGACCCGGCCAAGATAAATAATTGGACAATCCGGAACGCAGAAAATCTTTTCTTCAGATAAAAAAAGATGATGTTGTACTGGATTCCGGCGCCGGTCCGGGATATTTTGCATTGCCGGCAGCTCCCCTCACAACTGATAAGGTCTTTGCTTTGGATATAGAGCCGAAAATGCTTGAAGCGTTAAATCAAAATGTTCATTGGATAATGTTTATCTTTTGAAAGGAACCATTGAAGATATTCCAATGGAAAACAATCAGGCAGACCGGATTATTGCCTCTTTAATACTTCATGAAACGGAATCGCTCTCTGGAGCTGTTCAGGAAATACACCGTGTTATTAAAAACGGAAGAGTGCTTGTTCTGTCTGGAGAGGGAAAAAGAACCGGTAAAGCAGGGGTTATTGAAAGATAGTGGATTCCATATCGTGCATTTTTCTTCTCCCACTGAGCAGTATTACATGATCATCGTATAAAAATAATCAGGTAACAAGGAGGGTGATATGTCACCCTCCTTGTTAAAGACTGAATATTACGAAACAAATAATGTGTTTAATAGGCGGCTTGAATAACGCCACATGCCAAACGTTTCCCGGCATTACCCGCCGGTTGGGAACGATAGTCATCGGGATTTTGGTGGATAATAATTGATTTGCCTACTACATCTCTGGGACGGAACCGATTCGTAAAGAAGCACATTCTGGCGTATCCATTATTTGAGAAAAGAACGGGGAAATCCCCGGCGTGGTTGCCGTGCGGTTGATTTGTGGGATTCCAGTGTTCACCGGCTGCCTGAAATGGGTCATTGCGATTTCCTGTTTCACAAGTTCCTCTCTCATGGATATGGAAACCGAATGGACCGATTGGCTGTCTGTTGCCAGAAGCCGGTTGAAAAGGGGGAAGCCCGCTAACCTCAACACAAACTTCTGTTCCATAAGTAACTTCCCTGAAAGTAACGGACCCTCTGAGATTCGGAGCGAGGGGGCCGCCGCGGATGGAAGCATAGGCCTGCGGGGATTGGCTGATTGCATATCGGGGAGGAAATATAGTGTTCATATTACCGTACATCAAACGCACCTCCTGAATCATTTCAGATAGAGTTATTTGTTATTTTATGAAAAGAAGGCATTTTTGTTATTCAATTATTCCATTCGTTTTATTGCCCATTTTTGTATTTCTATTCAGATCAGTTCCGGTAATGTTTGTCTTTGCTTAAAAGGAACATGAATAATCAATCTTGTTCGCTTTGGGGCAACTTTCCCTTTTTAACGTGAAATGACGATATGGTCCAGCCTGAAACGGAACGTAGTTCTGAAAATTGTCTTGCTATATGTCTGATGCCGGTTTAATGCTTGGTTTTTTTGTTTTCAACCTGTCCTGAGATTATAATTTATTATAATGGAGAAAGTTTCATTTAAGGGAGAGGTATATTGTGAAGGTTCGAAATACTGCCCGTATCTTGTTGTTAAATGAACAAAACCGCCTCCTGCTTTTTAAAATGAAGGACGTTACGGTTACAAGCAAGGAAAACCCCGGAGGAGAGCCTGTCTGGTTTGCTCCTGGCGGCGGTGTTGAGAAAAACGAATCATTTGCAGAAGCTGCAAAGCGGGAACTGTGGGAAGAAACGGGGCTTAAAGAACAGGTGAAATGGGGTCCACTGGTCTGGATCAGAAATGTCAATTTGTTTGTCAACAAAAAAGAAACTCACTTCGTAGAATATTATTACTTCGCCCGTACAATCGGAAGCGAAATCAGTATGGAACACTTTACTGATACGGAAAAAGGAAATTACCGAAATCATTACTGGTGGAGTTTGGATGAATTGCGGTTCTCCAAAGAATTGGTTTTTCCCAAGCGGATTGATAAACGATTACTGCCGCTTTTACAAGGGAATTTCCCTCAAAGACCTGTTTTCATCGAATAACAAGGCTGGGATTTTTGAATCCTGGCCTTGTTATTCGCAAATCCAGAAAGTTTTTTGCAAATAAATAGTCTGGTCTTTAAACAACGACGGGGGTAACTGTTTTAATAGCGAGTATATTTGTTCGCGGTTGGAACAGGATGTATTGGCCCGATCCAGCCAATTGGCCAATTCTGTTGCTGTTGACCAGGTCTGGAGCAAAGTCACCCTGGAAAATCCGACCTGCTGAAACAGGCGATTCCATTGGCTGATAGTAAGGCAGCGAACATGGGATGAATCGCGCAGTTTTTCGATGTGATGCAGAATTTTTGCGGTTTGGGAATTCTTTGGAGCAATATTGTCAATCAGGATCAATAAACCTTTTGGCTTTAATACACGATACATTTCCCGGACGGCTTGTTCAGGCTCAGGAAAATGGTGTGCGGCAATGCGGCAGGTAACCAGATCAAAAGTGTTGTCCAAAAAAGGCAGAGATGCAGCATCCCCCAAAAGAAAAGTGATATTGGCAAGGTTACGTTTTATGGCTTCTTTTGCAGCAACGGTTAACATATTGGGAGTTAAGTCCAAAGCAATCACATGATGAAAATGGCGACTGGCCAAAAAAGAGGTATGACCGGCACCGGTTGCCACATCGAGAGCCTTTTTTTTGTTCGGTAATGATTTGATGACTTTTTCCAGCCAGATTAAATCTTTACCTTTGGCATGGGTTGCACTGTTTAGATAAGATGGAGCAGATTGGCTGAATTGGCGGACAATTTTCTTTTTTTGATCCATAGGCATGCTCCTGAAATAAATTTTACATTTATATTATAGAATATATTTAAATTGATTTATATGTGGGAGTAAATATTAGGACAACAATACATTGTTTTTTAAAAAAGGCTTTTTTACAGGATTGACAGAGAGGGATTTCTCGCTTATTATATACCCATAGAGGTATATGTATGAATTTTTTAAAATTGCCTGAACAAGGGAGGGGTGTTTGAGAATATTTTTATCAACCCATGATACTGAATATTGGTCGTATTTAGAAAACGAAGAAGTGAAAATGAAACAGTAAAATGTTCTGTAAAAGTTCTGGCTGAAATTTATAAACCAACTACAGAACAAATCCATTACGGTCTGTCATCCAGATGCAGAAAGGAGATATCCCAAATGAATGTACAGGATGCTCCGGTTAAAAGAGAGAGATGTAACAACTCAGGAGGAAAAAATATGTCTATTAAAGTTGATGTTCAGCTGGATTGTAAAGGTCTTTCCTGTCCGATGCCAATTGTTCGTACAAAAAAAGCACTGGATCAACTGGAGCCCGGCCAGGTAATTGAAGTGCAGGCAACTGATTCAGGGTCTCGTGCGGATATTCAAAGTTGGGCCAAAAATACCGGTCATCAGTACCTGGGCACGAAACAGGAAGGAGATTTACTGAAACATTATTTGCGAAAGGCAGGCAATTTTGCAATGGAAGATAGAAAACATCCTCATATTATTCAGAACGAAGAGTTAATACAAAAATTGAATAACGACAAGAATATATATATTTTGGATGTCCGCGAGCCTGCGGAATTTGCATTTGGACATATTCCCGGGGCTTGTTTAATTCCGCTTGGAGATATAGAAAACAGAATGGACGAAGTTCCAAAGGATCAGCCTGTATATATCATATGCCGTACTGGAACCAGGAGCGATATGGCAGCACAACTGTTAGCAAGGCATGGATTCGAAAAAGTAATAAATGTCGTCCCCGGTATGTCTGAGTGGACGGGTCCCGTTGATCAAGGAAGTAAGGAGCATGAGTGAATGGGTAGAAAAGTAACTATTATTGCGAGTAATGGCAGTTTGTTTGATGCGTATAAAGTATTTAATATTGCTGCGGCTGCAGGTGCTTCAGACGATGAGGCAGCGATTTTCTTTACGTTTGACGGGTTGAACCTGATTCACAAGGAGGCGCATAGGGATTTGCCAATACCTGCAGGAAAGGAGCATTTTCTTGAAGGATTCAAGGAAGCCAATGCTCCCACCATTTCTGAAATGTTGCAAATGATCCAGGAAATGAATGTCAAACTGATCGCTTGCCAGATGACAATGAACGTAATGAATATGAAAAAAGAAGATCTGGTGGACGGAGTAGATGTGGGTGGTGCCGCAACATTTCTGAATTTTGCGAAGATGCCGATGTAACACTTGCATTTTAATAAAGGAGGTTATTCCCATGGTAAAAAGAATGACTGTGGAAGAAATGGCCAAAAAAATACTTCATGATGAGCTTTTTATTCTGGATGTGCGTAATGAAGAAGATTATAACAAGTGGAAAATCGAAGGAAAAAAAGTGAAATCCGTCAATATTCCATATTTTGAACTGATTGACAGCGTAGAACATGCATTGGAGAAATTGCCTCAGGATGGCCGGGAAATCCTTGTTGTTTGTGCAAAAGAAGGATCTTCCAAATTTGTGGCGGATAAATTGGGTGAGGCCGGAATGGATCATGTATATTTTCTCCAGGATGGCATGAATGCATGGAGTGAGTTTTATCATTATGAACTGGTTACAGCCAATGAAGATCTGAAACTGTATCAGATCAACCGTTTGGCCAAAGGATGCCTGTCATATATGCTGATTTCTGAAGAAGAAGCGCTGGTGCTTGATCCTGGCCGTCAAACAGATGTTTATTTAGAGATTGCCCAAAAAGAAGAAACAGAAATCAGGCATATCGTTGACACACATGTGCATGCCGACCACATTTCCGGAGGCACGGAATTGGCCAGGAAAACTGGTGCACCCTACTATTTGCCCTCAAGTGATGTTCAGGATGGAAAGGTTTCTTTTGAACCATTAGAAAAACACCCACGAATCAAAATGGGGAAAGTGGTTGCCGAAGTACTCGCTATTCCAACACCCGGGCATACACCTGGTTCAACCTCTCTGTTGGTGAACAAAAAATATCTGTTGTCCGGTGACACGATTTTCGTCGGCGGGTTGGGACGCCCGGATCTTGGCGGGAAGGTGAGAGAATGGGCACAAATGCTCTATGAAACCGTCTTTACAACAATTACGAATCTGTCTGACGACCTTTATGTGCTCCCGGGTCACTATTCCAGTATTATGGAAATGAACAGTCAACGTATTGTCGGTGCCTACCTGGGGGATATCCGTCAAAACAATGAGATTATGCGTACACAAAACCGCAAAACATTTACTGAAGCAGTGGAAGCCTCAGATTCCAGCGAGAAACCTCCGAACTTCGATAAGATCGTGTTGATTAACCGCGGACTGGAAGCCGTTACGAAAGAGAAGGCCACAGAACTTGAAATCGGTCCGAATCGGTGTGCGATTCATCATAATACTCCCCAAGCCTAACTGATTATGAACAGGAGGGAAGAAAAATCGATTTGATTATTGATGCGCGCGGACTTTCTTGTCCGATGCCGATAGTAAAGGTGAAGAAAGGAATCGAATCCCTTCAAACAGGGCAGGTTGTTGAATTGATCACTACTGACAAGGGATCTGTCAATGACGTGCAGGCCTGGGCAAATAAGGCGGGACATCAGATTTTAACCATTGATGAACAGGATGGCGAATATCATTTTCAAATTAAAAAAATTTAGGCAATATCTGTTGTAACAATGTCAATCCATGAGGCGGAGCGGGAAAATGCTCCCCTCCTTTTCCCTTTTTAGAATGAAAACAGATATATTGACGGGTTTGTTAAAAGAAAGAAGTGGTTGGATATGGATCTTGCGTTTTTGAGTCTTGTTTTTCTAATAGGCTTTATTGGTTCTTTTGTATCAGGTATGGTAGGCATTGGAGGTTCTATCATTAAATATCCCCTGCTTCTTTATATTCCTCCTCTGCTGGGATTTGCCGCATTTACTACCTATGAAGTGTCAGGGATTAGTGCGGTTCAGGTCTTCTTTGCCACGATCAGCGGTGTCTTTGCTTATCGAAAAGGCGGTTATTTGAACAAGCCGCTCATTATTTATATGGGAATCAGTATTTTGATTGGCAGCTTTATTGGCGGATACGGATCCAGGTTACTCAGCGAAGAGCAAATCAACCTTGTTTATGCCGTATTGGCTACGATTGCCGCTGTCATGATGTTTGTACCGAAAAAAGGAATTGATGATATTCCGCTTGACCAGGTGACTTTTAATCCTTTTACCGCTTCTGCTTCGGCTTTTCTGGTCGGACTTGCCTCAGGAATTGTAGGTGCAGCCGGTGCTTTTATTTTGGTTCCAATAATGCTGGTCGTCTTGAAAATCCCTACCCGAATGACGATTGCCACTTCACTGGCCATTACATTTATATCTTCCATTGGTTCAACAGCAGGCAAAATTATGACAGGCCAGGTACTTTTTCTACCAGCTGTTATAATGATTGTGGCCAGTATTATTGCCGCCCCCATGGGTGCCGGATTAGGGAAAAAAGTGAATCCCAAAATGCTGCAGGTAATTTTGGCATTACTAATATTAGCAACTTCAATAAAAATCTGGCTTGATATCCTTTAGAAATTAATCTTCATACCTGTTTTTATATCTGTGATCAACAATTTCATAGATGAAAGCAAGGAGATAAACCATGCATTATGATAATGATGTTAAAAAACGTTTGCGCCGGATCGAAGGACAAGTCCGCGGAGTTTTGCGAATGATGGATGAAGGTAAAAGTTGCAAAAATGTTGTAGCCCAATTGTCAGCCATCCGTTCAGCTGTGGATCGTTCGATTGCTTATATTGTTACGTATAATTTGGAGTATTGCTTGAGAAAAGAACTTGCGAAAGGGGAAAACGCAAACACTGAAGATTTGCTGGAGGAAGCAATGAATTTGATGATCAAAGCAAGTAAATAAAATACAGGCTGCGTCCAATCCGTTTTTTCCGTCTTTACTGTCTATTCGTGGCTGTGATTATTGCTTTGTTGCTTTAACTTTATTACATATTCTTCACGCCATAATCCCATGGCGTGATTTTTATTAAGGGGAACAATCAAAACGGATGGTGAGTAAGTGGTCACTTTACATTGGTTGAAATTTATATTAGAATTAGCCTGAACCATAATCTTGGAAGAAAATTTTGCCAGGTCTTTATGATCGATGAAAGGTGGCATGACCTGTGAAATCCTATGTCTTGTCTTTTGCTGAAGTGGATCGTTCCAGCCTTGCGTATGTTGGCGGAAA
>CBEULT010000033.1:0-16599 GCA_965544045.1 uncultured Thermoactinomyces sp.
TTAGAAAACCCCTTCTGTACTCAGTTATTAGAAGGGGTTTATCTACAGTCTGAGAACGCCTTGTTAAAAGGCGTTCTTTTTATTTGTAAACAAGAATACTCCCTGGTTAGCTTTATAGTTGGGTGTCTTTTTATATTCCGATTTCAAATAATGGTAAAAATCATTTCGGAGTCTTGCCTGTTTTTTGCTGTATAGTAAAAATAACCAATCCATTTCTTACAGATGCGAAAACGTTTATTTCCCATAGTTTTTCAAACATCCATGCTGACGGCCATTCTACGAGCGAGGTGAAACCCTGCTGCTAGGAGGGAGCATAAAAAGGTGAAACACTGGAAATGGGTTTTCACATCCATTCTGGCCGTTGCTTCAATCTTGGGAGCTTATTTTGGAACCGTTGAAGCCGCCGTAAATTACCAGATCGAAATCAATAAATTAACCAACAAACTATACTTGTTCAAAGACGGTATTTTGCAAAAAACTTATTCAGTAGCTGTCAGCCGCGATGATGAATTAACTCCAGAGGGAACTTTTACAATGGCGGTAAAAATCAATAAGCCAGGATGGAAAAATATACCCGGAGGCAGCCCGCATAATCCTTTGGGTGACAAATGGCTGGGGTTCAGTGTAACGGGAGATCACGGACGCACTTACGGAATTCATGGCACAAACAAACCGGAAAGTATTGGCCGGCATGTTTCCAGCGGATGTGTACGGATGAAAAAGGAAGATATCCATGAATTGTACAAAATCATACCTGAAGGAACCCCTATATGGATTCACAGTGGAAAATCAACTGGTAAATGGGCAGGCGATCCTTCGTTTTCCGTACAGCCTCTCAGGGGACAACTGCGCGTCACAGTCAACCTGGCCAATATCCGCTCAGGTCCGTCACTGGGTTCATTTATCATTCAACAGGCTGAAACCGGAACAATCCTCGAAATGACCGGTTTTATAAAAGAATGGTATCAAATCGAGACACCTGATGGCAAAACCGGGTTTATCCACGAATCAACTGTTACCTACAATTCCGGTATTATAACGCCAAATCAGTTTACCCAGACCACGGGGTATCTTAAACTTACTGATTCGCTGACAAACATTCGTTCCAATCCGTCATTAGCCGCACCGATCGTGCAAAGGGCAAAAAAGGGAACCGCGCTGATCCTGACCGGAGAAAACCGGAGTTGGTACCGTGTTCAGCTTTCCAGCGGTTTTATCGCCTATGTCCACAAAAGTGCTGCTGAAAAAGATGAAAGCAAAAAGCCGGATTCAAAACTGATTACAACAAATGTTTTTCTGGCAAATATTCGTAATGCTCCTTCCCGGCACGCTGCCATCATAATGCGGGTAACCCGAAATACCCAACTTGAAAAAATCGGCACCAATGGATCTTGGCATATCATCAAGCTAAAAGACGGACAGACCGGATTCATCCATAAAAATGTGGCAAAGTAGCCGTAAAAAGGAGAAGCCCTTAGTGAAAAGGCGCTTCTCCTTCTCGTTTATTTAATGGTTAACATCCGGTCCAGAGCTACTTTCGACCATTGTCTGGTTTCTTCCTCCACCTCAATGGGCTGAACCGGCTTGCCTTCAACAATGCTTTCCAGTGTCCACAGTAAATGGGGGCGATCAATCCGATTCATGGTAAGGCACGGGCACATGGTAGTGCTTAACAATTCAATATGCTGCTCCGGGTGTTCCTGTGCCAGCCGCTGCACCAGGTTAATTTCTGTTCCGATTGCCCACCGGCTGCCTGCCGGCGCTTCGTTGATTTTTTTTATGATGTAACCTGTTGAACCGGATTCATCAGCCAGTTTTACAACATCAAACGAGCACTCCGGATGCACGATCACTTTCATTTCCGGATCCCGCTCGCGAATGAGCCGAACTTGTTCAGGAGTGAATTTCTGATGCACAGAGCAATATCCTTTCCACAGTATCATGCGAACTTTATCGGAAGATCCATGCACATCTTCAAACTGTCCCTGAACGGGATCCCAAATTATCATTTCTTCCAAAGGAATGCCCATTTTGAAATAGGCTGTATTGCGTCCCAAATGTTGATCCGGCAAAAAGAAAACATGCTTCTTCCGGGCAAAGGCCCACGCCAAAACTTCATGGGCATTGGAGGATGTACAAGTTGTTCCTCCATGCTTTCCCACAAATGCTTTGATCTCTGCGGTTGAGTTTACATAGGTCAGGGGAATCACTGTATCGCCAAACTGTTCCTGAATAACTTCCCAGGCTTCTTCCACTTCTTCAATATCCGCCATATCCGCCATGGAACAGCCTGCGCGTTGATCCGGCAAAAACACGCTTTGGCCAGGTTCGGCAAGTGTATCGGCCGTTTCGGCCATGAAATGAACTCCGCAAAAAATAATATATTTTGCTTCTTTCTGCTCAGCCCCTATTTTAGCCAGACGTAAAGAATCTCCGCGATAATCCGCATATTGTATTACATCATCCCGTTGATAATGGTGGCCCAAAATAACCAGATCCGATCCCAGCTTTGCCTTGGCCTGCCGAATTCGTCTATCCAGTTCCTCACTCGACATATTCCGGTAAGTTTCCGGCAAATCCTGATCAATGTAATTTATTACTTCACTAGTCAACCTTTTCTCCCCTCCTCAAAATCCAGGCTAATATCAAGCGACGTAATCGAATGGGTAATCCACCCCAGAGATACCGCCTGTACTCCGGTTTCGGCAATCGGGCGGATGGTTTCCGGCGTAATGCCTCCCGACGCTTCAGTGAAAATCCGGCTATCAATCAGACGAACGGCCTCCCGCAAGGTATCCAGATCCATATTGTCAAGCAAAATAGCATCTACATCATATTTTAAAATCTCACGTACCTGATCCAATGTATCCGCTTCTACTTCAATTTTCACCATTTGCCCTACCCGTTTGCGGGCAAGGTCAATAGCCTTGGCCAAACTTCCTGCCATCGCAATATGATTGTCTTTAATCATGACACTGTGACTCAGTCCCAGACGGTGGTTGGTGCCGCCGCCAATCCTTACCGCGTATTTCTCCAGCTGTCTTAACCCAGGAGTTGTTTTCCGGGTATCCAGAATCTGGCAGGAAAGGCCATCCAACTTATCCACCAGCTGTCTGGTAACGGTTGCGATACCAGACATTCGCTGTAGAAGGTTCAGTGCAACCCGTTCACCCGTCAGAATTGCCTGTGTGGAACCTGTGGCACGGGCAATCACTGTTCCTTTTTCAACCAGATCTCCTTCATTAATAAAGAACTCCCACTTGATCCCTGAATCCAATTCCTGAAATACTGCCTGAACAACCGGAAGTCCGGCAATAACCCCTTTCTGTTTAGCTATAAACAGAAAAGAACTTTGATGGTTTTTCGGTACCAAAGCCTCCGTTGTCAGATCACCCGCACCAATATCTTCGTTCAACACTTCACGAATCCAATCTTTTAATTTAATCCAGTTCATTTTGTCTCTCCCTATATAACTTTATGTTTGCCAGCCCATGCCGGAACTGTTTCTGGATAATCATAACGATAATGTCCGCCCCTGCTCTCTTCACGCCATAACGCAGCTTTCATGATTAACTGTGCAGTTGTTAACATGTTACGAGATTCAAACATTCCAGTTGACAATTTTGCGAATAATTGTTCCAGCAAGGCAAGGCCTTCCTTCAATCCCTCAGATGAACGAATAATTCCTGCATGATCCCAGACAATCTGGCGTATTTCATTCTTGATGTCTTCTTCCTGTTTGTCTATGCTCACATCAAGTATCAGGGAAGGATCAATATCTGTTGCCTGATCTTCATAAGCAGATAATCGAGCAGCTACGCGTTGGGCAAAAACCGCTCCTTCCAATAGCGAATTGCTTGCCAGCCGATTTGCTCCATGAACTCCTGTGCAGGCAACCTCCCCACAGGCAAACAAACGGGACAAAGATGTTCTTCCATAAGAATCGGTACGAACTCCTCCCATGATAAAATGGGCTGCCGGTCGAACCGGAATCAAATCATGGACGGGATCAATTCCCATCTTTGTGCAAGCATCGTAAATCTTTGGAAAGCGATCTTTAAAATACTCTCCAATCTTTCTCGCATCCAGAAAAATTTCCCGGCCTTGCTGCATTTCTGCATAAATAGCCTTGGACACGACATCACGGGGGGCCAAATCCTTCCAATCATGATAACGCTCCATAAACGCCTCGCCCAGGTCATTAATCAAAATAGCCCCTTCCCCGCGAACAGCCTCGGAAATAAGGAACATCGGGTTTGTTTCCACTGCAAGTGCTGTCGGATGAAACTGAACGAACTCCATATCCATCAACTGCACGCCCGCCCGATGCGCTATGGCAAATCCATCACCGGTGGCAACCAGATCATTTGTTGTATAACGAAAGACCTGCCCACATCCGCCAGTTGCAAGCACTACTCCTTTTCGCGCCATATATCCTGTAAGATTCCGGTTTTCATCAAGTGCCAGGACTCCCCTGCAAGCCCCATCTGCAACAATCAGATCTGCTACCATGGTATGCGTCTTTACCTGAATATTTGACTGCCGAGCAACGTGTTCAAGCAATGTCGAAGTAATCCCCGCGCCTGTCGAATCACCTTGCACACGCAGGATCCGTGACACGGAGTGGGCTCCTTCTTTGGCCAGTGCATACTGGTTCCCGCTCCTGTCAAAGGGAGTTCCCCAATCAATCAGCATTTTGATGGTTTCAGGACCCATCTTAACCATCAAATCAACAGACTCCGGGTTACACAAGTCTACGCCAGTCCGAAGCGTATCCCGCAAATGGAGTTCGGGTGAATCCTTTTCTCCCACTGCTGCGGCTATGCCGCCTTGGGCCCGAAAAGAATTGCTTTCTTCTTCCTGTGCCTTTGTCAAAACCGAAACTTTTCCGGTTTTTGCCAAAAAGAGAGATGTTGTTAAGCCTGCAATCCCACTGCCTATTACAATATAATCGGTAACTACTCGATTCATAGTCAGAATTCCTTTCGCAAAATCTTAACAAATTATTCATTTTTATTTTCTCAATAAAAAAAGGATTGTCAACCACAAATTTTCTCCTATTTCTTTTAAACAGATTACAAAAAAAGGTCTTTGAACCGTTTTTTTTCGTTATAATAGTTTAAGAAGCTTTATGGAACGGAGGTTTAAAACGTGAAAACGATTTATCTGGATTATGCGGCATCAACCCCGGTACGATCAGAAGTCCTGGAAGCAATGCTTCCTTTTTTTCAGACAGAATACGCCAATTCCGGAAGTTTGCATGATTTTGGTCAACGAAACAAAGAAGCAATTGAATTGGCCCGCAAACAAATTGCGGAGGCTATTGGTGCTTCTTCCCCTCGGGAAATCATTTTTACTGGAAGTGGAAGCGAAGCGAATAATCTGGCAGTTTTAGGAGCAGTCAGAAAACATCGCCACCGTGGCAATCACATTATTACTTCTTCTATTGAACATCCCTCGGTATTGGAGGTATGTAAACAATTAGAAAAAGAAGGTTTTCAGGTTACTTATCTGCCTGTCGATTCTACCGGCCAGATTTCTGCCGATGACCTGAGAAAAGCTCTTACAGACAAAACAATTCTAGTTAGCATCATGGCCGCCAACAATGAAGTGGGAACACTGCAACCCATTGCCGAAATTGGCCAGTTGCTCGCCGACTCTCCCATTCTGTTCCATACAGATGCGATGCAATTCTTTGGGAAACTTCCTCACTCCGTGCAAAATTCCGGTATTGACCTGATGACGTTTGGAGGACATAAAATTTATGGTCCCAAAGGCGTTGGTGCCCTGTATGTAAAAAAAGGCGTACGAATTGATCCAGTATTATTTGGTGGCGGACAGGAGAGAAGATTACGTCCTGGGACTTTGAACACACCGGCAATTATCGGATTTGGAACAGCTGCCCATTTGGCTGCGCAGGAAGTATATTCAGAAAAGGAACGCTTAAGCCGGTTACGCGATCTCTGCTGGCAGCGCATTAAAGAAGAAGTTGGCCAGGTCGATTTAAACGGGCATCCAACCAAACGATTGCCCAATAACCTGAATCTCAGTTTTCATGGAGTAGAAGGCCAAGCCGTCTTATTGGAACTGAACCGCAAACAGATTTATGTCTCCAGCGGTTCGGCATGCAGTGCCGGAAAACATGCTCCTTCGCACGTGCTGATTGCCATGGGCAAAAGCGAGGATACGGCATATCAAAGCCTTCGAATCACATTCGGGAAAGAAACAACTGAATCAGACATCGACCAACTTGTTGTCGAATTAAAAGAAATTCTTGGTTATTTACGTTCGCTGTTTCATCACGACAAGCTTTAAGATGTGGAGGATGTTCCATTGCATAAACTTCTAAAAACAGCCTCAAAATTGCTGATTGCTTTTGCTATTGCAGGCTTGTCCTGGATTTTGTTTGTCTATATGCAGCTGGAGAATTATAAAGATCCTGAACAGGTTTATTTGATGGGAACACCGATTGCCTATGCTTTTGTCTTTTTCTTTTTATACGTAGTTGTCCTTTTTATCTGTTCTTTTATAAAAAACCGAAGCTGTCCGGTCAAGTTAAAGCGGCATTTTTTCCTCTTTTCCTTTTTCTATCTGATCAGCGGAATCCTCGTAATCCTGAGCTTTGATAATTATTTGCTTGTCACTCCCCGGGGAGTGGGATACAGTTACTTTTTCCAGATCGAGGATATGCAGTTCCATCGGTGGCAAGATATCGACTATGTTGAACTTGACTACAAACCGGAACAGCTTACCCTGATGTCAGAAAAACTTCGCCTTCAATATCATATCCATTTTAAAGACGGAACCCATTACAACCTGAACGGCTACAATTCACCACTGTATGATGCTGACCAGTTTAAAGCGATCCATCGCACTTTATTGCGGGAAAATGTGCCTGTCTCCATTAAACGTCCACTACCCGAATATGTCAGTACCGATTCATTCATTTATGAGATGTTCCATTTGCATTTAAAATAAAACCCCCTCACCAAACGAATCATTGATTCTTGGTGAGGGGGTATCTTATTTAGCCAATTCATAAATGGCTTGGGCATAAATAGCTGTTGCCTTCAGCAATTCATCAATATCGATAAATTCATCACGCTGGTGCGCAGTCTCAATGCTTCCCGGAAACAGTGGGCCAAATGCAACTCCCGTATCCAAAACACGGGCATAAGTACCTCCGCCAATGGCAAGCAGTTCAGCCTTTTCACCGGTTTGTTCTTCATATACCCTGGACAAGGTTTGAATCAGCTTATGATCTTGCTCAACATAATGAATCGGTTTATGGTCAACGTCAGTAATTTTCAAATGATAGCGGGACAACTTTTTCTCCACAACCTGCAATATCTCATCGCTGTCTCCGCCTTTGGGATAACGGATATTAAGGCGAACCATCCGTTTTCCACCCTGTTCATAATCAAATATTCCCGCATTGACCGTCAAGCGTCCCATAAACTCATCTTCCATGGCAATTCCCAGTTTTTCCCCATAAAAACTGTCTGTCAACAAATCGTTTATCATGCCTACATAGGTCGACCCCTCCTGGTCCAATGGAATTTGCGCCAGAAAGCGGGCCATGGCAAGTGCTGCGTTGACTCCTTTGTCCGGCTCCATTCCATGATGGGCTTTTCCCTCCATCACTATAGTTACTGCATCATTTTCTTCTTCAGCATATCCCCGAATCTGATTAGATGACAAATAATTCTGCACTTTCTCTTTCAAATCAAAAGCATCGACTTCTCCGCTCAATTTCGCTTCTGCATAGTCGGGCACCATATTTACACGTTCGCCTGATTTAAACTGAACAAGAGCCCAGCCGCGATCAGGTTTTTCATTTTTATTGTTAAAGGCAACGGCTTTAATATCAAAAAAACCTTTTTCGGCACTGATGATCGGGAAATCGGCATCAGGGCTGAATCCCATTACGGGCATGGCTTCCTTTTCAAAGTAATGAGCCATGCAACGCCAACGGGATTCTTCATCCGCTCCTACAATCAGACGAACACTTTTTGACAAGGGCAGTCCCAATTCTTTTACAATTTTAAGAGCAAAGTATGCAGCCATCGTTGGCCCCTTATCATCCAAGGCACCTCTGGCAAACAATTTGCCATCCCGAATCTCCGGCGAAAAGGGAGGAGATGTCCAGCCGTCACCCGGGGGAACTACATCGACATGGGATAATATGCCTATAATGTCTTCTCCCTTTCCATATTCAATATGACCCGCATAACCATCCACATTTTTCGTCTGGAAACCGTCCCTCTTTCCCAACGCCAAAATGTAATCAAGTGCCTGGGCTATTTTTTGGCCAAATGGTGCTTCCGTGGAAGCCGTTGACTCATCCAGAACGCTTTCAATCGATAATAAGTTTTTTAACTCCTTTAAAAGATCATCTTTCCGTTTTAATACTTCTTTGTGCCATAAAAGCGGTGTCATTATGTTTTCTTCCTGCTTTTTTGAAGTCATTTTTTTCTCCTTTCCAATATGTATCCATGGGTCACCCAGTACAACCGCGGTTGGCGTCTATTTTAGAACGAACACCTTTTTCTGGGATTTACTGGCTTTATAACCTTACTTTCCTTTAATATACCATGTTTATATAAAAACAGTAAATTGAACAAGTATCTTGCAATATTTTTTCAATCTGAACTGATTTTTATAAAGGATAATTCAAATGGCAAAAGATTTAGCATAAAAAAAGACTTGTGTTATATGTTAACACAAGCCCTGCAGATACAAGAAGCAAGACATTTTCATGACTCTGTTCCGTCTCTTCCAGGCACAATCATCTGTCTGAAATTCGATTAGCCTTCCAGCACCCTTAGCACCTGATAAAAAATATAGCTTATGACCGCAGTTCCTGGAAGAGTCAAGATCCAGGCATAAACAATTTTGCCGGCTATACTCCATCTTACACTACGCACGCGTTCGGCTGCACCTACTCCAATAATTGAACCTGTAATGGTATGGGTTGTGCTTACAGGTATACCGATTTTTGCCACTGTTGTCAACAGGATTGCGGCCCCTGTCTCAGCCGCAAATCCTTGGGGAGTTTCCAATCGGCTTAACCGGGAACCAATGGTATGAATAATTTTGCGCCCACCCATGGCTGTTCCCAAAGCCATCGCCAGACCTGCGGCAATTTTCACCCAGGAAGGAACGGTAAGTTCGCTATGTGCGCCATAGGCAACCAAACCCATGGCAATAACCCCCATTGATTTTTGGGCATCGGACGCCCCATGACTAAATGCCATAAATGCAGCAGAAACAACTTGCAAGTATTTAAAAATCCTTTTCACCCGAGAACGGGGAATATTTTTAAAGAGAGAACGAATAAATTTGATCAGGACTCCGGAAAACAAAGCACCTAAAACAGGTGAAATCAACATAGCCAAAAGAATCAGCATAATACCATCTATCTTGAGAACATATATACCTTTAAAAGCAATCGTGGCGCCGATCAAGCTGCCAATCAATGCATGAGAAGAGCTGGTGGGAAGCCCCAGCAGAACAGTAATAATATTCCATGTAATAACGGCAAGTAAAGCAGAAATCAATAAGACCAGAGTAATATTTGAAGGGTCAACAATATCTTTCCCAATCGCTTTGGCAACAGCGGTTGAGAAAAAAGCGCCAGCCAGATTTAATACAGCAGCCATGATAATAGCCTTCCAGGGCGATAATGTCCGTGTACCCACGACAGTAGCGATTGCATTTGCGGTATCATGCCACCCATTGGTGAAGTCAAAGATTAACGCCAATACAACCACTGCAACTAATATCCAAAAAGGATCAAGCATACTTCATAACCACGCTTTCCATAACGTCCATTACATCTTCAAATGAGTCCGTAACGCCCTCCAGCTTTTGATAAATCTCTTTCATTTTAATCAATTCAATCGGGTCAGTCGTTTCTGTAAATAAAGAACTGATGCTTTCCCGCATCAATTTGTCGCCTTCATTTTCAAGTGCATTGATTTCGATAGAAAGTCTGTGAATTGAAGAAAAATCACGTTTTTCCAGTGCCAAAAATGCCTCTTGCAGATAACGGGCAGACTCTTCCAGCACTTCACCATACTTGATCAGGTAAGGGGTTGTCTGATTTACATGCATGTAAACAAAACGGGCTGCACACGCTTCAATTCCGTCCAAAACATCATCAAGGTAAATGACCAGCTTAAGTATATCTTCGTGATCAAGAGGGGTAACAAAGGTTTTGTTAAGCTCTTTAAGGATTAAATGTGTATAATCATCCCCCTTATGCTCAAGCTCTTTTAATTGCTCTGCATACTTTTCTTTTTCCTCCAGTGTTTCCACATTCTCACGGAAAAGTTGGACGGCGTCTATAATATTGGACGTAGCATCTACCATCGTTTGATAAAAGATCTTGTCTTTTGACCGGTTAAAGAGCACGTTATTTTCCTCCTAGTAAAGCATTTTCAAACCAAAAAATATCATATTCTTAATAAGGGATTTTTTAAATACTTGATGGACACATTTAACGAATTATTTATTTTCGATTAAAAAAAGCTTAACAAAAACTTTACAATAAATATTTGATATCTTATCAGCCTTTACAATTATTTTGCAGCAGACAACTTTTTTGTGCCAGGTTCAAAAGACCGTTTATCCTGAATGAATTGCCCTGTTCCGGCCCCAATTTCATATTTTAACATATCAATAACTCCAAGCAGCAAAAACATATTCTGGATAATATTTCAAACAGGAGAAATCAATACAATATGATCAAAGCATCCCTTTAATTCCTCTCTAAGTTATCTATTCCCTGCTGAAAAAGTTTATATAAAATTTTGCGCATAAAAAAAGACCCCAAAAGGGGCCTCCAAGCCGTAAATAAACTGATATTTTCACGATCCATAGCTCTTTGAAGGAAACTTTGAAAGCGCTCCGGTCTAATAGCTGAACACAACTCCCAAAAGCTTTTAGTCAGTCATCAACATTGGCGTGTAAATGGGTTCCTTCAATATGCAAATAAAGCAAATTCAATTCACTGATTTTTTTGGATACCTTGTTCATTTCCTCATTAATCCGGAAAAAAGAGGCATCATCCTCTGTCGATTTGAGTGTTTCATACAAATTCATGTATTCCTGTTCAAACTGTTGGATACGATCGGGAATCTGTGCAGAAATTTGTTGAAGTCCCCAATCAAATTCCTGCCGTTCTTCCAAATTCAGACTTTCATAATCCACATGCAAAACAGGACGCATCAAATTGATCTCTTCGTCATAGCGGAATTCAAAAGCTGGTTTGGCCATTTTCATCACCTGCATTTTATCATCACTTTTTATCATCGCTGTTTCCTTGTGTATGAATCTGCATATTGCGATGATGTTGAGCTGCCATATCTTCCTTGATCAGCTGCTCCTTTTTTTCCTTTATTTGTTTCTGGCTGCCTCCAGCTTTTTCCCACTCTTTTAGCAAACCGGAAACCTGCCCCTGATATTGTTGGTCCAGGTGCATGCCAACTTCGCTGAAACGTTGATTGGCATAGTCTTTCAACTGTTTATTCCTAAACTCGATCCAGGAATTGATTTGCTTAAAGGTGCGTTGGTCAATTTTGCGGCCATCTTTTATATAATGATTGGTTTCATTTAAACGTTCCGACTCCTGATCCACTTTTGTATGCAAATCAAAATAAATTTGATCCAAACGATGCTCATCATAAGAATGTGCCTTATTCACGGCATCCAGCGCACGTATGGCCCAAGGATCATTTTTTAGTTTCAGGCGCTTCAGTTCACTGATCAACACCCGTCCCAGTTCCTGTTCTGTTTCAACCGTAACATAATCGCCGCCCGTATAATCGGCAATTTTTCGCAACCGTTCTTCATTTTTCAGCTCTACGTCCAGTCCAATCACATGCACATTTGCCACTGATTCGGACAAATGTAATGCCTGGGCCATTTTTTCAGGATTTCCATCACAATTGTCATAGCCGTCGGTAATTACGATAATATGGTTTTCCGCTTTTGCCGGCGCATTTTTCTTAAGGTCTGCTTCCGTTTTAAACAATGCAAGCGCCAGCGGATTATATCCGGTTGGTTTCACTTGCCCAAGGGTGTCTGTAAAATGCTTTTTGTTAAATTGGGAAGATGCGGAAGCATAAACCTTTTTCGTGCTGTTGCACGAAAGTTCGCGATCCTTTTTCTTGGGGCTTCCTTCCAACCCATATGCTCGTAACTGGAGTTGAACATCTTCTTTGGCAAATTGAGCGGCAAGGGAAGTTAATGAGATTTTTACCGCATCCATTTTCTTTTGCTCTTTCAATTTTCCGTCCATACTCCCGCTCGCATCAAGCAAAACTACATAATTCATTTGCTTGGATGGTCTCTTTGACTGTCCATTCCCGGAAGCCTTCTGACCTTCTATTTTAAGCCATGGTTCTTTCACCTTGCGCCAGGCTTCTGTTTTATGTTCATAGGAATAATTGTTTAATATATTAAATACTTCAGCATCCTGTTTGTAATTTTCTCCTACCAGCCCCAACAAATAAGCATATGCCTTGTCATCCGATAATCCTTTCGGCATTTGTTTCAATGCATTCATTACTTCGTTCCGGTCATATCTTTCACCCGCATACTCCCCTTGCCCTGCGTCATTCAAAATTTCTCGCAGTTCTGTATGAGGGGCAGGGCTTTTGGGCAAATCCTTCTCTGTTTCGGCATCAGGCTCTTCTTCTTGTTCAACCTGCTCTTGTTTCTTAAGCGACAAACGATCCACTTCTTCGATCTTGCTGCCAGTGGTTTGCTGTATTTGTTGAATTACCGTTGCACAGCCGCTTAGCATTACTCCTGCGGTCAACAGGAAACCGACAAGCAGGAAACGACTTTTGCTGATACGCATAAGCCCTCCTTTGTTTTCTTCATTATCTATCTAAACTGTATGGGATAAAACACCCATTTTGTTATTAGCTTAAAGGAAGCCCGTTTATTTCGCAATACTCAAACCATATATGCTTTCGACAATATCGGTAAGAATTTCAACCGATCAAGGGCCGCTCTTCCGGATAACTGAAAGGTGGCGGATCAATATTTCTTGCTATGGCAACGGCTAATGTAAAAGGTCCCAAACGCCCTGTAAACATGGCAATGATTACTGTTATTTTCCCGGTAATCCCTAATTCCGGGGTAAGTCCCATCGACAAACCTACGGTTGCAAATGAAGAAACCGCTTCAAACATTGCCGTCAAAATATCCGTATGTTCTGTGATCATCAGGATCATCATTACGGTAATTACAAGTGCCAAAGAAGCTACTGTAACCGTTAAAGCCTTATAAACCTGGTCAACAGGGATCCGGCGCCGATAAGCAACAACATGTCGATTCCTCCTTACCATTGCCCATACAGACAGAAAAATGATGGCAAAGGTTGTTACTTTGATTCCTCCACCGGTTGAGTTGGGAGCGCCTCCCACAAACATAAGCAAGATGGTAAAAAACAGGGTGGCCGGATACATTTCCTTTAACGAGAACAAACTAAAGCCTCCTGATCTTGGAGTAACTGAATGAAAAAAGGAAACCATCAACTTGTCTCTAAAAGATAACAATCCTAAAGTAGAGGGATTGCTCCATTCAATCAGGAGAATCACAATAGCTCCAATTATTACCATTAAACCAGTCATTGTCAGGACAATTTTTGTATGTAAGCTTAACCTCCGCCCTTTCGGATAATTGATCAATTCCAATACAACGATAAAACCAATGCTTCCAAGTAAAATCAGTGTACTCGTAATCAGATTGATCCAGGGATCATTGATGTATTGCGTTAAACTGCCAAATTTATCTATATGCCCAAACAAATCAAACCCGCCATTATTATATGCTGATACGGAATGATAAAATGCAAAATATAATCCTGTTTTCCACCCCCAATCCGGAACAAAAAACAAGCTCAAACAGGCAAATCCCAATGCTTCAATGATCAGGGTAATCAATATTACTTTTAAGACCAGATTGACAACGCCCTGTATATCAAACTTGTTGAAAGCTTCGCGTAAAATAAGCCGTTCCTTTACCCCGATTTTTTTTCCCAGCATCAATGCAAAAAAAGTCGTTACAGTCGTAATACCCAAGCCGCCTATCTGAACGAGCAATATGATGATCATTTCGCCAAATGTACTGAATGTAGTCGCTGTATCGACAACTACCAAACCTGTGACACAGACCGCCGAAGTGGATGTAAATAATGCATCAAGAAAAGGAAGAGGCTGTCCGTTTTCTGTTGCAATTGGCAAGGATAGCAGAAACGCCCCCATCATGATCATAAGGATAAAGGCCATAACCAATACCTGTTCCGGTTTTAAACTTTCGATAAAACCAGTTTTCTTTCTTGTGTATAACATTATTTCCTCAATTCTTTCTCGATTGATTTGTTGTCATGGTTAGTATTCGTTATAATGAGGCTATCGGGTAAAATATAGCATTATATATCAGTTTTTAACATAGGACGGATTCATTATGACAAAAAAAACAAGAGTCGTAGTAGGCATGTCTGGCGGTGTCGACTCATCTGTTACAGCATGGCTGCTAAAAGAGCAAGGATATGATGTTATTGGCCTGTTCATGAAAAACTGGGATGACACAGATGAATTTGGCCATTGTACAGCTACGGAAGATTTTGAAGATGTGCGGCGAGTATGTACTCAAATTGGCATCCCCTATTATTCGGTCAACTTTGAAAAAGATTATTATCAGAAAGTTTTTCAATATTTTCTGGATGAATACAGTAAAGGAAGAACCCCCAATCCGGATGTCATGTGCAATCGGGAAATCAAGTTTGGGAAGTTTCTTCAAAAGGCCAAACAACTGGGAGCTGATTTGATCGCCACCGGACACTATGCCCAGATAAAAGAAGAGCAAGGCACAAAATATTTGGTTCGCGGAGCGGATTCCAACAAGGACCAGACCTACTTTTTATATGCGGTGGAAAAAAAACAGCTGGCACAAGCCTTGTTTCCCATCGGGCACATGCAGAAAAAAGAAGTGCGTGCCCTGGCGGAAAAAATCGGGTTGGCTACAGCAAAAAAGAAAGACAGCACTGGAATCTGTTTCATTGGCGAACGGAATTTTCGTGAATTTTTGAGCCAATATCTGCCTGCACAGCCAGGCAAGATTTGTACACTTGATGGCCGGGAAATCGGAGTACATGACGGATTAATGTATTATACCTTGGGACAACGCCAGGGACTCGGAATCGGCGGAGGTGGAACCGGAGAACCATGGTTTGTAGCTAAAAAGGACCTTGAAAACAATATACTTTATGTCGTACAAGGTCATCAACACCAAGCGTTGTATTCCCATGGTCTGGTCGCTACAGATATAAACTGGCTGGGTAAAGGCGAACTGCCTGCTCAGTCCTTCCAATGCACGGCCAAATTCCGTTACCGTCAACAGGACCAGGCTGTAGAGGTAATCCCCCAGAACGATGGCAGTCTGTATGTGAAATTCCTGAAACCTCAACGTGCTGTAACTCCCGGACAATCATTTGTCATGTACGATCGTGAAAAATGTTTGGGCGGAGGAATCATTGACCACACATTTTAACATAACCGGTTAAATTCAAACAGGCCAGTTAAAGGATTAGAGGTGCGGTTGGCTTAACCCTCCTCTTCTTCCTCTATTTATAATAGATAATATTGACATCTTATCCAAAATAAACCGTTATATATACCATATAAAAATAGGACTTTAGTTGACTGTTCAAAAATTGGAAAATAGAGTAGCATAATAACGAGTTTTCATAAAGGAGGACTCATTTGGTGAAGGGTACATATCGCGGTGAAAAAAAACGCAAAGAAGAGTTTTCGATTGAGGAGTTTACTTTGCAGATCAAACGGAAAGCGATGGGATTTACAAGTGCTGGTCTGGCCATTTTTATTATGACTTTTTCCTACTATGTGATTGGCATGGAAGATAATCAACTTGGCAAAACAAACCCTGATCATCAAGCTATTCCAGAAGAAAAGTCGGATACGTCTGAAGATACAAATACCTCAGACCAGTTTGCAATAAACGACAAATCCTCACAGTCTGATGCAACAGATTTGGGGGAATCCGCCAAAAACGGGAACAGTCAGACAGAAACATCACCCTCTTCTAAAGCCCCATCCAGCCAAGAAGCCAATCATTCATCAGATATGAATGCTAACGTCGAACCCTCCGAAGAGCTGCCTATATATGAAAAAGGAGAACAACCACCTGACAATGAAAAACAGAATCCGGAGAAAAGCTGCTTCAAATGGAAGCATCCCGGTTTTCTTGAGAAGTTGGATCTTTGTAAACGTAAAGACATTATACGATCGACCAAAGATAAGACCAAAGAATTTATTCAAAAAATAATTCCGGAAATTAGAATCAGTCCGGAGTTACCAGAAAACCAGCATATAGAAAAAAATTATGAAATGAACAAATATGAAGAAAGCCAGCAAGACAAGAATCATTATGTAGAGAATAAACATGACAAGAACAGACATGATGAGAACGGGCATGGCGAAAGCACGCATGATGAATACAGACACGGCGAGAACGGGCATGGCGAAAGCACGCATGATGAATACAGACACGGCGAGAACGGGC
>CBEULT010000034.1:0-15990 GCA_965544045.1 uncultured Thermoactinomyces sp.
TCGACTGACAATCAATAGTATTTTTTATCGACTTAAGTGAACACTTAAGCTATAATACTTAAGTGTTCACTTAAGTCGATATAGGAGAGATAATTCAATGAATTCATCAAACGAACTTGCTGAAAAGTCAATCGGAAAGCTGCTCATTCAATATTCCGTTCCTTCCATCATTGCTATGGTTGTTAATGCATTTTATAATGTTGTTGACAGAATTTTCATTAGTCAATATGCCGGTGAAACAGCATTTGCCGGATTGACTGTTGCTTTTCCTCTGATGCTGATTATGTTTTCATTTGCAAACCTCGTAGGTATTGGAGGAGCCTCTCTTTTTTCGATAGAACTTGGCAAAAGAGATTATAAAAAGGCATCACATATATTTGCTGTTACATTACTGTTAGCTGTACTCTTTACAATTCTCATTGTACTGTCCGGTTTGTGGTTCGGCAGGCCTTTACTCGTACTTTCGGGCGGCACTAATCTAGAAATCCTTGAATATGCCTATTCGTATTTTAGAATCATTTTATTTGGTTTTGCTTTTCAAATGTTTTCTTTTACCCTGGCAGCTTTTGTACGCATGGAAAACCATCCCCGCCTTGCAATGCTTGCAATGCTGTTAAGCGGAACAACAAATATTATTTTAAATTATGTTATGATTGCAGTTTTAAATATGGGAGTACAAGGGGCTGCATACGCCACAATAATAGGGCAGGCATCCGGGGTAATATTCTTGCTGACATTTTATCTGCGGGGTCAATCAATTGTGAGACTTACAAAGGAAAGTTTCTCTGTTGACTTACGTTTAAGCGGCAAAATTATTACCATTGGATTTTCTGCTTTTGTATCGGTTCTTGGCGCCAGCTTTTCCGCCCTTCTTCTTAACAACGCGCTGCAAAAATACGGAGGAGATGCAGCAATCACCGCTATGGGGGCAATAAACAGTCTTTTTACGTTTTTCATTATGCCTACGGATGGTATCACTCAGGCAATGCAGCCAATCATTGGCTACAACTTTGGTGCTTCTTTATATAACAGAGTCTGTAAAGCATTAAAACTAGGTCTGCTGATAACCGTTGTATTTGCATCTGTTGTCTTTGCATTATATGAATGTTTTCCCGCATTTTTTATGGGCTTATTCCTGGAGAAAGATTCCGGAACGATGGAAACAGCAACTTCGGCCTTACGTCTTTACATGTTGTCTCTACCTTTACTTGGCATCAATATTGTCAGTATTGGATATTTTCAAGCCATTGCTAAAGGAAGTATTGCTTTTGTAATTGGATTACTTCGACCATTCGTATTTCTTATTCCGCTGGTTTTAATTTTACCGCATTACTTTGACTTAACCGGTGTTTGGCTTGCACAACCAATTACAGATATTCTTTCGGTAATCTGTGCTGCAGTTGCGCTTTATATGAGTTATACTCATTTAAAAACAGATAAGCACACCTGTAATCAAACAAAAGGAGTTAATTATGTCATCAGACACACGGAAAAGAATACTTTTTAATGCCGCAAAGCTGTTTGCTGAAAATGGGTACGAAGGTGTTCGCACTAAAGAAATTGCTAAGGCTTCTAATATAAGCGAAGTTACATTATTCAAATATTTTCCCAAAAAAGAAGTTCTGTATAATACTCTGCTTGATGAATTTTTTTACACCTTAGATCTCGGCCCGCTGGTAAACAACCTGTCTTATACAGATTTGCAGAAGGATCTTTCAAAAATTGCAAACGCAATCACTGAAAATCTTATTGATAACATCAACATTATTTTAATGCGGCAAAAAGAAAAAACAAATTTTCTGAGCAACAAAAAATTTAATGTGTTATCTGATCCTGGTTATTTAACCATACTGCCGGTATTCCAAAAGTATTATCAAAACAAAAAAATCTCAGTTTCCCCTGAGATCGCATCTAATATTTTTATCACTTCTATCGTAGGGTCATTTGGTCTGCTTGCGGCAAATAATTTTAACGAAGCATATTTCAAAAAATATATTGAAGATTTTCTAATCATTTTTTGCAGAGGGATAAGATAGCATTAATAAAGGTGCCAACGGCGCCCTTCTTATAATTTTTAAATTTTATTTTTCTTAACATCTTAACAGGCTTATCGGTGATTACCCGCTGTATCTAACCATTGGGTGAGTTAAGTGCAGCAGTGCCACACCTACTACAATTTTCGTAATGCGCATTGTGCATCATTACCAATAAGACAACTACTTATAATTGAAAAATCCCTTTGCCTTACCTATTTTTGAGGTTATACCTGATTTTTATAGTAGAACTTTTGCTCTAATTCTTCATCAGATAAAGGTTGTCCCTGCAAACCTTGTCTATTCCAAAGACCGCTGCTTGCAATCTCCGGTATTGGGCTGTTTAAACCAAGCCAATTGCTGCTCGGGCCAAATGATGAATGTCTGTTAAGTAATGCAATAATACCTTCTTCTAACCTCAACCGCTCAGCTTCTTCATCAACCGGAAAACATACAAAGGTAATGTTGTCTCTTAAATATTGGCTAATTTTGGCCTCCAGTTCCGTTTCAAGCCCTTCATTTATTAAGTGTCCATATTTTCTTTTATTCGCAGAGCTGTGCATATCAATATCCCACACTTGTAAATATGTGTCCGAAGTCATTTTCAAAAAGGTACGACCAATGTTTTTGCGGAAAATACTGCCATCAGCATCCTCTTTCACATAATGGTCTCTTAATCTTTTCAATAAACGGTCTTGACCCCGGTGGGTGCCTATGCGGACTATTCTATCCATACCATAGTAGCTTTCGCCCTTTTCAAACATGATGTATATACCATTTTGATAAGGAATCCGGTTTATCATCGTCCAATCCAATCGCGGCAGGCCATTAAAAAGCATATGAAGAACTGTCGTTTTGTCTGATTCGCTTTCAAGCTTAATCAGTCTGTCTAATTCCGGAATCCATTCTCCCTGCCGTTTGCCTTTAAGAGGAAGCCAAAAATGAGTAAAGTGGGGCACCAGACTTTCATGATAAACTTTGCCGGCCAAAACAATAAACTCATCACGTTTCAAGTCGGAAACGTTTCGCAATTTGTTTAGCACCATGTCTGCCCATGCCCGCCGCTCTAAGGCGCTTTTATCTTTCAAGGTTTCGTTATAAGGCTCAATAATCATATCCTCCGGCACTAAGCCATACTTTGCAGAGAGAATAAATATCTTATCTGCAGTAAGCTTTGCCAAAGCGTAGGCCCGCCGAAACCGCGGACTTTCTGAATATAAGTCTTTTGCCGGGCATTTATATGCTTTTTTTCTGCTTGTGCATGAAATTAAAGCAATTTTCATTTTTTCACTCCCGATATCACTAAACCTACTTACTTCTTATACTTCTTCAGATAATCCCTTAGAGCCTTTTCAAAACGCACCATTCGTTCAGTTAGTTCAGTAATGATGAAGTCCCAATTCTCCCGGTTATAAGGGCTTTTGTCAATACCGGAATATATCCGGCTTGCCCTTTTATCATCCAAACGCTTCCATGTCAGTGCTTCTCCAAAAAAGTTCTCTATTGCTCCCCTGCTTTGGTACAAATAATCAAACAGCTTTTTATTCTCAGCTTTATCCTCCATATCTATGTAAAGCTCTGCTCTTGCCTGATCCTTTGAAACAGCAAACGTAAAAAGTACTCTCGCTATGCCCGAACCTGCACTGATCGATCTATCTTTTCTCGGACTGATATTCTTAAACAACTCGCTTTTCTTGGCCATTTCTTTAAGCAAAGCAGTCCAGAATTCCAAGCACAATGCATCGGAGCTTTTTAATCTGTTCTCGGTCATGATATCATCCTGAGCCTTTTCGGCCATTTTAATTACATAATCCTCAGCATCTTTCATTGGTATAATCTGTTCGATATCAAGAAATAACTCGTCATTTTTTTGATAAGGAGTTACCCGAAAACACTGAATGCGGATATTATAGTTCATAAGCCATAAAACAGTGGAAGTAACTTCTTTCCTGAATTTCGCGGCAACCAGGATAATTCTCTGGCCGGTGCCTTTGTTCAGCGTTATTTCATCGTATTCCCTTTCATAAAATTCACAAAGCTTTTCTTCTGCTGTTTCTTCGCTTCCGCATTTTGCAAGGTAATCCTGAAACACAGTTTTGATTTCTTCTTTGGACAAGCTGGAACAGTAAGATGCATATTTCAACGCCTGCCAGGTTACATCCCGCCCGGAATCATCCAGCTTGTTTTCAATAATCACCAGGTTGCCGTCCTTATCCAGTGCTAACAGGTCCAGCCGTTCTCTGGTGTCGGCAAAGCCGTCAAATTCTTTTTGGATAATAAGCAGATCTTCTCCAAATACTGCAGGCTCATTTGCCAGCCATTCCTGCAGATGTTCCCTTTCTTTAAAGCCGAGTTCTGAAAAGGTTTTCTCTTCTATCTTTGAAAGCCGGTTATTTTTCTTGTCGATAAGGTACATATCGCTTTAATACCCCCTGCAAACAAAATAAAGCGCACCTTTAGTTAACAGGCATATCCAAATTATACCATGAATTTCATACAATTTGAGTTATTAAACACCAAACAGGCAAAAAACACCGTGCTGCGGCGATAAAGTTTAATGCCAATTATCTTAAAGCGTTGGTTGCTGGCTTGAAGAAGTACAAAAAAGCAGAAGGGAAATACAACAAAACAAAGAAGAAAAAAACATCACTTTTCGCATGTCTTTGGTGAAAGGAATGATTTAATGCGGCCGAGATATTTTACAAAATCAAAGTTCAATTTAGCAATGGAATGTCCAACCAAGTTGTACTATGATGGCAAACCGGATTACCCTAACCAAAACATTGACGACCCATTTCTGCAGGCATTGGCAGATGGCGGATTTCAGGTTGGCGAGTTAGCTAAGCATTATTTTACCGGTGGATATCAAATAGAGACATTGGATTATGACAAAGCCTTAAACCAAACAAATGAATTATTAAAAAAAGAACAGGTAGTGATTTATGAAGCAGCAGTACGCTTCAATAATCTTTTTGTTAGGGTGGATATTCTAGTAAAAAATAAAGATCATATTGATTTGATAGAGGTAAAAGCAAAATCTTTTGATGGTAAAAATGAGGAAGCGTTCTTAAATAAAAATAAAACTTCAATTAAATCTAAATGGCGGCCTTACCTTTACGAGGCAGCTTTTCAAAAGTACGTTGCTAAGTGTGCATTTCCAAAGTACTCAATCGCTGCTTTTTTAATGATGGCTGATAAAAAGGCCACTTGCCCTACGGATGGTTTAAACCAGAAGTTTAGAATTATAAAAGATAAAGAAGGAAGAAAGAATGTCATTGTATCAGATAATATAACTGAAGAAGATCTGGCAGCTCCCATTCTGACCAGGGTAAATGTAGACAGTTGTTGTGAACTGATTTACGGCACAAAGTTTGGAGATTACAGTTTTGCCGAATACGTTAGTAAATTAGCGGATTATTATGTAAGAGATGAAAAAATTGTTACATTTCCTTCCGCTAATTGCAGCAAATGTGAGTACAAAGCTGCCGAAAAGGAGCGAGCAGCCGGTCTGAAAAGCGGTTTTCACGAGTGCTGGAAAGAAAACCTTCATTGGAACGATGACGATTTTAAGGAACCCAATGTACTTGATGTATGGAACTTCCGCAAAAAGGACCAATTTATTAAAGCTGGACGTATAAAACTATCACAGCTTAATAAAGATGACATTAATCCCCAGGATGATGGTAAACCGGGTATATCAGCCAGCCAACGGCAATGGCTGCAGATACAAAAGGCCAAAGACAAAGACTTATCAACTTGGGTTGATATAGAGAACTTGAAACGGGAGATGAATTCGTGGGTTTATCCCCTGCATTTCATAGATTTCGAGACCGCTATGGTAGCTATCCCTTTTAATAAAGGAAGGCATCCCTATGAAGGAATTGCCTTTCAGTTTTCGCATCATGTAGTGCATAAAGATGGCAGAATTGAACATCGCGGACAATATCTGAATACTGAGCCAGGGGCTTTCCCTAATTATGATTTCATTAGAAAGTTAAAATATGAGCTGGAACAGGATCACGGCGACATTTTCAGATATGGCGCCCATGAAAATACTTTTTTAAATATTATATATAATCAATTGATGGAAGATCCGGATGATGTACCGGATAGAAATGAATTATGCGATTTCATTCGTACAATCACACAATCAGTAACTAGCAGTACCGATAAATGGCAAGGCCCACGCAATATGAAAGATATGTGTGAACTGGTTAAACGATATTATTACAACCCGGCTATGAAAGGCTCTAATTCTATTAAGAAGGTATTACCGGCTATTCTAAACAGTTCAAAGTTTCTTCAAGAAAAATACAGCAAACCGATTTACGGAACAGATGACATGCCCAGCCTTAACTATGAAAATTGGAAATGGGTAGAATTTGATAACGGCCATGTTGTCGATCCATATTACTTACTACCAAAAATGTTTCAAGATGTATCAGATAAAAACTTTGAACTGCTATGTGACAGTGACGAACTTAAAGATGGCGGAGCCGCTTTAACTGCTTATGCCCGTATGCAGTTTGAAGAAATGTCGGAATATGAGCGTTC
This sequence comes from uncultured Thermoactinomyces sp., assembly GCA_965544045.1. Classification (GTDB taxonomy): domain Bacteria; phylum Bacillota; class Bacilli; order Thermoactinomycetales; family Thermoactinomycetaceae; genus Thermoactinomyces. The sequence goes on from CBEULT010000034.1 coordinate 6,588, forward strand.
CGAAATAAAAAAGGCATTACTGAAGTATTGTGAGTTGGATACATTGGCAATGGTCATGATTTATGAAGGCTGGAAAGATATTATTAATAATGAAGGGTAAAAACGATTCCTGTTTTAGGTGATATTGAAAAAGGGCGCCAACGGCACCCTTTTTATAATCTTCTTATTTTATTTTTCCTGATTGGCTTATCGGTGATCACCTGCTGTATCTCACCATTGGGTGAGTTAGGTGCGGCAGTGCCGCCTACTACAATTTCCGGAATGCGCATCGTTGGTTGTGCATCGTTACCAATAAGACAACTATTAAAGGTTATAGTATAAATCACGAATCCACCCAGTTCTGTGTTAATTATAAACCTGGTTATTCCAATCAAACTACTCCTCTTAGACAAAAACTTCCCGGCCAAAAAGTTAAAAGCTTAGCTGCATTTCATCAAAAGGCAAAAACTCGGAAGACTAATGAGCTGAAACATAATAGCAATTACGGTAAAACTTTTAAAAGAAAAGGATCATTGCTTCCCGCAAAAAAATTAGCAGAATAATGAAAGAAAATGGTTTAGTATCAAACATACTGTTGCTCAATTTTAAACTGCGTACCAGAAGTGGCCACTGCATTAGATCAATTTCTAGTAGCCGTTCATCTAAGCCTTTATATAGGGAAGCATCCGTGCCGCGTTTTCTTGTTTTTATGCTTGCTTTGTTTCCGTTTTGTTGCCCAAAAAACTCTCATTTACTTCTTCCCTATAGCTTTCTGAATTTGCGATGTGACCAGTTTAAACGATTCTCTTGTCGGCAATTTGGTCAAGCAAATGGATATTCCGCAAGCAACTCATACGTTGATTAATATAGTCGACATCAATTTTACCATTTTCTTTTAACGGAAGATAAATTTTTAAATTTTTTAAACGACTTTTAGTTATCGAAATTATACATTCTTAATTAACTATCCATCAAACGGGGGAAGGGCAATATTTCCGGACTCCAGCAGGGATAATAAGGTCTTCAATCCAATTTACAGGCTGACCGCGACCAGTACACAACGTAAAGAAAGCTCTTTGACGCGCACGGGTAAAGGCTACAAAAAAGGAGTTCAGCTCCTCCATGCGATCGGGCCTAAGACTCCGCCAGGTCCGATTATCTAAACCATAAAAGATCATCGTGTGGAATTCGAGACCCTTGCTCTTGTGGATTGTCATGAGCGAAATCTGATCTAGCCCCTCGAATTCATTGAGCGCGTCTGACCACGTTTCAGCATGTGCAAGGCACTCCTTTAGGAGCAACACGAACCCTTTCCAGACACGATCAAAATCACGCTGATGCTGATAGGAAGGAAATGCTCGGCGTAGAGCCTGCTCCCCAATGAAGTCGAGAGCCGCACGCGCGGATTTCGTTGCAGAGTCTGGTACAGGTTCAAGTTCCCGCATTGTTTGTCGAATATTGCGGACAAATACTTGAAGGCGCTGCTGCAGGCGCTGCAGCCCTACCTCATCGGCGGGATCGACCGCTTCAAGAAACTGCAAGTCCTGCAAGGCGGCGTTCCAGTTCTCGGGGCTTCTCTCCGCCGCGCCAAGGCGTAGAAGATGCAGAAGTATCTGCGTCAGATCCTCGCCAAGCAGATCCTGGATCGCAATGTCGCCCACTTTGCGGGCTGCGTTCCGCAGCCTGAGGCCACGCGCTTCGAATGCGGGTGAAAGCTGGTTCTCCACCGAATCAGCGCACATACGCACGAGAATGGCTACGTCATGTGGCTCAACATTGCCCGCCTGCACCTCGCGCTCGATCCACTGCGCAAGGTAATCGCTTTCCTCATCCTCGCTCGCAAACTCCCAGATCGCAGCAACGTCACCGTCAATCAGCCGCTCGGCACGGGCCTCTGGCTTCTCGACGGTGGAATCGATCCTGCTCGCGATGACGTGCTGAATCCTAACAAGATCCTCATGCGAGCGCCAGTTAGAGATTAGTGAGATTCTTTGCGCGCGGAACTGCTGCTCAAATTTGGCGAAAGCGTCTGGCATAGCTCCCGCCCACAGCATGATACGCTGCTTGTCATCCCCCACGGCTGTGAAGATGGTCTTGCTGCCATCGAATGCGGTACGTAGAAGCTCAAACTGCGCAGAGGTTGTATCCTGAAACTCGTCGAGAAACACGACTGGATATGTGATACGCAGGGCTTTGACAATCGACGGATTTTCTCGGATCAGTAATTCGACAAGTCGGTTAAGCATCGGAAACGACAGTGAGACATGGTCAAAGTCGTTGTATTGGGCGCGCCAATACAACGCAACCGCGCGCTTAAGCTCTGAGCCTGCATGGACAATCGGCAATCGCTCCCTGGCTATCGCACGCTCGAGTTGCAGGGGGTTTACACCGTAAAAATTGTGATTGTCCAAAAAATCCTTGTAGTCTTGCCTGTTTGGTGTCACAATCCGATAGTCAGCCGGAGGACGATAGGATTCAGGAATAGCCGCACGAAAGTGATCTACAAGGATTTTTGTGAATGCATCAAAGGTATAGGAGTTAAAGCGCCGAGCTTGCTCAGGCGGACAGCGTTTAGCTACCCGTTCTGCAAGATTGCGGGCTGCATCGCGCTTGAAGCTGATGGCGAGTATGCGTTGGGGCGCAGCGCATAAGCCGGTCTGTAAAAGGTAAGTTGCCTTCTGCGCCAGAAACTCCGTTTTTCCTGCCCCTGCCCCCGCAGTAACAAGAACGCTTTGCGCCGTTTGCTTTAGCGCCTCCCATGCTCGTGGTTCGAGATCAACAATACCCTGTGGTTTCCAATCTTCTGGTTGTACAAAGCTCATTCATTATCCCTCTCTAAGTCAAGTGCTTCTTTCACGTGCTCGATCAATGCTTTCAGCTCGGGGGGCGCATTTTCAGCGAGGTCGTTATCTTGGATGCGTGCAAGCGCGGCAATATGCGTTTCTGGCTTGCTTCGATTCAGAAACAGATACGGATACCACTTGAACTCATTGTCATAGTCATTATTATACAGCTTGGGATTACCACCGGTTTTAAGGGTGACGGCCTTTTTATTGCAAATCGCGCTGGCTTCACCGCACGGCCCGCGCCCTCCAGGATTAGGATGCTTATAGGCATCCGGGAAAGCCTTCAACATCGCAAAATCGATATCGAGGGGAAATGAAAAAAATATACCCTTTTTTCTCAGCGCTTTCAGCCAGTCATTATCCCAACACTCATTCAGCAACTTGCTGTCATCTATATTACCCACCTCGGTGAAATCAATTGTGCCATCTTCGCCAAAAGCATTCTCGTTGATAGCATTGTCGATTTCCCTCAGCTTGGAGAGCACATCGGCGATTAGGGCGGCACCGCCGTGCTTCCTCCCAAGATCAAGGTCAAGCAAAGTCGCGTGGGGGATACTAAGATCATTTAGAAGTTTCCAGAAGTGGCTGACATGTCTTCCACCCAAAGGCACGATCGGCACGAAGGACGGATCAAGATGAACACCCATTGCTTCAGCTATCCGCAGAATTACTAGACGTTCGGATTCTCCTTCACCGAGAATAACGAATCGTGCGAAGTAGATCTCCGGATAGGCCCTGATAGCGAGGCGGACGTACCTACTGGCTTCTTCATTGTCTATAGGTAGCTGAAGCTGGCGGACATAGGCACATCGCACTTTGCGGTCGAGCCGGAAGTAGCGCACTTCCTCCGGTTCTATACGGCTGAGAATCGCTGGTGAATGGCTTGACAACGCAACCTGAGCCGATGACATAGCACCAATCTCCCGTGCCTGTGCAACGATGCGAGAAAGGAAGAAAGGTGAGAGGCTATTCTCAGGTTCTTCGATAGCAAGAAATGTGAGACTCGTCCGCCGCAGCTTCTCCTTATCGAACGAACAATCATCGACAGACTGCGCGAACACATCCTTCTCGACTTCCAGGGTCGCTGCCGTGAGCGCGATATGGAAGAGGGAACGCTGACCGTCGCTGAGCTCCGTAAGTGCACGCTCCTGCCCTGCCTCGTTCGGAAAGAAGAAGAACTCGGCGTTACGGACTAACTCCTCGAACTGATTTTCAACTAGTCGCAATACGGGCATGGTGTCCGTGTCCGCTTCATGGATCTGCTTCCAGCGCCTGGCAAGACGCTTACTTACAAAGCGTGCAGGCTCCTCACAATCGAACTGTTGTTGAATCTCCTGGATGCTTGTCATGGCTTGAGTCTGAAAGTCCTTGGACCATTTCGCGGCATGCCACAGGCGACTTTTGAGTAAAGTAGTTACCTGGCTTGCGGCATCTCGGAGAGGTGGAACATAAATGAACTGGATAAAGCCACGCTCCACTGCCTGAACCCGTTTGCATTCGTCCCATTTGAAATCGTCGTTGAGTGTGGTAATCCACCGAAGATCTTCCTCTATGCTGCCTTCCGGCGTACCATCGTCGATCCATGTCGCCTGCAATATCATCCTTGCCTTAAGCGGACCGCCCGGTGCAGAAGCGATCATCTGAAGGAAAAACTCCGGTATCGCACATACGCTGGCATCTTCATCATGGTCTTCCAGCTCTGGAAATGAGAAGATAACATCAATAGAAAGGGTCGCGCCTGATTTAAGCTTTTGCTGTTCTGCAGGCAGGTGAAAGTCCTGGCGTCGCACGGAGCGCTGCGAAGGCGTAACGCCGAAAAGACGCGACAGCGCCTGAAAAACAGCTGTCTTGCCGCTTCCATTGCCGCCAACGAATGTAGTGACGCATCCTTCCAACTTGATTTCAGTCCCCTTTGGACCGAAACAGCGAAAATTTTTAATGAAAACCTTTTCAATCTTCATTATCCGAATTCTCATCCTTTCCAGTCCAACTTATTTTAAGTTCAACTTCAAAATGTCGTTTAATTCATCTTTCTTTCGGATAACTTATTTTTCTCAAAATAGCATAAAACCCTTTATTGCCAATATTCTAGACATAATTGTTCTTTAAGCTAGTTTACTAACTAAGTAAGATATCCCTTATTTTTATTCTACATTTTAATACATTATCATCTATCGAAAAAGCACTTATTTTGTCTAATAAGATAAAATTTATATTACTTTGTTGACATACCTATAAGTTACCTCAATCCGGTTATGACCCAGGTCCTTTGTCAGCCTTAACCTTGCAGCTTTATCCACCGTTTCTTCATAAGGCCTTTTACATATTGATTGGGCTTTTTGATTGGTTATAGAAAATTCTTCAGCTAAAGTGCGCCAATCTTTCTTTTTTATTAAACTATTTATCCTCTGCATATATTCTTCATGGCGCTGCACGGCAAAAGTTTTTCGCATACCGTGCAGGCCACGGCCTTCGAATCTTTCCCTTAAACAAATAGCTTTAATTCTTCTATACATGGTTGACTGCTTCAATCCGGCAAATATTCGTCCGCCTTTGCTTTCCCGAACCAGTTTTTCCATCAAATTCTGGTACTTCCGATCGTACTTAACGGTACGCCATTTTCCACCCTTTTCGCAAAGCGTTACCGTACCGTTTTTTAAATCTATTCTTTCTGCAGTAACTGCTTTAGTGTAATCTCTTGTAACGCTGGTATTTTTAATCACCCTACCATCAACAACAACTTTTTGCCCTCTTTTAACCTGACGACCGAAAATAGATTCTGCCCGGCAGCCGGTAGCCCGGATAAATTCTAAAGCATCTGCAGCACGCGGATCTATTTCGGCCATTCTTTTTATTAACCTGTCAGACTCTTCCGGAGTATAGGCCGGCCCTCGCTGTACAGTAACATCTTCTCTACTCCGCCTTGGTTTCTTAAACTCATCTATTTTCCAATCAACTTTACCGAACCTTTCATTAACCATGTTTTCTAATTTTTTTAGAGCTGCACAGTACTGATGAACGGTTTCCGGCCGGTGAGTTAATAACACCCTTTCGAGAAAATTCCTAACTTCATCTGCTTTAACATCACAAATACGAAACTTATTAGTTCCGCGCCTTTCGGCCAAATCTTCCGCCCAGCGCATGCACGCTGCCCGATAATCGTCATATGTCTTAGCACCGACCAACGCCCCGGCCATCTTCCCCTGATTTTTTATTTTTACCTTAGATTCACCAAACCTCCGGCTCATGGAAAAAAGCTGGTCAACCTGGCGGAAAATCGTTTTTCTTTTGGCCAAAAGTAACCCTCCCTCCGGTCGGTAAAAACACACGGCTTCCGCCGCAGCCTAATCGAATCCTCACCCTTACTTTTCTATTACCTTTTTGCTGCCGCAAAAAGACAATAAAAAAGTAAGGGTATGCATGCCAGGCCTCCGGGTCGTTTATTTATACCTTACCGGCCTAAATAAACGACCCTCCGGTCGTACCCCTCATCACCTGGCCTGCCGGCCAGGCGCTTTCTATCCGGCACCTCCCCCGTCTGCCGACGGGTATCGGTTATGTCCATACATTCGTCATTTCATTCCGAATGTATGCTCGCCCCCCTACACGCTCATGCGCATTTGCGCTCTCGACCGAGCCCTTAGCCGCACTCGCAGGCCGTCTCATCCTGGTCATCGTCGTTAAAGCTCCGCACCATTAAGGTGGGAAAATATATATGCCTTCTTTGGGAAAGAAGGTGAGACGTTTTTGCCGCAGGTAGCGTCCCCTGCGGGGAAGGCCCGGCATCTCACCAGGCCTTAAATATACTAATACGAGTTTTTACGCTGCAGTGTCTTTTTCCGCAGCATCAAAGATACGCTTTAAAATTTCTTCAACGTCCGATAATACGCTGAAAATAACTCTTAACGCTTTCTTTGGATCGTTGGAAGCATAATGTTTAACGTATTTCCAGTTGTTCCATGTATATTCTCTGTAGCCGTACAGCTCACAAAGGACTGCTGCAACTGTTTCTGCAATGATTTCCTGGTCGCTGTGCTGGCCGCCCTTCAGCTTTTTAAACGTATCGTGTACTGCGTGTGCTAACTCATGAAAAAAAATTCCTACATCGTGCGAACGGAGCACAATTTCTTTACGGCCAAAATTGTAATGACCGTATTCCGAAACCCTGTCACCTGGCAGGTACTTAACTTTAACTCCGAACTTTTCCGCCACTCCAAATAACGGCGGTAGTTCGGGCGGTGAATAATCGTACTCCGGCAGCGGTTCTCCTTCAGTATCTTCCAGGCGGAAAACCGGAATATCTTTAAACCCGGTAATTACCGCTCTCTCTTCTTCTTTTTCTTCACCGGTATCAGGGTCAACGACTTTTCTGGTAACTTTTTTGGTGCAGGGTGCCAGGATATAAAATGCCTTGGCTCCTTTTTTAACCTGCCTGCCGACAACCTGCCATTGTTTATATCCTCGAGCATCTTCAGTACCGGCAATAAACATCAATATTTTATTACCCATGCTCCAGCTGTCGCTTGGTTTACAATCTCCAGCTTTTGCCCGTATAACGGTACGTGCAATAGCTCCGGGCAGGTTGCCGGTTTTAAACATCTCCAGGATATTATTCAGTGCTTCCTGTACTCTGTTTTTCATTTAATCTTCCCCTCCAGTGATAGTGTGAATTTTAAAACTCCACACTACACCGGGCAACCGGGGTAGCGCGGAGTTTGCTACCCCAATTAAGCCGGGGGAATTCTTTTTAACGCACTGCCATAACAATCAGATGTGCCGCTAGGTAAACCGGCACCGCAGCACATATGAAAGGAAAAAACCTGCGTTCCATAAACCGGTCTATCGCATCGTAGGTTTCCATTAACAAGTCACGGTCGTTATGACTGCTTTCCGTGATCAGTGAACTTTTTACCTGTTCCATTTATTCTTGCCGGGATGCCCCCTGCCGGGGCAAAAATTCCCCGGCAGGGCACCTCCTTTTTATCTTTTTACAAGCTCGTCATACTTTATATCAACGATGAGCTTATCAATTTCCAAAGTAGCACTCCGCTTTTTGCAGCGTAGACTACTGAGAGACCTATTTCCTGCATTTCCTATCTCTCCGCATTTTTATTGCCTCTCACTCCTTTCACACAAATTTTTTCGCCGGCCAGCAGGGCATCGTCAATGCCCTTATGACCCTTCCAGATGGCTTTTTTAATATTACAACCACAGCTTATCAGTTCGTTGATCAGTTCTTTTACCGCCCTTGCAATCCAAACGTTCTGGGTCTGATCCATGTCAAAAGCGATAACTATTTCCGCTTTCCTATATCTTTCAATTACCTCTAATACCGGCTTCCACGTTGTAGCTCCTATAAGTCCCAGTACCACAGCACCCAGGTACTGGCTTGCTATAGTTGCTTTAAGAGGGCCTTCGGTTATCCAAACTCTCCGATCAATTAGTCTGCTAGGTTTTGCAACGTGAATCGGCGTTCCAGAGCTGGATCCGTTCCTTTTAGCAGAACTGCTGAACAACCGGTATTTTCCACGGCTGTCCGGAACATCCAACCTGCTTTGCAGAGCTTGTATTCTGCCGTCTGCATCAAATATGGGAATGATAAAGCCCGGTTTCATGCTGAATGTCCAGTAGTAGCCACCTCTCCTGTTTTCAGCCCGGTAAAATCCAGGAATTCCTTCCAAAAAGTGTCCCAAATCCGTAAGCCGCTTACATATTGACCAAGGTTTTACCCCAGGTGTTGACCGAAAGTGCAGCTTCCGGATAGTTTCCTCAGAAAGACCTCTTTTAAGCATCAGTTCCTGACGGTGTCTCGGAGACAGGGTGAGAAGATCTAAAAAATCCCTATACACTCTGTCCCGAACTTCCACCGGTGCCGCTGGTACCGGTTTTTCGCAGGTTATTTCCGGTATACATACCGGTGCGGTTTCCAACTGATGCAGCCATCCCCCGTTTCGCACGGGGTAATTGCTCGGTACCCTCATACAGATGGCAATTTTTGAGTTGAACCCGCACCAGTCCGGCTTGCCGCATATTGGGCATGGATAGTGGTGGCTTACTCTTTGCAGCGGTTCCATATTTCTAGCTACTTTCATTATCTAAGCGGCAGCAGTGCCGCCCGTCACCTCCTTTAGGTTTTGGGCGGCATGAGCCGCCTAATCACATAAGCCTTAAAAACAAAAAGAGAACGCCCAAAGTTTAACAGTAAAACTTTGGTAAACGTTCTCTTTCTTCCATCCGATACAGGCTTATTCTTTGCTTATTTTGCCAGGCTTTCTAACCGAGCTACCTTTGCCACAAGATAGCCGGTGTCTTTTTCAATACTACTTATCTTATTTTCGATACGTTCAAACCGTTCATTTTGGACTTCTCTGTTATCATACAGACCCCGGATCTTTTCAACAACTTCACTTTCAATGCGAGATTCTAATCGAAGTTGATTTTTTTCCACTGCTTCCATACGGGTTTCAAGTCTTAGCTGACCTTTTTCTATATTTCCTATCCTGCTTTCAAGTTGTTGCTGGCTTTTTTCAACGTTACTCATTCTGCTTTCAAGCTGTTTTTGGCCTTTTTCAACGTTA
>CBEULT010000035.1:0-15329 GCA_965544045.1 uncultured Thermoactinomyces sp.
GTAGAGCATCGCCTTGCCAAGGCGAGGGTCGCGGGTTCGAATCCCGTCTTCCGCTTTTATGTTAAAACCTTCATTGTATCAATACAATGAAGGTTTTTTTATAAAGAAATATCGTAGCTTATAATTATAACATAATACATAAGATTATGCATTATTAACTTTTGTTTAAATGATTGGAAATATGTTAAAATAACGTTAATTAAAGGTGGAACTTAACAAAGAGGTGATCGTCTTGGAAAAGAGACCAATTTCCTTGATTGGTATGCCGATGGATTTGGGGCAAGGACGTCGTGGCGTTGATATGGGTCCCAGTGCAATACGCTATGCATCTGTACAAACAATGCTGGAAAAATTGGGTTACGAAGTTGAAGATTTGGGTGATTTGTTGGTACCATCCCCTGAGTCACGGTTTCAGGGCGATTCAAAATATAAGTATTTGGCCGAAATTCACCAGGTTTGTGAAAATTTGACAAATATTGTTTCAAATGTATTTAAACGAAAACGCTTTCCCCTTGTTATTGGAGGAGACCACAGTATTGCAATTGGTTCTATTGCAGGAGCAGCCAAATTTTTTAACAAAATGGGTGTTATCTGGTATGATGCACATGGCGATCTCAATACAGGTGAAACTTCTCCATCCGGCAATATTCATGGCATGTCGTTGGCGGCAAGTTTGGGATTCGGTCATCCCGATCTTGTAAATCTTGGCGGGTTTGCTCCAAAAGTTTATCCGGAAAACACAGTTATTATTGGTGTGCGGGCTTTGGATACTGGTGAGCGGGAACTGATCAAGAAGTTGGGTATAAAAGTTTTTACAATGCATGAGATTGACCGTTTGGGAATGGCCCGGGTGATTGATGAAGCGATCGCTATCGTTGCTAATGGCACAGACGGTGTTCATTTGAGTTTGGATCTGGATGGACTGGATCCCAAAGATGCCCCTGGAGTTGGTACGCCTGTCCCTGGAGGTGTTACATATCGCGAAAGCCACCTGGCCATGGAAATGCTGGCAGAATCGCAAATACTTACATCAGCTGAATTTGTAGAAGTAAATCCGATTCTTGATCGGGAGAATCAGACAGCAAAAGTGGCTGTTCAATTAATTGGATCTGTTTTTGGTAAAAAAATTTTATAATAAAATTTTTTATAGAAATAATTCCTGTTATGGTAAAGCAAGTGTGCAGGTAACCTCCAAAGAAATGATTTTTAGTTGTGAAGTGACTATATTTGTTGTTTGGACAGTTTTTATATCGACTTCCATTGTGATCTAACATGAGAAATTCATGTTATAGTCAGAAAATTACTTGATAAATTCTTGTATAATTAGACATAGCCATTCAAAATTTTGTTAAATGATAAATCCTGGTTAGAAATTGTAAAAAGAAGCTATTGGTTTGCCTCTTTTACTTATGTGTTGATACCGCCACCATTTCAGTGCTTTACTGCTGCAACTGTTTCCAGAAATTGACTTCCTGATTGAATCTGTGGTTTAAATCCGGACAAACTGTTTAGTTGAAAAATTTACAGATATCCGACATATTGCGGAACGGTAATCCAAATTTGGGTTCTTGCCTGATGTAATGTTATATTAGATGGTGTTATAAATCCTTTACCGCAATGGATAAACAGATATAAGGAGAACAAAAAAAGAGAATTTCATTTCAATATTTTTAAGTTGATAATGAAAAAATAAGAAAAAGTTCTTTGAACGAAAAGAATTTACAAAGACCAGATAAATATATGGGTTGAAAGGACATAATTGGAGGGGCCTGATGCAGTCTTTGGCTGAAATAAAAGAGTATCTAAGTGATGTTGTAGACATTTTGATTGTTAGTTATGTGATATATCATTTACTCAAACTTTTGCGAGGAACCCGGGCTGTTCAGCTTTTAAAAGGAATTACTGTTTTATTGGTAATATGGGTTATCAGCAATGAGTTTGAACTGAGAACTTTGGAATTTCTCATTGAGAACTTCTTTTCTGTAGGATTGATTGCTGTGATTGTTATTTTCCAGCCAGAGTTACGAAGAGCTTTGGAACAATTGGGAAGAGGTTATTTTTTTAGTCGGAGCAGCCAGGTAGAAGATCAGATTGCAACCAAAATAGTGGGAGAAGTGACAAAAGCTGCTTCACAGATGGCTAGTCAAAAAGTTGGTGCATTAATTGTTATTGAAAAAGATACAGGTCTTTCAGACTATATTGAGACCGGAACCGTACTTGAGGCCAGGTTAAGTGCAGAATTGCTCAAAAATATTTTTATTCCCAAAGCACCTCTGCACGACGGTGCGGTGATTATCCGCAAAGAGCAGTTGATGGCGGCTGGGTGTTATTTGCCATTAAGTGAAAATCCTTATATTAGCAAAGAATTGGGAACAAGACACCGCGCGGGAATAGGATTAAGCGAGATCTCTGATGCAGTTGTTGTGATTGTATCTGAGGAAACCGGGAAAATATCGGTAGCTTTCCAGGGAGAACTTCAGCGAAATTTAACCGAAGAAGAACTTGTGTCAAAACTGTATGAACTGCTGAAGCCGCCAGAAAAATTTTCTTCGGTTTTTTGGGTGCGCAAGGAAAAGGAAGGGAAGTCGAAAGATGAATAAATGGCTGGAAAAAGATTTGGTGTTACGCTTGATTTCCCTGTTGTTGGCAGTTCTCTTGTGGAGCACAGTAACGGAACATTCCTTTTCTTCCTTTTCGACCAGGGGGAGTACGATCATTCGCGATGTATCTGTTCAAGTAAAATATGACAAAGAACAATTTGAACTCCTGAGCCAGCCATCCAAAGTAGAATTGCAAATATACGGGGACAAACAGGCAGTAGATAATGTTCCCGGAACCTATCGTGTTTTTGTAGATGCACAGGAAGTAGGGGCGGGCGAACATCGGTTGCCTGTTCAAGTGGAGGGTTTGCCGTTTGGCGTCAGGGGAGAAGTTGAGCCAAAACGTGTTAAGGTTGAGTTGGCGCAAAAAGTGCAGAAAGAAATGCCCATAGAAGTGGACATTGTTGGTAACGTTCCGGAAGGTTTGCATATTGATAAACCGATTGTAACTCCTTCCAAGGTATTGGTTCGCGGAACGGAGGCGAAGTTGGATCAGGTAAAAGCTGTAAAAGCAGTCATTTACCTGTCCAATCATACGAGATCCATAGAGACTTCCGTTCGTCTTCAGGCATATGGAGAAAAAGGGCCGATCCATCAGGTTGAAATTTTCCCGAGTGTGGCATCCGTAAATGTACCAATCAGTATTCCGTATAAAAAAGTTCCTATATCCATTGAGGCAAAGGAATTGCCCCCGAAAGGATATGCGGTGGAGGCTATTCGTGCCCAGCAAGACCAAGTGACTGTTTACGGGCCAAAAGAGTATATTGAAAATATTCAGTATTACATCGGGCCGCAATTGAATCTGAAAGATGCACGGAAAGATATGACTATTTCTGTGCCTGTCCCATTGCATAATGGTGCGCTCAGGGTTGAACCCAAAGAAATAGAGATTTATGTTAAAATAGTTTCTGCTGAGCAAAAAAGCTTGGAAAATGTTCCACTGACGGTGACAGGTCAAAAAGAAAAACAAAAAGTAGATATTTTATCACCATCCGGCGGAAACATGAATATCACTCTTTCAGGGGCACCCAAAAACCTGGTGGGAATTAACCAATCTGACATAAAGGCACTGGTTGATGTTTCAGGTCTGTCGGAAGGAATTCATGAGGTGCCGATTCGGTTTATCTTGCCCAACTTTATTCAAGTTGTCGGGCAGACGAATCCTAAAGCAAAAATAAAGATTCGTTGATAACTGATGGTTCTTGATAATTGAGGAGGAGAAAATCATGGGTAAATTTTTTGGAACTGATGGAGTACGAGGAGTAGCGAATCAAGAATTAACACCAGAATTAGCCTTCCGCCTCGGACGTTATGGAGCCTATGTGCTGACCAAAGAAAAAAAGCGCCCGAAAATTGTAGTGGGTCGTGATACCCGTTTGTCTGGTGAAATGTTAGAGTCCGCTCTGATTGCAGGAATGCTTTCCATCGGATGTGATGTTTATAAATTAGATATAATAACAACACCGGGAGTTGCTTTTTTAACCCGCCATCTCCATGCAGATGCCGGAGTTATGATCTCTGCGTCGCATAATCCCTTTGAAGATAATGGGATCAAATTTTTTGGAGCAGATGGATATAAATTATCAGATGAAACAGAAGCGGAAATTGAATCGTTATTAAATAATGAACAGGATCATTTGCCCCGTCGGGCAGGAAAAGAAATTGGGCGAATCATGCATGATCATGATGCTGTGCAAGCCTATCTGGATCATTTAAAACAAACCATTGATACGGACTTGTGCGGAATGCACATTGTTGTTGATTGTGCCAATGGTGCAGCTTATGAATTGGCTCCTATGCTGTTGCGCGATCTTGGAGCAGATGTAACAACCATCAATGTAAACCCGGATGGTGTAAATATTAATGTCAGGTCCGGTTCGACACATCCTGAGCGTTTGCAGGAAGAAGTCCTCAAAAAACAGGCACATCTTGGGCTGGCATTTGATGGGGATGCGGACCGCTTGATCGCCGTTGATGAAAAAGGAGATATTATAGACGGAGATTTTATAATGCTGATCTGCGGCTCCTATATGAAGGAAAATAATAAATTGCAGGGTAATACCATTGTAACAACGGTGATGAGCAATATCGGTTTTTTTAAAGCAGCAGGAAAGTTGGGAATCGAGACCAGAAAGACAAAAGTTGGAGACCGTTACGTCATGGAAGATATGAGGGAAGGAAGTTTCAATCTTGGCGGTGAGCAGTCAGGCCATATTATTTTCCTGGATTATAATACGACAGGGGATGGCATGTTAACAGCTGTCCAGCTTTTGCGGGTTGTAAAAGAGAAAGGGCAGACACTGTCCGGTTTGGCAGAGCAAATGACCAAGTATCCTCAGATACTCGTAAATGTTCGAGTAAAAGAAAAAGAGGGATGGGAACAAAATGATGCCATCCAGTCTGCTATCCGGTCTGTTGAAACAGCGCTGGGAGATGACGGACGTGTGTTAGTGCGTCCTTCAGGAACAGAATCATTAATTCGCGTCATGGCTGAAGGTCCCGACGAAAAATTGTTAAAAAAATATGTTGACCAGATTGTCGGAGAAGTACGCAAGCAATTGGCATAAATAAAGTGCGGTATCTTTTTTGATACCGCACTTTACAATCGGCATAGATTTGCATACCATAAGAACATGAATGTCTACTTTATTTGTAATGTTAAGGAGGTGATTGGGAAAAGAGCGGGATGGTTAAAATCAAAAATTTTGTCGTAAAAGCGCCTGGACTGCATGAGAGCGGAAAAAAGTGCAGTTGACGAGGAGGAGGATTATCGAGAAATCGGCGGATACCTCCCGGCTTTGCGTCAAAGCCGAGGAGTCGTGGCACAAAGCGGCAGGGCGACCTGTTGTACAAAGGCTGCGATTGACGTGTTTATTTGTTTTATGGATGAAAACAGAGAAAAAGATAACAAATGATAACGAAAAGAGAAGATATAGACAGGATCGGACAGACACAGAAGTTTTCAGTATATGCCTGTATATATTATTCTCATTTCCAATTACCAGGGGGTAAATATTTATGTGCGGTATTGTTGGTTATATTGGCTTCAAACAGGCTCAGAATCTGTTGCTTGAGGGTCTGGGCAAATTGGAGTATCGTGGATATGATTCTGCTGGCCTGGCTGTTTACAATGGGGAAACTATTGGGGTCAAGAAAACCAAGGGACGGTTGTCCAACCTTCGGGATAAATTAAATAAAGAATCTTTGCCTGGCGTTTTAGGGATTGGACATACCCGTTGGGCGACTCATGGGAAACCATCAGATCAAAATTCGCATCCACATACAGATTACACCGGACGTTTTGCTATTGTGCATAATGGAATTATTGAAAACTACATTGAACTCAAAGAAGAACTGATAACGAAAGGATATGTGTTTGAGTCGGAAACCGATACGGAAGTGGTAGCAAAACTGTTGGCTGATTTGTGGGATGGAGACATGGTCACCACGGTGCAAAAAGCTGTGGCACGCCTGAAAGGTGCTTTTGCCTTGGGAATCATCAGCGAATTTGAGCCCGATAAATTGGTGGCTGTGCGTCAGGCCAGCCCGTTAATTGTTGGGACGGGAGAAGGAGAAAACTTTATTGCTTCTGACATCCCGGCTATTTTGAAATATACCCGGAACATCTACATTTTGGAAGACGGAGAAATGGCCGTCTTAGAGGCGGATCAGGTCACCTTGATGAAAGTGGACGGAACCCCTGTAAAAAGGGATATATTCAAGGTGGAATGGGATATAAAAACGGCTGAAAAAGGCGGCTATGATCATTTCATGTTGAAAGAGATCCATGAACAACCCAAAGCAATTCGTGATACTCTGGCTGGTCGCCTGAAACAAAACAATGTGGATTTATCACAAGAAATCACCTTGAGTAATGACGAGATCAAAGAAATTGACAAGATTCATTTTATTGCTTGTGGTACGGCATATCATGCAGGATTAATCGGAAAATATGTCATGGAAGAGTTTACTCGTATCCCGGTTGAATGTGACGTTGCGTCAGAATATCGTTATCGCAATCCAATTATTACAGACAAAACACTTGTTATTTTGGTAAGTCAGTCCGGTGAAACAGCGGATACTCTGGCCGCCTTGCGGGAAGCCAAAAAGCATGATGCAAAAGTGCTTGCCATTACCAATGTTGTTGGTTCAAGCATTGCACGTGAAGCGGATAATGTCATTATCACATGGGCCGGACCCGAGATTGCCGTGGCATCCACCAAAGCTTATACTTCCCAGTTGATTGCCATTTACTTGCTGGGTGTCTATTTTGCAAAAGTTCGCGGCAGCAAAGCAAATGCCGAACTGGAGAATATTATTCATCATTTGCAGGAATTGCCAGAGAAAGCTGCAACAGTGCTGGGTGAAGAAAAAGCGATTGAACGGTTTGCACGGAGCATTGCCTCTCATGAACATCTGTTCTTCTTGGGGCGCGGGCTGGATTACGCTGTTGCCATGGAAGGCTCCCTGAAATTAAAAGAGGTTTCCTATATTCATTCGGAAGCGTATGCCGCCGGAGAACTGAAACACGGAACCCTGGCCCTGATTGAAGAGGGTGTTCCTGTCATTGCCCTGGCTACACAACAGTCGGTTTATGAGAAAATGGTCAGCAACATTCAGGAAGTCAATGCAAGAGGTGCCAATGTTCTTGGTCTTGCCCAGGAAGGCAATACCGAGTTGATCAAGTCGGTTAATGAAGTGATTCACATTCCGGCAACCCTCGATTTGCTGGCACCGGTACTGACTGTGATCCCAACGCAACTGTTTGCTTATTACGCTTGTCAGGAACGGGGATACGACGTGGATAAACCACGCAATCTGGCGAAAAGCGTAACTGTGGAATAGAAAGTTGTATTTTCTCTTTTTCGATTGTTGAGGGACAATAAAGTTATTAAAAAAACACACGGTCGATTATAAAAATAGCAATCGACCGTGTGTTTTTATTATGCCAGTAAACAAGGTTTATATTATTTGAGGAAAAAGGTGAATAAGGAAATGGTAAACCTTGGCTAACAATCCGGGATGTCCCGTCAAGTGGTCGGGCGTATCGTGATATTGGCTGGATAGCAAAGTGTGAGTATCATTTGGGGTATTGGACATCCAACTATCTACACTTGTTCATCGATATGTTCAGACAGAATGGTTGCTGGCGTTTATAATGATAAATATTTAAATATACCGGGTACAGGCTGCCTTGTTACAGAAATTGTGCTTTCTTTACGTACACACTGGGGGATTACAAAATATTATTGGGTTGTGACCAAATTATTCCAAATAAGGGATAATCTATTTCGGTGGTTCAGCAATTAACGATTTGGCTCACCATACTTTAGAACTTGCTGAAAATAATATGAAGATCTTGAAAAACCCGGTTTACCTTCATGATCGTCAAATGTTGATTATTGGTCTAATTATCTCTATAACTGTATTAATTTCTGTTGTATTTATTAGTAAGTTTAAGCCATGGGGGACGAGAAAAAAGTTTAAATTCTGGAGCTAAAAAACCTGAGGAGACAGGAGAAGGCAAGTTTAGGAAAGTTGGTACAGACCTCGGCAGATAAAGAGTATTCGGTTCCACAAATTATTCATGCCCTTTAAACAGATCGCCAAAAAGATACGGGAAAACAGATTGAAAACAGAAAAGGAAGAGGAAGTAACATTATGAACAAATTCAAAACTCGGCTGATAGCTACTTCCGCAACCGGAAAGTTACAAATCATCGTTGGGTCGTGTGCTGTGGTCTTCACCATAGGTACAATACTTAATTTCTTTGTAATGAATAATACGTTGATAATTGAAGAAATCATGCGTAGAGAAGGTGTTACCAACCCAGCTGAAATGGCTTCTGGCTTTCTGGAAATGTTTCGGATTCAGGGTTTTATCTACATCCTTTGGAATGCGTTGGGCATCCTGGCTTTTCGCAGTCGGTCTCTAGTGCTGTGGTGGGCAGTGTTCGGGGTGAACATCACTCAGGGTATGGGCTTCATAATGATTCCTTCATCGATGTGGTCAGTTACCTTTGATATGTATGGCGTCTGGGGGATTCTGCCAAGTGCTGTTACTGACGGCGGCGCTATGATCCTGGCAATTATAATGATTTATACCATGATTAAAAATCGTTCTACTTGGGCTCAACGCCGTTTGCCTTAACAATAATCATGTTACATACATCAAAAATAGAATGGCAAGCTTTTAACTAAAAACAGCTCTTCTCGGAATACCCATGAGTCCACATTTCCAAAAAACAAACTTCAATTAAAGGGCCAATTTATGAAGATTACAGTTAGAAAATTATTAAACTTTTTTATGAAAATTGTAAAATACTTTGCAAAGAAAAAATCCGTTTTGATCAATTTTTTTCAAAAACGGATTCTTTTAATTTAACGTAAGATGTGGGTTGTGAGGTGTTTTTGATCAAACTTTATTTTAAAGCTACATTGGTTTGTGTCATGGAAAAATCGTTTACTTGTTATTATTGTGAGACGATCATAATAATAGCTTTTCGATATAAAGAGTTTTCTGTTTCAATAACTTAAAGAAGAAACGCATTTTTTTGCAAGAAGGAACAGACTTTTAAAACTGATAGTTAATGAATCTCGCCAGTTTGCATCTTGGTGGAGATTCTTATGGCTACCTGACGGGTGAAGGAGAGTCTGTGACATTGTTCTTGTTGAATGGGCCAAAAGAATACTATAAAAAATAAATTCTTCCTTGCATTATGCTCCAGGCAACCCCCCGACCTTTACAAGAACGTGTATCAAGAGTATATTGTACATATGGACAGTTCAAATGTACAAGAGCCAAATAACAAGGATCGACGTGCTTCTTCAGTGACTAAAGATCGACTGTTGCGTGCAGCTGCTGACCTTGTTGCAGAACTCGGATGGGGGCGTGTGACGACGCGAGCCATTGCAGAACGGGCGGATTTGCCACACGGCACCGTGAGCTACCATTTTAACAGTAAGCAAGAACTTCTCGTTCAGGCGGTTTTGCGTGCTGTTGAGGATGTGCTCCCCCTTGCCACGCTACGGGAACTTGACTCGGTTACAGAACTGATGGCACTCATCGCAGCAACTTTGACAAATCGCAGTGAACTCGACACTGTAGAGGCACTGGTGTTAATGGAGGCCATGCGCGAAGCTGGACGCGAACCATTACTTCGTGAGCGTCTGGCAGACCTGCTACATGATTACCGCCAGGTGCTTGAGGAATTAATACGCAACGATAAGTGCCTTGGCAATCTGCAGCCCGGCTTGGCACCGTCAGCACTTGCGAAGTTACTTGCTGCTTTGGGTGACGGACTGCTGTTACATCTCATCGTGGATCCCGGGTTAAACGTTGGCGAGGCTGTTGAGGCCTTGAGTTTGCTTTTGGATGCAAAGCCACGGGAAGTTGAGTGAGCCTGGTCACTCTGAGAAAGGTTAGAAAGAACCTGTACTCCGAAGTTGTAGCTCTGTCCCTCATAATGCACGATTGGACACGACAATACAGGTTGGAAATGACAAGTGACGATTCAGCTGTAAACAAGAAATAATTTCTCTCAAACCAAATTGAATCGTCTATCGCCCTGCGAGAGAATTGTGGAAGGAGTTGGAGGAAAATGGGCGATATGTTGTATTTTTTTACAGCAAATCAAACACCTGGTCTTACAGAGGTCGGCGGCAAGGGACTATCATTGATTGAGATGACCCGCGCAGGGCTACAGGTTCCACAAGGCTTCATCTTGATCAAAGGTTTCTTCGGATGTTGGATCGCCAAGCTACAGGCAACGCCGGAGTGGAGCGCATTCTTAGCGGCTGTCCGCGCAGATAAGCTGTCAGATGAGGAGCTGAAAAAATGCACTGTGGATCTTGTAGCAGCTTGTGAGGGCCTGACGTTTACAGAAGAGCAAGAACAACAGTTGTCCAAGGCTCTGCTGGATCTACACAGTTTAAGTTCCGATTCTGTGACAGACGGCTCTTCAGGTACCGGACTCCTTGCTGTTCGATCCTCTTCTCCGCAGGAGGACCTGGAGGGAGCTTCCTTTGCTGGGGTTTACGAGAGTGTCTTGGGGGTACCTCCTGAGAAGATACTGGAAGCAGTTCGAACGGTATTCTCATCCAGCATGAGCTTCAAGGCGATTTCATACAAGCGCCAACGTGGATTCGATCCCGTCCGGGTGGAAATCGCCGTCATTATTCAAGAGCAGATTGCAAGTGAGTCGGCTGGGGTCGCCTTTTCATTAAACCCTCAGAACAATGATTACGACGAGGCAGTAATTCAGGCCAACTGGGGATTGGGTGAGACGGTGGTCTCAGGACATGTGACCCCGGATCGATTCATCGTGGATAAGAGTGCGCGGCGTATTATTGAGAAGAAATGCGGCACCAATGAGATCTCCCTGTGGTGTCGGCCAGAGGGCGACTTTATCAAGGAGCAAAAGAATCTGGACAAAAACGGCAGAAAATTTGCGCTTACAGATGAACAGGTCTTGGAAATATTGCAGATGATTGAGCGCGTTGAGGCAGTCGCTGCTGTTCCTGTAGATGTCGAGTGGGCATTCAGCTCCGATGGCAAGCTGTATTTATTACAGGTTCGTCCTGTCACAACGTATTTTCCGCTGCCCGACGAACTTCTCACAGCACCGGATGCCCCCAGGCGGTTATATGCGGATAGCACATTGTTTGAGGAGGGTCTGCAGGTACCGCTGTCGGTACTCGGGAGTCGGTGGATGGAGGACGCCCTCGTGGAGATGATCCGTCAGGCGACTGGTTGGCGGATCCCCACTCGGGAAAGTGATGGATTTATACTAACTGTCGGCGGTCGGTGGTATATGAACGTCTCCAACGTTTTATGGTTCGGCCGGGAGCGGCTTGCAAAGTCTCTTGAGAGTCTTGACTTCCATACTGCACAGATCATGCGCAATGTGGATGTAGAACGTTATAAGAAAGCTGCCAGAAAGTCGACTGTGCCAAGTATTGTGGGTATGGCGCTAGGTGCCGTTGTCCACTCCGCCGGGGTAGTGGTCAAGACGCTGGTCGGATTGACTAAACCCGAGCGGGCTCGGAGGTGTTACGAGGCCGCTGTGAATAGATATCGCCTGCAATTGGCCGAGGCAGCTCACACAGCATGTTTGTTACCAGAGCTCGGTGAAGGAATAATAAAACCAGCTGTTCATCTTCTGATAAATGAAGGAATGCCCCTTACATACGCAGCAGAAAGTGCCAAATCGCTCATTCGAAGTCTCTACAAGCGTTCTCAGAGTAAACAGCAGCTCCTTGAAATGGCATTCCGCTCGATGCCGCATAACATCACCATTGAGATGGGGATAACGATGTATGGCCTCGCGCGATTGCTTGCAGATGCCATGGGAGAGGAATCGTTTGCCGATCTTCCCGCTCTGGCCCGGAAGATAAAGGCACGTGAGTTGCCCGAGCAGTTTATGCGTGAATGGGACGCATTCATGCAGGAATATGGATTTCGAGGTCCTGACGAGTTGGACCTTGCCTCACCCCGTTACGTCGATGACCCTATACTGGTCCTTGAGCAGATGCGGCAGTATGTACTACTTGACAAGTTGGCCGAAGAACCTCAGCAAGCCTACGAGCGCCGCCAGCGTGAGCGCTGTGAGGCGTATCGCGAGTTACTTGACAGGACTCGAAATCCGGTCAAGGCATGGCTGGTGCAAAAGCTGTACCGCACAGCTGAAGCGTTTAGCGGTTTTCGGGAGATCCATAAGTACTATCTTGTTATGGCGGGTTATGAGGTGCGTAAGCATGCGCTGGAAGTGGGCCTCTCGCTTGTTGAACATGGTCGACTGGAATCAGTGGAGCAGGTCTTCGATTTAAACTATGAGAATTTGCAAAGTGATCCTGAAGACCCCGAGTTGGATTTACGCGCCTGTGCACATCGCAACAGCAGCTACCGGAGGAAGGTTGCTCAGACGCCGGGTGTCAGATTCCCGGCTATAGTGGATTCGCGCGGCAGAATACCAAGCCCCGCGACCAAAGATGCAGGTCCTGGCGTGCTTCTTGGGGAGGGGATCTCGGCGGGAGTGGCTAGCGGGCCGGCCAAGGTGTTAAGCTATGTTGGAGAAAAACCCGTACTGCCGGGTGGGATTCTGGTGGCCCGGGCCACAGATCCCGGTTGGACCCCGCTGTTTGTCAACGCTGCAGGTATCGTCCTCGAAACCGGCGGGAGTTTCCAGCACGGCGCTCTCGTAGCCCGGGAGTACGGCAAGCCGTGCATCGTGGGCATCGACGAGGCTACGATGCGGATCTCTGATGGCGATATGGTAAAAATCGACGGCGAAGCCGGGACATTGACCTTCATTTCCGGAGGTATTGGAAACGAAGGCTGACCAAACAGCTATCTCCGCAGCATAGCAGAAGGTCTTGGAGTTTTGTTTATCTGAGGCGGTTTGAAAACATTAACACTGATACGGCACAAAAGGCGAAAATACGCTATTTCAAGCAATTTTGATTTTATGTTGGTGTTTGTTTGGTGTTTAAAGATAGTAAACGGAACTTAATAATACCATACAAAACGCCTCTTTCTACACTTTCTGTTAGTGTTTGGAAGAGCTAATTTTAGATAGTATTATTTTGAAATGTTTCTCAACACAAAGCTATATAGATACTATTTTTATTCATAATCGTAAAACAGCACTTATTGTATTAATGGGTTGTTTAGTGAAAGAGTCCAGATTAAACTTTATTCAGCAATTGGCCCAGATAGATGAACAAGAAATGGTAACGTAAACAGTAATAGGCCTATAGGTTTTCGAGCTATTAAAAAAGGGGAAAACTCTCATTTTGAATATCATCTTTGATCTATGACTTAGATGAGTATAGTTGATAGAACTTTGGGGGAATCAATAAATTTAAAAAATATAGAGCGAGAAATTGTCGCTCTGTTTTATTTTACATCATTTACTTCTCGCTTTTACTAGATGTTATTTTACGAGTAGCTAAAGCTATGATCCCACCAACTGCAATAAATACAATGTCCAAAACGATTTCCAACCCTTGAAACGCATCAATATAATTGACTAAAAACCAACTTTTTCCTCCATTAGTCAAATGATTGATTAATCCGCCTACTCCCTGAATAATAAAAAGTAGACTGAGTCCACTGATAATTTCTTTCATGATGAAAACCTCTTTAATATTTTTTCTAATTTAATATGCCTCTAAGACCGATATTAAAAAAAACTGCACCTATGACTCCTGTCGCTACCAAGAGTGAAGAGATTGGAGCCTCATTTAATTTTGACCTGATTTTAACAAGAAATTGTTGCAACCTTTCTTTAAATAAAATATTAACCCCTACCAGTAAGAGAGAAGGAAGCACCATTACTAAATTGTATCCAATTATTATTAAGATAGCAGGTGTAGTTTCAATTGCTTGATGATTCATTAAAAAGATTGAATAAAAGTAAGGCAGTGCCGTTACAAATTCAATTAGGAAAACAATGATTCCTAATATAATCATTCCTTTAATTGTTGTATTTTTGGGGATAAACGAAATGAAACGTTTTTTTGTAGTCTCCTTTGGTTTACTGAAGCTTATTAGAACAAGAACTGCTCCAAGTAGGATATAAAACCAATTGATAAAGTCAAACTCTGTTATTTTTTCTAACATCTTCAATAGTGAATTTCCACCGTAGTATAGTAATACCCCCATTATGAAGTAGCCTAACTGCGTAATAGACAAAAAAACAAGCAAACGAGAAGTTAATTGATTCTGCTGTGTCAATAATAAATAAGCTGTTACAGTAAGTACACCGGGACTTAATATGTCAATTAATGCACAAATGGAAATAATCATTAGGGTTATGGAGATATCTATGGAAGAAGAAGGCATCATTGCTTCTATAGTTTCAATCAAAAAATAGTACCCCTTTTTGATGATGTGGTATTATTAAAATAACACACTGCACTAAAAAGAGGAAGTGGTTTTTAAATGCCAAAAATTGTGAATCATGAGGAAAAGAGAAAGTTAATAGCTGAGGTTGCTTGGAAAATTATTAGGAAAGAGGGATTCGAGAAAGCTTCAATACGAAGAGTTGCAGTTGAAGCCGGGATGTCCACAGGTGCCTTAAGACATTATTTTTCCACACAGGATGAAATGTTATTATTTATCATGAATTACTATTTAGAAGAAGGCAAAAAACGTTCTCTAAAAAAGGATTGGTCAGAAAACCCATTGCTGGCAGTTGAGGAAGTTTTATTAGAACTGGTACCTATTGACGAGGAAAAGAAAATTGAAACGAGTGTTTGGTGGATATTTGCACTACGTTCATTGACGAGTGAAACTTTAACTGAAAAAAAAGATGAAATGACGAACGGTACTTATGAATTAGCGAATTCAATGATTGAGATATTAATTTCACATGGGATTATTTCCGATTCTATAAATGTGGAATTAGAAAAATATAGGTTGTCGGCATTAATTGAAGGATTGTCTATTCAGGCACTGTTAAGACCTGATGTATACTTTCCAGACAAATTGACTGAAGTAATCCGTTATCATTTAGAAACACTATGCAATATAAGCCAATAAATTCAAACGGGCTATGAATCATCCTATTTATATGCTCTTAAAGGTTGGGAAGTTTTTCAAACGAGCGCATATTCAGAGAACAAAATGATATTGATAAATAATTAAGGATGTTTATAGATATTGATCATTAGCTTAATGAACCCCATATGTCCAGACAATTATGCAATCATTGAAGTTACAGATTGA
>CBEULT010000036.1:0-14928 GCA_965544045.1 uncultured Thermoactinomyces sp.
TTTCCGCCAACATACGCAAGGCTGGAACGATCCACTTCAGCAAAAGACAAGACATGGGATTTCATTGAAGCACTTCTCCTCCCTGAAAATAGATAAAGCAAATACTTCTTTATACTTATCGCCATCATTTTCCCGACAAAAACATATAAAAAATTCAACTTCAACGTATCATAAAAGACCGTCGATGTAAAGTAAGTACTCACTCTAAAACGAAGTTGTCATATTTCCTGTTTACATCTTGTGTCAATCCCCCCATCCAACGGATATAAAACCTGCTTTTTATAATTATTTAAACTAATTTACCAAACAGGTTAATATAGTAAAAATATCCTGAGACTATTGCTATATGTATGTACAAGACACAGGAAAAACTATTTTTGGAACACAATTTTCAGGACTCTATCCTAACCACCTTGCAGGGAAGCAGCAGGATGGTCTAGCATTCATCTTCAGGCTAACTTCGACACGCAGCTTTTTTCTTTTCCCTGAACTGATTGGCATAAGTGATTAACACTACATCTTTTTCAACCAGGTATGCTTTTCTTGGCTTTACTTCTTACTTTTTGTTTCATTTATACGTTTCGTATTTTACCGGCAACTCTATCAATATCTTCATTTTCATAAATCAAGTGTAATCGTTCTTTGATGTTCATATATTCTGATCAACATCCTCCCTGTTGGTACCGCTCCCAAAACAAAATAAAAAAGACATGGTACTCGCCTTGAACAAAGAATAACAAATTTATTTATTATATAATAATTTGAGATAAAAATAATTATTTATTGGTACCGTTCCCATAGCTATATTGCAACTCAAATATTTTTCCGCTCCGGTCTCCTCTACCTACTCAATTTGAGATTCCAATCAGGGATTTGGGAAGTTCTGCAACAGCTATCCTATTTTCAAGAATAAAAGAAAATAAGGAGACTCAAAAACAGATAGTGATTCCAACGCGAAAAATCATTCAAGGTTCAGTTAAACCACTTTCGTAAGAAAAATGGATTTTTTTATAATTAAATTTCAATTATGAAAAAAATGGAGGCTATCTCAAAAGGATTCGACAAACACACATGAATTAGTATGTTGAATACGATCTATTGAGTTCTCATCAAGGGAGGCAGTATGTTGTTCCGGAGATTACATTCATATTACGAGAAATCAATATTATTAAACGAAAAACCGAATCAGCAATTTTATTCAAACTATCATTGGTTTGGAAATGAAAGTGGTGAATGGATCGGAATACCGATTGATAAGATCGACAATCAGGAACTGGGATTATTAAGAACACTTTTCCATTATGAAGACTCACCTTTTCAATCCAATCCGTTTCAGAAAAAATGGTATGATTTTCTTTTTCTTGATAGCGTTGAATTACCTGAAGATCAAAATTTCAACTTCCGTATCATCCAATTTAAAATTTCGGGATCTGATTGGGAAAGACAGGAGATTGAAGAGGCTTTACATGGTTTAATTGACACTAACTTGATGATTCTGTGGGAAACAAACGAACAAGGAGTTTTAGTTGAATTGAATCCTGACATCAATAAACTGAATGAAGCAATACTAGCCTCTCTGAGCCAAGCTCTTGAAAGCGATCTTTATATTAAAACTTATTTTTATTATGGAAAAACGAGGGCGTTGTCAAAGGAATGTGTAACACAGTTTCAAGAGGAGAGGGTTTTGTTTCAAAACGTTATAAGATTAATGCCAACAGAAAGAGTGTTTACGTTTGAAAAATGTTTTCCATCTCTTCTGGCTGCTCATTTATCAACAAACATAAAAGAGTTCATAAACACCCAGATTCTTGACTATATCTCAGATGATCCCGAAATGATAAGAACTGTTAAACGCTACCTGGAGAATAATTCAAATGCTACTTTAACAGCCAGACACCTCTATATTCACCGCAACACCTTACAATACCGGCTAGATAAATTCATTGAAAAAACGGGAATCAGTTTAAAGGATTTTAATTGTGCGATAACGGTTTATCTTGCTTGTTTAATGTATGTTAACGAAGGGAGATTATAATCAGTAACCATTATGTAAATTTTTTAAATATGTTCGGTTTTGAACTCGTTTCAGCCAAGGAATTGAACAGAAACAGATATCTTTTCAGATCTGCTCCTTTACAGACGCTGACCAGTTTTATAAAAAGCGACCAAAAACCAGAAGATTAATTTTGTGCACGCTGCATATATGAAAGCGCATCCATAAAGATGTAAACTGGATCTACAAGATCATAAAGGAGATGAAAAACTTGGCAGAATTAAAGCTGGAGCATATTTATAAAATTTATGATGATAAAGTAACAGCTGTTGAGGATTTCAATCTTGATATAAAAGACAAGGAATTTATTGTACTTGTTGGTCCTTCCGGATGTGGGAAATCAACAACCTTGCGTATGATTGCCGGACTTGAGGAAATCTCAAAAGGAAATTTTTATATAGATGGTAAAAAAGTCAACGATGTACCTCCAAAAGACCGCGATATTGCCATGGTATTCCAAAACTACGCCCTTTATCCACATATGACAGTATATAACAATATGGCGTTTGGTTTGAAATTACGTAAATTTCCAAAAGAGGAAATTGACCGTCGTGTTAAAGAGGCAGCCAATATTCTTGATCTTGAAGCATATTTGAATCGCAAGCCAAAGGCCCTTTCTGGCGGTCAGCGTCAACGTGTTGCATTGGGACGAGCTATTGTGCGTGATGTAAAAGTATTTTTAATGGACGAACCACTTTCAAACCTTGATGCCAAACTGCGTGTTCAAATGCGTGCAGAAATTTCGAAGCTTCACCAACGATTAAAAACAACAACTATTTATGTTACCCATGACCAAACTGAAGCAATGACGATGGCAACTCGACTTGTAGTTATGAAAGACGGAGTGATTCAACAAGCAGGAGTACCAAAAGAGGTTTATGAAAACCCTGTCAATGTATTTGTTGGTGGATTTATTGGTTCCCCGGCAATGAACTTCCTAAATGGAACAGTTAAAGATAGCCAGTTTAAAGTTGGCAGTCTATCTTTCACAATTCCTGAAGGAAAAATGAAAGTTCTTCGTGATAAAGGCTATGTTGGCAAAAAAATGATTTTGGGAATTCGTCCCGAAGATATTCATGACGAACCTGTCTTCCTTGAATCTTCTGTTGATACAAGCTTTACAGCAACCATCGATGTTTCCGAACTGACAGGAGCTGAAACGATGCTCTATTCAACCATAGAAGGACAAGAATTTATCGCACGCATCGATTCTCGCTCAGACATTCATAATGGACAAACGATAAAACTCGCCTTGGATATGAACAAAGCCCATTTCTTTGATGCTGAAACGGAAAAAAGGGTTTATTAAGAAAGAAACAGCAAAAAAAACAAAGCCCATACGGAATTTCAATTTTTACCTTTATTACTCCGATTTCAGGTAAAGGATTTGAACGGATGTCATTGGCTGTTGAACTTAAAATGTTATAGTTGAACGTTTCGGAGAAGATATTTGTATCACCTGATATTCCCAAAAAACGAGTCCCCATATGAACATCGCCTTGTTTTCCAGCTATTTCACACTTTTAAACTGTGATTCGATCTATCTGTAATTTGCATGTTTATGATCAGAATTTAATGTTCACCCCAACATCTTTAGATGTCAGGGTGAACCAGATCATTTGTTTTTTATCAATTTTATATATTTTCATTATTACTGCTCCTGTTTAGGTTGTTCCAGTAAAGAGTAAGACTATCAATCCATTGGACATGATAAAACAGGAATGTTAATTATGCGTACATATGTGAATAAAGCTATCATTTAGTGAAAAGGTTCGTGATCCATACCTTTAACTATTGTGAGAACGAAGACGGCGAACATACAAAACAACGGCCACAACGAACAATATACCAATAATAACTATAACAAAATTTTGGTAAACACTTACATACTCCTGTACCTTCGACCAGGATGCGCCGAGGGCGGCTCCCACATTGACCAGGATTAGGTTCCAAATCAATGAGCCTGCAGTCGTAAAAAACAGGAACAGGAGAAAATTCATTTTCGCCATTCCCGCGGGAATTGAAATCAAACTACGCACAATGGGAACCATCCGGCAAAAAAATACCGTCCAGATGCCGTAACGGTGAAACCATGAATTGGCTCTATGGATATCTTCTCTACTTGTCCTCAGGATACGACCCCAACGGTCGACTATTCGTTCCAGGCGTTCCACATTCAGTAACTTTCCGATCCAGTAAAGAATGATCGCCCCGACCACAGCGCCCAACGTCGAAGCAACCACAACACCCGTAATGGTCAAATCAGACTTTGTTGTCATAAAGCCACCGAACGACAAGACGATTTCCGACGGGATGGGCGGAAACAAATTTTCAAGAGCGATCATCAAAAAGATGCCCAAATAACCAAATTGTTCCATAAAATCTGTAATCCAGTTTTCCATCTTCACTTTCTCCAATTCGTTAGAATTATTATTCTTTACGCCTGACTCTTGCCGCTCTCTCATCAGACCAATGCTTTTTTCAAATTCCGCAAATAACGGTGGCGGATCAAAAAGAAAAAGATAAGTTGGGCCAGCAGGAAACCAGACAGAACGATGATCAACTCATTCGCAAGTGACAAGTCCACATAACTTTGCAAAGCCATAAAAGCAAAAGTGCTATGAACGACTGCAACCACGACCGGAACAAAAAAGTACAGAACAAGTTGGCGTGTGACAAGAATGTTCAGTTCCCGATCAGTCAAGCCAACTTTCTTGAGCGTTGCATACAGGCGATGATCGTAGTCCAGGTCGGCGTAGAGCCGGAAGGTTAATAAACTGCCTGCTGCAATAAAAAAGAGGACTCCAACCCATAACGCGACAAATAACATCATGTCATAAAAACTTGTTTGCCTGTCAAGCAACGTCCCACTTACAGCCATTGCGTATGGTTTGTTATCAGAAGACAGCATTTGTCCTTCTTTTACCAGTTTTCCGCCAACACCAGAGGTTCTCTCAAACTCTTTAATGAAAAACCCCGTAAACCTTTCTGTCTTCACCGGGATCAGTCGTTCAAAAACCTTATCATTAACAACAAGTCCTTCTCTTTGAACCAGGCGCCACGAAATGACAACATGGTCCGTAAAACCGTGTCTGAACAGTTTTAACCGGTCCTGTTTCAACGTATAAGTCACAGGTTTAGCGTAATAATCAAATTGGGAAGTCAACATCCCCAATGCCTTCCACCCGGTTGGCGGTTTCTCCACAAAGTCAAACCCGGCCTTTTTCGATACGCTCCGATAATCCGAAAAAGAAACAACAGGCACTTTGTCGAGCGGATGTGTTTCCGTTGCAGAAAGAACGGCGACATATTTTATCGGGAATTGATAAGTTGAATAGCCGATCTTTTTTTCTTTCAACTCCTCTTTAATTTGTTGCAAATTTTGCTGATGAACCGGTTGTCCATCTTTGGCCACATAACCGATCGCCGCCGGGTAATCCCGCTCGAATTGCTTGTGAATCACCTTCAGGGAAACAACGGTGCCCATCGCGCAAAACGCAACTGTGAAGACAATGGTAATCACGAAAAACATCCTGGCATGATCTTTCAGGCGGTAAGCCAGGCTGGAAAGAGTAACCAGGTTTGTCTTTTTCCAAAACTGTGTGTGATTCCGTTGAACCCGTTTCACGATAAAAACGGATAACTGCGTATAGAAAAAATACGTTCCGACGACCATCATGCCAAAGACGGGAAGCGCACGATTGATTAATGACTCCTTTGTGACTGTAGAAGCCAAGTAATAACTGACAATAAGCAGGATTGCCGAAAAGAGTGATAATACGATCGACTCCTGCGGTTCGTCTTTCGGTTTTCGCCCGGTTTGAAACAGATCGATTAACTTGTTTGTCCGAACAAAAACTGCCGTAAATAGCGAAATGAATAAAAATAAGAGCAAAAATGAGCCAATCGTCAAAGCCATTGCTTGCCATGAAAAATAAAACGGCAGCAGGTCTATATCAATCATTTCCGAGCCGATCATTAAAAACAATTTCCCTGTAATCATTCCACCGCCGATGCCTGCTATAAGCGCTCCGACGCCAATGAGCATGTTTTCCAAAAAAATCAGCCGGGTCAACTGTCTTCTCGTCATCCCGTGCATTAACAAAATCCCAAACTCGCGTTTTCGCGTTGTTAAAAAGGTACTTACGGAATAATACACAAAGAAGCAGGAAAACAGATACATCACCCATTCGGCCGAGATCATCAATTGAATGGCATTTGAAGCTTTAACGCCTTGCTGAATACCCGGATGAAAAATAAACAGGGCATAGATGAAGAAAATCATGACTGCAAAGGCACTGCTTAAGAAATAAGACGTATACATGCGTATGTTTCGGATCAGGTTTCTATAGACGAACTGCGGAAAGGTCATGGCAGTCTCCTCCGAATAAAGCAAGCATGTCGATAATTTTTTGAAAAAATTCCCGACGGTTGTCACCTTTGTACACTTCGTTGTAGAGTTGCCCGTCTTTGATAAAAATCACGCGATTACAATAGCTCGCGGCAACCGGGTCATGTGTCACCAATAAGATCGTCGCCCCTTCTTCTTTATTCACTGCCGAAAATGTTTCCATCACATCTTTTGATGATTTTGAATCCAGATTGCCTGTCGGCTCATCAGCCAAAATAAGAGAAGGATGATGGATGATTGCCCGGGCAATCGCAGTTCGCTGCATTTGTCCACCGGAAATTTCAATCATGTGGTGATCCAGAATGTGATCGATGCCCAGCATTGTCGCTACCCACTGAAGCTTTCGCTCCATTTCACTGACGGATTTGCCATCCAGTGTGAGCGGAAGGATGATGTTTTCTGCAACGGTCAATGTATAGAGCAAATTGAAATTTTGAAAGACAAAGCCCAGTTCACGCCGTCTAAACAATGCTGTTTCATTAGAATTTAAATGATGCGGATCTTTACCATTGATTAAAATTTCACCTGATGTGGGGCGGTCGATTGTCGCAATCACGTTCAGAAGTGTTGTTTTTCCGCTGCCAGACGGGCCCATCACACCAACAAACTCACCTTTTTCAACAGAAACACTTAGATGATCCAATGCTTTGTGGGCTACTTTCCCTCCATATATCTTGACCAAATGTTTTACAGATAAGATTGGCATCATCATCACTCCCATGATCACTTGCATGCTCATTTTATCCAGAACACAACTTGCTTTCCAATGCTTTATCTTACATTACCTTACAATTCTGTAAGATAGACATACCTAGAAGATGATGCGAACCATCGTTCCCTGATTTACTGTCGATTTAATCTCAACTTGATGGCCAAGCTTGTCACAAATTTGCTTGACAAGATAAAGACCCATTCCGGTAGATTCTTGAAAGTTTCGCCCATTTTCTCCTGTAAAATACGAATCAAAGACACGCGGCAAATCACTTTTCGGAATGCCAACACCGTGATCAGCCACTTCCAACACCGTTTGATGACCAACCTTCCTCCCCCGGTAAACAATTTGCTCTCCCTGTTTAACCGTATAACGTACGGCATTTGTCGTTAATTGCGTAATGACAAATGAAAGCCATTTCTCATCTGATGTGACCTCTAACGATGGTTCAATAACTATTTTTGGATACACCCGATTGCGAATGAAGAGGCGCTTTTGGTTTGAAGTCACCGCTCGAACCAGTTTGTATAAATCCAGCTTCTCCACATAAATGTCCCGTTCGAATGCATCAAGGCGCGCACTGTACAAAACCATTTCAAGTCCTTTTTTCAGGCGATCCAATTCGCTGTCAATCGCTTCTGACATCGAATGATCTTTTTCTTGCATCATCAGTTGAATGACTGACACAGGAGTTTTCATCAGATGCACCCATTGATTGATAAACTGAAGATGGTGTTCAAGTTTATGCTTATATTTAAAAAGCTCCCATTGATAAAGCTGAATCAGTTTATGTTGGAACCGTGCCAAACTCTCGGACAATGGCGCCTGCTGTAATTCGATTTGCAAATCTTCTATGGAAGAAGGCAGAACGGACAGCCGTTTGTAAAACGACCAGTTAGTTATGTATCGAAAAAGAAGATAACCGATATAAAGGCATATACTTAAAAAACAGGCGTACAGGCTCGTGGACGGGTCTCTGCTTCCACCGAGCCAAAAAACAAGGTTGACTACCGCTAATTGGATAATGTAGATGAAAGAAAGCGGAAGGTGGTCACGAATAAACAGTTTCATTGATCATCGCTCCAGTTCGGCATCAGTCTGTAACCTTGTCCGCGCACCGTTTGCAATGCATCATATATATGAAGCTGGGCGAGCCTTTGGCGCGCTCTCCTTATATAGACATTTAGCGTATTATCATCGACAAATGCCTGGTCATCCCATATTTTGCTGAGAAGATGATTACGGTTTACCACTCTCTCCACCCTGTTCATCAATTCGTACAGTATGATGGCTTCGGTATGGCTCAGTTCAATTTTGTTTGTGCCAAGACGCAATTTAAGCCTGTCAACATCCAGGATCAAGTCGTCGACTGTCACGGTCCGCTCATACTGGTTTGCAGCATAAGTCCCGTATGCCCGTCTTAATTGGCTTTTCATTTTGGCCAGTACAATCTCATAATCAAACAGTTTCGTGATGAAATCGTCCGCACCGTATTCCAGCGCCATCACTTGATCCATTTTGCTGTCGCGAGCCGATATGAACAGAATAGGACATGTTGAGATTTTTCGGATTTGTCTGCACCAATAATAACCGTCATACTTGGGCAAATTTACATCGATAAGGACAAGATGCGGCTCAAACCGTTCAAACTCATCCAACACCGTATCAAAGTCTCTGACTGCGAATGTTTTGTATCCATACTTTTGCAAAAAACCTTCCAATAAAGAAACAAGCATGGCATCATCTTCGATGATAAAAACCTTGGACATAATCCATCCCCTCTTGAATTTCTATTTTATTTTCAGGTATTGTATCAAAGATAAACCCCGCCCTCCAATTATGCGCGAAATAAAAAGGAGCCTTTTCATAAAAATTTCTACAGAAACAAGAACATAAAAAAACGCTGCCGGAATAAACCGACA
The DNA here is from genome assembly GCA_965544045.1 of uncultured Thermoactinomyces sp. Taxonomy (GTDB): domain Bacteria; phylum Bacillota; class Bacilli; order Thermoactinomycetales; family Thermoactinomycetaceae; genus Thermoactinomyces. The sequence goes on from CBEULT010000036.1 coordinate 9,099, forward strand.
GCACCTGAATATGTAATTTGGGGTCTCAAACAAAAATCAAAGATTTACTCCATTCTTTTGTTTTATCCAAATTTTGAAACAAACCCTTGGCAAGTGCATCTTTTTTGAAATGTAATCGTGACAGAAATCGGTATTCCTGAAAACCAGGTCCACCCTGGCCTCTCAAAAAGTCTGGGTGGACCTGATACCTTCAAACTAACGGTACTTCACTTGTTTGTCATGGTGGTAAAACTCATGAAACAGTTTAATCAATGCCCGTTTTTCAATCCGGGACACATAGGAGCGGGAAATTCCAAGTTCCTTTGCTATTTCACGTTGCGTTTTCTCTTTCTCTCCGCCCAGTCCAAACCGGGCCCGGATCACTTCCTGTTCCCGATTATCCAGAATATGGATGTAATTGTAAATATTGCGCCGCTCAATTTTCAACTCTACTTTATTGACCACTTCATCGGCCTCGGTTCCCAAAATATCAATTAGTGTAATTTCATTTACACTAATATGTTATCGGTTTTAAAATGAACCCATAATCTCAAGCTCAAGTCCTAATTGCGGGAAAAGAAAGAAAAAGTGAACAGCCAAAAAATAGAGATTGTGTTAGCTGGAATGAAACCACGAGCAAATATCTCTGTATATGCAGAGAATACAAAATGTTACAACCACAATATTGTCCGGTGATCCATCCCGTGAGAAAGTGCACCGGAAAAAGAGTTAAAAGAAGCGAAGTCTCTAATTGGTTCCAAAAAAAGATGACCCGGAACAAGGATAATCACTCGAAAGCTCTTATTGCGCAAGGCGGGGCTTGCACAATTGTTTGACGAATGGAATGAATATCTATAAGTTACTTCAATATCAAAACTCAAAAAAGAAACAAATCAACATACCTGAAACAAAAGTAACCATGTTTTTAGAAAAAGGCGCTTGAATCAAAACGTTACCCTTCATCGACCAATCGCGGTATTTGCTGAAGACGGAGGGCGACATTTTCAATCCATGTATAATCTAACGCTCTTATGAACTTAAAGCTTACCATTCACAAAGTAACAATAGATTGCCGTTTCCGGTCTTCTTTTTTCAGGAAAATAACTTTTGAATACCGGGAATATTAGGTATAATAAAGGCAAAAAGCATTGGAACAAATCCACGAAAAGGAATTATTCCCCAATTTCGAAAATGACACGGCAAAGATCCCTCCTGGTCAGAAGTTTATTAGACAAGATTATAAAATTATCTTTTATGGAGGTATCGTGTATGTTTGCTAGAAAAATGGGGAGAATGAAATGGCCCCTAATATTTGTTATTTTCGTCCTCTTAACAACAATAATGATACCCAACACAGCCAGTGCAGCATATTACAACACGTACACCACCGCCGCATTTCTCAGCAATGCACACAGTTGTTACATCACACAGGGGTTTGCCGTAGGATCTACTTACACCTATTCCATTAAAATCAACAAAGAAGAAACCAGGGCTGTGATTTACCGTACCAGAATGAGCGACGGAAACACTACGCTTATGACAAACGGTGATAACGGGACAACTTACGCTACCTACCTTGGTCACGCCAACGATATTGCACTCCACAGTAACAATGGGAATTATTATATGTTCGTCGTCACCATGAAAGCCGGCAGTATGAGTCTTGTGAAACTGAAGTATACAGGAACGACATATTATAAAGTCGGAAACTACACAATCAAATACAATGGTGCAAACAAGAAAATGTCAGGTGTAGTAATTACCGGCAAAGACGCAAACAATATATACTTTCTCTTTAAAATCGGAAAAGATTTTTACAGGGGTTCGCTTCCACTAACCGCGACCAGCGGTACAATTAATGTAAGCCATGCCTTTAAATTAAACACTAAAGATGCTCTGGTCAACGGAAAACCCGTACCTCCCGAAATCACCGATTTTGCAACCCAGGGAATCGGTTATTACAAAAATTCATTATATTTTCCGCTGACCGGTAATAAAGTAGAAAAATATAAAAACGTCAGCATTGTACTTGTTTATCGTAATATATCCACTGCCTCGGGTACAATCTATGCAGATGATAATCTGTCATTCCGTATTACATCCAAAAAGTACCCTGACCTGTTCGAGATAGAAGGGGTCGGAATCGCCAACGGGGACAAACTCTGGTTTAATGCCAATCGAAGAACATCAGAGAATGATACTGCTTCTGACAATGTCGCCTATTTCAACGATTACAGTGCATCCAATTAAATAAAATCGCGTCTTGGCATTTTCAAGGAAGTTTTATGTAAACTCTGACGAAACAGCAGCTTGGCAGGAAGACCAGGCATGATGGATGCAATGCGGCGATACCCTTAAATCAGGTTATCACCCGATCAGTCTGCCTGTTGTACCACTTCATGTAAAGCCGATTTTTTTCATATCTGGACGTGTTCTGCTTTGACAGAATCTCAAAAAAGCAAATGAACAGAACCAGCTTCATTTTTCAAAGCTGGTCTTTTTATGCACAAAAGCGGAACGTCCCTCTCTGTCAAAACAGATTTGGACAGAATCAGATTTTTACGGGATCAAGAGCTTTATCCCTTGCAAAGATGGGACTCAAACTATGCACCCTTCAACAAATGGCTAAGGAAAGAAAAAATTCCTGTCCGTCACGGGCATATGAACGCTTGAAATGCCGAATGCCAACGAATGGAGAAACATCTGTCCTGAAAACAGACGAAACCAGCCCGTTGTGGAAATGCATCGCTACGTCTGGGTAGAGTTTATGAAGTAATGCTACCTTGCGTGAATTTCAATACACGTATGATATAAAAAAAGATATTCGACCATAAAATAGCAGGAAGACCACCCCGGATACAGAAAGCGGTCTTCTTACATACCAAGGAGCAAAGAAAATGAACGATAAACTTTATCTTCGCCTCAATCAGACAGGAGAATCAAAAAAGCTTGAAGCACAGATCCGCATGAACGACAAAATATTGAATGAGTATATTCCCTCAAACACGAACCGGTATAAACACATTCTTGGTGTTGTGGATCGAATGGAACAATTGCTGGAACAAATCACTGTATATGAAAACTACAAACCATTACTCATTCAGTCGGCATATCTGCACGACATTGGCTATAGCGACCGTTTAAACAAACACCGCTTTCACCCTCTGGATGGAGCCATTTTCGCTCAACAGATGGGGTTCCCCAAAGCCGTCATCGCAGCAGTCCTTTTTCATTCGGGGGCCTGTGAAAGCGCAAAGGAAACAAGGAATGATCTGTTTCCTACGTATTCCTTGAATTATGATTGGTTAGACAAAACAGATCATCTGTTTATCGATTTGGTTACCTACTGTGATCTGCACACATCGCCTATTGGTAAAGTAATTACTTTTGAAGAGAGGATTCAGGAAATTGTGGATCGATATGGAGAACAACATGAAGTAAGTCAATCCATGATCAAAAACATGACGAACTTTAAAAAATCGATTCAACGAGTAGAAAAACTGGCTATAAACTAAAGTATTCTTATGATAATTAAGTTCCACTTATATTTAATCAGGAACGTAAAAATTCCGGTCCTGGATATGTAATTCCCTACACTTGCTTATCCAGGCTATACTTTTTGGCGATACGTTCCCTTGCGTCCTCAGACAGTGAACTCCAGATCATCCAGACAACCCGTTCAATCTCAGCCAACCTTTCCTCGCGTTCTTCTTCACTGATCTGAGGCGCAATCAATTCAATCGTTGTATTCCCAATCTGATAGACCCTGCCTTTCTCCTGCATATGGATCACCTCAATAAAGCTTATGCAGGAGTTCATTGCGGACGGGCATAAAAAAACCAGTCAGGAGAAGATTTATGATGAACAGGGTTGGTATGTATTTAAGAAAATCAAGAGCAGATCTTGAAGCCGAAGCCCGTGGCGAAGGGGAAACACTGGCTAAACATAAAAAGGCACTTTTAAACCTTGCAAAACAGCAAAACTTGAAGATCGTAAAGATCCGCCAGGAGATTGTTTCCGGAGAAAGCCTGATCCATCGACCTGAAATGATGGAGCTGCTTAAAGAGGTAGAAGCCGGGCAATATGATGCTGTCCTTGTTATGGATATGGATCGCCTGGGCCGCGGAAATATGCGTGAACAGGGTCTGATCCTGGAAACGTTCCAGAAATCCGGAACAAAGATCATCACACCACGCAAAGTGTATGACCTCCGGGATGAATTCGATGAAGAGTACAGCGAATTTGAAGCATTTATGGCCCGAAAGGAACTGAAAGTTATTACCCGCCGTCTGCAGGGTGGCAGAGTCCGGTCTGTGGAGGAAGGCAATTACCTGGGAACCAGACCTCCCTATGGCTATCAGATCCGGGAGGATGAAAAAGGGCGTTATCTTGTACCTGATCCTGACCAGGCTCCGGTAGTGAAAATGATCTTCCAATGGTATACATCGGAACATCCCCATGAAAAAATGGGCTCTAGCAAAATCGCCAATAAACTGAATGAGCTTGGCCATCGTTCTTATACCGGCAAGCCATGGACCGGCGCCAGTGTATTGACTATTATCAAAAACGCCGTATACGCCGGGCGGATTCAATGGAAAAAGAAAGCATCGGCCAAGTCTTCCGATCCTTTAAAAAGGCGGGAAGTAAAAACGCGACCACAATCTGAGTGGATTGATGTAAAGGGCAAACATGAACCGCTTATCTCCATGGACATTTATCTTAAAGCCCAAGACATACTCAAAAAGAAATACCATCCACCGTATCATTTGGAAAAAGGGATTACCAACCCTCTTGCCGGACTGATCAAGTGCAGTTTTTGTGGCGCTTCCATGGTTTACAGGCCATACACAAATCAAAAACCCCATATTATGTGCTACAAAGGTTGCAAAAATAAAAGCAGCCGGTTTGAATACATTGAGAAACGATTAATTGACAGCCTGGAGGACTGGTTGAGCGACTACAAGCTAAAGTGGGAAAAACATAACACAACAAAGAATGACTCTAAAATCGGGCTTTACCAAGTCACAATCAAAAACCTGCAACAAGAACTGAAAAACCTGGAAACCCAAAAAGGCCGCCTTCACGACCTGCTTGAACGCGGAATCTACGACGAGGAAACATATATCAACCGCTCCAACAATATCGCCAACAGAATAGCCGAAGTAAAAGAAGGCATCGAAAAAGCGATCAGAGGCCTTGAAGAAGAACGAGAAAGAATTAAAGCCCAAAACAACATAATCCCCCAGATTGAAAACGTCCTGGAGCTTTACCGGGCAACCTCCGATTCTAGAGTAAAAAACACTCTTCTCAAGAGTGTACTGGACCGATGTGAATATAAAAAAGAAAAATGGCAGACCGGGGATCAGTTTACCCTTACTATTTATCCGAAAGTCTGATTCCTGTCCAAATTTTTATTGTCCGTACCATTGGTTCATGCAGAGAAATTTGTCAAGAAGCAGTAAGATTTTGTTTCTACACACCAGGCATTGCCTGTTTATCTGTATCTATAAATGACTACAAAACAGACTTCCTTTGGAAGTTAAAGGACATGATACTCCTCCCCTTCCCACTGAACGGTAAAAGGTACTGTCAAATCCCATTTGCCCTTTTTGACCAGTTGCTTGAATGTTTCCTGCTGATTCCGACCATTCTGCTCGATCAACATCAAACGGATGGGCAAGATCCGGTATCCGAACATCCAGGGAAGTAGCGATCCGTGTTTTTTCATCTGCACCCGTTTGAGGTCTCTTCTCGCCCATTTTCTTTATTGTTCGCTGATAAGCGCAGGAAAACCAAGGTGTCCTTAAATCAAATCGTCCTTTTCTTAACACTTTAATTTAAATCTTTCTCT
>CBEULT010000037.1:0-12961 GCA_965544045.1 uncultured Thermoactinomyces sp.
TCGTTCGTCGTTCGTATCCCTTCGCCTCCGATCATTCTACCGGTTTTTGCCAATCTACCGCAATGTTTGACTTTTCACCGAGCAAGAAAAGTGTTTCCTCCCCTTCCACAAAGATATGCAGCGCAGGAAAACGAAAAGGCTTTTCTGAGTAACGCTTGATCCCTCTGTCCTTTTTGAACATGGCACAGGCAATCTTGGCATGTCGCTCGACAGTCGCAATGCGAGATTCTTTACGAACGATCCACACGACCTTTTGCGATGGAAGTTCACCAGGGTCAATTTCGTTCCAAAGTTTCAGGTAGTTGTAAAACCTCCGGGTCAATCCACGCCCTCGTTCGTGTCCGGTGTCATATTCGAGAAAAAATGTTTTGTCGTTGATCTCTATGAAACCGTCCGGTCTGACAGGAACCTTTTCTTGATTGGCCAAACGGCGTAATTTTTCGCCCGTTTGATTGCGCACTCTTTCCCAGTCAAAGTAAAGATCCCTTTCAACTTCTTGTGCGTTCATCCAATCCGTCTCCTGATACCCAGCCCGGCGAAGCCTGCACAAAATCTCGTTGATTCCGAAAAAGTGAGCAACTTGCGGAGAAGGGGCAATCTTCCAACTTTTGAACGGGACGCGATGAATGTCACAAGCCCTGGCCGTCCCTTTTTCACCCAACAAGTAAAAAGTCATGCGTTTCGGCTCTTTGATCTCGTATGTGACCAGCCATTTTTCCTGCTCATTTTTGCTCCGTTCCGCTTCTTTCTTGTTCCGTTGTCCGGTATTTTTGACGTCTATCAATAATTTCTTTACATATCCTTCATTCCACCCGGTGATGGTGGCGATCTGTTCGGAGGTAGCTGCGCGCAAAGTATGCAAAATCGCGATCAGACGGTCAGCGTTTGTTAACATTGCATCTTTTTCCATCCATCTGTGAAGTCCGTGCATTATAATCCCACCTTGGTTTATATAAGGTTTATACTTAGTTTAATTATACTCTATATCAGGTAAAAAAGCGAATAAAAAAAGGGCGACTAGGCGGGCGCGTCCCTCGCGCTCCCCACGTCGTCCCCTCGCTCCTCTCGGCTCCGCTTCCAGCTCCGCGACTCATCACTAGCATATCTATAGATATGCTATAGGATGTTTTAGCTTCCCTTTTTAAATCAAATTACATATTTATTTGTACTACTCCTAGAAGCTCTGCAACTTCTTTATCTGCTTCTTTAGCTGTCTTGTGATCCCTGGCTAGTAGATCCTTAAACTTGGTTTTGGCTTTGTCCATGGCTTCAGCTTCTTCTTTGGTATTGATCCAAGTTGGTTTTCCGTTAAGGATGAATGCCGGATAATCGAGCTTTAGCCTGGCTACTCCGTCAATGCTCTTGATTGCAGCTTCCCGTCCTGGCTCCAACTTGGTTAATTCTTCCGCACTAAATTCACTTCCCAATAATTTCGCCATGCCTGGCGCTCCGGCTTCCTGCCGGACAGACAGGATAAATCCAGCGTTGGACGTGATTGCTTCGGCCAGCTGATCATCCAGACGGCTGATCATTTGCGTAACTAAAAGTAAACCCATGTTAAACTTCCGGTTCTCGCAAATGATGTCTGTGAAGACATCCTGCGCATCGAATTTTTGAACCTCATCGAAGCAAAGGATATGCGGCCTTTTTCCTTCTCCTCGCTTTTGACTTTCGTAATAGTAGCGACGTGTCAGCCAGCCGGCAAGCAATTTGTATGTTTCCTTTGGCGCTCCTTTAAAGTCGATGAAAACAAGGTTTCCATCTTCCAGGATCTGCGCAACATCGAAATAATTCTGTTTCCTGATAAACATGCGCTGCATTCCCATTTTTGTAATGAACGCGGCTAACCTCGTGTCTATCGAAGACAATTCAAGGGATTTCTTTGTTTTGATAATTTCCGCGTCCTTGTCTGCCAGCCAGCGCATAACCTCAATGTTTGGGTTTTTTGAATCAAGAATAGCATCTCTTAAATCCTGGCCGACTGGATTGTGTTTCATTAATTGACCGATATCTGCAAGGGTATAAGTTCCTCCTGATCCGATCAACGATTGCAAGGCCCGTTGCAAATCGGATATTCCCTTACTCATGCTGGCGCTATTAAATGCGCTTAAAATCGCTTCCGCCGTGTCTTCTGCTACCTGGTCGACCGGATCGCTACCAAAACGATGAAGCAGATTCAACGCAACAGGGTATTCCTCCATCCCTTGCGATCCGAATGATACGCACTTTACCCGATCCCAGGGGATTTTATAATTTTGCCGCTCCAGCTCTAACAACTGATTTAGATAAAGATATAAAGTCGTTCCGTGCGGATCGCAAATAGTCATGCCTGGCGCAGTGTCGGGATTCTTTACCCACTCTTTCAGAAAATCCAGTTTGGCAATCATTCCAAGCGCTGAACCCTTTCCGCCACCACTGGCCCCGGCAATCAAGCCATGGTTCATAAAAGATTTGATCCGCAACCTTGCTACTCGGCCGTCTTGTTTTGGATCGTCCGAATCGAGATAACCTATTCCAATATCCCCGGCAAAGTCTTCATCGGTTACTTTCGGACGAGGAAACGCGGTTTCAATTCGCTTCCACACTGGATGCCCTGCTTCTGGTAGCATCATAAATGAAGCCAGTTCCGTATCAGTGAGCTTGTTTGCCTGCCATAAAAGCAATTTCCTTTGTGGATCATCCAGAAGAAAAGGATTGCGGCGATTCGCAAAAATTCGATATGGCCTCCCCTGCAACTTGCTTCCGTTTTTTTCTGTTGATGCTGACAGCTCTCCAATGAATCCGCTTGGATCGCGCTTGCTCCAAATATCGAAATAGCAAGCAAAGGCAGTCCGTTCAACTCCTTCTATAACTGCAACCCGTTCTTTTACGCGCTTTACAACCTGTTCTGTGTCACGGTCGCGGTTTTCATCCTTCCGTAACTCCTTAATTTTGTTTTTCACTGATCTTTTGATAGAACCAACACTTGTTGGGCTGAAAGTAATTTCAAAGACAGCTTCTTCTGGAAGTAAGAAAAGCGCATCTCCGATTACATTTTTGCGGTCGTCTCTTAATCCCATGGTTTTATCTCGCTTTTCCGACAGAGTTAAATGCGTAACATAGCCGTCTGACATATCAAAGGGGATCTGCAGCGACGTTTCAGAAATGACACAATCCACAAATGCCCGTTTTAGCTTGGCTTCAATATTGCGGTATTCACCGGCCGGAGTAATGACTTTGAAAGTGATATTGCCTTTTTGGTCGCTTTCAATTCGCCATTTTAACCAGCGACGCTTATGCCAGGGTAATTTCATATAGAAGGATCGGAAAGAATGTGTCATTTTCCAAATAGAATCAGGCTTCACTTTTATTCCTTCTTTTGGAGTGATCCGAATCGCCTTCACTGGCTCCGGTTTCAACTCCTGATACAGCTTGCCGCCGCCTCCTGCCAAACCAGCCAATAAAGCAACCAGGCTAATGTCTACCCCGTTCTGGATCGCTTCTTGAATTTCCGCTGCGTGCTGCGTAATTTGATAAATGCTATAGCTGGCAATCCCTCCGCCACCTAAAATACCAGCAACAAGATAATCCTTTTTCGTTCCGCCTTTAACATTCAAGTTTGGTTTCAGATTTCCAAACCATCCGTTTCCCATTCCGATTCCCCCTTTTTATATAAGAGAGCGGGAGGAATCCCCCCGCATCAATTCAGATTTTCAATCCAATCAACAAACAACCATCTGAATGCATCCGTCCCCAACTTTTGAACAAGCTCAGGTGAAAAAATCAAAACACTTACTGCTAAAGCGAAAATTGCAAATCCAATAAATGCTGTGAAATTCCGTTGCCAGAAGTGCCATAGCGAGATTGCCGTGACGATCAGCAAGAAAATTGCCCCGATTTCATGCCCGACGGACTCTTGCAACCTTTCGCCAGGACCGATTGCTGCCAAAAGTGTCAATGATGTCATTTAAATACCTCCCGATCTGATAGAACGTATGTTTTTATTTTATCAGACGATAGTAACGGTCAATTCCTTTTTTCAGGCATTTCTCAATCATATATGACTGTTTGGTTCTGGTATAGGGAACTTCGATATCCCCAAATAATGACTCATCCGCATCCAGTACAAAGATGAGTATACCTTGCTTCATCTTCATGTCGCGTATCGGATACATTTGATGCCTCAACATCCCGTTTGGCAGGTCTTCGGCGATGTTGGCAAAAGGAAACAATGCCATATATTTCTTTTTTTCAGTTTTCGTTAACCGCTGATTTGCTTTTTCCAGGTATTCTTCCAAGCTCAACATCATGCTCGCTCCTCTCTGAAGTCCGCCAAGATTTTTCCGTCTTTGGAGTAATAAACGGTCTCCCAGGTCGGATGATAGATATCGGAGCGCTTCTCTCCATCCAGACGAACGCGGACATAGCTTCCGTAACCGGACGTGACCGTCCCCATTTGTCCATCTGCCTGAACTCTCATCCCACGCTTGATAAATGGAAGATCGTAATATTTTTTCACCCAATCCAAGCTGTATCCCACTGTTATCCGCTCCTTTGATGATCGGGGCCGAAGCCCCGTATTTTTCAAAAATCGCTTTTGACGTTGAGCCAGTCGCAATCTTTAAGCGGGTCTTTGCTGTCGCCCTTGGGAAGGTCCACTGAAGAACCTTGCCCGCTCGACCAAGGATTTTCTGCGATTCGGTCTGTTTCCGCTGGCCGGAACAAGTCATCGAGGAAGCTCATGAGTGTGTACCTCCTCGCTTTTTACTAACTCCAAGCAGGGGTATTTCCTAAAGGATTCCTTATACCGCGAGAGTTCGGCAAGTTTATATAGAATGTCCCAAGTGGCTGATACATCCCGCTCACCAGGATGAGATACGATCGTAAATACGCGATATTTCCCCATCATTACCAACTCCTTATTTTGTGGTAAGATGGAACCAGCCAGTTATAAGCTGGTTCCTTGATTTCAGAGTCTGCCTACTCAGCTTGCCGGCGGGAGGCAGGCTCTTTTACTTTTTCCTCAACCAACCATGCGTCATTTCCTGAATGTTGAACAAAAACCCGAGGCTGTTTTATTTTCATCCATGCTTGCTTGATTGCCTTCTGAAGCGCATATATCTCCACTTTTGAAAAGTTTGGCCGGAAAGATTGATCATAGGGATAAAATCGAAGATCCATCTTCTTTCCGTTTTGTTCCCCAATAAATCTTAATTCCCCAATGATCCCCTCAACCAGAAATCGACCTGCCCGGTCTTCCCCATGCTTAATGATTTGAACCATATCATATCTCCTTTCAGATAAGATCAAAAACGATGATAAAGAAAATCCCTATCCAGATACCAACCCCCAATGCAATCCTGGCCGAATAATCCCGTTTTTTTCTCCTACGCTTTGCCATTCAACTCACCTCCGGAAAAAGTTCCAGTTGTTCGAATTTTTGTTTCTTAAATACAGGATTCGCGATCTTTTCCAAGTGCTGAATTTCGATATCCCAACATTTCCTACGGCCTGCAACCACCAGTGTTTTTGGCGAAATATACTCAAAAGCGTAATACCACCTGTTATCAGAACTTTCATTCACGTTGAACAGGATGCAAAATCCCGTCTCCCAGCTCGACCGGAATCTGTTCAATTCTGTCCCCATCCTCCAACTTGGCGTACATTGCACCATTAAAACAATCCGTTTTCACCTTGAATCCCTCCTTTTTTGGCTGGCTCATCAGTGGCGGTAGCCTATCTCCGCCAGACGGGGAATCCCCCGTTTCGCCTTATTTTTCGAGCCGGTATTCCTTGATCATTAGAATCAATTCAAGTGGTTCCAGTTCACGAGACAGGATTCTCCCTTTCCCGTTGCAGGCCTCGCATGTTTCATCTTCGGGAGCATCCGCCCACGCTTCGCCATACTTAGCATTCATGGCTTTATCCGCCTTTTTGACTGCTTCCCCGTAATCCATCTGGCTTTGAAATTTTTCCACCAGCCCGTACCACTCTATCCAGTACGGGCTTGGGACATATCCGTTCCCTTTGCATTCAGGACATGGCTTCAAATACTCCTCTGGCTTTTTGTTTAAATCAATCATTGTGCATCCTCCTTTTGTTTTGGGAGACGGGAGAAGTCCTGATCCCAAACGGTCTCCCGTCATTTTTGTAGTTCTTTCATAGCGAATTTGGCGTAGTGGTCAGACAATCCATGATCCATCAGTTCTCTTTTTTTCGGTATGCGTCCAAGCTCTGCTTTCAACTCTCTGGCTGTTTCAACCGCCCGAGCCCTGGCTTCCAGATTCGGCTGGAACAATGGTTTGGATTTCGGCGCGGGTTCCGGTTCTACACGAAAACCAATTTCGCCCATCGGTTTGATCATTGGGACGACTTTCGTCTGTTCCGGCTCTGTCTCCTGGACAACCGGTTCCAGAACCACTCTTTGCGGGGATTCCTCCGACCGGAAGAATTCCGGGAGACCGTCTCCCACAACCTTCTTGCGCTCTTCCTCCTTCTCCCGCGCTTTCTGGATCAACTTGAGATCCGGTTTTTTCGCTTCGTCCCGTTCCCATGCCAGCCACTGGATCGCCTTTTCTTCTTGAATTTCGCGCCGGGCTTCCCGTTTCCGCTCTCTCAGGCTTTTTTGATGCGGACGATGGCTGTCAGTCCAGAGCCAGACAAGCGTTGTCTCCATCCCCCACAGAAGAAGCGAAATAGAAGCCCCTATAATTAACCCCCATGCTTGATTTTCAATAGAAAGCCCCCACATGTTGACTCCCGTAACAAGTGCGAGAAGTCCGAAATAAAGTCCGTGTAGAAACAGGGGGGTGTTTAGTCCCAAAGCTCGCTGGCGGCCTCTCAAAAATAAAAATGTTGTAAATGCTATTTCTACGATTCCCGCTGCAAGGATAGGGGGCATCCCCAAAATTTCAGCTAACTTCGCCGTATTTTGAAAACTGGACGTAATGACTAACGCCGCGACAGCAACGACGACTACCAGAACCGCCCAATCCAACTTGGTTCGCTTTCTCATGTTGTTCACTCCTCATATTTTGTTTTCAAAGTTCAGACATGATAAAATAAAGACCGATTTGTTTTTTAAAGCCGCCTGATTGGAGTTCCCGCTCCGGTCAGGCTTTTATATTACTTGCTTTTTTCTTCCTCAAGACGCTGATTTAATGGATCTTTTCCAACCTCAAGTAGTAGTGAAAAAAACTCACTTTGGCTCATCCCTTGCCGGCGAGCAACGGTAAACTCTTCTATGAATTTGTCTACGACATCCCATTCGGCTGGGGTAAGATCGATAAAGCTACGTTCTTTATTGCCACGTCGCTGGCGTCTACGTTTCACAACTTCACCTCCTTCGCTTACATTTTCATTATGGCATACCACGGCTACCATGTCAACCTTTTTCAGAAAAAAACGCCAAAAAAGTTGTCTGAAAAATACTACAGGTAGAGTATAGATGACCGTATATATAACCGGACATATAGCCGTACATGTACTTTTGCAGGGGAATCCCCCCGCGGGCATAACAAAAAGCCGCCCGGATCGGCGCGGCTGGATTTGAACATGAATCAATTAATAGGCTTAGTTAATAGGTTCAGTTAATGGGTTCAGTTAATCGAAGTGGAAATATGGGAAAACCGCTTGATATCATTGGCTTTTTGAACATCTCCTTGTTTGCAACTTGTTTATGTATATATCGCTTATAAAAAAGACCAGGACTTTTCGTCCTGGCCTGGTTTGATTTACATACTGTTATCTTTTGACTGATGTTATATCCAAACTTAGAAATTTGTTGTAGTTCTTCAAGAATAACAATTCTACTTTTCCTACAGGACCATTCCGTTGTTTTCCAATGATTAACTCTGCAAGATTAGGTCTTTCTGAATCTGGATTGTAATAATCATCCCGATACAAGAACATTACTACATCAGCGTCCTGTTCAATACTTCCTGAATCCCGCAAATCCGACAGCATAGGTCGTTTGTCCTGTCTTTGTTCTACTCCCCGCGATAATTGTGATATTGCAATTACTGGTACATTCAATTCGCGAGCCATTAACTTGAGAGAACGTGAAATGTGGCCTACTCTGCTATTTGCATTTTCAAAGTTTTCGTCAACACCAATCAATTGCAGATAATCAATGATGATTAAATCTATTCCCATTTCTCTATGCATTTTTCTTGCATCTGCCCTGATTTGTGCAAGGGTATAGGCTGAATCATTGATTTTTAAAGGTGCAGCTTCGATTTCCCCTATACAGGTTGTAACCTTTTCCCAGTCTTCATTTTTCACTTTTCCAGTTCGGAAAATTTGACTGTCTACATTTGCTCGTGCTGATAACATTCGTTGTGCTAATTTTTTCTTTTCCATCTCAAGAGAAAATATCAATACATTCTTCCTTGGATAATCTTTTGATCCCAGTGCAATATTCAATGCAAGATTTAATGCAAGAGCAGTTTTACCCATAGAAGGACGAGCAGCCAGAATAATGAGTTCTCCTTGATGGAGTCCGCCCATTATGCGGTCAATATCAGTAAATCCGGTTTGGATTCCAGGCTCTATCTTCCCCATGCTAAGGTTTTCCAAGTCATCGAACGTTTCAATCAAGATATCCCGTAAACTCACGTTTCGGTTTTCAGAAGTGGAAGCAGAACGTTCACTAATATTCCGGATTCGTTCCTCCGCGCTGATCATGATTTCATCAATGTTTTGGCCAGTGTATCCATCAGTCGCAATTTGTGTAGCTGTCCTGATTACATGCCGTCGAATCGCTTTTTCTTCAATGATTTTTACATAATAATCCACGTTTGACGTTGTAAGTACGCTATCTGTTAGCTCAGTAAGATATGGGACTCCGCCTGTTTCTTCAAGTAGTTTTCTGTCCTGTAACTCAGAGGTAACGGTTACTAAATCAATAGGTTTATGTGCTTTGTGTAGTTCGTTAAGGACTTTAAACAGTTGTTTATGTGCCTGGCGGTAAAAATCATCCGGTTTCAGCCGCTCGTTAACTTTATCAATGCTATTCGGATCAATAAGAATCGAACCAAGTACTGCCTTTTCTGCTTCTTCACTGTACGGTTGTTGCCGATCTGTGTACATTTCCATTAGAAGCCTACCTCCTTCGGGTCGATCCCTGCTGCAATAAGTTGTGCTCTTGCATTATTTTCATATTCATCTTGTTCCTTACGCCGTGCTTCTCTTTCTTCTGCCGCCGCTTTTGCCGCTTCTTCCGCCGCAACACGATTCTCAAGGACGGTCTGGATCACGCTAACAGGGGAAGTATTGCTACCGTATCGCTCGAAGGTTTCTTCCAAAGCTGACAGAAGCTGTTCAGGGTCAATGCCTTTTGCCCTGGCTTCCAGGTAGCGCTTTTTAGTTGCCTGGACTGATTTTATGGTTGTTCCCATTTTCAAGGCTTGAGTGATAAATTTTTCAGCTTCTTTTTTTGTTTGAAAATCAATCAAGCAAGCCGGGTTTGTTTGTCTATATAATTTATTATCTATATAACTTGTGTCGCAATTTGATACCCCGGGAGTCTCAATTTGATACCCACTTTGGTACGTCTCATTTTGAGACTCCCTAGTGTTTTCAATGGGAGTCTCAATTTGATACCCACTTTTTCTCTTTGTTTTCTTTTTATACTTTGCCTTCATCATTTTTAATTCGGTCTCTTCCATCATGACAGCAGGTTTGAGTTTAGCAATTAATTGATCTGTCAACTTATGGATCTTAAAAACGCTGGTTGCATTTCTTCGATGGATTGCTGTAATCAGCGGAACTGCCGGATTAGGGTTTTGAGTGGATCGCACAAAGGTTTTAATCTCGCGGTTGTATGTGGATTTTGAAATCTGTGCTTCAACACAAATAGTTGGAACAGATGGCATAGCGCCTTTTGGCATGCTTGCGTAACGCCTCAAGATGATATAGATCCTGACAGCGGTTGGGGATAGAACGGTCGAGGTAGCTATGACAGTTGGGACTTGTATAAAACCGTATTGTTCGTTTTTGTCTTCAAATACGATTTGATTTTGTTCAATAGACATAAAAAATCTCCTCCTTGTTGCGATCGCCAACCGCAAGCAAGAAGGAGTTTTTGCCCACCAGCTCTGAAAGTGTGATCCAAACAGAAAATCGAGATCGAGGTGGTAGAAGAGTAGTAAGAAATCGACACTTTATCCCAGTTGATAAAACGTGTCTAAACGGATACACTTATGGTAGAAGTGAATTTTTTTAACTGGTGGGCGACCTTCAGCTTGGCGGCGGGGGGTCGCTTTTTAATTTGGTTTTATATTTTGACTCCTGTTTCAATTAGGACAGGTTGTCTAGTTTCATCTTTTTAAGATGCTTTTTTTTTCGACTCATAAAATGTGTTCAAATCATCTTCGCGCACTCTGTATTCCTTTCCAATGCGAGCCGCTTTGAGATCCCCTTTTCTAATGTAGCGGCGCACTGTTTCTCTATGGACTTTTAGAATCTGCGCGATCTCCTCTAATGTGTAATATTTTTGCATTTTCTTTTTCTCTCCCTTCAGCCCTTGCCTATATCATAAACAACAATAAACCACAATTCAATACTTTGTTTCAAAAAATTCATTTTTTCATAATTCAACTGTCCCCTTCTGGTTCCAATACCACTAAGAGCCTTATTAAAACCCCTTAGAGACGAAAATAGAAGCTCTCAGAGGTATCATGTGTCTGCCTGGGGCAGTGAATCTTTTCCGCTCCTTGCGTCCAAAATGAAAGCCCGCGCTTGGCAGGCTCAGTCATATCTTTTTTCTAATCCAAAGAAATGCTTTTCATACTCTTCTTCTGTGACGGGTTGCCAATACCCACCTTTCCCGTCACAATATTCGCAATGGAGCCGGACGGATTTTCCTTCGTTGTCCTGATCCCAACGCTTGCCCTCACCGTCGCACATATGGCACAGGATCTTAACTTTTAACTGTGGCATTGGTTATTCCTCCTCTATCTACTCCGTGAAATCTTCCGATAGAGCGCCGCTACCTTCCGGTTTTCCGGCTGCTTCTCCCATTCCTTGAATCGGAAGACCGAGATATGAAACTCCCGTTCCATTTCAGTCATAAGACTTGCTAAACAAACCGCTTTCTGATCGTCAGAGAGATCGGACCTCATGATTTCCTCATATTGTCGGTTGTACTGAGCCAGGCTCATTTTTAGATCCCTCCTCACCACATGATTTCAATCCGATTTTCTGCCTCAACTCTTTAAAGAAATCTTCTTTAGTTTGAAGCTGGTGTTTGTTCTCAAAGTAAGTATTCACAGAGTAATTGACAGTATCTAAGAAATATTGCCAATCTGTGAACCCGACTTCTTTTAGGTAGTCCACTGAATACAGCCAGGCTGTACGCTCTCTCAGAACGGCCACACTTTTTGCCCAACTGAGAGACTCCCAGAACTTCCAGTCCCTCCGGAAGTCTTCGACAAAGTTGCGCACGTGTCCTAATTCATGAGCAATGCTGATTACTTTGTCCCGTGTTGGCAGGGCCTGGTCAATCCAAATTAAAGATAAACGCTTATCGGGATCGTTCTTGCGTGTTGCACTGGCCCACATTCCCCTGGCTGATCCATGCTCTTTTAAGTCATCCTCGGAAACAAACTCGAAAATATCCACTTCCTTCTGAGCTATCTCAACCATCTGGTTAAGCATGGACATGAGTGCTTCCTCCCCCTCCATCTTGATCCCTCCGAATAAAACTATTTTCGACTTTTCATTTGTTTGATGGCCTCTTGCCAGGCTTCATCCGGATTCAAATCATCCATTTTGATTTGAGCCAGGGCAACGATCTGCTTTACTTTTGCCGGCTCTATCCCCGCTTCCAGCATTGCAAGCGCAAAATACCCTGCGTAGTCATGCTTATTCATTTTTTCTTGCCCTCCTTTTCGAACAGTTCCATTTGTTCTCCATCCATCGGAATGCCAAATTTCGCGCGAACTGCATTTAATGCTATTTCAGCTCCTTTTCTTTTTTCTCCCCCGATCTGTTCCATTGTGGCTTGGATGGTGTCAAGAACGTCGGCCAATGTGTTAGTTCTAATTGTGGTCGGCTGTTTTCTCTTCATTTGATAACCTCCTTTGTATACAATAATAACATACGTACGCATAAGTTACAAGTGTATACGAAATATTTTTTTAGGCTTTTTTTATATACCTCCTCAGGGTATGTACAACAAAAACGCCGAAAACCTGCATAATTACGTTATCTAGGGTATATCGTTTTTTGTTCTCCAAAACAAAAAACGTCAAACCCCTTAATATAACAGGGCTTTTGACGTTTGCTTTATAGTTACAAAAGATTTTTTTTGAGAAGTTGATTCTTTCTTTCTTCTGGATGACAAACATCAGAAGCGTTAACCCTTTAAAATCAACGGGTTATTTATTTTATGAAGTAAAATATACTCAAAATTTAAAACCCCTTATATACCTATGACACCCGAAGGAGTTTTAAGATAGCTTAGAAGCGAAAATAGAAGCTCCTAGACATGTGTGAGCTTCTATCATACACGGATCAGGAATTTCCATACTTTTTATAAAGGTCTTGGATAGCCCCTGTTGTTTCCCCATTTTTAAAGCGTTCTAATGCTTCCTGTACTGTGATACTTTTCGGATCATCCTTCATTCCATCTCACCTCCTTCTTCCGTAATCTTCCATTCCATACTATGAAAACCCTTTGTCATGATCCAGATGTAAGTATTTCCACCCTTGGTATGTATGCAGTATGTCCATCAAGTAAAAAAGCTAGTATTAAAAATTGGTTTGTAAAACAAACCGCCTAATATACGCCGTTCTCAGGCGTTTTATTTTTGTTCGAGGCCTATTACACCTGAAAAAAATACGCTCATAGAGCGAATCTGAGGCGTTATCAGGATAAAAGAAAAAGGAGCGGTTTTTCCGCTCCCTCTTCGGCTCCGGGTTCGCTCGTTCGTCGTTCGTATCCCTTCGCCTCCGATCATTCTACCGGTTTTTGCCAATC
>CBEULT010000038.1:0-12695 GCA_965544045.1 uncultured Thermoactinomyces sp.
GTAATAGTATGGATAAAAAAATTCAGGTCAGGCGGGCAGGGACCGGGCAATCATTCGGGACGTTTGGTGAACTTCTGCAAGGTGTTTTACCAGATAATGACCTGGACTTCCTGGTGTCGTTCCCGATTACCCGGTATTCACATGTATCCTTTGTACCAGACCTCAAAAGGGATACCATCGAAGTGATTCCCTCCAGCAAAACCAAGACCCGGGATTTGGCCAAAAAAATACTGGCCTGTTACAGGCTTCCGATGGGAGGAAGTATCACTGTTGAAAGTACCCTTCCCGTCGGAAAAGGATTGGCCAGTTCTTCAGCTGATTTGGTTGCTTGTGCCCGAGCCATTGATAATTGTTACAATCTCGGGATTACAGAAAAGGATATTCAACGCTTTTTGGCAGAAATTGAACCATCTGATGGAGTTATGTATGCTGGAGTAACTTCCTTTTACCACAAAAAGGGACAACTCAGAGACTTTCTGGGGCCACTGCCACATTTGACAGTTGTAAGCATTGATGAGGGCGGAATGGTCGACACATTAAGTTTCAATCAAAAAGAGAAACCTTTTACCTTAAAAGATAAGCTTGAGTACCAACGATTGCTGGATGAGATTGCACTCGCAATTTATAAAAAAGATTATGTTCGTGTGGGACAAATCTCTACACAAAGTGCATGGATGAATCAGAAAATTCTTGCCAAACGCTCCTTTTCCGACATGCTGGACATCTGTGAAAAGGTAAGGGCTTTGGGGATAATCGTGACACATAGTGGCACATGTATTGGATTGTTACTTTCTTCACTGTTCCCTGATTATCAATATAAGCTTCAGAAAGCAACCAGGTTGCTTAATGAAATTGCCGGGGGAGTAAATATCTATCATTCCTGGGGATAAAAGCATTTATAAAACCAAGGTGGTTGAGTGTTAAAGGATGCCCAATAGGGTGTCTTTTTTAACCACACACAAGCACGCCTTTTATCAAAAATATACAATAGTCTGGCTAATATGGATAGACTTGTTTCTTTAAGGAGCGGATATTTTTGGGCTCTTTTTTTTGGATCAGTAATATGTTCATGTTGGTCTTTTCTTTATTTTTGGGCTCTGTATAGCTCTTCTACAACTCCAAGACATTCCCAATTCCCACTATATCACGTATATCACGGGGGTGAAGAAAATGCAGGATTTGATTAAGGAGTAAATACCACCTAATAGTGTATGGTAGTATCTCTATAAATTAATGGAGATAAAAATCAGGCAATATAATGGATATAAAGAAGGCATTGACCAACCTTTTAGGTTTGTCAGTGCCACTTTTTTATAAGATTACATTATTACTTTTAAGGCTTATGCTTGGTGGGATCGACTAATTCCCATTGACGACTTGGTTTCGAAGCAGGCGGAAGCCTATCACCTCTAACCAAAGTGATTTCGGTTTTGCTGGAACTCCCACCATGTGGACCTACTTCTCGATATTGACCTGATTGTTTAGTTTGTTCACCTGGCTTTTGCCTATCAGAAATCAAATCACCTCTTCTCTTAATAATAAATTCGAATCAATTGACAATTTTATAGATTAAAAAGGATTGTGTTAAACTTGAAAAAAAGATGATTACTGAATGATTATGACAACATGTTAGGCACTTCACTCATGAGTTGATATATTCATCTGCGGCGTTGGCAGACCAGATCTCAGATAAGCCTAAGAATAAAAGAACTTCGGAAGAGAACGAATTTATCCAGGTTTTTGAGGAAGTGGGTGATCTCATAATCAATCCACAGTTTCTGAAAATGTATTTAAATAGAAAAACTTAATAATACAATAGGGCTATTTTTCTTTTCTGCTCAATAGTTAGACAGGAGGTAATATATTTATGTCTAATCAAGGTAAGTGGCTTAAGAAGGTAAAAGACGTTTTGGATGTGAGTGTGGAGGGTAGTGTATCTATTGCCGGATCTATCGCCGAAGGAATATTTGGTCAAGTTGCACCTGGATTAACAACGATTTATTTTTCTTATAAGCAAAAACAATTTGAAAAAAATATGATTAGATTTCGGGATGAATTGGAGTTAAGGCAAAATGAAATAGTAAACAGGATTTCCAAATCGGAGGAGAAGTTGAATAATCTAGATAATGTAATTAAATTAGTTATGGGTTAGTTATGGGTTATATAGTAGATGAGCCACAGGAAAAGAAAATTTGCTATATGGTTAACGGAATAGTTAATTTATCTGGACATGAGGAAATTAAAGAGGACTTCGTATTACTTTACTATGACACTTTAAAAGAATTACGTTTGGTAGATATAGGTATTTTAAAGTTCTATTATGATATTAATACAAAATTTGATCAGGATACACAAAAAACTTATTCTGATGTATTAGAAGAACTTGGGATAACCTATGAACAGTATGATGCAATTAGGGGAAAGTTAAATAGAATGGGGCTTTTAGGAACAAAAAGAGATGCGGAAATGGATCAGTTAGTGGAAAATCTAAATAAATTAAAAGATTATATAGATAAAGTATCGAAAGGAAAAAATGCCAAGATATCTATAAAAAAATTATTTAGACGAGATGGATATACAATTTCGAGGTTTGGTAGAGATTTTGTATGCTTTTTTCTTGAAAAATATGGTGAGTAATAGAAGCAATAGCGGTGCTTTCAGGCGTAAGGCGTCAAAGTATTTCCACATATGAATCCTTTCCAAAGCATGAGATTATTGGCTCTAATCAGGAGAATAAATTCACAGATAATCAGAAACAAGTTAAGCTTATTAAGCCAGTTTAGAAAAGTATTCGAGAAAAAACAAAGGATAAACAATCAGTACGAACCTAAAAGCCGGCCATGCGATCCGGCTTAATTTTATTTGCAGAGTGTTTAAGGAAAAAATCTTGTGAAAACATGAAGGCGAATGGTCCAATCCGATCTTTGTTTGATCAGATACTTGCCTGCATTTATCGTATTTCCAATATAAACTTCTTTTGCTATGATAAAAGAAATTCATGATTTTTTAAATTTAAGGAAGGTTCATTTTTATGACAGAAGGGGTTATATTAGAATTTAAGTATTTAACTGAAAGCAAAGCTCATATTTATCGGTCGATTATAACGTATTTTTACCAACAGCATGATCGAATGCTTCCTTTTATCTATCCGGAAGAAATTTACCTGTATTTAAAAGAATTAAGGAATGATTCTCGTTACACTGAGGAAGAGTTATATCGTGATTTGGATCAGTTGGTGGCTTGGGGAAATCTTGAACGGATTCAGGAAACAGGCCGTTTTCAGTCGATTGAGGAGTTCAAGAAAAAGAAGTTTATTTATCAATTGAAGCCAAAAACGGTAGAGATTGAACGGATGTTGCGGACTGTCTTGCAAATAGATGATGGTATGAGTGGTTCCCTGGATCCTACTCTTTTCGAACGTTTGTATAAGCGAATCGTAGAATTGACCCACAGGACAGGGGGAGTCTATGAGATAAAAAGCAGAAAAGCAGAAGAGGTAAGGATGCTTTGGAACGATATTCATGAAGACTTTAAAAAATTGAGGGATAATGCCAGCGACTACTTCAACCGTTTAAAGAGCCAGCAAATCGAAGAAAAGATGAAGGTCATTGATTATTTGCAATTTAAGGAAGCGGTTACCGAGTATTTGCGTAATTTTATGACCCGGTTACAAAAAACAGCCATGCAATTGGAACGGGTCATTGAGGATGTGGATCTGTTTTTTCTTGAAATTGTGGCAGATAAATTGGCGGAGTATGAAAAACATATTCCCAGGTTTGATGAGTCTCCCCCCACAAAAGAACAGGTTCTTACTGAAGTAACGAACCAGTGGAATGCTTTTCGGGGGTGGTTTTTAGGGAACGAAAAAGGAGAAAGTTATATAGAGCTGCTGCAAAAACGAACCAACGAAACCATTGGGCGGATGGTTCGTTTTGTACAACGGTTGGGAGAAATCCAATATCCACACAAAAGCCGAAAACAGGATTATCTTCAATTAGCGAAATGGTTTGCTGATGTGAATACCATCGAGGAAGCCCATCGGTTATCGGCTTGTGTATTCGGGGTGCCTGAAGCTCGGCATTTTTCCATTCAGGCACCAAAAGAAACAGAGTCGATTGATAACGAGGTTTGGGATCTTCCTCCGGCTTTTTGTGAAATAAAGCCAAAAACAAGGGGTTTCAGAGAACGGGTAAAGACAACCGCCGTTGTGGATCAAACAGAGAAAAAACAGAAAGCCATGGAAGAATTTATCAAGAAAAAAGAAGAAGAAAAACGGTTATTGGAAAGCCTTGTCTTCGATCGGGAGATCAAGTTAAGGGAACTGTCAGATATCCAACCGGTTGTGCGAAAAAAACTGTTAAACTGGATCGGAAAAGCGATGGCTCATCCTGACAAGCAGGGTCAGACAGAGAACGGCGAAAAGTATAAACTCGTCCTGGCGAGCGCTGAGCGGGTTCAACTGAAATGTACAGACGGAGTGTTGACTTTGCCTGATTGGATCATTTCATTTAAGTAAAGGATGACATGATGACAGATAAAAAATGGATGGATGAGGTGGCTGGGCAAGCGATACAAGTGTTATTGTCCCGCTTCTGGATTGTAAAAGAAGATGATCCTGAATTATACGCAATCATTCGGGACAGGGAGTCTGTTATCAAAGACTACATGCGTGAAAAGTGCGGTTTTCGCCTGATCGTGCACCGGTATTTTATAAAACTTGAGAAAATACCGGCGCAAGCGGAAGAATGGATGGGAATCCAGGAGTTTCAAGAGCCGCTTGACTATGTGTTGCTTTGTTCTGTGCTTGCGTTTTTGGAAAACAAGTCAGTAGATGACCAGTTTCTGCTTTCCCAACTGTGTGAAGAACTGAAACTGTTAGCCCCGGAGAATGTAAGGCTGAATTGGGAAAACTACGTCCATCGCAAGTCTTTGATTCGTGTTTTGAAATGGATGCAAGAGATGAAAATGATTCGCATCATTGACAGCAATAACCTGTTATTTACCCATGATGAGAAAGAAGCGGAAGCCCTTTATGAGCCAACTGTTTTATCCCGCTACTTTATGAGGACTTATCCAAAGGACTTGTACCGGTTTTCAAACAGGAATGAGATTTTGAAAGCGGATTTGCCTGATGATGATTCCATAAAGCGCCGTCATCAGGTATACCGGCGGCTTCTCCTGTCTCCTGCTGTTTACGAATCAGAGATGAGCAAAGAAGAATGGTTGTATATAAAAAATTACCGTTACCGTATTGCAGAAGACTTTCAGAAAATGGCGGGACTTTCTCTGGAGGTTTATAAGAAAACAGCTTTAGCAGCGATTAATGATCAAAAATCAAAGCTGCACCAGTTTCCCGACGAAAAAATGATTACCGCACTTTGTCTGCAATTTGCACAGGAGGTTCGATATCGACTGAGGGTGGAGGAAACAGATCGCAATGAGAGAGGCTGGATTATTCTGACCACCGTACAGTTTGAACAGTGGCTGCAAAGCTGTAAAGAACGTTTTGATTATGGATGGAGCAAGGAATATAAAAAACAGTCTTTGAGCAAAACGGCAAAAGAGTTGCTTCACTTTCTAAGTATTTGGAAACTGGCCAGAGTAGATGAAAAGCGGGCAATCATCTACTTGTTGCCTGCGATGGGGCGAATGGAAGGAGATTATCCGGCTGATTATCAGGAAAAACATCAGCACAATTTCAGGAGAGATCAAGATGAGAAACTGGAAATTAAATCGGGCGGGCTTGTTTAATTATTGGTTTTATGATGAAGAAGAGTTCCACTTTTCCGACGGAAAACTGTTGCTCAGAGGGGCTAACGGTTCAGGAAAGTCGGTAACAATGCAAAGCTTTTTTCCACTGTTGCTGGATGGAAGAAAAAGCCCGGAACGCCTGGATCCGTTTGGATCAAAATCGCGAAGGATCGAGGATTATCTCTTGTGCAATAATCAAGAGGAGCGGACTGGCTACTTGTATCTGGAATATGTTCGTGACGGGCTTAATCAATATGTGACAACCGGAATCGGCTTGCGGGCTAAAAAGCATGGTTCTGTTGATTTTTGGGGATTTGTCATTAAAAATAATCAGCGAATTGGACATCACCTGCAATTATATAAACAAGAACGCGGCCCTGATGGCAAATGGCAAAAAGTTCCTCTGAATCGAAAGCAGTTGGAAAAAGCATTGCAGGATGGCGGAATTGTCGTTAAAACCCAAAAGGAATATATGGAACTGGTAAATCGGTATGTATTTGGCTTTCCTTCCCTTGAATCATATGAAGAACTGATTAAGCTGTTGATTCAGATTCGCAGCCCGAAATTGTCAAAGGATTTCAAACCAACAATTATATATGACATATTGGTCGAGGCGTTGCCAGCCTTAACAGACGAAGAATTAAGGCCCCTTACCGAATCAATTGAAGCCATTGATCAAATCCAGAGCCAGCTGGATCAACTGCTAAAAGAAAGAAGCTCACTGGATCGCCTGATAAAACAGTACAAACGCTATAATCAGGTAATTTTGCGGGAGAAAGCCGAATATACAGTGAAGGCACGGCAAAATTTTAAACGAAATCAGAAGAATTATGGAGCTCTTAAGCAGCAGCTTCAGCTAGACCATGAGCAAAAATCCCGTTTGCAGAAAGAATCTTTGCAATTGCAGCGGGAAAGTGAAGTTCTTCGCGAGGAACTTGAAGAGCTGAGAGATCATGATGTTTATAAAGCCGAGCGGGATTTGAATGCTTGCAAGATGGAATTGGAAAAGAATCAAGTGGATTGTCAACAAAAGGAGCACACTTATCGGGAGAAGAAACAAAAGGAGTTTCATCGTGCCAAGCGGGTTGAAGAACTGGAAACCAGCCTGCTGCAAACAAAAAAAGAGATGGGTATGCAGTTGGATGAATTGCGGAATCTTGCAGAAGAATCCTCTTTTTTTCACCATGATGGGGAAGCGTCGTTTTATTCGCGCCAAATGGAGCAGGAATTTTCCTTTACGAACTGGAGAAACAAGGCAAAAACGCATCGGGAAAAATTAAAAACTATTTGCCAAGAATTTGAAGAGTTAAAGAGAGTTGAAAAGAATTACGAAGAAATTCAGATTGAACTTGGCAAGCGAAAAAAAGAGTGGGACGATCTCAAAGAACAGGAACAACAATGGAAGAACTTGTTGGAAGATGAAAAGAAATCCTATGTTGATGCAGTTTATGAGTGGAATGATAATAATCGGGAGATTCGGCTGGGTGAAGAGCAGTTGCAAACCATTTCACAAAAAGTATGGGATTTTCCGGAAACCAGAATAGACGAATGGGAAGCGATCATTCGAAAAAAAACGAGTACGGTGAGAGGGGAAGTTCAGCAGGAGCTTTATCGCCTGGATCATGAACTTCGCCAGCAACGGGAAACAGTCTTGAAATTGGAGGGCGAATTGCGCGATTGGGAACAAAAAGAAGATCCTGAACCCAATCGGCATACCGAGACGGATAGTGCAAGAGAGATGCTAAAAGTAAAACAGATACCTTTCCTCCCTTTCTACAAGGGGGTTGATTTCCATCCGCAAGTGACGGAAGAAGAAAGAAATATTCTGGAGGCTGCTTTGAGTCAGACAGGGATTTTGGATTCCCTGATTCTCCCGTCTGATTTTAATACTTCGTTTGTCCAGCATGATCAGATGCTTATACCAACCGGTAAAGCCAACTCCAATCTGACTCAATATCTAAAGCCGACTCCGCCGAAAGATCAGGCTATAACCGAAACAGACATTGAACAAGTCCTGCAAAGTATCGGCCTTGAAGATATAGAACCGGGAAGGACGGCAGTCACGATCAAAGGACATTTTCAGAATGGATTAATTAAAGGGCATGCCATTGTGGAAGGGGACGCCATATACATTGGCCAGGAGTCAAGGCGGCGTTACAGGGAGCAGATGATCCAAAAGATAACAGCCCATTTGCATGCTGAAAAAGAAAAAGAACAGGCTTTATCAGATGAAAAAGAGCAATTACAGAGCAGGACTCGTCAGATCGATACCGAATATCAATCCTTTCCGGGGGAACAGGATCTGAATGAGGCTCATCGTACATGGTTTCAAATATCGCAGACTGTTAAGGCGAAAGAAAGAGAACTGAATGACTACAATCAGAAACAAAAAGAATCTTTCTATCACCTGGAACAACAAAAAATGCGGATCACGCAAAAAATCCACGAAGAAGGATGGGATTGGAGGCATGAACATCACCTTTTTCAACAAGCTCACGCCAGGATGGAAGATTATCTGGAATGCCTCGACGAATTGCGATCGTCTCATGGCCAATTCCTGTTCGGTGTACGGGAGCAGACTAATGAACAAGAGTGGTTAAGTGCAATTAGGGAAGATTTACTCGATCTAAAAGGCGAACTGAATGAACTTGAGGACTCGATCAGTAAAACGGAATTGCGCATTCAAAAAATTCAGGAACGCTTGCGAGAGTTGGGCTTTGAGGAAATTCAGGAAAAAGTCCGTTTGTATTCGCGCCGGTTGGATCTGGAAATTCCTCAGGAATTGAAAAACATTGAAGACCAAAGCAAAAAAATCGATATATCTCTGGCCAAAGCCGAGAATGAATTGGACAAGTTGGAACAGGATCTGGCCTGGAGCCGTTTCTATTATCAGTCATGGTTGGAGGTGTTTCAGGAAGAAAGGAATTTGCAGGGTTGTCGGAGTGCAAGAGAACAGTTGGATCCTGAGATGGAGGAGAAAGTGCTCATCTCAGAAGCCAAGCAGGCTATCAAGGAATTTTCCGAAGAGCGGAGCAGAGAAGATTTGGAAAGACTGCTCAATGATCTGCGTTTTAAGGAGCAGTCCAATCTGTTTGAATATGATATCCGTTTAAGCCCTACACTGGAATACTCCAAATCGGCGGAAGGGATCTGGCAGCAACTTCAAGATGAAACGTTATGTGAAAAAGCAAAACTGCAGTGGAAAGAATTGCAAAATAGCGCAAAACGCGATGTTTTTTCGATGAGCTATGAAGGAATGAGAACCGATTTGGCGGCAGGACGGGAAAAAATCAGTGAAAAAGCCGGGCAGCAAGAACAGTTGCTTGAAAGTAAAGATAAGGAGCTTTACAAAGAAGTCATTCTAAACAGCATCGGGCGAATTATTCGGGCCAGAATTACCCGTGCTGAAAAGTGGATTAAAGAGATGAACCGGATTATGGACGAAAGGAACCCATCCAGCAGTTTGAAGTTCTCTTTGCAATGGAAACCGAAAACAGCAGGAGACGAAGCAGAATTGGATACCAGAGAACTCGTTCATTTACTGAGTGGTGATTCCCGTATCCTGAAAGGCGAAGATCTTACAAAAATCCGAAATCATTTTCAGGTAAAAATAAATCAGGCAAGAGAACAATTAAGGGAACATGGCGGAGGAGAAAGTTTTCACCACTTGATTAAAAGGATGCTGGATTATCGCGATTGGTACCAGTTTGTCCTTTATGCCAAAAAAGAGAATGAAAACCGCAAAGAGATGACGAATCGCGTCTTTGAAAAATACAGTGGCGGCGAGAAAGCGATGGCGATGTACATTCCTCTGTTTGCCGCGGCATATTCCCGATACTCCAGCGCAAATGAAGATGCCCCGAAGATCATCGCTTTGGATGAGGCGTTTGCCGGAGTGGATGAAAATAATATTGCAGATTTGTTTGATGTCGTAGAAACCTTGGGATTTAACTATGTGATGAATTCTCAGTCTTTATGGGGAGATTATGACACAGTAAAGAGTTTATCGATCAGTGAAATTGTTCGACCTAAAAACGCTCCGTTTGTAACAGTGATGCGCTACCATTGGAATGGGAATAATCTGGAGATGTTCCACCCGGATCATCAGGGGAAACCAGAAGATTAATTGTTGTCTGCTTAATCAATCAGAAAAAAGGAGAAATTGTGGAAAAAATGAATGAAAAATTGGAAGAGGCTGTCCGTTTTTTTCAAGCAGAAAAAGGCTTTCACCGCCTTCTTCTACTTATGATCGAGAAGTATCAAAGTTTGGGAAGAATTGGGGGATCTGTGAGGATAACAAACTTGTCTAAACAGGAGGCAACGGTTCTTTCTTCTTTTTTTCGAAAAGAATTGGAGCCAGGCCAAGATACGCGTGTGCTGTTGAAAGAATTTGAGCGGTATATGGAATACTCGCGATTTTCCGGCATTCCTTGTTTAGATTTGCTGGAGGGGTTTGCCGGGAAAAAAATGATAAGTAAGCGTGAGCAAAAAGCAAGGAATCACAACAAAAAACAGCTTTTTTTCCAGCAAATCCAAGAAAAGTTTTCCTCCTCTTTTGTATCTTCATGGGTTCATTCAATTATTAATCAGTCTGCGGAAACCCGGCTTATTCATCAACTATACGAGCAACAGCAAGATCATTTGGCTGCGGATATGCTGGTCGTGGGAAAAGCTTTAATTGAACTGGAAAAGAAAAGAAATTCAAATGGAAGAGTACTGGTTGAAAAGATCGAGCACTTTCCTTTTTTTGCAGAACGGATCACAGGCAATCCACATGGTTTTGATTTGGACACCACCAAAGGAAAAATGTTATTTAATGCTTTACGAATCATCGGGAAAGGGAGTTTCCAGAGGGAAGTATCCCGCTTTAAACTGACACCGGCGGAAGAAAATAATCTATTGCTTCATTCGTTTGGATTGCTACGGGATGATATTCTGAATTTCGCCACAACAACGGGTTTGCTTGCCTGGAACAATGAAGAACGGCCACTTGCAGTATGGAAAGCGGCGATTGAAGACCGTTGTGTACTCAATGTTCCCCTGAAAGAGATGGTTAAAGCCAGAAGAGTAGAATCAGCTGCTTCTGAATTAAAAAAGGTATTCGTGGTTGAAAATTCAGGATTATTCTCTGCTT
Organism: uncultured Thermoactinomyces sp.; assembly: GCA_965544045.1. Classification (GTDB taxonomy): domain Bacteria; phylum Bacillota; class Bacilli; order Thermoactinomycetales; family Thermoactinomycetaceae; genus Thermoactinomyces. The sequence goes on from CBEULT010000038.1 coordinate 10,886, forward strand.
TATTTGAGGAATTAATCAAAGAAGGCATTCACCCGCCGTTAATTTGTACTCACGGCCAAATCAATACCTGCAGCCTGATTCTTTTGGATCAACTGGCTAGTAATGGAACAACTATTTATTATTCAGGTGATTTTGATCCGGAAGGTTTACTAATCGCGTACCGACTCGCTCAACGCTATCCGAATCAAGTGATTTTGTGGAGATTTCGTGTTGAAGACTACAAGGCTTGCCGGCTGGAACAGGTATTGGAAGAAAATCGGATCAGAAAACTTGAAAATATAAAAAATACGAATTTGGCGGCAATCGCCAGCGTCATGCGCCGTTTGCGACAAGCAGGCTATCAGGAGAGTCTGTTTCAACTTCTTTTGGAAGATATAAAGCGGGAAATGGGTGCTTAGAAAAGTGCTGTTGAAAATTTGCTTGGTATAAAATAAAAAGGTTTTTATGTGTTTTGTTGTTTTATCTATCCAATAATTCACTGCACTGGCTGTAACGTTTTCAATGATTTCAGTCACTTGGTTTTTTGTTTTAGGGCTTGGGTGTTCATAAGCTGCGGATTGAAAAGAAGACCATTTAGCTGTATCAGTCTTCTTTCTTTTTTTTATTTCAAAAAAATTGTCATATTACCCTTTCCGTTGGAATCAATTTTTTAGTAAGCTCTATTTTTTGGTAAACTGAAACAGATTATTTTATTATTTATGTATTTTCTTTATTTCCAACAATGCATTATGACATAATATTTTATTATAACCTTCTGTCTATCAAGAGGGCAAAAAAGGAAGGAGATTAAAATGCTTTCTATATTAAAAAAATACTGGATTCCGATATTCAAGCATCCCAAGCAGAATATCAGGCTGGCAATGAATGATACTTCGGCCCAAGTTTTGTTTATCTTAATCAGTTTTTATGGGATTACCGTTTTGCTGGATAATGCCATGGGTCGGTATGTGGGAGATACGATCCCCTTGGCGGGGATTCTTGTTTTATCCATTCTGTTGGGGCCTCTTGGGGGATTCATGGCATGGTTTTTGGGCAGTGCCGTAATTCATGGAATAGCACGTTTATTTGGAGGCACTGCTTCTTTTAAGGAAACACGCCAGGCATTTGCCTGGGCAACGGTGCCTTATTCAACAAAGCTGTTTTTAATAACGATTCCCATGATTCTTATTTTTGGGGAAGAAAATTTTACAACACTGACTCCCAGAATAGATTCATCTGTTTTTCTGTTACTATTGTTCTTTTTGTTTATAGTTGCTGATATTATTTTGTCTGTTTATTATCTGGTCGTATATTCCAAGATCATTGGAGAAGTACATAGCATTGGCACTTGGAAAGGTTTTGCAGCAATTGTGCTGATCCCCATTATGTTTTTGATCCTTCTGGTAATCGTGTTGCTTGCAACAACAGGAGGATAATGGGAGAGAAGTCATAGATTACAAACTGCATGATACTACAGTAGCATATTATTAAAAAGCATTCCAAACAAAAAATGGAGTAAGGTATTTAATAGTTCATTGACTTACTCCATTTTTTGTAAAAAGGGGAAGGGCAAATGAGAAAAATTGTAATAACAATGGGTATTATTTTTTTACTGATTATAGGCTTGGTTTCGTGCAGTAATGATAATCATATTGATTTGTCCAGTGGTAAATATGCCGTCATATACACCGATTCCACTCAGAGAAAAAGTGAGTTGGTAATTTTAGATGAAAATGGCCAAATAGTATCTTCAGAAAACATGAATTCAAATTGAAACAGTAAATAAAGAAATTATTTTACCGGCACTATTTGACAATATCTTATATAAAGT
>CBEULT010000039.1:0-11645 GCA_965544045.1 uncultured Thermoactinomyces sp.
GGACCTTAATATGCCGATAAGCACTCATGAGGGTAGAATGTCGGTTATACTGGTTCAACTAACCACCATATATACAACTTTAATGATTATCATATCAGTATTTTTTTGAATACTATTAAAATATGAATTAAACAGCCTCCCTCAAGCGCTTAGATCTATAAAGATTTACATTTAATATGAATATATACGATTGAACAATCACTCGATCCCTACCATAGAAGAACAACAAATTAACCAAAAGAACAGTAAAAAGCTGTCAAGGTCGGACCGTCCACCGCTGGTATAATTGGATAGATGTCAGTAAACAGGTTTGACGAGTGTGTAAATATTATCCTGATGAAGAAGTTGCCTTTGTTGGAACAGAGGAGACAAATGGCCGTATCCCTAAGGGGTTTGTCATCAAATTCAAAATAGATCTCACAAGGGGTCTTTTTAGCATCTCTTCAGTCGTGCAAGAAGATCATCTGCATGACGGTGCAACGGTCTGGCAAGATCCATAAAATCACCCAAATCAATCCGGTGAAGCAACCGAGTAATTACATAAAGTTGAGCTAAGACTCCCTCGTGGGTGTCAAGAATGTCAGCAAAAGTCTGATAGACCTGTTCGGCCACTTCAGGAATTAACAAACTGAAACAATACAGTGTCGCGGCATCATATCCAAGCGGTGCTTTTCCCCATCCTTCCCAGTCTAGAATTGAAAGTTGCGGAGCCATTAAATTAGCCCAATGGAGATCACCGTGAGCAGTAGTCCATTTCGTTATATTCGAGTCAATTTTATCTCCATAGAATACTAAAAATCGACGAGTCACTTTTTCTTGTTTCGTATGAATACGCTCCGTTGGATAAAAAGAGAGTCTGTCCAGAGATGCACGCAATTCCGACCACCAACGAGGAGAAAGGCCTAATTTTGTGCGTAATTCTGGTGTAAATGCACAAACACGACCTTCAACAAAGGACATTAGCTCTGCTCGTAACTGAATTCCTCCATCTTCCCATTCATAAATTTGGATCACACGGGGTTTTGTAATTCCCTTGATTTTATTTGCAGCAAGATTCCCTTCCCAAAAGTCCCCTTGTGCCCAGCGCATCATTTCTGAAACAACCCTAAGCCAGTAGGATATTCCTTTCTGATTCTTCACTCTGGAGCCAATAGACCGATCATTCCATCCGAATACCATCTTCCCTGTTATTTGAACATCGAAATAGAAAGCGGCTTTCATTAGCGATTCTTTCATAAACGATTGGTGATTTTGTCCATCTTTCACTGCGGATCCTCCTCTAAAAGGGGTTGCAAATAAAAAGACGGATCACTGAGATAGCGCCGCCAATGGTCAACAAGAGATAATTCCTTCCATTCCACCTGATGGATGCCATGAGACCCTAATTCAAGAATTTCAGCACCAGGTATCGCCGTCAACACAGGAGAATGTGTCGCACAGATCACTTGCCCTCCAATATTAACAAGCCGATGTATGATTGCAATCAGGCGTAAACATGAAGAAAAAGACAATGCGGCTTCCGGCTCATCCATCAAATAAAGACCCGGTTTGGAAAACATTGTATTCAGCACGGTGAGAAATCCCTCACCATGACTCATTTTTGTTATGTCTTCTTCCCAGTAGCCCGGCATGCCGGATACGAAAGACATGAACCCAAAAGCTGTTTCTGCCCGCAAAAAGTAACCCATTCTTTTCCGACGGGAAGCAGAAAGTTTTGCACCCGTCGGGGTATAATAAAGCCGCATTATTTCACCAAGCGGAGTTTGGGGTCGATCATTGACAAATTTTCGTCCTGCACGGCCCCCATATGCATCCAATCCATAAGCTTCGGCCAACGCTTCAACAATGGTGGACTTTCCCGAACCATTCTCTCCTACTAAAAAAGTAATTGGTGAATGAAACTCAAGTCCAGCCTTAATGACCTGATTAACGGCCGGCACGTGAAACATCCATTGATTTTCATTTAATATTAATTTGTCACATGTAACCCTCTCAATAATCAAAATCCTCCACCTGCTTATTTCTTAATAACTTGGCCAACACCGTTTTCCAGGTGCACAGGGGCTACAGGAGGGAGAACAACGTGGTGGACACTGCGGTTCACATTTACCCGGAATGCACGCAGCCAGATCATCCTCCCATAAAGTCAGCAGTTCAGCACGCGCTTTTTCAACTACCTGTTTTGCAACCAGTTCTGAGAGCATTTGTTTTTTTACATTTCCTAATGGCATAAACCGTGAAAATACGCATGGCCACACATCCCCTGATAATGATATAGCCAAAACTCCATCTGCACAATGTCCACATAACTGATCTGGACCTGATTTTTCATCGTGAGCGCCTCTGCCAATCTGTCTTAAGTCATCGTAACCAATTTGCTCCTCCCTAACACCCAGTTCCATGAGTAATTGTTGTGCTCGCTCTACTTTTTGATCCTCATGGATTCCAATGATACCTACTCGAATTGGAATACCGCGTCGCAATGCTTCTGAAATTCCAGCCTTCGTCATTTTAAAACTATTCCGATTGGTAATGGCTGCATGTTCTTCAGGGTCTTCAGAGTACCAGCTAGTTGCTATACTAACCCTCATATTAGAAAACAAATCCCACAATGTTGGAGTAATGTGGACTAAATTGCTGAAAATCTCTACCTCAATTCTATGATCCGCAGCGGTTTTTAAAAGTTTAGGAAAATCAGGGTGTAGTGTTGGTTCCCCGCCAATAAACTGCAAAGTGTTAACACCGAGTCTAGCTGCATCTTCAATCACACCTACCCAATCTTTTTGAGACATTGAGCCATGTGTACCATAAGGACCACTGTCGGCATAACAGTGAACACACTCCAACTGACACTGACCTGTAATTTCAAGCCACAGAAAACGGAGTGGTTTTTTTGCAATCGCTGTAGCATTAGAGCCATTATCTATACCTCCTTCTTAGGATAACAAAAAATAGTTTTCAATTACAAATTTTCCTTTTTACAACACCCGGACCGGATTCTCATCTTTGCGAAAAGATGTGTCCGATCATCTTCACTCTGTATCCCCTTGCAGCTATCTAGTGTTAAGCCATATACTTTCAGAAACCGAACAATGTTTTCAGGCTGTCTGATCTCTCTTCGTTCACCACTACGATTATGTAAAACAATCAGCTTTTGTTCAGATGCATCATACCAAAAACGAATACTGTCCACAGCTCTGCCTCCCAATGGTTACTTTAAAAGCCCTGCTGCAACCTTTCCAGAAATTGTGATGATATCCTCCGCCCGAAAGACATTGCCCTGTAACAATGTGAAACTTAAGTTTTTACCTTCCTTTGTTGCAAATGTTACTGTGACAGGCTGATCGATCTCGTCCAGTGGATGATACTCAAAATTGCAGAATGATCTGATTTTTCCATTTTAAATATCTTTTTGATAAACTTTTGAAATGAATTTCACATCGTGTTGTGGAAAACTCGCGAATTCTTTGAGGAAAGCCTTTACTTCGTCAGCATGTCCTTCTACTATCAAACGCAACATGAATTCACATCCTTTTTGATATACTTTTAGTGTTTTCAATTAAATTGTAATGATAATTATCAAAATTAATCAATATTTTTGCTCTTTAATTTCAAAACTAAAATTCTCCTTAATATTAAAAAGCTAAAGACGGAAAAATCTAGTTTCTTGGTTATGAAAATAGGTAAATTCCAGAATGCTTTTCGGAAAAGAAAACTATTGAAGTTTTATCCTGCTATTATCAATATTAAAATAATACGAATAATTGAAAGGAAAAACGTCAATATGAATATGTACCCAAAATTAAAACCGTTCTGGAAGCATATCGAGAAACCGAGGATATAGAAAAGAAAAATCGCCTCCTCAAGTCAGTTCTTGGGAAAGCGACTTTCTTAGAAAAAAGAGTGGAAGCGAATCAACAAGTTTGTTAATCAGCTTTATCCACGAATATAAGGCGGGATATTCATTTCTCCTGCTTCCCGAAAAAATGTCTCAATGCTTCATAAATCTGCCCTTTTTCCCGGATGACGAAGTGAGAGAAGCGCGGGGCCTTGATGTGCCGATAGGCGCTCATGAGGGTGGAATGGCGGTTATACTGGTTCAACTAACCACCATATATACAACTTTAATGATTATCATATCAGTATTTTTTTGAATACTATTAAAATATGAATTAAACAGCCTCCCTCAAGCGCTTAGATCTATAAAGATTTACATTATTTAACAAACGTAGATTTATCAAGGCTTATGCCTCCCTCCTCCCCTATCGAGAGGGGGTTGTTTCCCGGAATAGAGGACTCTTCAGATATCCCTATTTCTCAAAAAGGGAAGAGGAGAACCTATTAAAATTTTCTACTCATACAAAAAGAATAAAACAGGAGAAGTGGATCAGGAAATGTTTTTCATCAAGAAAGTAACTGGAGATGTTGACGAATATTATGCCGAGGTTCATTGGGATCGTGGGCTTAACAAGCAGCACATTCTTATCTATGATAGAGATCCGGAAAGAACTATTTTCGGGATTCCAGTTAGAGTGATCCCAATCATTGAGAGAAAATACAATCTGGTAGAAAAGGAATCTGATGTCGAAAATACGGAAGCTGCTATGAACTATATTATCCGCCTGGTGAAGGAATGGGAGCTCCCTATTTTACAGAAGAAATCACTGGAACAATGGAACGGATACATCCACAATGACGATCCGAATGATTTTTTCATTCCACCACCAAAGGAAAAAATCGACGAACCACCGAAAATTTTTGTCATGGGTGAGAGGGTTCAGTAACAAATCACCCCCAGCACCTTATAGATGTTGGGGGTAGTTTGTTTAAATATATATTGTAGTTTCCATGATTTCTAAGAAATAGTTTTTTCGATTGCACTTTGGGATTCATTGGATAACGAAAACTTTGATCTTCTAAACAGCTTATCCCAGGCATTTTCGATTCCAGTTTTCTCCTGGAAGTAGTGCTTAAGATCTGTGAGTTTTCCACTTACCATTGCCTGGAGAACGAGAGTCATGAATCTTTTACCACCCCAATACTCCACAAAATTCTGTGTAGGCTTAGTAACTGATTCATAGAAAGAATGTCCATTTGGCAAAGTTGCCTCATCAAAAGGCTCAAGAAAGATCTCTTTAGTAACTTCTCTTTCCAAATCATTCTGAGGTTCTGTGAAATCTCTGACTACTAATTTTAATGCCTCTGCAACAACCAAGACAATTACTCCATCCATAAGAAGATTTAAATTGATTGTCTTTGGAGAACGAGCAGTAAGTTTGGTGGATGAAAAAGAGATATCATCCTGATTCCTGAAATTCACACCATATTGCTCCCGATACACTTCAGGCACTCGATGTTTTGCTACTTTCGTTGATTCTGCCGGAATACGAATTGCTCTCCTAAAGGATCTAAATGTGGAGTGATGTAAACAGTCATGTAAAAAACTACGTACGAGCTCGATTGTTCGAATGTTTCTTCTTACCAATTGTTTATTGATCGTTACAACAAATGCAGCATGATACCAATACTGATAACCAAGACTCCGAAAATCATGGAAGCCTCCAACTACATCTTCCTCTGGAGGAGATGCGGTATAATATCTATCCGACTTTATCGGAGTAACTTTGATAGAATAGTGTCTTTCAATCTCGACGAGACATCTGTTTACAATTTCCCAAAATTCATTAACATCTACAATATCTGCAAGACGATTGGTATCAGACAAACATATAGGATTCGGAAGTGTGGCTATCTCGATCGGATCAAGTTGTCTAATCTTCTCAAGATACGCCGTAATGTACTTTTGATCGGATTCAGAACCAAGGTAAGTTTCGTTCATCGATTGCCCTCTCTTTCTTTCACCATTGATTACTGATTGTTCTTTGGCCAAGCCATTCTTCGATACGACGACGAGTACCAGGGGATACTTTTTCTGGTAACTGACGGGGGTCAAAGAAACGTTGTTCTTGAATTTCAAAATGCCTCTTGGGTTTCTGTGTAAAAGAGCTCACTACAAATACCGCAATCGTATCTTTCTTATATTCATAGGTGTTAAGGTATTCCCCAAGTTTTTTTGGATTCACTATTTCCTGTATACCAAGCTCTTCCCTAAGTTCTCTTAGTAAAGCAACTTCATCTTTCTCGCTACGTTTTACCTTTCCACCAGGAATGAACCAACCATCAAGGTATTGATGTTGAACAAGCAACACTTTTTCTTCCGAGTTGACTAAGATCGCTCGTACTCCTCGTGTACTTGGGCGAGTTAGCCACCAATAGAATTTGCGTACTGCTTGAATGATCCGTAAAATTTTTTTCATCACGATTTCCTTCCTTTCAGCAAATGACGATTGAAAACCAACGGTTTAGAAAGTTCTTCAGTTAAACCGGATTCTTATCTTTGCAAAAAGATGTGTTCGATCATCTGCGTTTTGGACACCCTTGCAGTTATCCGGTGTTAAGCCATATACTTTCAGAAACCGAACAATTTTTTCAGGCTGTCTGATCTCTCTTCGTTCACCACTACGATTATGTAAAACAATCAGCTTTTTCTCAGATGCATCAAACCAAAAACGAATACTGTCCATGGTTTTACCTCCTGATGGTTACTTTAAAAGCCCAGCTGTAACCTTCCCTGAAATTGTGATGACATCCTTCGCCCAAAAGACATTGCCCTGTAACAACGTGAAACTTAAATTTTTACCATCCTTTGTTGCAAACGTTACTGTGACAGGCTGATCGATCTCGTCCAACGGATGATACTCGAAATTGCAGAATGATCTGATTTTTCCATTCTCCAAAATATCGTTTTGATAAACTTTTGAAATGAATTTCACATCGTGTTGTGGAAAACTCGCGAATTCTTTGAGGAAAGCCTTTACTTCGTCAGCGTGTCCTTCTACTATCAAACGCAACATGAATTCACATCCTTATACTTTTAGTGTTTTCAATTAAATTGTAATGATAATTACCGAAATTTATCAATATTTTTGCTCTCTAATTTCAAAACTAAAATTCCCCTTAATATTAAAAAGCTAAAAACGGAAAAATCTAGTTTCTTGGTTATGAAAATGGGTAAATTCCAGAACGCTTTTCGGAGAAGAAAACTATTGAAGTTTTAGCCCCCTATTCCTAATATTAAAATAATACGAATAATTGAATAGAAAGGAAGTGAAGGATGGAGAATCAAATGGATCTCAGCCAGTTTGATATGAACTTGATAAGTTACATAATCAGAAAGGAGAGGAATGAGAGAGGATTTACACAGGAGTACTTAAGTGATAAAACTGTCTCAGACTCGACGATATCGGATATCGAGAATCAGAAGGGAAATGTCAAGCCTCAAAAAATTTTTCATGTGTTAGCAAAGCTTGGCATCTATAAAGAAGATTTGCCCAACTGCATTGAAGAAATTGAAGCAGCATTAGCGGAATTAAATTTCCGATTAGAATTCATTAAAAATCTTATCGACATGGGAGAGTTAGAGGAAGCAATCACAAGACTTAATCAAATTTCAATAAAAGATTATCATCCACTTGCCCCTTTCTTCTACTTTCTCAAAGCCAGTTATTTTTATAGAAAGAAAAACTGGAAAAAAGCCGAGCAAAATTTTCTGTATGCAATTCATCTCTTCACTCAATACAAAATTAAACCAAAAGACAATATTATAGCTATGTGCTATAACGGGTTAAGTCGTTGTAAATATAACCAAAATGATTTAGGACAGGCTCTTAATTATGTTAATCAAGGGTTAGATTCATACGATGAGAGCCTGGGGAGAAATGATATTAAATATCCGCTGATAGGCAACAAAATTTTCTATTTACTCAGTTCTTCTCAAAATGCAGAAGCATTCCAACTAATGAATAATGTTTGGCCGATAATTCCTCAAGCTGACCTTTTTCATGCAGTATTGGATTTATATAAATTTCGCGCCATTCTGTTACGAAAAAATAAGAACTATTCCGAAGCCATTCAATGTTGTGAAGAAGGTATTCGAATTAGTTACAGAAAACAAATTCATACCCGTACAATTGACTTACTATTGGTTCTGGGAAGCATCCGTTTAAAAAGAAAGGAATTTGATAAAGCGGATGAATACTTCCAGATGGCAATATGCCTGGACAAAAATTTTGATTTTCCTCGAAGACATATGGATGCATATATTTACCTTGGAATCTTGTACTTCATGCAAGAAGACTGGCCAGAAGCTGACAAACACCTGAATAAAGCTATTCAGATCGGCAGAGAAATTAAGGATGAATTTCGTCTGGCTAAATCACTAATCGTCTACGGAAATTGTTATTTAAAACAAAAACAATACGAAAAAGCGGCTCCCTATTATCAGGAAGCCGCAGATTTAGCGGAAGATCATGGTTATAAAAATCATCAAATTACATCATACTTTAAATTAGCACAATGTTTTGGTAAGCTAGGAAAGGAGGAAGGGTTTTCAGAGTACATAAAAAAATTCTTCCTCCTGCAACACGATACCATCGAAAGTGAGGATGACGAATATGAGTTTTTTTGATTTCCTACACTCCTTCGACATACCTGTCAGAAGACGGGGTGAAGATGATGATGACACTAGCGGTAATTAATTTCTGATCAACTAACTTCAGTATACCAGAAAATCCAGTCTTCCAACAAATCTATGGAAGCTGGGTTTTTTCTTTAAATATGGGGAAAGTAAAACAGCTAAAATTAAAAACCATTAATAATGCACAAGAAGCCTGCCCTTGATCTTTGGACAGGCTCCTTATTTATTACTTTAACTTTTTAAGGTTAATTTCCTGTCTCCCCTTCCTGACAGCCTTCAACACCGCATCCGTGATTTTCGACTCATAGGCAGTGTCATAGATCGTTTGGCCATCGACGGTGATCCGGTACATAGGCTTCGGCTGATGCTTCCTCAACCCGAATATTTCAGCTACTCCCTGGACAATCGCCTCAGCCAATCCATCCAGGAAATGCGGCTCTCTCAGTAATTGATTCTCTTTTTGATTGGTGATAAACAGGTTTTCTAACAACACCGCCGGCATGGACGTCTCCCGTAACACAGCAAAATTGGCACGTTTCTGGCCGCGGTCACGGATATTGTGTTTGGCCAGGTAACTCATCACGCTTTTGTGCAGGATGTTCTGGTATGCCCGTGAAGCCGTCGATGCATGATCATATGTGAAGTTTTCAAAACCAGCGGCTGTCTGGCTTGCTGCATTGGTATGAATGGATAAAAATAAATCGCATTTCCTGGCATTTGCAAAGGCAGCTCTCTGGCTCAGTGACAGGTATTTGTCGTCCCATCGGGTGAGTGAGACTGTTACATTTTCGTACTGGCCAAAGTGTCCGTTGATCCGCTTTGCGATATCTAACACCACATCTTTCTCCGCCAGGCCAAAGCCGGTAGCGCCTGAATCTTTGCCACCATGCTAATGACCCGGATCAATAACGATCCAGGGCATTTACATCACTTCCTTTCTCATAAGGTTTTTGGGGCCTGAGTACAAACCAATGCTGCTCAAACCGATTACAATCCCCTGTAAGACGCCTTCAAGCACATTTGAAGGGGATACATAGAAAACACCAAAAAACAGGCCTAAAGCCAAAGATAGCAGCGGTATCCACCGTTTAGGGATGCCTAATTGTTTTCCTAATTCGCATAAACCGGTTATGATCGGGATCAACATTAACTCCAAATTACTCATCTCTCATTCCTCCTCAATTTTGAATCAAATAAAAAAGCACCCCTATCACCCCGGTGACAAGTGCGCCAATGATTGCTCGCCAAACCCATTCTTGTTTTGTTTCAAGCTTTTTTGCTAACTCGTGAGCGTCTTTTGCTATTTCTAATGCTTCTCTACTTCTTTCGTCTGCCTGGTGTGCAGATTCAACCTTGCTTTCTAATTTGTCTAGTCGTCCCTCGATTCTTTGCAGGCCCTGCGATACCTCCTGGAGAGCATTGTACATCTCTTTTGTCGTTATAATTACATTTCCATCGCCCATGGTTTCACCCCCCCTCGATGGGCAATAAAAAAAAGCGCCTATTGCGCCTGATCTAATAATGCCTGCACGTCTGCCCGCAATGTCCCGACATCTGGTACATCATCCATTGTTTTCAGTCCGGCTTGAATCAAACGTGCGTATATTGGAGCCATGAAATGCATCATAGACCACCTCCAAGTTCAAAGAGATCCGCCAAGGCTAAGTCCTGCTGTAGTTGTTGAACTTCAATTTGTCTGATTTTTTCAGGGACATTTATTTTCACGAATTCTTTTTTACGATCCAGAGCCGTAATTTCTTGACTGGCTGTTTCCCCTACTGAAACAGAAACCGAATCATCCAACACAACTGGAGTCAGTCCGGCAGTTCAACAAGCGGTAAATTCAAGCGTATCCGCTCCTGTTTCGGTGGTCGTTCAGTTCAATCGGCCTGTCTTTCTCCAGAATCGATCGGATATGCAAAGATTAGGCGAAGAATTGGCACCGTTCATTTCATCAGCGATTAATAAACAGGATACATTAGTTAATCGGGCGAAAGGAGTGATTCAATATGGCTAGACTAATTTACAACGGAATCGAGCTTCCTTCTTTCGCAAAGGCAGGTAAAATCAAAAATCCTCCCCATCCACCAATCTCCCTGATTACGACGGCGATTGCCGGTCGCCCGGGGAGTTATTATTTTGGCCAGAATCTTGGAGAGAAAACGATTGAGGTACCTATTATATTCTCATCATCAACAAAAGCTGATCTGCCAGATGTCAAGAGGGCGCTGGTGGATTGGCTTTTTTATGATGAGCCGAAACAGTTAATCCTTCCAGAAGAAACCGACAAATACTATATGGCCAAAGTTTCCGGGGATACGGATCTCGAGCAGATGATGAATACCGGGTGGGGAACAATCACCTTTATTTGCCCAGATCCGTTCGCCTACGGAACAACGGAAACAACATCCAACTTTGTTCCTGGCAACTCCCTCACTGTCACGAACAACGGGGGGCTCGAAACCTACCCACAGTTTCATTTTGAATTCACCGGAAATACCACAGAATTTGCGATTATGTCCGCCAATGAATATCTTTATTTCGGCCAGCCGGCAAGCGTAGATACACAAACTCCAACGACAAAACGGATAAAAATTCTTGATGATGACTGTTCAAGCGTGGCCAATTACACTGCCGGGATTGGAGTGGACGGTGGAGTGGTCGCCGGTACACTGATATCAGACGGGAGCTCAATCAAGGCAAGTGACTATGGAACCGGAACACAATGGCACGGCCCGGCAGGGGTAAAGTCATTAGGCCAGCAGATTCAAGATTTCTCTATCCAGATAGAAGCAGGATTTAAATCAGGTTATTCATATCAGGTTGGACGGCTGGAAGTGTATTTGCTTGACATCAATAACGCGGTCATCGGTAAAATAGCCATTCGAGACAGTGATGCTGGACTTGATAATCCCTATATGGAGGCAAGGGTAGGGAATTCTTCAACGGGAAGATTCTTTGTAAACTATACAGGTCCTGTTGGAAACTGGAAGCAATTTAACGGGCCAATCAGAATTACACGAATCGGACAAAGGTGGGAATTTAGTTGCTCTCAATGATTGCCCGGTCCCTGCCCGCCTGACCTGAATTTTTTTATCCATACTATTAC
>CBEULT010000040.1:0-8890 GCA_965544045.1 uncultured Thermoactinomyces sp.
GCAAACAGTTTGGGCTGGAAATCAAGGAAATCAAGAGTTTCAAGTCCTCCTAGGTACGATCGAAACTTAAACATTGCCACCACAAATGACCCAGCAAGCATTAAAGTAGTTTCAATTCCTCATAGGTACGATCTAAACAAACCAGGGGGTCGCTTCCTAAAACAGAATTTGTTGGTTTCAATTCCTCATAGGTACGATCTAAACGGTGGTTTGCGTATCTCTGACATCCTCAAATTAAAAGGTTTCAATTCCTCATAGGTACGATCTAAACGTTGGTCGAAAAAGAAACGAGAGGAAGCAGAAAAGGGTTTCAATTCCTCATAGGTACGATCTAAACACGGTATTCTTGATTACACTTATCACAATGCTTTCTGGTTTCAATTCCTCATAGGTACGATCTAAACACAGTAAGCTTTTGGTTGACTATAATTAAAAATGTAAGCTAGTTGATTACGGAAGGCGGTGACATGATGAAAGTCTTGAAACGTTCGTTTCAATTCCTCATAGGTACGATCTAAACTTTCTCTTACTGAGTCCAAAAAGGGAGGAATTAACAACGTTTCAATTCCTCATAGGTACGATCTAAACAAGATAACGATCCAGCGCGTCCAGGGCAAAGGGTTCACTCTGGTTTCAATTCCTCATAGGTACGATCTAAACGAAAGTATTCCATCCGCTTTTTGGCTTCTGTACGGGTTTCAATTCCTCATAGGTACGATCTAAACGTTTTTGGAGAAAATACTGGGGTAAACCCTCTGCAAGTTTCAATTCCTCATAGGTACGATCTAAACCCCAAAAAGTGTTGTTGTTAAGCCATTCTACAAATGATCCCATTTTCCTTTCTACTGTCTCATTTTTGAGCGAAAAAATAAAGAATCCAGTAATAATACCAGTTTTCAGAACTTTTATCAGAATATTCGGTGTCGTCGATCTCCCGGGTTTACTCCTCTACTGGAGGTCGACGACAAATTATCACCAACCAGGAGATAGAGCGATAAAGAAAGTGATTACGGAAATCCCAGGGAACGGTATCAATGACGATTATCCAGGAAGAACCGGAGACAAAGCAAAAACCAGAGCGTGCAGCTGAGATGGTTCCCATTAAAAGACAGATCAGCTTAAACCAGATGGAGAAACAGTTGAAAGAGGAGATGGGGAGGGTTCCAAAAAGCGGGAACTAATTGAGAAAGGACAGACGGATTATGATACAAAATTCGTCATAACCACCATAAAAGATTTACAAGGTGGATGATGGGAGACCGCTTGAAATGCGAAGTTCTCCAGTCTTCCAAAAGTGTACAAGAAGAACATGAGCAATTCCTCATAGGTACGATCTAGACTGCAATCATATCCAAACCAATACCTAACACATTCAAAGTTTTAATTCCTTATAGGTACGATCTAAACCCTCCGCTTCTGCTTCTATGTCTTCCATCAATCCGGGTTTCAATTCCTTATAGGTACGATCTAAACGATCTGACTTTGTCGTCCAGCATTGCTTTCAACTCTTCGGTTTCAATTCCTTATAGGTACGATCTAAACCGTGAAAATCACGGTGCCAGGGCGGCCGGTGCCGGCAGGTTTCAATTCCTTATAGGTACGATCTAAACTGTCAATCCAGTTTCACTTGCCTATGACTTCCAAGAATGTTTCAATTCCTTATAGGTACGATCTAAACACAGAGGACATGAAACAAGAGGTATTAAACAAATTTGCGTTTCAATTCCTTATAGGTACGATCTAAACCCCAAAAAGTGTTGTTATTAAGCCATTCTACAAATGACTCCATTTTCCTCTTTACTGTCTCATTTTTGAGCGAAAAAATAAAGAATCCAGTAAAAATACCAGTTTTCAAAACATTTATCAGAATATTCGGTGTCGTCGATCTCCCGGGTTTATTCCTCTACTGGAGGTCGACGACAATTTGGTTCCAACAATCATAAATGCTTTAGACACAAAAAAGTCAGCTTTGAATATGAAGCTGGATCTATTCATTTGCTTTTTCTGCTGACGTGCTCGGCCAAGTGGACCTGTTGTACCATGATCAGGCAAGATAACGGTTTATGGTAAAAGCCTGGCTGATATCAGCCAGGCTAATTGAATGCTATTTTCTTCTATCCCGAAACATATTTCCAAGGACATTGGTAGCAGCTCTCCAAGGATATCTTCCAATCCATACAAGCGGTTTGAAATACTCGAAACTTTTCTTCCTGTAAACCCAACGATCATAATGATGAGCGCAATGACCCAATAGTAAATGAGAAGCAACCCGGCCAAGACTAACAGAGCCAGGCCGTAACCGCATATGATCAACCGCCACGCCCAACGATCCACTTTCTGATGATCTTTCTTTTCTATATTCACAACTTGACTTGTATCTTTTTAAATTTTTTATATTTTTTTTAGTAAGCTGGAAAGTTTCCCGGCGGATATCCAGTGCTTCGCAAATTTTCTTCGTCGTCAATCCCTCTCGCGAATTGCGAAGCAGTTCCTTTACTTTGTCTTTTGCGGTCACATTTTCACTTTTGGCTTTTTCTTCGGTTTTCTTCGCATACAGCGGTAAAAGAATTTCTCTTGCCCGCTGCGTGATGGCAGGTTTCATCATGCCCACTTGAATTCCAGTCTTGAATGATCTCAGGATGTCATTCTTGCGATTGCCGGCCTTGGCAAAGGATGACCAGTCATGAAACGAGAAAACAAACTTGGTCCGATACTTCCGCGGTTTCTTCGGCATTTGGAGAAAGATGTTTTGCACGGGCTTGTTCTTGATAATCAAGTCGATCTCATCAACGATGGCGGCCATTCACGGCGATCCTGTTTCGAAATCATCTCCTGGCCATCATCATCCGCCACAACTTGACAAGGTAGTGGGTGAACGCGAAATCCTGGGACGTCTCTTTGCTGTTTGGGATGTGAATCAAAACCAGCTGCGGCTTATTCATCCATTTCCAGAAATCAAATTCTTCGGTTTTGGATTGACTAAGAGAGTAGAAAAGGCGCTTGTTTCTGTTTCATTGCAATCTCCAACTCAAAATCCGTCTCGTTCAAATCCTCCATCAATTCCTAGCGATATTTCCCATTCTTCAGGATTCTTATTGCATCGAGCAAATTACCTTCACCAATTTTATGGGATACTTGCTTTTGAAAAATCTCTCAATTGAAATAGTTTGGCTATCGTCTTTTAGAAATTTTTGCAGGAGCACGGTTTCAATCTCGGCCACTTCGGCAGCAATTGAAAAAACTGTACGATAATTCAAAGCCAAATGTACAATAAATTTGTATAAATTTGGAGCGATCTGAAATGATCATAGGACATCCTTTGATTTCATAAGATTTTATCAACCCGGCTAAGAGGGTGATGAAATAATGAATAAGGTTTCTTCTGGAAAAAATCGGATTCAATTTGTTCTCGTAAAACAGGATCGTACAAGAACCAAAGAAGAGGTGGAAAAGGCATTAAAAGCAAAAGAGAGAGTGCTTCAATTGCTCGTTGAATTAGCGTTAACGGATTTGAATCGAACTGGCTGAAGCCAGTTTATTTTTGCTATAGGAGGATTCTGATGAAAGTTGCTATTTATTGCAGGGTTTCGACAGGATTGCAAGCAACGGAAGGAACCAGTTTAGAGGCACAAGTTGAAATGTGTACGGATAAGGCTCATTCACTGGGGCTATTTAATATAGAAGTTTATAAAGAGGATGGTGTATCTGGCGAAGATATTGATCGTCCGGAAATGAACCGCTTAAGGCAGGATGTTGTTAATAAGGAAATATCCCATATTATTTGTGTCCACCCGGATCGCCTGAGCCGGAATATGATTGATAAGTTGATTGTCTGTGGTGAATTTAAACGAAATGATGTGGAGTTGATTTTTTGCGATACAGAGTATCAAAATACGCCTGAGGGGAATCTTTTTTTTAATATCCAGTCGGCCATTGCCCAATATGAACTGTCTTTGATCCGAAAGCGGACAAGTCGAGGACGACTAAAAGCAGTAGAAAAGAAAAATAAAATCATGCCAATGCGTTGTGCACCGTTTGGATATGACCTGGTTGATTCTCAACTGGTTATTAATGAGGAAGAAGCGAAGATTGTACGGAAGATTTATGATTGGTATGCCAATCAGCAATTGACTCTTCGCGAGATCGGAAACCGTTTAGTGCAATTAGGAGTTAAGCCAAAACGCCAGGGTAAAAGCTGGCATCAATCCTCGATCAATCGGATTTTGACCAGTGAAATTTATGTTGGGATATATCGATATAACCGCCGAAAGGTAAAGAAAGTGAAAGGAAAAAAGACAAAAAGCGGTAATCCAAAAAGGTCGGTTGAATTTCGTGATGAATCCGAATGGGTGGTAGCAGAAGTTCCAGCCATTATTGATAAGGGACTGTTTGAGTTGGCACAAAAGCAACGCAAAAAAAATCTGACGAACGCAGGCAATGTAAAATACAAATATTTATTAAAAGGCTTGATTCGCTGCGGGCATTGCGGCCGTATTTGGAATGGAACCACTTATTCAGGCAGAAGAAACAAGAAAACAGGGAAAATAGCAAGATATCGCTGTTATCGCTGTCCGAACAAGAATCCGAAAAAATATGGAGAGGGAGTATATAGGTGCCCAACCAAAACACTTCGGGCAGAATTGATTGAAGAGTATATTTGGAATCTCATTTTACAGTCAGTAATGGATCGATGCAGCATTGTGAGTCAATTGGAAAAGTCGACACAGAATTTAAATGAGCAGATTCAGGAAGCAATGGAAACCATTAAGGAAAGGATTCGGGAAAAGGAAAGAGAACGGGAAAAGGTGAAAATTATGTTCTTGCGGGAAGTCATATCCGAGGAAGAGATGATAGAAGATTTAAGCGTAATTAACAAAGAGTTAAAGAAATTGAAAACGGAATTAGAAGGATTGCTGGCGCGTATAGGTGAAAGTTTGAAAGGCCGGGAAGCAAAAGAACGAGCCAGACAAGTGTTGGCTCATCTTGAAAAGATGTTCCAGGATCAATCAGAGATCCCCTATGATAAGAAACGAGGCATCATCCAGTCATTGATCGATGAAATTATTCTCAAGTTTGATGAAAGTAATACGCAGTGTAAGGTCACTTTAGTCGGTTACATAGATACCCTGGTGGAACAAATGAACATCGATTCCAGTCTAAAACATCAAGAAATTTGAAAATACGGGAGAGGATAATGAAGATTTGATTTCGATCGGTACCATCGGATTGATCAAGGCGATCGAATCTTACCAGTTGGGAAAAGGAACAAAATTGGCCACTTACGCGGCCCGGTGTGTGGAAAATGAGATATTGATGTTTTTGCGTTCCCTGAAGAAATCGCGAAAAGATGTTTCCTTGCATGACCCCATTGGTACAGATAAAGAAGGGAATGAAATTACACTTTGTATTTATCTGTTTTATAAATTTGCAGCAAGTTGATTTTTTGATATGTACTTCTTTCTTGGCTCATTTTTTCTCTCCGTTTAGTATGATGCTTTATTAATTAACAGGTACCAGGCACTTTGACATAATAAATACTCCTTAATATTTTACCATTTCCTTTATCTAGCCTTGTTGGCAATTCACAAAAATCAGTTCAACAAATCAAAAATACATAAAATAAGTTGTTTTGGCAAATATATATGTTTCAAAAAGTGAAGATTTTAAAGGTGGCATAACTCATTATCCCAAGTGAATTTTTTTGATAAAACGGATAAACAATTGCTTTCCCGTAGTACCGGTTGTTAATGGTATCATAAACATAGCGGGCGGCTGTTACCACTGTATTTGAATTGATAAAAAATCCGGCAGAGCGAATATTGTTTTTTCCATTTTCGATTTCAAATCAATGAGATAATATTTCTTTTTTTCTAATCTGGTTCTGCTTCTGCATCGAGATTTGTGAAGAATGGAGAAAGCCTGGCAACAGCAACAAGAGAAAGGATAAGCAGAGTTTTTTTCGATGATGTTATTCCTTGATGTTATTATTTTTGATACACCTGAATTACATTAATATTACTCCAAGATTGAAAGATAAAGGTGGTTCTGGTGAAAAAAGTCTTGATCTTGCTTCTATCTTTCGGATTAATGACACTGATCGGTTGTTCGAACGTCCCTGAAAAAGAAAAAGAGCCTGCAAAAATGATTGATGTTACCTTGCAATTAGTCGATATCCAGGGGAAACCCATCCAAAAGCAACTTTATTATTCATGCCTTCAGCCAACCGGTGTTCATCCCTCCATCGCTACATATACCAGTGATAAAGGACAGTTTACAAAGGCGGTAGCAGTTGGCGTCGAGTACATTCTGGAAGTGGAAGACGATCTGGAGAGAAAAAAGTTAGTGTTTAATGAAAAAATGGATTCAATGGTAATTCCTGTTCAAGTGAATCTGCAAAATCAACAGGAATAACAAAGATGGTGGGAAGCTCCACCATCTTTAAATTTTATGTGGGGGAGTAGAAATGAGATGATCAAAAGAAGAATGATCCAGAGGAAATCGTTAAGTGATGATCAGGCAGCCTAAAGAAAATGATTTCAATTTTAACCAAAGGTTTAAGAGAATTTGCTGGGAATGTAGCTTCAAAAGAGGTCCATAGAAATTAAGGCCTTTGTATATACAAGATAAAGCATGAACTATGTTTCTATATAAAACAAATCTTGCCAACTCATATCAAGTGGGCAGGTTTTCCTTTTTTGGGTAAAAACATAAGTGAATTAAAACGCGATAGATGCTGTACTAAAAAATTTTCTCTCCAACCTCTCTTTCGGTAATCAACAACTGGTCATACTCTTCTTTCAATAGTTTTATTTCCTCTAGCCATTCCTCTTCATCCTGGAAAAATTCTCCCCATTCTTCCGAAGACATTAGTTCCAGTTCTTTGAATTCCATTTGAATTCGTTGACACTCGTTGCGGATTGCACGCCAGATCAGATGAAAATTATGCTTCTTTGACTTTAGCTTTATTTTTCTTTTCATGTTTTCACTCCGTTTGCTGAGAATCGTCAACTTGTATCTGCTATATCTGTTAAGGCCAATATGGATATAATAAAATCACATATCAATTACCCTACTAAATTAAAAAGAAAACTTTTAACAGGATACAAAAAAAACCAGCTTCCTTTCCGGAACTGGTTATTCGTCCGTTCATTTTGCGCTGTTTTTAAGCATGTATACGTCCTTTGCCAAAAAGGCGGTTGTAACTTCGTTCTCCTCAAACTTTCTTTCCAGATTGATTACTCGATCTTCAATCTGGCCTATTTGGGTCTTAATCTCTTTAAGCTCATTCATGATCTCTTTAAAATCCGGGCTCAGGCTTGCCCGGACTGCTTCCGCGATTGCTGCCATTTCCGTTCATTTCTCCTTTTCGTTTATTATAGCAAAATGAAAAGACCAGGCGAACGGATTGCCCTGGTCGTACTTCTCACTTATCACTTCTTCGGCTCCGGCGCGAAAAAGCTGGAAAGCGTGACTTTACCGTAATTCTGCCAGTTGTTGTCCATCACGCTTTCCCTTTTTTCGTATTTATCCGGTTATCCATTCATTTTATTTGATTACCTCTTATTCGCGTAATTAGTAATATTCATCCTGAAAAAGCAAAATCCTTTCATATAAAACAACTGCTACCCTGGTATTTCAAATAGTTTTTTAATGTATAAATGAGTGAGGGAATAATTCTGCCAGTTAGGTTATCAAATAGAAATGTGGATTATAAAGTCTTTATTTAATACAATATTATCCAATTGCTTTTTGGTTAACTAACTACATGGAGTATGTGGGCTCTAGATAGATCGTACAAAATCTGTGAATAGAAGACTAAAGAAAAATAATGATTTGTCCCAAGATTTTACGACTTATCAGGTGTTCCATTAATTAAATAATTTCCCCATTCACGCATGGCAATAACTTCTCCTGCTTCAGCCGCTTTTTGCAACCATTTTTCCCCTTCTTCTATATTTTGTTCCAGTCCTTGTCCTGCCAATAATCGATACCCTAATACTCTCATTGCTATAGGTTCTTGTGCTTCAGCCGCTTTTCTCAGCCACATTTCTCCTTCTTCAGGGTTCTTCTCTAAACCATCTCCTACCAACAAGCGGTAACCTAATATCCTCATTGCAACCGGATATTTTAATTCAGCCGAACTTCGTAGCCATTTTTCTCCTTCTGCCGCATCTTGATTTAACCCTTCTCCAACCAGCAGGCGATAACCCAATTCCATCATTGCCCATGTATCCCCTGCTTCCGCTGCTTTTCTCAGCCATTTTTCCCCTTCTGCAAGATTCTGGTTTACTTTTTCGCCTGTTAGCAAGAGATAGGATAACTCTGCCATGGACCATATATCTCCAGACTGAGCCGCTCTTCGTAACCATTTGACTCCTTCATCTGCGCCGATTTGCTCTCTTTTTTCACTCAGATCGATAACTTGCCCATTTTGTTCTGTGGATTGGTTCCGGTTTTCGTTTTGACTCATATTTTCTCCTCCTGAACTTCAACTTTAGTTGGAGTACCAATTTAACAACTGGCTCTGCAAGACCATGAAAATCAGCAATTCAGCCCTATTTCATTGTTATCTCTCCCAGAGATGATAAATCGTCTGAGAACTTGCCCATTCGCCAACGATCCGATCCAGCATTGCATTATTCATCGTTTGTAAAGCTATGTAATCATCCGCTGTCCTGGATCCGCAATCCTCCTTCTATTACTTTTTTTATGAATAATGCATATATCATAAAAAACTATTAATTAGTGCAAAAAAATTATACTTCAAAATCAATATAGCAGTCGAGAAGCAGATTTTAAAATGAAACCGAACAAGACGACTAAGATTGGTTCAGAAGAGAAAGATTTAAATTAAAGTGTTAAGAAAAGGACGATTTGATTTAAGGACACC
>CBEULT010000041.1:0-7839 GCA_965544045.1 uncultured Thermoactinomyces sp.
ACAGGTTTTATTTTCCATTAAAATATTTTTATTCTGTTATAAAATTATTTAGAGAGAAAAACAGGAAAATGGAATTATCAGCAATTTTAAAGCGTTTTTCCGCGATTCCTAAATCTCCTGCTTTGAAAATGGCTCCCGTACTTTCCTTTCCAATAAAAAGCTTTAATCCGCAAAGAGTTTAAAAACGTTGTTTTTATTCCATCTCTTTCAAAAAAAATAAAAACCCTCTACCTTCTACTCAGGTAAGGGTTTAAAGCGTTAAACCCGGTAAAATCCACATCGGGTTTCGTTCAATGTTCCGGATAAAACAATACTTTTATAAAATCAATTTCCTTATTGATAATCTGCCTGAATACATCTGGCCCCCGTTCAAGTTCCAACCGATGGGAAATCATTGGTTTTACATTGATCTGGCCTGTTCCCATATAGTGTACAGATGCAGTCCATTCTTTTCCCGGAAACGGGGCAGAAACCGCGTTCCAGGATCCATAAATCTTTAATTCATTCCGTACAATTTTTTCAAAGTAGAAACGTTCAATTTGAATATCTGCATATGGAATTCCCATAAAAACTATTTCCCCGCCTTTTTTGGGAAGTGAAAACACCTGGGCAGATGTAACCGGCGATCCGGCTGACTCAACAGCCAAATCCACCCCTTTACCATTGGTGTACTCCATCAACTGTTTATCCGGCGACTCATTCAGGGAATTGATTAAAACATCAGCACCCAATTCTTTTGCTATTTTCAATTTGCTCTCATCAATGTCAATGGCATAAACTTTGCTTGCTCCAAATATTTTGGCCCATTGTACCGCCAAAAGTCCGATACTTCCAACTCCCATGATAGCCACTTCTGCCCCGGGGTGAATACTTGTCTGATAAAATCCGTGGGCTACCACAGAGGAAGGCTCCACCAATGCGGCCGTATCGTAATCCACGTTGTCGGGAAGAGAAATGATGTGGCTTTCTGGCATTTTTACGTATTCGGCATATGCTCCTGGACGATAGGCACCGATCACTGAAAGGTTTTTGCATTGGGATGGCTGACCGCTCAGGCAACTTTCGCACCTGCCACAGACAAACGCAGGGCACACTGCAACCCGGTCTCCAACCTTGATTCTGTCTACACCCGGTCCGATTTCTACCACTTTTCCTGAAAATTCATGTCCGAAAATCATTCCTTCTACATATGGTCCCAGTTTTTTATAACGCGATATATCTGAACCGCAGATACCAACTGCCTTTACTTTGATAATCACGCTATCATCGTTTTTTATGACAGGTTCAGGAGAATCTTCCAAACGCAGATCCTGCACCCCGTAAAGATTTAACGATTTCAAATCTTATCATCCTTTCACTGATGCATTTCGACCCTGTTTCCTCTTTATATACAGCTGGTATATTGCTATTCCCACGATAATTGTGTTAAAAATTAATTGGTGCTCAATATAGAATTGACTGATCCCTCGAAAGGGCCCCAACATTACATCCAATAACTGATCTACCATTTGAATGACCTCAATTCCTGAAAAGATAGGAACGATTAAGCCCCCAGCTTAATCGTTCGGTTTTGTCAATCTTTGCTATCAGAAACCTGCCCGTTTATGATAGCAATGGCACCACTTGCACCAATGCGATCAGCGCCGGCTTGTACCATACTGACTGCATCTCTGTATGTTTTTATGCCACCGGCCGCTTTGACCCCGATTTTTTCACCAGCTATAGAACGAAGTAGTTGAATATCTTTTACAGTTGCACCGCCGCCATTAAATCCGGTTGCCGTTTTTACAAAGTCGGCGCCAGCCTCAATCACCAACCGGGTGGCGGTGATTTTTTCCTCATCTGTTAACAAGCCGGTTTCGATAATTACTTTGGTCGTGAGACCTTTTGAGACTTTGACTACTTCGGCAATATCTTTTTTTACAACATCGTATTCCCTGGATTTCAACGCCCCCAGATTGATCAACATATCAATTTCTTCCGCACCGTTTCGTATCGCTTCCCTGGTCTCCTCCACTTTTACGTGTGTAGTCGCTCCGCCAAGCGAAAATCCGATCGGCGCGCCAACTTTGATCCCATAAGGCGATAACAGCTTACAGGCATATAGTACATAATAAGGGTTGACAAAAACGGTCCTGAATCCAAAGGAAATGGTTTCATTACAGAATTTTTCCAGATCGGCCTTGCTTGCAGTTGGCTTTAGCAATGTATAATCAATAATCGGAATCAAGTCCTGCTTGTCCACTATTGCTTCCCCTTCCGCTAAAAACTTTTAATCCACAGGGGTTAGCAAAACTTTTATCGCTTCCCCGCTTTTAATCGTCCGATATGCCTGATCCCACTCCGTAATGTCAAATATGTGTGTCACCAGAGCTCTGGCATTTACTTTCCCTTCATTCATCAGTGCCAGCGATGGTTCCCAATCCGCAGATTTCTGGCTTCGGCTTCCAGAAACCCGAATTTCTTTTTGAATAATTTTTTCCAGATCAAATGGGACTTCCGACTGGGCAAAGAGTCCTACCTGCACGTATTGTCCTTTTTTGTGCAACAGATCAAGCCCCAGTTTGGCAGCAGGTACCGCCCCCGAGCATTCCAGCACAACATCGGCGCCATAACCTTTTGTCAATTGATAGACCAGTTCTTTTATATCTTCCTTTTGTGTATCCACGGCAAAATCTATCCCTACTTCAATCGCTTTGTCCAGTCGCTGTCTGTCATTTGTCAAGCCAGTGATAATTACTGTAGCTCCGCGGCTTTTTGCCACTTGGGCAGCAAGCAGCCCTATCGGTCCTGGACCGATAACTACAACAAGATCACCTTCCTGGATTTCTGTTTTGGCCACAGCGTGATGGGTACAGGCAAGCGGTTCGGTCATTGCTGCAGATTGAAAATCCACATGATCTGGTAGTTTGTGGACACTCTGTTTGCGGGCAATCAAATATTTTGCAAATCCACCGTCCTGTTGCGTTCCCAGTCCTTTTCGGCGGTCACACAGGTTGTAATCTCCGGTTTTGCAATATCGACATTCTCCGCAAATATAAAACGTGGTTTCAGAAGTCACCCGGTCTCCAACCTGAAACTCAGTCACTCCTTCTCCCACTTCAGTCACTACCCCTGAAAATTCGTGACCCAATGTAACCGGCACACCTACTTTGTAGTGACCTTCAAACGTATGAATATCCGACCCGCATACTCCTGCATACTTTACTTCAATTTTTACTTGGTTTTTTCCAGGATTCGGCTCCGGTTTGTTCTGTATTTCCAGATTTCCGTATCCAGGTGCTGTTTTAACCAGTGCTTTCATTCTGGACTCCCCTTGTTTTCTTCAATGTCAATCATTAATTAAATATCTCGAACAGTCTCCAAATCAGCCAGTTTATCAGGTTTCCTCCCTGGTCGATACTTGAAGTCAATGCTGACCCTTCAGGCAAATTTATATTTGCTGCCTGAGCCATATCTGTAAAGATGGGGGCGATATCCGTTGCCATGTAAAGAGATAACGCAATCATAATTGCTCCTACAATCACCGAATGTACGATATTGCCTCTTGCAGCTCCGACAATAAAGGCCACAATAAACGGAATGGTAGCCAGATCGCCAAATGGGAGAACCGCATTTCCAGGCAGGATGACTGCAATTAGAACAGTAACTGGTGTCAATATTAGTGCTGTTGCGATCACCGCGGGATTTCCCAGCAATACGGCTGCATCAAGTCCGATATTGATTTCCCTGTCTCCAAAATGCTTGTTTAGCCATTTTTGTGCTGATTGCGAGATGGGCATCAAGCCTTCCATCAAAATCTTGACCATGCGGGGCATTAAAATCATTACTGCCGCCATAGACATACCGATTTTTATAATTTCCCCGATCTCATACCCTGCCAATGCTCCGATGCCAGCTCCCAAAACCAGACCGATGAACATGGAATCCCCGAAAATGCCAAACCGCTTTTGGATGCTGTCCGGATCAGTATGCAGATCTTTAATCACCGGAATTTTTTGAACCAGTTTCACCAGCCAGATTCCTGGCGCATAGGAAATTGTGCTTCCAGTTGCAACGGAAACACCTGGCATTTCATAAAAATCCCTGACCATCGGCGTTGTCCAGTCTGCAACTTTCAAACAGACAATCTGGAACATTACGGCCGCAATCAAAGCCTGCCAGATGCTGCCTGAAATGGTGTAAACGACTGCAGCCATAAATGTATAGTGCCAAAAATTCCATATATCAACATTCATCGTCTTGGTTGTCTTGGTAAGCAACATCACAACGTTTACAACAAGCCCGAGAGGAATGATAAAAGCTGCAACAATGGAAGCCCACGCAATCGAGGATGTGGCCGGCCATCCGATATCAATTACATTCAGATTAACTCCAAGCCGATCAACCATTGCCTGTGCAGCAGGTCCCAGATTTTCCGTCAGCAAATCGACAACCAGAAAAATTCCGACGAAGGCTACCCCGATTGTCAGCCCGGAACGAAATGCTTTTCCCGGTTTTTGGCCAAAGAGAAGTCCCAGGATGAAGATCGCAACCGGAAGGATAACTGTTGCCCCCAAATTCAGAAATCCTTGAATAAATCCTACAAAAGTTTGCATTACGTTTTCCCCCCATTACGGATAGTAATTCCGGGGTTTCTGCTCAAAAGGCGAAACCCGGTTTACTATCTCCCAAGGCTGATTATTTTTTAAGTTCATCCAGAATTTGCTTTTTGGTTTCTTCCACTCCAATTCCGGTTAAAAATGAGCGTGCATTAATAACTGGAAATGAATATTCCTTTTTGGTCATTGCTGTTGTTACCAAGAGGTCTGCTCTGTCTTCATACACACCAACTTCAGCAATTTTGATTTGAACAAGATTCACATCAAGATTGTGATCTCTGGCCAATTCCTCAATTGCGCTGTTTACAACGGTAGAGGTTGCAATTCCTGCACCACAAGCGACCAATACGGTTTTTTTCGCCACTATTTTTCACCTCCTTTAAATGCAACAAGATCCAGTTTTTCTTCCAACAGATTTTTGATAAGGGTTTTGTTTTTTGTCTCGACGATCTTTTTCAATGTTTCTTCCTCCTGGAAAATCTGCATCAATTTTTGCAGAAGTGTAAGCTGGGAGTGTACTTCATCCATGGCCAGCATAAACACCAGCCTTACCGCAGTTGTTTGGCTCTCTTCCCCCATGACTACAAAATCGACCGGATTTTTTAAGACGGCAACACTGATTGATTTTTGCTTTACATGCTCCACATCCGTATGGGGAATCGCCACCGGAACGCTGTTTGTGGGAAGACCTGTCGCAAATTCTCTCTCTCTTTTCAAAATAGCAGGAACAAAACTTTCCTTGACCAGGCTTTTTTCGACAAGATTTGCTGCCATCATTCTCAATACTTTTTCCGCCGTATCACCTTCCATGTCCAGTAAAATAACTGATTCGTCAAAAAATAGTTTACTCATCATTCGCACCCCAATGCTTTGTTTCTATCGCCGGTTTATCAATCGACTGAATAGAGATTTATAACCTCACTGATTTTTTCTACTGAGTCAGCATTGATCAATTGATTGCGATCTTCATCAGAACCAGCCAATTTCATGAGTTGCATCAAAGCGTGTATGTGCTGGTATTTGTCTTTTGCCGCAATCACAATGACAAGATGTATTTTATAATCATTCGCATAGTGAACTCCTTCTTTTACACGCAGCAAACTCATTCCCACTTCATTCACTCCATCTTCCGGAGCAGCATGCGGGATTGCCATATTCGGCCCGATTACGATGTATGAATCCTGCTCGCTGTAGCAAATCATGGCATCAACATATTCTGGCTCAATTTTTCCGCTTTTGATTAGTGGTTCTGCGCTCAGTGCGATGGCACTTTCCCAGGATTCAACAGTATCGGCCAATGTGATGTTTTCCGGTATGATTAATTCGTTTAACTGGAAATCTGAATCATGTACCGTCTGGTTTACGACCGCAGAATTTTCGTCTCTGTTGATATACTTTTCCAATTCATCCTTTAAAGCTTTTTCGTCTTGAATAGTGGTGTGATTTGATACAATGTCCATGATATGATCAATGTTAATGTGATTTGGAAAATATCCGTGAATCCCCAGCATCACCTGTTTTCTTAATCGGTATTTTTCCTCTTTCCCCAGAAACACCTTGGTAACAAACAGTTTTTTATCCGTTTCCAGATAAATCGGGGAAAAAACGATATCATAGTCAAGGTGATAATTCATAAATTCCCGCACCGAAAGATAATCCAGGAATACAAATTCGGGAAACAATTCTTTCAGTTCTTTAAACATCAGTTTGGAAACAGAAATTCCCTGGGGGCAAACAACAACCGCTTTCACTTTCTTGTCAATGCTTTTCCCCTGCCTGTTCATCCAACCCCCGATCAGCATGGCAATATACGCAGTTTCATTCTCCGGAATATCACTGCCGATCAATTCTTTAAGCGGTCCCGTTGAACGTCTTACAAGATGGTGTAATTCCTGAAATTCCTTGCTGAGAGAACCTTTAAAATGAATATTGTCGGTAAGCTGATATTTGATTCGGTAATATGCCGGTTTGATATGCTGCAACAGTTTATCCAACAGTTCATCCCGATTCTCCAGATAAACACACGCATTTTTTTCAAATTGTCTCAGCATTTTGTTGGTAGCCGGCATCAGATCGGGAATGGTTTCCTCTGTGAAAATGGTTGAAAAAACATTTGTTGTCAGTAGATGCAACGTAACAAACAAGCGTTCGGCAACCGGAATATCCTTATAGCCATGCATTATCTCTTCTGTTGCCTGATATTCTTTTGTACTGGACAATTCCTTGTATTCAATCGGAAAGAAATCTATAATATTACCTTTTCTAATTCTTTTTAATATCAAAATAAAAATATATGGCATGACTTTCAATTTTTCATCAGTAAATCTGGAATTCAGAATATTTTCTACTTTATCGATCCGTTTAGCAAACTTACGAATCTCCTCATCCTGAATACCGGTTATTTTTTTCAATTGATTTTCCCTATGACTGAATTGCAGCACCTGGCCAGTCACATGGATCAGCAATTTTCGGATTTGAAACTCTTTACCCTCTATCAAATAACCATTTTTTCTTGAATACCGGATGGTTAATCCATATCCATCCAAATATTTCTGAACCTGCTTTAAATCACTGAGAACCGTGTTTTTGCTGACATTCAGATGATAGGTAAAATGATTTAAAGATAACTCTTCTTCAGAGCTTAACAGGAGCATAATGATCAGATATGCACGCTGCTCTTCTGTAAGAATGTTAGTATCTACAGGAAATGGATCAGCATCATCCAGGATGTTAAATTTGCTGAAAACAGCCTGATCAATTACAAACTGGCCACGTCTGGTTCTTTCTATGACAGGAAGGTTGTTGGTCATTAGCCATTCATTGATTTTATCCAAGCTATAACCAATTTGTCTTTTTGTTAAATGATGTTTCTTTTCCAAATCCTTGCTTGTAATGCTGGGATTACTGAGAAGTTCATCCAGAATTACCTTGCAACGTTTGTTCAGACCCAACATATCCCCTCCTCTCATAACCTATTTTATCATCGTTTTTTTTAAAATTGAAACCGGTTCCATATGAAATTCTTGGATTTTTAATGTACAACATTGTGATTTACATTGTAAATACAATTATTTGTATCATTTGTTCGCAATAATAACCGCTATCTACTAGTTATTGAAAGACATTCATTATAAAATGAAAAAGGAAAATCTTATAGCAAAGGAGTTATCATATGTCGGCAACTGTCGAACAACAATCAATCAACACAATTCGCACCTTATCGATTGATGCCATTGAG
>CBEULT010000042.1:0-6263 GCA_965544045.1 uncultured Thermoactinomyces sp.
GAGGACGGATGTGATACAAAGATGAGTACAAAGAAAGTAGGAAGCGTACTGGTATTGGGCGGAGGAATAGCCGGCATCCAGGCGTCATTGGACCTGGCGGAGTCGGGATACTATGTGCATTTAGTAGAAAGCAGCCCGGCAATAGGCGGAACAATGCCGGCATTGGACAAAACATTTCCCACCAACGACTGTTCAATGTGCATCCTGTCGCCGAAGCTGGTAGACTGCGGCAGGCACCTGAACATCAACGTAATGACCACCAGTGAACTGGTATCACTGGAAGGGGAAGCAGGGAACTACAAAGCGACAGTAAAAACACGGGCACGGTATGTAGACCCGGAGAAATGTACCGGCTGCGGTTCCTGTGCCGAAGAATGTCCGGTGAAAGTAGACGACCTGTTCAACCAAGGACTGAGCAAAAGAAAAGCGATATACAAACAATATGCTCAAGCATACCCCAATGCCTATGCGATAGACAGCAGCAAATGCTTAAAATTCAAAAACGCCAAAGCTTGCGGGAAATGCCTGAAAGTGTGCCAGGCAGGAGCAATCAACCACCAAATGGAAGACACCGAAACAGTGCTTGAAGTCGGTGCGGTAATCATGATGCCGGGCTTTGACGCCTATGATGCAGCACAACTGGACTACTACGGCTACGGCAGAATACCGAACGTAGTCACCAGTTTAGAATTCGAGCGGATACTTTCCGCCTCCGGACCGTACGGCGGACACCTGATACGGCCGTCGGACCACAAAGAACCGAAAAAGATAGCATGGATCCAATGCGTAGGATCGAGGAACTGCAAAAACGAGCACGGCTACTGCTCATCAGTGTGCTGCATGTATGCCATCAAAGAAGCGGTAATCGCCAAAGAACACAGCAAAGAAGAACTGGATACCGCGATATTCTACATGGACATGCGGACATACGGCAAAGAATTCGAAAAATACTACAACCGGGCGAAAGACAGCCAAGGAGTAAGATTCGTCCGGAACCGGATATACGAACTTAGAGAAGGCGAAGACGGAGCGGTAAAAATCCGCTACGCACTGGAAGACGGCACAATTTGCAATGAAGAATTTGACATGGTAGTGCTGTCGGTAGGATTAGAGCCGAAGAAAGAAGCAGTCGAACTGGCAGAAAAACTGGGGATAAAACTAAACAAATACAACTTCTGCGAAGCTGAACCCCTGACCGGTATAGCCACCAACAAACCGGGGGTTTACGTAGCGGGAGCATTTTCCGGGCCGCGGGACATACCGGAGACAGTAATGCAGGCCAGTGCGGCAGCGGGAGAAGCACAAGCATTCCTAGCGGAAGCTAAAGGAACGCTGGTTAAAGCAAAAGAATACCCGGAAGAAACCGACGTAGAAGGAGAAATTATCAGAACAGGCGTATTCGTCTGCCACTGCGGTATCAACATCGGCAGCGTGGTAGACGTACCCAGCGTGGTGGAATATGCCAAGACACTGCCGGGAGTGGTTTATGCCACCGACAAACTGTATGCCTGCTCGCAGGACACATCGGGACAAATCAAAGAAGCAATCAAAGAATACGGCTTAAACCGGGTAGTAGTGGCATCCTGCAGCCCGCGCACCCACGAACCGATGTTCCAAGAGACACTGAAAGAAGCGGGATTAAACCCGAACCTCTTCGAAATGACCAACATTCGCGACCAATGCTCATGGGTACACATGAACGAACCGGAGAAAGCAACCGAAAAAGCGAAAGACCTGGTCAAAATGGCAGTAAGCAAAGCAAAACTGGCCAAGCCGGTACACCCGGTAAAACTGGAAATGAACCACGACGTACTGGTAATCGGCGGCGGCGTGGCAGGAATGAACAACGCGCTGAACATGGCGGCGCAGGGCTACCAAGTATACCTGATAGAAAAAGAAGCGGAGCTTGGCGGAACCGCCCGGCGGATGCACTACGGTATGCGGGGTGAAGACGTTCAAGCCTACTTAAACCAACTAATTGAAAAAGTAACCACCAACGACAAAATCAAAGTATACACCGGTGTAGAAATAACCGACGTCAGCGGTTTTGTGGGCAACTTCACCACCAAACTGAGCAGCGGAGAAGAACTAAACCACGGTGTGGCGGTAATTGCCACCGGTGCGGAAGAATACAAACCTACCGAATACCTTTACGGTGAAAACCACCGCGTAAAAACACTGCTGGAACTGGAAAGTGACATTGCGGAAGGCAAACTGGACAAAGTAAACAACGTTGTGCTGATAAACTGCGTAGGATCAAGAACGGCAGAACGGCCCTACTGCAGCCGGATATGCTGTACCAAATCAGTCAAACTGGCGTTAAAAATCAAAGAGCGTCGGCCGGAAGCAAAAATATTCATACTGTACCGCGACATAAGGACCTACGGATTCAATGAAGACCTTTACACCGAAGCACGGCAAAAAGGCGTAATCTTCATCCGGTACAGCGAAGACCAAAAACCGACGGTAGAAAACCCGGGCGACGGGCTGGTAGTAAGACTGCACGACCACGTGCTGGGCGAAGAAATCAGAATCAACACCGACGTAATCGGACTGGCAGCGGCAATAGTGCCGCCGGCAGAGACCAACCAAAAACTGTCCAAATTCTTCAAAGTACCGCTGAACGAAGACGGATTCTTCCTGGAAGCCCACCTCAAACTGCGTCCGGTGGACTTTGGTACCGACGGGGTATTCATGTGCGGATTGGCGCACGGACCGAAGAACCTGGAAGAAAACATATCCCAAGCAAAAGCAGCGGCAGGCAGAGCAGCAACAGTGCTGGCAAAAGAAAACGTGACAGTAGAAGGCAAGAGTGCGGTAGTAGACAAGAAAAAATGTGCCGGCTGCGGTGCTTGCGAAGCAGTATGTCCTGCCAAAGCGGTACAAGTAGATCCGGAGCAAAAAGTGGCTGTGGTAAACGAAGCACTGTGCAAAGGCTGCGGAGCATGTTCATCATCCTGCCGGTGCGGAGCAATCAACGTCAAAGGATGCACCAACGAACAAATCATGGCCATGCTGAGTGCGCTTTAAGACAGGAGGGTAGCAAATGGCATACGAACCGAAAATAGTAGCGTTTTTATGCAACTGGTGTAGCTATGCAGGGGCGGATTTAGCGGGTATTGGACGGCTGCAGTACCCCACCAACATCCGGGTAATCCGGGTGCCCTGCTCCGGCAGAATCAACCCGCTGTTTATCTTTTCAGCCTTAAGAAACGGGGCGGACGGAATACTGACCTCAGGATGACACCCCGGAGACTGCCACTATGTTAGTGGCAATTACGTAGCACGGCGGAAATTCGCCCTGCTGAAAAACATGCTCAACTACATGGGCGTAGAAGAAGACAGAGTAAACTTCACCTGGGTATCAGCGGCGGAAGGTGGAAGATTTGCCGACGTAGTAACCAAAGTGAGCGAAAGAGTAAAAGAACTGGGCCCCCCCAAAGGGGTCTTCAAAAAAGAGGTGTAGCGGATGCAATTAAGTAAACAAATACAAGACACCGCCAAAAAACTCTTAGAAGAAAAGAAAGCAGACCTGGTGGTAGGGTTTGCCGAAGGAAGCCTGCCGCTCCGCAGCACACCTTACTTTGCCAGGACGGTAGAAGAAGCGGAAAAACTTATCTGGAACGAATACTGCGAAAACAACCTGGCTAACTACCTGAGAAAGCGGGAAGAAAAAGTAGCGGTAATCGCCAAAGGCTGTGACACCCGGGCAATAGTGGCGTTAATCAAAGAAAACCAGATAAACCGCGACAACCTCTACATCATCGGCATACCCTGCCAAGGAATGATTGACCGCAAAAAAGCAAAGAGTGTAGTTGGCGGCAAAGAAATACTGGAAGCAGAAATTACCGGAGAAGAAATAATCCTAAAGGGCAAAGGATTCGAACAAAAAGCGGCCAAAGAAGAGCTTTTGTACGATACTTGTGCCCGCTGTGCCTACCAAAACCCGGTAATATATGACGAACTGATTGGCGAAGAACAACCGGCCAAAGAAGTGAGCTTTGCCGAAATAGAAGAATTTGAAGCACAAAGTGCAGAAGAACGTTCGGCATTTCTGGCCAAAGAAATGCAAAAATGCATCAGATGCTATGCATGCCGGAACGCCTGCCCGATGTGTTACTGTCAAGAATGCTTCGTAGACTGTTCCACCCCGCAGTGGATCAGCAAGCGGGCAAACAGTGCCAAAGACAACCTGATCTTCCAAGCGGTAAGAGTATTCCACCAACTGGGGCGGTGTGCGGACTGCGGAGCATGCGAAAGAGCCTGTCCCATGGGCATCAAACTTTCACTTTTAACCCGCAAAGGGGTCAAAGACGTCAAAGAAACCTTTGGCTACGAAGCAGGCTTAAACTTAGAAGACAAACCGGTATTGAACGAATACAATACCGACGACCCGCAACCGTTCTTGATGAAGGAATGAGGTGAAAAAGGATGATCATAAACAAAAACGAAATTGCCGGACTGCTGGACGGACTGATAAAAGAATACCGGGTATACGCTCCGGTGGAACAAGAAGGCAGCATCGTCTTTGAAACAATCAAAGAAGGAAGCGAAGCCAAACTCGGCGTCACCACCCAAAAACCCGCAAAAGAAATCCTTTTCCCTCAATCCGAAGAACTGTTCAGCTACAGCGTGAGCGGAGAAGGGCTTCAAATGGACAGCGGGACAGACGAAACAAAGACAATCGCCTTTGGCGTACGCCCCTGTGACGCCAAAGCAATAATGCTTTTAGACAACGTATTCAACAACGACCAATACCAAGACGTATACTACCTGGCCCGTCGGAACAACACCGTAATTGTAAGCATTGGCTGCAGCGAACCGGAGAGCACCTGTTTCTGCACGTCAGTGGCAAGCGGCCCCTTTAACACCGACGGATCAGACATCATGCTGACCGACATAGGAGAAGCCTATGTAGCGGAAGCAGTTACCGAACAAGGAAAAGAACTGCTGGCTAAACTAAACCTCAAAGAAGCGGACGCTGAAGCAAAAGCGGCAGCGGAAAAAGTACAGGCGGCGGCAGAAGTAACAAGCACAGTAGACATCAGCGGAATAAAAGAAAAACTGGACGGCATGTTTGACCATGAATACTGGGACAAACTGCACGAAAAATGCCTGGGCTGCGGAGCGTGCAGCTACCTGTGCCCTACCTGCCACTGCTTTGACATAGCAGATGAAGCGAAAGACTGCAGCGGGTGCCGGGTAAGAAACTGGGATGCCTGCATGTTCCCGCTCTTTACGCTGCACGGGTCGGGACACAACCCGCGTCCCAGCGGAAAAGAACGCTTTAGACAAAGAGTAATGCACAAATTTAACTACTTCGTAGACAGATACAACGCCACAGCCTGTGTGGGATGTGGCCGGTGCATCAAAAACTGCCCTGTGAACATGGACATCCGGCAGGTACTGGCGGAAATCAAAGCACAGGACACCGGAAGCGAGGTTGGTTAAGAGATGAATAAAAATAACCCGTATGTGCCGATACCGATGAGACTGGTAAAGAACTTTACCGAAACAGAAGACAAACTGATCCACACCTTCACCTTCGAATTTCTCAACAAAGAAGATGAAGAAAACTTCAAATACATGCCGGGACAGTTTGCGGAAGTAATGGTATACGGAAAAGGAGAAGCGCCCTTTGGAATAGCCTCCTCGCCGAACGAACCGGGGATACTGAAATTTTCAGTGGCCAAAGTAGGCGTAGTATCAACGGCACTGCACCTGTTAGAAGAAGGGAGCATTGTCGGGGTACGCGGTCCGCTGGGCAACTGGTACCCGGTAGAAGACCTCAAAGGAAAGAACATTGTGATCATTGGCGGTGGATTTGCGTTTACAACGCTGAGATCTACTATCCAATACCTGCTTGACCCGGTGCGCCGCGGAGACTATGGCGAAATAACGGTGATTTACGGGGCGAGAAACCCCGGACTGCTTTTGTACAAAGAAGAACTGAAAGAATGGGAAAGCCGTGACGACATCAACATGATAACCACCATCGACCGTCCGGTAGACGGCTGGACCGGCCGTGTAGGTTTTGTACCGGCAGTAACCAAAGAAGCGGCACCCAGTGCGGAAAACACAGTATGCATAATCTGTGGTCCGCCGGTAATGATTAAGTTCACCCAGCCGGTGCTGGAAGAACTGGGTTTCACACCGGAACAAATTATTATGAGTTTGGAAATGAGAATGAAGTGCGGCTTGGGTATGTGCGGCCGCTGCAACATCGGCAGCAAGTATGTCTGCAAAGACGGCCCGGTATTTAC
>CBEULT010000043.1:0-5085 GCA_965544045.1 uncultured Thermoactinomyces sp.
TTGCTTCTCACTTTTGTTGCAACACTTCTTCCATCCTCATTTTCAGGGTGTGTAAATATGTGCCCTTAGCTCAGCTGGACAGAGCGTCTGACTACGGATCAGAAGGTCGGGAGTTCGAATCTTCCAGGGCACGCCACATTGTCTGGTGACCATGGCGGAGGGGATCCACCCGTTCCCATCCCGAACACGGAAGTTAAGCCCTCCAGCGCCGATGGTACTTGGGTTTATCCCTGGGAGAGTAGGTCGTTGCCAGGCAAAAAGAAACCACCTCAAACATATGCTTGAGGTGGTTTCTTTATATGGAACAAAATATTTTATTATTTAAACCCGTATTTCTTCCAGTATGGAAAAAATGCGGGTTTATCGTAAAAACAACTATTTAAGACCACAATTCAGGGTTCGTTAAAATAGAGGCAATGGAAAACAAAATTAACCCGTTTTTCTTTCATGGCTTAAATCGGTATTTTCCAGCTTAAGCTCATCTTTCTTATATGCCAGAAAGTAAAATAAACTGACGAAAATCGCGCCGCCAACTGAATTGCCCAGGAATACAGCTATCATGTTTGGCCAGAACTCGGACCACGACAGGTTGCCTGAAAAAATAGCAGCAGGAATAATAAACATATTGGCAACAACGTGTTGAAAACCAATTAAAACGAAGGTCATAATCGGAAACCATATGCCCAATATTTTACTGATAAAATCCTTTGCTCCATAACATAGCCAAACAGCCATGGCAACAAGCCAGTTACATCCAATGCCCGAAACAAACGCAACCATAAAAGGATCATTTACTTTCGCTTGTGCTGTAGAAACGGTTTTTTCCAAAAAGGCACCTTCTGTCAGGCCGGTAAAGTGTCCAAAAAAATAAGCAACAAACAGGGCACCAAGTAAGTTAAACAAGGCGATTGCAACCCAATTTGTTATAAGCTGATAAAAGTTGACCTTTCTGGCAAAATAAGCGATACTGACAGCCATCATGTTTCCTGTGAGCAATTCGCCGCCGCCTAACAGGATAAGAATTAATCCTGTTGGAAATACAGCCGCTCCCAGAAACGAAGTGAAACTTCCCCATTCATGAGGCGCAGTTCCCGTTACCCGAATATATGCCAGATAACCCAATGCAATAAAGGCTCCACCCAAAAAACCAAGAATGGCAAGAGATAATTTGGAAAGATTTGCTTTTTCGATTCCTTTCCGGATCGCAATATCGGCGATTTCTTTTGGATTGAAACAGTTCATTCTTCACCTCTCCCATACAAAACATCTGCTAAATTGCTGGCCATCTAATCAGCCAGTCCGTAGCTTAATCGCAAATTAATTATTCTCACCCCTTTTTTCAGGAAATTTTTAATAAATTTAATAAACTTTATTATAAATTCCGTTCATTTCATTTTACCTGCAAAGGTCAGCAATGGATTTATGATATATCGAATATTATTTTACAGTCAAATAAAAAAATTGTCGATAAATATCAATCAGGTGAATTCCTGGTAAGAAAAAACGGGTAAATTGGATAGAGAGGCAGGTTTGCTTCAGATGATGCTTTTTGCGGAAATAAGTGCTATGGTTGTTTTGTGAAATGATTCACATATAAACAGAATGGGGTGATTTTCTTGAATTTCAATTATGGAAATCTGTTTCAATCGGTTAAAATTGGAAAAGTGGAAATGAAGAATCGTTTTGCCATGGCGCCAATGGGGCCGCTTGGCATGTCTGATGCCGATGGCGGTTTTAACCAGAGAGGGATCGATTATTATGTGGAACGGGCCAAAGGCGGGACCGGATTGATTATTACAGGTGTTACTTTTGTGGATAATGAGATCGAAAAACATGGCATGCCCAATTGCCCCAGTCCGACATACAATCCTGTTCATTTTGTCCGTACTGCCAGAGAGATGACTGAACGAATCCATGCTTACAACACAAAGGTGTTTTTGCAGATGTCCGGTGGTTTCGGGCGTGTGACGATTCCTACTAATCTGGGGGAATTTCCGCCGGTGGCCCCTTCTCCGATTCAACACCGCTGGCTGGACAAAACTTGCCGTGAACTGACGGTCGAAGAAATAAAAACGATTGTCAGGAAATTTGGGGAAGGGGCTTATCATGCCAAAAGAGCCGGTTTTGACGGTGTGGAAATTCATGCAGTCCATGAAGGGTATCTGCTTGACCAGTTTGCTATCTCTTTATTTAATCATCGAACCGACGAATATGGAGGAAGCCTGGAAAATCGTCTTCGTTTTGCAAGAGAAGTCGTTGAGGAAATCAAGCAGGCTTGCGGTTCTGATTTTCCGGTTGCTCTCCGCTACAGTCCAAAAAGTTTTATCAAGGATTATAGGGATGGAGCGCTGCCTGGTGAGGAATTTGAAGAAAAGGGACGAGACCTTGATGAAAGCATTATCGCTGCCCAACTTCTGGTTTCATACGGTTATGATGCGTTGGATGTCGATGTTGGTTCCTATGATTCGTGGTGGTGGTCTCATCCACCGATGTATCAGGAGAAAGGTCTTTACCGTCCTTATGCAAAACTCATGAAAGAAGCCGTAAATGTTCCGATTATTTGTGCTGGCAGAATGGATCATCCGGATATGGCATCTGAGGCAATCGAAAACGGTACATGTGACCTGATCAGTCTTGGCAGGCCGCTTCTTGCAGATCCCGAATATGTAAACAAATTGAGAAGTGGCAGACAGGCTGACATTCGTCCTTGCATCTCCTGCCAGGAGGGGTGCATGGGGCGAATCCAGGAATATTCCATGTTAAACTGCGCTGTAAATCCGCAAGCTGCCCGAGAACGCGTTAACCGGATTAATCCTGCAGTGATCAAGAAAAAAGTATTAATTGTCGGCGGTGGTGTTGCTGGTTGTGAAGCGGCCCGTGTTCTTGCACTTCGCGGCCATGAACCGGAACTGTATGAAAAGTCTTCCAGCCTGGGCGGTAATTTGCTCCCTGGAGGCGCACCGAAATTCAAGGAAGACGAACTTGCCCTTGCCAAATGGTATACCTATCAGTTAAAGAGATTGAAGGTACCCGTGTATTTAAATCAGGAAGTGAAGAAAGACTTCATTTTACAGTCTGAGGCAGATGCGGTAATTATAGCGACCGGATCCAAACCAAAACTGTTCCACCTTGGCGATGATGAGAAGGTCTATACTGCGGCTGATGTTTTGATCGGTAAGAAACAGGCGGGCGAAAAAGTTGTCGTCATAGGTGGTGGCCTTGTCGGATGTGAAACGGCTTTGGCGCTTGCTCAGGAAGGTAAAAAGGTTACAATTGTAGAAGCATTGGACAAACTACTTGCCCTAAGCGGGCCTTTGTGTACCGCTAATCGCGAGATGCTCGAAAAACTTGTTCCGTTTAACGGAATAGAAGTGATAACCAATGGGGAAGTGGTAAAGTACGAAAATGGCAAAGCAGAAGTTATTTCACAAAATCAGGAGAGGGTAATTGCTTGTGACAGTGTTGTACTTGCTGTTGGTTACTATGAGAACAATACGCTATATACCGATTTGCAATTTGAAGTGCCTGAAATTCACTTGATAGGGGATGCTCGAAAAGTTTCGAATATCATGTATGCCATTTGGGATGCTTTTGAAGTTGCCAACCACATTTAAATAATTTAATACTATTCAATTGGCTATCTTTAAATAAAGTCTTTATCCACCCTGGTGGCTAGAGGCTTTATTTAAAGATAGTATAAAAAGCGGTTTGCTTGAAAATATCAATCAGATGTTTTTTTAATCCTTTTGTCATGGTGATTTCATGTGTTAGCTGGTATGATATTTTACACTGGCAAATGCCAATGCTATAGGTAGTGGATTGAAAAACGGGATTTCTTATGAGAAACAGTTTTTAATATTGATGAATTCGGATTGGAGATTGATTGATGATCAAATTTCTTATCAGAAAATTTGTCAAGGATCACCAGAAGGTGAAGGATAAGCATGTAAGGAAATCATATGGTATTTTGTCCGGGATAATTGGAATAGTTTGCAATCTTTTTTTGTTTTTAATAAAGCTCATAATTGGCTTCATGATGAACAGTATAGCCGTTATTTCAGATGCATTTAACAATTTAAGCGATACAGGATCTTCGTTAATTACCATCTTTGGTGCGAGCCTTGGTAATCGGCCCCCGGACAAGGAGCATCCCTATGGTCATGGACGATACGAATATATTGCCTCTTTGGCAGTTTCGTTTATCATCTTTGCTGTCGGTTTGGAACTGTTGAGCAGTTCATTTCATAAAATTATTAATCCGGAACCGGTTCATCTTAGCGTAGTTGCTGTAGTTATCCTGATTTTATCTGTTTTGATCAAGTTGTGGATGTACTCATATAACAGGTATATCGGAAAAACGATCCATTCAAGCATGAATATGGCTACTGCGAAAGACAGTTTAAATGACGTGATAGCGACTACGGGTGTACTGGCTGGAACCATCATTGGAATATATGTGGATTTTCCGGTTGATGGAGTATTGGGGCTTTTGATAGCGTTGGTGATCGTCTATACCGGTTTTGTCACAGCCCGGGATTCGGTGAATTTATTGCTCGGCCCTTCTCCCGATCCGGAAATTCTTGATGAGATAGAAATATTGATTTCTGAAAGCAATACAATAAAAAGTTTTCATGACTTGAAAATTCATGACTATGGACCCTGCATAAAGATTGCATCCATGCATGCTGTTGTTCCCTCAGATTTAAGCATCCCGGATGCCCACCAGGCAATTCATGAAATGGAGCAGAAAATAAAAGAAGAACTGGGGATTGATCTGGTTATTCATATGGACCCTAGCGATGACATTGATGAGAAGCCCACCGGGAAATGAAAGTATTGCATTGGTAATCGAAAGCTCAAGCGAAAGCCTCTGGATAAAAAGCCTTTGGCTGCGGGAAGCGGCCAAAGGCTAAAGAATGTTATCTTTTCATGAGATCCTGGATGTTATAAAAGAAGGCTTGCTTTATTTTGCCTGTTTTCTGAGCTACCGGGCATCCACAACAGATTCTACCAATCTCACCACATTGTCTACGGTAAACCCGTACTCATCCATGACGATATTCCCCGGTGCTGACGCTCCAAAGG
>CBEULT010000044.1:0-5065 GCA_965544045.1 uncultured Thermoactinomyces sp.
ATGTTTGTCATTACTATTGGAGTGGTTTTACTAACAAAAGCCCCATATGCCAACGCATTCCTTAACGAAGCGGAGGCAATAGTTATTACATTTTGTGCTTTCTTGGCTGTAGATATATTGCGCTGGATTATTCGCATGACGATAGAAGGTGCTGTGGCACAATCGAAAGGGCAGGAAATCGGTTGGACAATCGGCGCAGTGGTGTGTATGGCCTATTTTTTATGGCGTACATGGCATCTCTATTCCCTGTGGCAGGTTTGTTTAGTGGTGTTGGTATGTGCTGTGTTGATACTGGGACTGCTGGTACGACTATTTAGTCGGTGGGATGCGGATTGTGTGCGCTGGATTACCTGGGCTGGCTGCTGTTTTCTGGTGACGATGGCCATCAGTATGAGCGTGCTGCTGTGGAAGCCAATGACTGTCACAGAGGCAGAGGAATTGGTCGTTACATCTACAGGTGATGACAGCTATGCTTTTTACTATATAGATCCTTCAAAATCGCCTGAATATCCTTTGGGATTCTATCTCTGCCACCGCAAACTAACAGACGGCAGTTGGAGTTCTGACGGTAGGGGGCGAGC
Organism: uncultured Thermoactinomyces sp.; assembly: GCA_965544045.1. GTDB lineage: Bacteria > Bacillota > Bacilli > Thermoactinomycetales > Thermoactinomycetaceae > Thermoactinomyces. The sequence goes on from CBEULT010000044.1 coordinate 582, forward strand.
TGTGGTGTATCTGGGTGAAAATCAAGAAGACTGGCGCAGTCCGGCTTCGTATGAATAGGGTGTATAAAGGTATCCAGTGCAGCATCTTTAATGCCAATCTAAATATTAAATAATATTAACTAACCTACTTGACAAAGACAAAAGTCAGCAATACAATTTTATATGCACATATGCGCTTTCGTGCATATAATACATATTGCTGGAGGTTAGAAGATGTTAAACGATCAACTAAGAATTGCTCTCGGAGAATTTTGGCATGTAGGTTGGATACTGGTGGTTATAATTGCCGGTATATCTATTCTTACAGGCTTTGTCAGAGAGTACATCCCCCAAGAAAAGCTGCAAAAAAAGTTGAAAAACCAGAACACTGTTATGGGCGCTGTTATGGGAGCCGCTCTTGGTGTACTTACGCCATTTTGTAGTGCCTCTATGGTGCCGGTTGCAATGGGTATGATTGAAATGGCGGCACCTTTTTCAACGGTACTACCTTTTCTTATTTCAGCTCCTCTTTGTAATTTTGTTGTAGTGGGCATCATATTTGGTACTTTTGGTTGGAAAGTGGCCCTTATATACTTCCTGTGGACTTTTTGTGGTGCTATTGTTGCTGGACTTACTATTGGTCGCAGCAGAGTTAAAAATCAAGTTAAGAACCTAGCCGAAATATTAGAATCAAAAAAGAATGCGAAAGATACGGGGTGTGGTGCAAAAACAGCGCCGTCTTGTTCTGAACAAGCTGCACCTGTAACCAGCTGTTGTGCCCCAGCGCCGTCTTGTTCTGAACAAACTGCACCTGTAACCAGCTGTTGTGCCCCGGCACCGTCTTGTTCTGAACAAACTGCACCTGCAAGCAGTTGTTGTGCCCCAGCACCGTCTTATTTTGAACAAGCTGCAGCTGCAAGCAGCTGTTGTGCTCCGGCGCCGTCTTATTCTGGACAAGCTGCAGCTGCAAGCAGCTGTTGTGCCCCAGCACCGTCAACTGGAGGACATATTGAAAAAGCTCGGGGCGCTTTACAGTTTGCACTGGCACTTTTTAAAAAAATTGTTCCCTATGCCATACTTGGTGCAGCAATAAGTGGAATTGCACTTGCGTATATACCACCTACAATTGTAGAAAAGTACGTTGGAAATGATGCGTGGTATGCTATACCTCTCGCATCGGCTATCGGTGTACCCTTATATCTGCGTATTGAAATGGCAATTCCAATCCTTAACACATTGCTCGCAAAGGGTATGAGCATGGGTGCAGCTGTAGCTCTTCTTATTGGAGGCACAGGAGCCAGTTTGCCGGAACTTGCAATACTTTCATCAATGCTAAAACCAAAAGGAATCCTTGCCTTTACATTGACAGTGCTTACACTTGCAATGTCAGGGGGAATGTTATTTATGTTTATCTATTAAGCTGAGGTGAGATGCCTGGCTGTCGTGTCAATATAAAAACCAAATGTGCTTAAAGCAGTCAATGAGGCTGCTAATGAAGTTTATCATGGTTGTGATCAAGTATGCTTTGCTGCAGAGTGACAGCGCCTTTCGGGGTGTGGTCACTCTGTAGCCTTAAATATTACCTTTTATCTTAATCAAAACAGGGAATTATTCGGAAAAATGCAGGGCTGTACTTTCATATGTATTTTGAATATCGATTTATAGATGTGACAAAAAAATTCGACTGCCCAAAGATGTCAGAATTTTTTAATTTTATAAAAAGCACTGCTGTATAATGCACCCGCAGCATTTTTGAATTTGTGCAGCGGCGATGAAAAAGTTTTGAGCGGTGGCATTGGGTTACAATTATCTCACTTGAGCATAAATGAAGGAGGGAATTATATGTGATCTTGAGCTATAGTACAGTACCACAATTGAAGGCTGATGATTTGTATATTTTACACTTGTTAGCAATATTGACTAGCAGTTACTGTAATCCTATAATTTAAATATGCCCTATTTGGCATATTAAAATATATGGAGGTACAATATGAATGGCTGTGAAATTAATCCTTGGGAGAGGTATACCACTATCTTTAAAGCTTTATCAGACATTACAAGGCTTAAGATAATGTGGTTATTACTTTCAATCGATTCCAAAATAAGTGTATCAGAGATTATTGATGTTTTAGAAGAAAATCAGTATAACGTTTCTAAACATTTAAGAATTCTTAAAAACGCAGGACTTATCTATGAAAAAAAAGAGGGCAAATGGTCTTTTTATCATTATAGAAGCAGTGATGATGCTTTTGATAAAGCAGTCAAAGAGGCAGTATTGACTATACCTCAAGACCTGATGCTGGATGAAGTAGATCGCTGCAGAAAACGTCTATCCATGAGGGTGGATGGTAGGTGCGTGATTGGTGCTGAAAGTGAACAATGGAATAAACTCAAGAATAATCAATGAGAAGGGAAGACATAATGTCGCGGCAAACCTTAGTTTGTCACTGACGCCCGCATATGATTGGTTTCCACTGCCGACGAGCGGCTCTGGGAACAATGCAGAAAATTATCCCCTCCCGTTGGAAACGATATTGTACCATACTCAAAAACCCCGACTTTAAAGACTTCTCAAAGGCGCTGCAGTAATTGAAACTGCAGCTCACCCAAAGCATAATGAAAACATTAAACAACTAAGCCGTGCAAAAGACTGCTTATTTATTCTCATGCCAAACGATGACACTAAAAATGCAAGTAATCTAACCCCTGTAAAGAAAGTTGAACGACATATGTAAAAGTCAATCTTCGCTATCCATAGACCAGACTGGATGCTGAAAAATGATTTTTAAAATGTGTGTTTTATGTTCCCTCAGACTATGAGTTTGGGGGATAATTTTGTGCTTTTGGCAAAAGTTTGACACAGAGCTGTATTTTTAAGGATAATAAGGTTATGTTCAGCTCTATTTTAATCAGAACAATTCATGAGGGATTAATAAGCGGTATAATTAAGGACATTTCGGCTACGCTGATGGAATAACTCCGGTATTAGCTCAACCAGAAAAACGAGTGCCTAACGGTACAAGAGCCGGATGATTATTATTGGCTTAAAAATATCGCTTGGTTGGAACAAATCCAAAGGCATGATTTTGTATGTGATAGAAAAGTGAAGGTGAAATAACTTGAAAAAAATATTAGCAATATTATTGACGACTTTGATTGTGATACTGTGTGGATGCAGTACAAACTCAAACACCGGTAAGGATCTTGAAAATAAGCCTAACAGGAATACCGCATTAACATTGACTTACCCAATTGTTGATACCGGTGTTAAGGATAGCTACAGTGATACAGCTGTTATTCCTAAACCCAAAGAAGGTGAGCCGTTTTATGGACAGGATTCTAATTATGTTGGAAATGAACCTAGTTACACCGATAATGGAGACGGCACTGTAACGGATAACGTAACTGGACTGATGTGGATGAAGGACATGGGTGAAAAAATGACATGGGATGAAGCAATGGCCTATGCTGAAAGCTGTACATTTGCCGGGTACGATGACTGGCGGGTGCCATCTATAAAAGAACTGTATTCTCTTATTCTCTTTACAGGGACATCTGGCGGAGAAGTGGCAGGAGAAAGGCGATTTATAGACACTGACTACTTCATTCAGCCAATTGGAGATGTTTCAAAAGGTGAGCGGGAAATTGATGCACAGACATGGTCCTCAACCGTTTACGTTGGAACGACGATGAATGGACAAGAAACAATATTTGGCGTAAACTTTGTGGACGGAAGAATTAAAGGTTATCCAAAATACAAAGCGAATACCAAAAAGCCCAATACTATGTATGTAAGGCTTGTACGGGGAAACCCAGAATATGGGAAGAACAACTTTATTGACAACGGAGATGGCACGATTACCGATTTGGCCACAGGGCTGATGTGGCAGAAAAATGATAGTCCAGTCGGTTTAGATTGGCAGGAGGCACTTGCCTATGCCGAAAATCTTGAATTGGCCGGTTATACAGACTGGCGATTGCCTAATGCAAAAGAATTGCAGAGCATCGTAGATTATACACGCTCACCAGGAACAACTGATTCAGCTGCTATTGATCCGCTCTTTGAAGTAAGCGAAATTAAAGACATGGATGGAAATAAGCAATACCCATATTTTTGGACAAGTACTACACACTTGGATGGGAAAAATCCGTATTCTTCTGCTGTTTATATTTCTTTTGGCTATGCACAGGGTGTGATAAATAACAGACTTATGGATGTACATGGTGCAGGAGCACAGCGCAGTGATCCAAAATCCGGTAACAAGATGAACTATCCTCAGGCAATGGGACCGCAGGGCGATATCCGTATGGTTTATAACTATGTGCGTTGTGTGCGAACGGCAGATTTGTCTTCGTTAAATGCAGAAGTTAGCCAATCGCAGTACAAAAATATTAACACTAATGAAGTCGCCCCGTTTTCCTTTGTCGTTCAGGCCGATGCTCACATGGATGAAGCAACAGATTTCGATGTTCTTGATCAAACCTTTCATAATATTGTCAAGCAT
>CBEULT010000045.1:0-2890 GCA_965544045.1 uncultured Thermoactinomyces sp.
ATATTTAGCAAGAATAGATAAAAATTTTTCACTGGATTTTGCCCATAAACTCATCTATGATAGGGAAAAACTTATATAAGCACGATGAACTTTTATATTGAACCTTCTGTCATTGAAAAATATCCCCACCTGAAGGTTGGGGTCCTTATTGTCCAAGGGATCAAAAATCAAGGCAATATGGATGAAATCGCTAAACTTGTCGAAGCGACTTCGGAAAGTATCAAAAAGAGTTATGCTGGGAAAGAGATCACTAAGGAACCGAAAATTTTAGATTGGCGAGAAGCTTATAAATCCTTTGGTTACAAGCCGGCCTCTTACAGGTGTTCTGCTGAATCCCTTTTAAGACGGGTGATTGGTGATAAGGGACTCCCCTCCATTAACCCCGTTGTCAACTTATACAATATGATCTCAGTTAAATATAGCCTCCCTGCAGGCGCCGATGATCTAGATAAAGTGAGTGGAACGATTCACCTTGCAATGGCAAAAGGAGACGAACCCTTTATCACTTTGGGATCGCGCGAAGAAGATACTGCAAAAGAGGATGAAATCATCTACCGCGACGATAAGGAAGTTCTTTGTAAAGCGTGGAACTGGCGAGAAAGTGACACCTCCAAAATTACTGAAGAAAGTACAAATATTTCCCTAGTCATCGAAGGACTTGAACACACCCTCCCCGGTGAGATTATAAAAGCGTTAAAAGAACTTCAAACGCTCATCCAAAAGTATTGCGGAGGACAAGCGAAAAGCTACTTCCTCGATCAAGAAATTTTCAAGGTTTGCGAAGAATCGAAGCTAGAAAATCGACATATTGGTGTCGACACCCCTGAACCCGACTACCACTCCCATGAATCGTTCCAAACCCGAAAACAAAAGCTCAAAGAAATCCGCGAAATGGGGATAGACCCTTACCCTCATAAGTATGAGCCCACACATCAAATGCGCTCTCTTCAAGATAAGTTCGAAGGATCAGCCGTTGGAACAAGTGAAGAGGCAGAAGAGGGGAAAACAGATACCGCTTGCATCGCTGGACGTCTCGTTCTATTCCGCGCCATGGGAAAAAATGCCTTCGGTCAAGTTCAAGATGAGACGGGACGAATTCAAGTGATGTTCAATAGAGAGCAGACCAAAGTGAGCGGCCTTTCAGAAGGAGAAGTTCCCATTAAATTCATCGAGAAAAAATTCGACCTTGGGGACATTATTGGCATTGAAGGACACCTTTTCCGCACTCAAAAAGGAGAACTCACCGTTTTTGCCACTGAGGTGACCCTCCTCTGCAAAACCCTTCTACCATTGCCTGATAAACATAGTGGGCTTACCGATAAAGGAACCCGCTACCGGAAACGGTGGCTTGATCTTATTACCAATCCTGAGTCAGTAGAGCGTCTACGAACACGTAGTTTTCTTGTTTCTAAGATTCGCCGTTATTTTGAAGATTCTGACTTTATCGAAGTAGAAACCCCCGTCCTCCAAAACATCTATGGCGGCGCAGAAGCACGCCCCTTTATTTCGGAGCTCAATGCCCTTCATCAAACGATGTATCTCCGAATTGCGATCGAGATTTCCCTTAAAAAGCTTATCGTAGGTGGCCTCTCCCGCGTCTTTGAAATCGGCAAGGTTTATCGGAACGAAGGACTCGATCGAACCCATAATCCTGAATTCACCATGCTCGAATCATACGCCGCTTACTGGGACTATAACGATGTGATGGTCCATACAGAAAACCTCTTTGCACACCTCGCTAAAGAGCTCTATGGTACCACTGAAATTGGGCTGCGGAAAGACAAACAAGGGAATGAACATCTGATCGATCTCAAAACACCTTGGAAATGCCTTTCGATGAAAGATGCCATTAGAACCTACGGCAAAATCGATCCCGATAAACTCTCCGATGATGACATGAGAGCAAAACTCAAAGGGGAAATCGAAGAGGGGAAAATCAATAAGGCTCCCCGCGGTAAACTCATCGCTCTTCTCTTTGAAGAGTTTGCTGAACATCACCTGATTCAACCTCACCATATTATCGATCACCCGATTGAAACAACTCCCCTCTGCAAACTCCACCGCGATCCAAAACTCCGCGAGGAAAAGTTTGTCGAACGATTTGAGTCTTTTATTCTCGGCTATGAATTTTGCAATGCCTACTCAGAACTTAACGATCCCGAACTTCAACGCTCCCTCCTTAAGCAGCAAAATAAACTCCGCGAAGGAGGAGATGATGAAGCAAATCCGATGGACGAAGAGTTTATCGAAGCGATCTGCCAAGGGATGCCCCCAACAGGTGGTCTCGGCGTCGGCATTGATCGTCTTACGATGCTCTTCACCGATGCATTCTCGATCCGCGACGTCCTTTACTTCCCCATGATGCGCCCCGAAGAATAGCCGAATTTTCATGAATTCGGCTACTAGACTAGCTGTATTTTCTAAAATTCAGTTGATGAGACTAGAAGAATGATTGCACAAGAAATTTATCGCCAACCCTTTCTTATCGAAGGATATTATGAGGATGCCCCGAATTTAGTTGAAACTACCTTTTGAAAAAGTGGTCCCGTTGCCAAAATTGGCAGAAACCGTAACAAAGGAGTCACTAAATGAAAAACAGCACAAAAGCAACTAAAGAAGTAAATCGAGCACTCAAAACCATGTATGAAGCCTCTCCAATGTTTGAGATCAATGATCTCATTATGGAGAGCAAAACATGTTTTGATAACCTTATGGGGAAACTAAAATTGCAGATGGTGGAATTTTTACTTTTCTCGGAAAGAGAAATGCTAGCAGGCCCCGACTATGATCCAAAAGATGGTATCAAAAAATGGGGAATACAAGGAGGTTCTGTTTATGTAGGGGGAGAGCGACTCAAGGTCAAAAAACCTCGGGTAAGAAGCGAAACTCA
>CBEULT010000046.1:0-2408 GCA_965544045.1 uncultured Thermoactinomyces sp.
CACTGCAAAAGCTTGCCTTTTGCAGTGCTTTCAGCATACTATGGGGTTTTTGGTGCGAATAATAAGACACAGGCAACATATATTGATTGATAAGTAATTCATCCACACAGAGATGGGAGTAGAGATAAAATCATGAAAGAGAAAGAGACGATTCTGACTTTAGAAGGCTTAAACCAGCTGGAAAAAGAACTGGAAAATTTAAAAACTGTTAAACGCAGAGAAGTTGCGCAAAGAATTAAGCAGGCAATTGAATTTGGTGATATCAGTGAAAACTCTGAGTATGAAGATGCTAAAAATGAACAAGCCTTTATTGAGGGGCGCATCATCATGCTGGAAAAGATGCTGCGCAACGCCAAAGTGATTGAAGATGAAAACCTCGGTAAAGATACTGTTTCTTTAGGTTCGACAGTACTGTTAAAGGATCTTGAATTCGGCGACGAAGTCAAATACACAATTGTTGGTTCGGTAGAAGCGGATCCCGCTGCCAACAAGATTTCCAATGAGTCTCCTGTAGGTAAAGCAATTTTACAGCATAAAAAAGGAGACGTTGTAGAAGTTGAGGTGCCTGCCGGCGTAATTAAGTATAAGATTTTAGATATTCTTTAAGATATAATAATTGCAAGACGGACTTTCGGAGGTTAATATGGCAAACACAGAAGAACTTAATGAATTAATGCAGGTGCGTAGGGATAAGCTGGCAGAAATACAGCAAAGCGGTATTGATCCCTATGGTCAAAAATTTCAGCGCACTAATGTAACCAAGGATATCGTTGATAACTTTGAGCAGTTTGAAGGAGCTTGTGTAAAATTAGCAGGAAGAATCATGGCTAAGCGGGGTCATGGCAAAGCAAGCTTTGCAAATTTGCAGGACGTATCCGGAATGATCCAAATTTACGGCCGATTAAACGACTTGGGTGAAGAAAAGTATAATTTATTTGAAAAACTTGACATTGGTGACATTATTGGCATTGAGGGAACGGTGTTCAGAACCCGTCGGGGGGAAATAACTGTCTCGCTGACAAGCTTTGAACTGTTAGCTAAATCTCTGCGTCCTCTGCCGGAAAAATGGCACGGTTTAAAAGATGTTGATTTGCGCTATCGTCAGCGCTATGTCGATCTTACCGTCAATCCGGAAGTAAAGAAAACTTTTATCACCAGAAGTAAAATTGTTAAAGAAATTCGCAATTATTTGGATCAGCTTGACTTTTTGGAAGTAGAAACACCGATGATGCATCCGATAGCCGGTGGCGCGGCTGCCAGGCCGTTTAGCACGCATCATAACACGCTGGATATGGATTTGTATATGCGCATTGCCCCGGAGCTGTACTTAAAGAGGCTTTTGGTGGGCGGCTTTGAGAAGGTATACGAAATCAACCGCAACTTTAGGAATGAAGGTATATCTACAAAGCATAATCCGGAGTTTACCACGCTGGAATTATATCAAGCCTATGCTGATTATCATGATATGATGGAACTTACCGAAAACTTAATAAGCTCGGTGGCGGAAAAAGTGCTGGGAACTACCGAGATTGAATACGAAGGGCAGAAAATAAGCTTAGCGGCACCTTGGAGAAGGCTGCAAATGCTGGAAGCTGTCAAAGAATACAGCGGTTTGGATTTTGCCGGCATTAAATCGGATGAAGAAGCTCGAAAGCGAGCAAAAGAACTGAAACTTGAAGTAGACGATAACGAAACCTGGGGCAGCGTGCTCAATAAAGTGTTTGAGGAAATGGTTGAACCCAAATTAATTCAACCGACATTTATTCTCGATTACCCGGTGGAGATATCTCCGCTGGCTAAACGGAAAAAAGATGATCCCAACCTGACATATCGGTTTGAGCTGTTTATTTATGGACGGGAAATGGCTAACGCCTTTTCAGAATTAAATGACCCCATTGATCAAAAGATGCGCTTTCAAAGCCAACTGGAAAAACGAGCAGCAGGCGATGACGAAGCTCATATGATGGATGAAGATTATGTCCAAGCTTTGGAATACGGTATGCCGCCGGCCGGAGGGTTGGGGATTGGAATTGACCGTTTAGTAATGCTGCTGACGGATTCATCATCGATCAGAGATGTGATATTATTTCCGCTGATGAGACCCCGGGATTAACCCGGGGTTAAAATTTTAGTTGACAACAATTAAGAGATATGCTACCATTATTTCTGTGACTGGTCGACAAAATATCAAACATATTTCAAATTACAGCAAACAAACACAAAATACCGGTTGCAAAAACGTATAATATGTGATAAACTAGTTTCTGCCGTTGAAAAAGCGGCAGAGAAAAACAGTTGAGATCCTTGAAAACTGAACAGCAGAGAGATGGATGCAAAGCAAAAAACACAACTCTCGTCAAAACGCAAAAAGCGTTAAGAAGAGAAGTAATTCATTGGATAACGAAGAG
>CBEULT010000047.1:0-2407 GCA_965544045.1 uncultured Thermoactinomyces sp.
CATCTCCTTGCGCGACTCCTTGCCACATTGGAGTAGCCTGGGTTTCAACCAGATCAACCTCGTACCCCTGTTGCTCCAGTACCGCTTTAACTACATTGGTACTGGCGATTTCAGATTCCCAGCTGACATATGTCAAAGTAACCTTCTCATTTTTGTCTCCTATGTCCGTATATGCTGAAACAATCAGTCCGATCAGTACAAGGATAGCGACAACCGACATCCATTTCCGAACCGGGAACTTTTTCTTCTGTCCATTTTTGCCGGTTGGAGCCGGTTTTGATTTTCCCAAATTTTGTGTCACCCGATCCAGCACAATTGCAATAATGACAATGGCCAGACCAGCTTCAAAACCAAGTCCTACCTGAAGCCGGGAAATCGATTCAAGCACGATTTCTCCAAGTCCGCCGGCTCCAATCATGGAACTGATAACAACCATGGACAGGGAAAGCATAATCGTCTGGTTGATTCCCGCCATAATAGTTGATTTGGCCAGGGGAATCTCTACTTTCACCAGCCGCTGCCAGGAGGTGGAACCAAAAGCGTCTGCGGCTTCTTTCAGCTCTTTTGATACTTGACGCAACCCCAAACTGGTCATTCTGATTGTAGGCGGCATGGCAAATACCACAGAGGCAATAACTGCAGGCACTGCCCCCAAGGCAAAGAAAAACACAGCCGGAATCAAATAGACAAATGCCGGCATCGTCTGCATAAAGTCCAGGATCGGGGTTACAATTTGCTTGACCCTGTCACTGCGGCCTGCCCACAAGCCAAGGGGAATTCCAAATATGACTGAAATGAGCGTTGATGTCAACACCAGCGCAATCGTTTCAACACAGGTTTCCCATAAACCCAGATCATAAATCAGTAATAAGCCAATCAGTGAAAAAACAGCAATTCGAAAATAACTTAACAGCCAAACAAGCAACGAAAGTAACAGAATAGTTACAAGTGGTGGAGTTACCGACAAAATCCGTTCAAAAAATTCTGTTGTCGGTGTAACAATCCCCTGAATTAATTCGAAAAAGGGCGCAAAGTAATCCTGCATCCATTTAATCAGTGTGTCAATCCAGTCAGCAAGAGGGATTTTAGGCAAACTCATTCGTTATCCCCTCCTTGCCCGGCCAGTGCCGCCCAAACCGCTCCACGGCCTATAATACCAAGCAGGCGATCCTCATCATCTACGACAACTGCTGGCATGGTCTGATCTGTTTGTTGCCCGAATTCCGATACAACCTCTTGCAATGAAGTTTCCTTTTTTACTTTAGCCATTTCAGTAATCAGTATTTCTTCAATCGCCTTGTTTTCTTTCATTGCATCTTTCAACCGGTCAGCACTTAAAATTCCTTTAAGCTTGCGGTTACGATCGATGGCTATAAGAGTGGGAATCGCTTTTTCCCGCATTTTTTTGGCCGCAATCCGAAATCCTTCTTTCCCCAAAATAATGGTTTCTGCCTTACGCATGATACTTTCAGCTGTCAAAACCCTTCCCAAATTGACATCTTCAACGAAACGTTCCACATATTCATTTGCGGGTGATGTTAAAATTTCTTCCGGTGTTCCAATCTGGACAATCTCCCCGTCCCGCATCAAGACGATGCGGTCTCCAATACGCAAAGCTTCATCCAGATCATGTGTAATAAATATGATGGTTTTGTTCATGGCGCGCTGAAGGTCAACCAGTTCTTCCTGCATCTCTTTGCGAATCAATGGATCAAGGGCGCTGAAAGCCTCATCCATCAACAGAACATCCGGATCGTTGGCAAGCGCTCTGGCCAATCCGACACGCTGTTGCATTCCTCCGCTCAACTGATTGGGATAACTGTCGGCCCAATTCTCCAAACCGACCAGTTTCAGACTTTCCATTGCCTTTTCCCGTCGTTCCGGAGCCGGTTCCCCCTGAATTTCCAAACCAAATTCCACATTTTCAATCACCGTCTTATGTGGAAAAAGAGCAAATCTTTGAAAGACCATACTGATTTTTTTGCGCCGCAATTCACGCAATTTATCAACAGGCATGTCGACAATGTTTTCATTATCAATCAACACTTGTCCGGATGTCGGTTCGATCAGACGGTTAATCATTCGTAACAGTGTAGATTTTCCGCTTCCGGACAAACCCATGACCACAAAAATTTCGCCGCTTTCCACCGTGAAATTGGCACGGTTGACACCGACAGTAGCTCCCGTCTCCTTCAAAATTCCGGTTTTTTTCTTCCCTTCTTTTAACATTCTTAAAGCTTTTTTAGTAGATTTGCCAAATATTTTAGTCAAGTCTTTTACTTCGATCTGACTACTCAAAAACACCCCTCCATTCTACAATTTTATATCATTCCCCGCATTTCACTTTTGAAAACAGGTTTTATTTTCCATTAAAATATTTTTATTCTGTTATAAAATTATTTAGAGA
>CBEULT010000048.1:0-2313 GCA_965544045.1 uncultured Thermoactinomyces sp.
CTGCCAGTCAACAAGTACGAAGTAGAAGGGTTAAGGGCGGCAGAAGAAACTTCAAAACTATTTCATTCTCCTGAATTTCAAAAACGTATCCAATGTGAACAGCAACGCTTGGAAAAAGAGGTTTTTGGAGAATACATGAGCCTGTTGAATTAGTAATCACGCACCAGTTTATCCGCGTAACTTGTTAAAATAATGTAATTAATTGCAACATTCCGCTTGACTTTGCCACCCTGTCATGTAAGATTTATATACTTGATATTCAAGGACTATTTGCCAATTAACGGAATAAACATGTACAGGCCAACAACCCCGCAATTAACTCTCACAGAGCCCGTTTTTCAGATACCGAACCTCTTACCTGAGGATGACTGGTCCTTTGTCTATAGAGATAAGATATGGCCTCTTATAGACGAGGATAAATTCAAACATCTTTACGATGAAGAAAAAGGCGCACCTAACATTTCGGTCAAACTCAAAGTATCTCTTTTGATTTTCATGGCACTTGAACAGCTCAATTGGAGGCAGGTTGAGTTTATGTTCATGCGCAGGCTTGATTGGATCAATGCGACCTTTACTGAATTCGGTAAAGCCTTTGTAGATCATACCACGTTGTTTAAGTTTTTTCGCCAACTGGAAGATGACTCCTCTACCTATCAGTTGTTTGTTGATCTGACAAACAACTTTATTGAGGTTTGTAATGTTTCCACGGATAAACAACGTGTTGATTCCTATTTCATGCTCGGCTGGCTTGCCACGTTGTCTCGCTATGGCTTGTTCAAAGAAACAATCCGTATTTTCCTTCAGGCCTTACGCAAACATAAACCAGGGCTGTATGACAGTATCAAAGATGACCTGTCGCTGGATTACTTACAGGATAATTTCGATTTAACCGAAAAGGATAAAGAGAAAACCAGAGGTCGCGTTAAAGAGATGGCCCGTGATCTCTACCTGTTAAAATCATCGTTTGAAAATAATCACCAGGTCAAACACTATGAAACCTTCAAGACTCTGGTAGAGGTATTTAATCAACAGTGTGTTGTCAAAACGGAAGCAGAGAACTCTTCAGATAACGATGATCCAAATTCCAACAAAGAAACGGTGGAGATTACAGGTGACGACGCTACGCTTGAGGGTGAAGTAGAAATACGCGAAAAGCCTGAAGGTGACAAGATTATCTCCAGTCCACATAATACCGATGCCACATATGTCAGGAAACGGAACCAGAAAGTTGTTGGCCATAAAGTGTTTGCCACCGAGACATGTGATCCTGATAATGAGGTTCAATTTATCACAGATGTGAACCTTGAAAGTGCAACCCATGCTGACTCCAGGGAGATTGCAGCAATAGAGCAACGTCTTGAAGGTAATGACATGAAACCTGACACATGTTACGGCGATGCCGGTTTTGTCAACGGTGAGTCCATTCTTGAATCTGCAGAGAGGGGGATAGATCTGGCGGGGCCAAGCTCTGGACGCTCGCAAAGCTTCGAGGGATTTGTTGACGCTGATCGCCCTCTGGATATCGCAGACTTTGCAGTCATCGTTAATGATCAGACCGGAGAACTCACCGTATCCTCTTGTCCGGAATCTCAGGAGCCCATTGACCAACTTCGTAGCAAGAAGACAGATAAAATTAATGTTCACTTCAAAAGTGAGGTGTGCAAAAGCTGTCCTTCCTGTAATCGTTGTCCGGTTAAAATTGGAACAAGGGTGGCAACATTAAATATTGATGAAGCGCAATATGCCGGTGCCGCCCGCCATCATGAATACATGAGTAACGCAGAGTATCGTAAGGAATGTGGTATTCGAGCTGGTGCAGAAAGTTTGATGAATGAACTTGCCAACACACATGATGGCAGACAATCACGCCACCGAAGTGAAAAAGGTTCCCGGTTACAAGCAATTTTTGCGGGGATAAGTTGCAATGTCAAACGGTTTATTCGTTTTTCAACGGAGAACTGCGTCAAAAATCCTGTAAATGCGGCGAGTTAAGGTGGGGATAGCCCTGTTTTTACCCATTGGAGCCACTTTTAGTTACATTGTCGTAATTGATTACTTGTTCCGAGCACGGCAGAACGAGATCGTGTCTCAACAATGAACTGTTATCAACAATAGAGGCTTTTTATAGCACTCCTAATTCAACAGGCTCATAAATGCAGTTGGACGAGTAGTCTGCTTCTTGTCCCAGCCGGGAAGAGTAACCTCACATTCCTTGATGTATTGTCGAAGAGTGTGCTCAATTAAGTTCCAGACCATAAGCGATATTAACAGCACAGCCCCAAGCACCTCTATCCGTTCAGGTTTCTTCAGGAA
>CBEULT010000049.1:0-2284 GCA_965544045.1 uncultured Thermoactinomyces sp.
GACAAAAAAGCTTGTCGACCTGTTAAGAAAACAGACTTTGTCGACAAGCTGAGCCTCTGTTTATAGAGGCTATATTTATCTATCCGGGTTTGTTTCCTTTGAAGTGTTGATTATATAAATGAGGTCGATTTCAGAATATTAATTTAGTACTGGTGTTGGCCAAGCAACTACAGGAATGGTGACAAAGACAGGCAGAGCTATCGGACGAAAAGTAATTTGTAAAGTAGTAAGAAGATAAGTGTATACGAAGAGATAGGAGGGGGCTAATTACCCCCTCCTTCTTTTTGGGACTATTAATAAGAGCCAAAACTCGGATCTACATAAGGTTTATCATTGGTTTGGGATGAACCAGAAGAATTATAAGAATCAGACCCAAAGTTTGGATTGATGCCGCCTTCAATTCCTTTAAAGATATCTCCGGGCCTGTAGGCGCCATCCATACCGCCAGAACCACCATTTGTTCCGTTGTTTTCTGGATTCAAGTTAACCTCTGGAGCAGATTCAGCATCGGCTGGAACAGTGATGCTTGTCACTTCTCCTTTAAAGTCCAACGTCATTTTTTGTTCCATGTCAATGCTAGCGTTTGCAACGTTCAGTGGTACATTAGCTTTTGCATCTTGTTCAATCTTGTTTAGTTTATAGTCGTTTTTAGAGATATGTAGAGAAACTTTGAAACTGTCAAACTTGACTTGATCATGCTTTACGGTGGAGTCTTTTTCCCAATTCCGTAAAGCATATTCCATGTATGGCTTGATTTTGCTTGGATCAGTTAAAGATAACTCTACGACGTAATTGTCGCCTTGTTCATTTATTTTTGTTTCATTTTCATCGATAAGCACCTTATCTAATATAAATTCCGGATTACTGTATTCTTGATCCAGTCCCAGGAAGTGTTCCGTCATCTCAGGCGTCATTTGTGACTTAGCCCATTGATTTGTGTATCCGTTTTTGAGGTACACCATGTTATCTTTACTGATCAGCTCTAATGCGATGTTCTCACGGGACTGATCTTGCGAAAACTCCGCAGACATCTGCATGTTTGCCCGGAAGTTGACCTCATTTATATAATCAACGCCGCCTGTGATATTTGTCGTTGCGGTTACCCCCGGTTCAGAGGCTTTCAAGTTTTGATTTGCTGTTACCTGCCACTTATACCCTTTGAGCTTTTTCATCTCCTCAACTGACTTTTTCAGAACCTCTTGAGTGTTTGGTCGCTCATTTTTAACTGCGCTGTCAGCATTGGTACATCCACTAAAAAATATTCCACTTGAAATTAATAGTGAAGTTATTACAACTCGTACAAATTTGTTCACTTTGACTTCTCCTTTTTATATTAGTTAATATATAACTATTTTTATTTAAATATAAGGTAAAAGAATAGATTACTTCAAGTATAAATACCTTTACACCCCAACAAATAGTCATCTATTTAAATAAATCACTCCATGAAAAGAAATTTCAACATATTAAAGATTATCAATTGAGTTTTCAGCTTTTTTTAGATTGCCTTGAAGATCCTGATTCAGAAAAAGGAATGTTTCATAAAAACACGTCTTATCAACATAATTAATTTTTTAAAATAAATGTGTATCTTTTAAATTGAAAAGGTAATCCAATCTCCCTTGCTAAATTGACGCAACAAAACCGGTTTTCCTATGGTTTGTGATTCGGTTTTTGATGGATTTACCGCTCTTTGACGGATGGTCTATCGGGATATTGGTGGGTTTAGTCGTGATACGGTTTGTTATATCCGGTTCGGTTGGTGGTGTATCTCATCCTGTGGGGCCTGTTGGTTCTTGTTTTCTGAAAAATAATTTTTGGATGCTGGAAGCGGTTGGTATAATGGATGTAAGGAGGTCAGGAGATGGAAGAAGTATACTGACGAAGTTGGATCATCTGGAGACGGAACAAAAGGCATTCCGGCAGGAAGTAAACGAGAAACTTAAAAAGTGGATGAACGGTTCAATCAAATGGATAGACGGTTGGATGACATAGAAAATGTGGTACGGATGTCGGCGGAGTGGAGAATCAGGTAGAGGAAGTCGCCAGTACCATCTGCATGAAGACAAGATTCGGTTACTGGAAGAAACCACGTTTCGGATTGACAGTCGGTTCTGGATTTGAAGCGACATGTGGAAAAGCTGGAGAAGATGAAATAAGCACGGTTCATCGAAAGTTGGACGGGTTTTTTCTGGATAAAGGCAGAGAAAGAGCTACCTCAAAGGGGTAGCTCAGACTGTAGATAAACCCCTTCTAATAACTGAGTACAGAAGGGGTTTTCTAA
>CBEULT010000050.1:0-2235 GCA_965544045.1 uncultured Thermoactinomyces sp.
CACAAACGCTTCACTATTTATCCAATCACAGTTGAGATATTTTTTACAGAAAAACAAGCCCCGATACACAGAGGTTAATAATACCTTATCTGTACAAATCTTCATGTCTCGTTTGCCCACAGCAACGAAACCTTACCTCATAACACCTTAACTTTGCCAAAATATGCGGAAGGGCTACCGAGTGGGAGTGGTCGGAGAGAGTTTCTTTCGTTGATGTACTGTAGTTATGTTGCTCGATTAGTTATGTTGTGTTTTTCTCTGCTTCCTTTTCTTCCCTCCTTCTGTAGTTCTTTCCTTCATCCTTTTTCTTTGAATCTGGTTCCTTTTCTTCCTTTTTCTTTTTCTCCTGTTGTTTAATCTCTTATATTTCCTTCCTTTATTTTCTTTATCTTTTCTTCTTTTTCTTATCTTCTCGTAAGGTAATTCAATAAGCCGTCGGGGAGGTAAAGGTGTGAAACAGATCACGTTCCGATGCGCCTGCTGCAAGCACATCCGGCCCAGAAATCCACGGGTGAAAAATCAGAAATACTGTGGCGCCAAAGCATGTCAACAGGACAGGAAAAACAAATGGCAAAGAGAAAAACTGCAAACCGATCCCGATTACAAGACCGATAAACGTGAAATGCAGCAATCCTGGCGGGAAAGAACCCCTGATTACTGGAAACGGTACCGCGACAAAAATCCAGACTACTGTGAACGAAACCGCAGGCTGCAACGACAACGAGACAAAACGCGCTGTTCTGATGCCGGCATTCAGGCCTGCGATACCGAGCATCTTGCAAAGACGGACACGTTCGACCAATATTTCAACCAAACTACAACCAGTTATTACATTTGTCCCCTTGGGAGCGATCTTGCAAAGAGCGACGCGTTAGAGGTCAAGATTATCCCAATATCACCAGGATAGAGAAATCTTGTAAAGAAGGACTCGATAGCGCCAAGCTCTATCTTGCTATACGGTACAGCATAAGGAGGCGCATTATGAGAAATCCACTTGTCAGCAATCGGATCCGACAGATCAATGGCAGCTTCGCCTTTATCGAACATCGTTTTCTCCGGCATGGGTTCTGGGCCACTCTGGGCCACCACGAACTCCTCTTATATTTTTTCCTTGTCCTGGTATCAGACCGGCAGGGACTTTCGTATTATTCCTATGACAAAATATGCTCCCTGCTCGCCATCAGTGTGGATGAATATATCATGGCCAGGGACAGCCTGATAAATAAGGATCTGCTGGCCTTTGACGGCACCTTTTTTCAAGTCCTTTCCTTGCCGCGAATCCCTGTGGATCAACCCGCCAGCTTGCTCAAAACCAGGGACGACATGGAAACGTCTGATCCTGCCACAATCGGGCAAATAATCCGCAGACAATTCAACCGTGATCATGAATCATAAGGTCTCGAAAAGACTCTCGCAGGCAGTTGAACAATATCTTCTGCAGCGGATCGAACAGGGATATCCGGATACACACATCGACACTCAGTGCAAGACCCTTCAGGATTTCCGTCTTTTTATGGAGCGGCAGCCAATAGAATGGGACGAAATATTTACCCTTGAAATATTGAAAGAATTTATGCAGCAAGGCGACGGCAATGAACGACGACGCGCAGTTCGGGGTCTGGCAAAATTCCTGTATCAACAGAAGCAAATCTCTCAGCCCATTCCATTAAAATCAAGACCAAAACTACCGGGCATTTTTGAGGACTATCTGCATTATTGTGCCATCGCCCGTTATGATACAGAAAAAACGGTACAGCATACACGGCGAGTTCTCGAGGCATTCTTTCACTATCTCAGGCGGCACGACTTCAATCTTTCGGCAATAACCATAGAGCAGATAGACGCCTTTAATCAGGAATATAATACAGCTTATGCCCGGCAGAGCCAAAAACTTAACCGGAGTTGTCTCAAGCTTTTCCTGAAATATTTATACCATGAGTGTCATTTGCTCAAACGAGACTTTGCAGCATTGCTCAAAGTACCGCGAATATTTCACCGGACAAAACCACCCTGTTTCTTGCGCACTGATGAAATCCAACAACTCTTTGATAATATGACACTGTCAACTCCTACGGATTTGCGGGCATATGCCATGGTTCATATAGCGTATACCATGGGGCTGCGCCCTCAAGAAATTAGTAGATTAACTCTGGATGATATTCAATTCACCAAGGCAGAGATGCACGTAAAATATCGTAAGGCCGGCTTCCCTGTCACGATGCCGATCCCACTGAA
>CBEULT010000051.1:0-1976 GCA_965544045.1 uncultured Thermoactinomyces sp.
GAACATTGAAAACTTCACAGTAAATTATATTTCTGGTCAAGCTAATAAGGGCATAGGGTGAATGCCTTGGCACCAGTAGCCGAAGAAGGACGGGATAAGCGCCGAAACGCCTCGGGGAGTCGCAAATAGGCATCGATCCGGGGATATCCGAATGGGGGAACCCACTTGAGCAAACCTCAAGTATCCCTTACTGAACACATAGGTAAGGGAAGGGAACCAGGGGAACTGAAACATCTAAGTACCCTGAGGAAGAGAAAGAAACATCGATTTCCTAAGTAGCGGCGAGCGAAAGGGAAAGAGCCCAAACCAGTACTTGTACTGGGGTTGAGGACACAGCATAAACAAGTGGATTAGGTAGTTGAAAGGTATGGAAAGGCCTACCATAGAAGGTGAAAGTCCTGTAAACGAAACCTAAGAAGCTTAAGCTGTGATCCAGAGTACCATGGGACACGTGAAATCCTGTGGGAAGCAGGGAGGACCACCTCCCAAGGCTAAATACTAACTGGTGACCGATAGCGCATAGTACCGTGAGGGAAAGGTGAAAAGAACCCCGGGAGGGGAGTGAAATAGAACCTGAAACCCTATGTCTACAAGCAGTGGAAGCTCAAAGAGAGCGACCGCGTACTTTTTGTAGAACGGGCCAGCGAGTTATGGTATGGAGCGAGGTTAAGTGCTGAAGGCACGGAGCCGAAGGGAAACCGAGTCTTAATAGGGCGAAAGTTTCATGCCATAGACCCGAAACCGAGTGATCTACCCATGGGCAGAGTGAAGTTTTAGTAAAATAAAATGGAGGCTCGAACCCGTTAGCGTTTAAAAGCTATGGGATGACCTGTGGGTAGGGGTGAAAAGCCAATCGAACTCGGAGATAGCTGGTTCTCCTCGAAATAGCTTTAGGGCTAGCCTCGAGGTAAGTGAGATGGAGGTAGAGCACTGAATGGTCTAGGGGCACACAAGTGTTACCAAAACCTATCAAACTGCGAATGCCATACTCATATACTCGGGAGTCAGACTACGTGGGATAAGCTTCGTAGTCGAAAGGGAAAGAGCCCAGACCACCAGCTAAGGTCCCTAAATCCAAATTAAGTGGGAAAGGAGGTAGGGTTACAGAGACAACCAGGATGTTGGCTTAGAAGCAGCCATACATTTAAAGAGTGCGTAATAGCTCACTGGTCAAGTGACCCTGCGCCGAAGATTACCGGGGCTAAATTTGGTACCGAAGCTGTGGGATACGGTAAGTATCGGTAGAGGAGCGTTCTGTATGGGCAGAAGCTAAGCTGTAAGGCGAGGTGGACTATACAGAAGTGAGAATGCTGGCATGAGTAGCGAAAAGGTAAGTGAGAATCTTACCCGTCGAAAGCCTAAGGGTTCCTGAGGAAGGCTCGTCCACTCAGGGTTAGTCGGGACCTAAGCCGAGGCTGAAGAAGCGTAGGTGATGGACAACAGGTTGAGATTCCTGTACTATCGACAAGCGTTAAGAGAAGGGGTGACGCAGGAGGATAGGCTGAGCGCACCGTTGGTAGAGTGCGTCCAAGCAGCAAGGGAGTTAAGATAGGCAAATCCGTCTTAACAATTCTAAGCTGTGATGGGGAGTGAAAAATAAGTAGCGAAGCAGCCGACTTCAAACTGCCAAGAAAAGCCTCTATCGAGCAAGTCGATACCCGTACCGCAAACCGACACAGGTAGGCGAGGAGAGAATCCTAAGACGCGCGGAAGAACCTTTGTTAAGGAACTAGGCAAAATGGCCTCGTAACTTCGGGAGAAGGGGTGCCGAGAGAAATCTCGGCCGCAGTGAAAAGGCCCAAGCGACTGTTTACCAAAAACACAAGTCTCTGCTAAGTCGAAAGACGAAGTATAGGGGCTGACACCTGCCCGGTGCTGGAAGGTTAAGGGGAAAGGTTAGCGAAAGCGAAGCCTTGAACTTAAGCCCCAGTAAACGGCGGCCGTAACTATAACGGTCCTAAGGTAGCGAAATTCCT
>CBEULT010000052.1:0-1906 GCA_965544045.1 uncultured Thermoactinomyces sp.
TTTGCCGTTATTTCTCCTCATATTCTCACACATTAATACCAACTAAAAGCAGGCCGGCGGATTATCAAGCGCCACCGGCACCGGGTACGCCGCCCCGGAACAAACCGTAAGAATCCCCGAAAGCCAACCATATTTACCGGTTACTCCCTAAACTATCTAAAATATATAAGCAGATAACATATTTTGTCAATACAAAAATTGGCAGGCATCGCTTGAGCCGCCAAAGGTATAAGCGGCTGCCGCCCGCCAAAGCAGCCGGCTCTGCGGGGCAGGCAGGCGTTTTTCTGCCCCCCCAAAAAATAAAACTGCGGCATACAGTGGTGCCGCAGCGGGTGTGTATTTAATTTAACTGATTAGGCAGTGCCGGCACCCCAACGCAGACGTTTGGCGGCACTTTGGCGGTAATTACCACCTCGGCATCGCTTACTTCTATTCTGCTGATTAAAAGCTCTACCAGGTGCTTTTTATCCTGCTGCGGCAGTTCGTCTATTTTCTCCCGCATTTCTTGGGCAAGCGCTTGAAAATCGTCTGCCTTCTGGGGCAGCAGATGCTGCGCCTGTTCATCTTTCACTATTTCGTTCAGCCTGTTTTCGGCGGCAGCGAGCTTTCCGTCAATATCTTTTACCGCCTCTGCAAAGTCGTCTATATCCAATATGCCGCGCCGGTAGGCGGCAAAGACGCGCTCTTTTTCTTTGGCCAGCGCCGCCGTCTGCCTCTGCAGATTTTCCTTTTCTCTGTTTCGGCGCTGCCCGCCGCCTGCGGTATCATGCAGCGGAGCGTCGGGGTGAAACAGCCATTCTTTCAGTTTACTCCACACCAGCTCTTCCAGCATTTCCGCTTTAAAATACCTGCCGGTGCATTTTTGCTGCGGGTTTTTGCGGTCGCGGCAGCCGGCGCGGCGCGCACAAACATAATATCTGTAAAAGCCGCGCTTATTTCTCATCGGTGCGGCGCGGCCGTACATCGAACTGCCGCAGACGCCGCAGTAAAGCACTTTCGACAGCAGGTAAAAATTTACCCGTTTTCCCCGCCGGCTGTGCTTACCGGCGGCCAGCTCCCGCTGCAGCGCCTGCCATTCCGCCGCTGATATCAGCGCCGGAACGGAAACCGCAATCCACTCTTTCTGCGGCCGCTGCCGGGCGTTAACTTTTTTACCCACCGCCCTTTTTGCTTTTACGCCTTCGGTGTTGAGCCGGTTGAGAAACATCGTGCCGGTGTACGTCGGGTTTTTCAGTATGCGGCGCACGGTAGTGCGGTACCACCTGCCGCCCCGCGGGCCGGGTATGCCGACGGCGTTAAACTGCGCGGCAATTTTCTCCGGTGAGCCGCCGCTGAAAATGATGTCTACCATCTGCCGGTACAGCTGCGCCTGCTCTTCGTTTATCTCCAGCGTGCTTTTTTCGCTTACATAGTTGTAGCCGAATATTCCCGGACTGTGCGTTAAAAGCCCTTTTTTCGCTTTGGCCTTTTTGCCGAATTTAGAGCGGATTAAAAACTTTTCTTTTTCATACTCCGCAATGGCGCCGCGCATAGAATAAAACAGCCGCCCTTCCGGCGTATCCTGCCAATCGAAGTTTACAAATTCCAGCCGGCAGCCCGCCTTTTCAATTTCTTCCGATAATAATAATTGATGGGACAGTTTGCGCGACAGCCTGTCGGGGTCGTAAACAATAAAGTATTCTGCGCCGCCTGCCTTTACCGCTGCCAGCGCCTGCTGCAGCCCCGGCCGCTCCAGCACCGAGCCGGTAATCCCTTCATCTTTGTAGATCTGCATTTCCGCCGCGCCCAGCTGTTTTGCCCTTTGCACGCAGGCTTCTTCCTGCCCCGCCAGGCTGTAACCGTGCCTGGCCTGATCTTCGGTGGAAACGCGGATGTATATTACCGCCGGCATCGGTCTTCGCCCTTC
>CBEULT010000053.1:0-1905 GCA_965544045.1 uncultured Thermoactinomyces sp.
ATATTGCTTTGACCGATGAATTTGATGCCCGTCGTCAGGAGCGTGAAGAAGGCCATAAGGAAGGTCGCAAGGAAGAGAAGTTTGAAATTGCTCGTTCTATGTTGGGAGAGAATCTTGCGATTGATCAAATTTCCAAGTTGACTGGCTTAAGCATTGAAGAAATCGCATTTCTTAAAGAAAAATGAGAGTTTTGAGAAAAACCGGCTTCTATATTCAGCCCATAGTGACCTAATCTCTTTTGGCTTTCGTTATCCAAATTTCGCCGTAAAACCTCTTCCCTATATGGGACGACAGAAAGCGGTAATACCCGCTTCTTGTCATCCCAAAGACTTGGGACATTTTCCCTATGGGAAATTGCCTTCTCAACTTCTTCATAGCTCTGTATTTGCTTTTGACATTGAGGAGAAAATGCCCATGGCCTTTTTTAGGATCTCTCTTTCCTGCTTTAGTATTCTATTTTCCTTCCTAAGCCGCTTAATCTCTTCTTCTTCTCTTGTCTGCTTGTCGGTCTTAAACAATTGCCCATGATCATGTTTCCCCAACCACATTTTTAGCGTAGATATTCCAATCCCTAGATCGCTTGCCACATCCCCTATTTTTACTCCCTCTTCTCTCACTAATCTCATAGCATTTACCTTAAATTCATTATTGAATTTTTTCATTACCTGTTAACTCCTCTTTAGGTTCGAGAAGTCTATATCATAATTGTCCTCTTTTTCGGGGGGAAGAGTATACTTCCTGATCAAGTGGAAACTCTTATGTCCCTAAGAAAAAAGGGGGAAAGAGACCTCTCACCCAGTCGAAAATATTAAACAATAAAGCGATTAGCTTCTTGAGAATGCCAGTAGAACATTCGATAGGAGGAATGAAAAGATACGGATGGATGCAAACTCCCATAAGAAATAAGAATTGGGCCATAGAGGAGAAAATGCCGTTATTATGTGCAGCCCTTCGGAATTTCCATTTAAATCGAAGGTGAGCGATGATCCGAAGGATCAAAAATAAGCTGCTTTGAATGCAGGGAGAACTTCGAATGCAGAAAGTTTAAGAGGTGAAATCAAACAGCTGGCAAAACCGCTTATAATTAGAATTTTTTGGATTTTTTTAAACATAGTTAATCCTATTTTTTTAAGATTTAGTTTTTAGAGTAATTCTTCCTTGAGCTATAGAGCCCGACTCATCCTCAGCAACAATCACGTAGGTAATGGTTTGATTTTTTTTAAGATTATGATCTTCAAAAACAAGAGGTCTACCTGCGGGAATAATAGAAATAAGCTCCGAATTACGCAAGATACGGTATTGAATGGGAAGAGTGGTATTAGTAGGAGAAGACCAATAGATCGTATTAAAAAGATCTGTTTGAGATAAAAATATGTCTTTCTTAGCAGTGCCACATACATCAAGTATGTATTGTGAATGGAAGATAGCAATACCGTTTGAACCATACCCAACAGTGATTGTATCAATAACTGTATTTGAACTGATATCGATAACCACAACAGTGTTTTCAGTTTCACCACTTAATGCCATATAAAGCAGGTTACCATCTGGAGTGATTGCAACTCCATCTCCTCCGCGCTTCCCTTCCATACCAGCTATCGTATCAACAACTGTATTTGAGCTGGTATTGATAACACTGCTGCTACTGTCTGCTACGTAGACAAAATTACCATCTGGGGTGATTGCAATCCCATCTGGGGAATCCCCAACGGCAATCGTATTGACAACCGTATTTGAGCTGGTATTAATAACATCAACTGTGTCGCTATTCCGATTCGTAACATAGACAAAATTACCATCTGGGGTGATTGCAAGCCCATACGGGTAATCCCCAACGGAAATCGCTACGACAAGCGAACTTCTGAACTACTGTCAAAATAACCAAGAGACTATAACGCAATGTCG
>CBEULT010000054.1:0-1859 GCA_965544045.1 uncultured Thermoactinomyces sp.
TGATCGCTTGAAGTCGGATCTGTCGATACTGGATCCGCTGGAGTTGGTTCTTGTGATATTGGATCAGTTGGAGTTGGGTCCGTCGATACTGGATCGGCTGAAAATTGATCGGTTGGAGTTGGATCTGCCGACATTGGATCGGTTGAAGATGGATCAGTTGGAGTTGGATCCTCCGTATTTTGATTCTGTTCTGTCATTCTTGCCTCCTGATTAACTTAACCAGATAACTAGTGGGTCAGTTGGCATGCAGAACGCCATTTCTGAACCAAGTTTTGTTTAGCTCGAATTGGGCGATGAGCGCAAGCTCCTGAGCCACCCAAAGCATACCGCCTGTTTCGACTGCGTTCACGACGGGCGGCTCGTGCACCACCCCACTCAAATGGTGTGGGATCATCATTCCACCCAAGAGCAACCCCTTCTAGCCAGTCAATGATTTGCTCAGGAGACTGTGGATTTTGGCCTGCCAACCCTCTACGGACCAAAATGCGCTGGATTGACTCGGCCATGTTCAACCATGAACCTCCCAAGGGCGTATACAGCAGCATAACGCCATGCGCAAACAGCCATAAAACCAGTTCCGTGGTGTAGTGTCCCTGAAGATTATCCCAGATCAATAACATACGTAAAGGCGGCAATTTTTCTGCCAGCGTAATCCGCTTTGATAAACCCTGTTGCCATGTTTTCCAGGCCTGGCGGTTTGTTTCTTCATCGAGTATGGGTTTCTCTGGTAAGGTTTTTAGGATTTCTTCGACCTGTTCTTTGAGCCAGGGATGTAAGATAGCATTGGTCGATTGGGTAACACCTTTGACCCGCACCTTCCCAGTTGCCGGATGAAATAAGGTTAGCATTTTGGCCGTTCCGTTGCGAATATATTCATGGGACTGGTGTATGGGATGGCTCTCTGGCTGCCAGCTTTCACCTGGATAGGGAACCGTCTGATACGGCCCCGCTTCATCTTCAACCCACACGGTCAATCCCATTTTTTCTCCCTGTCGATATGCTGTCTCGATCAACTCTTTTTGGGGGTGGCATCAGGATCAATGACAGTGACAACACCCTGTTTTCGTTTCCGCACCACCTGCCCCGTTTCACACCAACTGCGCGATTTTTGCCAACGAAACCCCGCTTCCTGCAAGATCACCCAGATCCGTTCCGTACTGATTTCCGGTAACCCATCCTCTGCTTTGCGCAATGCTTTCTGTAGTGTTGTCAAGGACCAGGTGTTCGTACCGTCTTTCTCCGGATCCGGTGGGCGACGCGCTTCTGTCAGGACCCGTTCACGTTCTACAGCATTGTATTTCCGTTTCGGCCCACCACCGTGCCGAGGCTGGATGGCTGCCATCCCTTCCTGGTTGAACTGCTCCACCAGATGCGAAACCGCATCTCCCGATTTCCTGCCTGCCATTTGAGCAGCTTGTGTGTAACTGTGTCTGTCTGCCACAGCTAGAATTTCTTTTGCTCTTGCTACATGGCTTGCAGGTTCACTGTGTGAACGGCTAATCCGTTCCAACCATTCCCGTTCTTCTTCTGTCAATGTGCGTAGTGGGTCTTTTTTTCGTCTGGTCATTGGCTTCTCCCTGCCGTTCCTGAGTAGACTTCTTTCCACTCATAATGGCAAGTTCCGTGCCAACTGACCCACTAGGACCAGTCTACCTGGCTCCGGAATGGTGTGCAAAGGTCGTCCAATGATATCAGCGACCATAATTCCCAAACAAATGATTGGCTTTTTTTGCATTATGTGCTCACTTGCTGTAATCGTCGAAGTATTCTTTTACTGGAAAAGGTCATCTCAAAAAAACGACAACAATCTTCATTCACTGCTATCAACCCTGATTTTGCGAAACGAATTCCGCCTCGTA
>CBEULT010000055.1:0-1812 GCA_965544045.1 uncultured Thermoactinomyces sp.
ATTCTTGTCCACGGCACTTTTTACAACAATTCATCTTAATCCTCTCAATTTTCGACTATAAAAAAGGGAAGAATCTCATGAATCATTTTTTAAGTAAACACTCTCGGTTTTTGAAACACTACCACTAAAAGGTCCAGTTAAAGTTTAGGTTTCCTTCTTGGACGTTGTAGTGATTTCCTATGTTGGCTTCATATCCTAGTTTTAAAGAGCAATTGGCTTTATGTACGACTAACACCTCTGCTCCTAAAACCAGTTGATCTGTTGAACTATGGTAACTTTGCACGGTAAAATTCTTCTCGCATGTTTCTTGTTTGTAAAATCTAGAGGTATAGGTACCCTTTGTCAGTGGGATATTTCTAAGCCACCCAATATAGATACTTGGGGTGGAGCATATCGAAGGGGTGTTGAATTCTTTCAAAAGTTTACATTTTACTTCGGGACGAAGGAAAGCCGAGTGAACGTTTTTAACGGACAGATTGATGGCTCCTGCTCCCGACTCTTGGTATCCGCTTTCAAAAATGTTTAGGTAATCAAGATTGACTGTAGGAAGAAGAAAAAGGTTTTTTTGGAAATTTTCTGGAAATTTTAGCTTTAAACTTCCCATACATCCAGCAAGGAGATCATAACTTTTGTGATTGTTGTGTGCTTTGTCCTTAAAGGTTGAAAAGTGAATTTTTCTATTCACTTCATAAAAGCTGCGAGATCCTAAGAGAACAAGTCCTACGTATCCACATTCTCCAACATATCCAACAGAGGGGCTAAGATAAACAGAGTGGATATGAGCATTACCATTATTCTCATACCAATTAAGAGTTGAATGGGTATATCCTGTTCCTGCACTTAAAACGAGGTGATTGAAGAGTCGAGTGTTAAATCCTGTTGTAAATCCATAGGTTTTACTATTAAAAGGGATTTGTTCTTCCATCTCGTTTTGTTTGTAGTAATAACCAATGGGATTAAACCATATCGACTGATCAGAGCCAGATGCTGGATCTTTGAAGGATTGATAACAAGGGGTCAGATAATAGTTTTCATAGGAATCGCTTGTTCGGTTCATTGACTGGCCCACACGCGCGCTAGTTTGTAGATTAGAGAGGGCAAGGCTTCCAAATTGCTGGGGTCCTAGCTGAAGGAGTGCTGCGGGGAAATTTTTTGGAGAAACTTTTACAAGGGATCTTAGAACGG
This sequence comes from uncultured Thermoactinomyces sp., assembly GCA_965544045.1. GTDB lineage: Bacteria > Bacillota > Bacilli > Thermoactinomycetales > Thermoactinomycetaceae > Thermoactinomyces. The sequence continues at coordinate 1,186 of CBEULT010000055.1, forward strand.
CAGTAAGCTCGTTCGAATAATGGGCTGAGCAAGAAAATAAATAGTTAGCAATTTTTTTTGCATTTCCTTTTAGTTCGTTAATGGGTAACGGAAGAACGGCCTCAGTAAAAGGGATGTAAATCTGCACGGAATTTGTGAAGTAATTTAATGCAAAATCTAAGGGATGTGTTTCTATGAGTTGGTTGAATGTGCCATTGATAGCACTAGCCTGAAGAAAGGTATAAACAGTTCCTCCTTCATACATGCCTGGCAGAGGATTTAATATAACAGAACCGTCTAAATTTGCTGTTCCCGTGATCAAAAGGAGGTCTGAAAGAAGAGGATCATCATCGATTTCTATGATTAAAGAAGCTAAGGCATCTTGGGTATAATCTCCAGTAATGGTAAGGGTGCCGATAGAGGCTCCGGGACTGACTGTTCCATTATTTTGCACAGTGCCAACACTTCCTGTTCCTTGTAAAGTTGCTGAGGGAAAAACGGTAACCGGGCTGCTTAAAGAGCCATTTACAGCAAGGATCCCTTGCTGAATACCTGTCGTTCCTCCGAATGTATTGGCACCACTTATGGTTACCTTTCCTAAGCCAGTTTTCGTTAGAGTTCCACTTCCCGACATAGCCCCTGAATAGG
>CBEULT010000056.1:0-1783 GCA_965544045.1 uncultured Thermoactinomyces sp.
ACGGCATACGCGATAGGTGCTAGTGACTGGAGTTCAGACGTGTGTCTTCCGATCTCTGGAGGCCGAGCGGAGCGTGGCCGAGGCCATTCTGGACCCGACCCGCGACAGCCTTCTGACGCTGGTCCGCGATTGCCCGAGCCCGGGCGTCATCGTGTCGCGCAGCCGCACCATACTGGGGTACAACACAGCCTTTGCCCACTGGCTGGGGCCGGGCCCTCGGGTGCTGGCGGGGAGCGAGCTGACGGACGTCTTGCAGGTGCGCACCACGCTTCCCCTTGGGGTGCGTCAGGGTTCGGTGAGACATCCGGCTGCGGTAGAAGGAACCGCAACTGGAGGACAAAGGAATGGATACACCGATTGTCAATGATGTCCGTGCGGAGCCGACGGGCTCGCCGGAGCGCCCCCATAGAGCTGGCGGAGGCGAGCCCGTGGGCGGGCCGTCGAGGAGATTTTCGGCGCAGCGGAAACTCGAAGCTGTCCGCCGGCTGATGCGTGGCGAGCCCCTGGAATTGGTGGCCCGTGAGTTGAACGTGACGGCGGCGCGGCTTTCCGCGTGGCAGGATCGCGCTTTGCTTGGAGCTGGGTCGGCCTTGAAGGATCGAGAGCGCGACCGGCGGGATGACGAGATTTCCCGCCTGAAGGGCAAGGTCGGGGAAATGACCATGGAGAACGAGCTGCTGCGGGAGAAGATCCGCCGCATGGAGAGCGGTTCCCCTTTGGCACGGCGGAGGTCGAAGCGATGAGCCGGGCGGTTTCGCCCTCCGTGGGACGCAGCTATAGCTTGGCGCGGGTCGCCCGGTGCTGGGGGATACCCAGAGCAACGGTGTACCGGCACCGGACGGAGGTGGCGCCCATGACGAGGCGCCGCCCTGGTCCCGTAGGCCCGTGTGACGATGCCACGTTGCTGGAGCATATCAAGAGAGCCATTGCCGAAAGCCGGTTCACCGGCGAGGGGTACCGGAAGATCTGGGCGAAACTCCGCTTTGCTGGGATCCGCACCTCCCCTGGCCGGGTACGACGCCTGATGGGCGCGAACGGGTTATCGGCGCCGCACCGCTTGCCCAAGCGTCCGGGCAGTGTCCACGACGGAAAGATCACCACCGCGGCCGTGGACGTGATGTGGGGAACCGATATGACTCAGACGGTGACCTTGAGTGAGGGGCTGGCCCACGTCTTCGTCGCCGTGGATCATTGCAACACGGAATGCGTTGGCATCCATGCCGACAAGAGCGCCAATCGCTTCCAGGCCCTGGAGCCGATCCGCCAAGGGGTTCGAAAGCACTTCGGTGCCATCGGAAAGGACATGGCCATGGGGCTGAAGCTCCGACACGACCACGGTTCGAACTACATGTCTCACGACTTCCAGGAGGAGATCGCCTTCTTGGGCGTTGAAAGCTCGCCCTCCTTCGTGCGTGAGCCGGAAGGAAACGGCGTCGCCGAGCGCTTCATCCGAACCTTGAAGGAGAACCTGCTGTGGGTCCGGACCTTCGAGACCATCGAGGAACTGCGCTTGGCTCTGATCGAATTCGCACAATGGTACAACACCCAATGGCTGGTTGCTCGTCACGGCTATATGACACCTGCACAGGTTAGAGCCGAGCAGCAACAGCCCGCAGCGTTGGCCGCATGAAAACCGCAGTCGATTGTCTCAAAACCCTTGCGCAGTACATGAGCTGCTGTCACGGTAGTGTTGTGACCCGAACATCCAAGGCTCATGATCCGTATCTGATGCCGGTTTACATCGAAACACGACATTGCATCTACGAGCCCAATCATTGTCGGG
>CBEULT010000057.1:0-1700 GCA_965544045.1 uncultured Thermoactinomyces sp.
GGGGTAAAGATGCTATGAGGCCGAAGGACGCGGTCTCATGCTCCTTCGATTGATTTCACCCGCGATCAGAAGGAGCGAGATACGATGACACGGTTCCCTGCGGCCACCTCCGACGAACACACCCTCTATGCGGCCCTCGAGCTGAGCAAGAACAGTTGGCTCTTGGCGATCCAATCTCCGGGCCGTGACAATCCGAGCCTGCATCCGATCAAGGGCGGTGACGCCGATGGCCTGGTGGCCAAGCTCGATGCAGCCAGGCAACGCCTGGCCAAGGTCTCGGGTCGGGTGCCGAAGGTGATCCTCTGCTACGAGGCCGGTTACGACGGCTTCTGGCTGGCGCGGTTCCTCGAGCCCCACGGCATCGATTGCCGGGTCATGGATCCGGCCAGCCTGCAGGTCGACCGCCGGGCGCGGCGCGTCAAGACCGACCGCATCGATGTCGAGAATATTCTTCACACGCTGATCGCCTGGTGCCGCGGCGAGCGTCATGTCTGCTCCATGGTGGTCATTCCGAGCGTGGACGAGGAGGACCTTCGCCGCTCGCACCGGGAACGCAACCGGTTGGTCCGCGAGAGGACGGCCCACATCAACCGGATCAAGGGCCTGCTGTTTGCCCAGGGCATCCGCGGGATCAACGTCAAATCGCGCCACAAGACCTTGACGCCGGCGGAGCTGGTCACCGGAGACGGCCGAGCCCTGCCGGAGCGTCTCGCCCGCGAGATCGCGCGGGAGATCGAGAGGCTGGCCCTGGTGCAGGCGCAGATCGTCGAGGTCGAGCGCGAGCGTGACCTGGCGCCGACACCCTGTGAGGCCACGGAGCGCAAGCGCCACCAACTCCTGCGCCTGAACGGCATCGGTGCGACCTCGGCCCCCATTCTCGCCCGGGAGGTCTATTACCGGCGGTTCGCCAACCGACGCCAGGTCGCCAGCTATATCGGCCTCGCACCCAGCCCTTATGACAGCGGTGAGAGCCGACGCAGCCAAGGCATCTCCAAGGCCGGCAACAGTCTCGTGCGCGCCGTCATGATCCAGACCGCCTGGATGTGGCTCAAGCACCAACCGAACTCAGCCTTGAGCCAGTGGTTCCACCGGCGCACCGAAGGTCAGTCGAAGCGCATGCGGTGCGTCATGATCGTCGCCCTGGCGCGCAAACTGGCGGTCGCCCTGTGGCGATATCTCGAGCTCGGCCTGATCCCGCAGGGCGCGATCGTCAAAACACAATAGGAGACCTTGCCATCAGCAACGGATAAAGCGATTTCAACGCCCCCCGGACTGGGAGCGTTGGCGGGTCGGATGTGTGGCTCAACGTCCGCTTGGTCAGTGCACCGTGGTAAAGATTAGCCCCATCCCACCTCTGCGATGGTCCATGCATTCAGCATTGTGGCAAGCCGGATCGGAGCTGCCGGATATAAGTTGATGCGATCCTCGCACGAAACATGGACATCATCGCAAGACCCGCTCACGACACGAGACCCGAAGAACAGGAAAACGGATAATGCGCAACCAACCAAAACCGCCTTGACAGCACTCGCCTCATATAAGCGGACGTTCGACGGACGCCCCGAAAGAGTCCGCTTATAGCCAAAAGATGGTATATCGCGGCGGCTGTGCCTGATGATATCAGGATGAGCGCAGCCCCTTCACGTATGATCGTAAAATCGGGGTCGCCCTGACCTCGGAGATCGAGGAAGGAGCGACGA
>CBEULT010000058.1:0-1589 GCA_965544045.1 uncultured Thermoactinomyces sp.
AGCCTGTTTATGATGCACTTCATGACCAGCAAATGACAGAGGATAGATTTCACAATGATGAAAGCAGCTGGAAAGTGTTTGAAAGTGTTGATGGAAAAATTGGTAATCGCTGGTGGCTGTGGGTAAGTCGTTCTGCAACAGTTGTATTTTTTAAAATTGCACCGGGCCGAGGGGCAAACGTAGTTGTTGAGCATTTTAATGACATAGAACAACAAAAAATCATTGTCATCTGTGATCGATACAGTGCCTATAAATCATTGGCCAGGCAGCTCACCTTTATTACTCTGGCTTTTTGCTGGGCACACGTACGTCGTGACTTTCTCGAGGCAGCCAGAAAATACCCTGAACTTACAGAATGGGCATTGGATTGGGTGGAAAAGATCGGCGAACTCTACCATATCAACAATAAACGAACTAAAGAGCTTGACCCAAAACTTCCTGTGCAGTGGCAATCTGCCGCATTCAAAAAAGAACACGAGAAGCTCGTTGCAAAAACAGACATCATGGCCGAGGAACGGGATGCTTCTATACATGAGTACAGCCCTGACGCTCCTGATTCAACCATGCTCACAGATGTCAAATGTAAAGTTTTAACCAGTCTGAAAAATCATTGGCATGGATTGACTGTTTTTGTAGAGCACCCTGAAGTACCAATGGACAATAATAATGGAGAGCAATCTATCCGCAATCCAGTCACTGGACGAAAGAATTTTTATGGCTCCGGCAGCCTTTGGAGTTCTGAACTGGCAGCGATGATGTTTTCAATTTTCCAGACCCTTGTTTTATGTGGTCTCAACTGCCATCACTGGTTACGGCTATACCTGACAGCCTGTGCAGAAAATAACGGCAAACCACCTGAAGACTTATCCCCTTTTCTTCCCTGGAAGATGGACAAAGAGCGTCGGCAGCAATTAGCCAGGCCCTATGACACTTCATGATCAGATATTGCGGAAGGGATTTTACTTCCGCTGAACTTGCCCGGATCCGATCCCTCATAAAACATAATCCCAGTTTTAATCGATCACGACTTTCCCGCGAAGTGTGCAAGATGTTTCACTGGTTGAAACCTGATGGGAAGCTCAAAGATATGTCATGTCGTGTTGCTATGCTGCGTATGCATGAAGATGGATTAATCTGCCTGCCTCCACCAACCCGCATAAAGCATCCTATAAGAAAAGTAGAACCTACTGCAGCTACAGACCAGCAGGATTCTGTTTTATGCTCCGTTGAGCTCTTGCCGGAACTCCATTTCAAGGTAGTCACCAAAAAAAGCTCTGCTCTGTGGAACGAGTACATCGAGAGGTATCACTATCTCGGCTATACGCCTTTGCCCGGTGCTCAGTTGCGCTATTTTATTTATGCAGGTGAACAGCTTGTCGCTCTGACAGGTTTTGGTGCGGCTGCATGGCAGACTGCACCGAGAGACAACTTTATTGGTTGGAACCATAATCAGCGCAAAAAAAATCTAAATTTAATCGTGAATAATGCCAGATTCTTGATTTTACCGTGGATCAAATCAAAAAATTTGGCCTCCAAAATTCTTTCCTTAACAGCCCGACAGCTTCCTGATGATTGGGAAGGAAGATATA
>CBEULT010000059.1:0-1579 GCA_965544045.1 uncultured Thermoactinomyces sp.
CACGTTATGTTGCACCGATATTCACACAGCACCGATGCTCTCAGGCTCTCGGCAGTAGAAAACCTTCCCGCTCCGAAGCTTCCCGACGGCGTGACGGTGATCCCCATCAAAGGACGGTAATGAACCGCTCCGGGTTTGCCGGAGGCTCCAACTCTTGAGAGGATGGAGCCATGACGAAGACCTTGACGAGATATTCAGCGGAAGTGCGCGCTCGAGCGGTGCGGATGGTTCTGGATCATCAGGCCGACTACGCCTCGCAGTGGGCAGCGATCTCTTCGATCGCCACGAAGATTGGCTGCACGGCTGAGACCTTGCGCCGGTGGGTGCGCCAGTCGGAGCGCGATGCCGGCCTAGGTGACGGCGTGACGACGCAAGAGCGGGATCGGATCAGGGCGCTGGAACGGGAGAACCGCGAACTGCGCCAGGCCAACGAGATCCTGCGGAAAGCTTCAGCATATTTCGCTCAGGCGGAGCTCGACCGCCCTATGAGGAAATGAAGATGTTCATTGACGAGCATCGCGATGTTTATGGGGTCGAGCCGATCTGCCGGGTCCTGCCGATCGCTCCATCGACATACTATGCGCATGCCGCCCGGCTGGCCGATCCGTCACTGCTATCTGATCGGGCCAAGCGGGACGCTGGGCTGCGCCCCGAAATCCGGCGGGTCTGGGAGGAGAATTTCCAAGTTTACGGCGTGCGCAAGGTCTGGCGCCAACTGAACCGGGAAGGGGTTGATGTGGCGCGCTGCACCGTCTGCCGTCTCATGACGGCGATGGGCCTTGCCGGCGCAGTGCGCGGAAAGCCAGTGAAAACAACGATCAGCAACGGCGCCACCCCCTGTCCGAAGGACCACGTGAACCGCCAGTTTCATGCGCCAAAACCCAATGCGCTGTGGCTGTCGGACTTCACGTATGTCGCCACCTGGGCGGGCTTCGTCTATGTGGCGTTCGTGATTGACGCCTTCGCCCGGCGGATCGTCGGATGGCGGGTCTCCCGATCGATGCAGGCCGGCTTCGTTCTCGATGCGCTGGATCAGGCGCTCTACGACCGCCGTCCGTTGCGCCAGGACGGCCTCATTCATCATAGCGACCGCGGCGTCCAGTATGTCTCAATCCGCTATACCGAGCGCCTGGCGGAGGCCGGGATCGAACCCTCGGTGGGAAGTGTCGGCGACAGCTACGACAACGCTCTGGCCGAAACGGTGATTGGGCTGTTCAAGACCGAAGTGATCCACCGACGCGGACCATGGCGGACCTGCGAAGCCGTAGAGTTCGCGACGCTCGAATGGGTTGACTGGTTCAACAAACGCCGCCTGCTCGAACCCATCGGCAATATCCCGCCCGACGAGGCAGAGGCGCGTTTCTATGCGCAGATCGAAGAGCTCGCTATGGTGGCGTGACTCAAACAAACCAGCCTCCGGCAAAACCGGGGCGGTTCACGCCCGGTGAACCCGCCCTGCCTTTGAGCGGTAGTGAGAGCTAATGTCCATGAGTGAGTAAATGGCAAGCGCCATGAGCTTTTTTCGGATATCGATTTCATCGGCCATCAGCGCGCGCCTTCTCGCTCAAAATGAATGTTT
>CBEULT010000060.1:0-1515 GCA_965544045.1 uncultured Thermoactinomyces sp.
CAGCTTGTCGACAAAGTCTGTTTTCTTAACAGGTCGACAAGCTTTTTTGTCGAATCATTTTATATAGAAAATAGCGATGGGAGATTTAATTATGTTATCCAGACATGGAAAAAATGGTCGAAACCAACTTGAAATTATAGCATTAGATGATTTAGTTCCTGCGGACCATCTGGTCCGCAAGATTGAAGACTGTATTGACTTTGATTTTATCTATGATCTTGTTGAAGATTATTATTGTCTGGATAATGGACGTCCCAGTGTAGATCCGGTGGTCTTAATTAAAATGGTGTTGATTCAATATTTATTTGGTATTCGTTCTATGAGGCAAACCATTAAGGAGATTGAAACCAATGTGGCTTATCGTTGGTTTCTTGGTTATGGACTCACAGAAAAAATCCCCCATTTTTCAACGTTTGGAAAGAATTATGTCCGTCGTTTTCAAGATACAGATCTGTTTGAAGTGATATTTGATCGTATTTTACAGGAAGCAATTGACCATGGTTTTGTCAATCCGGAAGTTGTCTTTATTGATTCCACCCATGTAAAAGCTAACGCAAATAAAAAGAAATATGTGAAGAAACTGGTTCGGGCACAGGCCCGAACCTACCAGGAGCAACTTCAGGATGAAATCAATCGGGATCGACTGGCTCATGGAAAAAAGGCACTGGCTCCCAAGACTGATGGTGAAGTCAAAGAGGTGAAGGAAAGTACAACGGATCCGGAGAGCGGATATTTTGCCAAAAATGAACGGGAACGAGTTTTCGCTTATTCTTTCCATACGGGCTGTGATCGAAATGGCTTTGTCTTGGGAGCCATCGTAGAGCCAAGTAATATCCATGATAGCCAGGTCTTTCCATATCTTTATGAACAGATCAAAACGACTGTTGTTCAGCCAACAGCAGTTGCTGTTGATGCTGGATACAAAACTCCTTACATCAGCAAAATCCTGATTGATGACGGGGTTCGTCCGGTCATGCCTTATACAAGACCCCAAACGAAAAAAGGTTTTTTTCGAAAACATGAATATGTTTATGATGAGTATTATAATTGGTATATTTGTCCTGCCGGTGAAACGTTAACTTACCGAACAACGAACCGCGAAGGCTATCGTCAGTACACTTCCGATCCAAAAATCTGTAAAGACTGTCCGTTCCTTTCCCAATGTACGAACAGCCGAAACCATACCAAGTTCATTCATCGCCATATTTGGCAAGACAATTTAGATGAAGCTGAGCATCTTCGGCACACAGATCTGAATAAACAAATTTATAAACAACGAAAAGAAACAATTGAGCGGGTTTTTGCTGATATGAAAGAGAAGCATGGAATGCGTTGGACGACGCTTCGTGGGAAGCGTCGTGTTCAGATGCAGGCGATGCTGCTTTTTGCTGCTATGAATTTAAAAAAACTGGCCAATTGGCGATGGCGAAACCATCGACTTCGCCGATTTTTTAATCAGTTTATTAGAAAACCCCTTCTGTACTCAGTTATTAGAAGGGGTTTATCTACAGTCTG
>CBEULT010000061.1:0-1502 GCA_965544045.1 uncultured Thermoactinomyces sp.
AAGCACGCATGATGAATACAGACACGACGAGAACGGGCATGGCGAAAGCACGCATGATGAATACAGACACGACGAGAACGGGCATGGCGAAAGCACGCATAAAAAGAGCCAAAATATGTAGGCAGAAATAGCTGATTCATATGAATTAGCTATTTTTTTATGAATATCATCGTAAAAGATATCGCCACTTTATTTGTTACTTTCCGGTTTATCGGACGCTATCGACTGTATTCATTGCCAAATAATTTTCAAACAGCTGCCTTGTTAATAGCGTCCACATTCCGAACTTCCATATCCAGTCGACCTTCAGTGTCTATTTTGTGATCTGCGGTATTTGTCGGATTCGATTTGGTCCCTTGCCAGCCAGTTATTCTGATTTAGGGCAGCGACTTGAACCGCTGACAGTATCCTGCATCTACATATTCTGCAGAGGGCTGTTTTGAGCATTCCTCTGTTCTTTAATAGCGATTCGTCTGTATGGATCTGAAAAGCGTTTGACTGTTATGTCATTCACAAGTAACAAGAGAAACCAAAAGGAACGCCTGACTCGAAATCAGGCGTTCCTTTCTTTGATCAAAATAAATTTGGTGCGGACGAAGGGACTTGAACCCCCACGGTCGTAGTGACCACAAGAACCTGAATCTTGCGCGTCTGCCAATTCCGCCACGTCCGCAAGAAAAATGGAGGCGGCACCCGGATTCGAACCGGGGATAAAGGTTTTGCAGACCTCTGCCTTACCACTTGGCTATGCCGCCATGTTATATGAAGAAACAAGGAGTGCAACCTATGATCAAAATCCCGTATCCAAACTGAATGAATTCAACAAGCAGAAGAACCTGTACTTCTGATCAAATCAAACCTTGCATAAATGGCAGGGGCGGTAGGAATCGAACCCACACTGGAGGTTTTGGAGACCTCTGTTCTACCATTAAACTACGCCCCTAGGAATGGTGCTGGTGGAGGGACTTGAACCCCCAACCTACTGATTACAAGTCAGTTGCTCTACCATTTGAGCCACACCAGCCAACTGGTGGCTCGGGACGGAATCGAACCGCCGACACGAGGATTTTCAGTCCTCTGCTCTACCGACTGAGCTACCGAGCCTAACTAATCATATCAATGGCGGAGAGAGAGGGATTCGAACCCTCGAGACGGGGTTGCCCGCCTACACGATTTCCAATCGTGCTCCTTCGGCCAACTCGGACATCTCTCCATAAACACATACAAAAAGGTTAGTTGCTTACTTTATTAATACTAATTGTAGCGCTGACAAATAATATAATACACAGATCTAATGTTAATGTCAACATAATTCTGTTTTGATTTTTTATAGATGTAATATTCTTTTAAAATTCAATTTATTAAAAAGCAACTGTCAGCAAACTATAACAACTTCAAAATTTTAATTGTTTAATGATTGCCTGGCAACGACCTACTCTCCCAGGGGTAAACCCAAGTACCATCGGCGCTGGAGGGCTTAACTTCCGTGTTCGGGATGGGAA